>NZ_JBEGHE010000048.1:0-2490 GCF_040675795.1 Neorhizobium sp. LMR1-1-1.1
GTGTTGGTTTCCACGCGGAACTGAGCCGGTTTTTCCACCGAGAAGTGAGCCACCTCTGAGTATGGTTTTCTGATCAGGCTTTGGTCAAGGGATTGGCCTTTTCTCCTCTCTTCTGAGCTGCTGCGGCCGAGCTGGCCTTGAAGCGGAAGCTGTCGTTTCCTGTTTCCAGGATATGGCAACGGTGGGTCAGGCGATCGAGCAAAGCCGTGGTCATCTTGGCATCACCGAAGACGGTTGCCCATTCGCTGAAGCTGAGGTTGGTCGTGATAATGACGCTGGTGCGCTCGTAGAGCTTGCTTAGCAGGTGGAAGAGCAACGCTCCCCCTGAGGCACTGAACGGAAGGTATCCCAATTCATCGAGGATCAGGAGATCGAGGCGAACCAGGGTCTCAGCGATCTGTCCTGCCTTGCCTTTGGCCTTCTCCTGTTCGAGCGCATTGACCAATTCGATGGTCGAGAAGAAGCGGACCTTCCGGCGGTGATGCTCGATCGCCTGGACCCCAAGGGCAGTCGCGACATGTGTTTTTCCTGTGCCCGGCCCACCGACGAGCACGATATTCTGCGCCCCGTCCATGAACTCGCATCGGTGCAGTTGGCGCACCGTCGCTTCGTTGATTTCGCTGGCGGCGAAGTCGAACCCGGAGATGTCCTTATAGGCTGGGAAGCGAGCAGCCTTCATGTGATAGGCAATCGAGCGAACCTCACGTTCGGCCATCTCGGCTTTCAGCAACTGGGACAGGATCGGCACGGCCGCATCAAAAGCTGGAGCCCCTTGCTCAATCAGGTCTGTGACGGCTTGGGCCATGCCATACATCTTCAGGCTCCGCAGCATGATGACGACGGCGGCACTTGCGGGATCATGACGCATGGCGACCTCCCACGATCCGGACACGCAAGCCATCGTAGCGTTCGACGTTGGCCTTGGGTTCACGCAACAAGGTCAGCGCCTGTGGCGTGTCGATGTCAGGGCCGTCAGTCGTCTTCCCATCGATCAGACGATGCAGCAGGTTCAGCACATGCGTCTTGGTCGCGACGCCTTGATCCAGAGCCAGCTCCACAGCCCTGACGACGACCTGTTCGTCGTGATGAAGCACCAGAGCAAGGATATCGGCCATCTCACGATCGCCGCCCAGGCGACGCAGCATCTGGTCCTGCAACTGTCGAAAGGCCAGCGGCAATTCCAGGAATGGCGCACCATTGCGCAGGGCACCGGGCTTGCGCTGAATGACGGCAAGGTAATGCCGCCAGTCGTAAATCGTCCGCGGCGGTTTGTCGTGGCTGCGCTCAATCACCCTCGGATGTTCGCATAGGACATTACCCTCGGCCGCAACGACCAGTCGCTCGGGATAGATTCGCAAGCTGACAGGCCGGTTCGCAAACGATGCAGGCACGCTATAGCGGTTCCGCTCGAAGGTGATCAGGCATGTCGGAGAGACACGTTTGCCCTGCTCGACGAAGCCGTCAAACGCAGCGGGGAGCGCCATCAATGCTGGCTGTTCCGCGGACCAGACGTCCGCGATCGTGCCAGGCAAGGTGCCGTGTGCTGTGTCGCGCCACAGGTCCTGGCAATGCTGTTCCAGCCAGGCATTCAATGCCGCCAGATCAGGAAAGTCCGGCATCTGTTGCCACAGTCGCGGCCGGGCATCCTGGACATTCTTCTCGATCTGGCCCTTCTCCCAACCCGCGGCGGGATTGCAAAACTCAGGCGCAAAGACGTAGTGGTTCGTCATCGCGAGGAAACGGATATTGACCTGTCGCTCCTTGCCACGACCGACGCGATCGACCGCGGTTTTCATGTTATCGTAAATGCCGCGACCCGGCACACCGCCAAACACGCGGAACCCGTGCCAATGAGCGTCGAAGAGCATCTCGTGCGTTTGTAGCAGGTAGGCCCTGACCAGAAACGCCCGGCTGTGTGATAGCTTGATATGGGCGACCTGCAGCTTCGTGCGCTCGCCGCCTATCACGGCATAATCTTCGCTCCAATCGAATTGGAACGCTTCGCCTGGGCGGAAGGACAGAGGAATGAATATGCCGCGGCCCGCTGTCTGCTGCTCAGTCCGCCAATCACGAGCGAACGCGGCGACCCTACCATAGGAGCCGGTAAAGCCGAGAGCCATCAGATCGGCATGAAGCTGCTTCAATGTTCGGCGCTGCTTGCGCGACCTCCCGGCCTCGGTCTTCAGCCAGCCAGAGAGTTTGTCGGCAAAAGGATCAAGCTTGCTCGGTCGTTCCGGAACCGTGAACGTCGGCTCGATCGTGCCGGCACTCAAATACTTGGCGATCGTGTTGCGTGACAGCCCCGTGCGCCGGCTGATCTCCCGGATCGACTGCTTCTCGCGCAGCGCCATCCGACGGATGATGTTTAAAAGTCCCATGTGGATCACTCCGTTGCCCCCGTCGCTCACCGCGTTGGGGGAAGGTTCACATGGCTCAATTCTCAATGGAAATTATGCGCCTAACCGGCTCAGTTCTGCGTGGAAACCAACA
>NZ_JBEGHE010000049.1:0-2421 GCF_040675795.1 Neorhizobium sp. LMR1-1-1.1
CCCTTGAGACAATCGCTACGATGAGCGATGATCCACTCATCAGCCTGCCAGCAGCAAGCTGACACTCATCCGGCCCTCTGGGATGAGCCGTGGCCGTCTAAGCTACACCACTCCCTGGGACACGATCTTGAGCACTATCTGGAGCATGGCCGTTGCCTGGCATGGACCATTAAAGCGCTTGGCTACCCTTGCCGTCAAAAGCTTTCGGATTGGATCGATGAATATCAGCCCGGCGACAGGCGGCGAGTTCATACCGGCAACTCAAGCGGTACCATCAGATCGGAGCAGCAGAAGCGAACGGCCGTGATCGATCTGTGCTCCAGGCGTGACAGTGCCCGCGTGGTGGCTCAGAAGGTAGGCGTAAGCCGGCAGACGTTGTACGACTGGAAGAACCAGAAACTTGGTCGTGAGGTCCCTGCATCCATGACAAGCCGTCGCAAATTATCACTAACCGCCAGCCGAGACGAGCTCGAGCGTGAACTTGAAGCCCTGCGCAGTGATGTGTAGCGCCTTAAACTCGAACATGATTTGCTTACGAAGGCGAACGAACTCGTAAAAAAAGATCTGGGCATCGATCTGCGGCTCCTGGGAAACCGGGAAAAGACACTGCTGGTTGATGCCCTGCGAGACACATATCCATTAGCAGAACTTCTCATCCTGCTTGAGTTCGCCCGCAGCTCCTATTTTTATCACCGGTCTCTGCTTTCTCTCGAGGACCGATACGCAGATCTTCGCCAGACCATCGTCGTGCTTTTCGAAACCAACCGTAACTGCTACGGCTACAGACGCATTCATGCGGCACTGGCCAAAGGCGGAGAACAGGTCTCCGAAAAGGTGGTCCGCCGCTTGATGAAGCAAGAGCAGTTGGTCGTGACCAATGGTAGGCGGTGTAGACACTGCGCCGGAACATTTGGTCAATCGTGATTTCCATGCTGCAAGGCTCAACGAGAAGTGGCTTACCGATATCACCGAATTCCACCTGCCAGCAGGCAAAGTGTATCTGTCGCCCATGATCGATTGTTTCGATGACCTTGTGGTCAGTTGGTCTGTAAGCACACGTCCAGATGCCCCAGCTCGTGAACACGATGCTTGATGCCGCGATCGAAACAATCACCGGCAGTCCCGACCGACCTATTGTGCACTCCGACCGGGGTGCCCATTATCGCTGGCCCGGCTGGTTGTCCCGTGTGCAGCGAGCTCAACTGATCCGGTCTATGTCACGTAAAGGGTGCTCGCCGGACAACTCGGCCTGCGAGGGGTTCTTTGGGCGGCTGAAAAACGAGATGTTCTATAATCGTACCTGGATCAATACGACCCTGTTCGACTTCATGCAGCAGCTGCATTCCTACATCCAGTGGTACAATGAGCATCGCATAAAGCTCTCACTCGGCGGCTTTGGCCCCGCCGAATACCGCCGAAACCTCGGAACTGCAGCATAAGCAGTCCAAGAATTTGTCCGCACCTCCAAGAGGGGGCAAATCTTCACTTCGCTTGACAAAAGCATGTCAGCGATCCAACGCTCCGGCTTGTAAACGCCCAATGCAGTCGGCATGACATTGAAATCGCCAAGCAGCAGGGCGAGAACGTCCGGCTCCAGAATTTTCATTAGATATTCCTGGAGCCGCCGGAACTAGCGCAGTTTGTAGTCGAACTTGGGGCCTGGGGCAGAGTTGCCGTTCGGCAGGTAGAGGCACCCTATCCGGAGCGGTAGATTTGCGTTTGGGGAAAGGAAGTGGACTTCAGTTGCTGCAGACAAAAACATCCGGCTTGTCTTCCTTTAGCCAACGCAGAAGGATTTCAAGACGACCGTCGATTGCAAATTCCGAGGCAACCCGCCCCCTGATTCCGAAATGATGTCGCCCCCTAATTCCGAGAAATAGTCGCCCCCTCGTTCCGAGATGATGCCGCCCCCTTTTGAGGCATCTTTGAAGGATGTTCTGCAGGTGTGAAGTTTCTTCCCTCGAGGTCGAGGAGGAAGGAACGCAATGCCTGCGGAGAGAGTGGAGATGCGGCGTGTCCGCGAGATACTGAGATATCGGTTTGAGCAAGGACTTGGGCACAAGTCGATTGCGGTACGGGTTGGGACTGCGCCGTCGACGGTGCGCGAGACGCTACGGCGTGCAGCGGTTGCTGGCCTGTCGTGGCCCCTTGGTGACGACGTCAGCGACGCAGTCCTGGAGGCGGCCCTCTACAGGGGGGCCGGGACGAAGATAGGACATCGCCGCGCGCCGGAACCAGATTGGGCGCAGGTCCACCGCGAGCTGAAGCGCAAGCATGTGACGCTGCAGATCCTAGGGACGAATACATCGGTCTTCATCCGGATGGTTATCGCTATAGTCGATACTGCGACCTTTATCGCGGCTGGGCGTTGAAGCTACCGGTGACGATGCGGCAGGATCATGCAGCCGGCGACAAGCTGTT
>NZ_JBEGHE010000050.1:0-2264 GCF_040675795.1 Neorhizobium sp. LMR1-1-1.1
AGGCAACGCGGTGCTGCGGTTGACGCGCTTACATCCAACGGCAGCATGAAAGCGTTGGTTCGCCGCTCTTTCAGTCGTCTATGAAGTGAGATCTACGGGAGGTGCAGCGGCACATAGGCTAAACAGCTCGGCGACATCGATTGTTCCGGTCGTCCGCTAGAGGAGCCGCTGCCCGCTGCACAGCGGCAATCTAGGTTAGGCCGCTGCGACTGGTTAAGTGGTGCGACCCACCGTTGGTTGTGGGGTAGCCAGAAAATATTTGCTTCGTCGAAAGCGCAATTTTTCCGGCATCAGCGTCTTGCAGCTTGCAACGCGAGTAGAAGGCAGAGTTTCGGGAATGAGTTCGCGGTGCTGCTTAGAGGCTCAATCGAACACTCCGATCCTGCCCACGCTGAAAACCACGATAGGCTCGCCTTCCTCGCCATCGACTGGATCGCCGTCCCGTCGCCAAACAACGACACCTGCGTGCTGGCGCGCCAGGTCTTCGGCTTCCTCGATCGCCCGTACTTCGTTGGTAGCTACTCGAGGCTCGAATACCCGGACGGCCCGCTTGCGATCGTCAAGGTCGAAGGCAACAATTTAGATGGTGCTGAACGTCCCAGGTATTCGATTTCTCCTTATTGTGGGGGCTGGCCATTCGAGGCAGACATCCCACCATCCACCGGAAGGTTTACCCCGGTTACAAACCGGGCATCTTCACTTGCCAGAAAGGCGATGACGGCTGCGACATCCTCGGGCTTCCCCGGACCTTCAAGCGCAAATCGCTCATTGAATTTGTCGATGAGCTTCCCATCGTCTACCATGTCTTCCGTCATCCCGGTCTTCGTGAAGCTCGGGCAAACGGCGTTCACCCTGATGCCATCTTTGCCGTGATCCATTGCCATCGCCCTGGTCAGGTTGGTGACCGCACCCTTGGCCGCATTGTAAGCGGCCATTCCCCAGTCGCCGCCAGTTCCAGATACTGAACCCACGTGGATGATGGAGCCTTTGGATGTCTTGAGATGCGGGATGGCCGCCCGAGAGGCGTAGAAAACGCCGTCGAGATCGGTGGCCATGACCTTGCGCCAATCGTCCGTCGACAACGATCCGACATCACCTTGGGTAATCACACCAGCGTTGTTGACCAGCACGTCTAGGCGGCCAAACTTCTCTAACGCCGCGAGGACGAGCTGATTGACATCCTCTTCGTTTGATACGTCGGCTTCAATCACGAGAACTTGGCTTTCAGGATACGGCTTCGCTACGTCTTCCAGCTTGGACTTCGTGCGGCCGACCAGAGCGACCTTCGCGCCTTCGTTCAAGAAGCGCTCGGCGGTCGCCTTGCCGATGCCCGAGCCAGCCCCAGTTACGACGACGACCTTGTCCACGAAACGCTGCATGGAAATTTCTCCTTGGATTGCATTTGCCTCCCATTCTCCCGGGGCATTGAACGGGTCGACCGCGAGGTATGTTCCAAGTGTGATGGTTCCGGGACTTCAGGACAGATGAAGGCGGCCGTCGTCAGCACCCGAAGATCACCTGCATCTTTTCGGAGGCTTGAGCGTTGGGCCTTTCCAGAAGGCAGGAGAGAAACGCAATGAACCCACCCCCCGCTCAACAGACCAGCCCGCCGATGGGAGAGAACGCCGCCCTCGAGGAGGTACGCCGACTGCGCGCTGAGGTCGCCGATCTCAAGGAGAAGCTGGTTGCTATTCATAGCCAGTCCGATGTCGAGTTCACGCCTGAGAAAGAGCACGCCTGGCTCAGGATTGCCGCGACGATCGCCGTCACTTTCGCATTAGGACAGTTGATCCGGGCGCTCAAGCTGCCTACTGCCACCGCCGTCGCGATCCCGATGATCAGCAACGAAGTCAACCGCCGTTTCCTATGAGTTCAGGAGGACCTCAGATGTCAGACGAAGATAGAATTCGTGAAGACGCTTACGCGCGCTGGGAGGCAGAGGGGCGGCCCGAGGGCCAGCAAGAACGCCATTGGCGGGAGGCGAGCGAAGCGCTCAAGAACACTGGCCTTCCACAAACCTGGTCGGCGGACCATGGTGGCGGTGTCGGGTCGTCCGCGGGCTCATCCACCGAGCAGACGGATGATGGTATCAAGCCTCAGGACTTGAATTCGGAAAACGATCAGGGCGCTGGCTAAACTAGGACGCGGACTCATTAGCTGATGCGATCCATATCCTCGTCGCTGCAAGTTTGAGAGCGGCGAGATAGTTGTCGGCACGTCGGTCATATCGGGTTGCTAGGCCCCGCATCTGTTTGATGCGATTG
>NZ_JBEGHE010000051.1:0-2207 GCF_040675795.1 Neorhizobium sp. LMR1-1-1.1
CCTCTTGGCCAGATCGAGGCCTATCGTCGTAATTTCGTTCATGGATGACATCTCCCCGTTAGAGCGATCATCGCGATCGCTCTTTCACTATGGCGCCGGAAGAGGGAGCCATCCACCTCATCAAACTTAATGCGGTCGATCCGCTGGCCTATCTAACCACCACGCTCACTGCCATCGTCAACGGCCATAAGCAGGGCCGGATCGATAAGCTTTTGCCGTGGAATTACCCCGCTATACAATTCAACTCCCACCTTTGAGTGCAGTCGGTCGATTGCAGACATCGGCATCTCACTTTGAACAATGTTACGTATCTTGCAGCATCGACGCCGTTAGCGCGATTTAATTCGGATAAGGGGGAACGGATGAGAAACACTGATGTAGTCCCGTGGTCGAAGACGCCAGTTTATCCGGTGCTCCATGCCATTGGATTAGCAATGAAGGGTAAGCGCCTTAACCCACGGACTTTGGAAGACCTCCCTGTCGGAAGCGGCGCAATCATTCCGGACCACGTAGCAGAAGTCATCCACGTTTCAGGCAAACAGCTAAACCAACGAAAAGGCCATTACAGGATCACCATTGATGGACCGAGATTGTCAGGCCGCTGGATATTCAGCTCCGGCGATTTAGAAAAAGCCGCCCAAGAGGCGCTCCATTATACAGATCGTTGAGCAAGGCGTCCGCTATCGACCCATAGCGCTCTGCGGCGGTTGGCTTTTGATATGGAAATTCGGAGTTATCCAGACACGGTGGGATCAGCACATCGCTTACAGTCTTCCTAAAGTTCGACCACCTGACGAACGCACATTGGATAGGCTACGTGAATGCCGACGGGATCTGCGAGTGGCCAGAGAAGGTTAAGGGCTATCGCCCGACGGGCTGGCAGGAGGCGCTTAGCGACATCTCAGCCGTCGCTGAATTCTGCAAGTGAGCGGCGGTTTACAGATACCCGCGTTAATGTCTCTTTCGGCTTCGGATACTGAGTGCCAGCTCGAAAATGCGCATCTCTCGGTAAAGCACGAAACTTAACGGCCGATGCTCTTCGATCTGCTTTCTCAGTCTCGTCTTCAGATAGCCTGAGACGGACATCAATCGGTCACTGGAAATTCCTGTATTCTGAGCAAGGCGCTCAGCTAACTCGTTCATGAGATCCCTCTTCGCTATCGTCCCGAAGGTCCGAGCAGAATTTAATAGATTAGAGCAATCAACGAGGAATTTTCAGCTCGGTTAATTTTCCCTTAGTCGAGTCCAAAGAAGCGAGATCGCTGAGAGATGATTTCGGGTTAACGGGCCGCGGAACCTTTCTCAGTCTTTCCGGTTTTCCAGCCGCCAAGCTTTTGTTGCGTCCGCTCTAGAAGTAGGCAGGCCCCGTTGCGATCCCAAAGACGCAGCGGGGCTTTCGATGTCAGGGCGGCGGGGCTGCTCTCGGCCCGAGGCAGTCATTTCAACCTTCTTCGCCGCGTGTGCGATAACGCTGATAATAGTCGCGATCAATCCAATCTCGATCAAAAGCTGCGAGAAGAGAGAGGTGCCTGCTATCCAGCGGGAAAAGCGAACGGCGAACCTCGATCAACTGACGAAACTCGGGCCAACGCAGTTCGTGGATTGCCAATTCAAAAAGCTCAAGTGGGACACCATTGCTACCTGTTTCCCAGACATCTGATTTAGTTAGCGTAATGCCAACGCGCCGCAAGAATTCTGGTCTGAGGCTCTTCTCTTCGCGTAGTAACTCCACTGTTGCGAACATTGCATTTTCGGCGCGATCACATCCAAAGCCTCCGCGGAAGATGCGAACCGCATTTTCGATGTAGATATCCAAGAGCTTTACGGCGTAGCAATCTTCCAATTCGGTGCCCTTTTTCTTGATCTTTGGGGCATACGTTTAGTTGGCTCACCCTATGACTGCAATTGGCGGATACTGTTGAAAAACTCACTTTGCTCAAGGGAGCACTTGCAGGAGTAGAGTAGGTGAGCTGAGGAAAATGCCAACGACGAGGCCGACGAAACCCAAGGCAATAGCACCGACAATTCCGTGGGTTTCCCAGCCGATCACCGCGCCTAGTCCGGTGGCCACAATGATAATCGACACTGTCCAGATCACCTTGATGATGGACCAAATGCGTTTTCTCGCTGTGGGTTGTTCAGGTGGCATAATAGCTCGCTGCAGTGCTCGGCTAGCTCGATATAATATTGGATTTGCATTCCACGAT
>NZ_JBEGHE010000052.1:0-2115 GCF_040675795.1 Neorhizobium sp. LMR1-1-1.1
AGATCGGTGGTCCGGGTGTAGAGGACCCGCCATCCGTTCTCGATCAGCGCAAGGCCGATAGCAGCAGCGAGATGGCTCTTTCCTCCGCCGGGCGGACCGAACATGAGGATGTTAGCTCCCTTGGCGAGCCAACTATCGCCGGCGGTAATTGCCATGACCTGCGCCTTCGAGATCATGGGTACGGCGTCAAAGGCGAAGCTGTCCAAGGTCTTTCCGGGCGGCAGGTGCGCTTCGGCGAGATGCCGTTCTATCCTGCGATTGGCACGCTCTGCCAGCTCGTGCTCGGCAATAGCCGACAGGAAGCGAGCTGCTGGCCATCCTTCTCGGTCTGCCTGTTCGGCAAATTGCGGCCACAGCATTTTGATGGTCGGTAGCCGAAGTTCGTTGAGCATGATGCCGAGCCGTGCTTCGTCGATCACGTGGGTGTTGATCATGCGGCTTCTCCCGTCCCGATCAGGGCCTCATAACCGTTGAGCGATGCGAGCTGCACATGGACTGTCGGCAGCTTGGCTGGATCCGGGCCGAAGAGTGTTCGCATGGCGACCAGGTCCGGTAAATCGCCGGCGTCCAGGGTCCTGGCCAATTCTTCGGCAAGTTCGCGCTCGCAACCGCGGTCATGAGCCAATGCCAGAAGCTCAACGGTGATCTTGCAAGCCTGTTTGTCGGGAAGATGCTCGATGAGGGCTTCGAAGGCCTTGCGGTATTCCTGACGCGGGAAGAGCTTGTCGCGATATACGAGGCCGCGGAGCGCCATCGGCTTTTTGCGCAGGGAATGGATGACGTGGTGGTAGTTGACGACCTGATCGTGCCGCCCGTCGGGGTGGCCGCGTCCGCGGCGCAACGTCATCAGATGCGTACCGCCGACGAAGACATCCAGCCGATCGTCGAACAGGCGAACTCGTAACCTGTGGCCGATCAGGCGGGATGGCACGGTGTAGAAGACCTTGCGCAAGGTGAAGCCGCCGGTCCGGGACACCGTGACGACAATCTCTTCGAAGTCCGTGGTCCGGCGCTCGGGCAGCGCCTGCAGATGGGATCGTTCTGCATCAATGCGCTTGCCATGGGCAGCATTGCGACGGCTGACGATCTCATCGACAAAGGCGCGATAAGAGCCGAGGTCGTCGAATTCCTTGGTCCCCCGCATCAGCAGGGCATCATGAACAGCGCTCTTGAGATGGCCATGAGAGCTTTCGATCGAGCCGTTCTCATGTGCGACGCCTTTGTTGTTGCGCGTCGGCGTCATTCGATAATGGGAGCAAAGCTGGTCGTATCGGTGGGTGAGATCGACCTTGGCATCGGCGTCAAGGTTGCGGAATGCCGCCGACAGACTGTCACTCCTATGATAAAGCGGCGTGCCGCCCACGGACCACAGGGCATTTTGAAGCCCTTCGGCCAGCGCGACAAAGCTCTCGCCGCCGAGAATGACGTGGGCATGTTCGAAGCCGGACCAGACAAGCCGGAAGTGATAAAATAGGTGATCAAGCGGCCGGCCGGCAATTGTCACGCCAAGGCCGCTAGCGTCGGTAAAATCCGACAGGCCCAATCGGCCCGGCTCATGCGTTTGGCGGAAGATGACTTCCTGCGCTTCGCCGTGGACAGCACGCCAAGACCGGATGCGTCGTTCAAGCGTACGGCGGATACCTTCAGACAGTTCTGGATGTCGGCGCAGCATCTCGTTGTAGACGGCGACGGCACGGATGCCGGGAGCAGCCTTCAGCAGCGGGACGACTTCAGTCTCGAATATCAGCACCAAGGGGTCAGGGCGGCGGCGTCCTCGCGGCACTTTGCCCTGCGATGGCAATTGCACCTCCTTGTCGAGGCGGTATGCAGTGGCTCGGCTGATCGACGCTTTTGACGCGGCGACCTCTACGGAATGCGCTTGTCGGTACTTCATGAAGAGTCTCATCTGATGATCGGTTACATGGCGACCCGGCACAAACTGGTTCTCCAATCCAGAAAACCGCAAATGTACCGGACGGACCGCGATCATGAGACGCCGAAAATCTGCGCCACGCCGGGGTATGACTACGATCGGGCTACGCCCTCACTCCGTCACACCCCGGCGCGAGTCTCATCCTGATTGACGCTGAATCTCACCTAGATTGCCGCTACGCA
>NZ_JBEGHE010000053.1:0-1896 GCF_040675795.1 Neorhizobium sp. LMR1-1-1.1
AACCCTCTTGGCCAGATCGAGGCCTATCGTCGTAATTTCGTTCATGGATGACATCTCCCCGTTAGAGCGATCATCGCGATCGCTCTTTCACTATGGCGCCGGAAGAGGGAGCCATCCACCTCATCAAACTCAATGCCGTCGATCCGTTCGCCTACCTGAGCGCCACGCTCACAGCTATCGCCAATGGCCATAGGCAGAGCCGTATCGAAGAGCTGATGCCATGGAATTATTCGCGGCGGTCAAACGGCTAAAGTCTGCTGTCGACGCATTGCCATTCGCTACGCCTCCAAGCATAAAACATACCGTCAAGTTTCTCGCCGGTTGCCTTCATCGTCAGCGCCTCTGGAACGGGGCGCTCGCACACAAGACCAATTTTCTCCAGCACTCGGCGGCTTTCATCGTGCGCTGTCGCACATGTGGTGTGGACGTGAGACAAATTCGATTCCCCTCGAACCCAGGCCATCACGGCTAGACCGGCTTCTGTAGCGAGACCTTTCCCCCAAAAGGCGGGTCCTAGTCCATAATGGATTTCCGCGCCTTCGTTCTCCAAAAACATAAGGAAGAGACCCATCGGTGTCCCGCTACGGCGCTCAATAATACTCCAAACAAACCGGTGGTTCTCCGCCCAGTTAGTCTCGCCCCATGCATCGATCACGGCTTCGGTTCGAGACACCGATGGGTGGGGGCCTCGCGGCAAAAACCGTGAAGCGTAGTCGTTTCCAGTGTATTCTCTGAAGATAGAAGTTGAATGCTCTGTGCGTGCAGCACGTAGAAGAAGACGTGATGTGAGTAGTTCAGTTGGCGGGGAATTCTGTGCCACCTACGATGTTCCTCGCCATGTAAAGGCCTGCATACCTTAATCACACCCCTACGAGGTACAACACCTGAATGGCCGCTTATGGCGCTTTGTTGCTGTCAATGCTGCAGCGGTAGCTTCGGAACGACCCATCTCGCCTGGTCAACGTGCGAGGAAAACACAGCTTACGATAAGGCGACGGATGGAAGTTCGCCTTATCGATAGAAGAGCGTGATGCCGAGCCTTACACAGCGCGGTGTCACGGCATCCATCGCCGCGGTCCGGTCGAACGTCCGCTTTGGTGAAGGTTTTCTGATGCGGGTCGCGGCGTGACGGTGGCATTGATATGCGACCGCGACCCGAGTTGGAAAACCTCCCAAGGAGGAAGCCGCGGGGGGTTGGGATCACCCTATGGGGAAAGTGCGCGGACGGGCGTGGCAGCGGCTACGTCAGAGGGGCGGCTGAAGGTGCACATAGCGCCTGAGAAGGGAGCAAACTCGGTCGAT
The DNA here is from genome assembly GCF_040675795.1 of Neorhizobium sp. LMR1-1-1.1. Lineage (NCBI taxonomy): Bacteria > Pseudomonadati > Pseudomonadota > Alphaproteobacteria > Hyphomicrobiales > Rhizobiaceae > Neorhizobium > Neorhizobium sp. LMR1-1-1.1. Next base: position 1,303 of record NZ_JBEGHE010000053.1, read on the forward strand.
GCTCCCGAGAAAGCTGCTGGTTGTGCCGTGATTGCTGCCGTGTGGCGCGCCGGGGAACGATAGGCGCATTCGGACGTGGCCGGGTCTGCGAGGCACAGCCGCTGTTTTGCTACGCATGACAGGCGATATGTCATGCGGCCTGCTTACTCGGTGGGGCCCGCGACATCGGTGTCTACCCGCGGCAGAATATCTCGACGATGCGCATGGGACCGCCGCAGCAGGGACATGGTTCGCGCAGGGTGAGTGGGACGATCTCGGTCCGGTGTTCCGGCACGGCGACCTGTTCAGGCTGCCGGACGCCGAGCAAGACGCGGATTTTCGATCATCCGCTGGCGCAGCGGTGTGGTTCGTTCCTCCGTCATGGAAACCTCCTGTCTGATGAAGGGGAAGTCCCCAATCGTCAGACAGAAATGCCCGCAGCCAAATGCGCGCAGCTCCTGTTGAGTTAATTCGATCTAGCCTCTTCCGTACCCATCCGAGGTGGGCCGCGGGACTTAATGGGGCTCGCGTGGTAACGTTGGGTTCATGGAGATCGATAAGGACAAAATCGACGACGCGGTGCTGGCGTTGCTATGGCTGACGCTTCACAACGAG
>NZ_JBEGHE010000054.1:0-84 GCF_040675795.1 Neorhizobium sp. LMR1-1-1.1
CATACCGCTGCGCGACCAGCCAGCCTCATCGCGCTGGAGACTATTGCAACCGCTAACCCGGCATTTGCGAGGGGTGGCGGTGGA
>NZ_JBEGHE010000054.1:184-1598 GCF_040675795.1 Neorhizobium sp. LMR1-1-1.1
AACGGCGGTGGAAACGGCGGTGGAAACGGCGGTGGAAACGGCGGTGGAAACGGCGGTGGAAACGGCGGTGGAAACGGCGGTGGAAACGGCGGTGGAAACGGCGGTGGAAACGGCGGTGGAAACGGCGGTGGAAACGGCGACCAGGGCTTCGGAAGAAGAAATTCCGCAGGAGATAATAATAGCAAGGGCAGATTTAATAATTCTGCGGGTGTCACCGAAGCCACGGGCGGCTACTCAGTTTCCGTCAAAGGCGGCACCGTCGAAATTCGCTATGCAAACGGGATCCTGGAACGCCTCACCAATCGGCGCTTCTCGATGACTGATCGGCGGGGGCGCACAATCGTGGACCGCCCTGCGACATCTGACGACCGGGCTCGGATTCAATCTCTGCTCAAATGAAAAAGGGATCTACCTGCGCCAGCGTAGGGCGGCCTCGGTTCGATTTGAGACGCTAAGCTTCGCGAAGATGCGGGTTGCGTGGTGCTTGACCGTTTTCTCGTGAAGGCCGAGCTTTCTCGCAACCAACTTGTTACTCATCCCCACCGCGATCAGATCCATGACCTCACGCTCGCGCGCACTAAGCCCATCATGTTCTTGCATCGCGGCTGGATGCGGCTTGCGTTCTGAAATCAGTCTTGCGCTCAGGTTGGGGGGAACATAACTTCCGCCAAGTACAACCGTCCGGACCACGCTTGCCAGATCACGAGACCCGATACCTTTAAGAACATATCCACAAGCTCCTGACTGCATCGCGGCACGCACGTCGTCCCCGTCTTCTGATGCAGTCAATATTATCACTTTGGTAGCGGGAGCGTTTGCGAGGATAGTTTGGACTGCGGAGAGCCCATTTCCCGGCATCGATATATCGAGCAGAACAGCCTCAGGACAGAGCGTCGCGGCTAATGACACGGCATCGCTCGCCGAGCCCCCTTCTCCGACGATTTCGAAGCCCAGATCTCCCAAACTTTTGTAGACCCCCGCGCGAAACATCGGGTGATCGTCGACAAGCACAAGGCGGATTTTCTCGGTCATGACACTATCGGATCGTGGATATTGAGGAACATAGTTAGAGTAGTCCCGGCAAAAGACGAATTTATTTCGAATATGCCGCCAAGGCTTTCGATGCGTTCACGCAGCCCTGCGAGGCCTAGACCGAGCGATGACGCGTTTTCTGCATTGAAGCCTTGGCCAGCATCTTGCACGATGACTGTAATCTCGCTGCCAAGCAGTTTCACTTCGACCCGTTGCCCCTTGCCATCGGCATGCCGCCAGCCGTTATTGAGTCCTTCCTGGAGGAATCTATAGACGCAGATTTTCACCGCCACTGGTATCTCGTCATTCAACGGCTCGATCGCACTATCTACCGATGCCCCTGTACGTGATTGGTAGTGCTCGACTGCTCGGCGGGCCGCTT
>NZ_JBEGHE010000055.1:0-1409 GCF_040675795.1 Neorhizobium sp. LMR1-1-1.1
CGGACCCGGATTTAATCTCGAGAAGCTGGTCTTAAGATCAGACGCAAGTGGGCCGCTCGGCGTGGCCCTTTAGAAAAGCGATCTGATCGACAAAGAACACGTCGATGTCATCATGAGAAGGATGGGTTGTAAAAGGTAGCCCTTCCGCTTCACCGGTCACGGTGAAGCTATATTGATGAGCATTGGCAATGAGAACGATTAAGTGTCGTAAGGGCATTTGGTGGATGCCTTGGCATGCACAGGCGAAGAAGGACGTGATACGCTGCGATAAGCTGTGGGGAGCTGCGAATAAGCTTTGATCCATGGATCTCCGAATGGGGCAACCCACCTTAAATACCTAGAAAGTTTAAGCCGTGTTTAGGCACGGTTTAGGTTTCTAGGTATTGTAATAAGGTATCTAACTTTCGAATACATAGGGGTTAGAAGCGAACTCAGGGAACTGAAACATCTAAGTACCTGAAGGAAAGGACATCAACCGAGACTCCGCAAGTAGTGGCGAGCGAACGCGGACCAGGCCAGTGGCAATCAGGAATAAAGCCGAACAAGTTGGAAAGCTTGGCTAAAGTGGGTGACAGCCCCGTAGGCGTAGAACACTGATTGTCCTTGAGTAGGGCGGGACACGTGAAATCCTGTCTGAACATGGGGAGACCACTCTCCAAGCCTAAGTACTCGTGCATGACCGATAGCGAACAAGTACCGTGAGGGAAAGGTGAAAAGCACCCCGACAAGGGGAGTGAAATAGAACCTGAAACCGGATGCCTACAAGCAGTCGGAGGGCGCAAGCCTGACGGCGTACCTTTTGTATAATGGGTCAACGACTTAGTGTAACTAGCAAGCTTAAGCCGGTAGGTGTAGGCGCAGCGAAAGCGAGTCTGAACAGGGCGTTCAGTTAGTTGCATTAGACCCGAAACCGAGTGATCTAGCCATGAGCAGGCTGAAGGTTGGGTAACACCAACTGGAGGGCCGAACCCGCATCTGTTGCAATAGATTGGGATGACTTGTGGCTAGGGGTGAAAGGCCAATCAAACTCGGAGATAGCTGGTTCTCCGCGAAATCTATTTAGGTAGAGCGTCGAGCGAATACCCCAGGGGGTAGAGCACTGGATGGGCTATGGGGACTCACCGTCTTACTGATCCTAACCAAACTCCGAATACCTGGGAGTACTACTCGGCAGACACACGGCGGGTGCTAACGTCCGTCGTGAAGAGGGCAACAACCCTGACCTCCAGCTAAGGTCCCCAAGTCATGGCTAAGTGGGAAAGGATGTGAGGATCCCAAAACAACCAGGATGTTGGCTTAGAAGCAGCCATCATTTAAAGAAAGCGTAACAGCTCACTGGTCTAAATAAGGGTCTTTGCGCCGAAAATGTAACGGGGCTAAAGCCATGCACCGAAGCTGAGGATATGCAC
>NZ_JBEGHE010000056.1:0-1317 GCF_040675795.1 Neorhizobium sp. LMR1-1-1.1
TGTAGTGGCCCCCTAAACCCCCGGACACGATCTCCCACTTGTTAAGTGTTAGGAGTAATGTGCCCATTATGACCAGTCACATACCTAAGATAGAAGTGTTGTCCGGCCCTGAGCGCCGCCGTCGCTGGTCGACAGCGGATAAGCTCGCGATAGTCCAGGAGACCTACGAGCCGGATGTCACGGTCAGCATCGTTGCTCGACGGCATGGCATTCAGCCGAACCAGTTGTTCGCCTGGCGTAAATTGGCGGCGCAAGGTGCGCTGACGGCGACGGCATCGCAGGAAGAGGTCGTCCCGGCATCCGAGTACAGAGCGCTTCAGAACCAGGTAAAAGAACTTCAGCGCCTCCTCGGCAAAAAGACGATGGAAGGCGAAATCCTCAAAGAAGCGCTTGAGATAGCATCAGGGTCAAAAAAACACCTGTTGCGCTCGCTGTCGTTGCCGAGGGACGGTTCGCGATGACGGCGGTGTGCGAGACCTTGGGTGTCGCCCGATCCAACATAGCGGAACGTGTGAGGCAACGTCCTTCCGGAGCCAGGGGGCGGCCGCCGCTCGCTGATCAGGAACTGATGGATGAGATCAAGACGATCATCGATGACATGCCAACCTACGGATATCGCAGGGTCCACGCGATCCTGCGCCGTAAAGCCCGCAGCGAAAACCGTCCATGGCCAAATGCCAAACGCGTCTACCGGGTGATGAAGGTTCACGGCATGCTTCTTCAGCGCCATACGGGTGCAATCGACATCCGTCGCCACGATGGCCGCGTCGCCGTCGAGCAATCCAATTTGCGTTGGTGTTCAGACGGGTTTGAAATCGGCTGCGACAACAAGGAGAAGGTGCGCGTTGCTTTCGCTCTCGATTGCTGTGATCGCGAGGCCATCGCCCATGTCGCGACAACCGAGGGCATCAAGAGCGAGGACGTCCAGGACCTGGTCATCACGGCTGTTGAGAACCGTTTCGGTCTCGTCAACACACTTCCAAAGCCAATCGAATGGCTGACGGACAACGGTTCCTGCTTCATCGCAAAGGAAACCAAATCGCTGCTCATCGATATCGGCATGGAGCCGTGTTCAACGCCCGTTCGCAGCCCACAGTCCAACGGAATGGCCGAAGCCTTCGTCAAAACCTTCAAGCGCGATTACGTCTCGGTGAACCCCTTGCCGGACGCCATGACCGTCATCGCGCAACTGCCCTCATGGTTCGAACACTACAACACCCTTCACCCGCATAAGGCATTGGGGTATTGCTCGCCTCGTGAGTTCTTAAACCGTCAAACCGAAACCTGATCCTGTCCGGTTTTTAAGGGGCAACTCCA
>NZ_JBEGHE010000057.1:0-1301 GCF_040675795.1 Neorhizobium sp. LMR1-1-1.1
GGGTCGGGTTGCTTAGAGCCAACCTGAGGGACACCACCGATGACCGACGACATGATGAACCTGCGCTCACTCGTTGAGAAGAGCGCCGACGCCGATTTGCTGCGCGAGATGATCGGCTTTGCTGCCGAGAAGCTGATGGCGCTGGAGGTCGGCACGAAGACCGGTGCGGGCTATGGCGAGAAGAATGGCTTCCGACTGGCCCAGCGTAACGGCTATCGCGACCGGGATTGGGAGACACGGGCGGGCACCGTCGAGCTGCGTATTCCCAAGCTTCGTACTGGCAGCTATTTCCCGAGCTTCCTGGAGCCGCGCCGGATGGCGGAGAAGGCTCTGACGGCTGTCATTCAGGAGGCTTACATCCAGGGTGTTTCGACCCGCTCGGTTGACGACCTCGTTAAGGCCATGGGCATGTCGGGCATTTCCAAGAGCCAGGTCTCCCGGCTGTGCGAGGAGATCGACGAGAAGGTGAAGGCCTTTCTCGACCGGCCCATCGAAGGCGAATGGCCCTACCTCTGGATTGACGCGACGTATTTGAAGGTCCGGCGTGGCGGGCGCATCGTCTCTGTTGCAGTCATCATTGCCGTCGGCGTCAACACCGACGGCCGACGCGAAGTGCTCGGCATGGAGATCGGCACGTCCGAGGCCGAGGCGATCTGGACCGAGTTTCTTCGAAAGCTGACCAGGCGGGGTCTGCGTGGCGTCAAGCTCGCCGTCTCAGATGCGCATGAGGGCATCAAAGCCGCAGTATCGAAGGTGCTCTGCGCCACCTGGCAGCGCTGCAGGGTCCATTTCATGCGCAATGCCTTGGCCCATGCTGGAAAGAGCGGACGGCGCGTCGTCTCCGCCTTCATTGCCACGGCCTTCGCTCAGGACACGTCGGAGGCGGCAAGCACTCAGTGGCGCAACGTCGCCGACCAGATCAGGCCAAAGGTCCCGAAGCTCGCCAGTCTCATGGACAGGGCCGAGCAAGACGTACTCGCCTACATGACCTTTCCCAAACAGCATTGGGCCAAACTTCACTCGACCAACCCCATCGAGCGATTGAACGGCGAGATCAAGCGGCGGACCGAGGTCGTCGGCATCTTCCCCAACGACGACGCTATCGTGCGCCTGGTCGGTGCGCTGCTGCTGGAACAGAACGATGAATGGGCCGTCCAGCGATCTCGCTACATGACCCTTGAGACAATCGCTACGATGAGCGATGATCCACTCATCAGCCTGCCAGCAGCAAGCTGACACTCATCCGGCCCTCTGGGATGAGCCGTGGCCGTCTAAGCTACACCACTCCCTGGGACACGATC
>NZ_JBEGHE010000058.1:0-350774 GCF_040675795.1 Neorhizobium sp. LMR1-1-1.1
TTAATCGTTGGCGTAGTCGCGATAAATCCCAAAGGGATTTACGCTTGGCGCGGGGTGGAGCAGCCCGGTAGCTCGTCAGGCTCATAACCTGAAGGCCGCAGGTTCAAATCCTGCCCCCGCAACCAAAATTATCCAAAAGCCAAGAATAACCGCCATCCTCAGGAAATCGAGGCCCAAAAACTCCGCTCTCCGCGGCTGAACGCGGAACATACATAAAGCAATGCCCCGCAGTCCCGAGCTTGCCGATGGTGGCCTTGCCTGTGGCTTTCGCTGAGCGAAAGCTCGCCGTTGTAACGCAGTCCGTGCCGTAGTACCCAAGCCATGAAAGCGAGGGGAATACGGCTCAATCGAGTTTAGGCAAAACCTGGCCAGAGACCCGCTTCTCCCCCAAATATTGAACAAGCCCCATCTGGGGCTTTTTTGTTTTTGAGGACATTTCCGGCTTGTTTATCGCGGGCAGCGGAACGGCCGTTCCTTGTGGCGCAGTGATCGCAGCTCGCCAAAGTGCCTGAGCGGCACGCCATATTGCGGCGTTTCGTAAACTTGTGTGAATGTCGCTCCATGCAAGACATCGAATATGTCCCGAAAGTTGCGAAATGTGCGGTGACACGTTGCGAGATCAAAGACATCCGCAATCGCGTCATCTTCAAATCGCGGGTCACTCTTTCATCAATGCCTTTGCATCAAGGAAAAAGATATATGAAACGTCTCGATGAGAGCTTTCTGAAGGGCCGCGCCCGCCCGACCCCGCGTGTTTTGCAATGGGGAGAAGGCAATTTCCTGCGCTCTTTCGTCGACTGGAAGATCGACCTTCTGAACGAGAAGGCAGGCTCCGACTGGGGGGTCATCGTTCTTCGCCCGATCGCCGGCGGTTTGCCCTTCACGCTTAACGAACAGAACGGCGTCTACACGGTCCTCTCCCGCGGCATGAACGATGCCGGCGAAAAGGTCTCCGAGCCGCGGCTGGTCGCCTGCGTGCGCCAGGAGATCCCCTCGCATGAGAGCTGGCAGGATGTGCTGGCTCTGGCACATGATCCGAACATCACCGTCGTCGTCTCGAACACGACCGATGCCGGCATTGCCTATGTTCCAACGGTCAAGTTCGAAGATGCGCCGCAGGTTTCCTTCCCCGGCAAGATGACCCGCTTTCTCTTCGAGCGCTGGACGGCATTCAGCGGAAAGCCTGAAGCCGGCCTGCAGATGATCGCCTGCGAACTCATCGACCATAACGGCGACGAGCTGCGGCGCATCGTTCTGCAGCATGCAAACGAATGGAAACTCGATCCTGCCTTCATCACATGGCTGGAGAAGAATAACGCCTTCTACAACACGCTGGTCGACCGGATCGTGCCCGGTTATCCTCGTGCCGAGGCTGATGCTCTGGCAGAAGAACTCGGTTACGAAGACAAGTTCATGTCCGCCGCCGAGCTTTTTCATTTCTTCGTAATCGAAAAGAAGCCGGGCATGCCGGACCTGCGGATCCCGCTTGCCGATCATGATGAGGGTACGCTCGTCGTCGAGGATGCAACGCCCTATAAGGCGCGCAAGGTGGCCATCCTCAACGGCGCGCATACTGGACTTTGCGCACTCTCGCTGCTGGCCGGTGTCGAATCGGTCGGTGAGGCCGTGACGCAGCCTGCAGGTGCAAAATTCCTCGACCGGCTTCTCAACGAGGAGGTCATTCCGTTCCTGACGCTGCCCAAGGCAGAGCTGGAAGAGTTTGCCGCAGCCGTGCTGCGCCGGTTCCAGAACCCCTATATCCGGCACCTCTGGTATGACATCAGCCTCAATGGCATCGTCAAATACCAGACGCGCAATCTGGAGCGGTTGCTTGCCTATCAAGAAAAGTTCGGCAAGCCGGCACCGCTGATGACGCTGTCGCTCGCATCATGGCTGGCCTTCTATCTGGGTCGGTTCAAGGGGGCGGACACGCTTCCGCCGCGCGATGCAGCCGAGGTGGTCGAAAAGATTAAGGCGATCGGTGCGCTCGGTGATGTCGAAGCCGTGGTTGCCGCCTATCTGCAGGAAACGTCCTTCTGGGGCCGCTCTATCGACACAGCTGAGCTGCGTGCCAAGGTTGTCGAGGATTTCCGGTATCTCAATGAAGAAGCCTTCTCCTTCGACCGTCTGCAGGCTTTCCTCGACAAGGCCTGAGACCAACAAAAACGTGCCCCGATTTCTCTCGGGGCACGTTCATCTAAGGCACGGCGCGATCTTTCAGATTCGCTCTCCGTGCCTTAGCTCTTTGTTTTTAATCATGTCTTTATCCAGAAACCGGTAACCCCTTTCGGGAGACATGCTGTCGACTGGCGGTAACTTGGCGGCGGCGCGATCGGGAGGGATTATCGCACCGCCTCGAGGTCGGCTTGAGGCCGGATGCCCCTTTTCAGACCGGCAACGGAATCAGAGTCCAGAAGCCGAGGAAAGTCAGCCCGTTGAAGACCAGCGTCATCAGCGCGATGGTGCAGGCCGGCGGGTCGATATGGGTGTCACCGTGGCAGAGAAACAGCCGGGCGAAAAACTCACCGACGAAGGCACAGACAAGACCGGCGATTGCGGCCCAGATGATGCTGCCGGAGGATGCGCCGACGATGGCAGCCGGCAGCATGATATGGTGGGTCACCGGCGTCAGCACCCCGACAGTCAGAAACAGCAGGCTGGATGCGGCGATGCCGAAGGCCAAAAGTGCGCCCGGCGTGCCATAGGTTAGCCCAAGCCATCCGCCGAGCAGACCGCCTCCGATACCGATCATCACCAGCTGGCCGACGCCGCTCTGGAAGACCAGCCACTTGGTGGCGTCGGTCGGCTCGAAGAACTTGCGGCCGGGTTCGGCCTTGCCGCACAGGCCGCAGGTGCCCCAGATGAAGCGGGCAATGAAGGCCGAGATGACGACGGTTATGCCGGGAAGGTCAGTCCAGGCGAGCGTCGGCGAAAAATTCGGCACCATGGTGAGCAGCCAGAAAATTACATAACCGACAATGCCGAAGGCGCCGCCGACAAGAAGTACATCCGGGCTGTTGAGGCCCATGCCGGCAGTCACGATATTGCGGCCGGTATCAAGCTTACCCTTGCTGGCGGCATAGGCTGCTGCGGCAACACCCGAGGCGAAGCCACCGACATGGGGGCCGAACACACCGAAAGGGATGCCGAAGAAATCCGTCGCCGCGGGGGCAACCGCAAGCTGGATGCCGACGCCAAGCATCGTCAGGATGCCGACGAAGGCGAAAGCAGGCAAGGCGCCGATTGCGGCGCCGAAAATCCCGCCGCCAAAGGCGACGAGCAGACCGAGCATTGTCATTCCATTTCCTCCTTGGGATGCCGGTGGCACGATACGTGCCGCCCCGGCCGTCACCTGTCCAAATCTCGTGGACACCTCTCTCTTCTGTCCCGATCGGACATCCCAGCCTCTCCGCGCGCATGTTCCCACCGGCTGAGCGCAACTGCCCAGCCGCCGCAATCGCTAACGCGTCTTGCGAGTCCCATGTTTTTAAGGAATGTCGATCAAGGCGAAGATTATCGAGACGCGCTCGAACGGGTCAACGCAACAGGTTTGGCCTCGAAGGGTAGTTTCTTGACAGCCGACACTCCGATGTCAGTAGTTCGGAAAAATTTTTATCAAAATCAGTGACTTGCGCTTTTGGTCGCAGGCTTTTGAGCGGTGCAGGACGGCCTCGGAAGCGTCCCCAGTGCTTGCTGCGATGACAAGAAAACACCGCATGTGGTGATCCCTTGTCATGCGCTTTTCGCCGAATTGCGCCGATGATGGTCCGAACCACCTCATTTCTAAGGTGTTTTCCGATTTTCCCTGTCAGGTCAATTATTTACCCGCGCTGGTCAAGACGGTCTCGTTGACCCTTGAGGTGCGGCGGGCCTACCTTTTTCGACAGGAGGTGCCGGACCAAACGACCAGTGAATGGCCATTGGGCGATCCCGGCAGATAGTGAAATTCATGGCAAAGCCCAGCGACAACAAGATCCTGATGATCGTCGGTGACTATACCGAGGATTATGAAGCGATGGTGCCGTTTCAGGCCTTGCAGATGCTCGGCCTTCAGGTTGACGCAGTCTGTCCCGGCAAGCGTCGGGGCGAGATGGTCAAGACCGCGATCCACGATTTCGAGGGCGACCAGACCTATTCGGAAAAGCCCGGACACCTGTTCCGGATCAATGCCGATTTCGCTCTGGTCGAGCCGGAGAATTACTCCGGTCTTTATCTCGCCGGTGGCCGGGCCTGCGAATATCTGCGCCTCGATAAACAGGTGCTGAACATCATAAGGGCTTTCATGGAAGGGAGTAGGCCGGTGGCCGCTATCTGTCATGGCCCGCAATTGCTGACCGCCGCCGATGTGGTGCGCGGGCGCAAGCTGACAGCCTATCCCGCGGTCGAACCGGAGGTTCGGTTGGCTGGCGGTAATTTCGTTTCGATCGCGGCCGATGATGCCGTGACCGATGGAAACCTCGTAACCGCGCCGGCCTGGCTGGCACATCCGAAACTGATGCGCGGCTTCGTGCAGCTGGTTTCTCCCACCATTCTGAACTGCCCAATACCCTGAACTGCAAGACGCGCTCCCGCTGGCTTGAGGCCGTGGGAACGACATTCACTCCTGGAGGACGTAATGATTGAGAAGGGCTTTTCCAAACCGACCGACCGCATATTGCGGTTGAAGAAACAGATCATCGACGCGCGGCCGCATGTCGAGTCCGAGCGCGCCGTGCTTGCGACCCAGGCCTACAAGGAAACAGAGGGCCTGCCGCCGATCCTTCGTCGCGCCAAGGTGGTCGAGAAGATTTTCAACGAGCTGCCGGTGACGATCCGCGACGACGAACTGGTCGTCGGCGCCATTACCAAGAATCCGCGCTCGACCGAAATCTGCCCGGAATTCTCGTTTGACTGGGTGGAGAAGGAATTCGAGACCATGGCAACGCGTGTTGCCGATCCTTTCGAGATCCCGAAGCAGACGGCAGACGAGCTGCGTGAGGCCTTCAAATACTGGCCGGGCCGCACCACGAGCGACCTCGCTTCATCCTACATGTCGCAGAAGGCCAAGGATTGCATCGCCAATGGTGTGTTCACGGTCGGCAACTATTTCTATGGCGGTGTCGGCCATGTCTGCGTCGATTACGGCAAGATCCTCAACATCGGCTTCAGCGGCGTGATTGCGGAAGCGGTCCGGCACCTCGAAGCGCTCGACCAGATGGATCCGTCCTATATCAAGAAGCAGCAATTCTATAACGCCGTTATCATCTCCTATAAGGCTGCAATAGACTTTGCGCATCGCTACGCTGCAAAGGCCCAGGAACTGGCCGGTCGCGAAAGCAACCCGACACGTCGGGCCGAACTGGAACAGATCGCCAAGAACTGCCGCCTTGTGCCCGAATATCCGGCTTCCAACTTCTGGGAAGCCTGCCAGACGATGTGGTTCATCCAGTGCATGCTGCAGATCGAATCCTCCGGTCACTCGATTTCGCCCGGCCGCTTCGACCAGTACATGTATCCCTTCCTGAAGGCCGACACGTCGATCAGCCGTGAATTCGCCCAGGAACTGATCGACTGCATCTGGATCAAGCTCAACGACGTCAACAAGACCCGCGACGAAGTCTCGGCCCAGGCCTTTGCCGGTTATGCCGTGTTCCAGAACCTCTGCGTCGGTGGCCAGACGCCGGAGGGTCGCGATGCGACCAACGACGTTTCCTACATGTGCATGGAAGCAACGGTTCATTGCCGCCTGCCGGCACCGTCCTTCTCCATCCGTGTCTGGCAGGGCACGCCGGACGAATTCCTCTATCGGGCTGCTGAAGTCATCCGCCTCGGTCTCGGTGTTCCGGCTGTCTATAACGACGAAGTCATCATTCCGGCGCTGCAGAACCGCGGTGTCTCGCTGGCCGATGCCCGCGACTACGGCATTGTCGGCTGCGTCGAGCCGCAGGCAATCCACAAGACCGAAGGCTGGCACGATGCTGCCTTCTTCAACGTCGCCAAGGTTCTCGAAATCACGCTGAACGACGGCAAGGTGGGCTCGACCCAACTCGGCCCGGTCACCGGCGATCCGAAGCGCTGGACCTCGATCGAAGATTTCTATGACGCCTTCAACAAGCAGATGGCCTTCTTCGTCAAATATCTGGCCGAAGCCGACAACTGCGTCGACATCGCCCATGGCGAACGTGCGCCGCTGCCGTTCCTGTCTCCGATGGTCGAAGACTGCATGGGACGGGGCAAGTCGCTGCAGGAAGGTGGAGCGCTCTACAACTTCACCGGTCCGCAGGCCTTCGGTGTCGCCGATACGGGTGACTCCGTCTACGCCATGAAGAAGTTCGTCTTCGACGAAAAGAAGATCTCCATGGCCGAACTGAAGGAAGCGCTCGACGCCAATTTCGGGCTTGCCATCGGCCAGAAGGCCAATACGGCCGGCGGTGGCGAACTGACGGAAGGCCAGATCTACGAGGCCGTCCGCAAGGTGTTGTCGTCCAACAAATCGATGGATGTGACGGCGCTGAAGGAAGAGGTCTATCGCACGCTATCGACCGATACGATCACGGCGCCTGCCGGTTCGTCGAAATATGAAGGCATCCGCCGCCTGCTCGACTCGGCCGAAAGTTTTGGCAACGACATCGACGATGTCGATCTGATCGCCCGCAAATGCGCCCAGATCTATTGCCTCGAAGTCGAAAAGTACAAGAACCCGCGCGGTGGCCAGTTCCAGGCCGGTATCTATCCGGTCTCGGCCAACGTGTTGTTCGGCAAGGATGTCGGTGCATTGCCTGACGGCCGTCCGGCCAAGGCCCCGCTTGCAGACGGTGTCTCGCCCCGCCAGGGTAAGGACCATCTGGGACCGACGGCTGCGGCAAACTCCGTTGCCAAGCTCGACCACTTCATCGCCTCGAACGGCACGCTGTATAACCAGAAGTTCCTGCCCTCGGCTCTCGCCGGCGACAACGGGTTGCGCAACTTCGCCTCGCTGGTCCGCTCCTACTTCGACCAGAAGGGCATGCACGTACAGTTCAACGTCGTCGACCGCGATACGCTACTCGCAGCCCAGAAGGACCCGGAAGCCTATCGCGATCTCGTGGTTCGCGTGGCCGGTTACTCCGCCCAGTTCGTCGTGCTCGCCAAGGAAGTGCAGGACGACATCATCAGCCGTACGGAACAGCATTTCTGAGACGGTAATCCGGACCCTGCCTGAAACGGGGTCGGGATCAGGAAACAGCCCGGGCGGGTCCCAGCCCGCCCAGGTCACACAAAACCGAACGATACCGCTAATCCCGAACTGCAACAGGTGACATATGCCTTCCTACAAAAGCTTCTCCCCCCGGACCGAGATCGTGTTCGGCGAAGGGTTGCTTGACCGGCTGCATGCCTATCGCGGGCAGCGGGTCGGGATCGTCACCGATGCCTTCATGGCGAAGTCCGGTCCGCTTGACCGGGTGCTGCGCCATCTCGATGGCTGCGAGATCAAGGTTTTCGATGAAGCCATTCCCGAGCCGCCGATTGCGACCGTGACCAAGGGTGCCGGTGTCTTTGCCGAATTCCGTCCGCAGGTGCTTCTGGCGCTCGGGGGCGGTTCGCCGATCGATGCCGCCAAGGCCATCCTGTCAGTCGTTCGCGCTACCGATACGGCGCAAAAAATTGAATTCGTCGCCATTCCGACGACCAGCGGCACGGGGTCGGAAGTGACCTCATTCGCCATCATCTCCGATCCGGCAAACGGCAAGAAGTTCCCGCTGATCGCGAAAGAAATGGTGCCGGATGTGGCGATCCTCGATCCCGAATTCGTCCGCACGGCGCCGCCGAAAGTGACGGCGGATACTGGGATGGATGTCATCACCCATGCGCTTGAGGCCGTGGTTGCCAATGGCGCATCGCATTTTACCGACGCCTTTGCCGAAAAGTCGCTGGAACTCGCCTTTGCCCACCTGCCGCGCGCCTATGACGACGGCAATGACATGGAGGCACGCGATGCGATGCATCAGTCCTCCTGCCTTGCCGGCCTTGCCTTCAGCGAGGCCGGGCTCGGGGTCAGCCATGGTCTTGCGCATGCGATCGGCGGGCGGATGCACCTCGTTCATGGGCGCATCAATGCAGTGCTTCTGCCGCATGTGATCGCCTGGAATGCGGGGCTTGAGGACGATGCACCGGGTTGCCGCGAAACCGCCGCCCGTTATGCACGCATCGCCTCCCGCATAGGGCTGGACGTGCCGAGTGTCAGGGCAGGCGTCATCGCGCTGATCCGTGCGATCCAGGCACTCAATCAACGGTTCTCCATCCCGTCCACGCTTCGTGGCTTCGGCATGGATGCCGAGGAATATCGTCGGGCAATGCCCGATATGGCAGCGGCCGCCATGGCGGACGCCTGCACCGCAGGAAACCCACGCAGGCCCACGCTCGAGGAGCTTTCCATGCTTCTCGGCCGGGCCGGGGGCTAGGCCGGGAGGGAGGGGGCCGACGATTAAGTCCAACCCGCGAGAAACGGTCATCACATCAACGTCTGAACACCGAAACGCTAAGGAGTTAAGTCATGCAACAGGAAGCTCTCGGAATGGTCGAAACCAAAGGTCTGGTTGCTGCCATCGAAGCCGCCGATGCCATGGTCAAGTCGGCTAACGTCGCCATGGTCGGTTATGAAAAGATCGGTTCCGGCCTCGTCACGGTTATGGTCCGCGGCGATGTCGGCGCAGTCAAGGCCGCAACCGATGCCGGTGCCGTCGCCGCCGAAAAGGTCGGCACGGTCGTTTCCGTCCACGTGATCCCGCGTCCTCACATGGAGGTCGAGAAGATCCTGCCGGAAAGCAAGGTCGCCTGAACCCCTGAACACACAAAGGAGGATCGACAATGCAGGATGCTCTTGTCGAAAAACTCATGGACGAGGTAATCCGGAAGATGGGTGGGAGCGAAAGCTCCCCGGCCCCGGCCGCCTCTCCCGCTGAGAAGCCGGCTGCCCAGAAGACGGCGCCGAAGGCCTGTAATCTTACCGAATTCGTCGGCACGGCAATCGGGCATACGGTCGGTCTGGTGATTGCCAATGTAGACCCGCTACTGCACGAGCAGATGAAGATCGACAAGAAATACCGGTCGATCGGCATTGTCGGCGCACGTACCGGCGCAGGTCCGCATATCTTTGCTGCAGACGAAGCGGTGAAGGCCACCAACAGTGAAGTGCTGCTGATCGAACTGCCGCGCGACACGGAAGGCGGCGGCGGCCATGGCAGCTTGATCATCTTCGGCGCCGAGGACGTTTCCGACGCCCGCCGTGCCGTCGAAGTGACGCTGTCTGAACTCGATCGTACCTTCGGCGACGTCTACGGAACGCCGGCCGGCCACCTGGAATTCCAGTATACCGCCCGCGCCAGCTATGCGCTGAACAAGGCCTTCGGGGCACCACTCGGACAGGCATTCGGCATCACGGTCGGCTCTCCTGCCGCAATAGGCGTGCTTCTGGCCGATACCGCCGCAAAGGCCGCAACCGTGGTACCGACCGGTTTTGCTTCCCCAGGCAATGGCGGAACGAGCTACTCGAACGAAGCGATCTTCCTGTTCAGTGGCGATTCCGGTGCTGTCCGTCAGGCCATCCGCGCCGCACGCGATGTCGGCAAGCAGGTGCTCGGGACGCTTGATCCGGCGGCGGTGGTCTCCTCGACCAAGCCTTACATCTGACCCTGAAAGGAGACTGTCATGTTGCAGGAAAGCCTTGGATTGATCGAGACCATCGGATTGACGGCTGCAGTGGCTGCCGCCGATGCGGCGGTGAAATCCGCCAATGTCACGCTGGTGGGCTACGAGCTTGCCAATGGCGACGGCATGACAGTCGTCAAGGTTCGGGGGGATGTCGGGGCCGTCAAGGCTGCGGTTTCCGCAGCCGCTGCAGAAGCTTCACGTGTGGGAACGGTTGTCTCCACCAGCGTGATTGCCCGTCCCGCAAACGGACTGGGCAAGATCGTGGAAAGCGGGTCCACTGTCGGTCTGAAACCACCTGCCGCAGCGGTTGCTGCGGCGGAGGTTTCCCCGGAGGTTTCTCTGGCGGTAGAGGATGTTGTTGCAGACGATCCGTCACTTGGGCCGGAAGCTCCGGTGACGGAAGCTGCTGAAGCTCCGGTGGAGGAAGTCGCATCGGCAGAGCCGGAAACCCCGGCCGTTGCCGAGGCTTCTGAAAAGCCTGAGATCGAGGTGGCGGCCGAGCCGGCACCCCAGGCTGCAAGCCATGCGCAATCCCGCGCCGATCGTCGCCATCGCAGGCGATAGCCGGCACCAGAAAGACGAGAACTTCAGGTGACAGCGAACACCGGCGGCAACACCGCCGGGTGGATTGCTGCGCCCATGAAAGGCCCGGTCGTCATGTCGGGCCAGGACGAACAGGACACCATAATGCAAATCAACAGCCCCATGATCGACCGCGTGATCGCCGAGCTTCTGGCACAGAGCCTCACCGTCTCGGCGGAGCAGGCGAAACCTGCCGCAAAAGACTCGGAGGACCGCGATCCGTGGCTCGTGCCGATTGGCGTGTCGAACCGCCACATCCATCTTTCGCGACCGGACATGGACGCGCTTTTCGGTCCCGGTTCGGAACTGACGCGCATGAAAGCGATGAAACAGCCCGGCCAATATGCGGCGGAAGAAACGGTGACGATCCGTGGACCCAAGGGCCAGATCGGCAAGGTGCGGGTGCTCGGGCCGCTGCGCAAGGAAACGCAGATCGAGGTTTCGGTCGCCGATGGTTTCACCCTCGGTATCAAGCCGCCGCTGCGCATGTCGGGAAAACTGGAACAGTCGCCAGGCATCGAAGTGATCGGCCCCTATGGAGCGATCAAGAAGGAGAGCGGCGTGATCGTGGCGCTCCGCCATATCCACATGCTGCCGGCTGAAGCCGCAAAACTTGGCCTGAAGAACGGCGAAGAGGTCGATGTCGAGGTTGGCGGCGTGCGCGGCGGCATCATGCACAGTGTGACGATCCGTGCTGCCGAAGCTTCATTCATGGAAATGCATATCGACGTCGAGGAGGCCAATGCATTCGGCCTGAAGAACGACGCGATGGTGTGGATCCGCAAGGTCTGATCGGAGAGAAGTCATGTCGAGCATCGACAGCAAACTCAAGGCTTTCGGGGAACTCGTCCGGCAGGGCACGATCGTGCCGCAGCCGGAATGGGCGCCCGGCCGGCTGAAGGTTGGCGTCGATCTCGGCACGGCAAACCTCGTGCTTTCGGTGGTCGATGCGGAGAATAATCCGGTGGCGGGTACGTCCTGGCGCTCGACCGTCGTGCGTGACGGCATCGTCGTCGATTATATCGGCGCGGTTCACGCTGTTCGCCGCATGAAAGAGGAGCTTGAGGAGCGGCTCGGTCAGCCGCTCTCGCGCGCTGCAACCGCCATTCCGCCCGGCGTTCATCCGTCCAATGCGAAGGCGATCGGCCATGTGGTCGAATCGGCCGATTTCGAACTGGCGGAGATTGTCGATGAACCGACCGCCGCGGCGCGCCTGCTTGGCGTTGAGAACGGTGCGGTGGTCGATGTCGGCGGCGGCACGACGGGCATTTCCGTTCTCAAGGACGGCGAGGTGGTTGCCACATTCGACGAGCCGACCGGCGGCACGCATATGACGCTGGTTCTGGCCGGTGCCAGAAAGATCTCCTTCGAGGATGCCGAGGCTGAAAAGCTCAATCACGCATTGGAGCGGGATGTATTTTCGATCATCCGGCCGGTGGCCGACAAGATGGGGCGTATCGTCGCCGAGTTTCTTGCCGACTACCCTTATGTTGACACGATCCATGTCGTCGGCGGCGCCTGCTCGTTCAAGGATTTTGCGGCGGTTCTCGTCAGTCATACCGGACGCCGGGTCATCAAGCCCGTCGAACCACTGCTGGTTACGCCGCTCGGGATCGCGATGTATCACGATGGAGGCCAGGCATGAGCATCGATGCCGTTCTCGATCATATCCTTCTCGATCTTCTGTCCGACCGTATCATCGAGCGGATGAGGGGCGGAGTGCCAGCCAAGCCGCGCTCGGCGCTGGTGCTGTTTGCGGAAACGGATTTCGGGCTTGAGGCTGCGCTCGAACAATTGCAGCAGCTTCGCGATGCGGGATGGGCATTTGAGACGGTCATTGCGCCGGAGGCACGGCAATCGCTGAAGGATCGGCTTGCTGGCTTCGGAGCAGCGGAAGTCGAAGGCAAGGCCGATTATCTTCTGGATCGGCACATGACCATACTGGTTCCAGCGCTCAGCGTTTCGCTCGCCGCCAAGGTGGCGCTCGGCATTGCCGACGATCCGCTGTCGAAGATTCTGCAGGGTGGGCTTGAGAGAGGTGTCCGCATCATCGCCGCCCGAGATGGCGTCTGCCCCAACGGACGGGATCGGCGCGCGCGTGGATTGCTGCCGAATGTGGCCTATCAGGCGACGATGAGCGGCCATCTGCAGACACTGATGAGTTACGGCATCGAGCTGAGCTGGGCTGCACGGCTTGCCGTCACCGTCGAGGGCGACACGCCTGCGTCTGCAACGCCTATAGCTGCACCGAAGCTTATTGCTGCACGAACCGAGGGCGTGTTCGGCCTGCGCGAGGCTCGCAGCCTCAACGCCACGGAACTGCGTCTGGGTCATGCCGTGATCGTCACGCCGGCCGCCGCGGAAGAACTGCGCGCGCGCGACATCGCGCTTGTGAGGGAGTGAGGATCAAGCCATGTATCTCGCCAAAGTTATCGGACGGGTGGTCGCCACGACCAAGGATGCGAGCCTCTCGGGTTCGAAACTTCTGATCATTACCCGGCTCAATGAAATGTTGGAGCCGCAGGGCCAGACGCTGAT
Source organism: Neorhizobium sp. LMR1-1-1.1 (assembly GCF_040675795.1). NCBI lineage: Bacteria > Pseudomonadati > Pseudomonadota > Alphaproteobacteria > Hyphomicrobiales > Rhizobiaceae > Neorhizobium > Neorhizobium sp. LMR1-1-1.1. The sequence goes on from NZ_JBEGHE010000058.1 coordinate 12,790, forward strand.
TGCCGTCGATACGGTCGGGGCCGGCAAGGGCGAAACGGTCATCGTCACATCCGGCAGCGCCAGCCGCTTTGCCGGCACGCTGCAGAGTTCAGTCGTTGATGCCACGATTGTCGGCATTGTCGATACGGTCGAAACAGACGGGGGAGTGAGCGATGTTCGCCACCCGTAATTTCGCCCCCCGCGACCTGCAATTGATCGAAGTGGCACTCGCCGCCGAGCTTGCCGGGCACATTGCCGGTAGAGGGTTTGCAGCCGGCATTTCGCTTGCCGATGCCTGCGCCATTGCCGAGCGTGCGGAGAACCGTGCGCGGCAGATGTCGGTGCCGGTCTGCATCGCAATCGCCGATGCCGAGGGACGCTCGATCCTGTTTCACCGCATGGAAGGCAGTCTGCCGGCAAGCACCAAGCTCGCTGCCGCCAAGGCCTGGACTTCTGCTGCCTATCGCATGGGAACCGATGAACTCGGGTGCCTCGCCCAGCCGGGCGGCATGCTTTTCGGTGTCGGCCATTCGGGAAGCGGCGCCGGCAACGGCTCGGGCGAAGGCCAGGTTGTGCTTTTCGGCGGGGGCATTCCCTGCCGCGCTCATGGTGCCGTGATCGGTGCCATCGGCATCAGTGGCGGAACGGTCGCTGAAGACATGGAGATCGCCCGCTACGCGATCGATGGATTTCCCGAAAGAAGGGGAACGGTCCCCGAGGAAGGAAGAGGATTATGAACGACCAAGACATCAATGCCGCCGTCAATCGCGTGCTTGCCGGGTTCAACGGCGCAATCGCTCCGGCTCCGACCCCTGTTCCTGCCCCTCCTCCGGTAAAGAGTGCAGCATCCTCGGTCGAAGATACGGTGGCCCGCATCATCGCGGAAATGGGCGGTTCCAGGCCTGCACCGGCTGCCGACCCCACAGCGCCATTCAGCCAGGGCTGCATCGTTGCCGATGGTATGGTGACGAAGTCCGCCGGCGAAGTGAACTGCTCCTGCTGCGAACGCAGCGACTGCGCGCTCTCTTCCGCACCGGCTTCCCTGAATATCTCCGATGAAGAAGCCGTTATTCTGGGCGACGGCGTGTTTGCCAGCATGGACGAGGCGGTGGAAGCCGCAGCCGAAGCGCAGAGGCAATATCTGTTCTGCTCCATGGCTGCACGAAAGAGCTTTGTCGACGGTATCCGCGATATTTTCCTCGATCCGGCCATGCTGGAACGGATTTCCAGGATGACCGTCGAACAGACCGGCATGGGCAATGCCAGCGACAAGGTGATCAAGAACCGGCTCGCCGCTTCCAAGACCCCCGGCATCGAAGATCTGAAGACCGAAGCCGAAAGCGGTGATGGCGGCCTGACGCTGGTTGAATATTCCGCCTATGGTGTCATCGGTTCGATCACGCCGACCACCAATCCTACGGAAACGATCATCTGCAATACGATCGGCATGCTGGCAGCTGGCAATGCCGTCGTGTTCAGCCCCCATCCGCGCGCCAAGATCGTATCGCTCCTTGCAATCAAGCTTATCAATCGGAAGCTCGCTTCGCTGGGTGCGCCGGCAAACCTGGTTGTTACCGTTCAGGCACCGTCGATCGACAATACCAATGCGATGATGGCGCATCCCAAGGTGCGCATGCTGGTGGCAACCGGCGGCCCGGCCATCGTCAAGACGGTGATGTCGACCGGCAAGAAGGCGATCGGCGCCGGTGCCGGCAACCCGCCGGTCGTCGTCGATGAAACGGCAGATATCGAAAAGGCTGCCAAGGACATCGTCAGCGGCTGCAGCTTCGACAACAACCTGCCCTGCATTGCGGAAAAAGAAGTGATCGCGGTCAGCCAGATCGCCGATTTCCTGATCTCGCAGATGCAGAAGAACGGCGCCTATCTGGTCAAGGATATGGCTGTTGTGAAGAAGCTCGAGGAACTGGTGCTGACCGCGAAGGGCGGGCCGCAGACCAATTGCGTCGGCAAGAGCGCTGTCTACCTGCTCGACAAGGTCGGGATTTCGGTTGGTCCGGAGATCCGCGTCATCCTGATCGAACTGCCGAAGGAACATCCGTTCGTGCAGGAAGAGTTGATGATGCCGATCCTGCCGCTGGTGCGGGCAGGAGACGTGGATGAAGCGATCGATCTTGCCGTCGAACTGGAGAATGGCAACCGCCATACGGCGATGATCCATTCCACCGATGTGCGCAAGATCACCAAGATGGCGAAGCTGATCCAGACGACGATCTTCGTGAAAAACGGCCCGTCCTATGCGGGTATCGGCGTCGGCGGCGAGGGTTACACGACCTTCACCATAGCAGGTCCGACCGGCGAGGGGCTGACGTCGCCGAAATCCTTCGCCCGTCGTCGCAAGTGCGTGATGGTGGAGGCGCTGAACGTCCGCTGAGGTAGGGACGTCTGTCGTTCGAAGAAGACTGGAAGAGAGGAGATCCGCCATGGCAACCCGCATCATCAACGCTCCGCATCCTGACGTGTTGCAGATGCTGCAGCGACGGATGCCACCGCATGGCCGGGCCTGGGTGCAGGCCAACCGGGTGGATTCCGTCGGGCTGATGCAGATCCCGGTGGCGGACCTTTTCTACTTCTCCGATCTCGCATTGAAGGCTGCAGGCGTTTTCACCGTCGAACTCTACGGCACCTGCCCGCAGCACGTCACTTCGCTTGCCATCATGGGAGAGACCTCGTCCGTCCGCATGGCGATGGATGCCATCGCAGCAGCACAACAGTCCGAGTTCTGAACGGCGCCGGAGGAGGCGCCGGAACGCGGCATAAAAAGACAGGATATTGAAATGAATACGATCGACTACGACAGGCAAGGCATCGTCTTCGACATCCAGCGCTATTCCATCCATGACGGGCCGGGTGTGCGCACGATCGTGTTTCTCAAAGGCTGCCCGCTGCGCTGCCGCTGGTGCTCCAACCCGGAATCGCAGAACCCCGAGCCGGAACTGTTCTATCGCCGTTCAGCCTGTATCAAATGCGGCCAGTGCATGGCGGTCTGTCCGACCAAGGCGATTGCCTATGAGAATCCCGATTTCGTCGATCGAAATAAATGCATCAAGTGCGGAGCCTGCACCAAGGTCTGTCCGACGCAGGCGCTGAAGCGTGCCGGCAAGACGATGAGCATTGCCGAGGTGATGCAGGAATTGCGCAAGGATGCGCATCATTATCGCCGGTCCGGTGGCGGGATCACGCTTTCGGGTGGTGAGCCGCTGTTCCAGCACGAGTTTGCCAAGCAGCTCCTGATGGCCTGCCATGAGCAGGGCTGGAACACGGCGATGGAGACGACGGGTTGCACGACCCGCGAGATCGTTCGCGACGTCATTCCGTTTGTCGATCATGTGCTGATGGACCTGAAGGCCATCGATCCGGCGGTGCATCGGGCCAATACCGGTATCGACAACCGCATCATTCTCGAAAACGCGCTCTGCATCGCATCGCTCACCCACACGGTGGTGCGCATTCCTGTCGTGCCGGGGGTGAACGACAATGTCGAGGCGATCACTGCAATCGGCAATTTCGCCAAGCTGATGCCGGGCGTCGATACCGTGCATCTCTTGCCCTACCACACCTATGGCGAAAACAAATACGAGCTGCTCGGCCGGCCATACCCGATGGCGGATGCCCCCAATCTCAAGCCCGAAGACATGACGCCGTTCAAGGCGGCAGTTGAAGGGCTTGGCTTCAATTGCGTCATCGGCGGCTGAACCCAAAAGACGATGACCCGGGACGCGCATCCCGGGCCTGGATAAAGGAGGCGATCATGGTCGCGCGCTACACGACGGCAGAATCGGTGACGGAAGGTCATCCCGACAAGGTTTGCGACCAGATTTCGGACGCCATTCTCGACGCCCATCTTGCGCAGGATCCGATGGCGCGCGTGGCGGCCGAAGTTTTGGTTTCGGGCAACACCGTTCATATCGCAGGCGAGGTGACGTCGCGGGCTTCGGTTGATGTGACCCGCGTTGCGCGCGATGTGATCCGGCGTATCGGCTATATCGATCCCAAGCTGGGCTTCGATGCGGATGGGTGTTTCGTCCTCGTGGATCTGCATGAGCAGTCGCCCGATATCGCACAGGGTGTGGTCCGCGAGACGGATTTCGGCGCCGGAGACCAGGGGATTTTCTACGGTTACGCCAGCAATGAAACCGAAAGCCTGATGCCTGCCTCGATCGATTTTGCCCACAAGCTGACCCGCAGGTTGGCAGAGGTGCGCAAGAGTGGCCGTCTCGCCTGGCTGCGGCCGGATGGCAAGGCACAGGTGACATTCGCCCATGATAAGGAGGGCCGGCCGGAAAGGCTGATCAGCATCGTGGTCTCGACCCAGCATTCGGGCGAGATCGAACGCGAGGAGTTGCTGCGCGGCGTGCTGGAAGAGGTTATCGCGCCGGTGATGGGGCCATGGCTGAAGCGCGATACGCGGGTTCTCATCAATCCGACAGGGCGTTTCGTCAAAGGCGGCCCCGCGGCCGATACGGGGCTTACCGGGCGCAAGATCATCGTCGACACCTATGGCGGCATCGGTCGTCACGGGGGAGGCGCCTTTTCCGGTAAGGACGCAACCAAGGTCGACCGAACCGGGGCCTATATGGCGCGCTATATCGCCAAAAACATCGTTTCCGCCGGACTTGCGACAAATTGCGAAATTTCGCTGGCTTTTGCGATAGGTCAGAAAGAACCGGAAATGGTGGCGGTATCATCCGCGGAGAAATTGTCGGTCGATTCCGCTTTGCTTGAGGAGGCGATACGCGAGCTTTTCCCGCTCAGCGTATCCGGAATGATCGATGTGCTTGGACTGAGACGTCCGATATTCGAGAAAACCGCTTCTTACGGCCATTTCGGCCGTGACGCGGAGGGGTGGTCATGGGAGCAGACCGACCGAGCGGGCAGCCTGAGGAGGTGGTGCCGCAGATAAATCCGGAGATCACGATCTTTCCGGCCGCGATAGATCGGCCAGCTGAAAATTCGCTGGCGACCAAGGCCGCGCGACGCAAGAGATTGCTGGAGCTGATGAGCACCGAAATGCTCCAGAAGGTCCAGGACAATTTCAGCGCTGCGGTCGGGGTGGCGATGGTAATCGTTGATCCGGAAGGCGTACCGGTCACCAAGCCGTCCGGGTTTTCGGCATTCTGCCAAGCGGTTCGAGCTCGGGCCGAGTGGCGGGAACGGTGTTTTCACTGCGATGCCGTGGGTGGTCGCACCGCGCTCTCCACCGGGGAGCCATCTATCTATCGATGCCACTGCAGTCTGGTCGATTTTGCGGCTCCCATCATCGTGCGCGGTGAATATCTCGGGGCGGTCATTTGCGGCCAGGTCAAGCTTACCTCGGATGAAGGTGCGACCGGTCTCGTCGATCTTTCGAATATCTTTCCCTTCGAAGGGTCGTGGCGAGAGCATCAGCCGCTGCTGGACGAGCACCACCGGATCAACGAGGTAACCTACGAGAAGCTCCGGTCGGCTGCCTATTCGTTGTTTTATATCGCATCGCATATCGTCGAGGAGAGTTATTCCCGCGGTGTGGCACAGGAGCTTTATGCAAAGAACCTGAGGCTTGCGGAGGAATCGAAACGGCGGGCAGAGCTTGAAAGGCTTCTGCGAGAGGCTGAACTGCAGGCTCTTTCCTACCAGGTTAACCCGCATTTCCTGTTCAACGTCCTGAACACAATCGGCCGTCTGGCGTTGGTCGAAAACGCACCTGAAACCGAAAACACGGTGCATTCCTTTGCAGAGATGATGCGTTACGTGCTGAAAAAGAGCGGGTCGCAATTCGTGCCATTGCAAATGGAAGTGGAGCACGTTCGCAATTACCTTCATCTCCTGAAGCTTCGAGTCGGTGATCGTTTCGAGTTCTCGCTCGATGTGCCGGAGGAGTTTCTCGACGTGCTCTGTCCGGTCATGGTGCTCCAGCCGATCGTCGAGAACTGCATCAGTTATGCGATAGAGCCGCGCGAGAGCGGCGGCGTGATCGAGATCTCCGCCTACCGCGACGGGGTCGAGCTGATCATCGACATCGTCGACAACGGTGACGGCATCTCGTCGGAGCGCAAGCAGGCGGTTCTGCGCGGCGAGGCGGATCGCGGCGGACGCAAGAGTATTGGGATCTACAATATCGATAGCCGGCTTCGTTATTACTTCGGCACGGATCATGGACTGGAGATTCTCAGTCCTTTTCGCCAGGGGCGCGGGACGCTGGTGCGCATGCGTTTCCCTCTGGAATTCGAGCCGTTCGACTTCTGAAGGGCGGGCGGCTGACGCTTGAGAGGAGATTTGCATGTTCAACATGGCAATCGTCGAAGACGAGGAACTGGAGCGGCGCGCCCTGCGCTCGATCATCGAGCGCAATACGGATGACATCAGGATCGTCGGCGAAGCGAAGAACGGTTCTGAAGCGGTCAAGCTGCTTGAAAGCGAACGCATCGACGTGATGCTGCTCGACATCAAGATCCCGCGTCCCAACGGGCTGGAACTGCTGCAGATGGTGCGTGAGCGGCATCTGGCGACGAAAGTGCTGATCGTTACGGCTTATGACTATTTCGACATCATGCAGGCCGCGATCCAGTACAAGGCGGACGGCTTTCTGTTGAAGCCGGTGCGGACCGAGGCATTGCTCGATGGCGTACGTGATTGCCTGGCCCTGCCGATACCTGAAAAGACGGTGCCGAACCTGCATCTGGTCCCGACCATGGATGCCGACGAGGAGGAGACAGAGGACGAAATCGACATCGCCGACCGTATTCGGTCTTTGGTCGAAAGGCGCGCCTATCGCGACTGCCTTCGTCTGGTGCGGACGCGGCTGGAAGGCATCTATGCTCACAAGGACGTGGCGCCGCGCCATGAAGTGCTCGATCTTGCCGAAATCCTGACGGATCTTCTGGAGGAGATGGACCGCAAATTACCGTTGCCGATGGCGCGGCAGGTCGCAGAGCTGGAAAACCAGCGCCTCGATGCCCGCAGCCAGTACAAGGTCCAGGAATTGCTATGTCAGATCACCGACATTCTTTTCGACCCCGGACAGGAGCATGGCGGGGCAGCCGGGGAGCGGATCGAAACAGTTCTGCATTTCATCGAGCGCAATCTCTCCAAGGGGGTAACGCTTGAGGACGCGGCGGAATTTGCGCATGTCAGCCCCTGTTATCTCAGCCGGCTGTTTCGCAAGAAAATGAATACGACCTTCATTTCCTATCTGAAGGGGCAGCGGATCGAGCGCGCCAAGGTTTTGCTGCAAAACAGCGACCTGCCGATCAGCAATGTTTCGCTGGACCTTTCCTATGCGGATGCGAACTATTTCTGCAAGGCGTTCAAGAAGGAGGTCGGCATCTCGCCTTCGGAATACCGGCAGCAGTTCCAGAAAGCGCGCGTCGGGTGAACTAACGTCAGTCGGAAGCCGTTTTCCTGTCCTTGGGGCAGATGGCGACACAGCCGTCTTCCACCGTCACGAAAGCCAGCCCGCCCTCTTCGAAGGCGCGCCTGAGCTGGGCTTCGGTCGAGCGATGGACCTCGTGGCGATCACCTTCATAGTCCCTGATCGTGCTACGGGACACGCCTGAGCGATCCGCCAGATCGCCTTGCGTCCAGTCGAGGAAGCCACGGCCTGCCCGACAGAGCGCCGGCGACAAAATCTTTCCCTGATCCGGTTGACCCATTGTTCCAAATTGCCCATATTGGTCAGAATAAATCATATATGGCAGTTTGATCCGGTTGGCTAGTGGGGCACCCCATTACATGATAAAGGACTGAAATGCCTCGAGAATGAAGGGATGGGACATTGGGATAACGCTTGCGCCGCACTTTCTTGTCTTGCTGCTGGCCCTGCCGTTTATCGGAAGTCTCCTTTCCGTACTGCTCCTGAACACGGCATCGACGGCTTTGCCGTCGCGACTGGCCTCGCTGGTGGCGTTCGGCTGCCTCGCCATTACCGTGTTTGCCTATCCGCAGGTGACCGACGGCAATGTCCTTCGTTACACCATAGAATGGATCCCTCAGCTCGGGCTGAATTTTTCGCTGCGTCTGGACGGTTTCGCCTGGATGTTCTGCGTGCTGATCAACGGCATCGGCTTCCTGGTTACGGTTTACGCCCGCTACTACATGTCCGAGGAAGATCCGGTTCCGCGGTTCTTTTCCTTCTTTCTCGCATTCATGGGGGCGATGCTCGGCATCGTGCTTTCCGGCAATGTGATCCTGCTTTCAATCTTCTGGGAACTGACGAGCATCTCGTCCTTCCTTCTGATCAGCTACTGGAACAACTCGGCTGCGGCGCGCGATGGCGCCCGTATGGCCCTGACGATTACGGGTATCGGCGGTTTCTGCCTGCTGATCGGCCTTCTTCTGCTTGGCAATATTGTCGGCAGCTACGATCTCGACAAGATCCTCGCCTCAGGTGATCTGATCCGCAGTCACTCGCTCTATGTTCCGGCGCTGGTCTTCATCCTGCTCGGTGCGCTGACGAAAAGTGCGCAGTTTCCGTTTCATTTCTGGCTGCCGAATGCCATGGCGGCGCCCACGCCAGTGTCCGCCTTCCTTCATTCGGCAACCATGGTGAAGGCCGGGGTCTTCCTGCTGGCACGTTTTTCGCCCGCCCTTTCCGGTACCTACGAATGGTTCTTCATTCTGGGAGCCGCCGGCATTGTTACGCTTCTGCTCGGCGCATTTTTCGCGATCTTCCAGCAGGATCTGAAAGGGCTTCTCGCCTATTCGACCATCAGCCATCTCGGGCTGATCACTACGCTGCTTAGTCTCGGAAGTCCGCTGGCCACGGTGGCCGCGATCTTCCACATGCTCAACCACGCGACCTTCAAGGCATCGCTGTTCATGGCGGCTGGTATCATCGATCATGAGACCGGAACGCGCGACATGCGGCGATTAAGCGGGCTATTCCGCTATCTGCCCTATACAGCGACGCTTGCCATGGTGGCGAGCGCGGCTATGGCGGGCGTGCCGCTGCTCAACGGCTTCCTGTCAAAGGAAATGTTCTTCGCCGAGGCAATCGAGACGCATGCGGATTCGGTTCTCGACATCATCCTCCCCTATGTCGCAACGCTTGCCGGCGCGTTCAGCGTCGCCTATTCGCTGCGCTTCATCCATACGGTCTTCTTCGGTCCGTCGCCAACCAATCTGCCGAAGGATACGCCGCACGAACCGCCGCGCTGGATGCGTTTTCCGATCGAGCTGCTGGTCGTCATCTGCCTGATCGTCGGGATCGTGCCGGCATTTTCGGTCGGGCCGTTCCTGCATACAGCTGTGGTCAGCGTGCTCGGTACGCAGACGCCGGAATACAGCCTTTCCATGTGGCACGGCTTCAACCTGCCGCTGATCATGAGCCTTATCGCGCTTGTCGGTGGCGCGGCGCTCTATTTCGTCCTGAGCCATTATCTTGCGACCTGCGAGGACGGTCCTCCGCTGATCAGGCGGCTCAAGGGGCAGCGCATCTTCGAGCGCATTCTGGTCGAGGTTTCCTGGCGCTGGGCGCGCATGGCCGAGCAGCGGATCGGCACGCGCAATCTGCAGCCGCAATTGCGCTGGGTTGTCGTGACCGGTTTCCTGGCGGGACTGCTGCCGCTCTGGCATTCCGGTTTCGAGCCACGGACCTTCGTCTTTTCGGGCGTCGACAAGGTGTTTGCCGGCATCTGGCTGGTCGGTATCTGCCTTGCGCTCGGCACGGCCTATCTCGCCAAATACCACCGGCTTGCCGCACTGGTCATGTTGGGCGGCATCGGGCTTATCGTCTGCATCACGTTTGTCTGGCTTTCAGCTCCGGATCTCGCGATCACCCAGCTGCTGGTCGAGATCGTTACCACCGTTCTCATTCTTCTCGGCCTGCGCTGGCTGCCCAAGCGGACGGAGAAGATGGATGAATCAGTGACCTTCCGCGCCCGTTTCCGGCGTTTCCGCGACCTACTGATTGCGATCATCTGCGGTATCGGCATGACCTTCATTGCCTATGCCGTCATGACAATGCCGGTGCCGGATGCGATCGCGACCTACTTCCTGGAGAACGCCTATTCCGAAGGTGGTGGTCGCAATGTCGTCAACGTTATTCTCGTCGATTTCCGCGGGTTCGATACGCTCGGCGAAATCGTTGTTCTCGGCATCGTTGCACTCACCGTCTTCGCGCTTCTCCGCCGTTTCCGTCCGGCGCCTGACACGATGGTCATGCCTGAACAGCAGCGGATCCAGAACCGTTTTGATGAGGAGCGGCCGGAGCGGAACGCAGGCGATACGGTGCGCGAATACCTGCTCGTGCCATCGGTGATCATGCAGTGGATGTTCCCGGTCATCATCACCTTTGCCGTCTATCTCTTCATACGCGGGCATGATTTGCCGGGCGGCGGCTTCTCGGCCGGGTTGACGCTGTCGATCGCCTTCCTGCTGCAATATCTGGCGGGCGGTACGCGCTGGGCGGAAGACCGCATCCGCATCCTGCCACTCTGGTGGATGGGGCTCGGGCTGATCATCGCCACGCTCACGGGCATAGGCGCATGGTTCCTCGGCTATCCGTTCCTGACGTCCCATTCGCAGTATCTGACGCTGCCGCTCATCGGCAAGGTGCCGGCTGCAACGGCGTTGCTCTTCGATCTCGGGGTGTTCCTTCTGGTGGTAGGGTCGACGGTGCTTATTCTCGTCGCGCTTGCGCACCAGTCCATCCGCATAACCCGCCTTCGCACGATCGAGGCCGAAAAGGCGAAGGAGAGCTAATGGAGATCATCCTTTCCATCGCCATCGGCGTCATGACCAGTTGCGGCGTGTGGCTCATCCTGCGTCCGCGCACCTATCAAGTCATCATCGGGCTCTCGCTCCTGTCTTATGCAGTGAACCTGTTCATCTTCAGCGTCGGTGGCGTGAAGACGAATGTTCCGCCAATTCTGAGTGAAGGGGGCGGGCATGACCTTCTGGCCGATCCGGTGCCGCAGGCGCTGGTGCTGACCGCCATCGTCATCGGATTTGCAACGACGGCACTCTTCCTCGTTGTCCTGCTCGCTTCACGCGGCATGACCGGCACCGACCATGTGGACGGCAGAGGGGAGAAGCGATGAACGGCTGGTCGCATCACCTCATCATCGCACCGATCCTGATCCCGCTTGTGGCAGCGGCCATCCTGGTTGTCATCGATGAACGACAGCGCGTGACCAAGGCGATGGTAAGCCTCGTCTCGATGCTTCTGCTTCTGACGGTCGCCTTCATTCTTTTCCGCATCGAAAGCGGCCCGAACGGCTACGAAGGTGTCTATCTGCTCGGCAACTGGTCGGCGCCGTTCGGTATCGTTCTCGTGCTGGACGGCCTGTCTGCCCTGATGCTGCTTCTGACAGCGTCGGTCGCTGTCGCCGCACTCGTCTATTCGCTGGCGCGCTGGCATGCGATGGGCTCGCATTTTCATTCGATGTTCCAGTTGCTGCTGATGGGCGTGAACGGCGCTTTCCTGACCGGCGACCTGTTCAATCTCTTCGTTTTCTTCGAGGTGATGCTCGCGGCATCCTATGGTCTGTTGTTGCACGGTTCGGGTCAGCTGCGCGTCAAGGCCGGGATGCACTATATCGCGGTCAACCTTGCGGCAGCGCTGCTCTTCCTGATCGGCGTCAGCCTGATCTACGGCACGGCCGGCACGCTCAATATGGCGGATCTCGCGGCCCGTATTCCGGACATGGAAGCGGATCGCAGAATGCTGATGGAGGCGGGCGCCGGGGTGCTCGGCATTGCCTTCCTGATCAAGGCCGGCATGTGGCCGCTCTGCTTCTGGCTGCCCACGGCCTATAGCGCAGCTTCGGCCCCGGTTGCCGGCGTTTTTGCCATCCTCAGCAAGCTCGGCATCTATGTCATCCTGCGGCTGACCATGCTCCTCTTCGATAACGGGCCGTCGGCCGGCTTCGGTTCCACGGTGCTGCTCTATGGCGGCATGGCGACGCTGATCTTCGGTACGATCGGTATCCTGGCATCGCAAGCACTCGGCAGGTTGGCCGGCTTTTCGGTGCTTGTGTCTTCAGGCACGCTGCTGATGGTTCTCGGCATCAATGATGGTGCGGTGTCCTCGGGTGCGCTGCTTTATCTGGTCAGTTCGACGCTGACGATCAGCGCCTTCTTCATGCTGATCGAGCTTGTCGAACGAAGCCAGGATGCAGGCGCCAACGTTCTTGCCGTGACGATGGAAGCCTATGGCGATGCCGACGAGGACGAGCCGGAAGAGGGCGATGGTGTTACCATGCCCGGCACGATGGCGATCCTCGGTACCTGCTTTGCCATGTGCGGCATTCTTCTCTCCGGCCTGCCGCCGCTCTCGGGTTTCATCGCCAAGTTCGCCATGCTGTCGGCAATGATGGGCACCGGTGCGATCGGTGTTCCGCCAACTGCCCCCGTCTGGACGCTGATCATCCTCGTCATCCTGTCCGGTGTCGCAGCGCTGATTTCGATGACGCGCGTGGGTATCCGTACCTTCTGGACCTCGCTGGAAGGCGTAGTGCCAAGGGTTCTGGTGATCGAGATCGTGCCGGTGATGTTCCTTCTGGCGCTGACTCTGTTTCTGACGGTGCAGGCAAACTCGGCGATGCAGTATATGGATACGACCATCCGTACGCTCAGCAATCCGAGCCTCTATATCGACGCGGTGCGCAATGCGACGGTCGTGCCGGGTGTCGATGACGGCACAGGGGGGGGGCACTGATGCTTCCCTATCCGATCCTGACGATCTCGCTGACGCTGATGTGGATGCTGCTCAACAGCTTCACGCTCGGACATCTGATCCTCGGCGCGCTGGTTGCGGTATTTGCCTCCTGGGCGATGGCGTCGCTTAGGCCGGACAAACCGAAGCTGAACAAGTGGTACCTTCTGCCCAAGCTGTTCTTCATCGTGCTTTACGATATCGCGCTTTCCAACATCGCGGTGGCGTGGCTGATCATCCGGGGCCGAACGAAGGGTGGGAAGGCCGGTTTCCTGACGATCCCACTGGATGTCAAGGACCGCACCGCGCTGGCGCTTTTGGCGATCATCCTGACGAGCACGCCCGGATCAGTCTGGCTGGAATATGATTCCTATGACGGTTCGATCCTTATGCATGTGCTCAATCTCGATGAGGAAGAGCAGTGGATCGCAACGATCAAGAACCGCTATGAAAAGTTGCTGATGGAGATATTCGCATGAGTGCCGTCATCATCTATACCGCAGTCGCGATTGCGCAATTCATGCTTGTCGTCGCCATGGCGATCGCCGCAGTCCGGATGTTCCGCGGCCCGCGGGCGCAGGACCGGATCATCGGTCTCGACACGATCTATATCAACGCAATGCTGCTGCTCGTGACATTCGGCATCGGCACGGGTCGGGTTATCTATTTCGAGGCGGCGCTGGTGATCGGCCTGCTCGGGTTCGTTTCCACCGTGGCGCTGGCAAAATTCCTTATGCGCGGGGAGGTGATCGAATGATCTATCCTGCAGTAGACCTTCCCCTACCCGTCGCATTTGCGGTGGCTTTCTTCCTTCTCGTCGGCGCAGCTCTTGCGCTGATCGGTGCGATCGGTTTCCTGCGCCTGCCATCCTTCTACGAACGGCTGCATGCGCCGGCGCTTGGCACCAGCTGGGGTATCGGTGGCATCATGCTTGCATCGATGATCTATTTCACCGCCGCGTCTTCGCGGCTGGTCATCCATGAAATCCTGATCGGCATTTTCGTGACCTTCACAACGCCGATCACCTTCATGCTTCTGGCGCGTGCAGCCCTGCACCGGGATCGCACGGCCCGCAGCCATGGTGTTCCGCGCAAATATCCGATCGGCCCGGAAGAACGGCCCCGCGAGGATGACGAGTCGCAGGCTTCCTGACCTCAGGCGAGTTAGGTCGATCGTGCTTCGGACGCGCTTGGCTCACCGATCGCGAAGTCATGCCTGCCAAGGAATGCAGTTGCCCTAAAAATCACCACCGAGACGATCTGCCGCGTTGAGCGGCAATTCGTAATTGTGTGTATAGGGCATTAGCCTGCGTGAAACGCGCATTGTTTGCGTCGCAGCAGGCGCTTTCGCTCTTCGAATGCTGGACTTTTCCAATGTTATGCTGCAATGCAGCATTTCAGTGTTTGTCCTGCAGGCAGGGCATCGCCGCGTACTGCAGATTGTTGATATCACCGAATTCCTTTTCAAGATTTCTCGTCGTTCCGCACATGCGTGTCGGGTCGGAGCCTGTCCCGGAGTTATCCATCCATGAGCAAGGGTGCCTCAGCCGCAACGCTGCAAAAGCAGCAGGTTATCAGCTGGGCAGATGTACTTACCCTCACAGGTGCGTTTCTCTTCGTTCTTGCAAATGTGACCTCGGGGTCCGTATGGCTGCTCCGGGCTGCCGCTGCTCTGGCCACAGTGGCGGTGCTGTCGGATTGGAAACGGCTTGCGACGATTGCCAAAGTGTTCGTCACCGCCGGCTTCATACTCTGCGCAACGTCGGAATTTCTGCTTCCGGCCGGCAAGGCTGCGATCGTTGAGCGCGCGCTCTACCAAGGCGTCGGCTTCTCCTCGTTCCTGTCCGTGCTCGGCATACTGCGTTATGCGGTCGGACGTTCGGACATCATCAGGAATGCGGCGGAATATCTGATGAGCATGCCCGGCCGCAGACGTTACCAGGTGGTGAAGGTCGGCAGCCATCTGCTCAGCCTGCTCTTCAATATCGGTATCATCTCGCTGCTCGGACAAATGGTGGCGAAGGCGACCGAGGGCCAAGAGCGGCAGGGCGAGCGTCGTTCCATCCTGCTTGCGGCCATGCGCGGAACGGTTCTGATGACGATCTGGTCGCCGCTCGGTGTCGGTTTTGCCATCATCACCCAGTCCATTCCCAATCTCGCGCCGACGGCTTTTATCATTGCAGCCTTCGCGACTGCTGCGGCTTTGATCCTCGTGACGACATTCTTCCACACCGAGGTGACAGGCCAGACAATCAATGCTGTGCTCGACGACGGTGACAGGCCATCGGCCGGGCCGCTTGCGATAACGCTTTGCGCCTGCGTCGGGCTGTTTGGCGGCACGCTGGCGATCCACGCTGCGATCGATGTAAGTCCGCTTGTCGCCTCGCTGATCCTCCTGCCGCTGTTTGCTCTCGGCTGGATCGTTTACGAGCAGCGTGTGCCGATTTCGGGGCTTGGACGCGAGGTCAAAGGCATGGTCGGCAACATGTCGGTGATGCGGACGGAGAGTGCTATCTATCTCTCGGCCAGCGTCATCGGGGCAACGGCTGTCGTCTTCCTCGATGGCAGGGGAGATTTTCTGGCGGAGCTGAACCAGTTACCGCCTTCGGTGCTGGCAGGTCTGTGCATCGTGGCGATCGCGGCGAGCGCGCTTCTCTTCGTGCCGCATTCGATCGTGGTGGTGTTTCTCGCCCAGTTGTTCGGGGCAGCCGCCTTCGGCAATGCTCATCCGATGCTGCTGGCACTGGCGCTTTCGCTCGGCTGGGCGGCGGGGATCGCGCTTTCGCCGATCAGCGCGATGACGATTACCATGGCGCGCCTGACATCCACCTCGGCTACGACGATCGTCCTCAAATGGAACGGTGCATTCGCAGCGACCGTGATGGCCAGCTCGCTTCTGCTTGTGCTGGCCGTTTCATTCTTCTGAGTTCAGAAGAGCTTCCGCGGATGCGGGAACTCGATGATGGAGACGATGTTGCTCGCAGCACGTTGGCCCAGAGTTGGCTCAGAGCTCGCGATCAGCGATCTGCTGTTCGATCAGTTCGCGGGCGAGTTCGTGCGTGCCGTCTTCGTCATCGCCGGCCACCTCACTGATCTTGTCCATGGCAGAGAGGTAGATTTCCTTTTCCTCCTCGCCGGTCAGAATTCCCTTTTCGACCAGGGCGTCGATCAAGGAGTAGAAAACCGCCGCTGAAGAAAGCGTTATAGCCTCAGACATAAGTCTGGCGGATTCGTAAGTCATGCCCGCACCTCAATTATCCGATTCAGAAACACGCACTAAAGGGCGACCGCGACATTGCTGTGACGCCTCCACTTTGCGGCACTATTAGCTCCGCGAGCGCTCTTATTTAATGAAAAGTGCCCATTTTTCAGCTTTGAGCAAGCAAGAATACCAAGCGAGGTTACGGGGTAAGGTTAATTCGAGCAATTCCTGTGCTTGCGGGTATTAGGATACCTTAAAACAGGGACATCAAAAATTCCCGTGCATCCCGGCATGTCCGAGCGTGGCAAATCTCTCTACTGCCTCTGCTTTCAGAGGTTCCGCCCGGCTGCTCAATTCCAGTAGGCGGCGGCCGTGAAATCACGTTTCTGCATGCCGCGAGCGGTCAGGCATGCGCGCGCAACGCGTGCCTGATCTGCATGCCCTGCAAACCACACATAAGCGCCGTCGACCAAGTTGATAGCCTCCAGCGCCGGGATCAGATCGTCGACGGTCGAGACCCTGTGATCGGCGGCGAGTTCGCAGAGATCCTCACGGCTTGCCCTGATAAATGCGCGGACGTCGCCTGGGGCTTCCTGAAGGATCCGGATGATGGCCGGCACGGCGGTTTCATCGCCGAAAAGGAAAAGGTTGCGGCTTTCGGGGCAGCCGCCGCCGCCCGGACCGATGATGCCGATCGTCCGTCCGACCGGATCTTCCGCCAGCCAGGCGGATGTCGGGCTGCCAGCGTGTTCGAAGATGTCGAATTCGAGCCAGTTCTGGCCATAAGCCACGGTGGTGTAGACGGGCCGGTGCAGGGCGTCGTCACCCTCTGGCCATACGGTGCGGCCGGATGCAGCGATGCGCGGCCAGCAGGGTGGGCGGCCCTTGCGGGGGATAAGGAGGCGGAAGTGGTAGCTGCAGCCTTCCCCAAAACGTTCCGTATCGTGCCCTTCGAGGCGCACGCGGGTGAAGCCGGGCGACCGTTTGGTGATGGATGCGACCTGCATCAGCGACATGCCGGGTGCGAGCGCGCCTTCGGCCACTTCATCCCATTTCGGGCAGAGGAGACATTCTTCGAAAAGCTCGGTCAGGCTGCCCTGAAGGGTCTGCAGCAGACGCTGTTCGGGCGACGAGATCTCGATCGTGACGCCGGTTTCGTCCGGATAAAGCGTTGCCTTGGAATTCCAGACATGGAAGCAGAAACCTTTTGCTTCCCGCGTCAGCGGCACTTCCCACTCGGCTGCGCGTTTCTTCAGCGCATCGATTGCGGCACCGTTGTCACGGGTAATGCGGCCTCGGGTCTGGTGAAGCATGGCGGTTGTCCGGAATATCTATCGTCTCCCCGGACTAAGATCATTCATGAGTTATGAAGTCAACTATTGTCGACCGTGACAGGCTTGCGGGTGTCGATCGCGTTCTTATCCGAGCCGCGGAGCGATCCGCGAATACGGCTCTTGCCGACCTCGATCACATGCCGCATTGCCGACATCGCCTTGGCCGGATCACGCGAGGCGATGGCATGGACGATCCGCAAATGGTTGGTCGCCACCTCGTCGATTGTTTCCGGTGAAGCGGCGGGGGACGAGAGTTCGAACGAAATCGCGAGTGCCGCTTCGATCAGTGCGCTCGCCGAACGCATGAACGGGTTACCGGACATGCGGGCGATGGCCAGATGGAATTCGAGATCCACCTTTGCGATCGATTCCGGCGTGTGGTTGAGGTTGTCGAATTTCGCCGCGATCGCATAGAGCGCGACGATGTCGTCGCTTGTGGCACGGGCCGCAGCTGCGGAGGCTGCTGCCGGTTCAAGGGCAAGGCGGATCTCGGCAAGATGTTCGATGAATTCGTAATCCAGCCCGCTCTCGAAACGCCAGCCGAGGACATCCGAATCAAAGAAATTCCAGCTGTCCCGCGGCAGCACGCGCGTGCCGACCTTTGCCTTTGCTTCGATCAACCGTTTGGCGGAAAGCGTCTTCATCGCCTCGCGCAGAACGGTGCGGGAGACGCCGAAACGGCCCGAAAGCTCCGCATCGCCGGGCAGGAGCGAGCCTTCCGGTATCTTGCCGGAGACGATACCGCGCCCGAGCTCGGCGACCACATGGGCGTGGTTGCCGCGCCGCTTCCGGCCGCTGATGGTCGTTTCCAGAAGACCCAAAATCAAACTTCCTTCAATTGTCGTACCGCAAGTCGGCGGTCCGAATACCAGATGATGGTGCGCTGCAACACAATGAATACGAATAACAGTATGCCGATGACGATTTTCGTCCACCAGGAGGACAGCGTTCCGTCGAAGACGATGTAGGTCTGGATCAGCCCCTGCAGCAGGATGCCGATGAAGGTGCCGGCGATCAGACCGACGCCGCCGGTCAGAAGCGTGCCGCCGATGACGACTGCGGCAATCGCATCGAGTTCCACGCCGACCGTCGCCAGCGAATAACCGGACGACGTGTAAAGTGTATAGACGATGCCGGCGAGGCCGGAGAGGAAGCCCGACAGGGCGTATATGCGGATCGTCGTCGCACCCACCGGCACGCCCATCAGTTCCGCCGACTGGATGTTGCCGCCGATTGCGTAGACGTTGGCGCCGAAACGGGTGCGGGAGGCGACGATGATGCCGACGGCAAAGACGATCAGCATGACCATCGCAAGCAGCGTCAGCCGGCCGCCGCCGGGGAAGCGGATGTAGAAGCCGAGCATGGTGTCGATGAATTCGTGGGTAATCGGCACGGATTGGGTGGAGACGAGGTAGGCAGCGCCACGCGCAAGGAACATGCCGGCAAGCGTCACCACGAAAGGCGGGATCATCAGGTAGCGGATCATCGCCCCCATCAGGCAGCCGAACAGGGTCGAGATGACCAGTGCCGCGAGAAAGGCGGTGAGCGGATGCACGCCGAAGGAGCCGACCAAAACGGCGACAAAGACGCTGGTGAAGGCGATGACCGAGCCGACCGAAAGATCGATGCCGCCCGACAGGATGACGAAGGTCATCCCTACTGCTGCGATGCCCAAAAAGGCGTTGTCGGTCAGAAGGTTGCCGATTACCCGCGTCGACAGCATGTTGGGAAACTGCAGGATGCAGAGCCCGTAGGCGATGACGAAGATCGCCAGCGTGGTGACGAAGGGCAGGTTGCGGGCATGGATCATCGTGTCGCCTCCTTCGTGCCGTGGTTGAGCTTGCCACTTCGCCGGGTGGCCTTGATGAAACCGAAGAGGGTCATGATTGCCGGCGATTGCAGTGTCAGCACCACGATGATGATGCCTGCCTTGATGATCAGGTTGAATTCCGGCGGAAAGCCCGAAACGAGAATACCGGTATTGATCGACTGGATGATCAATGCGCCGATCAGCGAGGCGGTGATCGAGAAACGTCCGCCATTGAGCGACGTGCCGCCGACGACGACTGCAAGGATGGCATCGAGTTCCAGCCAAAGACCGGCATTGTTGGCGTCGGCGCCTCGAATGTCGGCGGTGACGATCATGCCGGCAATGGCGGCGCAGAGGCCGGAAATCGCATAGGCCGAGAAGAGCAGGAAGCGGGCGCGCACGCCGGCAAGGCTTGCCGCGCGGCGGTTGATGCCGGTCGCCTCGATCAGGAAGCCGAGGGCGGTGCGCCGCATTAGAAGGCCGATGATAAGTGCGGTTCCGACCCAGAGATAGATCGGGATCGGAATGCCGGCGAGTGAGCCGGAGCCGAGTGCTGCGAACGTGTCGTCGTTAAACGTAAGGATGACGCCCTCGGTGATCAGCTGGGCAATGCCGCGACCGGCGACCATCAGGATCAGCGTGGCGATGATCGGCTGGATGTCGAGGACGGCGACGAGTATGCCGTTCCATAGACCGCAGACAATGCCGACACCGAGAGATACGGCGATGACGACCGGGAGGGAATAACCGTCACTGATCAGCGTTGCGGCGACAGCGCCGCATATGGCGATCACGGCGCCGATCGAAAGGTCGATGCCGCGTGTTGCAATCACCAATGTCATGCCGACCGTGAGGAGCGCGACGGGGGCAGCGCGCACCAGAATGTCGATCAGGCTGCCGTAAAGCCGCCCGTTCTGGACGGAAATCGTCAGGAAGCCGGGTGCGATGAGGCTGATAATGCCGAGAATGATGGCGAGCGCGACAAGCTGTGGTGCCAGGCGACGTAGACGGCGGGTAAACCAGGTCATTATGCGGCCTCCGTTTCGCCGGTGCCGGCAATCGCCCTTATGATGCCGTCGGTGGTCAGTTGGCGGCCCGAAAGCTCAGCCACATGGCGGCGGTCGGACAGCACGATGACGCGGTGCGCCACTGCCGTGAGTTCCTCTAGTTCGGAGGAAATGACAACCAGTGACATGCCTTCTGCACACAGTCTTTCGATCATTTTCAGGATTTCCGCATGGGCGCCGATATCGATGCCGCGGGTCGGCTCGTCGAGGATGAGCAGTCGCGGTTCGGTTACCAGCCAGCGGGCAAGGATCGCCTTCTGCTGGTTGCCGCCGGAGAGAAACTTGATCGGCCGTTCGCGGTCCGCGGGGCGAATGTCGAGAGACTTGATGAAGCTGTCGGCGAGTTCGCGCTTCTGGGCTGACGAGATCGGCCGCATCCAGCCGCGCTGCGCCTGCAGCGCCAGCACGATATTGTCTGCCACCGACAGGTCGCCGACGATGCCATCCGTCTTGCGTTCTTCCGGACAGAAACCGAAGCGGTTGGCGATAGCGGCTTCCGGCGAGGCGATTGAGACCTGTTGGCCATCGATCGTGGCGGTGCCGCTGTCGGCGCGGTCGATGCCGAAAAGCAGAAAAGCGGTCTCGCTGCGGCCGGAACCAAGCAGGCCTGCAATGCCGACGACCTCGCCCGGCCTGATATCGAGATCGAAGGGCGCGACGCTGCCCTTCTTGCCGTAATTCTGGAACTGGATCGATGGCGCGCCGCGATCGTCGATGGTTTCCGGCTCTGCCTGATGATCGCGGGTGATGTGCTGCAGCTCGCGGCCGAGCATCATCGAGATCAGATCGAGGCGCGGCAGTTCCGAGATTGCGCGGCTTCCGACCAGCCGGCCATTGCGCAGCACGGTGACGCGATCGGCGATCTCGTAAACCTGATCGAGGAAATGGGTGATGATGACGATGCCGACGCCGTCTTCGCGCAGCTGGCGCAGAACGGTGAAAAGGCCTTTCACCTCGTTGGCATCAAGGCTTGCCGTCGGTTCGTCGAGAACCAGGACCTTGCCGGAAAGATCGACGGCGCGGGCAATCGCGATGATCTGGCGGAACGCGACGGAATAGGAAGAAAGAAGCGCATCGACGTCGATATTGAGGCCATATCGCTCAAGCAGAGTTCTGGAGCGCTCGCGCATGGTGCGGCGGTCAATCATGCCGAAACGGCGCGGCTGGCGGCCGAGAAACAGGTTTTCCGCTACCGTGAGGTTCTCCAGAAGATTTACCTCCTGGTAGACGGTCCCGATGCCGAGCGCCTGTGCGGCGGCGACATCATCCGGGGAGACCTCGTTGCCTTCAAGATAGATCGTGCCCCGATCGCGGCGATAGACACCGGTCAGGATCTTGATCAGTGTCGATTTGCCCGCGCCGTTTTCGCCAAGAAGCGCATGAATCTCGCCCTGCTGAAGGGTGAAATCGACGTCTTCAAGGGCGGATATGCCGAAAAAGGATTTGCCGATGCCTCGGGCTTCGAGAAGAGCGTGTGGTGCTGACATGTCTTCGTCCCGCATGCTGATGAGAAACCGAAGCGGGAAATCCCGCTCCGGTCATTGATCCTGTCCGGCTTAGAGCGCCGGACAGCGGGAGATCAGTAGCCGAGGCCTTTCTTGGCTTCGTAGACCTTCATCGGATCGTCCTTCTGAGTGTAGAGCTTGGACTCAGTCTGGATCCACTTCTTCGGTTCCTTCTTGTCCTTCAGATAGGCTTCCAAAGCATCGAAGGCGGGGCCGGCCATGTTCGGCGTCAGTTCGACGGTCGCGTTGGCTTCACCCTTGGCCATAGCCTGGAAGATATCCGGCACGGCGTCGATCGAGACGATCTTGATGTCGGTGCCCGGCTTCAGGCCGGCTTCCTTGATCGCCTGGATGGCGCCGACAGCCATGTCGTCATTATGGGCGTAAACGGCACAGATATCCTTGCCGCCGCCTTCCGCCTTGATGAAGCTTTCCATGACTTCCTTGCCCTTGGTGCGGGTGAAGTCGCCGGTCTGCGAGCGCACGATCTTGATGTTGGACGCAGCCTTGATGCCTTCCTCAAAGCCCTTCTTGCGGTTGATTGCCGGTGAAGAGCCGGTCGTGCCCTGAAGCTCGACGACCTTGCAGTCCTTGGAGCCGACGTCCTTGGCAAGCCATTCGCCGGCGACCTTGCCTTCGAAGACCTGGTCGGAGGTTACGGCGGTAAGATAGAGATCCTTGGGGGACTCGATTTCGCGGTCGAGAAGAATGACCGGGATTTTCTCTTCCTTGGCTTCCTTCAGAACCGCATCCCAGCCGGTGGCGACTACCGGAGCGATCAGGATGGCGTCGACGCCCTGGGCAATGAAGCCGCGGATCGCCTTGATCTGGTTTTCCTGCTTTTGCTGGGCGTCAGCAAATTTCAGCGTAACGCCACGCTTTTCGGCTTCCTGCTTGGTCACAGTCGTTTCGGCTGCGCGCCAGCCGGATTCAGATCCGATCTGCGAGAAGCCGACTGTCAGTGATTTTGCGGAAACGCCGGATGCAAGAGTTGCAAAAATAGCGGCAGCAGTTGCCGCGACGAGAGCTTTTTTCATCTTAATCCTCCCAGAGATGATGAAGCAAACTGGCGAGGCAAGGATTGGCATATAATAATACTTTTTCAACCCCCAATTTCACGACTTGCCGAAAATTCGATCAAACTGTCGGAAATGTTGGCGAATTGCGTGTATTGGTTGGGCCTATAGCCTGAAAATTGACCAATGCCGATTTACCTTTACGGAAAAAGACGTTCTTGACATCGGCAACGCAAATCCAATAGTCGTATTTTTGAAAGATGTCAGGTCCGCGACCTGATAGGAGGACTGCATGGCCTGTGGAGGCGCCATGTCAAATCAGACAAAATGGATGACGGGTTTGATGCTGAGAATTCTGCAGATTGCCGATGACGCTGGTGCAACCAAGGTTGTTGCATGGGAGGGGCAGGGCTCCGGCCATGTCGTCAATGGTGTGACTTCGACCTATGATCTGGCGATGCAGGCGATTGCTGCGGGCCGCAGTCTTGCGGCGCAGATCGAAGCGCTCGGCTTTGGTGCAGATATCGATGTCGAGCTTGCCGCACGCGACGGCCGTATCGGTCTGCCGATCTCGCATCCCGATCCCGCTCATTTCATCGTTGCCGGCACAGGTCTGACGCATCTCGGTTCGGCCGATGGTCGCGACAAGATGCACAAGGCCGCTCAGGCTGAAGACAAGCCGACCGATTCCATGCGCATGTTCCTGTCGGGCGTCGAAGGCGGCAAGCCTGCCCCAGGCCAGATTGGTGCGCAGCCGGAATGGTTCTACAAGGGCAATGGCTCGCAACTCAGGTCCACCGGCTCCGATCTCGTCTCGCCTTCCTTCGCGCTCGATGGTGGCGAAGAGCCGGAACTTGCCGGCATCTATCTGATCGGTCCTGATGGCACGCCCTTCCGCGTCGGTTTCTGTCTCGCCAACGAGTTTTCCGATCACGTGACCGAGAAGGGCAACTATCTGTGGCTCGCTCATTCGAAGCTGCGTCAGGCGTCGCTCGGGCCGGAGCTGCTGATCGGCGATCTGCCGGATCACGTCGAGGGCACGTCGCGCATCCGCCGCGGCGATCAGGTCATCTTCGAGAAGCCCTTCCTGTCGGGCGAAGCCAACATGTCGCACTCGATCGCCAATCTCGAATACCATAACTTCAAATACGACATCTTCCGCGCGCCGGGCGACCTGCACGTTCATTTCTTCGGCACGGCTACCTTGTCCGTCTCGCACGGCATCAAGACCGAAGAAGGTGATGTGTTTGAGATCGATGCTGCGCCCTTCAAGCTGCCGCTCGTCAACCGTCTGACCGTCGCCGCGGCGATGTCGGTTGACGTGCGCAAGCTTTAAGGAAAATTGACATGAGCAAAATTCGTCTCGGCATCGTCGGGCTTGGAAAGATCGCCAGGGATCAGCATCTCGGCGCGATCGAATCGACCGACGGTATCGAACTGACGGCTGTCGCCAGCCGTAACGCCAAGCTGGAAGGCGTTCACTGCTTTCACGACATCGATGCCATGCTGGCATCCGGCGTCGAACTGGATGCTATCTCGCTCTGCACTCCGCCGCAGGGCCGCTTCGCGCAGGCCAAGGCCGCGATCGAGGCTGGCAAGCATGTGATGCTGGAAAAGCCGCCGGGCGCCACATTGTCTGAAGTGTTTGCGCTGGAAAAGCTGGCCAAGTCGAAAGGCCTGAGCCTGTTTGCCACATGGCACTCCCGCGGTGCCGCAGGCGTCGAACCGGCGCGAGCATTGCTTGCCAAGCGCAAGATCAAGAGCGCTTCGGTTGCGTGGAAGGAAGATGTTCGTCACTGGCATCCGGGGCAGGCCTGGATCTGGGAGCCGGGTGGTCTCGGCGTGTTCGATCCGGGCATCAACGCGCTGTCGATCGTCACGCGCATCATGCCGGAGACGTTTCATCTCACCCATTCGGACCTGACCATTCCGTCCAATCGCGCAGCGCCGATTGCCGCTAACCTGACGTTTGAAACCGCGTCCGGCCTGCCGATTACGGCTGAGTTCGACTGGCGCCAGACCGGCCCGCAGACCTGGGACATTCGCGTCGAGACGGAAGAAGGCTCGGTCGTGCTGACCCATGGCGGCAGCCGTCTGATCGTCGATGGCGAGGCGCAGATCGTCGAGGAAGACCGCGAATATCGCAATCTCTACCGGGATTTCGTTGCGCTCGTCTCCAAGGGCGAGAGCGATACCGACTTTTCGCCGCTGGTGCATGTGGCCGATGCCTTCATGCTGGGCCGGCGCATCGAAACTGAAGCATTCGAGGACTGACAATGGCAGATCACGGCAAAACCCCGTCCAACGAGATTGCAACCACGGTTAAGCGTAAACTTCGTTCGCGCGCCTGGTTCGACAATCCCGACAATGTCGACATGACGGCGCTCTATCTGGAGCGATACATGAATTTTGGCCTCAGCCAGGCCGAACTTCAGTCCGATCGCCCGATCATCGGCATTGCGCAGACCGGTTCCGACCTGTCGCCCTGCAACCGTCATCACCTCGAACTGGCCAATCGCCTGCGCGAGGGCATTCGCGAAGCCGGCGGTATCGCGATCGAATTCCCAGTCCACCCGATCCAGGAAACCGGCAAGCGCCCGACTGCGGGCCTCGACCGTAACCTTGCCTATCTCGGCCTCGTCGAGGTTCTCTACGGCTATCCGCTTGATGGCGTCGTGCTGACGATCGGCTGCGACAAGACCACGCCGGCTTGTCTTATGGCGGCGGCCACCGTGAACATTCCCTCGATCGCCCTTTCCGTCGGCCCGATGCTGAACGGCTGGTTCCGTGGCGAGCGTACCGGTTCGGGCACGATCGTCTGGAAGGCACGCGAACTGCTGGCCAAGGGCGAAATCGATTATGCCGGCTTCGTCAAGCTGGTTGCTTCGTCGGCTCCGTCGACCGGCTATTGCAACACGATGGGTACGGCGACCACGATGAACTCGCTTGCCGAAGCGCTCGGCATGCAGCTTCCGGGTTCGGCCGCCATCCCGGCGCCTTACCGCGATCGTCAGGAAGTCTCCTATCTGACCGGCCTGCGTATCGTCGAGATGGTCAAGGAAGACCTGAAGCCGTCCGACATCCTGACCAAGGACGCCTTCGTCAACGCCATCCGTGTCAACTCGGCGATCGGCGGTTCGACCAATGCGCCGATCCACCTCAACGCGCTTGCCCGCCATATCGGCGTGGAACTGACGGTCGACGACTGGCAGACCTATGGCGAAGAGGTTCCGCTTCTCGTCAACCTGCAGCCGGCCGGTGAATATCTCGGTGAAGACTATTATCATGCAGGCGGCGTTCCGGCCGTCGTTAACCAGCTGATGGGCCAGGGCCTGATCAACGAGGACGCGATCACGGTCAACGGCAAGACGATCGGTGAGAACTGTCGCGGGGCGATCATCGAGGATGACAAGGTCATCAAGCGCTATGACGAGCCGCTGAAGGCGCGCGCCGGTTTCCGCGTGCTGCGCGGCAACCTATTCTCGTCGGCGATCATGAAGACCAGCGTCATCTCGCCGGAATTCCGCGAGCGTTACTTGTCGAACCCGAGCGACCCGGAAGCCTTCGAAGGCAAGGCCGTGGTGTTCGACGGTCCGGAGGATTACCACCATCGCATCGACGATCCGTCTCTTGGCATCGACGAACACACGGTTCTGTTCATGCGCGGTGCCGGCCCGATCGGTTATCCGGGTGCTGCGGAAGTGGTCAACATGCGTGCGCCGGATTACCTTCTGAAGCGTGGCATCAGCTCGCTCGCCTGCATCGGTGACGGTCGCCAGTCCGGCACGTCGGGCAGCCCCTCGATCCTCAATGCTTCTCCGGAAGCGGCGGCAGGTGGCGGCCTGGCGCTTCTGAAGACAGGTGACCGGGTACGTATCGACCTTGGCCGCGGCGAAGCGAATATCCTGATTTCCGACGAAGAGCTTTCCGCACGTCGCCGCGAGTTGGAAGCTAATGGCGGTTATCATTATCCCAAGCACCAGACGCCTTGGCAGGAGATCCAGCGCGGCATTGTCGGGCAGATGGAGACCGGTGCGGTTCTTGAGCCGGCTGTCAAATACCAGCGCATTGCGCAGACCGAAGGTCTGCCGCGCGACAATCACTGACCTTTAAAGGCAGGCGCCCTTTCTAAGGTCGTGAGGGCGGCGAGGAGCCGGCCCAAATAAACTCGGTGGCCCGTTGGGGGCCACCGTTACGGAGGAGTGTACAATGAAAATACTTAAATTGCTTGCTTCGGCGGCGATGATGGCTTCGATCGCCTTCGCTGCGCCCGCATTCTCGCAGGACAAAGGCCTCGTCGGCGTTGCCATGCCGACCAAGTCCTCGGCCCGCTGGATCGCGGATGGCGACAACATGATCAAGGTTCTTCAGGAGCGCGGCTACACCACCGATCTCCAGTATGCCGAAGACGACATTCCGAACCAGCTTTCCCAGATCGAAAACATGATCACCAAGGGCGCCAAGGTGCTCGTGGTCGCTTCGATCGACGGCACCACACTGTCTGACGTGCTTGCCCAGGCTCATAATGCCGGCATCAAGGTCATCGCCTATGACCGCCTGATCCGTGACACCCCGAATGTCGACTATTACGCAACCTTCGACAACTTCCAGGTCGGCGTTCTGCAGGCAACGACGTTGGTCAAGGCGCTCAAGGCCGACACCGAAAAGGGTCCGTTCAACATCGAGCTTTTCGGTGGTTCGCCGGACGACAACAACGCTTACTTCTTCTATGACGGCGCCATGAGCGTGCTGCAGCCGCTGATCGACAAGGGCACCCTCGTTGTCGGTTCCGGCCAGACCGGCATGGACAAGGTCGCCACCCTTCGCTGGGATCCGGCTACCGCCCAGGCCCGTATGGACGCCATCCTGTCCTCGACCTATTCCGACAAGAAGCTGAATGCCGTTCTGTCTCCTTATGACGGTCTGTCGATCGGTATCCTGTCGTCGGTCAAGGGCGTTGGATACGGTTCCGGCGATATGCCGATGCCGTTCGTTTCCGGTCAGGACGCCGAAGTTCCTTCGGTCAAGTCGATCATTGCCGGCGAACAGTATTCGACCATCTTCAAGGACACCCGCGATCTCGCCAAGGTCACCGTCGACATGGTCGATGCCGTCATGAGCGGCAAGGAGCCTGAGGTCAACGACACCAAGACCTACAATAACGGTAACAAGGTCGTTCCGTCCTACCTTCTGAAGCCGGTTGCCATCGACAAGACCAATGTCGATGTTCTGGTCAAGAGCGGTTACTACACCGAAGCACAGATCAAGTAATCATCCAGGCCGCGCGGCGACCTGCCGCGCGGCTTTTTCATATTGGGAGTCGTCATGCTTGATCCCGTATTATCCGCGGCGGAAAAGCCGCCTATTCTCGAAATGCGGGGCATTTCGAAGAGTTTTGGCGCCGTGAAGGCGCTTTCCGATGTCAGCTTCACCGTTCGGGAAGGCGAGATTCATGCTCTCGTCGGCGAAAACGGTGCCGGCAAGTCGACGCTGATGAAGGTTCTCTCGGGTGTCTACCCGCATGGGTCCTACGAGGGATCGATCCTCTTTGGCGGCGAAGAACGCCAGTTCCGCGACATCAACGATTCCGAAAAGCTCGGCATCATCATCATTCACCAGGAGCTCGCGCTCATTCCGCTGATGTCGATCGCGGAAAACATCTTTCTGGCCAATGCACCATCCAAGTTCGGCGTGATTGATCGCGATGAGCGTTACATTCGCACAAAGGAACTGCTCGCCAAGGTAGGTCTGACCGAAGCACCGGAAACGCTGATCACCAATCTCGGCGTCGGCAAGCAGCAGCTCGTCGAGATCGCCAAGGCACTGTCGAAGGACGTGCGCCTGCTGATCCTCGATGAGCCGACCGCATCCCTCAACGAAACAGACAGTGCCGCTCTTCTCGAGTTGCTAAAGGAATTCCGCCGGCGCGGCATTACCTCGATCATGATCAGCCACAAGCTGAACGAGATCACCGAAGTCGCCGATCGCATCACGGTTCTGCGCGACGGCCGTACCGTCGGCACGCTCGATTGTCATGAAGGCGCAGTCGACGAAGACGAGATCGTGCGCCGCATGGTCGATCGCGATCTCGAAAGCCGTTATCCGGCCCGCACACCGAAGATCGGCGATGTGATTTTCGAAGTCGAGAACTGGTCTGTCTACCACCCGCAGCATTCCAGCCGGCAGATGGTCAAGAATGTCTCGATGAAGGTTCGGGCAGGCGAAGTTGTCGGCATATCGGGCCTGATGGGTGCAGGGCGTACCGAGTTCGCGATGAGCGTGTTCGGCCGCGCCTATGGTCGCGACATCACCGGAACCGTGAAGATCCACGGAAAAGAGGCCGATACGTCGAACGTCCACCGGGCTATCAAGGCAGGCCTGGCCTATGTCACCGAGGACCGTAAGCAGCTCGGTCTGATCCTTGCCGAGGACATCCGCAAGAATGTCTCGCTTGCGCATCTCGGCGGCGTGGCGTCCAGCGGTGTCATCGACGACATAAGGGAAATGAAGGTGGCGCAGGAATTCCGTACACGCATGCGGATCCGCAGCCACAACGTCTATCAGGAAACCGGAAAACTTTCGGGCGGCAACCAGCAGAAGGTGGTGCTGTCGAAATGGCTGTTCACCGGCCCCGACATCCTGATCCTCGACGAACCGACGCGCGGCATCGATGTCGGCGCGAAATACGAAATCTATTCGATCATCAACGAACTTGCGGATGCCGGTAAGGCCGTCGTCGTGATCTCGTCGGAAATGCCGGAATTGATCGGCACCTGCGACAGGATCATGGTCATGCATGAGGGCGAATTCGTCGGCGAAGTGGCCGGCGAAGAGGCCACGCAGGAAAATATCATGCGCGCCATCATGCGCCGCAAAGGGAGATAACCCATGAGCACACCACAGGAAGCAGTAGTGGCTCCGAAAGCGGGCACCGGTTTCTGGAAGGACAATCTGCGCGATTACGGCATGCTGATCTCGCTTGTCGTCATCGTCATATTCTTCCAGTTCGCCACCGGCGGCATTCTCCTGAAGCCGCTCAACGTCACCAATATCGTGCTGCAGAACGCCTATATCGTCATCATGGCGCTCGGCATGCTGATGATCATCGTTACCGGCCATATCGACCTTTCGGTCGGTTCGGTTGCCGGCTTCATCGGCGGGTTGGCGGGTTTGTTGATGGTCCGATGGGGCATCAACCTGCCGCTCGCCATCCTCACCTGCCTGGTGGTCGGCGGCATTATCGGCGGTATCCAGGGCTATTTCGTTGCCTATTTCAAGATTCCGTCCTTCATCGTGACGCTTGCCGGCATGCTCGTCTTCCGCGGCTTCATGATTGCCATTCTCGGCAGCCAGGCGATCGGTCCATTCCCGCCGATCTTCCAGAAACTGTCCTCCGGCTATATGGTCGAGCTGATCTCGTCGGATGGCGGCATCTATGTAACCTCCTTCATTATCGGGTTGGCCGTTGCCATCTTGATGATCTGGCAGAATTTCCGTAGCCGCGCGCGCCGCGTCCTGCATGGCGTCGAAAGCGAACCGATGGCTTTCTTCGTCGCCAAGAACGTTCTGGTGTTCGCCGCGATCGCTTTCGTCGCCTATCTGATCTCGTCGCATCGCGGCCTGCCGAATGTGATGATCATCATGGCAGTGCTAATCGTTGCCTATGGCTTCTTCACCAACCGCACGATCCTCGGCCGGCAGATCTATGCCGTCGGCGGTAACGCCCGCGCGGCTGAACTGTCGGGCATCAAGACGACGCGTCTGGTTTTCTGGACCTTCGTCAACATGGGCGTGCTGGCAGCACTTGCCGGTCTCGTCGTTGCAGCACGCCTCAACAGCGCCACACCGAAGGCCGGTACCGGCTTCGAACTCGACGTCATCGCGGCCTGCTTCATCGGCGGCGCATCGGCCTATGGCGGTGTCGGCAAGGTGACGGGTGCCGTGATCGGCGCGTTCCTGATGGGCGTGATGAACAACGGCATGTCCATCCTCGGCATCGGCATCGATTACCAGCAGGTGATCAAGGGCCTGGTCCTGCTCGGCGCGGTCTGCGTCGATGTGTATAACCAGCGGCGATAGGCCGGTTCGCATTTCCGAATTGGAAAAGGGGCTTCTCGGTGCCCCTTTCTGTTTGAAAGGCGACTTACAAAACTCTGTCATCCTCGGGCTTGTCCCGAGGATCTAACCACATTGCACTTTATCGAAGCGTTGCAGATCCTCGGGACAAGCCCGAGGATGACGGCAGAGGGGGCAGGGCTGATCAGCCCTTTTCAAACATCGGTCCACCCTTGTGGGCCGGAAAACCGTAGCCGTTGATCATCACCAGATCGATGTCGCTTGCCCGGGCCGCGATGCCTTCAGCCAGCAGCGCTTCGCCTTCCGCCGCCATGGCATTGAGTAGCCTTTGCTGGATTTCCTCTCGCGAGAAACTGCGGGCCGCAACGCCCTTCTTTGCCCGTTCAGCCTCGATGATTGCCGTGACTTGCGGATCTACTGTTCGCTTACCATCCGGATAAGCATACCAGCCGCGGCCGGATTTCTGGCCTAACCGGCCTGTTTCGCACAGCCTGTCGGCGATTTCGACATAGCGTTCGAAAGGATCGCGCGTTGCCATCTGGCGCTTGCGACGCGCCCAGGCGATTTCCAGCCCTGCCATGTCATTGACGGCAAACAGGCCCATCGGGAAACCGTAGTCCTCCAGCGCCGCATCGATCTCATGCGGCAGCGCGCCGTCCTCCAGCAGGAACTCGGCCTCGCGGCGATAGGCGGAAAAGATGCGGTTGCCGATAAAGCCTTCGGTGACGCCGGTCACGACCGGCAGTTTTCTCAGTCGTTTTGCAACAGCGAGGCCGGTCGCCAGAACATCCGTCGCAGTCTCACTGCAACGCACGACTTCGAGCAGACGCATCACATGGGCGGGCGAGAAGAAATGCAGGCCGAGCACCCGCCCCGGATGCCTGGTCGCTGAGGCGATCTCGTCCGGGTTCAAGTAGCTCGTATTGGTGGCCAGAATGGTATCCGGGCGGATCACTTTGTCGAGGCGGCGGAATAGGTCGATCTTGACGTCGAGATCGTCAAACACGGCTTCGATAACGAGGTCGCAGGCAGCAAGGTCTGCATCCGTGGCAGTGACCGACAGCCGGGCCGTCTGCGCGTCGAAACCGGCCTGATCCTGCCGGCCAGAGGCAAGGTTACGTTCCAGCAGGCCGATGATCCGCTCGCGACCTTTTTCAGCTGCCTCGGGTGTCTGATCGAGGCCGATTACCGTGTAGCCAGCGCCGAGTGCAGAGACCGCGATGCCACTGCCCATCAGTCCCAGCCCGCAGATGCCGATCGTGTTGACCGGACGCGCATCGACGTCCTCAAGCCCGGTGACCTTTGAGGTTTCCCGCTCGGCAAAGAAAACGTGCCGCAGCGCTGCCGCTTCACGGCTGTCCCGGAGCGTGAGGAAGGTGGCGCGTTCATCCGCCAGTCCTTCGCCAAGCGGGCGATGCGAGGATGCGATCAGCCGCACGGCTTCCGCCAGTGCCTTCTGTCCACGTGCCTTTGCAAGGAGCTTGCCCGATACCTTTTCGATCTCGATCGGATCTGCGGGGGCAACGGCCAGTTCACCTGTTCGGCGAAGCGGCGTGCCGGCCAGCTTCTGCAAGGCATTGATGGCCACGTCGATAAGATCGGTCTCGGCCAGTTCATCAAGGATGCCGAGCGACAGGGCCTCATTGATCTTGGCTATCCGTCCCGACGTAATAAGCTCGATCGCTGCCGGAACGCCGATAAGCCGCGGCAGGCGCTGGGTGCCGCCGGCGCCGGGCACGATGCCGAGCTTGACCTCCGGCAGGCCAACCTGCGCCATCGGGGAAGCGATGCGATAATGGCAGGCCAGCGCCAGTTCCAGCCCGCCGCCGAGGGCCGTGCCATTCAGGGCCGCAACGACCGGTTTCGAAAGGGCTTCGATCTTCTCGATCACGTCGGGCAGCGTCGGCTCCACTGGAGGCTTGCCGAATTCCCTTATATCCGCGCCACCGACAAAAGTTTTCCCCGCGCCGGTGATAGCCATGCCGGAAATCGTAGGCTCTGCCTCGGCATGGGCGAGCGCCCGGGACAAGCCCAGACGGACATCGGCGGAGGTGGCGTTGACCGGCGGATTGTCGATGGTGACGAGCAGAATGCCGTTTCGGGTCGTTGCGGAAACCGTGGCCGAGAAGGTCGTCACATCGCTCATGGCCTTACTCCGGAACGACGGCCGTCGCCTGAATCTCGATCTTGGCGCGGTCCTCGACAAGCGCCACGACCTGCATCGCCGCCATTGCCGGGAAATGCTTGCCGATTACCTGGCGATACGCCTGGCCTAGGCCCTTCAGGTTGCCGAGATATTCGGCCTTGTCGGTGAAATACCAGGTCATGGTGGTGATGTGTTCAGGCTTGGCGCCGCCTGCGGCCAGCACCGCGACGATATTTTCGAGCGTCTGTTTCACCTGGCCGACGAAATCGTCGGTTTCGAACTGGCACTGAGCATTCCAGCCGATCTGCCCGCCGACGAAGATCTGGCGGCCGTTGGCGGAGACGCCGTTGGCGTAACCGATCGGTTTGGCCCAGCCTTCAGGCTGCAGAATCGTGTGCATCTTCGTTCTCCAAATGCTGTGTCAGCGCGGCGCGCAGATCGTCCGGCCAGGGGCAGGCCTTGGTTGTTTCGTGAGAGGTTAGGACGAGCCTTTGCCGGGCCGTCCAGAGCAAGCGGTCTCCCGCGCGGACTTCGTGCTCGAGATCAAGCGAGCTGTTGCCGAGCCTTGCGAGTTTGAGGGTAAAATCCATCCGGTCGCCGTGGAAACCGGGATTGGTGAAAGTGAGGTCCAGCGTGACGGTCGGAAAACCGAGCTTTCGCTCGTTGATCATTTCGGGCCACGCGAAGCCGAGGCTTTCGAAGAATTCCTCATAAACCCCGACCATGATGTGCAGATAGGACGGGAAATAGGCGATGCCGGAAGGATCGCAATCTCCGAAATTCAGCCGGCGCGTCGTCATGTACGCCATGGTCAAGCCTTCAGCAATTCGCGGGCGATGATGAGTTTCTGCACCTCGGTTGCGCCTTCATAGATGCGCAGCGCCCGGATTTCCCGGTAGAGACTTTCGGTGATCTCGCCGACGCGAACACCGCGGCCGCCGAACATCTGTACGGCGCGGTCGATCACCTTCTGGGCGTTTTCGGTCGCGACCATCTTTGCCATGGCCGCCTCCTTCGTGGTCGGCAGGCCCTGCACATCACGACGCCAGGCGGCGCGGTAGGCCAGCAGTGCCGCGGCATCGATCTCGGCCGCCATGTCGCCCAAGGCGGCCTGCGTCATTTGCAGGTCGGACAGCGTGTTGCCGAAGATTTTTCGCGATTTCGCATGGGCAAGTGCCTCATCCAGCGCGCGTTTGGCAAAGCCCAAAGCAGCTGCCGCGACGGAAGCGCGAAAAATGTCGAGGGTGCGCATGGCGATCTTGAAACCTTCGCCGGGGGCGCCGAGCAGGTGCGACGCCGGAATGCGGCAATTGTCGAAACGGATCGTTGCCAGCGGATGCGGGGCGATCACGTCTATGCGCTCGGTTATCGAGAAGCCGGGATCATCGGCAAAGATAACGAAAGCGGAAATGCCACGCGTGCCCGGCGCTTCGCCGGTGCGGGCAAAGACCGTGTAGACATCGGCAATGCCGCCGTTTGAGATCCAGGTTTTTTCGCCGTCGAGCACATAATGCTCACTATCTCTGCGGGCGGCGCAGGTCATGGCCGCGACATCCGACCCGGCATCCTTTTCCGAGAGAGCAAAGGCAGCGATCCATTCGCCGGACCGGGCTTTCGGCAGGACTGTCGCGCGGAGGTCTTCCGAACCGGACAGGCCGATCGCGCCGGTGCCTAGGCCCTGCATGGCGAAGGCGAAATCGGCGAGCCCGTCATGCCAGGCCAGCGTTTCGCGGGTCAGGCAGGCGGCGCGGCTGTCGATCGGTGTCGTGCCACCGGCGCCGGTTGCGGCGTCGAGAAGGCCTGCCTCGCCCAGTAATCTGACGAGCGAACGGCAGGCCTTGTCGGTGTCGGCATGGTCTATATTGCCAAGCGCGCCGGAGGCTGCAAAGGCATCGAGTTTTTGCGCCAGCGCCTTGTGATTGTCGTCGAAGAAGGGCCAGTCGAGAAAATCGCGCGCGGGGCCGGGGAGCTTTGAGTGCACTGCCATCAGTTACCCTCGAAAACCGGCTTGCGCTTCTCCGCAAAAGCCTCGAAGGCGCGGCGGAAATCCCTGGTCGCCATGCAGATCGCCTGCGCCTGGGCTTCGCTCTCGATCATTTCGTCGAGGCCCATGGCCCATTCCTGGTTCAGCATGGTTTTCGTCATCGTGTGGGCAAACCACGGGCCATCGGCCAGGGAATGGGCGAGTTTCAGTGCTTCGGCTTCCAGCGCGTCCGATGCGTGAAGGGCGTTGTAGAATCCCCAGGCATGCCCCTCATCGGCTGTCATCGAGCGGCCGGTGAAGAGAAGCTCGGCGGCGCGGCCCTGGCCGATGATGCGCGGCAGGATCCCGCAGGCGCCCATGTCTGCACCGGCCAGACCGACGCGGGTGAAGAGGAAGGCAGTTTTCGCTTCAGGCGTTGCAAGCCGCAGGTCCGATGCCATGGCGAGGATCGCGCCGGCACCGGCACAGATGCCCTCGACTGCGGCGACGATCGGCTGCGGGCATTTCTTCATCGCCTTGACCAGATCGCCGGTCATGCGGGTGAAGGCCAGAAGCTCGGGCATAGGCATTTTCGTCAGCGGCTCGATGATCTCGAAGACATCGCCGCCGGAGGAAAAATTGCCGCCGGCACCGGTCAGCACGATGGCGCGGATATCGGACGCATAGGCCAGATCGCGAAACAGATCGCGCAGTTCGGCGTAGCTTTCAAAAGTCAGCGGGTTCTTGCGCTCCGGCCGGTTCAGCCGGAGCGCGCCGACGCGGCCGTCTTCGCTCACCTCCCAGACGAAGTGTTTTGCCTGATAATCCCGAAAAGGCTTCAGGTGCCCCGCCATCGAAACCGTTGCGTCGCTCATCCCGACAAAACCTCCCCACCGGCAACCGCGATTGCCTGTCCATTGATCGATTGGGCGGCGGGCGAAGCCAGCCACAGAACCGTGTCTGCGACTTCCTCCGGCTTGACCAGCCGCCCCTGCGGATTGTGTCTGGTGAATTCCTTCAATGCGTCTTCCGGCGAGCGGCCGGTCTTTGCCACGATCGTCGCGATCGAACGGGCGATCAGCGGCGTATCGGTAAAGCCCGGGCAGACGGCATTGACCGTCACGCCGGTTTTCGCCAGCTCCAGTGCCAAAGCGCGGGTGAGTCCGACAACGCCGTGCTTGGCAGCCACATAGGCGGAGACATAGGCGTAACCCGTCAGCCCGGCGGTCGAGGCGATGTTGATGATGCGGGCACCCTCGCCATGAGCCTTGAGGTCCGGCAGCACGGCCTGGGTCACCTGGAAGACGCCGGTGAGATCCACGGCCATCACCCGGTTCCACAGGTCGAGCGATGTCTTTTCGAACGGCGCGCTCGGTCCTTCGCCGGCATTGTTGACGAGGATATCGACAGGTCCGAATTCCTTCCGGACCGTTTTCAGGCCGCTATTGATGGCGTCCGCATCCGTGATGTCAAAACCATCCAGAATGAAAGTGTCCGTCTCGCCGATCTCGCCGGCCAGCTTTTCAAGCGGTTCGCGGCGGCGTCCTGCCAACGTTACACGAGCACCTTCATTGACAAGCGCAAGTGCAATCGCTGCTCCTATGCCGGAACCTGCCCCGGTAACGAGCGCATGGCGGCCAGCCAATTTCGGCAATGAAATCATGTCAGCGCCTGCTTTGCCACCACAGAGGGGCGGACTGGCGGCGGGACTGAAGCGGCACGGGCCAAGCCTGTTTCATACTGCAGCTTGCCGGAAAAATATTGTTTCGGCCAAGGGATGCTGGTCAGGCCGATCTTTGCCGCCTCATGCAGAACCCAGGCGGGATCGGCGAGATGCGGGCGGGCGACGGCGCAGAGATCGGCGCGGCCGGCGGCGATGATCGAATTTGCCTGATCGGCTTCGGAAATCGCGCCGACGGCGATGGTCGGAATTCCGATCTCGTTGCGGATCTTGTCAGAGAAAGGCGTCTGGAACAGGCGGCCATAGACCGGCTTTTCTTCTTTCGACACCTGACCGGATGAGCAGTCGATCAGGTCTGCACCGGCGTCCTTGAACATTTTCGCAAAGATCGCCGCATCTTCCGGCGTGTTACCGCCATCGGCCCAGTCGTGACAGGAGAGGCGCACCGAGATCGGCTTATCTTGCGGCCAGACTTCGCGGATCGCGGCAAAAACTTCCAGCGGATAGCGCGCACGGTTCTCGTGGCTGCCGCCATAGTCATCGGTGCGGATGTTGGTCAGGGGCGAAAGGAAACTTGAGAGAAGATAACCGTGGGCGCAGTGCAGCTCCAGCCAGTCGGCTCCGGCCTCGGCGGCATATCTTGCGGCGCACACATGATCGGCCTTCACGCGGTCCATGTCGGCCCGGTCCATTTCTTTCGGTACCTGGCTGTTTTTCAGATAGGGCAGCGCAGAGGCGGAAATTAACGGCCATGCGCCGTCTTCCAGCGGCTGGTCCATGCCATCCCACGCAAGCCTCGTTGCGCCCTTTCGTCCGGCATGGCCGAGCTGGATGCCGACCTTGGCTTCCGAATTGGCGTGGACGAAGTCGACAAAGCGCTTCCAGCCCTTGGCCTGCTCGTCGTTCCAGAGGCCGAGGCAACCGGGGGTGATGCGGGCATCCGGCGAAACACAGGTCATCTCGGCAAAGACGAGGCCGGCGCCGCCAAGCGCACGGGAGCCGAGATGCACGAGGTGGAAATCGTCGAGCAACCCGTCTCTTGCCGAATACATCGCCATCGGCGACATGACGATGCGGTTCGGCAGGTGGGTGCCGCGTAGCGAATAGGGGGTGAACATCGGTGGTAGGGTGCGGCCGTTGCCCTGCACTTCGATGCCATTCCTTTCCGCGAACCAGCGCTCGTAACCTTCGAGCCACACCGGATCGCGCAGGCGCAGGTTTTCGTGGCTGATGCGCTGCGAGCGGGTCAGCATGGAATACATGAATTGCGGCGGCTCCAGTGTCTCGGCATAACGCTCACCCACCACTTCGAACCATTCCATCGCATTGCGCGCGGCGTTCTGGATACGGGCGACATCAACGCGGCGAATATCTTCATAGGTTTTCAGAACCTCAGGAATCACATCCTTCGAATGGCCGAGCCGGTTGAACTGGTTGGTCAGTTCGATCGCATCGTCGATCGCAAGCTTGGTGCCGGAACCTATGGCGAAATGAGCGGTATGGGCAGCGTCTCCCATCAGCACGACATGCGAATTGCCGTTGAAATGGCTCCACTTGCCGCAGATCAGCCGGTTGAAATTCAGCCATGCCGAACCGCGCAGGTGCCGCGCATTGGTCATCAACTCGGCGCCTTCCAGCACTTCGGAAAAGAGCCCTTGGCAGAAGTCTATCGAGCCCTGCTGGTCCATCTGACCGAGGTCGTGCTTTTCGTAGGCCTCTTCGGTCGTTTCGACGATGAAGGTTGAGGTGTTTTCGTCGAACTTGTAGATATGCGCCTGGAACCAGCCGTGATCGGTCTTACGAAAATCGAAGGTGAAAGCGTCGAAGAGCTTGTTGGTGCCGAGCCAGATATAGCGGTTCGGGCGCACGGCGAGATCCGGCTCAAAGACTTCCGGATAACGATTGCGGATCCTCGAGTTGAAGCCATCGGAAGCGATGATCAGATCGGCATCGGGGTAGTCGGTGTCACCATCAGAATCGGTTTCGAATACCAGTTCGACGCCAAGCGCCTCGCAGCGACGTTGCAGGATGTTCAGGAGCTTCTTACGGCCGATGCCGACAAAACCGTGGCCGGATGTGCGCTGGCGGGTGCCCTTGAACAGAAGCTCGATATCGTCCCAGTGGTTGAAGGCATCCTCGATTTCTACAGCACTCTGCGGATCCCAGGCATGCATCGACACCATGGTGGCGTCTGAAAAGACCACGCCCCAACCGAATGTGTCATAGGGCCGATTGCGCTCTACAACCGCAATCGAGTGCTCGGGATGAAACTTCTTCATCAACAGGGCGAAATAGAGCCCAGCCGGGCCGCCACCGATGCAGACGATGCGCATGAATATCTCCCGAAGTTCCCGTATGTAGTTATTTTAAGTTTAAACTATATGGGCCGCGCAGATTCCGTCAAGCGATATTAAGAAGCATATGATAGGAGCGGTTGCGCAAATCAGCGGATGACACACTTAAGCCGTGATCCAGTTGCTTTTCGCACCGCGTTTTCAGATCTTATCGCTTGTCTTCGGGGCAAAGCAGACCATGGCGTCCAACAGTTCTAGCAGTTACGTCCGCGATTTTTTCCAGGCCCATCGCGGCTTGTTCGTTTCCTTCATCGTGCTTCTGGTCTTCGGTTTCACCGCTCTGGCTATTTACGAGCTAACGACAGAAGTCAGTTATGACGAGGTGATCGAGGCGCTGGTCTCGACCTCGTGGTCGTCGATCGCACTTGCCGTGTTCTTCACCGGCCTAAGCTTTGCAGCGCTGGTCGGATATGATCTCAATGCCCTGACCTATATCGGCCGCAAGCTGCCGACGGTGCCAGTGGCGATGACGGCCTTCAGCGCCTATGCTGTCGGCAATACGGCAGGTTTCGGTGCGCTGAGCGGCGGTGCCATCCGGTTTCGCGGTTATTCGCGGCTAGGTCTTTCGCCGGAAGATATCGGCCGTGTCATCGCGTTTGTCACTTTCGCCTTCGGCATTGGCCTTTTGTCGGTCACGGCACTTGCCTGTCTTGTTACTGCCCCGCGGGTCGGCCAGATCATCGGTGTCAGCGATACGGCAATCCGCATCATCGCCCTGGTCATCATCGTCGGCCTGAGCATACTGGTTTTCATCGGTCGTGACGGGCGCACAATCTCAATCGGAAAGGTGCATCTAAGGCTTCCCGACAGCCGCACTTCGTCGCAGCAATTTCTCGTCACTGCACTCGATATCGCTGCATCCGCGTCCGTGCTTTACGTTCTTCTGCCTCAGACCACTATCGGCTGGCCGTCTTTTCTGGCGATTTACGCGACTGCCGTAGGTGCCGGCGTTCTCAGCCACGTTCCTGCGGGGCTGGGCGTTTTCGAGACAATTATCGTTGCCGCTCTCGGCAACACCGTCGATATCGATCAGGTTCTTGGCAGCCTCGTCCTCTACCGCGTCATCTATCACGTCCTGCCCCTGCTGATCGCGACGCTTTTCGTCATCTTTCTCGAAGCGCGGCAGTTGTCGAAACATCCGGTTGCTTCCACATTGCGAAAGCTTGAGTTTCGGCTGGCGCCTCTCCTGCTGTCCGCCTTCGCGCTGATCGCTGGTGCGATGCTGGTTCTTTCGAGCGTCACGCCGACGCCGGATTCCAACCTCAATTTCCTTGGCAGCTACATGCCGCTGCCGTTGGTTGAAAGCGCGCATTTTCTCTCCAGTATTATCGGCATCTTGCTCTTCGTCAGCGCTCGCGGATTGGCGCAGAGGCTGGATGGTGCATGGTGGACAGCAGTCCTCTGCACGGCACTCGGTCTTTTGTTCTCGCTACTCAAGGCGCTAGCACTTTTCGAAGCTGTGTTCCTTACGGTGCTCCTGGCAGGGCTTTTGCTCAGCGCCCGACAATTCAACCGCCCGGCCTCGATGCTGCGCCAGGCGCTGACGCCGCCATGGATAGTGGCTATGTTGATCCTCGTCGCTGCTGCCACCACGATCCTGTTTTTCGTCTATCGTGAGGTCGATTACAGTCGCGATCTCTGGTGGCGGTTCGAATTCTCTGCCGAGGCACCGCGAGGTCTGCGCGCTATGCTCGGCATAGCCATCGTCGCTGCGGTCGTGTCGATCTTCAGCCTGTTACGGCCTGCCGTGAAGCGATCGGACCTGTCGACCGCGGAAGAGCTGACACAGGCGACAAATATCGCTATGGCCCAGGATTTCGCGGACGCCAACCTCGTTCGCATGGGTGACAAGCGGTTGATGTTTTCCGCGAGCGGCAATGCATTCATCATGTATGGCATCCAGGGCCGTTCCTGGATCGCGCTTTTTGATCCGATCGGTCCAAGTGACGAGATCGCCGAATTGGTCTGGCGTTTCGTCGAAGAGGCGAGAACCGGTGGCGGGCGTGCTGTCTTCTATCAGATTTCGCCTGATCTTCTCGCCTATTGCACAGATGCCGGTATGCGCGCCTTCCGGCTGGGCGAACTTGCCGTCGTAGATCTTGCGGGTTTCGAATTGAAGGGCAGCCGGCTATCCGGCCTCCGGCAAGCGATCAACAAGGGTGTGCGCGAAGGGCTCGAATTCGAGATGCTGCAGCCGGATGAGGTTGCCAACCAGCTCGAGGCCCTGCGTGGCGTGTCCGACAGTTGGCTCGACGAACACAATACGCGCGAAAAGACCTTTTCGCTCGGCGCTTTCCGCGATGACTACGTGCTGTCGCAACCGGTTGGCATTCTGCGCAAAGAGGGCCGGATCGTCGCGTTTGCAACGCTTGCCGTCACCGATACCAAACAGGAAGGAACGGTCGACCTGATGCGGTTTGCACCGGATGCGCCGAAAGGATCGATGGATTTTCTGTTCGTTCGGATCATGGAGCATCTGCGCGATGCCGGCTTCAAGGAATTCAATCTCGGCATGGCGCCGCTTTCCGGCATGGCGCAGCGCGAAGCGGCACCCGCCTGGGACCGGATCGGCAGCGTCATTTTCGAACACGGCGAGCGGTTTTATAACTTCAAGGGCCTGAAGGCCTTCAAATCAAAGTTTCACCCTCGCTGGGAACCGCGCTATCTTGCCGTTTCCGGCATCGGTCCGGCTGTCGCCATGATGGATGCGACGCTTTTGATCGGTGGTGGGTTGAGAGGAGTAGTGGGTAAATGAGAATGCGTCTTGCAACACTGTTTACGCTTGGCCTGACAACGGCGCTGAGCATGGCGTTTGCGCCCCTGACGTATGCCCAGACACCAGCTCCCGCCCAATCTCCCACCCTGGCAGCGCCTCAGGCACAGGCCGAAAATCCTGTGGCCGATCAGGACTATCATACCGGGCTCATTCCCTCGCCGCATATCTATCTTCCGCAGGGACAGGATTTGGCCGGCATGGTGTTCCTGATTTCTGATGCGAAAGGCTGGGGTGCTGCCGAGGAAGCGCAGGCGAAGGATCTCGTCGAGAGTGGTGCTGCCGTCGTCGGCATCGATTTCCCCTCCTACATGAAATCGCTGGCGACGGATGACGGTGACTGCATCTACATGGTTTCCGATATCGAGGATCTCTCGCAGCAGGTACAGCGGCGGGTGGCAAACCGCGAATACCGGCATCCTATTCTGGCCGGCGTGAAAGAAGGCGGCACGCTTGCGCTCGCGATGATCGCACAGAGCCCGTTTGCAACGATCGGCGGTGCGATCGCCGTTGATCCGGGCGAAATCGTGCCTTTGAAGAAGCAGCTCTGCACACCTGCCGACAAACGCCCCACCGATACCGGGATCGTCTACGGACTGACTGACGGTCCATTGCCGGCTCCAGTGACGGTTGCTTTCACGCCGGAGGCGGATCCGGCTGGCAAGACGCATGCGCTTACCCTGAAACAGGCCCATAGCGATATCGTAGTAAAGGAAACTTCCGATGACGCAGAGGATTATCTCGGAACGTGGCTGCAGAACCAGCTATCGTCGGGGAAATCCGAAGGCGCTCTCGACCTGCCGCTTTCCGTTCTGGAAACAAAGCCGGCTATGGACACGATGGCGATCGTCTATTCCGGCGATGGGGGCTGGCGCGATCTCGACAGCGAGCTTGGCGAATATCTGCAGAGCCAAGGTGTTCCCGTCATCGGCGTCGACTCGCTGCGGTATTTCTGGGCGAAACGCACGCCACAGGAAACAGCAGACGATCTGAAGCGGATCATCGATACCTATACCGATCAATGGGGTGTCTCGAATGTCGTGTTGATTGGATATTCGTTCGGTGCGGATGTGATTCCCGCGGCCTACAATCTTCTTCCGAAGGCCGAGAAAAAACGGGTGAAGCAGCTTTCGCTGCTGGCGCTTTCGAAGGAAGTGGATTTCGAAATTTCCGTTACCGGCTGGCTCGGCATGGCCGGAGCAGGCGAGGGTGGAACGACGGTCGATGACATCGCCAAGATCAAGAGCGGCCTCGTCCAGTGCGTCTACGGCACCGAAGAAGACGATGACCCGTGCCCTTCGATGAAGGCATCCGGCGTGGAAACAGTGGCGATCGATGGCGGGCATCACTTCGACGAGGATTACCAGGCGCTCGGAAAACGCATCCTGGACAGCCTGCAGAAGCGGCTTCCGAAGTGAAAACGCATCGGAGGCGAGTTGCGGTGCGAGCCGACAATTCGGCCGTTGCGGTAGCGGAGATCACGAGGATCTGACGGTTTCGTGAGTCGGCCACTTGAGTTTCGCTCAAGCCGGCGCTAAATCTTGGTCGACCAGGACCGGGCCCCTCTGGCAGTTCTTCCATGAACTGTGATGTCGGACTGGATTGTCCAATATCGGTGCCCGGTGTCGTGATGGTTTTTGGTCAGATGGAATGTGTGTCCTTGGGTTCATCGCCCGGAACACGCCCCAAAGGTCGTCAGGACATGAGGCACCCCGTCTAAATAGGTTGTCTTATGATGGAATTTTTCACGCCTGAGGCCTTGTCCGCCCTCGCGCAAGTTATCATGATCGATCTGGTTCTGGCTGGCGACAATGCCATCGTCATCGGCCTTGCTGCGGCAGGCTTGCCGAAGGAACAGCGCGCCAAGGCCATTCTGGTTGGCATCATTGCCGCTACGCTGCTGCGTATCGGTTTTGCACTGGCAACCACGCAGTTGCTGCAGATCGTCGGCCTGCTGCTCG
This sequence comes from Neorhizobium sp. LMR1-1-1.1, assembly GCF_040675795.1. NCBI lineage: Bacteria > Pseudomonadati > Pseudomonadota > Alphaproteobacteria > Hyphomicrobiales > Rhizobiaceae > Neorhizobium > Neorhizobium sp. LMR1-1-1.1. The sequence goes on from NZ_JBEGHE010000058.1 coordinate 56,308, forward strand.
CTGGCGGCGTTCTGCTTTTGTGGGTCTGCTGGAAAATGTGGCGCGAACTCAGAACGCCTCATCAGCATGAAGACGAAGCCAATGAGGCTCTTGCCGACAGCGATTTTAATGCCGATGGTACGGTCGCCGGTGGTGCACCCCGCAAGACCTTTGCCCAGGCCGCTTGGCAGATCGTCATTGCCGACGTCTCAATGTCGCTCGACAACGTGCTGGCTGTGGCCGGTGCGGCGCACGAGCACCCGGAAGTACTGATCTTCGGTCTGGTTCTGTCGATCGCATTGATGGGTATTGCCGCAAGCTTCATTGCCCGCCTGCTCAACAGGCATCGCTGGATCGCCTATGTCGGTCTCGCCGTCATTCTCTATGTTGCGCTCGAAATGATCTGGCGCGGTACGAATGAGGTCCTGCCCTATATTTCGGGCTGATCGCAGTCTCTTCCACGATAAAAAATCGGCGCGGTCCTCGGATCGCGCCGTTTTCTTTCTAACGTCCGTTATCGAGCTATTGGCTCGCTACCTTGCCCTTGAGCACGCGCTCGTTCACCCAGTCGGCGCTGCCCCTGATGCCGCCGAGCGGGAAGACATGGATCTCGTCGATCAGGCTTTGCGGATGGGTTGCCTTGTAGTTGGCGATCTCGGTCAGGAACTCGTCAGGCTCGTAAGGAACAAGCAGCTTGCTCAGATCCATCGCGCGTCGCTGCAAGACGCTCAGTGACGGGCCAATGCCACAGGAAATGGCGAACTTGATCAACGTCTGCAGTTTCGTCGGTCCGGCAACGCCGAGATGGATCGGCAGCGTCACGCCCGCATCGGCGATACGCTCCACCCAGCGGGTTATCGATCCGGCATCGAAGGCAAACTGGGTGACTATCGCCATCTCGGCATCGCTGTTTTCCGAATAGGCCTGCTTGAACTTCAAGGCCCGGTCGACAAGTCTTGTCGTGCCATCCTTGTCGATGTCCTTGTTGCCTTCCGGATGGCCGGCGATGTGGAGTCGCTTGAAGCCGTAACGACCAAACAGGCCGGTCTCCAGAAGCTGCAGCGAACTTTCGAGATCACCCCTGGGGACGTTGAGGCCACCGGCCAGCAGCAGCGCCTGAGTGACGCCAGCATCGTTCACATAACGGCTGATCCAGTCTTCCAGCGTTGCCTTGTCGCGGATGAGGCGGGCGGGAACATGCGGCATCACCGCGTAGCCGTCTTCGGTGAGCCGTTTTGCCGTCGCGACCATGTCCTCGATCGGCGTGCCGTCGATATGGGCGATATAGACGCGCATTCCGGCCGGCAGGAATTCGCGGAAATTGTCGATCTTGGCCGCCGTGCGCGGCATGACCTCGATCGAATAGCCGTCGAGAAGAGCGCCGAAACTTGCCCGCTCCGCCTTCTCGTCTGCTCGCCGGTTCTTGAAAAGGTTCAGAATTGCCATATCGACTGCCTTCTACATCACAAGACTGTCTGCCTGCCACTATCAATGACGTGTGCAAGACGGCATTTCTGGCACAGCTTTGTGTAGAGGAGTTTTCTCGCTGCGTCACTTTCGGTTTGATTTCGTCCGTAACGAAGGAGATCAGTTCCGTTGACAAGCGGCTGCTCACATTGGACAACAGCGCATCCGACGGCTGCCACGGGGGGACTTGCAAATGTCTAGGCGCGCGATCTTCGGCTTTTCAGCTCTTGTGCTTTCATCTCTTGTTCTTGGCTCTCCGCTTGCCGCGCAGGAACGGCGGATAGAGACGACGGTGGATGGCGACTATCTCGGCTTCGATCTTCGAACCGTGAAGAATGTCAGCCAGGAACAATGCGAGACCGCCTGCATCGGCGACAACCAGTGCCGTGCCTTCACCTATAATGTCAAAGCCAAGTGGTGCTTTCTGAAATCCGATCACGGCCAGCTCAACACCTTTGCCGGTGCCGTTGCCGGCAAGATCGTCGAGGTGGCTGCCCAGCCAGATATCGGTGCACCGCCGCGGCTGACATTTCTTTCCGACGAATTGCTGCAACAGGCGCGCGAGCAGAAGGATGGGCTGGCGCTCGGCGACAACCAGCAGGGATACGGTATCGAGAACCTGAAAACCGTGGCGCAGGCCGAATTGCTCGGCGGCCGGGTCGATACGGCGATCTACAATTACAAGGGCGCCCTGTCGCTTGCCCCCGATGACGGCGAATTGTGGATCGCACTGGCGCGCGCCGCCGGCATTGCCAAGAACAATGGTTCGGCCGATAGCGAAGGCACGCTTGCGGCGATCAACGGTTACCTGATGTCACGCTCGACGCAGACCCGTGCCGATGCGCTTGCAGTGCTCGGTGCGGCACTCGCCAAACAGCAGAATTATCGTCAGGCGCTCACTGCCTACAAGCAAAGCCTTGCACTCATCAGCGCCCGCACGGTTCAGGCCGCTTATAACGATCTACGCGAACGCCAGGGTTTTCGCGTGAGCGGCAACACTGTGGATGCCGACAGTGCCAATCCGCGCGCCTGTGTGCAGTTTTCCGAGTCTCTGGTGAAGGCCGGGGTCGATTATGCGCCCTTCGTGACGCTTGACGGGCAGGCACCCAAGGCGATGGAGTCCAAGGACAATCAGATCTGCGTCGAGGGCCTGACCCATGGCCAGCGCTACAAGCTGTCACTGCGCCGCGGCCTGCCGTCTTCGGTCGACGAGCCGCTGACGGCGCAGGTGGATATCGACCTCTACGTCAAGGACCGCTCGCCGATGGTGCGGTTTACCGGCGACAGCTTCGTGCTGCCGTCGACCGCGCGTCGCGGCATCCCGATCGTTTCGGTGAATACCGAGCGTGCCAACCTGAAACTCTATCGGATCGGTGATCGCAACATCGCGCCTCTGCTCACCAACTCGCAGTTTCTCACCCAGATGAGCGGCTATAGCGCCGACCGGATCGAGCAGGAAAACGGTGAACTGGTCTGGCAGGGCACGATCGATCTGGGGCAAGACCTCAACAAGGATGTGACGACCAGTTTCCCGGTCGACGAGGCGTTGCCGGAACGCAAGCCCGGCGTCTATGTGTTGACCGCTTCCGTCGCCAATGCCTTCAATCAGGAATGGGACAACAAGGCGACGCAATGGTTCGTCGTTTCCGATATCGGTCTCACCACCTATGCCGGCACGGACGGCCTGCATGTGTTTGCCCGCGCGCTCGGATCCGCCAAGCCGATCGAAGGCGTCGATCTGCAGCTTCTTGCCAAGAACAACGAAATCCTCGGCACGGCGAAGACGGATGCGGATGGCCGCGCCACCTTCACGGCCGGACTGATGCGCGGCACGGCGGCGATGGTGCCGGCGGTGCTGGCGGCGCAGAGTGAGGGCAAGGATTATGTCTTCCTCGACATGACCCGCGCAGGCTTTGATTTGTCCGACCGCGGTGTGACCGGACGTCCGGCTCCCGGCGCGATCGATCTTCTGTCCTGGACCGAACGCGGCATCTATCGCCCCGGCGAAACCGTGCATGCGAGCGCGCTTGCCCGTAATGTCGATGCAACCGCGATCGAGAACCTGCCGCTCACCTTCGTTTTCCTGCGCCCCGATGGCGTGGAAGACCGGCGAGTGGTGAAGAACGGCGATATCGGCGGCTACACGCTCGATCTGCCGCTACAGGACACGTCGATGCGCGGCACCTGGACGATGCAGGTGTTTACCGATCCCAAAGGGTCTGCAATCGGCGAGAAGACGTTTCTCGTCGATGACTTCGTGCCGGATCGCATCGAATTCGACATGACGAGCGAGGCGAAGGAGATCGTTGTCGGTGAGCCGGCTTCGGTCTCGATCGACGGCCGTTATCTTTATGGCGCACCGGCTGCAGGCCTCGGCCTCGAAGGTGAGATCGCGCTCAAGCCGACACGTGAAAACGCAACCTTCCCCGGTTATCAGTTCGGCCTTGCCGACGAGGAGGAGACGGAAACCGTCCGTATTCCGCTCGATGCGCTGGATGATACGGACGAGGACGGCAAAGCGACATTCGATGCGGATGTTGCCGAATTGCCGTCAACGACCAAGCTCATCAATGCCGAGATTGTCGTCAGGATGCAGGAGACGGGTGGAAGGGCGATCGAGCGCAATCTGTCGCTGCCGGTCAAGGCTGACGGTCTGAGGATCGGCATCAAGCCGGAATTTTCCGGAGACCTGCCGGAAGGTGCAGTCGGCAATTTCAACGTCATCCTGGTCAACGAAGCCGGTGCCAAGCAGGCGCTGAAAGGACTGCCGTGGAAGCTCGTCAAGGTCGAGCGGGATTACCAGTGGTATCGCGACGGCAATTCCTGGCGTTATGAACCGATCACCCGCACGCGCCAAGTCTCCAATGGCACGGTCGACGTGACGACCGATGGCGGGCGTGTTTCCGTTCCCGTCGAGTGGGGCCGTTATCGCCTCGAGGTCGAAACCGCCGATATCGGCGGCCCGGCCTCAAGCGTTGAGTTTGATGCCGGCTGGTTCGTTACCGCGACCTCGACCGAAACGCCGGATGCGCTGGAAGTTGCGCTCGATAAGCCGAGCTACAAGGTCGGTGATACGGCTAAGCTGAAAGTTTCGTCGCGTTATGCAGGCGAGCTGATGGTGATGGCTGGTTCCGAGGAGTTGATCTCGGTCGAAACCACCAGCATTGCGGAAAATGGCGGTGAGGTCGAAATTCCGGTGACTGCGGATTGGGGCGCAGGATCCTATGTGACCGCAACAATTTATCGCCCCGGCGAAGCGCGTGAGAGCCGCATGCCGATGCGGGCGATCGGGATTACCTGGCTGAAGGTCGATCCCGAGACCCGTGATCTTTCGATTTCCATAGACGCTCCGGAAAAGACGCTGCCGCGCCAGCCGCTTGAACTCTCGCTGCAGGTAGCGGGAGCGGGTGCCAACGAGGACGCCTATGTCACGGTCGCGGCCGTCGATGTCGGCATCTTGAACCTCACCCGTTACGAGCCGCCGGCGCCCGACGACTGGTATTTTGGCCAGCGTCGCCTTGGCCTGGAAATCCGCGATATCTATGGCCGGCTGATCGATGGTTCGCTGGGTGCGACCGGGCGTCTGCGGACCGGCGGCGATGGCGGCAGCATGGCGCTGCAGGCCAGCCCGCCGAAGGAAAAGCTGGTCGCCTTCTTCTCCGGTCCGGTGAAACTGGATGGTGAAGGCAAGGCGAAAGTCTCCTTCGATATTCCGCAGTTTAACGGCACGGCGCGGGTGATGGCCGTTGCATGGTCGAAATCCGGTGTCGGTCACGGGGTCAAGGATGTCATCATCCGCGATCCGATCGTCATTACGTCCAGCCTGCCGCGTTTCCTCGCACCCGGAGACGACAGCAATCTGAGGCTCGACATCGCCAATACCGATGGTCCCGCCGGAATCTATGATCTGACCGTCGAAACCAGTGATGCGGTGGCCGTCGGCCGGAGCGCGATCAAGCCGGTTGAGATAGCCGCAGGCGGCAAGACCAGCATTACGCTGCCGCTGGTCGGTATCGAGCCGGGTGACGGCACCGTGTCGATCAAGCTTGCCAATGGCGCCGGTCTCTCCGTCGATCAGGTTCTCCACATCCCGGTCCGCCCGGCAGCGATGCCGGTGACGGAACGGCGGCTGGTCGATCTTCGGCCCGGCGCAAGTGTTACCGTCGATGGCAATCTGCTGGCCGACAGCGTGCTGCAGGGGGCTTCGGTCAGCGTCAATGTCAGCCGTTCCAACGCCTTCGATATCCCGGCGCTGCTGATGAGCCTCGACCGCTATCCTTATGGCTGCGCCGAGCAGACGACGAGCCGGGCTTTGCCGCTGCTTTATCTCAGCGAAATGGCGGTCCAGAACGGGCTTGCCGATGATACCGAGGTGAAGAAGCGTGTACAGGATGCGATCTATCGCGTGCTGTCCTTCCAGGCTTCTGCCGGCAGTTTCGGCCTGTGGGGGCCGGATGGCGCGGGTAATGATCTGTGGCTCGATGCCTATGTCAGCGATTTCCTGTCGCGGGCCCGCGAGCAGGGATATGACGCGCCGGAGCAGCCGCTGGTCCAGGCGCTGGAAAACCTGCAGAACACACTTGCCTATACGACAAACGTGCGCGATCAGGGCAACCAGATCGCCTATGCGCTCTATGTTCTTGCCCGTAACCGCAAGGCTGCGATCAGCGATCTCCGCTATTACGCCGATACGATGCTCAATGATTTTCCGACACCGCTTGCCAAGGCGCATATTGCGGCGGCGCTTTCGCTTTACGGCGATGGCCAGCGGTCGCGAAATATCTTCAACGATGCGCTGCAGATGTCGGAAAATGCGCAGGTCCATAAGGTGAGCCTTGCCCGTTCCGATTACGGTTCGTCGCTGCGTGACGGTGCCGCGGTTCTGGCGCTTGCCGCCGAAAGCAGGCCGGTGCCGCCGATCGTGCCGGCGCTGGCGGATGTCGTTGCCAAGGAATGGGCTATTAAGAAATACACCAGCACTCAGGAACAGACCTGGATGCTGCTTGCCGCCCGTGCGCTGCAGAACGGTGATGACAGCCTTCGTCTCAACGTCAATGGCGCAGCCCATTCCGGCACGCTGATGTCGCAGATGGCGGGCGATGTTCTGCTCGATCATCCGCTGACCATCCGCAACGACAGCGGCGATGCCCTGTCTGCCGCGATCACCACGGTTGCCGCACCGGCCACGCCATTGCCGGCTGGCGGCGACGGGTTCCAGATCTCGCGGACCTATTACACGATGGCGGGTGAAGAGGCGAATGTCAGCGAGGCGAAGCAGAACGAGCGTTATGTCGTTGTCCTGAACGTCACCGAGACCAATGACTGGCCGTCGCGCATCGTCGTCACCGATCTTCTGCCGGCCGGTTTCGAGATCGACAATCCGTCTATTGTCAACAGCGCCAACCTTGCCAATTTCGACTGGATCGAAGAGGTGCAGGCGGCACATACGGAATTCCGCAACGACCGCTTTGTCGCAGCCTTCGATCGTTCGCAGGGCGATAACCGGCAGATCACGCTGGCTTACGTCGTCCGCGCCGTGACACCGGGCGTCTATGATCACCCGGCAGCACAGGTGGACGACATGTACCGCCCGCAGTTTTCGGGCCGGACGGCGATGGGCAAGATGGAGGTTTTGGCGGCTCCGTAAGCGGCGTGAAGGACGATGAAAAAGCGCTGGAAATCCTCGATCGGTGTGGGTGCCTGCCTCTTACTGGCGGGAGTGACGACCCTCGGCCTCGACTGGGCCGATCGCGCCTATCCGCCGCCGCTTGATAATGCCACGACCACTTCGCGCGAAGTGCTGGATGCCGATGGCGAGTTGCTGCGGGCGTTTGCCACGCCGCAAGGGCGCTGGCGGTTGAAGACGGATGTCGAGGATGTCGATCCACGTTTTCTCGCCATGCTGATCGGTTATGAGGACCGGCGGTTTTACGAGCATGGCGGTATCGATCCGCTGGCGATCGGCCGCGCTGCGCTCCAGCTTTTGACCAATGGCCGGATCGTTTCCGGCGCCTCGACGCTTTCCATGCAGGTGGCGCGGTTGATCGAGCCGCGCGAGACACGGTCGTTTTCCGCAAAGCTCCTGCAGCTTGCTCGCGCCATCCAGATCGAGCGCCGCCTCGACAAAAAAGCGATCCTCGAACTCTATCTCACCCATGCGCCCTATGGCGGCAATCTGGAGGGTGTGAGGGCCGCGAGCCTCGCGTATTTCGGTAAGGAGTCGAAGCGGCTGACGGTGGCCGAAGCAGCACTCCTCGTCGCCCTGCCGCAATCTCCGGAGATGCGCCGACCGGATCGCCATCCGCAGGAGGCGCATGCCGCGCGCGAACGGGTGCTGACCCGTCCTGCGGTGGCCGAGGTGACGGGAGAGGGTGAGGCGGAGCGGGCGTTGCTTGATGCGGTGCCGCGGCAAAGGCTGCAATTGCCGGCCTATGCCGCGCATCTTGCCGAAGCCGCTATCCGCAAGCAGCCCAAGGCCGAAGAATATCGCACGACGCTGAAACGTGGCATTCAGAGACAACTTGAGGAGGTGGCGCGAGAGGCTTCCGCAAAGCTCGCCCCAAAGGTTTCGCTTGCCATGGTGATGGCGGATGCAACGACCGGCGAGATCGTCGGGGAAGTGGGGTCTGCGGATTATTTCGATACGGGGCGTTCCGGCTGGATCGACATGACGCGCGTACTCAGGTCGCCGGGCTCGACGCTGAAGCCGTTCATCTACGGCCTTGCCTTCGAGCAGGGGCTAGTTTCCCAGGAAACCATGATCGAGGACCGGCCGGCGGATTTCTTCGGTTACCGGCCGAAGAATTTCGACATGACCTATCAGGGCGACGTGACAGTCAGGCAGGCGTTGCAATTGTCGCTCAACGTGCCTGCGGTCAGGTTGCTCGATGCGGTCGGGCCATCGCGGCTGATGATCCGGTTTCGCCGTGCCGATGTGCGCCCGGTCCTGCCGCCGAGCGAAGCGCCGGGGCTGGCGATCGGGCTTGGCGGGGTCGGTATCACGCTTAAGGATCTGGTGCAGTCCTACGCCGCACTTGCCAATGGCGGGCAGCCGGTGCGGGTCGGCAACGGTATCGACGAGCAACCAGCCGTGCTCGACAGCGAGATGCTCTTGGAGCGGCAGGCGATCTGGAATGTCACGGATATTCTCTCCGACGTTCTGCCGCCGACCGGCAGCCGGAAACTCGGCATCGCTTACAAGACCGGCACCAGTTACGGTTATCGCGACGCATGGTCGGTCGGTTATGACGGGCGTTATGTGCTCGGTGTCTGGGTCGGGCGGCCGGATAATGGCGCGGTGCCGGGCATTGCCGGTTACCAGACGGCGGCGCCGATCCTGTTCGAGGCTTTTTCGCGCTCCGGCGTACCGTTCACGCCGCATCCCGCCGCCCCGCCGGGTGCCGTCCGGCTTTCGCAATCCGATCTGCCGATCGGCCAGCGACGGTTTGCGGTCACCGCAAGCGGGCTTATACGCTCTTCATCCCGCGAGACTGCGCCGCAGATCGTCTATCCGCCGGAAGGGGCGAAGGTCGATCTTGGAGCGTCATCCGGCGATATCTCGCCGCTGGTGCTGAAACTGCAGGGCGGTCGTCCGCCGTTCCGCTGGCTCGCCAACGGCAGGCCGCTGGATGCTCTCTCCCGCCGACGCACCAATGAATGGCAGCCGGAAGGGGCGGGGTTTTCGACGCTGACGGTGATCGATGCAGCGGGAAAGGCTGCGACGGTGAGGGTGTTCGTTGAATAAAAAAGACTGGAGAGATTTCTCTCTCCGGTCCCATATCTGTCGAGAGCAGTGAGGATTAAGCCGCCGAAGCAGCCTTCTTCGCCGCTATACGGGCGCGGATGGATTCCACGTCGGCCTTCGGCGTTGCCTTGAACAGGGTCTGCGTGTATTCGTGCTTCGGATTTGAAAACACCTCGTCGCGCGTGCCGTATTCGACCGCCTCGCCAAAATACATCACCATCACCTCATCTGCGATGTAGCGAACGACCGAGAGATCGTGGCTGATGAAGACGTAGGTGAGGTTGAACTCGTCCTGCAGGTCGGCGAGCAGGTTCAGCACCTGAGCCTGAACCGAAAGGTCGAGTGCGGAAACCGGTTCGTCGAGCACCAGCAGTTTCGGGTTCATCATCAGCGCGCGGGCAATGGCGATACGCTGGCGCTGACCGCCGGAGAACATGTGCGGGTAGCGATTGTAATGTTCCGGGCCGAGGCCGACCTTGATCAGCATTTCGGTGGCGCGGTTGCGGCGCTCGGCAGCAGACAAATCGGTGTTGATCGCCAGCGGCTCACCGAGAACGTCGCCGATCTTCTGGCGCGGATTGAGCGAGCCATAGGGGTTCTGGAAGATGATCTGCACCTTCTGGCGCATTTCGGACGTCAGGTGGCCCGGACGCGTGTCCATCTTCTTGCCGTCGATGATCAGTTCACCGGAGGTCGGTTCGTCGATGAAGGTGATCATGCGCGCCAGCGTGGACTTGCCACAGCCAGATTCGCCGACGATCGCCAGCGTCTTGCCGCGTTCCAGGCTGAAGGAAACGCCCTTCACCGCATGAAGCGTCTTCTTCGGCTTCATGAAGCCGCCCGGCAGTTCGTAATCGCGCTTGATGTCGCGGACTTCGAGCATGGTGTCGGTGGTCTTTATGTCGCTCATGCCGATGCTCCTGCGGAAGGTGCCGGTTCCGGGTTGCCGTCGAAGAAGGCGGAAACCGTGGTCAGGCGGTCACCGGTGGCGTTTTCAGGCAGGGCTGCCAGAAGCGCCTTGGTGTAATTGCTCTTCGGGTTTTCGAACAGCGAAAGCACGTCGGCTTCCTCCATCTTGCGACCCTTGTATTGCACGACGACGCGGTCGGCGGTTTCTGCAACCACGCCCATGTCATGGGTGATCATGATCAGGCCCATGCCGGTGCGGGCCTGCAGATCCATGATCAGATCGAGAATCTGCTTCTGGATCGTCACGTCGAGCGCGGTGGTCGGCTCGTCGGCGATCAGAAGCTTGGGGCTGCAGGCGATTGCGATCGCGATCATCACGCGCTGGCACTGGCCGCCCGACATCTGATGCGGGAAGGCATGCATGCGCTCTTCCGGGTTCGGCAGGCCAACCTGCTTGAACAGTTCGATGGCGCGCGCTTGGCGCTCCTTCTTTCCGAGGCCGAGATGGATGCGCAGGACTTCTTCGATCTGGAAGCCGACCGTGAAACACGGGTTGAGGCTGGCGATCGGCTCCTGGAAGATCATGGCGATATCCTTGCCGATCAACTTGCGCCGCTCGGCGCCGCTGAGTGCCTGGATATCCTTGCCTTCGAAAAGCATGCGGTCGGCGGTGATCTTTGCCGTCCAGGGCAGAAGACCCATGACTGCCAGCATGGAGACCGACTTGCCGGAGCCGGATTCGCCGACGATGGCGAGCACTTCGGCCTTGTCGACCGAGATCGAGACGCCGTCCACGGCGCGGAACCAGCCGCTGGCGGTTTCGAATTCGACGGTGAGATTGTCGATTTGCAGAAGCGACATGATCAGGACCTCTTCAGCTTCGGATCAAGCGCATCGCGCAGGCCGTCGCCCATCAGGTTGATGGCAAGAACGGTGATGAGGATTGCGAGACCCGGGAAGGTGACGACCCACCAGGCGCGCAGAATGAATTCGCGGGCTTCGGCCAGCATCGTGCCCCATTCCGGTGTCGGCGGCTGAGCGCCCATGCCGAGGAAGCCGAGAGCGGCCGCATCGAGAATGGCGTTGGAGAAGGACAGGGTTGCCTGGACGATCAGCGGTGCGGTGCAGTTCGGCAGGATGGTGCGGAACATCAGGCGCAGCGGGCTTGCGCCGGCGATACGGGCGGCGGTGACATAGTCGCGGGTCTTTTCGGCCATCACGGCGGCGCGGGTGAGGCGCACGAAATGCGGCTGCAGCGTCACGGCAATCGCGATCATGGCGCTGTTCAGGCCCGGACCGAGAATGGTGACGAGCACCAGCGCCAGAAGCAGCGAGGGAACGGCGAGAATCATGTCCATCAGGCGCATGATGATCGTGTCCAGCCAGCCGCGGTAATAACCGGCCAGAAGACCGACGACGATGCCGGAAACCAGCGACAGTGTGGTGACGACCAGACCGACGAACAGCGAATACTGCGCGCCGTAGATCAGGCGCGAGAGGATATCGCGACCGACCGGATCGGTGCCGAGAATATAGGTGGCGGTGCCACCTTCAGCCCATACCGGCGGCTTCAAGACCGCATCACGATACTGTTCGAACGGCGAATGGGGCGCGATCACCGGTGCGAGGATCGCGACCAGCACCAAAGCCAGGAAAACGAACAGGCCGATCACGGCGCCGCGGTTTTCGGAAAAGTAGAACCAGAACTCCTTGAGCATCTGGCGTCGCATCTGGGCCGAGGATACGGGCTCCGCAGCCTTTGGTGTAAGAGTGGCGTCAGCCATGGGATTTTGCTCCTTCTTAGTGGCGGATACGCGGGTTGACGAGACCATAGAGCAGGTCGACGATCAGGTTGACCGTCATGATGATCGCGGCGATCAGCAGCAGTCCACCCTGGATGACGGCGTAGTCACGGCGGAAGACGCTATCGAGGATCCATTTGCCGATGCCCGGCCAGGAGAAGATCGTCTCGGTCAGGATCGCGCCGGCCAACATGACGCCGACCTGCAGGCCGACCGTCGTGATAACCGGGATCATGGCGTTGCGCAGCGCATGGATGCCGACGACGCGGAATGGCGACAGGCCTTTGGCGCGGGCGGTGCGCACATAGTCTTCGGACAGAACTTCCAGCATGGCCGAACGGGTCTGGCGGGCGATGACGGCGAGCGGAATGGTGGCGAGCACGATCGACGGCAGAACGAGGTGGCTGAGTGCCGAGGCAAACGCCCCCTTCTGGCCGGAAATCAGGCTGTCGATCAGCATGAAGCCGGTGACCTGCGGGAAATAGAACATCAGCGAGATGCGACCCGATACCGGGAACCACTGCAGGGTGCCCGAAAACAGGATGATCAGCAGCAGACCCCACCAGAAGATCGGCATGGAATAACCGACCAGTGCGATGCCCATCAGGCCCTGATCGAAGATCGAGCCTCGCTTGATTGCGGCAATGACACCGGCGGGAATGCCGAGCGCGATCGCTATGATGATGGCACAGAAAGACAGTTCGACCGTTGCCGGGAACAGTGTCAGGAACTGATCAAGAACCGGCTTCTTCGAGACGATCGAGGTGCCGAAGTCGCCGGTGAGTACGCCACCGAGATAATCGAAATACTGCACGATCATCGGCCGGTCCATGCCGAGCTGCGCGCTGATCTGCGCGTGACGCTCCGGAGACATGACGCGCTCACCCGAAAGGAGCGCAACCGGATCACCCGGCAAAAGCCGGATGAAGGAGAAGGCGATGATGGAGACCCCGATGAAAGTCGGGATCAGGACGGCGAGGCGCCGCAGAAGGAAGCCAAACATTTTAAGCCTTTGCGGAAAGGGGCTGGACCGACCTGGGCTTTTGTCAAGCCATGGATCGAACCATATCGGCGTCACCGCCATATTTTTAGGCATCTCATAAGAAAATGCCGCGGGAAACGCAACGCGTCCCGCGGCAAAAAGTTGTGATAGGCCAGTTTTACTCGGCGATATCGACTGCTTCAAAAGTGAAGTCGCCGAGCGGGCTCTGGGTAAAGCCGGTCACACCCTTGCGCATCGGAACGACGGCGAGCGAGTGATCGATGGTTGCCCAGGGAGCGTCCTTTTTGAAGACGGCCTGTGCCTGCTCATAAAGCTTGGTGCGCTCAGCCTGGTCGGAGGTGACCTTGGCCTTCTTCACGAGAGCGTCGAATTCCTGGTTGCACCACTGTGCGCGGTTGTTGCCGCCAACTGCATCGCAGCCGAGCAGGGTGTCGAGGAAGTTGTCCGGGTCGCCGTTGTCGCCGGTCCAGCCGAGGATTGCGGCACCGTCACGGTCTTTTGCCTTCGAACGCGACAGGTATTCAGCCCATTCGTAGGAAACGATCTCGACCTTGACGCCGATCTTGGCGAAGTCGTCCTGCATGATTTCAGCAGCGCGACGTGCGTTGAGCATGTATGGACGCGAAACCGGCATTGCCCAGATCTTCATCGAGAGATCCTTGACGCCAGCGTCTGCCAACATCTTCTTGGCAGCGTCGAGGTCGTAGGTGTCGTCCTTGGTCTCGTTGTTGTAAGACCACATGGTCGGCGGGATCGGGTTGGTTGCAGGCGTTGCCATGCCCTGGAAGACGGCGTCGACGATGGCCTTCTTGTTGATCGCCTTGTTCAGAGCGATACGAACTTCCGGCTTGTCGAACGGAGCCTGGGTCGTGTTGTAGGCGAGGTAGGCGATGTTGAGGCCTTCCTGCTCCAGAACTTCCAGGTTCGGGTCGGACTTCATCGATTCAACGTCGGCGGCATTCGGGAACGGCATCAGGTGGCATTCGCCGGCCTTCAGCTTCTGGTAACGAACGGCAGCGTCGCTGGTGATCGCGAAGACGAGATCGTCGATCTTCGGAGCGGTGCCCCAGTAGTCGGCGTTCTTCTTGTAGCGGATGATGGCGTCCTGCTGGTAGGCGACGAAGGTGAACGGACCGGTACCGACCGGGTTCTGGTTCAACTGCTCCTTCTTGCCGTCCTTCTCGAGGCTGTCGGCATATTCCTTCGACAGGATCGAAGCGAACGGCATGGCAAGGTTGGCCAGGAACGGTGCTTCCGGACGGTTCAGCGTGACCTTGACCGTCAGGTCGTCGACTTTTTCGATCGACTTGATCAGCTTCGGGAAGCCCATGCCGTCGGCATATTCCCAGGTGCCGCCGGAAATGTACTTGTTCCAGGCGTTCTTTTCGTCAATCTGGCGACCGATCGAGAAGATGACGTCGTCTGCGTTCAATTCGCGGGTCGGGGTGAAGAAGTCCGTGGTCTGGAACTTGACGCCCTTGCGCAGCTTGAAGGTGTAGACGGTGCCGTCAGCGGAAATTTCCCAGCTCTCTGCGAGACCGGCTTCCGGCTGCGTCGTGCCCGGCTTGAATTCGAGCAGGCGGTTGAAGATCGGATGAGCCGAGGCGTCGAAGGTCGTGCCGGCGGTATAGAGGCCCGGATCGAAGCCTTCTGGCGAACCTTCGGAGCAATAAACGAAGGTCTTCGCGCTGGCGGCGCCGGCAAAGAATGTTGCGGACAGAAGCGCTGCCGCTGCGAGAGTAAGTACACGTTTCATTGATAGTCTCCCTACCTGTGCCGGCTTTGCCAGCACGGTTGATTTCCCTGATTTACGATGCGTTTTGCCGCATCTTTTGACCAAGTCCTGTGTTGTTCACCTCCTGACCGGCAAGCCCAACTCTATGCCGGTCGAAATATATTTCCCCATCTCGGATGAAACTGCAGGATCATGCGGGTCGTCCTACATATCGGCTGCCTCAAGGAATAGATTTTCAATCGAGGCGACAAATGCAGAACGTCATGCTTGGTCTTTGCTCATTCACTCCATATTTGTTTTGCGGTGAAGCAATGCTCGCTCAGCGTGTCTGCTTCCCGTGGCGCGCGAGAATAGCGATTATCACTCGGTTGTCGAGACGGTAAGATTCGGGATTTGATCACAACTGCGGTGACGCTGCCTAATCGATGCGCATAGCCTTAATTCTTTGCATTATGCGTTGCGCTTGGCCCGGAAAGGGATAGGTATGCGGTTATTGCATTCCATACCCAAAACTCATCTTAGCTAGAAATCAAGGCGGCTGTTTCATGACCGATGGCAACTCGAACCTCCCTCTCGTCTGGGATCTCGTGGATCGTAAAACGGAGGTGTTCGCGGAACTGGCCAACCAAGTCTGGGAGACGCCCGAGACCTGCTACATGGAGACGGAGTCTGCTGCTGCCCATCGCGAGATGCTGGAGGCGCAGGGTTTTCGGATTACCGATGCGGTTGCCAATATCCCGACCGCTGTGATGGGCGAGGCCGGCAGCGGTGGCCCGGTCATTGCATTTCTCGGCGAATATGATGCGCTGGCCGGTCTCAGCCAGAAGGCGGACACCGTAGAGCACGATCCGCTGGTTGCCGGTGCAAACGGTCACGGCTGCGGGCACAACCTGCTCGGTTCCGCTTCCCTCCTGGCTGCGACCGCGCTCAAGGATTGGCTTGAAAAGACGGGCACGCCCGGCCGGGTCCGTTATTACGGCTGCCCGGCGGAAGAGGGTGGTGCCGCCAAGGCCTTCATGGTGCGCGACGGCGCCTTTTCCGATGTCGATATCGCCATCAGTTGGCACCCGAGCAACTTTGCCGGGGTGCAGCGCGAGACTTCGCTTGCCAATTGCCGCATTGATTTCACCTTTACCGGCCGTGCCGCCCATGCCGCCGCCGTGCCGGAACTGGGCCGCAGCGCGCTCGATGCCGTCGAACTGATGAGCGTCGGTGTCAATTATATGCGCGAGCACATGCCGTCCGAATGCCGTATCCATTATGCGGTGCTGGATACTGGCGGCATTTCTCCGAATGTCATTCAGGCGCATGCGAAGGTTCGTTATGTCGTGCGCGCGCCGGATCTCGCCGGTCTCTTCGCGCTTATCGAGAGGGTAAAGAAGGTGGCCGAGGGTGCGGCGCTGATGACCGAGACCAAAATGGAATCCGTCACGCTTGCCGGCGTCTCCAACCTCGTGGTGAACACGCCGCTGATGGATACGATGCAGGATATCTGGGAGAGCATGGGGCCGCCGGCCTTCGACGCAGAGGATATCGAATTTGCGCAAAAGATCCGCGCGACGCTGACGCCCGAGGATGTTGCGGCCAGCTGGGCGCAGGAGCGCCTCGAACAGCGGGATATCCCGCTTGCCGACTTCGTTCTGCCGGCTCATAACGAGGTTCGCCAGATGGGCGGATCGACTGATGTGGGCGATGTCAGTTGGGTCGTGCCGACTGTTCAGGCCTATGGTGCGACGCTCGCCATAGGCACGCAGCTTCATACCTGGCAGGTGGTTGCGCAGGGCAAGAGCGCGCTCGCCCACAAGGGTATGGCTTCGGTCGCGAAAGTGATGGCGGCCACGGGTCTTGCGGCGATGACCAGCGAACAGCTGCGCGAGGCTGCCTGGGCAGATCTGAAGCGCCGGCACAAGGGGCAGGATTACAAGAGCCCGATCCCTGCTCAAGCAGAGCCGCCGATCGCGGCCATGTCTGTACGCTAGGATGTCGGTTCGCTGATCAGGCCTATGAAAATTGCTCATGAGCCCGTCAATTATTTTAAACGACGGGCTCTGCTAAATCGTGTTTGAGGGCTGGAAATCCGCTGGATTCCTCTTATGAATTTCCTATTCGCGTTCGTGCGAGAGGAGAACAGCCCGTGACGATCCAGCCCAATTCCATCGAGGCCCGCGACAAGGCCTATCATCTGCATTCGTACACGAACGCACGGGCGCTGGAGCGCGATGGCGCGCTGGTGATCGAGCGCGGCGAAGGCATCCATGTCTACGACAATGCCGGCAAGCAGTATATCGAGGGCATGGCTGGGCTTTGGAGCGTCGGCGTCGGTTTCGGCGAAAGCCGTCTGGTCGAGGCCGCGGCCAAGCAGATGGCAAAGCTGCCCTATTACCACACGTTCACGGCGCGCACGCACAGCCCTTCGGTCGAGCTTGCCGAAAAGCTCATCGAGATCGCGCCGGTGCCGATGTCGAAGGCTTATTTCACTAATTCGGGTTCGGAAGCCAATGATACGGCGATGAAGATCGTCTGGTATCGGTCGAACGCGCTCGGCAAGCCGGACAAGAAGAAGATCATTTCCCGCACCAAGGGCTATCACGGCGTCACCATCGCGTCCGCCAGCCTGACCGGCCTGCCCAACAACCATCGTTCCTTCGACCTGCCGATCGCGCGCGTGCTGCACACGAGCTGCCCGCATTACCGTGCCTTCAAGACTGAGGGCGAGACCGAGGCGCAGTTCGTCGAGCGCTGCGCAAAAGATCTGGAAGACCTGATCCTGAAGGAAGGTCCCGATACGGTTGCCGCCTTTATCGGCGAGCCGGTCATGGGTGCGGGCGGCGTCATCGTGCCGCCGGCTGGTTACTGGGAAGCCATCCAGAAGGTTCTGAAAAAATATGATGTGCTTTTCATCGCCGACGAAGTGATCTGCGGTTTCGGTCGCACGGGCGAGATGTTCGGCACGACGACATATGCGTTGCAGCCCGACATGATGACGCTGTCGAAGCAGATCTCGTCTTCCTATCAGCCGATCTCGGCGCTTCTGATCAACGAAAATGTCTACCAGCCACTGGCGGATGAATCGGCGAAGATCGGTACGTTCGGCCATGGCGTCACTGCTGCCGGCCATCCGGTTGCAGCCGCCGTCGCGCTGGAAAATATCAGGATCATCGAGGAGCGTGATCTTGTCGGCAATGTCAGGTCGCTCAGCCCGAAATTCCTGGCGCGGCTGAAGTCGATCGCTGATCATCCGCTGGTCATAGAATACCGCGGCGTGGGCCTGATTGGCGCCTTCGAGCTTGCACCGCGCGAAGGCTTTGCCGCCGGACAGCTCGGGCCTAAGCTGTTCGGATATCTGATGGAGGAGGGCGTCATCAGCCGCGCGATCGGCGATTCGATTGCGTTTTGCCCGCCGATGATCATTACCGACGAGCAGGTCGATGACATGTTCGACAAGGTCGAGCGCGGGCTTGAAAAATTCGCCAGGGAGCTGACGGCGTAAACCGCTGATTTCTCCAATTGTCTAGCCGCATTGCCTAGTATCATGGCGTCCCTATATTGGACGCCATGATCTCGATTATCGACGCCTATTGGCCGCACATCCTGTTCATTGTCTCGGTGGTGGCCGGCGCGTCTGCGGCCGTTCACGCGACAATGACGAAGGAAGAGGTCCGCTCTGCGGTCGGGTGGGTCGGCGTCATTCTGCTGTCGCCCATCGTCGGCGCAGCGTTTTATCTGATCGCCGGCGTCAATCGTATCCGGCGCAATGTCATCGGTGACCGGCGCTCGCTGCTGCAGGGAGCGGAGCGTTTCGATTTCGCCTCCTATGATGCGACCGATGATCAGGTGATCGAGGACTTCGGCCACCGGTTTCGGGGGATGAAGACGCTTGGCGACCGAGTTACCCGGCACCACCTGACGACCGGCAATACGATTTCCGCCTTCGACAATGGCGATGCAGCCTATGGCGCAATGCTCGAAGAGATCGCGCTCGCGAGCCGTTCAATTCTGCTCGAAACCTATATTTTCGACCGTGACCGGATTGGCGCGCGGTTCATCGAGGCGCTGAGTGCGGCGGCGCGGCGTGGTGTCGAGGTCCGGGTGCTGATTGATGCCGTCGGTGCACGTTATTCCGTGCCGAGCGTGCTCGGCATGCTGCGTGAGGGCGGCGTCACCGTCGATGTATTCAACGGCAATGTCATTACCGGCCTACGGCTGCCCTATGCGAACCTGCGGACCCACCGCAAGATCATGGCCATCGACGGCGAAATAGCCTTTACCGGCGGCATGAATATCCGCGAGGGATTTTCCTGCGAATTCAGCGGCGATAAATGTGCCGCTGACACGCATTTCCGCGTGACCGGACCGGTTGTGGCCGATCTTTTGGCGATCTCGGCTGCCGACTGGGAGTTTTCCACCGACGAAAAGCTGGAGGGTGAAGCCTGGAAGGTTCCGACACCTGGCATGCGGCCCGGCTCGCCCACCATAATGCGAGCCGTCTCCTCCGGTCCGGATCGCAGCGTCGAGACGAACCAGAAGATGCTGATGGGCGCTTTTTCCATCGCCCGGTCCTCGATCAAGATCGTCTCACCTTATTTCCTGCCCGACCGGGAGCTGATTACTGCGCTGATCACGGCGGCGCGGCGCGGC
The DNA here is from genome assembly GCF_040675795.1 of Neorhizobium sp. LMR1-1-1.1. NCBI lineage: Bacteria > Pseudomonadati > Pseudomonadota > Alphaproteobacteria > Hyphomicrobiales > Rhizobiaceae > Neorhizobium > Neorhizobium sp. LMR1-1-1.1. Next base: position 75,585 of record NZ_JBEGHE010000058.1, read on the forward strand.
GTGGTGGTCGATATCGTCGTACCGAGCGCCAACAACCTGAAACTGGTCGATCTCGCCATGACCGCGCAATTCGACCAGATGCTGAAAAACTATTGCCGCATCTGGCGGGCGGCAGGACCGTTCAACCACTCTAAGCTGATGGCTATCGACGGCTGCTGGGCCTATGTCGGTTCTTCGAATATCGACCCCCGCTCGCTGAGGTTGAATTTCGAGGTCGATCTTGAAGTTTTCGATCGTGGATTTGCGCAAGCGCTGGAACGAAGGGTCGACCTGGCTATTTCCTCTGCGGAAGAGGTGACGCTGCATGGTCTTCGTTCACGACCATTTGCAAAACGCCTGCTTGAACGGGTGCTCTGGTTGGGTTCACCCTATCTGTGATCTGTACCGGTCGGCGCGGCCCGCGTCGGTCATGCTTTGAAGAATGACGGTGATGCACGAGAAACGTACAACCTTGCCTGCCAGCATCATTGCGTCGATCCGCGCCCGAAAGGCGCGCGGGATTGGCATCCATTCACAGCATGATCCTTCAACCGGCCTGCTTGTCGCATCCTACAATGTGCACAAATGCGTCGGGGTCGATGGCAAATTCGATCCTGGCCGGATCGCCCAGGTAATCCGCGAAATCGGTGCCGATATCATCGCGCTGCAGGAGGCGGATACACGCTTCGGTGAGCGCCGTGGGCTTCTCGATCTCGCATGGATGGAGAGGGAAACGGGGCTTTACCCGGTTCCGGTCTCTGGCGTCGCGCGCGCGCATGGTTGGCATGGCAATGTCGTGTTTTTCCGCGAGGGGGTGGTGCGTGACGTGCACCAGGTGAAGCTGCCGGGACTGGAGCCGCGCGGGGCGCTGATGGCGGAACTCGACCTTGCAGGTGGAAATACATTTCGGGTGATTGCCGCGCATCTTGGCCTGCTCAATCGGTCCCGCCAGCAGCAGGCGCGGATGATCCTCGATATCCTGCGCGCCCGCGAAGAATATCCGACCGTTTTAATGGGTGACCTCAACGAATGGCGGCTGGGCGATCGTTCCTCGCTCAACACGCTGGCGACGGTTTTCGGCCTGCCATCGGCGGTGCCAAGTTTCCCGTCACGACTGCCGGTGCTGGCGCTCGACCGCATCATGGCCAACCGCCCCGAGTTGATCGATCGTGTCGAAACGCATGACACGCCGCTTTCTCGGCGGGCATCGGATCATTTGCCGATCAAGGCGGTGGTGAAGATCGGTGCCCGGCTTACTCGTTGAAACTGGCCGGCTGAATTGACTTGGTGACAATCTTCCCGGCTTGCGTCGCTTTACCTCGAGCCGGGGCGATAATAGGCTTTTGTCATTCACGCGCCGCTGCCTTTCCCGAGCAAGGATTTCCATGACCGATATTGCCATGATCGAAGCCGCCCGAGCCCGTCTCGACGGCCATGTCCGTCGCACGCCCCTGCTTTCCTCTCCCTTTCTCGACGAGATCGCCGGCCGGCGGATTTTCGTCAAACCCGAATGCCTGCAGCATACGGGATCGTTCAAGTTCCGCGGGGCATGGTCGGCAATCTCGGGGCTGGCGCCGGAGGTTCGTGCAAAAGGCGTGATCGCGTTTTCTTCCGGCAATCACGCGCAGGGCGTGGCGCTTGCCGCGAAGCTGCACGGCATTCCGGCAGTCATCATCATGCCGGCCGATGCGCCGCGCATCAAGATCGAGAACACCCGTGCCTATGGCGCCGAAGTCGTGCTCTACGATCGCGCGACGGAGGATCGCGATGCGATCGGTGCGCGGCTCTCGGCCGAGCGCAACCTCACGCTGGTCAAACCGTTCGATGAACCGCTGGTGATCGCCGGTCAGGGGACGGCGGGTCTCGAAATCGCCGAACAGGCAGAGGAACTGGGTATCGAAAAGGCCGACGTTCTCGTCCCGACCGGTGGCGGCGGCTTCATTTCCGGCGTTTCGCTGGCGCTCGCCGCCAAGGCGCCGGGCTTCACTGTCCACCCTTGCGAGCCGGAAGGGTTCGATGATGTCACGCGTTCGCTGGCATCCGGCACGATCGAAAAAAACGCGAGGCAATCCGGTTCGCTCTGCGATGCGATCATCACGCCGCAGCCGGGAAACATCACCTTTCCGATCATGTCGAAGCTTTGCGGCGCCGGGCTCGTCGTCACCGAGGACGAGGCTTTGAAAGCCATGGCGCTTGCCTTCAGCTGGTTGAAGATCGTCGTCGAACCGGGCGGCGCTGTGGCGCTTGCGGCAGCGCTTTTCCACGGCGAGACGCTCGGCGACACCGTGATTGCGGTCTGCTCGGGCGGCAATGTCGATAGCGACATTTTCCGCATGGCGCTCGAACGAAATCCGGATTGAGGCGACAAAAAGGCGCTCGTCGGAACCGGAGGCATAATAAACCGTTAACGTCGCATTACAGGCATTAACGGAAAAGGATTTTCCAATCCGCCGCTTTTGCTTGGAACTTTATCTCTACCAAGTTGATAGGGATAAGGTAGCATCAGTCATCACCCGGAGAATGGTGGCTTTAAGAAAAGCTGGAGGAAGATCATGCGACACTCGACTGTTCAGACACGATCGCTTTCCCATCGCCACTCGCTGTTAGGCAGCTGGCAATCTGCCACGCATCTGGCAATCGCCGTTGCGGCTTTTGTTTTCGTCGGTGCCGTGACGCTCGGTATTTTCTGAGCCTTAAATGCGGTAATGCCGCGTTCGTCATGCTCGGGCTTGTCCCGAGCATCTGCTACGTTGAATTGGTGGAAACGTGATTGGATCCTCGCGACAAACCCGAGGATGACGAGCGGGAGAGATCGTCGATAACGTCTCCTCCCGTAAAGAAATCCTATTTCGATGCCAGATAAGTCTCAGCAAGCTCAACCCAGAGATTGACGCCGATCGGTAGTGCATCGTCGTTGAAGTTGAAGCGCGGATGATGCAGCGAAGGGTCGTTGTCGGTCTTCGCGGTGCCGAGGAAAAAGTAGCTGCCGGGACGCTCAGCCAGCATATAGGCAAAGTCCTCGGCGCCCATCATCGGGCGTTCGATCTCGGCGACATTCTCTGCTCCGACGACCTTTTTTGCCAGGTCGCGAACGAAATCGGTTTCCGCTGTGTGATTGATAGTCGCTTCGTACCCCCGCTCGTAATGGACCGTGGCGGTCATGCCATAGCTTGCGGCCTGGCCTTCGGCGATGGCGCGGATGCGCTCTTCCAGCTTGTTGCGCACACCCGGATCGAAGGAGCGGATGGTGATGACCATTTCCGAGCGTTCGGGAATGACATTGCTGGCGATGCCAGCGTTGAATGCGCCGACCGTGACGACAGCCGGATCGAGCGGATGGATGTTGCGCGAGACGATCGTCTGCAGCGCCATGATGATGCTGGCGCCAGCAACGATCGGATCGGATGCCGCCTGCGGTTCGGCGCCGTGACCGCCATGGCCGTTGACGATGATGCGGGCTTCATCGACCGCCGCCATCAGTGGGCCGTCCTTGACGAAGACCTTGCCGAAGGGCATGGCCGGATCATTGTGCATGCCGAAGACGGCGTCGCAGGGGAATTTATCGAACAGGCCTTCGTCAATCATGATCCTGGCGCCACCAAAGTTTTCCTCCGCCGGCTGGAAGATCAGATGGATCGTGCCGTCGAAATTCTTTCGCTCGGCAAGGATTTTTGCCGCTCCCAACAGCATGGCGGTGTGTCCGTCGTGGCCGCAGGCATGCATCACACCCTTGTTCTTGCTGGCATATTCGAGGCCGGTCTCTTCGGTGATCGGCAGGGCGTCGATATCGGCGCGAATGCCGACGGAACGCGAACTGTCGCCGTTTTTAAGCGTTGCGACGATGCCGGTCTTCGCCAGCCCGCGCGTGACCTCGTAGCCGTACTCCTCAAGCTTCCCGGCAATGAAATCCGAGGTCTTGAATTCTGAAAGGCCGATTTCCGGATTTTCATGCAGATGCCGGCGGATGGCGATCACGTCGGTCATGTCGTTTGAAAATCGCAGCGTCATCTGTCAGGCCTTTCTGGCTTTCGCAAAGAGAAGGCGCGGGTATAGACCATTGGCCGCTATGCGCCAATCGAGTGGCTCAAGCTTTAAAGTTTTCTTCCTGAATCAATCGTTTGAATCCGTTCAGCCTTTATTCAGGCTGCCAAGGTTAATTGGATAGATTGTGTCAATCCGAGCTGTGGCTGGCGATAATTGGTGTCTTTGATTTGCAATATTCAAGCCGGCCTCTATCTCCCTTCGCGCGGATTGCACCGGAACTTGGCGCCATTTCCCAGATGGCGACGTGATCTTCCGGCGTAGGCCCAAGAAATTTGGCCGATAAACCCCGATCTTTCATTCAGAAGCGTGTCCATGTCCCTTGATACTCCGAAGCCCGGCTCCTCGCGCGAAACAGACGTCAAGCAGATCGATCACAATGATTCGATCCGTGCGAGCTATCTGACGATAGACGACCTGAGAGACTGCGGCGTAAGGCTCGGCCGCGGCGAGGGGGAAGATCTTCCCGGCCTCATGTCCTTCGAGTTCTTCCAGCAGCATTCCGACAACGAGAAGGAAATCCTTCGCGTCTATCGCGCTGCAGCTCTCGATGTAGATGCGGGCGCCTCGATCACGCCGGCGGCCGAATGGCTGCTCGACAACTATTACATCGTTGAAGAGGCGATCCAGGAAGTCCGCCGCGATTTTCCTAAAAAGTTCTTCAAGCAACTGCCGACCCGCGTCATCCAGGGACAGAAGATGCCGCGCGTTCTGGCGCTCGCATGGCTTTACGTGGCGCATACCCATTCGGGCGTGAACCGCGAGACGCTGGCCGCCATGGTCGAGGGTTTCCAGGAAAACGAACCGCTCGAAATCGGCGAACTCTGGGCGCTGCCGTCCTTCATCCGCTTCGTGCTGATCGAGAACCTGCGCCGTATCGCCACCCGCGTCGACCGTTCGCGCAACATGCGCAAGCGCGCCAATGACGTGGCCGACGAGATCATCCGCCTGAACGACGAGACCGAAAGCGCCAAGGTGCTTGCCGGTGTTGCGGATCTGGTGCGCGACAACACGTTTGCAGCTCAGTTCCTCTATAGAATGCGCAATGCCTCTCAGTCGACGACGTTCGCCACGCAGTGGATTGAACAGCGCCTTGCCGAGGTCGGCACGGATGTCGAGACCGTCACGCAGTCGGAGCAGAGCCGTCTGTCTTCCGGCAATGTGACGATGGGCAATATCATCAAGAGCCTGCGTCTCATCATCGATACGGAATGGAGCGTCTGGTTCGAAGACGTCTCGCAGATCGACAAGCTGTTCCGCGAACATACGGATTACGAAGCGCTCGATTTCGGTTCGCGCAACGCCTATCGCAACCGCATCGAAAAGCTCGCGCGCCTTTCCAAGCGCAGCGAAGCGGAAGTCACCCAAGCCGCCATCAACCTTTCGCAGGAAGCGGCCGAAAAAGACCCCGATGTACGCGAGACCAATGTCGGCGCATTCATCGTAGGCCGTCACCGCAAGGAACTGGAAGCGGCCGTTAATTATCATCCGCCGATCCTGCAGCGGGCGGTGCGCGCCTATCGCAAGCTGAACTGGCTGGCGATTGCCGCTCCGGTGATCCTGCTGACCGTGATTGCCCTGGCGATCACAGGCCATTTCCTGGTTCAGGCCGCGATCCCGCTGATCGTCGTTTTCTTCCTGCTCCTGATGTTCGCGCTTCCGGCTTCGGAAGGTGCGACCGGCCTGTTCAACACGGTCGTAACCTACTTCGTCAAACCGGCGCGGCTTGTCGGTTACGAATTCAAGGAAGGTATTCCGGAAGAGGCAAAGACGCTCGTCGTCGTGCCGTGCCTGATCACCGACCGCGATACGGTCGATGAACTGGTGCGCAATCTCGAGGTTCATTATCTCGCCAACCCGCAGGGCGAGATCTATTTCTCGCTGCTGTCCGACTGGCGCGACAGCAAGGTCGAGCAGACCGAGGCTGATCTCGAAATCCTCGATTATGCCAAGCGCGAAATCGTGGCGCTCAACGCGCGTTACAAGGACGAGGTGGCAAGCGACCGCTTCTTCCTTCTCCACCGTCGTCGCCTGTTCAATCCGAACGAAGGCGTATGGATGGGCTGGGAGCGCAAGCGCGGAAAGCTGCATGAGCTGAACCTGTTGCTGCGCGGCGACCGTGACACGACCTATCTTCAGGGCGCCAACACGGTCCCGGCAAACATCCAGTATGTGATGACGCTCGATGCCGATACCCGCCTCATCCGCGATGCGGCGACCAAGCTCGTCGGCAAGATGCACCACCCCATCAACCGCCCGGTTCTCGATCCTGAAACCAACCAGGTGGTCAAGGGCTACGGCCTGATGCAGCCGCGCGTCACGCCGTCGCTGACGACCGGCACGGAAGCCTCGGTCTTCCAGCGCGTCTTCTCGGTCGGCCGCGGTCTCGACCCTTACGTCTTCGCCGTCTCCGACGTCTATCAGGACCTGACCGCTGAAGGTTCGTTCACCGGCAAGGGCCTCTATCACGTCGATGCCTTCGAGGCATCGCTGAAGGGCCGTATCGAAGAAAACGCGGTTCTCTCCCACGACCTTCTCGAAGGGTCTTTCGCGCGTTGCGCTCTTGTCACCGATGTCGAGCTGGTCGAAGATTTCCCGACCCGTTACGAAGTCGAAGTCTCGCGCCAGCATCGCTGGGCACGCGGCGACTGGCAGCTCATCCCTTACATCATCGACGCCAAGCGTGGTGTGACCGCGCTCGGTCGTTGGAAGATGCTCGATAACCTGCGCCGGTCGCTCACTCCGATCGCATGGTTCTTCGCCTCCGTGCTCGGCTGGTATTGCATGGACCCGCTTGGCGCGCTGATCTGGCAGATTTTGCTTATCTTCTCGCTGTTCGTCGCTCCGACGATCTCGCTTCTGACCAATCTTCTGCCGCGTTCGAGCGACAACGTTGCCAAGGCGCATTTCTATTCCGTCTGGTCCGACGTCCGCTCGACCAATGCTCAGGTGGCGCTCCGGATCGTCTTCATTGCCGATTCTGCCTGCATCATGACGGACGCGATTGGCCGTTCGCTCTATCGCCTGTTCGTTTCCCGCAAGCTGATGCTGGAATGGAAGACGGCTGCGTCTATCCAGTCGAATGCGCAGGGCAGCCCGACCGATTATTACCGGTCGATGTGGCATGCGCCGGCAATCGCCGTGCTCAGCATCATTCTTGCCGCCATCCCGGGCGACAATGCCTTCCTCGTCGGCATTCCGTTTGCAATCCTGTGGATCTTCTCGCCGCTCGTTGCCTGGTATGTCAGCCAGTCGGCCGAGACGGAAGACAAGCTGTTCGTGCCGGAAAACGTGTCGGTCGAGCTGCGCAAGATCGCGCGCCGCACCTGGCGTTATTTCGAAATGTTCGTGACGCCAGAACACAGCTATCTGCCGCCGGACAACTATCAGGAAAAGCCGAATCCGTCGGTCGCCAAGCGCACCTCGCCGACCAATATCGGCGTCTATCTCCTGTCGACCATTTCGGCGCGTCACTTCGGCTGGATCAGCTTTGCCGAGACGATCGAACGGCTTGAGCAGACGCTTGCGACCGTCGAAAAGGCCGACAAGTTCCGCGGCCACATGTATAACTGGTATCATATCGACACGATGAAGCCGCTGATGCCGCGCTACGTGTCGTCGGTCGACAGCGGTAACTTCGCCGGTCACCTGATTGCGATTTCGTCTGCCTGCCGCATCTGGGCAGAAGCGCCGTCGGCGCATCTGCAGGGCAATCTCGATGGTCTGGGTGATGTCGCCGGCATTCTCGGTGAAACGCTGAAGGCGCTTCCCGACGATCGCAAGACCGTGCGTCCGCTGCGTCGCCGTCTCGAAGAGCGGATCAACGGCTTTGCCAATGCGCTTGCCGCCGTCAAGCGCGAGCACGAGTTCGCCTCGATCCGCATCATCAACCTGTCGGTGCTGGCGCGCGAGATCCAGAAGCTTTCGCACAATCTCGACCACGAAGTTCGCTCCAGCCAGAGCGAGGAAGTGACCAAGTGGGCCGCCTCGCTGGTAACCGCCTGCGAAGCGCATATTGCCGACAGTACCTTCGATAACGCCAATGTCGAAGAGCTGCGCGATCGCCTCGCGTCGCTTGGTGTCCGTGCCCGCAAGATCGCCTTTGCGATGGACTTCAAGTTCCTGTTCCGCAAGGATCGTCGTCTTCTGTCGATCGGTTACCGGGTCGAGAGCAACGAAGTCGACGAAGCCTGCTATGACCTGCTCGCGTCCGAGGCTCGCCTCACCAGCCTGTTCGGCATCGCCAAGGGCGACCTGCCGAACGAGCACTGGTACAAGCTCGGCCGCCATGTCGTGCCGATCGGTGCGCGCGGTGCGCTGGTGTCCTGGTCGGGTTCGATGTTCGAATACCTGATGCCGCCGCTCGTCATGCAGGAGCGTCAGGGCGGTATCCTCAACCAGACCAACAACCTGATCGTCAAGGAACAGATGAACCATGGCCGCCGTCTCGGCACGCCGTGGGGCATTTCGGAAGCCGCGTTCAACGCGCTCGACCATCAGATGCACTACCAGTACACCAATTTCGGTGTGCCGACGCTGGGCCTGAAGCGTGGTCTCGGCCAGAACGCCGTTATCGCGCCTTATGCATCGATCCTTGCCAGCCAGTACGACCCGACGGCAGCCGTCGAAAACCTTGCCGAACTGCGCGAACTCGGTGCGCTCGGCATCTACGGTTTCCACGATGCGGTCGACTTCACCCCGACCCGCGTGCCGGAAGGCAAGCGCTGCGCCGTCGTCTATAATTACTATGCCCACCACCATGGCATGTCGATCGCGGCTGTCGCCAACGTCGTCATGAACGGCCTTCTGCGCGAGCTCTTCCACGCCGATCCGGTGATCGAGGCGGCCGAACTGCTGTTGCAGGAAAAGGCGCCGCGCGACATCCCGGTGATGAGCGCCAAGCACGAGGAAAAACCGGGCACCGGCGGCGGCGAGCTGCTGCGTCCGGAAATCCGCACGATCACCAGCCCGGCCACCAAGGATCGCGAACTCGTTCTTCTGTCCAACGGTCATTACTCGCTGATGATGACGGCGACCGGTTCGGGTTATTCCCGCTGGAACGGCCTGTCCGTTTCGCGCTGGAGACCGGATCCGACCGAAGATCGCTGGGGTCAGTTCATCTTCCTACGCGATACGGCGACCAATGACTGGTGGTCGACCACGACCGAACCGCGTCGTGCCGAAGGCGAGCAGTCCAAGGCCGTGTTCGGTGACGAAAAGGCCGAGTTCCACAAGACGGTCGGAGACCTGACCAGCACGGTCGAGGTCATCGTCGGCACCGAGCACGATGCCGAAGGCCGTCGTGTGACGCTGCTCAACATGGGCACCGAGGATCGCTTCATCGAAGTCACCTCCTATATGGAGCCGGTGATTGCCGGTGATGACGGCGATAACGGTCACCCGGTCTTCTCGCGCATGTTCATCAATACCGAGATCGGCAAGCGCGGAGACGTGATCCGCGCATGGCGCAACAAGCGCGATCACAGCGAACCGGACATGCTGGTGGCGCATCTCGCCGCCGACCACGCCGGAACTGACCGCCCGACCGAATACGAAACCGACCGCCGCAAATTCCTCGGCCGCGGCCGCACGCTGTCGGAGGCCGCCGCCTTCGATCCGGGTGCATCGCTGTCGAATACGGACGGCTTTACGCTCGACCCGATCCTGTCGCTGCGCCGCAGTGTGCGGGTTCCGGCCGGCAAGAAGGTCAGCGTCGTCTTCTGGACGATCGCAGCACCGAAACGCGAAGATCTCGACAAGGCGATTGAACATTATCGCCACGCTGAAAGCTTCCAGAGCGAACTGACCCAGGCCTGGACGCGTACGCAGATGCAGATGCGCCATCTCGGCGTCACCTCGCAGGATGCGGCCGTCTTCCAGCATCTGGCCCGTTATCTCGTCTATCCCGACATGCAGCTTCGCGCCGACCAGCAGACGCTGCAGGCAGGCATGCAGAAGCAGTCGGGCCTCTGGCCGTCCTCGGTTTCGGGCGACCTTCCTATCTTCACGCTGCGGATCAATGACGAGGCGGACATGCCGGTCGCCAAGGAAGCCATCCTGGCGCAGCAATATCTGCGTTCGCGCGGCGTAGTCTCCGATCTCGTGATCTTCAACGAGCGCGGGGCCGACGATGCACAGGACATGCAGCAGTCAATCGAACAGATGGCGACCCGCATGGGGCAGGAAGGCGGACGCACGCATGTGTTCACGCTGCGCCGCGATCTTCTGGAAGGCGCGGGCGCTGATGGCCTGATCGCCGCTTCCCGCGTCGTCCTGCATGCCCGCAACGGCCAGTTCGGGGACCAGTTGAACCGTACGAGCACGATCTTCGCGCCGTCGACGGAACAGCAGATCGAAGCCGATCGTCGTCCGCTCCTGAACGGCGAGATCTTTGCCGCGCCGGAAATCCTGCCGAAGGAACCGACCGATCTCGAATTCTGGAACGGCATCGGCGGCTTCTCGGAAGAGGGCAACGAGTATGTGGTTCGTCTCAATGGCGGCCAGTCGACGCCGCATCCGTGGATCAACGTCATCTCCAACGATACGTTCGGCTTCCACGTTTCGGCCGAAGGTGCAGGCTTCTCCTGGGCGGAAAACTCCCGCGACTACCAGCTGACGCCTTGGACCAACGATCTCGTCATCAACCGTCCGGGTGAAGGTTTCTACGTATCCGACACGGAGACGAACAAGGTCTACACGCCGTTCGCCGCACTCTCGCGTCGTCCAGAGGTCCTGTTCGAAGCCCGCCACGGTCTCGGCTACTCGGTCTTCTCGTCCGAAGAGGACGGGCTGAAGCTGGAACTGACGCAGACCGTCGACCGGACGCGCCATGCCAAGTTCTCACATATCAAGCTGAAGAACTCCGGCTCGGAACCGAAGAAGCTGAAGCTCTACGGTTATGTCGAATGGCTGCTTGGTGCGAACACGGCAAAGACTGTTCCCTTCATCCTGCCTTCGCGGGACGAGGCGACGGGCACGTTGTTTGCCAACAACGCGTTCAGCATCAATTTCAGCCGCTTCGCCTTCCTCGGCATGAGCGAGATGCCGACCGGCTTCACGGCAAGCCGCCGCGAATTTGTTGGCCGTTTCGGCTCGGTACAGATGCCGGCTGCGGTAACGGGCGCGTCCTCGCTCAGCGGCTCGCTCGATCTCGACGGCGATCCGTGCGCAGCACTTGCCTATGACGTGGAGCTTGCTCCGGGTCAGGAAACGGAAGTCACCTTCTTCCTCGGCGATGCCGCAACGAAGGAGGAGGCAGTTGCGCTTTCCGCCGAGCTCAAGACCGTCAGGTTCGACGGTGCGCTGGCAGAGAACCGTGGCTTCTGGAACGAGTTTACCGGTCGTCTGAAAATCTCGACGCCGGACAAGTCGCTAGACAACATGGTCAACCACTGGCTGCCCTATCAGGCGCTCGGTTGCCGCATCATGGCCCGTACCGCCTTCTATCAGGCATCGGGTGCATTCGGCTTCCGCGACCAGTTGCAGGACACGCTGGCCTTCCTCGTGCACGAGCCGTCGCTTGCCCGCCGGCAGATCATCAATGCGGCGTCGCGCCAGTTCAAGGAAGGCGACGTGATGCACTGGTGGCTGCCGCATAACGGCTCGGGCGTGCGCACGACGATCTCCGACGACGTGGTGTGGCTCGCCTATGCGATCAACCAGTATGTCTCGGTCACCGGTGACCAGACCATTCTGGACGAGCAACTGCCGTTCCTCTCCGGTCCGATCCTCGAAAAGACGAAGCACGATGCCTTCATCCAGCCCGAGGTGACGAACGAGATCGCCGACCTCTATGAACATGCGGCGCGTGCGCTCGATCTTGCGATCGACCGGACCGGCGACATGGGCCTGCCGCTGATGCTCGGCGGCGACTGGAACGACGGCATGAACCGTGTCGGCGTCAATGGCCGCGGCATGAGCGTCTGGCTCGGTTGGTTCCTGGCGGCTGCCCTGCGTGACTTCATTCCTTACGCCGAAGCACGCAAGGACAAGAAGCGCGCCGATCGCTGGAAGAAGCATATCGACACGCTCAAGGATGCGCTCGAAACCGACGGCTGGGACGGCGACTATTATCGTCGCGGCTATTTCGATGACGGCACTCCGCTCGGTTCTGCCAAGAGCGACGAATGCCGCATCGACAGCCTCGGCCAATCGTGGAGCGTGCTTTCCGGCGAAGGCCGGGTGGACCGCCGTGACCAGGCGATGGATGCGGTGATGAAACAGCTGGTGGACGAAGAGGCGGGCATCATCCGCCTGTTCACCCCGCCGTTCGAAAAGACCCGGCAGGATCCCGGCTATATCAAGGCCTATCCGCCCGGTGTCCGCGAAAACGGCGGTCAGTACACGCATGCAGCCATCTGGGTCGTGCTGGCGCTGGCGCAGATGAAACGTGGTGACGATGCCTGGAAATGCTTCCAGATATTGAACCCGATCAACCATGCGCTGACCCGCGAGGCGGCCGATACCTACCGGGTCGAACCTTACGTCGTTGCCGCCGACGTCTATGGCGCCGGCGACTATCAGAGCCGTGGTGGCTGGACCTGGTATACGGGTTCCGCCGGCTGGCTCTATCGCGCCGCGATCGAGGGCATTCTCGGCATCAAGCGCAACGGCGATCGTCTGACCGTCGATCCGTCGCTGCCGACCGGCTGGGATGGTTTCGAGGCCGAACTGACGATTGAGGGCAAAGCCCACAAGATCAAGGTCGAAGGCGGCAATGTTACCGTCGATGGCAAGTCTGCCGGCAAGGATGGCGGGTTTCTGCTCTCGTCCAAATAGGCCGCAAAGCCAGACAACTGCGTGACGTGACATCGAATGAGATGGCATCGCCCCGGAAACCGGAATGGTTTTCGGGGCGATGCTTTTCTACGTCGGCATAAGGCAGTCTCCATCCAAAAAGCGCAGCACAGGTTACCGCAACGGGAGATCCCGTCACGGTCGGCTCATTGGGGAGGCGGGCAATGCGATAATGGGTGGATATTGGTGTCAGGCATTCTCCCCGCCCGATCGTGAAGCGTTCCGGAAGGTTGACGGGTGAGGAGCATCCCGTTTTTCCGTTCCGCTGAAGGACTTTGCCCTGACGGCATGCCCTTCCGCTTAACGACCATCATCGTGCGCCGGATCTTTCGTCCGTAGGCGTCCGGTTCGCGACCCGGCCCCCTGCTTGATGACGTGATCAGGTTAAGCGGTTGGCCGGGTGTGGGGATGATCGTCGGCGATGATTTTCGCCAGGTGATTGATTGGCAATGATGTTTTTTTGCGGGGAGGGCGGATTTCGTCCCCACCGCGGCAAGCCCGCGTAAGAACCGCGGCCTCTTTCGTCATGCTCAGGCGTGTCCCTAGGATGACGCCACGCAAAAGGCCTATCCCAGAAACATAAAAGCCCGGCGTCTTATGGAGCGCCGGGCCGTATAGTAATCTATCCAAAAAACTGCATCACGCCGGGTTCGGCGTCGCCTCCGGTTTCTTGTCCTTTTTCGACGCGTCTTCATCGTCGCTGTCATCCAGCAAGCCGCTGGTTCGCAGGAGCGAGGCGAAGCGGCCGCCGAGGCGGCTCAGTTCGTCATAGCTTCCCATTTCGGCGACACGGCCGCCATCGAGGAAGATGACCGTATTGGCGTCGCGCACGGTCGACAGGCGGTGGGCGATTATGAAGGTGGTGCGATCCTGCCGGAGCTTGTCGATTGCCACCTTTACCCGGGCTTCGGTCTCGACGTCGAGCGCGCTGGTTGCCTCGTCGAGAACGAGGATCGGAGCGTTTTTCAGGATCGCGCGGGCGATTGCGATACGCTGGCGCTCGCCGCCGGAAAGCTTGTTGCCGCGCTCGCCGACCGCGGTCTCATAGCCGTTGAGGCGGTCCTCGATGAACTCGGTCGCGGCAGCGGCTTCCGCCGCCTTGATGATGTCGGCCTCGGTAGCATCCTCGCGGCCGAGGCCGATATTGTCGCTGATCGAGCGGTTCAGAAGGCCGGCGTCCTGAAAGACGGTGGCGATCTGCTGGCGCAGGGATTTGCGGGTGACGGTTGCGATATCGATCCCGTCGATCAGGATCTTGCCCTGCTGCGGATCGTAGACCCGCTGGAGAAGATTGATAAGGGTGGTCTTGCCGGCGCCGGTCGGTCCGACGATCGCGACCGTCTGGCCGGCTCTGGCAGTGAACGAAATGTTGTGGACGCCCTGCTTGGTATTGGTGAAGCCGAAGCTGACATCGCGGAATTCCACCTCGCCGTTGACATCACGCAGCTCACCGGCATTGGCGGGCTCGGTGCGGTCATCGACGGAATCTTCGAGCGCGAAGAAATCTTCGAGCTTGGCGCGGGCCTCGAAAATCTGGGTGGCGAACTGGCGCAGCAGGTCGAGGCGGGCGATCAGCAGGTTGGCGAAACCGATAAATGCGACCACATCGCCGACGCGGATCTCGCCGCGCTGGACGAGCGTGGTGCCGATGACGAGGATAACGCCCATGGAGACGGTCGAGGCCGTGCGGTTGAGGCCGCCTGCCAGCGCCCACCAGTCGAGAACAGGATACTGGGCTTTCAGCAGGTCCTTGGTATAGACCTTGAGGGCCTGGGTTTCAGCCTCGATACGGTTGTAGCTATGCAGGACCGAGACGTTGCTGATCGAATCGCTGACATGCGAGAACACCTGGTGATAGTGGCTTTCCACGGAGGCTTGGCCTTCCTTGGTTCGCTTCATCACCGCAACGCCGATCACCCAGTAGAAGACGGCGAGGCAGAGCAGTACGAGGCTGAGGCGCCAGTCCATGGAGATTGCGGTCGGGATCAGGAAGAAGATCGCCACAGCAGTTGCGAGATGCGTGCGCATGAATTCGAGCCAGAGACCGAAAAGGCTTTCGGCGGCGCGAAGCAGCGTGTGAAGGGCGTTGGAAGTGCCGCGCTGGTGATGCCAGGAGAGCGGCATCGAGATGATCCGCCCGAAGGCCTCCGTCAGCAGCGATGCACGCCGGCCGTGTGCAAGCCGGTCAGCCTCACGGGCCACGAGTACGTATGCTACCGTATTGAAGAAGCCGAAAGCTGCCCATAGGATCAGGACATTGGTCACTGCACCGCCGGAGGATATCGCATCGATGATCCAGCCGAACAGGATCGGCTCTGCGATGGTGATCACGGCCAGCACGATGTTGGCGATGACGATTGCCGTCACGCGCCACTTGTTCTTGCCCAGGTATCCAAGTGCCCGCCCATAAACCTGAAATAGTGTCAACCGTCTAACCTCTTCAGTCACTTTCACCCTAATGTGGGTCACAGAGCTTTATGGACAATACAAGGCGATTCCAAGCCATTATCGTAGGCGAGATTGTGTCGCTATGGTGTGTCGTGTAGAAAAATAGGAATGCACGTATTTGTGGTGTTTATCGATTCAGCGATGCTAGATTTGGCGGCTCGGTTTCAATCAATCCTAACCGTCTGTGTAAACTATCTCGGCAATTGTAGCATATGTAATTCGGCATGCCCGGTTCGGGCTCGGGGGCGGTATTGAATATTACCATGATTGTCCAGTTCCTGGTGTTGCTTGGGGAAGCAAAGACGCCGGAACAGGTTACCGCCGAGCTGGAAAGCCTGGTCGGTAGCTATGGGTTTGATTTTTACAGTCTTCTCATCCAGCCCCTGCCGCAGCTCAATCTGCAGAGATCAGTCCTTGCCGCCGAATGGCCGGCAAACTGGACGGAACTCTATACCCAACGGAAATATTCGCTGATCGATCCGACGCTTCGGTGGCTGCGCCTGGCTCAACGGCCGTTCCGCTGGAAGGATGCGCTTTTGACGTTGAAGGCCGATCCGCATCGTCAACGAATGAAGAGGATGCTTCAGGAGGCTGCGCGGCACGGGCTGCACGACGGATATCTGTTTCCGGTCCATGGCCGCAACGGACTTGTCGGCAGTTTCGCGGTTGGCGGTAATCCGGTCGACCTCTCGCCGGCCGAAATCAGCCTGTTCGATGCGGCTGCCAAAGCGGTTTTCTGGAAGTTGCTTGAGCTTCGCCACAAGGCGGATATCTTCGAGAATGCGCCTTTGAGCGATGTGCAATTGACGCGGCGGGAAATGGAAATCACACTTCTATTGGCCAACGGCCTTACCTCTAACGAGATAGCAAAGGAGCTGGATATTTCCAGCCATACAGTCGATTGGTACATCAACGGGCTGCACGAAAAGCTCGGTGCTAACAACCGGCAGCATTTGATTGCGCTGGCGTTTCGTCTGGCGCTGATCGCCTGAGGCAATCTGTGCAACTTGAGGCGCCATTTTCGGCCAACTTTATACTTGCGTAATTTCAGGGATATTGATCTCTTGCGGTGCAACAAACTCAAATTGCCGTGGGGAGAGCGCTTTGCAGATAAAGAAGATCCTTGTTGCCAACCGATCCGAGATCGCAATCCGCGTTTTCCGCGCTGCCAACGAGCTCGGGATTAAGACGGTCGCGATCTGGGCGGAGGAAGACAAACTTTCGCTGCACCGGTTCAAGGCGGACGAGAGCTATCAGGTCGGCCGCGGCCCGCATCTTGCCAAGGATCTAGGCCCGATCGAGAGCTATCTCTCGATCCCGGAAGTGATCCGGGTCGCTAAACTCTCCGGCGCCGACGCGATCCATCCCGGTTACGGTCTGCTTTCCGAAAGCCCGGAATTCGTCGATGCCTGTGACGAGGCCGGCATCATCTTCATCGGCCCGCGGCCCGATACGATGCGGCAGCTCGGCAACAAGGTGGCTGCCCGCAATCTTGCCATTTCGGTCGGCGTGCCGGTCGTTCCGGCAACCGATCCCTTGCCGGACGACGCCGCAGAAGTGGCGCGGATGGCTGAGGAAATCGGTTATCCCGTAATGCTCAAGGCTTCCTGGGGCGGCGGCGGTCGTGGCATGCGCGCCATCCGCGACCCCAAGGACCTAGCCAAAGAAGTCGTCGAGGCCAAGCGCGAGGCGAAGGCGGCTTTCGGCAAGGACGAGGTCTATCTGGAGAAGCTGGTCGAACGTGCCCGTCACGTCGAAAGCCAGGTGCTGGGTGATACGCATGGCAATGTCGTGCACCTGTTCGAGCGCGATTGTTCCATCCAGCGACGTAACCAGAAGGTGGTGGAGCGCGCACCTGCTCCCTATCTTTCCGAGGCGCAGCGTGCTGAGCTTGCCGGCTATTCGCTGAAGATCGCCAAGGCGACGAATTATGTCGGCGCCGGCACGGTCGAGTATCTGATGGATGCCGAGACCGGCAAATTCTACTTCATCGAGGTGAACCCGCGCATCCAGGTCGAACATACGGTGACGGAAGTCGTGACCGGTATCGATATCGTCAAGGCGCAGATCCACATTCTGGAAGGCTTTGCAATCGGTACGCCGGAATCGGGCGTGCCTGCCCAGGAGAATATCCGGCTCAACGGCCACGCCCTTCAGTGCCGCATCACGACGGAAGATCCGGAACAGAACTTCATCCCGGACTACGGGCGTATCACCGCTT
This sequence comes from Neorhizobium sp. LMR1-1-1.1, assembly GCF_040675795.1. Classification (NCBI taxonomy): domain Bacteria; kingdom Pseudomonadati; phylum Pseudomonadota; class Alphaproteobacteria; order Hyphomicrobiales; family Rhizobiaceae; genus Neorhizobium; species Neorhizobium sp. LMR1-1-1.1. Next base: position 93,070 of record NZ_JBEGHE010000058.1, read on the forward strand.
ATCGTTCGGCTGCCGGCTTCGGTATCCGGCTGGATGGCGGTACGGCCTATACGGGTGCGATCATCACCCGTTATTACGATCCGCTGCTGGTCAAGGTGACGGCCTCGGGATCGACGCCGCAAGAAGCGATCAGCCGCATGGATCGCGCGTTGCGCGAATTCCGTATTCGTGGCGTGGCTACAAACCTGACCTTCCTCGAAGCGATCATCGGGCACCCGAAATTCCGCGACAACACCTATACGACGCGGTTTATCGATACGACGCCGGAACTGTTCGAACAGGTGAAGCGCGCCGACCGTGCGACGAAGCTTCTGACATATCTCGCCGACGTGACCGTCAACGGCCATCCGGAGACGAAGGGGCGGCCGACGCCATCGGACAAAATCTCGAAGCCCGTCCTGCCGTTCATCGAAGGGGCGATCCCGGCCGGTACCAAGCAGAAACTCGATGAGCTGGGGCCGAAGAAGTTTGCCGAATGGATTCGCGGCGAAGGCAGGGCGCTGATCACCGATACGACGATGCGTGATGGCCACCAGTCGCTGCTCGCGACCCGCATGCGTACCCACGACATTGCCAGCATTGCCGGTGTCTATGCACGGGCGTTGCCGAACCTCTTCTCGCTGGAGTGCTGGGGCGGTGCGACGTTCGACGTTTCGATGCGCTTCCTCACCGAAGATCCGTGGGAGCGGCTGGCGCTGATCCGGGAGGCGGCTCCGAACATCCTTCTGCAGATGCTTCTACGCGGGGCAAACGGCGTCGGCTACAAGAATTATCCCGACAATGTCGTCAAATATTTCGTCCGTCAGGCGGCGAAGGGCAGTTCCGAAAACGGCGGCATCGATCTGTTCCGCGTGTTCGACTGCCTGAACTGGGTCGACAACATGCGAGTGTCGATGGATGCGGTGAACGAGGAAGGCAAGCTGTGCGAGGCGGCCATCTGCTATACCGGCGATCTCGGCAATTCCGCACGGCCCAAATACGACCTCAAATATTATGTCGGCTTGGCGCAGGAGCTGGAAAAGGCCGGCGCGCATATCATAGCCGTCAAGGACATGGCCGGGCTTCTGAAGCCGGCCGCGGCCAAGGTTCTGTTCAAGGCGCTGCGTGACGCGACCTCGCTGCCGATCCATTTCCATACGCATGACACATCGGGCATTTCGGCAGCCACAGTGCTTGCGGCCGTCGATGCCGGCGTCGATGTGGTCGATGCGGCCATGGATGCGTTTTCCGGCAATACATCGCAGCCATGTCTCGGTTCGATCGTCGAGGCTCTTTCGGGCTCCGAGCGCGATCCGGGTCTCGATCCGGAATGGATCAGAAAAATCTCGTTCTACTGGGAAGCGGTGCGCAACCAGTATGCGGCCTTCGAAAGCGATCTGAAGGGGCCGGCTTCGGAAGTCTATCTGCATGAAATGCCGGGTGGCCAGTTCACCAACCTCAAGGAGCAGGCACGCTCGCTGGGTCTCGACACCAAATGGCACAAGGTCGCCCAGACCTATGCGGACGTGAACCAGATGTTCGGCGATATCGTCAAGGTCACGCCGTCCTCCAAGGTGGTCGGCGACATGGCGCTGATGATGGTCTCCCAGGACCTGACGGTTGCCGATGTCGAAAACCCGGACAAGGATATCGCTTTCCCGGAATCGGTCGTTTCGATGCTCAAGGGCGATCTCGGCCAGCCTCCGGGCGGATGGCCGGAAGGCATCCAGAAGAAGGCTCTGAAGGGTGAGAAGCCCTATACGGCGGTTCCCGGTTCGCTGCTCGCGCCGGCCGATCTTGCCAAGGAGCGCAAGGACATCGAGGAGAAGCTTGGCCGTAAGGTCGATGACTTCGAGTTCGCTTCTTATCTGATGTATCCGAAGGTGTTCACCGATTTCGCACTGGCGTCTGAAACCTATGGCCCGGTCTCCGTGCTGCCGACGCCCACCTATTTCTACGGGCTGGCAGACGGCGAGGAAATGTTTGCCGATATCGAGCGGGGCAAGACGCTGGTTATCGTCAATCAGGCAATCAGCGCTGCAGATGCGCAGGGCATGGTGACAGTATTCTTCGAACTCAACGGCCAGCCGCGCCGCATCAAGGTGCCGGATCGCAATCGCGCCGCCTCCAGTGCTGTTCGCCGCAAGGCGGAAGCAGGCAATGCCGCACATCTCGGCGCGCCTATGCCGGGTGTCGTCTCGACGGTATACGTCTCCTCCGGCCAAACGGTGCAGGCGGGCGATGTGTTGCTCTCCATCGAGGCAATGAAGATGGAGACCGCGCTGCATGCCGAGAAAGACGGCGTGATCACCGAGGTGCTCGTCAAAGCTGGCGACCAGATCGACGCCAAGGACCTGCTGGTGGTCTACGCCGCCTGAACAAGGTTTTTGCGTGAATGATATAAGGCGGCCCAATTAACTGGGCCGCCTTTTTTCGTTGTGACATATTTCGTGTTTGTGCACGATATTGCGCACTTGTGCCGACTCATGCATGATTTCGGCATGGATCAATTTGTCAGTGAGAGACAGGCGAGGATACTTTCGGAGCTTCGCGCGAGGGGGCGTGTTGCGGCGCAGGATCTTGCGCAGGCGTTTGAGGTGTCGGAGGACACGGTCCGGCGCGACCTCAGGGAAATGGCGGGACGCGGCGAATGCGAGCGGGTTTATGGCGGAGCGCTGTTGCCGGTGGGCAAGACGGTTCCGCTGAAAACCCGCATCTTCGAGCAGCCGGATCGAAAGGTGATGCTGGGGCAAAAGGTGGTGGACCTGCTTGAAGAAGGCAGTGTCGTCTTATTCGATGCGGGTTCGACCAATCTTGCTGTTGCCCGCAGTCTGCCCGAAAATTTTCGCCTGACCGCCGTTACCAATACGCCGGCAATTGCTGCAGAACTCTCCGGTCGACCCGGCGTCGAACTGATCATGATCGGCGGCAGGGTGGATCCGGCTGTCGGGGCTGCGCTCGATGCGACTGCCATCCGGCAGTTAGAAATGATCCGGCCGGATCTTTGCATTCTCGGCGCCTGCGGCCTGACGCTGGAAGACGGGCTGGCCGCGGATATTTTTGAAGACGCTGCCTTCAAGCGTATGGCCTGTGCTGCCAGCAGACGCAGCCTCGCCGCCATCACCTCGGACAAGCTGGGCTTGAAGGCCGCGTTTCATGTGCATGCGCTTCAGGCCCCCTTGTCGCTGGTGTTCGAGGCCGATGCCGACGAGGCGCTGGTGGAAAAGATAAGTCTTCAGGGTGTCGAGGCACATCGATGCGGTGCCGCCGCCTCAATCAACGAAAAAAATGCATCAAGAGGAAATACCCCATGAGCCAATCCGAGATCGAGAAGGCCGGCCGGCCGCTTGGATCCTATCTGACCAGGGAGCGGGCCGGTGTCGCGCTTCTTTTCCTGATGAACGGTTTCATGATCGGTTCCTGGGCGCCGAAAATTCCGGAATTCGCCTCGCGCCTCGGGCTCAGCGAAAAAGAGCTTGGATTGATGATCCTGGCTTTCGGCCTCGGCTCGATCATCATGATGCCGATTGCCGGTAGCCAGATCGCCCGGTTCGGCTCCAGCACGGTTTCAAAGTTCGCGGCAGTGCTGCTGACGCCCATGCTTCTACTACTTTCCCTCACGGGAGATGTCTGGACCGGCGCGGTCGCCATCTCGCTGTTCGGCGGCCTGATCGGGGCAATGGACGTGGCGATGAATGCCAATGCGGTGGCGACCGAAAAGCATATGCGCCGGGCGATCATGTCGTCCTGCCATGCCTTCTGGAGCCTCGGCGGCCTTTTGGGTGCATCCAGCGGCGGTTTCCTGATCCAGAAGCTTGGCGTGTTCAGCCATTCCGTCATCGTCACGCTGATTGCGGCGCTGATGGTCGCTCTCTGCTGGAAGATCGTGCTGCATGACGCGCCGCATCCGGATGAAGCCAAGGACGAGACACGCAGCCGGTTGCCGCGTTCGCCCTTGCCCTGGCTGATCGGTGTGATCGCGCTTTTCTGCATGATCCCGGAAGGCGCCATTCTCGATTGGGGCGCGCTTTACATGCGCAACGAGCTCGGTGCGTCTGTCGCTCTGTCCGGTTTCGCCTTTGCCGGCTTTTCGCTGACCATGGCGATCATGCGGTTTGCCGGTGATCTCATTCGCGACCGGTTGGGTGCCGTCATGACGCTTCGGATCTGCGGCACGATCGCGATCTGCGGGCTTGCGATCATCGGGCTTGCTCCCAACACCACTGTTGCCATCGCCGGTTTCGCGCTGGCCGGTATCGGCATTTCCAACATGGTGCCGATCGTGTTTTCGGCTGCCGGCAATCTGCCGGGCATGGCTGCCGGTGTCGGATTGTCGGTCGTCACGACGATGGGTTATTCCGGCATTCTGCTTGCACCCTCGGTGATCGGCTTCGTTGCCGAACATACCGGGCTGGCGTCGATCTTCCTTGCGTTGTCGGGTTTCCTCGTTGTCGTGCTGGCGGTCTCGCGGCTCGCGCGTCACGCGGACGGGGCGCATCATTGAGGCCGATGCCGCAAAACTGACACGGCTCGGTGGTTGACAAGCGGCAATGCATACGCCACCTGAATTGCAACTCTGCTTGTAGGCACCGAGACCCGACCATGACATCACCCATAGATTTCGATCCGAAACCGCGCCGTCAAACCGTTGCGGTCGATGTGGGTGGGGTCATCGTGGGTGGTGGTGCGCCGGTCGTCGTACAATCGATGACCAATACGGATACTGCCGATATCGATGCGACGGTGGCGCAGGTCGCGGCACTCTACAAGGCGGGTTCGGAAATCGTGCGCATCACCGTCGATCGCGACGAAAGTGCCGCCGCCGTGCCGAAGGTGCGCGAACGCCTTCTGCGTCTCGGCATGGATGTGCCGCTGGTCGGCGACTTCCATTATATCGGCCACAAGCTGCTTTCCGATCACCCGGCTTGCGCCGAAGCTCTTGCCAAATACCGTATCAATCCGGGCAATGTCGGCTTCAAGGACAAGAAGGACAAGCAGTTCGGCGACATCATCGAGATGGCGATCCGTTACGACAAGCCGGTGCGTATCGGCGTCAACTGGGGTTCGCTCGATCAGGATCTCCTGACCACTCTGATGGACCGCAATGCGGAGGCCGGTTCGCCGCTTTCCGCCCGTCAGGTCATGCATGAGGCGATCGTGCAGTCGGCGCTGATTTCGGCCGAACTTGCCGAATCGATCGGCCTGCCGCGCAACCGCATCATCTTGTCCGCCAAGGTCAGCCAGGTTCAGGACCTGATCGCCTGTTATTCGATGCTGGCCGAGCGCTCCAACCATGCGCTGCATCTGGGTCTTACCGAAGCCGGCATGGGTTCCAAGGGCATCGTCGCCTCGTCGGCCGCCATGGGTTATGTGCTGCAGCACGGGATCGGCGATACGATCCGCGTCTCGCTGACGCCGGAACCGAATGGCGACCGGACTAAGGAAGTGCAGGTGGCTCAGGAAATCCTGCAGGTCATGGGCTTCCGCCAGTTCATTCCGGTCGTTGCCGCGTGTCCGGGCTGCGGCCGCACGACCTCTACCGTGTTCCAGGAACTGGCACAGAACATCCAGGCCGACATCCGCAAGAACATGCCGATCTGGCGCGAGAAATATCCGGGCGTCGAAGCCTTGAACGTCGCCGTCATGGGCTGCATCGTCAATGGTCCGGGCGAGAGCAAGCATGCCGATATCGGCATCTCGCTGCCGGGAACCGGCGAAACGCCGTCCGCGCCCGTCTTTATAGACGGCAAGAAGGCGATGACGCTGAAAGGCCCGAATATCGCCGGCGATTTCGAGAAGCTTGTCGCCGACTATATCGAGAACCGTTTCGGCCAAAACCGCACGGCTGCCGAATAATTATTTTGCCTCGGCCAGCGTTTTTGCGAGCATGGCCTGGGCAGACCAGCGAATGACCTTTTCCCCCCTGTCGATATCCATGGCGCAGACGTCGCGCAGCACGATGATCGCTTCGATGCCTGTCAGCAGAGATAGGCCGGCGAGCAGGGTCTCGTAAGCCGGTTTCGACAGCTTTTCCTTGATCGGCTGTAGCGCTTCCGACAGCCAGGGAAGGCGGCGGCCTGTGCGCGGGATCTGATCATTGGTGGCCGCTGCCGCTAGAAATGCGCGAAAAACGCTTTCGTTTTCGGCGACCATCCGGAAAATCCGGCCGACCATCTCGTCCAGCCGCTGCTCAACCGTGCCGTTGTTCGAAACCTCTTCGGAAAGCTGAACCTGCTCCGCCACCGCATCCAGTGCGGCCTCGCGCAAAATGTCGTCCGGCTTGGAGAAGTATCGATAGGCCGTGGCGCGGGAAATACCGGATGCATCAGCCACATCCGCGACCGAAAACGACACTCCATCCTCGATCATTTTTCGTGCTGTCTTTAGCAGTTCGGCTCGCGTTCTCTTCTTCTGGTTGATCCGTCCGGAGCCTGTTTCGCGCAATACTTGACCTGTCATCATATTTCCTTTATGAGAAAATAGTCTCATTAAGAGGCGATCGTATCATAAAGCAAGAAGAGGGCAAGACGACATGACCTCCAAGGTCAATCCCAGCGACACCGCGCCGATGACGGTTCATTTTCTCGGCAATCTGCTGACCTTCCATATCCGCAGCGCCACAACGGGCGACAAGTTCACGTTGATCGAGAACCGCACCGCACCGGGACAAGGTGCGCCCGTGCATCGGCAGGCGGATGACGAGGCCTTCTATGTTCTGGAGGGGGAGTACGAATTCCTGCTCGACGGCACCTGGCATAGTAAGGGAGCCGGCGAGGCGCTTCATATCGCGCCCGGCACCGTGCATGCCTTCCGCAACCCCGGAAAAACCGATGCGCGGATGCTGATCATCAACTCGCCCGGCAGCCTGCATGAGGCTTTCTTCGTCGATGTCGGCGAAAAGGTCGAGTTTGGGCAGACGGCGTTTCCACCGATGACGCCGCCGGATGTTCCGGCCATCGTCGCCAGCGGGTTGCATAATCGGATCGAAATTCTTCCTCCTGCCGCGTGACCGTGTTTGCAGGCGACGTCTTCTCCTCGTCAGTGGCCAATGATGGGGAGAAAACAGTCCTTTCCTCGTTTTGCCGCATTTCGTGGTAAGGAAGTGCGACCACCTAGGACGGGAAACGATTCGAATGCTCAAGAAATTTGCCATCGTCGCGCTGGCCGCGACCTTCCTTTCTGCCTGCACCACGACCGATCCGTATACGGGCGAGCAGAAGGTTTCCAATACTGCGGGCGGCGCCGCAATCGGTGCCGGTATCGGCGCACTCGGCGGTCTCGTCATCGGCGGCGGCAACAAGGGCCGTAACGCCTTGATCGGCGCTGCAATCGGCGGTCTCGCCGGCGGTGCTATCGGCAATTACATGGACCGTCAGGAAGCCGAACTGCGCCAGCAGCTTCAGGGCACCGGCGTCTCGGTGACGCGCCAGGGCGACCGCATCATCCTCAACATGCCGTCCAACATCACGTTCGCGACCGACCAGGACCAGGTCATCCCGCCGTTCTACGATACGCTGAATTCCGTGGCGATCGTGCTCAACAAGTTCGGCAAGACCTATATCGACGTCAACGGCCACACCGACTCGACCGGCAGCCTGCAGCATAACCAGGCGCTTTCCGAGCGTCGTGCTGCCTCCGTCGCCAACTATCTCGGCGGTCGCGGTGTCGACCAGCGCCGTATCTCGACCATGGGCTTCGGCCCGTCGCAGCCGGTCGCGTCCAACGCAACGCCGGACGGTCGGGCGCAGAACCGCCGCGTCGAAGTGGCGATCGCTCCGATCCAGCAGTAAAAACAAACCCACTGCCGGCTGTTCAGGCCGGCGGTGGGTTCATCTCTGTGAAGTCGTTTTTTGACGGCTTAGAGCATTTCCGCCTTTCTTCGAAACGCGAAACCGCTCTATCTGTTTGTTTTTACGCAATTCCGGCCGCAAAACCGGTTTCCACTTTTGCTGGAATTGCTCTAGCTCTGGCGATTGGCGACGAAGCGTGCCGCCTGCTGCAGGATTTCTGCCTTTTCGCCATAGGGCGCGAGCAGATCGACAGCTTCGACCGTCAGCGCATTCAGCGTCTTTTCCGCCCAATCCATCCCGTGCAATCCGACCAGCGTGCCCTTGCCGCGTCCGGCATCCTTGCCGGCTGCCTTGCCGAGCGTTGCCGCATCGGAGGTGACGTCGAGCAGATCGTCGGCAAGCTGGAAGGCAAGGCCGATCTTTTCGCCGAAGAGTTTTAGCCGCTTGCGGTCGTCATCGGATGCGCCGGCAATGACCGGGCCCGCCTCGCAGGCAAACCGCAGCAATGCGCCGGTCTTCATCGCCTGCAGGGTGCGGATGCCGGCTTCGTCGGGGGCCGTCTTTTCCGCCGCCAGATCGAGCGCTTGTCCGCCTGCCATGCCGCCGACACCGGCAGCACGGGCGAGTGCTGAGATCAACTGTATCTTGCTTTCGGCATCAAGCTGCGTTTCCCGCGCCGAGATGATATCGAAGGCGTAGGTCAAAAGGCTGTCGCCGGCTAGGATCGCGACTGCCTCATCGAAGGCCTTGTGGACCGTCGGCTGGCCGCGGCGCAGATCGTCGTCATCCATGGCCGGCAGATCGTCATGGATCAGCGAATAACAGTGCAGGCATTCGAGTGCCGCACCGATGCGCAGTGCCGTCTCGCGTTCTCCGCCGAACAGGGCGGCACTTTCGATGACGAGGAAGGGTCGCAGCCGCTTGCCGCCGTTCAACGTTCCATGGCGCATCGCAGCGGTCAGGTTTTCCGGCCGGGCGATCTCGTCTTCCAGCGCCTGCGATGACAGAAGGCGCATCAGCAGTGTTTCCGTCTCGACGGCGCTCTGCTTCAGTCGGGTCTCGAAAAGGGGCTGATCGGCGGGCTTCGTGTTCATGGCCGCTGTGTTGCATGCCGCCACAGCGCTGGCAACGGGATTTACCACCCCACAGGAAGTTTAACGCGAAAGACTCGTCACATGCCGACATACTGGCTATGAAACATCGGGTTGCTTATCGGGGCTCTTGGGAACTTCGTTTGGATATCACGCCAGATCGACAGACTGAGGAAGAGGAACCCGCCATGCCGCGACGGCAAAAGGCGGGATCGTTTTCGCGTGTTGGCCGAAAGGCCGTTCTCATCATCGCTGCACTTCTCATCCTGCCCTATCTGCTCATTCCCGTTTACGCTGTGCCGTTTACCCGGCCGGTCTCGACGCTGATGCTGTCGGAACTGTTTCTCCTGCGCGGTTACGACCGGCGTTGGGTGGATCTCGACGAGATCTCGCCCAATCTCGTGCGCGCGGTGATGATGTCGGAAGACGGGCAGTTCTGCTTTCATGGCGGCGTCGACTGGAAACAGATGCGAGGTGTCGTCGAGGATACTCTCAGCGGCGAGGCGACCCGCGGCGCCAGCACGATCTCGATGCAGACGGCGAAAAACCTATTTTTGTGGAACGGTCGTTTCTTCGTGCGCAAGGTGCTGGAAATGCCGCTGGCGATTGCTGCCGATACGATCTGGACGAAGCGGCGGATGCTGGAAATCTATCTCAACGTAGCGGAATGGGGGCCGGGCATCTATGGTGCGGAAGCCGCCGCCCAGCATTATTTCAAGACAAGTGCGGCAAAGCTCAGCACCGGCCAGGCAGCACTTCTGGCCGTGGCACTGCCCAATCCGTTTACCCGCGTTGCCAGCAAACCGGGCCGCGGCATGCGCCGTCTAGCTGCCGTCATCGATCGGCGGGCGAGGAATTCCGGTGAATATATCAAATGCATTTATGACTAGGTTCTAGGCTTTTCATTGGAGGCTTTTGGCCTGTGCCTGTAGCGTGAGGCAAAAGCTGGAGACTGTCATGGCTGAAGAACTCACCCTTTATATCGGCAACAAGAATTATTCGTCCTGGTCGTTCCGGCCTTGGATCGCGCTGACGGCGGCAGGCATTCCGTTTCGTGAAGTGCTGATCCCCTTCGATGACAAGGGGGGCAATCCGAAATTCAGGGAAATCTCGCCGACAGGCCGGGTGCCGTGTTTGCATCACGGTGCGTTTCGCGTCTGGGAATCGCTTGCGATCATCGAATATGCTGCCGAGCTTTTTCCGGAGAGAGCCATTTGGCCGAAAGCTGTTGCAGACAGGGCTTTGGCGCGCTCCGTTTCGATGGAGATGCTGTCCGGCTTCAGGGGTATACGCAATGCCTGCCCGATGAACCTGCGGCGGCCAAAACGCCGGCTCGACCTGCCGAAGGATTTGCAAGCCGGTGTCGATGCCGACGTGGCGCGGATTTCCGCGATCTGGACCGAGCTGACGGCGCGCTCGGGCGGGCCTTATCTGTTCGGCGAATTTTCGGCGGCAGATGCTATGTTCGCGCCGGTGGTCAACCGGTTCGAGGCATATGACCTCGTGTCCGACAAGGTTGTGCTTGCCTATATGGCGGCGATGAAGGTGCATCCGGCGTGGAAGGCGTGGGAAACAGCAGCGCTTGCCGAGACCTGGATCGTGCCGGCGGACGAAGCATGAATGGCTGGATTCGACGAATCCGGCGCGGCCGCGAAAAAATGCCTGTGGGGACTGGTCAAAGCCCTGACGTGCATGTATAAGTCAGCCAAATTTCCGAGATCGAGACGTGACGGGTTCGGCCTCACAGGGGCCGAATAAGGCGTTTTGCACGAAGTGGAGTAACACAAATGGCAGTACCAAAGAGAAAAGTTAGCCGATCCAAGCGCGGTATGCGCCGCTCCGCAGACGCGCTGGCTACCCCGACGTTTGTCGAGGACAAGAATTCCGGCGAACTTCGCCGTCCGCACCATATCGACCTGAAGACCGGCATGTACCGCGGTCGCCAGGTTCTGACGCCGAAGGAAAGCGCATAAGCGTTTTTCTCGAGCAGAAACTTTAAAGCCCGGTCTGACCGGGCTTTTTTGTTGCGCGAAATTCTGTTTTCAGGATTGCAGTGTCAGGCGCCGAGGCTGTCCAGCCGACTCTGGAGGCTACGGAGCTGTTCCTTCAACTCGTCGATATCGCGTGCCTCGGCTTTTTTCGGTGCCGGGCTTGCCGGTGGGGCGGAATAGGGTGCGAACATCTGCATAGCCTGACGGAACATTTCCGTGTTGCGACGCACCTGATCTTCCATCATCTGCATCGGAGCGTGAAGGTTCTTGGCCAAAGGCGTCTCGCCGAAGGCGCGTGTCATCTGCTCTCGCATCTGTACTTGCTGTTCGGTGAAAGCGTGCATGGATTGTTCAAGGAATGTCGGCACGACCATCTGCATCTGATCGCCATAGAAAGAAATGAGCTGGCGCAGGAAGGAAACCGGCAGAAGCGTGTTTCCCGTCTTGGATTCCTGCTCGAAGATAATCTGTGTCAGGACCGAATGGGTGATGTCCTCGCCGGTCTTTGCGTCCTGCACCGCAAAAACCTCACCCTTCTTCACCATCTTGGCGAGATCCTCCAGGGTGACATAGGTGCTGGTGCCGGTGTTATACAGCCGCCGGTTGGCATATTTCTTGATAATCGTCTCGCCTTCGGCTTTCGCCATCGTTTTGCCTCCCACAGCACGAATCTTATTATTTCGAGGGCAAGCGCCCTTCTCCCAGCATGAAATGTAAGCTCAACCATGCGCCGAGACAATGTTTTTGTGCGGCGCGACGAAAATCGTGTTGCGCAGCAAATGACTTCAAAGCCGATGTCGCGTGCGTCCATTTGACACCTCGACCGAGCTTTGCCAGTGTCCGGCCAACAATAATGCCGGAGGAAACGCATGCCTCATCCTTCTATTGTCATCGCCGCTGCGGGTCGTACCGCTGTCGGCTCGTTCAACGGTGCCTTCGCAAGCGTGCCGGCGCATGAACTCGGAGCCGTTGCCATCAAGGGGGTATTGGCGCGCGCCGGGGTCGAGGCAGGCGAGGTGGATGAAGTCATCCTCGGCCAGGTCCTGCCGGCAGGCGAGGGGCAGAACCCCGCAAGGCAGGCGGCGATGAAGGCAGGCGTGCCGCAGGAAGCGACCGCCTGGGGCGTCAACCAGCTTTGCGGATCAGGTTTGCGTGCTGTTGCGCTTGGTATGCAGCAGATTGCGCTTGGCGATGCGAAGATCATTGTTGCCGGCGGACAGGAATCGATGTCAATGGCGCCGCATTGCGCCCATCTTCGCGGCGGTGTGAAGATGGGTGACTTCAAGATGGTCGATACGATGCTGAAGGATGGCCTGACCGACGCATTTTACGGTTATCACATGGGAATTACGGCGGAAAATATCGCCCGCCAATGGCAGCTTTCCCGCGATGACCAGGATCAGTATGCGGTTTCCTCGCAAAACAAAGCCGAGACTGCACAGGCGGCAGGGCGGTTCCGGGACGAGATCCTGCCCTTCGTCGTGAAGGGAAGAAAGGGCGATGTCACCGTCGACCAGGACGAATATATCCGTGCCGGGGCGACGCTGGACCTGATGGCCAAGCTTCGTCCTGCCTTCGACAAGGAAGGTACGGTAACAGCCGGAAATGCCTCGGGTCTCAATGATGGTGCTGCCGCCGTCGTACTGATGACGGAAGAAGAAGCCGTTCGCCGCGGTATCGAGCCGCTCGCACGCATCGCGTCCTGGGCAACGGCAGGCGTTGATCCGCAGATCATGGGGACGGGGCCGATCCCGGCGTCGCGCAAAGCCTTGGAAAAGGCGGGCTGGAAAGTTTCCGATCTTGATCTTATCGAGGCGAATGAGGCATTTGCGGCGCAGAGCTGCGCAGTGGTCCGTGATCTCGGTCTCGATCCGTCGATCGTCAACGTCAATGGCGGAGCAATCGCCATCGGTCATCCGATCGGCGCTTCCGGCGCTCGCATTCTCAACACTTTGTTGTTCGAGATGAAGCGGCGCGGATCGTCGAAAGGGCTGGCGACGCTATGCATCGGCGGCGGCATGGGGGTCGCCATGTGTCTGGAACGTCCATGAACGCCCTTGAACCGTGACGCGGTTTTAAAAGAGAAGGAAGAATGATGGGGCGAGTTGCTCTCGTTTCGGGTGGTACGCGCGGCATCGGTGCCGCGGTTTCGGTCGCCCTAAAGGCCGCAGGATACAGGGTTGCTGCGAGTTATCACGGCAATGACGAGCGTGCATCCCAGTTTCACGACGCAACCGGCATTCCAGTTTTCAAGTGGGACGTGTCGAATTACGATGCCTGCGTTGCCGGTGTCGAGGCTGTTGAGAAGCAGATGGGTCCGATTGAGGTTCTCGTCAACAATGCCGGCATTGCGCGGGACAACATGTTCCACCGCATGACGCCGCAGCAGTGGAACGAGGTGATCGGCACCAATCTCAGCGGACTGTTCAACATGACCCATCCTGTGTGGCCGGGGATGCGGGAACGCGGTTTTGGCCGGATCATCAGCATATCGTCGATCAACGGACAAAAAGGCCAGTTGGGTCAGGCGAATTATGCAGCCGCGAAAGCCGGCGATGTCGGTTTCACCAAGGCACTGGCGCTCGAAGGCGCGTCGCGCAACATCACCGTCAATGCGATCTGCCCGGGTTATACCGAGACGGACATGGTGAAAGCCATTCCGCAACATGTGCTGGAGGAAAAAATCCTACCGCATATACCGGTCGGGCGGCTTGGCAGGCCGGAAGAAATTGCCCGCTGCGTGGTGTTTCTGGCTTCCGACGATGCGGGTTTCATTACCGGCTCGACGCTTACCGCCAACGGCGGCCAGTATATGGCCGGCTGAACAGGCCGAGGCCTGTTGCTACTTGCAGGCAATATAGATCATCAAAAATTGAGGCCGGAATCCTCTCCCGATTCCGGCCTTAACATATTCAGCTGAAAACGTGCCGCTTAGCGGCAACGAGCTTCGTAGGTACGGCCATAGCGGTCGCGATAGACGCAGTAGCCGCGGTGCTTCTGGGATTCGCCGATGGCTGCCCCGATCAGACCGCCGCCGACAGCACCGACTGCCGCGCCACCCCAGCTATTGGTCACAGCGCCGCCGATAACCGCGCCGGATGCTGCACCGATGGCCGTTCCCTTTTCGGTCGAGGTGCACGATGCGAGAGTGCCGACAAGTGCGGCGATCAGCATGATCTTCTTCATAACTCGGTTTCCTTCCCTTCCACGTTGATAGTTCAGATCCTGCCCATGAGAAGCAGGATGATGATGATAAGAACGATGAGACCCAAGCCGCCCGAAGGACCATAACCCCAGTTCCGGCTATGTCCCCAATTCGGCAGAGCGCCGATAAGGAGCAGAATGAGTATTACGAGTAGAACCGTTCCGAGCATGGGTTTATCTCCGCTTTCCTGAAGCCAGGATGAATTTGCGGTGAGAACGTGGCGCTGGAACTTTTGTTCCATTGGCGTGGAAGTCCTTGTTCTCACTCCTTGTTACGGGCTGTTAACGGACGTTGAGAGATGTCTCTAACTTCTGATGCGTCAAAAAATGCTGATTGGTCGGGTGATTGACTCTCGAAGCGATACGAGTCCTTGACCTGTTCTCGTCGGGAAAGTCGGCGGAATGTCCGTTGGTACAATATGATGTGTCTGTCTAGTTTCTGTGTCTATATATTGTGAGAACGGAGCGTGAATCCAGTGAGTCTTCGATTCGTCGCCGATTCGTTCACTTTTGTTCCGAAGATGTCGTCAGCCCGGTTTTCAGCCGCCTCAGCGTCTTTCTTCTTGCGTTTGTCGCGTTGCGTCGCCATGTGTTGCGAAACTTCGGGCGACAATGGAGCCCGTGGTTGATTAGACGTGGAACTTCGCTTTGAATTCTCAGCCAATGATTTTTAGCGGGCGTGGCGTAACCGCCGTGCTTGGCCCCACGAATACCGGCAAGACCCATTACGCGATCGAGCGCATGGTGGCGCACGGCTCAGGCGTGATCGGCCTGCCGCTCCGGTTGCTCGCGCGCGAAGTCTATACGAGGCTGGTGGAGAAGGTCGGGCATCACAATGTTGCACTGATCACCGGGGAAGAGAAGATCACGCCGCATATGGCGCGTTATTCGGTCTGCACCGTCGAGGCGATGCCACGCGAGACGAAGGCCTCTTTCGTCGCGATCGATGAAGTCCAGCTTGCCGGCGATCTTGAGCGCGGACATATCTTTACCGACCGCATCCTGCATCTGCGCGGCCGTGACGAGACGCTTCTTCTCGGCGCTGCAACCATGCGGCCGATCCTCGAGAATCTTCTGCCAGGCATTACGATCGTGGAGCGCCCGCGCCTGTCGCAGCTTTTTTATGCGGGCCAGAAGAAGATCACGCGCCTGCCGCAGCGGACCGCGATTGTCGCCTTTTCGGCCGATGAGGTTTATGCGATCGCCGAACTGATCCGCCGCCAGCGCGGCGGGGCTGCCGTCGTGCTTGGAGCGCTCAGCCCGCGCACCCGCAATGCGCAGGTCGGCCTTTATCAGGAAGGTGATGTCGAATATCTGGTGGCCACCGATGCGATCGGCATGGGCCTCAACCTCGATGTCGACCATGTCGCCTTCGCGCAGGACCGGAAATTCGACGGATACCAGTTCCGCAATCTCAATCCTGCCGAAATGGCGCAGATTGCCGGTCGTGCGGGGCGGCACCTTCGCGATGGCACGTTCGGGGTGACGGGACAGGTCGCGCCGTTCGACGACGAGCTGGTGGAGCGGATCGAGGGGCATCATTTCGACAGTGTAAAGGTGCTGCAGTGGCGTTCGAAAAACCTCAGCTTTTCGTCGCTCAATGAGCTTCGGCGCAGTCTTGATGCAAATCCGACGATACAGGGGCTGACGCGTGCTTTGCCGGCTACCGACAGCCAGGCGCTTGACTATCTGTCGCGCTATCCGGAAGTGAAGGATATCGTTACCACGCCGGAGCGTGTGGAGAAATTATGGGACGCCTGCGCGCTTCCAGACTATAGAAGAATTGCGCCGGCGCAGCATGCTGACCTTATTTCGACGCTTTTCTTCGATCTTGTGCGTCGCGGCACGGTGAACGAGGACTTCATGGCGGAGCAGGTTCGCCGTGCCGACCGCACCGACGGCGAAATCGATACCCTGTCTGCCCGAATCGCGCAGATTCGAACCTGGACCTATGTGTCAAACCGACCCGGCTGGCTTGCCGATCCGACACACTGGCAAGAAAAGACACGGGAAATCGAGGATAGGTTGTCGGACGCGCTACATGAAAGGTTGACGAAACGCTTTGTTGATCGCAGGACATCTGTGCTCATGAGGCGCCTAAGAGAGAATGCGATGCTGGAAGCAGAAATCAGTGTGAATGGCGATGTGTTTGTCGAGGGACATCACGTCGGACAGTTGGCGGGATTCCGCTTTACTCCGGTCTCGGGGACCGAAGGACCGGATGCCAAGGCTGTTCAGGCCGCCTCACAAAAGGCGCTGGCGCTGGAGTTCGAGGCGCGTGCCGCCCGTCTCTATGCTTCCGGCAATAACGATCTTGCCGTCGGTTCCGATGGTTCTGTGCGTTGGCTCGGCGATCCGGTTGCCCGTCTTGCAGCAAGCGACCATGTCATGCGCCCACGGGTCATCCTGCTGTCGGATGAACAGCTGACCGGCAATGCCCGTGAACACGTGGCCGCCCGCATCGAACGTTTCGTCAATCATCATATCGCAACGGTGCTGAAGCCGCTCGACGACCTGTCTCGTGCGGAAGACCTGCAGGGTCTGGCAAAGGGCCTAGCGTTTCAGATCGTCGAAAATCTCGGTGTCTTGTTCCGTCGGGATGTTGCCGAGGACGTGAAGTCCCTCGATCAGGATGCTCGCGCCTCGATGCGCCGCTATGGCATCCGTTTCGGCGCCTATCACGTCTTCATGCCTGCGCTGTTGAAGCCGGCTCCGGCCGAGCTTATCACGCTGCTGTGGGCGCTGAAGAACGATGGTCTCGACAAGCCGGGTTATGGCGACCTTATTCCGGCTCTTGCCGCTGGCCGCACGTCGGTTGTTGCCGATCCGTCGTTTGAGCGGACCTTCTACAAGCTCGCCGGTTTCCGTTTCCTCGGGAAGCGTGCGGTTCGCGTCGATATTCTCGAACGTCTTGCAGACCTTATCCGTCCGCTCTTGCAGTGGAAGCCGGGTGCGACGCCGCGTCCGGAAGGTGCCTATGACGGTCGCCGGTTCACCACGACGACGGCCATGCTGTCGATCCTCGGTGCAACGCCGGACGATATGGAAGAAATTCTTAAGGGTCTCGGCTATCGGGCCGACAGCGTAACTGCGGAAGAGGCTCAGGCCTATCTCGCCAGCCAGACGCCGGCCGCCGCTGCATCCGCAGCATCGGACGAGATTTCCGCTGTGGAGATTTCGGCTGAAGCATCTGCTGTTGAAGAAACGGCAGACGCAGGCACTGCGGAAGCCCCGTCTGAAACAGTGACCGAAACTGCGGCTGAACCGGTTGTCGAGGCTGCAGCCGTAGAGCTGTCTGCCGAAGTCGAAGGTGCGAAGCCTGCGGAAGCTGAAGAGCCGAAGCCGGTTCTGTTGTGGCGCCCGGGCGGCGGTCGTGAAAACAACCAGCGTGGTGGCCGTCCGCAGGGCGATCGCCGCGGTCATGGCGGTGACCGGGGTGGTGATCGTGGCGGCCAGCGCAATGCCGGCGGCGAAAATGCTCCGCAGGGCCGCCGTGATGGTGATCGTCGTGACAACCGCCGCGGCGGTGAGCAGGACAAGCGCGAAGGCCAGGGTCGCGACCGTAACAACGACCGCAGGGGTGACAAGCGTCCGCAGGGCGATCGTCCCTTCCGTGGCGAACGCAACGAGGGTGGTCCGCGTCCGGAACGCGGCGGGCAGAAGAACAACCAGCCTGCACGTTTCGAGGCAAAGCCGCCGCGCAAGGAAAAGCCGATCGATCCGGATTCTCCTTTCGCAAAACTCGCTGCTCTTAAGGAGCAGATGAAGAAGTAAAGGGTCATGAGCGAAAAGCCATCCGGGGATTTGCGGCAACGCATCGACAAATGGCTTTTCTTCACCCGCATGGTGAAGTCCCGATCACTCGCGCAAAGCCTGCTCAATTCCGGCCATGTGAAGGTGAACGGGGCTTCGATCCGCCAGCCGAGCTTCCAGGTGAAGGTAGGCGATCGGGTGGAAATCGCGCTCGATCGGCGCGATCTCATCCTGGTCGTCAAGTCCGGTGGCAAGCGGCGAGGGCCTTACGAAGAGGCCAAGGAACTCTACGAAGATCTCACCCCACCGCGCGAGAAAACCGAGCGCCTGACGATGCTGGAACAGGCGCAGCGCATCAAGGGATCCGGCCGTCCGACTAAAAAGGAACGCCGCGAGACAGACCGTCTTTTTCCCAATGCTGGTGATGCCGACTTGGGTGCCGGGATCAATTGGGACGATGATTAGAAAATGCGCCCTGTTTCCGCGTTTTTTCGAAATGGTTTATCCTTGCTAAGCTTGGATAAAGGCTTTACGTGACGTTCGAAAATGCCGGATAGCCCGCCTCTGTCGTTCCAGCGGTTGCGTTGCCCCCGTCCGGCCCTCGGGGCCCGACCGTTCCCAATCGTGTCCTGATCAACGCGTTGATGTGGAGTGCTTCATGACTTATGTCGTGACCGATAACTGTGTCCGCTGCAAATATACCGACTGCGTCGAAGTCTGCCCGGTGGATTGCTTCTATGAAGGCGAGAATTTTCTCGTCATCCATCCCGACGAATGCATCGATTGCGGCGTATGCGAACCTGAATGTCCTGCCGAGGCAATCAAGCCCGATACCGAGCCGGGGCTGGACAAATGGCTGAAGATCAATGCGGAGTTCGCCCAGATCTGGCCAAACATCACGATCAAGAAAGATCCGATGGACGGCGCCAAGGAGCTTGACGGCGAGGCGGGCAAGTACGAGAAGTATTTCTCTCCGGAACCGGGCAAGGGCGACTGAGTCTAGGTTGTCCAGCCGGGATGTGCCTGCCTTGCTGTCGCAGGCGCCATTGAAGCGTTGCTGCTTTCATAGGCAGGACGCTATAATGTTGCTTTGCGGACTCTGTGAAGCAAATTATTGATTTCCGCACTTTTTTGTGGTAGACAAGAGATACTGTTCCACAAGGCGGCACTCGCGTGCCCAAAAAACATCACGAAAGCACAGATCAATCACACGCGCTCCCCGAGACATAAACTCGTTTCATGTTGTCGGTCGCAGCTCAGCGATGGGATTTGTTTTTTCGCGCGCGTTTTGTCGGACCAGTATGGAGTGACCCGACGGTTTCCCCCGTCTCATCCGGGCCTGACAGACCCGGCTTTCCCCTGACCCAGATGTGGGTGAGTAGAAGGGAGTTTTTGAAACGAATGACGACTCAGCAGAAGAAGAATTCCCCGGCTCGCCAGGGTTTCAAGACCGGCGAATCGATCGTGTATCCCGCTCATGGCGTTGGTACGATCAGTGCGATTGAAGAGCAAGAAGTTGCTGGCATGAAGCTCGAGCTTTTTGTGATCGACTTCGAAAAGGATAAGATGCGCCTGAAGGTTCCGGTCGCCAAAGCCGTTGCTATCGGCATGCGCAAGCTTTCGGAAACGGACTTCGTCGAACGCGCGCTCAAGGTTGTGCAGGGCAAGGCTCGTGTGAAGCGCACCATGTGGTCGCGCCGTGCCCAGGAATATGATGCAAAGATCAATTCCGGTGACCTGATTTCTATCGCTGAAGTGGTCCGCGATCTCTATCGCGCTGAAAACCAGCCGGAACAGTCTTATTCCGAGCGTCAGCTTTATGAGGCTGCTCTCGACCGAATGGCCCGTGAGATCGCGGCCGTCAACAAGATGTCGGATACCGAAGCTGTTCGTCTTGTAGAGGTCAATCTTGCCAAGGGACCCAAGCGCGGCAAGAGCCTTGATGAGGATGAAGCGCAGGAAGAAGCTGCCTGATTTTTCTGAGATACAGCAATAAAAAAACCCGGCCTTGAGCCGGGTTTTTTTATTGGAACTTTTGCGCTGTCGCCGCGTTAAGCCGCCGGAACGGCGAATTGATTGCTGCGTAACGCTGCCCTCGGTTCCCTTCTGAAACTGTTGCGACCAGGATGTTCCGGGTCGCTGATGAGGGGGCGAGATCAGCAGTCCGAACTAACGTTGGCATCCTTCGCGGATGTGCGTTTGCAAGGTTTCCCGCTGTTCATCGTCATATCAGAACCGTTGACGGAGAAGACGATGACAGCCATGTCCGCAGACCGCACAATGATCAAGATAGCGATGTCAGCTCCCTATCTCGCCCGAGAAGAGGAGCGTGATCTTGCCATCCGATGGAAAGACGGCCAGGATCAGAATGCACGAAACCAGATTGCACTCGCGCATATGCGTCTCGTCATAGCCATGGCTTCGAAGTTTCGCGGCTTCGGTCTGCCGATGAGTGATCTCGTTCAAGAAGGTTATGTAGGGCTGCTTGAGGCGGCGGCAAGGTTTGAGCCGGCGCGGGACGTTCGTTTTTCAACCTATGCCAGCTGGTGGATCCGCGCTTCGATGCAGGACTATATCTTGCGCAACTGGTCGATCGTGCGCGGCGGGACCAGCTCTGCGCAGAAGGCGCTTTTCTTCAATCTGCGCCGGTTGCGTGCAAAGCTTGCCCGCGGTGACAGCAATCTTACTGCCCGTGCCATCCATGAAGAGATCGCGGTGGCGCTCGGTGTCAGCGTAAACGACGTGCAGACAATGGATGCACGTCTTTCCGCCAACGATGCCTCGCTGCAGGCGCCGACGATTGCCGGTGACGCCGATAGCGGCGAACGGCTGGACATGCTGGAGAGCAACGAGCCACTTCCCGACGAGCAGGTCTCGGGGATGATCGACGGCGAACGGCGGCTGAAATGGCTGCAGGGCGCGCTCACCAAACTTAACGACCGCGAGAAGAAGATCATTCGTGCCCGCCGGCTCACCGACGACGGTGCGACGCTCGAAGCGCTCGGTACCGAACTTGGAATTTCCAAGGAACGAGTGCGTCAGATCGAAAGCCGCGCCATCGAGAAGCTGAAGTCGGCGCTCGTTTCCGCCAATCCGCAGATGGCTGCCGCTGCCTGCTGAGTGTGAAGGGGTGTTCCTTCACCCCTATTCGGAAATGATCTTCATCTTCTGGCCGGGCGACACCGTCGCGCCGGCCGGCAGGGCGTTGATGAGCTTGAAAAGATCGAGTTTTCGATCCGTTCCCATCATCCGACCCGAGAGCGATGCAAGAGTGTCACTTGGGCCAACCGTGACGATCCGCACGCGAAGCGGCTTCAGGGAGGCTATTTCTTCTGGCGTCATACGACGAAAGCTGTTGCGTAGCGTATCTGCCGTAGATTGTAGGGTCGTGTTACCCTTTGGTACCGCTGTCAAAAAGCGGAAAATTTGCTCATTGAGGCGCACGACGGTCACGTCGAAATCCCAGCGCTCGGCGGAGGCGCGGGCGGTTGCGGCCGGCAGGCCGTTGACGGTGGACTCGCGCACGGTTTCCGGCTGCAATCCTGCAACCCAGCCGCTCGTCAGGTAATTCGTCAGGTTGTTATTGTCGCCGGCGGCAACGCCATCGAAACGGATGGCGCTTTCGCCGGGGCCGGTTGCGAGCACCGCCTCGACCTTGTTGTCGATCCGGAAATCCGGCGGAACATCGAAACGGATGCCGAGGCTGCCGTGTAGGAACGTCTGGCCTCGAACATAACCTTCCTGCGGGCTGTCGCCGTAAAGGAGACCGTCGATGCCGGCGAGATAATAATCGCGGCCACGGTCGCCGACGCCTTCCTGGCCGAAGGCGCGGGCATGGCGGCGCGCGAGATCGACACGCTGGGCCGAATTCGGGTGGCTTGAAAGGAAGTCGAGGCTCTGGTCGTTATCTGGATCGACGGCGGAATAGCGGGCGTAGGCTGCCATGGAATCAAGGAAGCGAGCGGCTGCATAAGGATCATATCCGGCTTCGCCGAGCATGCGCACGCCGATAACATCCGCCTGCAATTCCTGCTGGCGGGAGAAGGCGGCGAGACGCAGCTTGCCACGTGCGAGCGCCTGCTTGCCGGCGAGATCGCTCGACAGGACCTCGGCGACGACTCGGCTGGCAATGACTTCCGCCTCTTCCCGCTTCTGACGCTCGATGCCGTGATTGGCGGTGACGTGGCCCATTTCGTGCGACAGGACGGCCGCCACTTCCGACGCATCGTTGGCGAGCGCCAGCAGACCGCGTGTGACATAGAGATAACCGCCTGGCAGCGCGAAGGCGTTGATTGCCGGCGAATTCAGAATGGTGATGCGGAAGGACTGGGTTGGATTTTCCGAAACGGCCGTCAATGCACCGGTGATACGCGCGACCAGACGCTCGGTCTTCGCATCGCGATATTCGCCGCCGTAACTTGCGACAATGCGCGGATGCTCGCGGGCGCCCATTGCGGCACGCGGGTCATTCTTCTGAACCTGGTCGACAGTCTGCGGGTTTTCCGACGGCGATACATTGGGTGTATAGGCCTGGTCGAAGATCGACTGGCAGCCGTAAAGCATCGAGGTGACGGCAAAGAGTGTGGCTGCGGAACGGAATGCGCGGCTACGCTGCCAAAATCTCGGCCACCTGGCACGATCCGTCTTTACAGTCTTCGCCTGCACTACCATCTCCGGAATTACACTTCGGCATCCTGCCGTCGCGTCTGGCTTCGTCTTCCGCCCGTTGTCGCTTACCGTCTTTCGCGCCAACTGCACAGATATTCCTAAATGAATATGTATTGCCTACTGGGTATGAAAAGAAAATAAACTTGAACGCCGATGCCATTGGGCCACGTCCAAATTGTGGCGGTGCCCATGCACGCTTGATGACTTTCGTTCACACAGTGCCGGATAGGGCCGAAACGGGTGCGGCAAATCGCGAAAGGTAATCCGCCTTTGCTTCGTCGGTAGCGATCTGCCCCTTTTCGACATGCAGGATGCGATCTGCAATGCGGGCAATTTCCTCGCGGTCATGGGTTATCATGACCACGGTATTTGCATTTTCCTTATGCAGGTCAAGAAGAAGGGCGGACATTTGCAGACGCAGATCGGTGTCTAGCGCTGCGAAGGGTTCGTCCAGCAGGAGCACCGGCTTGTTGCGCAGCAAAGCCCGGGCAAATGCTGCCCGCTGTTTTTCTCCTCCCGATAGCGAGCCCGGCATGCGCTTGCCGAATCCGGCAAGACCAACACGCACCAAGGCGTTTTCGGCGCGGTCCCTGTCTTGCGGGGAAAGCCGCAAAGACGGGTTGAGGCCAAGCGCGACGTTGGTGAAGATGTCGAGATGGGCGAAGAGGTTGTGATCCTGGAAGACTACCGAGACCGGTCTTTCCGACGGGTGGCTCAAGGTCTGGTCGATTCCGGCGATAAGGATGTGGCCTGATTGCGGACGTTCGAAACCGGCAATCAGATTGAGCAGCGTCGATTTTCCTGCGCCCGACGGGCCGGCGATCGCGGTGACTGCGCCCGGTTCGATGCGGCAATCGAAAGCGAAACTCGTCTTGCCGAGCGTCAGCGCGACCTTGTCGAGGACGATGCCGTCATGCATTCGCGTTTTCCTTTTTGCCCGCGGTGCCGAGTATGGTCAGGGCAAGGCAGATCACGCCGAGGATCAGCGCCAGCCCATCCGCATCATTTGTTCTGTAACTCGATAGCGTGCTGTAGACCAGCCAGGGCAGGGTGACGAGCTCGCTGGAGCCGAACAGGGCAACCGCACCGAGATCGCCGAGGGAAAGTGCCATAGCGAAGGAGAGGGCGGTGAGTATCGGGCGTGTCAGGACGGGGAGATCGATTAGCCGCCACTTGGCAGGGCCGCTGATGCCGAGTGAGGTGGCCAGCCGGGCGGTCTGATGGTGGTGGTCATCCAGTGCCGGTTCGAGCACCCGCACGGCGAAGGGCAATGCCATCAGAGCATTGATGAAGGCGACGAGAAAGGGGGCGAACGCTGCGACATTGCCGAATTGCCGAAGCACCAAAAACCAGCCGGTGCCGAGAATGATTGGCGGGACGACGAGCACAAGCGAGGATGTGCCGGCGAGCGAGGTCGATAGAAGCCGTGCAGCAATATTGGGATCACGCCGGTCCCTGATCGCCTGCCGCGCCGTGATGATGGCGAGCGATGCGGAGACGGCGATCACTGCGGCGGTTACGGCGATCACAAGGCTTGTCGTGGCTGCCTGAATGAAGCGTGGTCCGTTGACGAGTTTCCAGAGATCCGCACGAAGGCCAGCGACCAAAACCGAGAAGAGCGGCGAGGCGACGAAGATGACGGCGACAGCAATGATGAGGCCATCCCACAGGCGGGATGCGGATGAGCGCCCGTCGAGGCGCAAGACCTTTCGGCCTGCGGTCCAGACCGTATCGGTTGCCGCCGGCAGAAACGCGATGAGGCCGATCACGGCTGCGGTGAGGGCAATCTGCAGAAAGGCGAGTGCGACCGCGCGGGGCGGGTCGAAATCGAAGCGCAGGGCATGGTAGATCGCCACTTCCAGCGTGGTTGCAGCCGGGCCGCCGCCGAGCACGAGGACTAGCGTGAAGCTGGTGGCGCAGAGCATGAAGATCAGCCCCGCGACGCCTGGCACGACACGCGCGAGCGCCGGCCATTCGACAAAGCGGAAGATCGAGAGCGGTTTCATGCCGAGGCTGGCCGACAGAAGCCAGTACTCCGCCGGCAGTCGCTCAAGTACGGCAAGCAGCAGGCGCACGGCAAGCGGGATATTGAAGAAAGTGTGGGCAAGCAGAATGCCGGAAAGGCCGTAGACGCTGACCGGGTGTTCCAGTCCGGCGGCAGTAAGCCAGCCGTTCAAAACTCCTTGCCTGCCCCAGACGCCGAGGAGGCCGAGCGCGCCGACGAGTGCCGGTAGGCCCATGGGCAAGGCCATGAGGCGAAGAATCCAGGCTCTGCCTGCAAAGCGGGGGCGGCGAGCCAGTGCCAGCGCTACCGGAATGGCGAAGGCAACCGACAGCAAGGTCGACAGGGCCGCCTGCCAAAGCGTGAAGCGCAGAATGCTCCAGGTATAGGCGGTGAAAAGCCGGGATGCCGATTGATCGCCATCCCAGGCCAGCAGCGTCGCGATCGCCGTGCCGACAAAGACTATGACGGCGGCAAGCACGACAAGGCCAGCAACGATGCCGCGTCGTCTTTCAGCAGTCGTCAGCAAATGCGATATTCCGCCCGTTTCGACATGTCACTTCTTGCTCATGGCGGTCAGCCATTCGTCGATCCAAGCCTGACGGTTCTTCGCAACCTCGTCGGAGCCGATCAGCAGCGTCTTTTCCGGCTTTACAAGCTTGTCGAAAGCCTCAGGCAGCGGGGCGGCGGCGGCTGGCATCATCCAATTGGTGGTCGGAATGATATCCTGTGCGGCCGGCGATATCAGAAACGTCAGGAAGCTTTTCGCCAGATCCTTATCCCGGGCGTGTTTCAGCATGCCGGCGACTTCGATCTGGATGTAATGGCCGTCCGAAAAACTTGCGGCCTGATAGCGGTCGTTTTTTTCCTCGACCATGTGATAGGCCGGCGAGGTTGTATAGGAGAGCACCATCGGCACTTCGCCCTTGGTGAACAGGCCATAAGCTTCCGACCAGCCGGGAGTGACGGTCAGAACCCGGTCCCTGAGTTTCGCCCAGGCTTCCGGCGCCTTGTCGCCATAGACGGACTTTACCCAGAGCAGAAGGCCGAGACCCGGCGTCGAGGTGCGCGGGTCCTGAATGGCGATCTTCTGCGAAGCGTCCCCCTCGATCAGATCTTTGAGGCTCTTCGGCGGGTTCTTGATCGTTTGCGTATCGTAGATGACGGCGAAGTGGCCGTAGTCATAGGGAATGAACGTGTCGTCTGCATAATTGCCGGGAACCTTGACGGCGCCTGCATCGACGCCGTTCGCCTCGAAAAGGCCGGTGGCTTTGGCTTCGGAGATCAGGCTGGTATCGAGGCCGAGCGCGATATCGGCTTCCGATCCCGTACCTTCCAGCTTTAGACGGGTGAGAAGCGCCACGCCATCGGCAACGCCGACGAAATTGACGGTGCAGGCGCAGGTCTTTTCAAACTCGGCCTTGATCTTCGGGCCGGGACCCCAGTCGGAGGTGAAGCTCTCATAGGTATAGACGGTGAGCGTCTTGTCCTGAGCTTCAGCAGCAAAAGGGGTAAAAAGCATGGCCGTGGCGGCCAGAAGAAAATTCGAAATCCCGCGCATCAGCGCCTCCTCAAAATGTCGATGTGGGGAATAGGCGCTGGTTGCGAGCCGTCTAATCCCTCCGCCGGTGTTAGCCGGATCAGGTTCCGCGGGTTGGCGTTTCGCCTCTCAGCCCAGCAGACGCAGGGCACCCCGTTAGAGCGTGCAAAGATTTACCGGTCTCGCTTCATGCTGGCAAGAGGGGCAACACAATCGTTCTCTTCATGAAAATTCCCCTCTGGCCTGCCGGCCATCTCCGCCAAAAAGGGGGACAAAAAACCGCCGCACCCGCTTGTTTCCAATCGGGCATAAGCGACACGTCGAGGTTAGCCCTCCCCCTTGTGGGGATGGTTGGGAGGGGGCTTTTATCGGTGAGCCGCAATTGCCAGTGGATCACCCACCGGACATGTCCATATACATGACTTCCCAGACATGGCCGTCGAGGTCCTGGAAGCTGCAGCCGTACATAGGGCCCATTTCCATGTTCGGCTTCCATTCGCCACCTCCTGCGGCAAGCGCCTTTGCCTTGAAGCCGTCAACCTCGTCGCGGCTCGATGCGGAAAGGCAGTTCAGCACCTCTTTCGTCTTCCTGGCGTCGGAGATATCGCCATTGATGAACATGCGGAACTTGTCGTGGGTGAGAAGCATCACGTAGATCTGCTCGCTGACGACCATGCAACTTGCGGTGTCATCGGAAAAATCGGGGTTCTTGTTGAAGCCCAGCGCCGTGTAAAACGCCGTTGAAGCCTGAAGATCCGCCACCGGCAGGTTCACGAAAATCATCCGCATGTCGCGATTCCTCCTTGATTATGGACGCCATCAGCTGGCGCCCTTCCTCCAAGGACGAAAGATGCGGCACGGATTCGACAAGTCCATGCCGGAATTTTGACTCAGTTTGCGTTTCCGCGAAAAACCTTGAGTTCGCGGGGAACGATGGCCATGCCGCCGAGGCGGTTGGCGATCGCATAACCGATCGTCTGTTCGACTACTTCAGGCATGACGGGTTTAGTCAGAACGCCGAGTGTTCCTTCTACGCCATCCGCGATATCTTCCGGATTGCCGGTCATGAATACGACCGTGAGGCCATATTGTTCGGCAAGTTCGCGGCCGATTTCCGGTCCCGTCCGGCCATCGGCGAGATTGACATCGACGAGCGCGATATCCGCATGGGCTGCGAGCGAAAGTGCATGCTTGCGGGCATTCGCCAGCCCCACCACCTTCAGGCCCATGTTCTCGATCGTGTCGGCCACGTCGAGCGCAATCAGAAACTCATCCTCGATAATCAATACGCGCTGATTCATCGCCTCATTTGCCAGCCGACGACGCGATACACTTGTCAGCATTGGACATCTCCAGAGTTCATCTCGGTTTTGCCAGTTGCATGTTTTAGCAACCTGACACGCACCAAACGCGATGAATGTCTGGATTGTTCCGGGGCGAGACACTGATTTTCTTGATTAAATATTTGTTAAGGCTAACAAATATTTAATTTTCGGATGCCTGTCGCATCGTGCTCAACCCTCGATTTCCTCGCGCAACATTTCCAGCTCCAGCCATTCCTCCTCCATTTGGGTCAGCTTTTCGCGCAGCTTTTCCATCTCGGCAGCCAACTTGTTGAAGCTTGCCGGGTCCTTGGTGAAGAGGTTGGGATCGGCCATCTTCTTTTCTCGCAGAGCGATCTCGGCTTCGGCCTTTTCCATTTCCTTGGGAATATTCTCCAGCGCGAACTTCTGCTTGTAGGAGAGCTTTCCCTTGGCTCTGGGTGCGTCGGAGGAAGAGGCTGCGTTTTCGGCCTTCGGCTTTTCGGCTGCTTTCTCCGCCTTTTTCCGCTCTTCCTGCGCGCCCTTGCGCTGCGCCAGCATGTCGGTGTAGCCGCCGGCATATTCGATCCAGCGGCCATCGGGCGCATCCGGGGTGGCCGGGGCGATAGTCGAGGTCACGGTCCGGTCGAGGAAGTCACGGTCGTGGCTGACGAGGATGACGGTGCCGTTATAGCCAGCGACGATTTCCTGCAGCAGGTCCAGCGTCTCGATGTCGAGATCATTGGTCGGTTCGTCGAGGATCAAGAGGTTCGAAGGCCTTGCCAGCATGCGGGCCAGCATCAGACGGGCGCGCTCGCCACCCGACAGGTTCTTGATCGGCGTGCGGATCTGTTCAGGCTGGAACAGGAAATCCTTCATGTAACCGGCAACATGGCGCTGTTCGCCGTTGACCAGCAGGGTCTCGCCGCGACCATCGGTCAGATAATGGGACAGGGTATCCTCGGGATCGAGGTCCTCGCGCTTCTGGTCGAGGGTTGCGATTTCCAGGTTCGTGCCGAGCTTGACCCAGCCGCTGTCGGGCTCCAGCTGGCCGGTCAGCATCTTCAGGAGCGTTGTCTTGCCGGCGCCGTTCGGGCCGACCAGACCGATGCGGTCACCGCGATGCACGCGGATGGAGAAGGGCGCCACGATTGTGCGCTCCTCGTATGCCTTTGTGATGTTTTCGGCTTCAACGACCAGCTTGCCGGACTCGCGACCCTCGGCAACCGAGGCCTGAACGCTGCCCTGCGGTCCGTTATGGCCGCGATAGGCGGCGCGCATTGCCTGCAATTCGCCAACACGGCGCATGTTGCGCTTGCGTCGTGCGGTAACGCCGTAGCGCATCCAGTGCTCTTCGCGCTCGATCGCCTTGCCGAGCTTGTGCTGTTCGATCTCTTCCTCTTCGAGAACCTGATCACGCCAGGCTTCGAAATGGCCGAAGCCGCGAGACAGCCTTCGGGCGGTGCCGCGATCGATCCAGACCGTGGCGTTGGAGACCTTTTCAAGAAAACGACGGTCGTGGCTGATGACGACAAGTGCGCTGCGCGTCTTGCGCAACTCGTCTTCCAGCCATTCGATGGTCGGCAGGTCGAGATGGTTGGTCGGTTCGTCGAGCAGAAGGATATCGGGTTCCGGTGCCATGACACGGGCAAGTGCTGCACGGCGCGCTTCGCCGCCGGACAGCCGGTTCGGATCTTCTTCGCCGGTCAGGCCCAGATGTTCGAGCAGATAGGTGACACGATAGGGATCGTCGCCCGGACCGAGGCCCGCTTCGGCATAGGCCTGCACGGTCGAATACCCGGCGAAATCGGGAGCCTGTTCGAGATAACGGATCGTCGCAGATGGATGACGGAAAACTTCGCCCGACTGCGCCTCGACCATGCCGGCCGCGATCTTCATAAGTGTCGACTTGCCAGAGCCGTTGCGGCCGACGAGGCAGATGCGGTCACCCGGTTCCACCTGCAGGCCTGCGCCGTTCAGCAACGGCGCGCCGCCGAAGCTCAGGAAGATGTCGTCAAGCTTGAGAATGGGAGGTGCCATGAGGACCGTTTATGCTCCGGAAAAATCGTGGGGACGGGCAAGGATCATCGCCTTGCCGCTCTTTAGATGGAATTCGACCGGCCCTTCCGCAACATTCGAAACCGTGCGGGATGAACCGAAAGGCAGCGAGAAATCCTTTAAGGGATATCTTGCGCCCAAAATGTCGAGGCCCGACAGGGCGGAAAAGCCGAGGACGGAAAACAGCGCGTCCTTGGGGAGGTCGATCGCTTTTTTGCCCGGCAGAAAGGGAATGGCCTCTTCATCACCCGAGGCGAGAAGTATGTCGAAGCCGCGTTCGGCAAGGCTCATGGCAAGCAGAAGATGCTGCAGCGCGTGGTCGGAACGCTCGCCGCCAAGTGCGCCGATCAGGATCAGACGCTTTGCGCCGCGTTCGATCGCCTCGGCCGTGGCAATCTCGCCATCGGTCTCGTTCTTAGCCAGTGGATAAGTCTTTCGCTCCACCTCGGGAAAACGGGCGATCAGGTCTTCGTCGGAAGAGTCGAAGTCGCCGACCCAGAGTTCCGGTATCACACCAAGCCCGGCCGCGTGGCGCATGCCACTATCTGCGGCAATCACACGGCTTCCCGCGATCGCATGTCTGACGCGATCGGTGACGACAAGATTGCCGCCAAGCAGGATTGTGAAGGTCGAATTGGCCATGGGCATTGCCCATAGCGCAAAGGGTAGCGGAAGGGAAACAGTGCATATGCCTATTTCGGTCGCGCCATGGTGGCGTCAGGTCAAATTTGCTCCCATTGACGGAGGCTCTCGCAAGGATTATCTGATAAACCGAACTTCCGTGGTGATTTGGCCGGCCGGCTTGCAGCCACGTTAAAAAAGTCGCTAAAGGGCCGCGAGAAGTTAGACTTCACTTCCCACGGGCCGGTTGCGATTTTTCGTTGCCGGCTTTTTGTTTGTGGGGCCTTACTATGCCGATCAAGATTCCCGATACGCTTCCAGCGTTTACCACCCTCGTTTCCGAGGGCGTGCGCGTCATGACCGAAACGGTCGCCGTGCGCCAGGACATTCGTCCGCTGCAGATCGGACTTCTCAACCTTATGCCGAACAAGATCAAGACCGAGGTGCAGATGGCGCGCCTGGTCGGCGCTTCGCCGCTGCAGGTGGAGTTTTCGCTGATAAGGCTCGGCACGCACAAGGCGAAGAATACGTCCGAGGAACATCTGCTCTCCTTCTATCACACCTGGGAAGAGGTGAAGGACCGCAAGTTCGACGGGTTCATCATCACCGGCGCGCCGGTGGAGCAGATGGACTACGAGGATGTGAGCTATTGGGACGAGATGCGCCAGATTTTTGACTGGACGACGACCAATGTGCATTCGACGATGAATGTCTGCTGGGGCGCGATGGCGGCGATCTACCATTTTCACGACGTGCCGAAACATGCACTCACTGAAAAGGCTTTCGGCGTTTACCGTCACCGCAATCTCGCGCCGGCCTCGGTTTATCTCAACGGCTTTTCCGATGATTTCCAGGTGCCGGTGTCACGTTGGACAGAGGTGCGTCGCGAGGATGTCGAGAAGAAGTCCGATCTGGAAATCCTGATGGAATCCGACGAGATGGGCCTTTGCCTCGTGCATGAGAAGAAAGGTAACCGTCTCTACATGTTCAACCACGTCGAATATGATTCCACCTCGCTGGCGGACGAATATTTTCGCGACGTGAATGCCGGTATCCCGATCAAGATGCCGCATGACTATTTTCCGCATAACGACGATACGCTGACGCCGCAGAACCGGTGGCGCAGTCATGCGCATCTTCTATTCGGAAACTGGATCAACGAGATGTACCAGACGACCCATTACGACATGGACAAGATTGGCACCGAATAGGCGCTTGGTGTGGCTTCTGGGGCGGCGTCGGGAAAAGACGCCGCGCGTCGCCGTTTCCCATTGCGGGACCTTGCCAAATCGCGCAGTTTGCCGCCGATAAAAACGGCGGAGGAAACTCATGGCAGGGCAGGCATTCGAGGTGTTCGGCACCACGCAGGACGGGGAGCCCGTCTATCGCGTCCAGATCAGCGGCGGCGGGCTGACTGCCAATGTAATGACCTGGGGTGCGGTCATTCAGGACCTGCGCCTTGAAGGGCATGATGCGCCTTTGGTGCTTGGTTTCGACGACTTCGCCTCCTATCCGGCATATTCACCCTATTTCGGTGCCACGCCTGGCCGTTGCGCCAACCGGATCGGCGATGGAAAATTCTCGATCGATGGCCGCGATTACCAGCTCGAACTGAACGAGCGCGGTGTCACGCATCTGCATGGCGGCTCGGACGGCATGGGAAAGCGCAACTGGACGATTGTCGAACATCAGTTCGACAGGGTGGTGCTTTCGATTACCGATGCCGATGGGCGCGCGGGTTATCCCGGCAATTGCACGGTGACCGCGACCTACCGGTTGAAGGCGGATGGCGTGCTCTCGGTCGTCTATGAAAGCCTGTCGGACCAGCCGACGCCTGCCAATGTCTGTCAGCACTCCTATTTCAATCTCGACGGCCGCGAAGACATTTTCGGCCACGAGATCATGATTGCCGCCGACAGGATAACGGATGTCGATGCAAGGCTGGTTCCGACCGGCAAGCTCAATGACCTGACCGGATCGCCCTTTGATCTCAGGCAGATGGGGCCGGTGCGGCGTGCGCTCGAGGATGGTCGCCAGGTGCCGTTTGACCACAATTACTGCCTGTCGAACGAGCGTGTTGCCAAACGCTCTGTGGCGCTGGTGCGCAGCCTTTATTCGGGTGTCTCAATGGAAGTGAGGACCACCGAGCCGGGCGTGCAGTTTTATGCCGGTGTGATGGTCAATGTGCCGGTGCCGGGCTTCGATGGCCGTAGATACGGAAACTATGCCGGCCTGTGCCTGGAAACGCAGGTCTGGCCGGATGCCGTCAATCATGCGAATTTCCCGAACGCGGTCTTACGTCCAGGCGAAGTGCTGCGTCAGGAAACGGATTACGTGTTTTCGAAGAGTTGAGGCGGTGGGGCGGCTTCTTGTGAAACTGAAATAGGGGCGTGTCGCCTGCTCGGTTCACCGCAAGACCGTTAGCCGCTTTCAGCCGCGTTGCGCTCCCTGTTTGCGGGCAGCACACAGTGTCCCGGCGAATTAGGCGGCGATATCAGCCGTCTCACCGTGTTGGGCAATGAGACGCGGTGATGCCATGTCGCCGGTTTCCTCATCGACCATCACTGCATAAGCAGCTACACCCACGACACGCGATGCCATGGCAGCGGCAATCTTTTCTGCAGATACTGCGTTTGACGCCTGACGCATTTCGCCCGGCACGATATTGCCACGGTTCTTCTTGAATTGCAGGACGATAAATTTTTCCGCGTGGGCCATTTGGATATCCTTGTTCGTTCCCAGTTTGTTCTGCTTTGGGCGAATAAGTCAATCGTCAATCTCGAAAAGATTTTCCAGAGGCGGGTCAGAGAAAAGATCAAAAACGGCTGGATCTACAAGAAAATGCTATGCGTCAGGTTTGATCCGACGCTTCATCAGCCTGATTGCTTTTTCCTGGGAGGGACTGGAGCGGGCGAAGGGGTTCGAACCCTCGACCCCAACCTTGGCAAGGTTGTGCTCTACCACTGAGCTACACCCGCTCATCAATCCGTCGGTCCGTGTGGTAGTTCGGAACCGGCTGGTCAGTGGCTCGTTGCCGCCGACGAGGCGCTATATGGCCCAGACGATTTTCAAATGCAACAGAGAAATGACGATCCGGGCAAAGATTTTTTCATTTTCCGCTAAGTCCCTTGCTTTGCAGGGGTTTTGGCTTTCGGTGATTATGTGGAGAATGGCTTGGAGGTGGACGGGCTTATCTTTATAGTCCGCATCTCTCGCTAATCCCGATCCCGGATGTGACCGAAAATATGCCAAAGACAGCCGCCGATCTGTTCGCTTTTCTCGACAGTCTCGACATTTCCCACACAACGAAACAGCACGAGCCGGTTTTCACCGTGGCCGAATCGCAGGAGCTGAGAGATCAGATTCCCGGCGGGCACACCAAGAACCTGTTCGTGAAGGACAAGAAGGACCAGTATTTCGTCCTGACGGTCGAGGAGCATGCGGTGGTGGATCTCAAGACGGTTCACAAGGTCATCGGCGCGTCGAGCCGTGTCTCGTTCGGTAGACCGGAGATGATGCTCGAATATCTCGGCGTCGTGCCGGGTTCGGTGACGGTGTTCGGCGCGTTTTGCGACACGGACAGGAATGTCACCTTTGTGCTGGATGAAGACCTGATGAAACACGAGATCATCAACGGCCATCCGCTTTCCAATGATGCGACGACATCAATTGGACGAAACGATCTCATCCGTTTTCTGGAGGCGACCGGTCACACGCCGCTTGTCTTGAAAGTTACAGACTGACATACGATGTTTCGGGCAGACAATTAAAAGGGTTCACACCCTGATTTCCCGGGAGAACATCCATGAGCGGCAACGATAATCCCTACGCTGGATCTTACGGCGCCGGATCCTATGGCGGCGGATACGGCAGCCAGACGGCAAGCTTCGGTTCGCCCGCTGCCAGCCCCGCGCCTGAAGCCACGGCAGCAGGTGGTTACGTGAGCGACACCACGACGGCCGGCTTTGCCAAGGATGTTCTGGACGAATCGCGCCGCCAGCCGGTTCTTGTCGATTTCTGGGCGCCCTGGTGCGGTCCGTGCAAGCAATTAACTCCGGTGCTCGAGAAGGCGGTCAACGAAGCCCAGGGGCGCGTCAAGCTGGTCAAGATGAATATCGACGATCATCCGTCGATCGCCGGCCAACTCGGCATCCAGTCGATCCCCGCGGTCATTGCTTTCGTCGACGGCCGTCCGGTCGACGGTTTCATGGGTGCGGTTCCTGAAAGCCAGGTCAACGAGTTCATCGACAAGGTTGCAGGCCCGGCCGGTGCCGATCAGGCAGCCGAGATCGAGGCGATCCTCGGTGAAGCGGATGGCCTGCTTGCCGCGAGTGACATCGAGGGAGCAGCGCAGCTTTATAGTGCCGTGCTGCAGGCCGATCCGGAAAACGCCCAGGCTGCCGCCGGCATGATGCAGTGCCTGATCGCCATGGGCGAAACGGAACGTGTCGGCCAGATGCTCCAATCGCTGCCTGAAGAGATGGCGGCCGATCCGGCGATCCAGGCGGTTTCCAAGAAACTCGACCAGATCATCGAAGCCCGCAAGCTCGGCGATCCCGTGGCGCTGATGCGCGAACTGGAAGCCAATCCGGACGACCATGCGGCGCGGATGAAGCTTGCGAAAATCCTCAACGTTCAAGGCGAGCGTGAACAGGCGGCCGACCATCTTCTGACGATCATGCGCAAGGACCGGACTTTTGACGATGACGGCGCGCGTCGGGAACTTTTGCAGTTCTTCGAGGTTTGGGGTCCGAAGGATCCCGCGACGATTGCAGCCCGTCGCCGTCTTTCGTCCATCCTCTTTTCCTAAACAATACGTTATCCACTGCCGCCGGTCTTGCGATCGGCGGTTGGAGCCCCAGATATCGGGTTATAAACCTGTAATCAGGAGCAGTCTGCGGGAGGTGCCGAACCGATGCATGTGGGAAACGCGCGGTACGTAAAACGTGAAGATCTGCCGGAAGTCATGCCGGTGTTTCCGCTGACTGGAGCGCTTTTGCTTCCGGGCGGCCAGCTTCCGCTGAATATCTTTGAACCGCGTTATCTTGCCATGTTCGATGCGGCCCTTGCCGGCGACCGGTTGATCGGCGTTGTGCAGCCTTCCCTGCTGGAGCCATCGGATGCGTCCGATCCGTTGCGGCCAGCGCTTTCCTCCGTCGGATGCCTGGGGCGTATCACTTCTTTCGCCGAGACCGGCGACGGGCGCTATATCCTTTCGCTCAGCGGTGTGTGCCGTTTCCGGCTGCTGGACGAAGCAGGCGATAGTCAGCCCTATCGAATGTTCCGGTTCGCGCCGTTCATGAGCGATCTTTCGGAAGAGGATGACGAGGCTTCCGTCGACCGGCGCGAGCTGCTGCGGGTGTTCAGAGCCTATCTCGACGCCAACAAGCTGGAAGTGGATTGGGACAGTGTCGGGCGCGCGGGCAATCGCACACTCGTCAATTCGCTATCGATGATGTCGCCTTTCGGTCCGGCGGAAAAGCAGGCGCTGCTGGAAGCGCCGGATCTGAAGACGCGGGCGGAAACGCTGATCGCGATCACGGAAATCATGCTGGCAAGAGGGCTGGCGGATACCGATACGATTTTACAGTG
The DNA here is from genome assembly GCF_040675795.1 of Neorhizobium sp. LMR1-1-1.1. Lineage (NCBI taxonomy): Bacteria > Pseudomonadati > Pseudomonadota > Alphaproteobacteria > Hyphomicrobiales > Rhizobiaceae > Neorhizobium > Neorhizobium sp. LMR1-1-1.1. The sequence continues at coordinate 128,660 of NZ_JBEGHE010000058.1, forward strand.
AGGCCTCAGAGCCTTTCCTGGTTAAATTGAAGCGTTCTGCCGGAGCAGGTTTTCGTCAGGGCAAAGGCGATTGGCGAAGGGCATACCCGAAGGTACGGTCGAGCCGATCGCCTTTGATCCTGGCGGAAAGATGTCCGGCCCTTCGGGTTGGCTGAAACGGGCCGCCTAGTCGTCCGGCCGGCTTGGCCGTATGCTTTGGCTACGACTCGCGCCGGCCGGACGACTATCCGACTCCGTTTGAGCCAACAGAACGTTTCAATTTAACCAGGAAAGGCTCTAAGTGGTGGACGAAAAGCTCAGCAATGTCGATCCGAAGCTGCTCGATCTGCTCGTGTGCCCGCTGACAAAGGGCACGCTTTCGCTGGATCGCGAGCGCAACGAACTGGTCTCGGAAGGCGCGCGTCTCGCCTATCCGATCCGTGACGGTATTCCGATCATGCTGGTGTCCGAAGCGCGGAAGATCGAGGACTGACGTTTCCTCTCGCTCTTCGTCGTCCTCGTCCTCGGGTTTAACCCGAGGATGTCCCGAGGACCTGCTAGGCTGCGATTTTTTGCGACGTGATTAGATCCTAGGGACAAGCCCTAGGATGACGGCAATAGGAGTTAGCCTTGCCTGTGATCGCTGCGCTACTCAAATCTGCTCGCCGGCCAGAAGCTTCGGATTTCCCTCTGCGCCTGTCCCAGCTGCCTGGGTGATGAAGAAATCCTTCAGTTTCGGCATGCGCTCGACGAGGCCGAGGCCGAAATCGCGTGCGATGCGGATCGGAGTGATGTCATTGGAGAATAGCCGGTTGAGGACATCGGTGGTGACGCCCATGCGGAACGTGTCGAAGCGGCGCCAGGACTGGTAGCGCTCCAGTACGTTGAGCGAGCCGATATCCAGACCCAGTCGATCGGCCTCGACAATGGTCTCGGCAAGAGCTGCGACATCCTTGAAGCCGAGATTGAGGCCCTGGCCGGAGATCGGGTGAATGCCGTGGGCTGCATCGCCGGCAAGCGCGAAACGCGGCGCGATGAAGGCGCGTGAAAGCGTGAGGCCGAGCGGAAAAGCCTTGCGGCCACCGACAACGGTCAGTTCGCCGAGCTTGTGGCCAAAGCGGCGCTGCAATTCGTCCTCGAAGATCAGATCATCGGAGGCGATCAGCCGGTCGGCATCCTCCGTCCGTTCCGTCCAGACCAGCGACGAGCGATTGTTCGGCAGGGGGAGGATGGCGAAGGGGCCGGAGGGCAGGAAATGTTCTTCGGCCACGCCTTCATGCGGACGCTCATGGGCGACGGTCGTGACAATACCCGACTGTCCGTATTGCCAGTTGACGGTGCGGATGCCCGCCATGTCGCGCAATTTCGAGCGCACGCCATCGCAGGCGACGAGCAGCTTGGTCTCGATGGTGGAGCCGTCTGACAGCGTGACGGTCGTGCTGGTGTTCGTGGTCGTGAACGCGGTGGCGGAAAGGCCGTGCCGGATGGCGATCCCCAGCCGTTCTGCGGCTCCCCTTAGTGCCCTCACCATTTCCACATTCGGCACCATGTGGGCGAAGGGTTTGCCTTCCTCGATCTCGCCGTCGAAGGTGAGGAAAACCGGGCGCACTGGATCGGAGGTGCGGCTGTCGGTGACGATCATACGGTTGATCGGCTGGGAGTGGACGAGGATATCGTCCCAGACGCCTAGCACGTCGAGCATCTTGCTGGCAGCCGTGATGATCGCGGAGGCGCGCTCATCCTTCTCCCATACATGCGCCGGAGCCGCTTCCACGACTTCGATGTTGAGGTGCGGGGCGGCCTGCTTGACCGCGACTGCCGCCGCCAAGCCGACATATCCCGCTCCGACCACCATCATGTCCAGCATCTCACAGGCTCCCGTCAGTCTTGTGGTTGTTGATGGGGTGGATATAGATCATCCGGTCGTCGCTTCCTATTGCCGGAGTTCGTAAAAATGTCAGGTTCGCGTCCTAACCCGATGGAACAGCTCATCAAGACGCTCGATCTGGAGCAGCTGGAGCACAATCTTTATCGCGGCACGAGCCCGGATATCGGCTGGCAGCGCGTGTTCGGTGGGCAGGTGATCGCGCAGGCGCTGGTGGCGGCGCAAAGAACGGTCGATGCCGATCGATTCGTTCATTCGCTGCATGCCTATTTCGTGCGTCCTGGCGATCCGAGCGTTCCGATCGTCTATCAGGTGGAGCGGCTTCGTGATGGCGGCAGCTTTGCCACGCGCCAGGTACAGGCGATCCAGCATGGGCGGGCGATCTTCACCCTGTCCTCATCGTTCCAGCGGGATGAGGAGGGCTATGAGCATCAGATCGCCCTGCCGGATGTGCCGGCACCGGAGGAGCTGATGGACGAGGCCGAGTTCAAACGGATTTTCCTGCCCAAGGCGCCGGAAGCCATTCGCCGCTATTGGGAGCGGCCGCGCCCGATTGAGCTTCGCCCTACGTCTCTCAAGCATTACCTGACGACGGAGAAGCTGGAGCCGCTTCAGGATGTCTGGGTTCGCACGGTCGGTGATGTGCCCGGCGATCGTGGCGTGCAGGCCGCCATCCTTGCCTATCTCTCCGATATGACGCTGCTCGACGCCTCGCTTTATCCGCACGGCACCTCCGTTTTCGATCCGCGCCTGCAGGCAGCAAGCCTCGATCACGCCATGTGGTTCCACAGGCCGATCCGGTTCGACGACTGGCTGCTTTACAGTCAGGACAGCCCAAGCGCTTCCGGCGGCAGGGGAATGACGCGCGGCAGTCTCTACACGCGCTCGGGAGTGCTGGTGGCGTCCGTGGCTCAGGAAGGTTTGATTCGTAAAAAGGCAAATGAGTAATTTTTGTGCGAAAAATTTAAAATGCACAGAAATTCGGCGTCTTTATGGCGCTCGCTTGCCTCATTTATGAGGCCCCGGATTTCTATCTTTATTTTTCAATAACTTAAACGCCGTTCGAAACTGGCACGCCCTTTGAATGTAGATGCTCAGTCGCAGGCTTTGCTGCCGGTGATGAGGAGAGTCGGCTTTGGCCGAAATAAACAAAGGATGGGAAGCCAGATGAAAATCGTGATGGCCATTATCAAGCCGTTCAAGCTGGATGAGGTGCGCGAAGCACTCACGGCTGTCGGTATCCAAGGCCTGACCGTCACCGAAGTCAAAGGTTACGGACGCCAGAAGGGACACACCGAAATCTATCGCGGCACCGAATACGCCGTCAGCTTTCTGCCTAAGCTGAAGATCGAGATCGCGGTTTCCGCAGATCTCGTCGAGAAGGCTGTCGAGGCGATCGCTTCTTCTGCGAAGACCGGCCAGATCGGGGATGGCAAGATCTTCGTCTATTCGATCGAGCAGGCCGTGCGCATCCGTACCGGCGAAACCAATACCGAAGCGCTCTAAGCACGGCTTACAGGGGAGTTTTCAAACCATGCAATTGACCAAGATTTCCAACCTCGGACGCATGGGCGCAGCTGCTGCAGCCCTGTTTGCGCCGGTTGTCGCTTTCGCGCAGACCGCTGCAGCACCCGCTGCCGAGGCTGCTGCTGCCGCTCCAGTTCCGGACAAGGGCGACACCGCCTTCATGTTCCTCTGCACCCTTCTGGTGTTCTTCATGATCATGCCGGGCATTGCACTGTTCTACGGCGGTCTCGTCCGCTCGAAAAACATGCTCTCCGTGCTGATGCAGTGCACCGTGATCGGTTCCTCCATCATGCTCGCCTGGGTCATCTACGGTTATTCCTTCGCCTTCGGCGGCGGCACCTCTGCCTTCTGGGGCGGTACGGCCAAGATGTTCCTCTCCGGCGTCACGATCGAGTCGACGGCTTCGACCTTCTCGGATGGCGTCGTCATTCCGGAATTCATCTTCATGCTATTCCAGATGACGTTTGCGGCCCTGACGCCGGTTCTGATCGTCGGCGCGTTTGCCGAACGCATCAAGTTCTCGGCTGCCGTGCTCTTCTGCCTGCTCTGGGTCACCTTCGTCTACTTCCCGATCGCACACATGGTCTGGGACGCAAACGGCCTGATCTTCGGCTGGGGCGCGCTTGACTTCGCCGGCGGCACCGTCGTTCACATCAATGCGGGTCTTGCAGGCCTCATCGGTGCGATCATGGTCGGCAAGCGTACCGGCTTCGGCAAGGACATGATGGCTCCGCACTCGATGACGCTGACGCTGGTCGGTTCCGCCATGCTGTGGCTCGGCTGGTTCGGCTTCAATGCCGGTTCGAACCTCGAAGCTTCGGGCGGTGCGATGCTCGCAACCGTCAACACGTTCCTGGCAACCGCTGCTGCTGTCGTTTCCTGGTCGGTCGTCGAAACCTTCACCCGCGGCAAGGCTTCGCTGCTCGGCGCAGTTTCGGGCATGATCGCAGGTCTCGTCGCCATCACGCCTGCTGCCGGCATTGCCGGTCCGATGGGCGCGATCATCATGGGTCTGCTCGTTTCGCCGATCTGCTACTTCTTCGTCTCCGTCATCAAGAACAAGTTCGGTTATGACGACACGGCCGACGTGTTCGGCGTTCACGGTGCAGGCGGCCTCTTCGGCGCGCTGGCAACCGGCATCTTCGCATCCTCGTCGCTCGGCGGCATCGGTTATGCCGAGGGCGTCACGATGGGCGGCCAGTTCATGACCCAGGTCTGGGCAGTCGTCGTCACCATCCTGTGGTGCGGTATCGGCTCGATCATCCTCTACAAGGTTGTCGACCTGATCGTCGGCCTGCGCGTTCCGGTCGAAGCCGAACGCGAAGGTCTCGACCTCGCTGCACACGGCGAATCCGCCTATCACAGCTAAGAGGCAAGGCCGGTTTCAACCGGCCTGATTCTTCACCACAATCAGATGGCTCGGCCTGGCGCCGGGCCATTTTCGTCTTTGGAAGCGGCCTGTGGATCATCTGGTTAAAGCTGCGTTAACCATCCCCGCGTTACCTTGTCTTGGAATTGTGCGACGGCCATTGCCGGATTGCGCACCTTATTTCGTTTCACAGGTGGCGGGCAGATACGATGAGCAGAAGCAGTTCGGCGGCATTGGCAAACCGGTCAACCCGCTCAGTTCTCAGCTCTTTCGTGCTCCGGCAGGCGCTTGCGCTGATCGGCTTCGGTATTTTCCTGGGCCTTGCGCTTGCCGTTGCGGCGCTTGCCACCTGGAATGTCGCCGACCCGAGCTTTTCCTACGCTACCGATAATCCCCCCACCAATCTTCTAGGTTTCGGCGGTGCGGCCTTTGCCGACCTGATGATGCAGTTTCTCGGCCTTGCCGGGCTCATCGCGCTTCTGCCTGTGCTTTCCTTTGCGCTGGCGCTGATCTCCGGCCGTCGTTTCGATCGCATTCCGGCGCGTATCGCCGCCTGGGGCGGTGGAACGCTGCTGGCTTCGGCTACGCTCGGCTGTTTTCCCGCGCCGCAGACATGGCCGATCCCGAACGGTATCGGCGGTGTTATCGGCGACATGATCCTGCGGTTTCCTGCACTGTTTGTCGGCGCCTATCCGACCGGCATGGTCGCTATGGTGCTTGGCGGCATCTTCACCGTTCCCTGCATCTGGCTGATGCTGTTCGCCTCCGGTCTCGTCGGTGATCCGCTCGAGCTGGATGTGGAAGAGGAAGACGACGACAAGCCTGTTGCGGCCGTCGTCTCTCGCGCGCGGCGCGACGAGGAAGACGAAGAGGAGGATGACGGCGGGTTCCTTGAACGCTTCCTGCCGCTCGGCCTTGCCGCGCATTATTGGTACATTACCCAGGCCCGTCTGCGCCGTATGGTGGGCATGAAGCAGCGTGCGCGCCAGGCTTACGACCAGCCTTACGATTTCAACGAGGACGAGTTCGGCAAGCTGAACGAGCCCGTGCGGGCAAAGGCTGCTGGTGGCGACACGCGCCGGACGGAGCCGTCGCTCGACGGCGCTGGTGAACGGGTTGCCGGCAATCCGCGCCGGGTGGTTTCCGCTCCGCCGATCTACGGCCATGACCACGATGATGATCCGCCATTCGACATGGACGATATCCCCCGTCGGCCGGCTGGTATACTTGTCGATGACGAGGATGATGACGACGCTCCGTTCCTGGCATCGCGAACACCTCAGGCCGGTGGCCGTTCTGCTCGTGTCACGCCTGCAGCGCCCGCGCCGAAGCCCAGTGCACGCGTGTCGCGCGATGCGCAGGGCTCGTTTATTCGTCCGGACGGTTTCCAGCTTCCTTCCGTTCATCTGCTCACCGAGCCGAAGGCGGTTGCCCGCGACGCCTCGCTTTCGGCCGATGCGCTGGAACAGAATGCCCGTATGCTGGAAGGCGTGCTGGAGGATTTCGGCGTTAAGGGCGAGATCATTCATGTCCGGCCCGGCCCGGTCGTCACGCTTTACGAACTGGAGCCGGCACCCGGTATCAAGTCCTCGCGCGTCATAGGTCTTGCGGACGACATCGCTCGCTCGATGAGCGCAATCGCAGCACGCGTTGCCGTCGTTCCCGGCCGCAATGCAATCGGTATCGAATTGCCGAACCGTACCCGCGAGATGGTCTATCTGCGCGAAATGATCGGTTCGAAGGACTTTGAAGGCAGCAAGGCAAAGCTTGCCATGGCGCTCGGCAAGACGATCGGCGGGGAGCCGGTCGTAGCCGATCTTGCCAAGATGCCTCACCTTCTCGTCGCTGGTACCACCGGTTCGGGTAAGTCTGTCGCCATCAACACGATGATCCTGTCGCTTCTCTATCGCTATACACCGGAGAAGTGCCGCCTGATCATGATCGACCCGAAGATGCTAGAACTTTCCGTCTATGACGGGATTCCGCATCTGCTTTCTCCGGTCGTGACAGATCCGAAAAAGGCCGTCGTTGCGCTCAAGTGGACCGTCCGCGAGATGGAAGAGCGCTACAAGAAGATGTCGAAGATTGGTGTTCGCAATATCGACGGCTTCAATTCCCGCGTTGAACAGGCGAAGGAAAAGGGTGAGATCCTGACCCGCACCGTGCAGACCGGCTTCGACCGCCAGACGGGCGAAGCAATGTACGAGACGGAAGAGTTCGATCTCGATCCGATGCCCTATATCGTCGTCATCATCGACGAAATGGCCGACCTGATGATGGTCGCCGGCAAGGATATCGAAGGCGCCGTGCAGCGTCTGGCGCAGATGGCGCGTGCGGCCGGCATCCATGTCATCATGGCAACGCAGCGTCCGTCGGTCGACGTTATTACCGGTACGATCAAGGCGAACTTCCCGACGCGTATTTCCTTCCAGGTGACGTCGAAGATCGACAGCCGCACGATCCTCGGCGAACAGGGCGCCGAACAGCTGCTTGGTCAAGGCGACATGCTCTACATGGCCGGCGGCGGGCGCATCCAGCGCGTTCACGGTCCGTTTGTTTCAGACAATGAGGTGGAAGAAATCGTCGCCTACTTGAAAACTCAAGGGTCGCCCCAATATCTCGAAGCGATCACGGCCGACGATGAGGATGAAGACGGCGGCGGTGGCGGCCCGGCGGGCATGTCCAATCTATCGGATTCGGATGACCCATACGATCAGGCCGTTGCAGTCGTGTTGAGAGATGGCAAGGCTTCGACCTCCTATGTTCAGCGGCGTCTCGGCATCGGCTACAACCGTGCCGCCTCGCTGATCGAGCGGATGGAGAAGGAAGGGCTGATCGGTCCGGCAAACCACGCCGGCAAGCGCGAGATCCTCGTGCCGACCGAGGCCGACATTATCGAGCGCTAGTCGCGGGTAAGTCTTTCGTGATCGTGTCGGCTACGGCTTGCCAAGCCGCCGGCAAGTCATCATGACGCCGCGTTTGCGGCCCAGTGCATTTGGATGGAGACCAGAATGACCAAAGAAAAAACAGCTCTTTCCATCCGGATTGATCGTAGACAGTTTTCCGCAGGCCTGTTCGGCCTTGCCGCTTCCGCATTTCTGCCTGTGGCGGCTTCCGCACAGAGCGGTGGCGGCGCGGCCGCGCAGAAGATCGCCGACCACTTTTCGTCCGTGAAGACGATGATGGGCGAGTTTGTGCAGTTCGGCCCGCGCGGCGAGCAGACGGGCGGAAAATTCTATATCGAACGTCCCGGCAGGCTGCGTTTCAATTTCGAAGATCCATCGCCGCTGCGCGTGATTTCCGATGGAAAAAATGTCGTTGTCGGCAATATCAAACTGAAGACCTGGGATCTCTATCCGCTTTCAAAGACGCCTTTGACGCTGCTTCTGGCAGACCGGATCGATCTTTCCAACGATGCCGTGCGCGGCGTGAAAGAAGAGAGCGATCTCACCACGATCGTGCTCGGTAACAAGACGATCTTCGGCGATTCGACGATCACCATGATGTTCGACAGCAAGACCTATGATCTGCGCCAGTGGACGATCACCGACAATCAGGGCAAGGATACCTCGGTGATGATCTATAACGTCAAGACAGGCGTCAGCCTCGACGAGAAGGTGTTTACGATCGACTATGCCGAAGTGCGCGGTCGCGGCTGAGATTTACATCCTGATACTGTCTAAAGGGCTGCGACATTCGCGGCCCTTTTTGCTTCTCATCAATCGCCAAATAACATAGAGCATTGCCAGCGATCATTGGATCGCCAGTAGTGCTCTATCTCCTTTGGTCTTACGCAATTCCGGACGCAAAACCGGTTCCCACTTTTGCTGGAATTGCTCTAGACCTCGACGGACAATCGAGGTTCTCCATGACATTTTCCCTGGCCACCTGGAATATCAACTCGGTACGCCTGCGCATGCCGATCGTGCAGCAGTTCATCGTCCGCAACCAGCCGGACATTCTGTGCCTGCAGGAAATCAAGTGCCAGGAGCCGGAGTTCCCGTATCAGCCGCTCAAGGATCTCGGCTACGAGCACATCATCGTACATGGCCAGAAGGGCTATCACGGCGTTGCCATCGCCTCGAAGATCCCGCTTCTGGAAGACCATCGGCAGAATTATTGCGGCATGGGCGATGCGCGGCACATTTCGGCGATCTTCGAGCGCGGGTCGCGCCGTATCCGGCTGCATAATTTCTATGTGCCGGCGGGCGGCGACGAGCCGAACCGGGAGATCAATCCGAAATTCGGCCACAAGCTTGATTTCGTCGAGGAAATGAAGGCGTTAAAGGCGGACATGCCGGGTGTCTCGTCGATCCTTGTCGGCGATCTCAACATCGCGCCGCTGGAGCATGACGTCTGGTCGCACAAGCAGTTGCTCAAGATCGTCAGCCACACGCCGGTCGAGACCGACGGGATGAAGGACGTGATCGCCAAGGGCGGCTGGCTGGACCTGATGCGCCAGTTCACGCCGGAGCCGGAGAAGATCTATACGTGGTGGAGCTACCGCGCCAAGGACTGGGAAGCAGCAAACAAGGGCCGTCGCCTAGACCACGTCTGGTCCTCGCCGGAGCTTGGGCCATTCCTCGAACGGATCGATATCCTGAAAGAGGCTCGCGGCTGGAACCAGCCATCCGACCATGTGCCGGTTACGGCGGTGTTCAAGTTCTGATTGATCCACGCCGAGCGAGCGGCTGCCCCTCATCCGCCTACCGGCACCTTCTCCCCGTTCTGACGGGGAGAGGGTTAGGGTGAGGGGCTGATCTAAGAAGAGCGGTCGCTGTTAGATAAGAGGCGACGCTAAAAACCTATCGAAACCGATGTTCCATCGCGGCCGCAGCCTTGGCCAGCCCGGTGATGTTTTCCCGTATGCGAGCTTCTATCAACCGCCCGACCTGCGGGTATTCCTCCAGCAGGCGTTGGAAAAGCTGGCGGCTGATCTTCATCACCTCGGCATCTGACGCCGCGACGGCGGTGAACTTGCGCTCCACCATCGTCACCAGAGCGAGTTCGGACAGAAGCGTGCCGGGACCGACCGTCTTTTGGTGGCGGATATCGCCAAAGCGGTCGGCTGCATAAAGCCCGATCTGCCCCCTGGCGACGATATAGGCTGCTTCTGCGGGAGAGCCTTCGCGAAAGAGTTCCTGCGTTTCGGCAAGCGAACGGCGTTCCGCGCCAAAGGCGATCAGACGCAGCTGATCGCCATCCAGCTCGCGGAACAGCGGAACGCTTGAAAGAAGCTTTATATCGTCGTTCAGTGCCATTTACGGGACGATCTTGTAGCCACCGTTTTCGGTCACGAGGATCTCGGCGTTGGACGGGTCGCGTTCGATCTTCTGGCGAAGACGGTAGACATGGGTTTCTAGCGTGTGTGTGGTGACGCCGGAATTGTAACCCCAGACCTCTTCCAGTAGCACATCGCGGGTAACGACCTTCTGGCCGGCGCGGTAAAGATACCGGATGATTGCCGCTTCCTTTTCCGTCAGGCGGATCTTCTTGCCGTCGTCAGTGGTCAGCAGCTTCTGGCTCGGCTTGAAGATGTAGGGGCCGACAGTGAAGGTCGCATCCTCGCTCTGCTCGTACTGGCGCAGCTGTGCGCGGATACGGGCGAGCAGGACGGCAAAGCGGAACGGCTTGACGATATAATCGTTGGCGCCGGCTTCGAGGCCGAGGATCGTGTCACTGTCGGTGTCATGGCCCGTGAGCATGATGATCGGCGCCTTGAAGCCGTTCTTGCGCAGGAGCTTGACGGCTTCGCGGCCATCCATGTCGGGAAGGCCGACATCCATGATCAGAAGGTCGACCTGCGCCGTCTTGGCCGTGTTCATGGCCTTGGTGGCATTCTCCTCCTGCAACAGCGAAAACTCGTCGTACAACGACAATTGCTCGACCAGCGTCTCGCGCAGGTCGTTGTCGTCATCTACCAGGAGTATCGTTCTTGCCATACAGCTCTTGCCTTTCGTGTCGCCCGTTTTCGTCCGTGTTGTCGGAATCTAAGCGTATTTAGGGCTCCCCGATGTAAAGCCCAAGATGCTATGATTTCAAACAAAATGATATTCAAAGCAAAACCTCGTGAGAAAATGCCGCTTTTCCGTGTGCAAAAGTCCAAAAAGCAATCCGTGGTGACCGTCCGGACTGCGCCTCGCAACCGGCAAAGGGCGATTATCTCGTTCAAGGGAATCACTTTGCAGGCGTCGATCGGTCGTTCCGGCACCTCCGCCTTCAAGCGAGAAGGGGATGGGGCGACGCCGATTGCGGCAATGAAGCTGATTTCCGGCTTCACCCGCGGCGAGCGGATCAGGCTGCCGCAGACGCCGCTTTCCATGCGGCGAATATCCGGAGACATGTTGTGGTGCGACGAGCCGAAACATGCGGCCTATAACCGGCTGGTCACTCAACGCGTGGGGGCACCGTTCAAGCCGAGCCATGAAGAAATGAAGCGAACGGACGGGCTTTATGATGTCTGTCTGGTGATGGATTGGAACATTACCTCTCGCAAGCGCTACGGCGGCTCGGCAATCTTTTTTCATCTGATCAAGCCGGGTTATCAGCCGACGGCCGGGTGCGTGGCGGTTCATCCGCGCGACATGAAGCGGCTGTTGCCGCATCTGCGAAAAGGGACGTTAGTGAAGGTTCTGGGGTAGTCCAAAACAAAATGCCCGGCACTTTGGCCGGGCATCTCAAACGTCATTCAACGAAAGCAGTTTATTTCCAGTCGCGGATATCGACGAAGTGTCCTGCCACGGCCGCCGCCGCCGCCATTGCAGGCGAGACGAGGTGGGTACGGCCCTTGTAGCCCTGGCGACCTTCGAAATTGCGGTTCGAGGTGGAGGCGCAGCGCTCGTAGGGGCTGAGACGGTCGTCGTTCATTGCAAGGCACATCGAGCAGCCCGGCTCGCGCCATTCGAAGCCGGCATCCTTGAAGATCACGTCGAGGCCTTCGGCTTCCGCCTGTTCCTTGACGATGCCGGAGCCCGGCACGATCATGGCGGAAACGCTGGAGGCCACCTTCTTGCCTTCGACTACCTTTGCGGCGGCGCGCAGGTCTTCGATGCGACCGTTGGTGCAGGAGCCTATGAAGACGCGATCGACGGTGATGTCAGTCATCTTCGTGCCCGGCTTCAGGCCCATGTAATCCAGTGCGCGCCATTTCGACGTGCGCTTGTTCTCATCCTGGATCTCGTCCGGATTCGGCACTGTGCCTTCGATGGTCGTGACGTCTTCCGGCGAAGAACCCCAGGTGACGATCGGCGGCAGGTTTGCGGCATCGAGGACGACGACCTTGTCGTAATGGGCGCCTTCTTCGGTGTAGAGCGTCTTCCAGTAGTCGAGCGCCATGTCCCAGGCCTTGCCCTTCGGGGCGCGCGGCTTGTCCTTGATGTATTCGAAAGTCGTCTCGTCCGGCGCGATCAGGCCGGCGCGGGCGCCGCCTTCGATCGTCATGTTGCAGACGGTCATGCGGCCTTCCATCGACAGCGAGCGGATCGCTTCGCCGGCAAATTCGATAACGTGGCCGGTGCCGCCGGCGGTACCGATCTCGCCGATGATGGCGAGGATGATATCCTTGGCGGTGACGCCTTCCGGCAGCTTGCCATCGACACGCACCAGCATGTTCTTGGCCTTCTTCTGCACCAGCGTTTGGGTGGCGAGAACATGCTCGACCTCGGACGTGCCGATGCCGTGCGCCAATGCGCCGAATGCGCCGTGGGTGGAGGTGTGGCTGTCGCCGCAGACGATGGTCATGCCCGGCAGAGTGAATCCCTGTTCCGGTCCGACGATATGGACGATGCCCTGGCGGACGTCCTTTTCGGAGTAGTATTCAACGCCGAAATCACGAGCGTTCTGGGCAAGCGCCTCGACCTGGATGCGGCTTTCCTCGTTCTTGATGCCTTCGTGGCGGTCTGCCGTGGTCGGGACGTTATGGTCGACGACGGCGAGCGTCTTTTCGGGCGCGCGGACCTTGCGGCCGGCCATGCGCAGGCCTTCGAAAGCCTGCGGCGACGTCACCTCGTGAACCAGGTGACGGTCGATGTAGAGAAGACAGGTGCCGTTTTCGTCCTGAGAGACGACGTGGTCGTCCCAGATCTTGTCGTAGAGGGTGCGAGGTGCGCTCATGGCTGCCATTCCGTTCGAGAACAGTTTTTTGAAAAGGGGGATTTGTCGCGGCAAAAGCGTGTGCCGCAGCACGGGTCGCGTTTAAGCGACCGTCAGCTAAGTCGGCTGTTGAGAGCGCCGGATACGGATGCGAAGAAACGTGCCGGCAGACGCTTGTGGTCTTGCAGCACGATAAATTTGTTCGCGAGGCATCCGAATTTCGATCCCATGGCCGGTCTATTACCAGTTTTTTAGAGGGACGGCAATTGCTTCGATTAGGGGCGCATGGCACAAGCGACGGGCAGTTAAAGCTCTTTTTTTGTGTCCTTATTTGCATGCGGCGGCGGTGATGAGGACAACGAGGAGGTGCGTATGGCACTTACAGCCCAGCTTCCTGCCAATGAAGCTGATCGTCTGCTTTCCGTCCGGGGGCTGATTTCGGTCGATGGCAATGCGACGTCTGAACTTTCCACGCTCGTGCAACTGGCCAAGGATGTTTTCGGCACCCCTTGTGCTGCGGTCAATATCATAGACGAGGACTGGCAGCGGGTTGCCTGCCAGGTCGGTAGCATTCCGATCGGTGAATGCAGTCGAGAAGATTCCGTCTGCTCCCGCGTGGTTTATGCCAACGAAGTCGTCGTGGTGCCCGACCTCAGCCGGCACCCGGAATTCCGAAGTTTTCCCGCAATTCAAGGGGCTCCAGGTTTCCGGTTTTATGCCGGTGCTCCGGTATCGCTGGAGCCTGATCTTCCGGTCGGTTCGTTCTGCCTACTCGATGTCGAGCAGCGGGACCTTACCGATGTCGAGATTCGCAACCTGCGCCAGTTTGCCGATGTAGCAAGCGGTCTCCTGCGGCTGCAGAAGGCGAATTTCATGATGGAGTTTGCCGAGGAAAAGCTGAAGCTTGCGGCCATGACCGATCCGCTGACCGGTTTTTACAACAGGTCGGCATTGGTCTCGTTGATCGACGTGATGCTCGCCAACGCGCTTTCCTCGCAGCAGGGGTTCGGCGTGCTTTATCTCGACATGGACGGTTTCAAGCAGATCAACGACAAGCTTGGGCACCATGCGGGCGATCAGGTTCTGACCCATGCTGCCAAGCGGATCAGCGAGTGTGTGCGGGCGCAGGATGTGGTCGTGCGCATGGGCGGTGACGAGTTTGCGATCTTCGTGCCCGATCCGCCGGATGTCGCAGCGCTTTCCGAGCTTTCCGAATCCCTGCTCCAAGAGTTTCGCCGACCTTTCGTCGTTGACGACAACATCGTCACCGCGCGTCTCAGCATCGGCGCTGCTCTCGCGCCGGAGGCGGGGTCGGAGCGGCTGGGTCTCTTAAAGGCCGTAGATGAGGCGCTTTATCAAGCCAAGGAAGCGGGCCGCGACCGGTTTGTGCTGCGGTAATCCTGCACGGGGCAACGGCTTACTCGTCTCAAAGAGGCCTGCGGTCTCTTGCCGCATCCAGTGATGCACCTAATTTCCTCCCCACAGATCAGACACGGCTGCTGGCCGGGGAGGAAATCTTGGTCTCTGAAAGCAATACGATCTCTAAGATCACCTGGCGGCTGATGCCGCTTCTCGGGGTCCTGTATCTCATTGCCTATATCGACAGGCAGAACGTGAGTTACGCGAAGCTGCAGATGGTCGATTCACTCGGGATGAGCGAATATGCCTATGGCCTCGGCGCCTCGCTGTTCTTCATCGGCTATTTCATCTTCGAGGTGCCGGCCAATCTCTTCCTGACCCGTTTCGGGGCGCGAATCTGGTTCACCCGGATCATCGTGTCCTGGGGGCTGGTGACGATCGCGCTGGCCTTCACCCAGAACATGACGATGTTCTACATCCTTCGCTTTCTGCTCGGTGCCTGTGAGGCGGGGTTCTTTCCGGGCGTGCTCTATCTGCTGACGCTCTGGTTTCCGAAAGATTATCGCGGTCGCATGGTCGGCCTGTTCATGATCTTCAGTGCGCTCGCAAATGCGGTCGGCGCGCCGCTCGGCGGCATGCTGCTCGATCTCGATGGCACACTGGGGCTTGAGGGATGGGAATGGGTGTTTCTCGCGACCGGCATTCCCGCCGTCATCGCCGGCGCCTTCACCTTCTTCTATCTCGACGACACGCCCGAAAAGGCAGAGTTTCTGACGAATGACGAGAAGCAATGGCTGAAAGATCGGCTGGCGCAGGAAAATGCTGGAATGGACGAGGATGCGGGCCACGGCTTCAAGGCGCTGATCAATCCGCGCGTGCTGTTGATGGCCCTCTGCTTCATCGGCTTCCCGCTGGCGGCCTATGGCCTGAGCTACTGGCTGCCGACGATCGTCAAGGGTTTTGGCGTATCGAACACGACCAACGGCTTCATCAACATCATTCCCTGGCTGATCGTCGCCGTCGCGCTTTGGGTGGTTCCTTCGGCTGCCGATAAGACCGAGAAAAAGACGCCTTATATTGTGGGGCCAGCGTTTGTCGGTGCCGCGGCCCTGGCGGCTTCCGTCCTGGTGACCTCGCCCTATCTGCAGTTCGCTTTCCTCTGCATTGCCGCAGCGGGCATCTTTGCCGGCCAGCCGGTGTTCTGGAGCCTCCCGTCACGCTTTCTGAAAGGGGCCGGCGCTGCGGCTGGGCTGGCTGCGATCAACTCGGTCGGCAATCTCGGCGGCTTCATCGCGCAAAATGTCGTGCCGTGGATCAATGACGCGACGGGCAGCAACATCCTGCCAATGTTCTTCCTGGCGGCATGCCTTGCTGTAGCGGGTGTGCTGGTGATCATCGTGGGCCAGATGCTCGGGCGCGAGACGAAGGACGTGCCGCCGTCGGCACATGCGGGCGGTCCACGCTAATCGCACAAACAAAAAAGGCGACCCGAAGGTCGCCTTTTTCTCATGCCGTAACCGGCAATCTTATTCTGCAGAAGCTTCTGCTGCCTTTGCTGCTTCTTCAGCAGCCTTTGCTTCAGCGGCTTCCTGTGCTGCCTTTTCGGCGGCCAGTGCCTGTGCTGCTGCAATCTTTTCAGCTTCGATGCGTGCCTTTTCCTCGGCAACTGCGGCGCGCTCGGCGTCGTTCAGCTTACGGGCGCGGGTGCCGGTGTTCTCGACGATACGAGCCGACTTGCCGCGACGATCGCGCAGGTAGTACAGCTTGGCGCGACGGACCTTACCGCGGCGAACGATTTCGACGCCTTCAACGAGCGGCGAGTAAACCGGGAATACGCGCTCAACACCTTCGCCGTAGGAGATCTTGCGAACGGTGAAGCTCTCGTTGATGCCGCCGCCCGAACGAGCGATGCAGACGCCTTCGTAAGCCTGTACGCGGGTACGGGTACCTTCCGTCACGCGAACGTTGACGCGGACCGTGTCGCCCGGGGAGAATTCAGGAAGCTTGCGCTGAGCTTCGATCTTGGCTGCCTGTTCGGCTTCCAGCTGCTGGATGATGTTCATCGGTCAAACCTTTTCAGTTCTTCTGAAACAGCCAGAGCGCCTCCCGTCCTTGGTCACCTCATACGAGGGCCTCGCGACGTGCCTTGTGGGCTAGCGAATTCGCCATTCTTTGTTGCTGGTCGACGGGAGTTTTCCCATTTCCGCGCCGGCCAATACACCAATACGGGGCGTTTGTCATCCCGCAGTCGCAATTTTTGTCGCGGGCATCGTTGCTGCCTTGCTCGGAACGGGATATCTGGATTTCCGGGAAGAGGAAATTGCGAAATGACAATAATGATGATTCTGCTGCTGGCCGCGGCGGGGTTTCTGTCGGGTGCTGTCAACGCGATTGCGGGCGGCGGCACGTTTCTTACTTTCGGGGTGATGACGCTCGCCGGCATTCCGCCAATCTCGGCCAATGCCACGTCATCGATCGTGCAGTTTCCAGGGTATGTGACGTCGACGATCGCCTATCGGGCGGAAATTCTTCATCGATGGCGGAGCATTGCCGTGCTGGGCGTCGTGTCGCTTGTGGGAGGGCTCGCCGGCGCTCTGATCCTGCTGTCGCTCGACAATCCATCCTTCCGCGCGCTTGTGCCGTGGCTGCTTGCTGCGGCGACGGCAATTTTTGCGGCGGGGCCCTTGCTCAAGCCGAAGGTTTCTTCCGAGGAGCATAGCGCCAACAGGGTTTCCAGCATCGTCGGCCAGTTTTTCAACGCGATCTATGGCGGGTTCTTCGGTGCCGGAATGGGGATCATGATGCTGGCGGTGCTTGGGCTCACGACCGGCGGCACCTATCATCACCTCAATGCGATGAAGAACCTGTTTGCCATGCTGATTGCCGGCGTGGCGATCGTTGTCTTCATCAGTGGCGATGTGGTGGCATGGCCGGAGGCGCTGGTGATGATCCCGGCAGGTGCACTCGGTGGTTATTCCGGCGTCTGGCTGGCGCGTCGCGTGCCGCAGGCAGTGCTTCGCTGGTGCGTGGTCGCGGTGGGATCGGCGCTGACGGTCTATTATTTCGTAACCGGGTGATCGCGGCGTCAGTCGTCTGCGAGCAAATCCGGGCGACGTTTTTGTGTCAGCTTTAGAGCCTGCTCCAGCCGCCATTTTTCGATCGCTGCGTGATTTCCTGAAGTCAGGACCGTCGGGATTTCCTGGCCTTCGAAAACCTGCGGGCGGGTGTAATGCGGGTGCTCCAGCAGGCCGTGCTCAAAACTTTCGTTCGTGCCGGAATGGGCATTGCCCATGACGCCCGGCAGGAGGCGGATGATGCTGTCGAGAACGGTCAGCGCTGCCGGTTCGCCGCCCGACAGGATGTAGTCGCCGATTGACACTTCCTCGAGGTTGCGTCCGTCGATGACGCGCTGGTCGACGCCTTCGAAGCGGCCGCAGACGATGACGACGCCTTCGCCATCGGCGAGTTCACGCACCCGGCTCTGGCTTAGCGGCTTGCCGCGCGGGCTCATCAGCAGGCGGGGGCGGGTATCGGCGGCGACAGAATCGATCGCTCTTGCCAGAATATCCGCTTTCAGCACCATGCCGGGGCCACCGCCGGCCGGCGTATCGTCTACGGTGCGGTGCTTGTCTTCAGCAAAATCGCGAATCTGTATCGTATCGAGCGACCAGTCGCCACGTTCCATCGCCTTGCCTGAAAGGGAGAAAGCGAGATGTCCGGGAAACATTTCCGGATAGAGCGTCAGGAGCGTTGCGCGGAATGTCATTCTTCGTCCTGGCCGGGAGCTTTTTTGGAGGGGCCCTGGCGGGGCTTGGGCGGACGTTTGCCGACTGCGGTTGGGTCCCTGTCGTTCGGATCCTCGATCAGGCCAGCGGCTTGCGGGTCGATCAGGATTTTGCCTGCGTCCAGATCGATCTCCAGAACCGCTGCTTCTGAAAAGGGGATGAGCGCCGGGCGTCGACCGGGACCTTTCAGTTCAAGCAAATCGCCAGCGCCGAAATCAAATACTGCGCTGACTTTGCCATAGCTTTTGCCTTCAGCATCGACGGCTTCGAGGCCTTCGAGATCGGCATAATAGAATTCGTCCTCGTCAAGCTCTTCGTCAGGAAGATTGTCGCGTTCGACGAAGAGTTCCAGCCCGTTCAAGGCTTCGGCTGCATTACGGTCGTTAATGCCGCGGAAGCGGACAACGACGACGTTTTTTGCATCTCGGATTTCGAGGATTTCGAACCGCCGCCCGTCTTCTGCATAAAGATGCCCGTATTCGCCAAGGGCTGTCGGGTTCGCAGTGAAGGATTTGACCCGTACTTCGCCCCGGAGACCTTGGGCGGCGCCGATCGTGGCCATCAGGATTGGGTTTTCAAGCTTCTTCATGCCGGGTGTTCCGATTGGTCTGCGCTCATTTAGCCATGAACCGCTCGCGGTGCAACGCAAGCATGGCCAAACAGAAAACGGGCAGTGCGTTGCCGCACTGCCCGTCGAATACAATCGTTGCAGAAATTATTCTGCAGCGGCAGCTGCGTCGGCAGCCTTCTGAGCCTTTTCAGCAGCGCGTTCCTGAGCGCGCTTGCCCGGCTTTGCCTTTTCCGGGTTGTTCTTGGCGTCGCGGGTGGCGATGCCGGCTTCAGCGAGGAAGCGCAGAACACGGTCGGTCGGCTGTGCGCCGTTTGCGAGCCAATGCTTGATGCGGTCTTCGTTCAGTTCAACGCGCTTTTCGTTGTCCTTGGCGAGCATCGGGTTCCAGGAACCGAGCTTTTCGAGGAAGCGGCCGTCACGCGGCGAACGGGCGTCGGCAACAACAACGGTGTAGTAAGGGCGCTTCTTGGAACCACCGCGGGCGAGACGAATCTTCAGGGACATTGTTTTACTCCTTAGGTTTCTTTTTGGGCCACCATCCGGTGGTCCGATCTGTTGTTGTGAGGCCGCCGTCAGGCGGGCTCGGGTCATGCTGTTTACTTTGCACCACCGTGTTCGGCGGCGATTGCTTCATGATGCCGGATGACTTCCTTGATGACGAAGTTCAGGAACTTCTCGGCGAAATCCGGATCCAGATTGGCTTCCTTTGCCAGACGGCGAAGGCGTTCGATCTGGTATTCCTCGCGCGCCGGGTCTGCCGGCGGCAATTCGTACTTGGCTTTCAGGACGCCAACTTCCTTGGTGCAGCGAAAACGCTCGGCGAGCATATGCACCAGCGCCGCATCGATATTGTCGATCGACTGGCGGTAGCTCGAAAGCCGTGCCTTCACTTCAGGATCAACCATTCGCGTCCTCCCTTATTTCTTCTTGCCCGGCAGACCGGGGAAACCGCCGAGGCCGGGAAGCTTTGCTCCGCCGAGACCGGGCAGGCCACCCATTCCACCGGGCAGGCCGCCACCAAGACCCGGCATGCCGCCCGGCTTCAGGCCTGCGGCTTCCGCCTGTTTCTGCAGGGCTTCGAGTTGCTTCGGATCCATCTTCGACAGATCGGGCATGCCCATGCCACCACCAAGACCCATCTTGGAGGCAAGGCCGCCCATCATCTGCTTCATCATGCCGCCCTTGCCCTTGCCGCCCATCATTTTCATCATGTCGGCCATCTGGCGGTGCATTTTCAGAAGCTTGTTGATTTCCGCAGCATCCGTGCCGGAGCCGGCCGCGATACGCTTCTTGCGGGAATGTTTCAGCATGTCCGGGTTGGCGCGTTCGGCCTTGGTCATCGAGCCGATGATGGCGATCTGGCGGTCGAACATCTTGTCGTTCATGCCGGAAGCGGCGAGCTTGTCCTTCATGCCGGCCATGCCGGGCATCATGCCCATGATGCCGCCCATGCCGCCGAGCGATTTCATCTGGCGCAACTGGTCGGCGAGATCGTTCAGGTCGAACTTGCCCTTGGCCATCTTGGCGGCCATGGCGGCGGCCTTTTCGGCGTCGATGTTTTCGGCGGCCTTTTCGACCAGCGAAACGATGTCGCCCATGCCGAGAATACGGTCGGCGATACGGCGGGGATGGAATTCCTCCATCTCCGTCATCTTTTCGCCGACACCGATCAGCTTGATCGGCTTGCCGGTAACGGCGCGCATGGAAAGCGCGGCACCACCACGGCCATCGCCGTCCATACGGGTCAGAACGAGGCCGGTAATGCCGACGCGTTCATCGAAATTGCGCGCAAGATTGACGGCGTCCTGACCGGTCAGGCTGTCGGCTACGAGCAGGATTTCATGCGGATTGGACTTCCGCTTGATTTCCGCCATTTCCTGCATCAGCGGTTCGTCGATATGCGTGCGGCCGGCGGTATCGAGGATGACGACGTCATGGCCGCCGAGTTTTGCCGCCTGCACGGCGCGGGCGGCGATATCGGTCGGCGACTGGCCGGCGATGACCGGCAGCGTATCGACGCCGGTCTGCACACCGAGCTGGCGCAACTGTTCCTGTGCTGCCGGGCGGCGCGTATCGAGCGACGCCATCAGCACCTTTTTCTTGTCGCGGTCGGTCAGCCGCTTGGCGATCTTGCCGGTCGTGGTCGTCTTACCCGAACCCTGCAGACCGACCATCATGATGACGACGGGGGCTGCCGCCTGAAGGCTGATGCTGACGCCTTCGGAGCCGAGCATCTCGACGAGTTCGTCATGGACGATCTTGACGACCATCTGGCCCGGCTTAATCGATTTCAGGACTTCGGCGCCAACAGCCTTTTCGCGGACCTTATCAGTAAAGGCGCGTACGACTTCGAGCGCCACGTCGGCTTCCAAAAGCGCGCGGCGAACCTCGCGCAGGGCGGCGGAAACATCCGCTTCGCTCAATGCGCCACGGCCGGTCAGTCCATTCAGAATGGAGCCAAGACGGTCCTGGAGGTTTTCAAACATCGTCATTTCCTTCTTCGTTTCCGTTCGGTGCCCGGAAACGTCGGGTCTTTTGCCGGCAAAAACAAGACGTCAGAAACGCGCAAAGCCAAAAAGCACCCGAGGGCGCAACGCGCTGTCGGATGTTGACCTCCGGGCTCAGTATGTCGGCCCCGGTCGGCGGCTCCAAGTCGTGACTTGTCAGCAGATTGCCGGGCTTAAACAGGAAATGCGGCGGAGAGTCAAGGATTGGAGTCTTTCATTCGCCTCTTGAATCCGCGAAATTGCCGACGCACGAGTCCTTGTAAAGCTGCTGCGGCGATGCAATTTCAAGAATTCGGTCAAATCTTTGCCGCAGCAAAAATCCTAAATTCCTCAATGCTCGCCTTTCTAAGAGGTCGCATTCTCTTGCGATTAGTGCGTTGTATCCCATAATAATTCCCCATGAACCGACGCACATTCTTCAAATGGTCCGGTCTTGCAGCCATCGCGGCGCTTGCCGGCGGGGTCACGGCAAGGAGTGCCATGGCTGGCAACAAGTATTATTCCGGCCCCGTGTCCGATCATTTCGACGGCAAGGCCTTTTTCAATCCGGGTGGAACCGAACCGCGCGGCGGGCTGGATCTTTTGCGTTGGAAGCTCGGAAACGGCAATATTCCCTGGCCGGATACATTTGCCAGCCCGTTTGCGCAGGCGGTGCCTGAGACGCGGGTGAACGGTGACCGGATCGTTGTGACGATGGTCGGGCATGCATCGATGCTCATTCAGGTCGCTGGTCTCAACATCCTCACCGATCCCGTCTGGTCGGAGCGGACCAGCCCGTTCTCCTGGACCGGTCCGAAGCGTGTGAACCCGCCCGGCATCCGCATCGGCGATCTGCCGCCGATCGATATCGTGCTCGTCACCCACAATCACTACGACCACATGGATCTCGAAACGCTTTGGGTGCTGCAGAGCCGCGACAAGCCGCATTTCATCACGCCGCTCGGCAATGACACGATCATTCGTTCGCGTGTGCCAGATGCCAGGATCACGGTGATGGACTGGGGTGGCAGCGAGACGGCCGGCCCCGGTGTTATCTTCCATTGCGAGCCTTGCCATCACTGGTCGGCGCGCGGACTGGGAGATCGCCGCGAGGCGCTCTGGGCCGCTTTCGTTTTCGAGACGCCGGCTGGAAAAATCTACCATATCGGCGATACCGGTTTTCACGAAGGTCGCAACTATCGGGCTGTCGGTGAAAAGCACGGGCCATTCCGGCTCGCCAATCTTCCGTTCGGCGCCTATGAGCCGCGCTGGTTCATGGAGGCGCAGCACCAGAACCCGGAAGAGGCGGTCAAAGGCATGCAGCTTTGCGGCGCTTCCTATGTTGCCGGGCATCACTGGGGTACGGTGAAGCTGACCAACGAGGGAATAGAACAGCCGGTCGAGGCACTGCATGCGGCGCTCGATGCACAACAGATCGCCCGCGATCGGTTCCGCCCGATGCGACCCGGTGAAGTTTTCAAGGTTCCGGCTTCACGTCCTGCTTGACTTGTCGCACCTTGATTTGCTTGATGCGAAAAACATGAGTGCATGGGGAAAGTAATGCAGATCGAGTTAGAGCGTCCGACCGAAGAAACCCGTATCCAGCGGCTGAAGGCTCTGACGACCGGGACCCATGACACGCTGGACAAGCGCATCATGCGCGCCGAGCCGTTTGCCAGCCGCGAGCGTTATGCGCTGTTCCTAGAGGTCCAGCATCATTTTCATGCCGATGTCGCGCCGCTTTTTGCCGACGAAGACCTCAATCGCCGTTTGCCCGGCCTTGCCGAGCGCAATCGTTACGAAGCCCTGCGTCAGGATATCGTCGATCTCGGCGGCGTTCCGGAAGAGCTCGGCGCAACGACCGGTCCGCTGACGCCGGCTCAGGCGCTCGGCTGGGTCTATGTTGCGGAAGGCTCCAATCTCGGAGCGGCCTTCCTGCGCAAGGAAGCGGCAAAGATCGGCCTGTCGGACGATTTTGGCGCACGCCATCTGGCAGGGCATCCCGATGGTCGTGGTCTGCATTGGCGCAATTTCGTTGCCGCTTATAACGATCTTCCGCTGACTGAAGCTGAGGAACTCGAAGCTGCCGAAGGCGCCAAGGCTGCCTTCCGTCGTGTTCATGCGCTGGTCGACGAAATCTTCGGCTGATTTTCAGCCGATCATTAACGGCGCGTCGCCACCCAGATCACATGCTTGGCGCCGCGCTTGCCGTTGGCGCGGGTGTTGACGACTTCGGCCTCGTAGCCTGTGTCCTTCAGCCGCTTGGTGAAGCCGTAATCCGGGCCGGATGACCAGACGGAGAGCACGCCGCCGGGGCGCAGGGCTTCGCGGGCGGCACGCAGGCCGCGGTCGTTATAAAGTGCGTCGTTACTGTCGCGTGTCAGTCCGTCCGGACCGTTGTCGACATCGAGCAGGATGGCGTCGAACCTTGCTTTCGATTCACGGATCAGTTCACCGACATCGCCCTGATGGATTTTCGTGCGCGGGTCGTCGAGGCAGCCCTTGAAGACCTCGGCCATCGGGCCGCGCGCCCATTTCACCACTGCCGGCACCAGTTCGGCGACGGTGACGGTGGCGTCCGGCGGAACGATCGCCAGTGCGGCGCGGAGCGTAAAACCCATGCCGAGGCCGCCGATCAGGATGGATGGCTTGGACCTATCCCTGATCTTTTCCCAGGAGAGCGTCGCAAGCGCCTCTTCCGAGCCGCTCAGCCGGCTGTTCATCAGCTCGTTTGAACCGAGCATGATGGAGAATTCCTGGCCGCGCTGTTTCAGGCGCAACTCGCCGCCATCGTCCGGTATCTTTGCGCTGTCCAGTTGAACCCAGGGTAACATCGTCAAGCCTCTTTTTGGGGCTCCCCTAACACGCGTTGCGGCTTTGCGCCAATCTTTAGGCATATGCGCCGCCACTGGTAATTTGCAGCACTTTCGGCCATATACGCCATAAAGAGTGGGCCATTGACGGTTTGACGGCCCGAAGAGTGGATATCATCATGGCAGGACAGGTCGAATTCGCGCGCATGAACGGGCTTGGCAACAAGATCCTGGTCGTCGATATGCGTGGTCGCACCGACAAGGTGACGCCTGAGGCCGCGATTGCGCTTGCTGCCGATCCAGCCACCGAGTTCGACCAGATCATGGCGATCCATGATTCCAAGGCTCAGGGCACCGATGCCTGGATCGATATTCTCAACTGCGATGGCACAAAGGCGCAGGCCTGCGGCAACGGCACGCGCTGCGTGGTGCAGGCGCTGGCCTCCGAGACGGGCCGCAAGACGTTTACCTTCCAGACGGTTGCCGGCATCCTGAATGCGCAGGAGCATGAGGACGGCACGATTTCCGTCGACATGGGCAAGCCGGTTTTTCAATGGGACAAGATCCCGCTTGCGGAAGAATTTTTCGATACCAGCCGGATCGAGCTGCAGATCGGGCCGATCGATGCGCCGATCCTGCATTCGCCGTCCGCCATGTCGATGGGCAACCCGCATGCGGTCTTCTGGGTCGACAGGGACCCGATGGCATTCGATCTGGAGCGCTTCGGGCCGATGCTGGAAAACCATCCGATGTTTCCGGAAAAGGCCAATATCACGCTGGCGCAAGTCACAAGCGACAGTTCCTTGCGTACCCGCACCTGGGAGCGCGGTGCGGGCCTGACGCTTGCCTGCGGTTCGGCTGCCTGTGCCGCTGGCGTCTCGGCCGCCCGCACCGGTCGCACCGGCCGCAAGGTGACCATCGATGTTGCCTCCGCCCCCAGCCGCCAGCCGCTCGTTATCGAATGGAAAGATAACGATCATGTGGTGATGACGGGACCTGCCGAATGGGAATGGTCGGGCAAGGTCGATCCGGAAACCGGCGCATTCAGCCGCGATGCGGAACCCGAGGTAAAGGCAAATTGAGCGGCGTCGAGGTCATAACCTTCGGCTGTCGGCTCAACACCTATGAATCGGAAGTGATGCGGGCCGAGGCCGAAAAGGCTGGCCTCAACAATGCCGTGCTGGTGAACACCTGCGCCGTGACAGGCGAGGCGGTGCGGCAGGCGCGGCAGGCGATCCGCCGGGCGCGGCGGGAAAATCCGCATGCGCGCATCATCGTCACCGGCTGTGCGGCGCAGACCGAAAAGCAGGTGTTTGCCGACATGCCGGAAGTCGATGCCGTTTTAGGCAATGAGGAAAAGCTGAAAAGCACTTCCTATCGCGGCCTGCCGGATTTCGGCGTTTCGGCGGAAGAAAAGCTGCGCGTCAACGACATCATGAGCGTCAAGGCGACCGCGCCGCAGATGGTCAAGCATATCGACGGGCATGTACGCGCCTTCATCCAGGTGCAGAACGGCTGCGACCATCGCTGTACCTTCTGCATCATTCCTTACGGCCGGGGTAACTCCCGCTCGGTGCCGATGGGCGCAGTGGTGGAGCAGGCGCGAAAACTTACCGAAAGCGGCTATCGCGAGATCGTGCTGACCGGCGTCGATGCAACCAGCTATGGCGCGGATCTTCCGGGCAATCCGACGCTCGGTTATCTCGCAAAGACGCTTCTGAAACAGGTGCCGGAGATTCTGCGTCTGCGGCTGTCGTCGATCGACAGTATCGAGGCCGATACGCATCTGTGGGACCTGATCGCCGACGAGCCGCGTTTCATGCCGCATCTGCATCTGTCGCTGCAGCATGGCGACGACATGATTTTAAAGCGGATGAAGCGGCGTCATTCCCGCGCGGAGGCTCTGGCCTTCGTCGAGCAGGCGCGACGGTTGCGGCCGGAGATTGCCTTCGGTGCGGATATGATCGCCGGGTTCCCGACCGAGACGGAAGAGATGTTCGAAGGAGCTGCGACCCTGGCGGAAGAGGCCGGTATCTCCTTCCTGCATGTTTTTCCCTACAGCCCACGCCCCGGCACGCCGGCAGCGCGCATGCCGCAGGTGGACCGCGCGCTGGTCAAGGAGCGTGCCGCAAGGCTTCGCGCCCGTGGAGAGGCGCTGCATCTTGCGCATCTCGACCGGATGGTCGGAACCGAGCAGACCGTCATCATTGAAAACAATGGCATGGCGCATACGGAAAACTTTTCGCTGGTTGCAGCGCCGGGACTGGTTCCCCGCGACATCGAGCGCGTTATGATTACGGGACATAGTGGCAAACATCTCGACATGCGGCTTCTGGCTACCCATGAGCGGGCGGCTTGACCGAAACGGATTGTAAGTAATGGTAAGTTTCATCAAACGCGTCTTCACCTTCGGCGACAAGCCTGTTGATCGGCCGGTTGACAGGTCTGCCGAGCAGCCGGTCGAAAAGCCGGTTGAAGACCAGTCGCCTGCATCGGGCGTCGTTGCCGTCGAGGACTTGCCGGTCACGCCGGTTGATCCGGTCGCACCGACCGAGATCGAGACGGCCGGGGGGCCTTCGAGTGATGAGGCGACGGGCGATGAGGCGGTTGCGGTTCTTGCCGGGGCTGAGGAGACGTCGGATCTCGGTGTCGTGCCGTTGTCGCTGCTGGAGGCGGAGGCTGCGGCTGAGACCGATAGCATCGTTCTCGCGGAAACACCCCCCTCTGCCCTGCCGGGCATCTCCCCCACAGGGGGGGAGATCAAGGATGCGCCGCTGACGGCTGCTTTTGATGATGGTGCTGAAGGAGAGGGTATTGCTGCCGCAGGCACTGAGCTTTCTGATGGTGACGATGCTGTAAATTCGACGGCTGATATGGAACAGGCGGTTAGCCGCCAGCCGATCTCCCCCCCTGTGGGGGAGATGTCCGGCAGGACAGAGGGGGGTAACGCCTCCGAAGTAACGGAAGCCGCACCGCCAGTCCTCCCCAAAGGCTTTTCCACCTCGACATCCGAGCCGGAAGTCGTGGCAGTCGTGCCGCCGCCGAAGCTCACCTGGTTCCAGCGGCTGCGCGCCGGGCTTGCCCGCACGTCCTCGCAGCTGACCGGCCAGATCGCCGCTCTCTTCACCAAGCGCAAGCTGGACGACGAGACGCTTGAAGATCTCGAGGACCTGCTGATCCAGGCCGATCTCGGCGTCGAGACGGCGATGCGGATCACCGGTACCTTGTCATCGGAACGTTACGGCAAGGACGTGACCGGCGAGGATGTGTCGCGCATCATGTCGGCCGAAATCACCAAGGTTCTGGCGCCGGTCGCCAAGCCGCTGGCACTCGATCTCAATCACAAGCCGCATGTCATTCTCGTTGTCGGCGTCAATGGCACCGGCAAGACGACGACCATCGGCAAGTTGGCGGCAAAGCTCTCGGGCTCGGGCCTCAAGGTCATGCTGGCTGCCGGCGATACGTTCCGTGCCGCGGCGATCGAGCAGCTGAAAATCTGGGCGGATCGCACCAATTCGGAATTCATCGGCACCAAGCTCGGCGCCGATGCGGCGGGACTTGCCTATGACGCCTATGTGCAGGCGAAGGAAAACAAGTCCGACGTGCTGATCATTGACACTGCCGGCCGACTGCAGAACAAGGCCGAGCTTATGGCGGAGCTGGAGAAGATCGTGCGTGTCCTCAACAAGCTTGATCCGGATGCGCCGCACACCGTGTTGCAGACGCTCGATGCGACGACCGGTCAGAACGCGATGAACCAAGTCGAAATTTTTCGCAACGTCGCCGGCGTCAGCGGTCTGATCATGACCAAGCTCGACGGGACCGCGCGCGGCGGCATTCTGGTGGCGATCGCCGCCAAGCATCGCCTACCGGTCTATTTCATCGGTGTCGGCGAAGGTGTCGACGATCTCGAACCCTTCGAGGCGAAGGATTTTGCCGAGGCGATTGCAGGGCTGACACCTGCGCCGCATTGATGACACGAAGTAAAGATTTGGCTTCGGATAAATACAAATTATAGTTGGGTCCCATGCAGACGATCGAAAGCGATGTTACGCCGACCAAGGAAGAGAAGCAGAAGCCGGGCCTGAAAATGGCACTGGAACTGGGCCCCTTGCTGGTCTTCTTCTTCGGCAACCTGCGTGGCGAATGGCTGGTCGGCAAGTTTCCGGCACTGTCTGCCATCGGCGGGCCGCTGCTGATCGCCACCGCGCTGTTCATGGTTGCGACGGTAATCTCGCTGATCATCTCGAAGATCGTCTTCAAGCATCTGCCGGTCATGCCCTTCGTCTCGGGCGTCGTCGTCATGGTGTTCGGTGGATTGTCGATCTGGCTGCAGGACGAGACCTTCATCAAGATGAAGCCGACCATCGTCAACACGCTGTTCGGTGTCGTGCTGCTCGGCGGCCTCGTCTTCGGCAAGTCGCTGCTCGGTTATGTCTTCAATGCCGCATTCAATCTGGATGCGGAGGGCTGGAAGAAGCTGACCCTGCGCTGGGGAATTTTCTTCCTGTTCCTGGCGATACTCAACGAGGTGGTCTGGCGCAATTTCTCCGACGAGGCCTGGGTCAATTTCAAGGTCTGGGGCACGATGCCGATCACCATTCTATTCACGCTGTCGCAGATGCCGCTGATCATGCGCCACACCGTGCAGGACACCGTTGCCGAAGGTGACAAGTGACGACCTTTACGCCGGAAACCGACGATGTCTCCCGGCGCCGGCTGATCGCCGCACTCGTCCTTTTTCTGCTGCAGATCACGATCCTCTATTTCATGGGTCGCGTGCCGATCTGCGAATGCGGATATGTGAAGCTGTTCGAACCGGGGGTGAATTCGCCGGGAAACTCGCAGCATCTGGCCGATTGGTACACGCCGTCGCATATCATTCACGGCTTCCTGTTTTATGCTTTTGGCTGGTTGCTCCTGCGTCGCCGGTCGATCTCCGAGCGTCTGGCGCTGGCGGTTTTCATCGAGGCCGCATGGGAGATCGCGGAAAATTCGCCGCTCATTATCGACCGGTATCGCAATGCGACGATGGCGCTTGGTTATTCGGGTGACAGCATCCTCAATTCGGCAATGGATACGGTGTTCATGACACTCGGGTTTCTGTTTGCTTCCCGCATGCCCGTCTGGCTGACCGTCACGGTCGCAATCGTTTTCGAGCTTTTCACCGGCTGGTTGATCCGTGACAACCTCACGCTCAATGTGCTGATGCTGATCTGGCCGATAGATGCGGTCAGGACATGGCAGAGCGCCATCGGCTGAACCTGTGCAGAGGTACCTTTTCGAGCCCCACTGTCGTCGAAATGTTAACGTTCTAGGCCTAGGGCTTTTTCATAACCGACAGGATGCATGAAGGCTTTCTGCGCAGGGTCAGATGGAACAGACCGATAATTTTGCCTATCTCTTGCCGTTCATTTTTCTGGTTTTCGGCAGCATTTTTCTGATCGCCGACCGATGGTCCGATGGCTCAGCTCGTTACTGGGGGCTGGGCTACATTTCGGCGGCGCTCGGCTTTGCCTTTCCTATCCTTGCCTATGCGCTGCCTTTGCCGGCACAGGCAGTGCTCTCGAATGTGTTCTTCTACGCAGCATTTTTTCTCTATAGCCATGCCATGCTTGTCAGGTTCAGGCGCCCGACATTGTTGCTGCCGCGGCTGCTTTTCACGTTGACGGCTTTTGCGGTCGTCTGCTGGTTTATCCTTGTCGAGGAAGATCTGAGATCGCAGCTTGCGATCGGCGATTCATCGCTGGCGGTGCTGCTTGGTATTGCAATCGTTTCCGTGTGGAGATTTGCCAAGTCGGCGATTGATCGTTTGCTCGTGGTTATGGCGTCAATGGTCGTGCTGGAGACCGCCATCCGGGTGTCGGCTCTCCTTGTTTCCACGTCTGCTGGCAATTTTGATTCACTCGACCAGTTCTTGTCTTCCGAATATGCTTTCCTGATGCAGATGGCGGCGAGCATCGTCGGCTTCATCATGGCGCTGGCTGTTTTGGGTTCGGTCGTCTCGGATGTGGTTATGGGTCATCGTGATGCGGCGTGCCGCGATCCTCTCACCGGGTTGTTCAACCGACGCGGTTTCGAGCTGGCTTTGCCCGAAGCCAAGGGAGGTGCCTTTCCTGCAGGGGCTGTTATCGTCGGGGATATCGATTACTTCAAACAGGTCAATGATCGCTTCGGCCATGCAGCCGGTGATCATGTCATTATCGGGTTTGCGCAGATTTTGAGAGCGAACCTCAGAAGTGTTGCGATCGCGCGTTTTGGGGGCGAAGAGTTCGTCAGTTTTCTGCCTGGTATCGGCCGAATGGAAGCGGCGGATATGGTGGAAAAGGCGAGGTTCGGGTTTGCCGCCATGAGCTGGCAAGATCATGGGGTCGATGGGACGATTACAGCGAGTTTCGGTGTTTCGGCCACCGCACCCGGAGATCATTCCGTGCATGATGCCCTCGCGCGGGCGGACGCCTGTCTCTATACGGCAAAGAATTCCGGTCGCAACAGGGTCGTGACAGAAGGGCAACGGCCGCCGGAGGGACCGCCGCCGCTCAGGATCGTTTCTTAAAGATAAAGTTAGCTCTTGGCTGCGCCCAAAGCCTTTTCAATCGCTGGCAATAGTTGCTGTGTCAGGCTGCGCTCATCGAAGGGGCCGACCTTCTTGTAGAGGATCGTGCCGTCCGGGCCGACCAGATAGCTTTCCGGAATGCCGTAAACGCCCCAGTCGATTGCCGCCTTGCCGTTCGGGTCGACGCCGATCGCCTTGTAGGGATTACCAAGCTCGCCGAGGAAACGCAGGGCGTTGTCGTTGCGGTCCTTGTAGTTGATGCCCACGATGTTAAGCCGGCTATCGTTCGCCAGCTGCTTCAGGATGGGATGTTCCTGCCGGCAGGGCACGCACCATGAGGCGAAGACGTTGACCAGGGTCAGCTTGCCCTTGATGGCGGCATCCGTCAGGGCAGCGGTGTTCGAACCTTCCAGCGGTGGTAACGCAAGCGATGGCGCCGTCTTGCCGATCAGCGCAGACGGGATGGCGGAAACGTCGAGCCCGTTGACGTCCTGGTCGTAGAGCATCTTTCCGGCGATCGCGGCAAAGCCCAGAAAGACGGCAAGCGGGATCAGCGCCAGTGCGTAACGGCTGCGGTTGCGTTTTGGTTTGAGGTTGGCGTCTTCCGTGCCGGATGTCATGACGAGGCTCCGTCTGTTGGGGCAGGGCGAGCGGAGCGGCGGCGGATGCCGGAGGCTTCCAGTTCTGCCAGTTCCTTTTGGCGGGCGCGGCCATCTAGCCAGACCGAGAAAATCAGACAGAGCATAACGATGGCGGCGACGGCATAGGATGCGGAGATGTAGAACGTATGGCTCATCTTACGCCTCCTTCGCCGGTGTCCGGCCTGCCATGCGGGCGGCCATGCGGCGTTGGGCCGAGACACGGCGGCGCCAGATCTCGTTGCGCATTGCCGCGATATGCAGGGTGAAGAACAGCAGCGTGAAGGCGAGGGCCATGATCAGCAGCGGCCAGAGAAATTCCTTGTCGATCGTCGGGCCGCCCATGCGGATGACGCTCGCTGGCTGATGCAGCGTGTTCCACCAGTCGACCGAAAACTTGATGATCGGGATGTTGACGAAGCCGATCAGGATCAGCACGGCCGAAACGCGGGCAGCACGGCTTGGATCGTCCATGGCGCGATTGAGCGCAATCAGGCCGAGATACATCAAAAACAGCACGAAAACGGAAGTCAGCCTTGCATCCCAGACCCACCATGTGCCCCACATCGGCCTGCCCCAGAGCGATCCGGTGGCGAGTGCGATGAGGGTGAAGGCTGCACCAAGCGGTGCAGCGGTCTTGTGGGAAACATCCGCCAGTGGATGGCGCCAGACGAGCGTGCCGATCGCCGACATCGCCATGACCGAATAGCACATCATCGACAGCCAGGCGGCCGGCACATGCACATACATGATGCGCACCGTCATGCCCTGCTGGTAATCGCCTTCGCTGGCAAAGGTGAGATAAAGCCCGATTGCAAAGAGGATCGCGGTGATGCCGGCCATCCATGGCAGGATACGCGCCGCCAGGCCGAGGAAGCGTGTCGGGTTGGCCAGATCGGAGATTTTCGTGATGGCAAGGCTTTCGGGCATTGGACTTTCTAACCGGGTCGTGCGTTTTCGAGAATGATTCTAATCAATCGGCCGTGTTTCGCAAAGCGAGTGCCGCGCCGATAGGACCGATCACCGCAAAAAACATCGTGATGGCCACCAATATCAGAAAAGGCGGCATGAAGGGGGCGGGATCTTCGACAGCCGCATAGGATGCGCTGACGCCGAAGATCAATACCGGGATTGCCAGCGGCAGGACGAGGATCGAGACCAGCAGGCCGCCACGGGGAAGGGCAACGGCGACGGCAGCACCCACCGCGCCGATGAAAGTCAGCGCCGGCGTGCCGACCAAAAGCGTCAGCATGGTCGCGCCGATCGCGACTTCGCTCATGTTCATGAACAGGCCGAGCAGCGGCGAGGCGATGACCAGCGGCAGGCCGTTGCCGAGCCAGTGGGCGAGACATTTGACCAGCACAGTCAGCGCCAGCGGGTGTTCCTGCATCAGGATCAGGTCAAGTGATCCGTCCTCGCGGTCGGTCTGGAACATGCGGTCGAGGCCCAGGAGTGCGGAGAGAAGTGCGCCGATCCACACGATGGCCGGGCCGATACGGGAGAGAAGATTGAGATCCGGCCCAACTCCAAAGGGGATGACGGCGACGACCGTCATGAAGAACAGCACGCCAATCAGTGCGCCGCCGCCGGCACGGACCGAGAGTTTCAGGTCACGGAGGAGGAGGGCGGTCATCGGGCTCGAGTTCCCCGCGTATTGCTATCAGCCATGGGATGAGGACCGCTATCTTGGTGGGTGGAGTTACCCCCCTTTGTCCTGCTGGACATCTCCCCCACAAGGGGGGAGATCACCAGAGGCCTGACTGTCGCTCTTCCAAAAAGCATGCGCTTTGCGGCAAGACTGAAGTGGTCTGAGGAGAGTGCGCCCAGCTGATCTCCCCCCTTGTGGGGGAGATGCCCGGCAGGGCAGAGGGGAGCTGACTGGGCGAGACGATAATGGGTCACCATATATCCTCCATCAGCCCGGCAAATCCTGTCATCCGCAATTCCTGCGCCTCCTTCAGCCCGAGCGGCTGGTGGGTCGCGGCAAGCGCGATGCCGCCAGCGGCCAGATGCTCTTTTATCAGCCCTGTAAACACCTCTT
This sequence comes from Neorhizobium sp. LMR1-1-1.1, assembly GCF_040675795.1. NCBI lineage: Bacteria > Pseudomonadati > Pseudomonadota > Alphaproteobacteria > Hyphomicrobiales > Rhizobiaceae > Neorhizobium > Neorhizobium sp. LMR1-1-1.1. The sequence goes on from NZ_JBEGHE010000058.1 coordinate 161,760, forward strand.
CGGCACTCACATCCAGCGCGGCGGTCGGTTCATCCAGGATCCAGACCGGACGCCAGGCGACGAGCAGTTTTGCAAACGCCATGCGGCGCTGCTGGCCGGCGGAGAGATAGCCGAAAGGCAGGTGGGTGATGCCTCCGAGGCCGACCGCTTCTGCTGCTTCGCCGATGCCTATGCCGGCATTTCCATTAAAATCACCGAGGAAATCGCGCCAGAAGGAAAGGTTCTCCGAGACGGTCAGTTCGGCCTTCATCGCATTGCGGTGGCCGAGATAGTGGCAGGCTTCGGCGGCGCGCATTTCAGCCTCTGCGCCATCCTGCTCCCAGATCACTCGCCCGCTTTCGGGCCGCAGAAGACCGGCCACGGCGCGCAGCAGTGTCGATTTTCCCGAGCCGTTTTTCCCTGTCAGGACAAGGCTTTCACCCCCTTCCAAAGTGAAGGAAATGTCCTTGAAAATCAGGTCTTCGCCGCGTCTGGCGCTCAAGTTTTCGGCCGTCAGCCGCATCACGGAAACCTTGTTTAAGTTCTCAATCATCTAGCCGCAAAAAATTGTTTGCCCGCTGCGACAAAGTGTCTGGAAGGTTCTTAGAAACTATCTATATACATAGCAACCACGCCAGCGGCCGGCGTGATTTCCACTCAGCGCCGGACCTGAAGACCAAAATCTTCTCGTGCGGACAGCGGAAATGGTCGCACCCGCATCCTATAGTGCATTTCTAATGCATAGGCGTCCGCACGCGCGTGTTGGCTCTTGATATCAGCGGGGTTCTAATCCGTGACCAAGTCTATCGATAGCTTTCAATGTCGTTCCGTCCTTACCGTAGGCGGTAAGGACTATGTCTATTTCTCACTGCCCAAGGCCGAAGCGAACGGCCTGGCGGGTGTTTCCAAGCTGCCCTTCTCGATGAAGGTTCTGCTCGAAAACCTGCTGCGCTTCGAAGACGGAAAGTCCGTCACCAAGGAGCAGATTCTTTCGGTCGCCGAATGGCTGAGCAACAAGGGTCTGACCGAGGCTGAAATCGCCTATCGCCCGGCGCGCGTTCTGATGCAGGACTTTACCGGCGTTCCGGCGGTGGTCGACCTTGCCGCCATGCGTGACGGCATCAAATCGCTCGGCGGCGATCCGGAAAAGATCAATCCGCTCGTGCCCGTCGATCTCGTGATCGACCACTCGGTGATCGTCGACGAATTCGGCACGCCGACCGCCTTTGCCCGCAATGTGGAGTTGGAATACCAGCGCAATGGCGAGCGTTACCGCTTCCTCAAATGGGGCCAGCAGGCGTTCAAGAATTTTCGCGTCGTGCCGCCCGGCACCGGCATCTGCCATCAGGTGAATTTCGAATATCTTGGCCAGACCGTCTGGACCAATGAAGAAGACGGTGAAGTCACCGCCTATCCCGATACCTGCGTTGGCACCGATAGCCATACCACGATGATTAACGGCCTTGGCGTTCTCGGCTGGGGTGTGGGCGGTATCGAAGCGGAAGCCTCGATGCTCGGCCAGCCGGTTTCCATGCTTCTGCCGGAGGTGATCGGCTTCAAGCTGACCGGCAAGCTGAAAGAGGGCGTCACTGCGACCGACCTCGTGCTCACTGTAGTGCAGATGCTGCGCAAAAAGGGCGTGGTTTCGAAATTCGTTGAATTCTTCGGTCCGGGCATGGACAACATGCCGGTCGCCGACCGTGCCACCATCGGCAACATGGGCCCGGAATACGGCGCGACCTGCGGCTTCTTCCCGGTCGACGCCGAAACCGTCAACTACCTCAACATGTCCGGCCGCACCAAGGAGCGTATCGCGCTCGTCGAAGCCTATTCGAAGGCGCAGGGCATGTGGCGTGACACGGACGGTTCCGAGCTTGTCTTCACCGATACGCTGGAACTCGATCTCGGCGATGTCGTGCCTTCCATGGCCGGTCCGAAACGCCCGGAAGGCCGCATTCCGCTGGAAAACATTGCTTCCGGTTTCGCCGGTTCGATGGAAAGTGACTACAAGAAGCCGGGCCAGCTGGATAACCGCTATCCGGTCGAAGGCACCGATTTCGATCTCGGCCATGGCGACGTCGCAATTGCTGCCATCACGTCGTGCACCAACACCTCGAACCCGAGCGTGCTGATCGCAGCCGGCCTTCTCGCCCGCAACGCCGTTGCCAAGGGTTTGAAGACCGCGCCGTGGGTGAAAACCTCGCTTGCACCGGGATCACAGGTCGTCGGCGAATATCTTGCCAAGTCCGGCTTGCAAAATGATCTCGATGCGCTTGGCTTCAACCTTGTCGGCTTCGGCTGCACGACCTGCATCGGAAATTCCGGCCCGCTGCCTGCGCCGATTTCCAAGACGATCAACGACAAGGGCCTGATCGTTTCGGGTGTGCTTTCCGGTAACCGAAACTTCGAAGGCCGTATCTCGCCGGATGTCCAGGCCAACTATCTGGCTTCGCCGCCGCTCGTCGTCGCTTATGCGCTGGCCGGCACGGTGCAGAAGGACCTGACGACGGAACCGCTCGGGATCGGCAGCGATGGCCAGCCGGTCTTCCTCAAGGATGTCTGGCCGACATCTGCCGAAGTGCAGGAGTTCATCGCCAAATACGTCACTCGCGAACTGTTCGAGAGCAAGTATGCGGACTTGTTCAAGGGTGATGAAAACTGGCAGGCCGTGCAGATCCCGGATGGCGAGACCTATGCCTGGGACGACAAGTCGACCTATGTGCAGAACCCGCCTTACTTCGTCGGCATGGGCAAAAAGGGCTCGGGCCTGAAGGATATCAAGGGCGCCCGCGTGCTTGGTCTCTTCGGTGACAAGATCACCACCGACCACATTTCTCCGGCCGGTTCAATCAAGGCGTCCTCGCCGGCCGGTGCTTATCTCACCGAAAACGGCGTCGCCGTTGCAGACTTCAACCAGTACGGCACGCGTCGCGGCAATCACGAAGTGATGATGCGTGGCACGTTCGCCAATATTCGCATCCGCAACCACATGCTGGGCCCGAACGGCAAGGAAGGCGGCTACACCATCCACTATCCGTCGAAGGAAGAGATGTCGATTTACGATGCGGCGATGAAATACAAGGAAGAGGGCGTTCCACTGGTCATCTTCGCCGGTGTCGAATATGGCAACGGTTCGTCGCGCGACTGGGCTGCAAAGGGTACCAACCTCTTGGGCGTCAAGGCAGTGATCGCCCAGTCGTTCGAGCGTATCCATCGCTCGAACCTTGTCGGCATGGGCGTCGTTCCTTTCGTCTTCGAAGAGGGTACGACCTGGGCTTCGCTCAACCTCAAAGGTGACGAAGTCGTCACCATCGAGGGCCTCGAAGGCGATATCAAGCCGCGCGAATGGAAGACCGCCCAGATCACCTATGGCGACGGCACGGTGAAGGAGATCAACATCCTCTGCCGCATCGATACGCTCGACGAGGTTATCTACATGAACAATGGCGGCATCCTGCAGACGGTTCTGCGGGATCTCGCGGCTTAACGACATCAGCCACCCGCCGGGCATTCCGGCGGGTGGTTTTCAGTAATTGGGGCGCCCCTCACCCTAACCTTCTCCCCGCTTGCGGGGAGAGGGGACGTGGCCTACGTCGTTGTTGCACATGTGGCAGAACGATGCGGTACATCCCTTCTTCCCGCTCGCGGCGAAGAAGGTGCCGGCAGGCGGATGAGGGGCTGCTCGACCTCTCAGGCGTATTCTATTGTCCCTCATCATCTTCATCGGAATGGCCGTCACCGTTTTCCTGACGTCGCTGCTTTCCGGCATTTTCGGCATGGCCGGTGGACTGATCCTCCTCTGGGTGCTGCTTTTCCTCTATCCGGTCGGCACCGCGATCGCGATCCAGGGCGTCATCCAGATGGTATCGAACGGATCGCGCGCCTGGTTTTCTCGCGCCTATATCGACTGGCGGATCCTTTCCATCCTGTGTTCCGGGGTAGCGCTGTCGGCGGTCGTCCTGTTCCTGACCAATTATACGCCGAGCCTGATCGTGGTTCTGATCGGCGTCGGGCTGATGCCGATCCTTGTCTGGCTGCCGGTCAACAGATTGCAGCTTGACGCCTCACGGCCGTCGCATGCGTTTCTGGCGGGGCTTCTTTCCGGCGCGATGACGATCAGCGTCGGTGTCGCCGGTCCGACCGTCGATATCTTCTTCATCCGCACCCAGATGGACCGCCGCAAGATCATCGCCACCAAGGCGTCGATCCAGACGTTGTCGCATCTCGCCAAGATCGCCTTCTACTGGGATGCAGCCTCGCATTTGCCGACTGTGGACGCGATCGCTGTGCTGATTGCTGCACCGATTGCGATCCTGGGCGCACGGGCCGGAAACGGCATTCTGCAGAAGATGACGGATGCAAATTTTCGCGCCTGGACCCGTTGGGTCGTGACTGGCGTAGGTGCGGTTTATCTCGCGCAGGGTTTGCTTAAGCTCGTCTAATCCTTCGGTGTTACCCAAGTTGGTTTTACAACCAAAAGGCGACGATTAATCACATTCTCCGTTCTCACCCCATCGTGACTTTCTCTTGAAATTGTGGATGGTTACTTTCCGCCAGCCCAGAGATTTGTTTTCTTTCCTGCCGATGGCAACCGCTTCTTGCGATTGCCCTGACAAAAGGTTCGTCATCCATGCCGTTTGCCTTGCGTGCCGTTATCGTCCTTGCGAGCCTGCTCGTTGGCAGTATCGCATCGGCCGGAGAGGTGCGGTCGCCAAAGGGCGTCGTCGAGCTTTTCACCTCGCAGGGCTGTGCTTCCTGTCCGCCGGCCGACAACACGCTGTCGCAGCTGGTGGCCCAGGGTGATCTCGTGGTGCTTTCCTATCATGTGGACTACTGGAACTATCTCGGCTGGACCGACACGCTGTCCTCCAAGGAAAACACCGAGCGGCAATATGGTTACGCCAAGACGATGGGGCGCAGTGGTGTCTACACGCCGCAGGCGATCATCAACGGCCGCGAGCATGTGAAGGGCACCGATCAGACGGTCATCAATGGCAAGGTCAATGATCTGCAGAAAGCCGGCAAGGGCCTGACCGTCCCCGTCGCTGCTACCATGCACGGGGACGAGATCGAGATCGAGATCGGCGAAGGGCAGGGACAGGCCGATGTCGTGGTTGCCTATTTCACCAAGCACCAGCAGGTGGACGTGACCAAGGGCGAAAACAGCGGCAAGAACATGGAATACTGGCATGCCGTTTACGACGTGCAGTCGGTCGGTATGTGGAACGGCCAGAAGATGACGCTGAAACTGCCCGGCAAGGCGCTTGGCAAGACCAAAAAGGACGGCTGCGCCATCCTCCTGCAGACATCTGGTTCAGGAGGCGAGCCTGCCTCGATCATCGGTGCGACGGTCTTGATGGCAGGCCGCAAAAAAGACTGACCGGATATTTTCCGAAGACGTTTCTGCCTTTTTTCAAAACAGGAAATCGTGCCCGGTCTTTGCCTGGCGCGAAACCGGCGGCCGTTTTTTTCGATGAGCTTGGAAAGTTGTTGGATGGCCCGGCCCGGAAACATTGGGGGGCTGGGGGTAAGGGTCAATGCACCTGACCGGGCCAATGGCGCTAAACGCGCCAACCAACAGCCGCAACATGTATGCCGATTTTGGCGCTGTTTTGTCCGAATTTAGGCAGATGAAAAAATCTGTCCCGGCGGGGGACGCTTGCTGCAGCCTTCTCGATGACTTGCATTTTTGTACGGGTCGGGCACACTGTCATACCAAAGACATGTAACGTTTGGAGCTTTGATGGCCGATCAGTCTGATTTGCCAGCGGGCGCGCGGCCCCAGGATGCGGCCGTTGTCGTCAGTCTCAGCGAATACAAGCGGAGCCTTGACCCTGTTCCAGTGACATTTCACCGGCGCGAGCTGGATGCCATTCTCTGGATTTACGGCCGCATGGTCGGTGAAGGCGAGTGGAAGGACTACGCGATCGATCATCTGAAGGATCGGGCAGTCTTTTCCATCTTCAAACGATCCGGTGAGATGCCGCTTTTCCGAGTGGAGAAAAATCCCAAGCTTGCCGGCAAACAGGGCGCCTATTCGGTGATCAGCACTAACGGCATGATTCTCAAACGGGGTCATGAACTGCAGCAGGTGCTGAAGGTTTTCGACAAGGCTTTGAAGCTGATCGATTGATGCGCAGCGATGGGTGCTTACGAGTCCGCGTTATCCCGCAAACAGCGTTCCGGGATAGGCTGCAAGATCCGGGTCGGTTTTAGTGCCTTCACCAAGCGAGACCTGCATCAGGACTGTATCCAGCCATTTCCCATGTTTGAAGCCCGTGCCTTTCAGCGTGCCGGTCATCTCGAAGCCGAGACTTTTGTGGACGGCAACCGAAGCGGGGCTGGCGCCGCCGATGACGGCTACCATCTGCCGGAAGCCGAGCGCTTCACAGCGGATCAGCAATTCCTTCAGCAGGGCCTTGCCGACGCCTTTGCCGCGGGCTTCGGGTGCGAGATAGATCGAATCCTCCACTAGCCAGCGATAGGCCGGGCGGGTGCGGAATGCTGAGGCATAGGCATAGCCGAGAAGGCTGCCGTCTTCCGCTTCCGCTGCGATATAGGGGTACCCTTTTTCGATGATGCCGGACTGGCGGCTGGTCATCTCGATCAGGTCGGGGGCAGTGATTTCGTAACTTGCAGTGCCGTTCAGCACGCTGTCACGATAGATTTCGGTGATGGCCGGAAGGTCGGCCGCAGTAGCATTGCGAATGGAAAATGTCATGGCGGGGAACAAGCGGGATGTTGGTTTGAAACTGTGTCCAGCCTAGGCTTGCTCAAAAAACCAGGCAACAAAAAAGGCGGCTCGAAAGCCGCCTTCTTAGTAACGATCACTCTTCCGCTTATTCGTCGCGGTTGCCCATGAACTGCAGCAGGAAGGTGAAGAGGTTGATGAAGTCGAGGTACAGGGTCAGTGCGCCCATGATGGCCATGCGGCCCGTCGTGGCGGAGTCGTGACCGTCCCAGTACATTTCCTTGATCTTCTGCGTGTCGTACGCGGTCAGGCCAGCGAAGATCAGCACGCCGATGGCGGAGATCGCGAAGCCCATTGCAGACGACTGTAGGAAGATGTTGACGATCGACGCGATGATCAGGCCGAACAGACCCATGATCAGGAACGAGCCGAGGCCGGACAGGTCCTTCTTCGTCGTGTAGCCGTAAAGCGACAGGGCGCCAAACGATGCTGCGGTGACGAAGAATGTCTGAACGATGCTCTGGCCGGTGAAGACCAGGAAGATCGAGGACAGCGAGAGACCCATCAGTGCGGCATAGACCCAGAAGGTCATCTGCGCAGCCGGAACGCTCATCTTGTTGATGCGGAAGCTCAGGAAGAACACCATGCCCAGCGGAGCCAGCATGATAACCCACTTGAGCGGACCGCCGTAAAGCGCCTGTGCAACGGCCGGGTTGGAGGCCGCGAATGCATAGGTGCCGTAAGCAGCAACACCGGTGATCGCAAGTCCGAGTGCCATCAGGTTGTAGACCCGAAGCATGTAGGCGCGCAGGCCTGCATCGATCATCTCACCGGACTGCGCACGGGACTGCGCCATTCGGTTCTGGTAGTTGTTGAAGTCAGCCATTGTTTCCTCTTTAAGCTCCGGAATTACTACGGTGTCGGGCCCCCTAATATATGACCCAGGCGCCGCTGCGGAGCTCCAGCAAGCCTGACGTAGAATATGATGCGAGATCGCTTTGCATACAAGGGGTTCGCCGCTGGAAAACATCAACTGCGCGTGTAATTTAGCAACCTCTGGGATATTATTGCGCGAATTCGACGGATATTTCCGGTATTTTGCAACCCCTGAGTGATCAGGGCGTTTTCACGCTTCTTCGAACCGCGAAACCGTCCTATCTCTTTGTTTTGGTGTAACCCCGGACACAAAGCCGGTTCTCGCTTATGCTGGAATGACCCTAGAGTTCCCGCAACACCGGAGCCGCCTTCTGGCCGAGAATGCGCCAGGTGCCAATAAGGCCGATACCGACCGTCAGAACCAGCGAGATCACAAGCGTGAGTACCGCGACGTCCGGCAGGAAGGAGGATGGCATGCGCATGATGCGGGCAACCACGAACCAAGCCGACAATCCGCCGGCAAGCAGTGCGAAGACCGCGGTCGCCGTGCCGAGGATCAGGTATTCGTAACCGAAGGCACGCATCAGCATGCGGCGCGTACCGCCGAGCGTCTTCAGCACGACCGCATCATGGGTGCGGGCTCGGTTGCCGGCGGCGAGCGCACCGGCCAGGACCAGAACCGACGCGACGAGCGCGACTGCCGCTGCCGCACGGATGGCGGTTGCAAGCTGACCGACCAGCTGATCGACCAGGTCGATCGCATCCTTGACCCTGACGCTTGTGATCGTCGGATAGGCCGTGGTTACTGTTCTCAGGATTTCGGCTTCCTTCGCTGCCGAAGCGGATGGCTCAGTCAAGGTTGCCAGCCAGGCGTGGGGTGCGCCGCGGAAGGTGTTGGGCGAAAAGACCATGACGAAATTGATCGAGAGCGATTCCCACTCGACATTGCGAAAACTGGCGATTTTTGCGGTAATGTTGCGGCCGAGAACATTGACGGTGACGGTGTCGCCGAGCTTCAGGCCAAGTTCGCCCGCCTCTTCCGCAGAGAAGGAGACGAGGGGTTCGCCGTCATAATCTTCCGGCCACCATTCGCCAGCGGTCAGCGTCGAGCTTTCCGGCTTGTTCTTCGCGTAGGTAATGCCGCGGTCGCCGCGCAGAACCCAGCGGCCTTCCGGCGGGACATTCATCTGGCTGACGTCCTTGCCATTGAAGGCGAGAATGCGCCCGCGCAGCATCGGAACCTCGAAGACCTTTCCTTCGGGAGCCTGCGTCTTCAACAGCTGCCGGAAGCCGTCGACTTCGGCGCTCTGGACGTCGACGAAGAAGAAGTTCGGCGCCCCTTGGGTGATGCGCCCGGTCAGCTGATTGCGCATGTTGCCGTCGATCAGCGCCAGTGTCACGAGCAGCGCGAGACCGAGGCCGAGCGACAATACGACTGATGGCGTCAGTGCGCCGGGGCGGTGAATGTTTCCGATCGCCAGGCGGAGGGCGGGCGAGTTGACTTGCGGGCTCCGTCGGGCAAGCGCCGCAATGCCGGCGGCGACCACTCGCAGCAGAAGGAAGGATCCGGCAACCGCGACAAGGAAGACGGAGGCGATGCGCCGGTCGTCGGCCCAGAAGATAGCCAGCGCCGCGAGTGCTGCGAGGGCCGCTCCGGCTGCGAGCAGATAGGGCCATGACGGCAGGCGCCTTGCCTCGAAACCCTGTTCACGGAACAGCGCCGTTGCCGGCACTTCCCGCGCGTGGCCGAGTGGCAGGATGGTGAAGGCGAAGGTGACGAGCAGGCCGAAGGCGGACGCTATCGCCAGAGCGCCGCCATAGATGGTTGCTTGTTCGGGAACGGGCAGCACGCCTTCGAGATAACGGAAGGCGATGAAGGGCGAGATCGCGCCGATCACGAGGCCGACGACAATTCCGATCGCGGCCAGAAGCATGATCTGGAAAAGATAGATCATCGTCACGACCGAGGCCGGAGCGCCGAGGCATTTGAATGTGGCGATGGTCGTCCGTTTGGCATCGAGGAAAGCGCGCACCGCATTGGCGATGCCGACGCCGCCTACGATGAGAGCCGTGAGGCCGACAAGCGTGAGGAATTGCGAGAAACGGTCGATATTTTCGGCAAGCGAAGGCGCGGCGCGATCGCTGGTGCGCATCGACCAGCCGGCATCGGGGAAATCACGGTTTGCGCGGGTGACGATTGCGGATCGGGTCGAGGGGTCTTCGAGACGAATCTTGTAGGAATGCTCGACAAGGCTGCCGATGGTGATCAGGCCGGATGCGGCGACGGCATCTCCGCTGATCATCAGCCTTGGTGCAAAACCGAAACCGTCGGACAGGGCGTCGGGCTCATTGACGATCGTGCCTTTAAGCACAAGGCGGGTATTTCCCAGAAGGAGTTCGTCGCCGACCGAAAGGCCCAGCCGCTCCAGAAGCAGCGGCGCGGCGACGGCACCGAAGGTATTTCCCTGTTGTGCCAGAAGCTGGTCAATCGGCTGCTGCGGATCGGTCTGCATCTGCCCGTAGAGCGGGTAAGCGCCGTCGACTCCCTTGACCTCGACCAGCGCCTGGCCGGAGCCGTCCGGCATCCGCGCCATCGAGCGCAAGCCGGACGAGACGCTAACTTCACCGAGGCCATCAAGGAAGGCACGTTCCTTTTCGCTGGCTTCGCGGTTGTTGAGTTCGAAGCGGATGTCGCCGGCGAGCAGTGCCTGGCCCTGATTGGCAATTGCACCGGTGATCGCCGTCGAGACGGAATTGACGGTCGCGATCGCTCCGGTTCCAAGTGCGATACAGGCGAGGAAGATGTAGAAGCCGCCGAGACCGCCGCGCATTTCGCGCAGCGCCAGACGGAAGGCGATGGAGATACGGGCGATCGCCGCACTCATGCCGACACCGCCTGACCGGCGGTGCGGGCGGCGCTATCCTCGACGATTTCGCCGGATCTTACGCGGATCTGGCGCGAGCAGCGAGCCGCAAGACTGTTGTCGTGGGTGACGAGAAGCAGCGTCATGCCGCGCTCGGCCTGCTTTGAAAACAAAAGATCGGCGATCTGCCTTCCTGTTTCGGTATCGAGATTACCGGTCGGCTCGTCGGCGATCAGCAGCGCGGGCGAGGGGGCGAGCGCACGGGCGATCGCCACGCGCTGCTGTTCGCCACCGGAAAGCTGGCCGGGATAGTGGCTGAGCCTTTCGCCCAGGCCAACCGCCGTCAATTCGCGCCTGGCAATGTCGAAGGCGTCGGAAACGCCGGCGAGCTCCAGCGGCACGGCGACGTTTTCCAGCGCCGTCATGTTGGCGATCAGATGAAAGGACTGGAAGACGATGCCGATGTTGCGGCCGCGGAATTCTGCCAGCACATCCTCGGAAAAGCTGTGAAGGGGTTCGCCCTTGATGAAGATTTCGCCGCTGTCCAGCCGTTCGAGACCGGCCAGAACCATCAGCAGGGTCGATTTGCCGGAACCGGACGGGCCGATGATGCCGACGGCTTCGCCGGCTGCGATCGTCAGGTCGATGCCTTTCAGTACATGGACGGAGGCTGCAGCGCTTCCGAGAGTGAGGTCGGCATTTTTGAGGTCGATAACGGTTTCAGTCAAAGCGAATAACCCTATATCCATGGAGTAGTGCCGGGCTTTTGCTGCAGCGCAGTTGTAGAAATCTAGGAGACGTGAGTTGAGTTTTAAAGCAAGCCTTCTTCACTTCATCGTCATGGTTGCTCTCTTTGCCGGCTCAGGTTCGGCCAAAGCGCAGGAGAAGGCGATCAATCTGGTTGGTTTCGGCGACAGCCTGATGGCCGGATATCAGCTCGCGCCCTCGGAATCCTACACGGCCCAGCTGGAGGCGGCGCTGAAAGCCAAGGGGCTGAATGTGATGATTACCAATGCGGGCGTTTCGGGTGATACGACTTCCGGCGGCCTTTCGCGCATCGACTGGTCGGTTCCGGACGGGACGGGCGGCGTCATTCTCGAACTCGGCGCCAATGATGCGCTGCGCGGCATTGCGCCCGAACAATCGGAAAAGAACCTCGATGCCATGCTGACGCGGCTGAAGGAACGCGGCATCAAGGTTCTCCTGGCCGGCATTCTGGCGCCGCCGAATATGGGGGGCGACTATGCGGAAAAGTTCAATCCGATCTACAAAAGGCTCGCCGAAAAACATGCCGTGCCGGTCTATCCATTCTTTCTCGACGGGGTCACGACCGTGCCGGGCATGCAGCTCGAAGACGGAATGCATCCGAACGCAAGGGGCGTGGCCGTGATGGTCGAGCGTACTCTCCCCATGGTGGAATCATTTTTAGGGGAGATCAGTTCAGCCACAAAATAACAACTTGCACGGAACGAGATTGCGTGTTCCGCTATTGATATCTGCTAGAGATTCGAGGAGGTTCTGCGTATGCCGAGACTTTTCACCGCCCTCGAAGTCCCGCGCCATGTTGCCTTGAGCCTGTCCCTCCTTCGGGGTGGAATACCGGGCGCGCGATGGATCGACGTCGAGAATTATCATATCACCCTGCGCTTCATCGGCGATGTCGACAACCGTACCGCCGACGAGATCGTTGATCGGCTGGACCGGATCGACCGGCCCGAATTCCAGGCGCAACTGACAGGTATCGGCTCTTTCGGATCAAAAAAACCGCATTCGATCTGGGCTGGTGTTTCCATGTCTCCGGACATGCTGGCGTTGCAGGCCGAAATCGAGCGGATCTGCCAGCGGATCGCACTGCCGCCCGATCCGCGCAAGTTCATGCCGCATGTGACACTTGCAAGATTGAAGCACTGCCGTCTCGACGACGTGGTGCACTACCTCTCGGGCCGGGGCAATTTTCATACCGCGCCGTTCAAGGTCTCGCGTTTCGTGCTCCTGTCTTCAAAGGAGTCAGTCGGCGGAGGTCCATATGTGACCGAAGAGATCTTTTCCTTGAGGGATGACAGTTACGCCTACGAATATAGTGACGCGGAAACGGCGAAGAGCTATTTCTAAGAGAGCTGTTTCTGGAAGGGCGTTGCGCCCATGAGTTACGAATTGCTGGAACCGGACGAGGTCAGCCGGGAGTTGGTCAAGCTCGAAGGCTGGGAGCTTTCGGCGGATGGTCTTGCTATTCGCAAATGCTTCAAATTCCGATCTTTTGCCGAGGCATTCGGTTTCATGACAGAATGCGCGTTGGCTGCGGAAAAGCTCGATCATCATCCCGACTGGAGCAACAGTTATTCCCGCGTGGATGTCAAATTGACGACGCATGCGAGGAAGCAGTTGACCGACCGTGATTTCCGCCTCGCCGCAATGATGGACCAGGCCTGGGGGCGGCGCCTTTGAAAGGCCGCTGCCTTTGAGATACTGGCGCCTTTGAAAGACCATTGTCGCTCTCCATATAGAAAACGTGAAATCGATGAAGGTCTCCAACGGAGCGCTCATGGACGACGTAAAGATCGGTGAAATTCTCCTGCCCGGCGACGATGACACCCAGGATCGTCGCGAAAAGCAGGTGCGTGCAAAATTCTGGCCGACGCTGAAGCGGGCGGTGAAGTTCGTGCCGTTCAGCCGGGATTTGGTGGCTGCCTATTACTGCGCTGTCGATCCTAAGACACCGACCAGAGTGCGTGGTGTGCTTCTGGCGGCACTCGCCTATTTCGTGCTGCCCTTCGATCTGGTGCCGGATATGTTCGTCATGGTCGGCTTTACCGATGACGTCGCGGTACTGGCGGCGGCGCTGAGATTGATACAGGGCCATATCGCCGATCGCCATTATGACGCGGCGGATCAGGTTCTCGCCGACGATCCCGATATCGCAAAAGCTCGGGCATGATCTGGGGCCAGATGCAGTCTTACGGCGGCACCGCGTCTTCGAGCGCGCGGCGCAAATGCCGGAACGCAAGCCGGATGCGGGATTTCACCGTGCCGAGCGGAAGACCGGTAGCCTCGGCAATTTCTGTGTGAGTTTGGCCGAGGAAAAAGGCGGCCTTGACCAGTTCCATCTGTTCGCCCGGTATCCTACTCAGCGCCTCACGCACCCGTGCGTCGCGTTCTTTGACTTCGACAAGCAAGTCGGTCGCCTGCATATCCATCATCTGCCACTGCGCATCACCGAGCGCATCCTTGCCCTTGGCGCGCCGCTGCGCATCCAGGCGGCGATTGCGCGCGATGCGGTACAGCCAGGTAGAAAGCGAGGATTTTTGCGGGTCGTAGAGGGACGCACGATGCCAGAGTACGGTCATCACTTCCTGGACAAGCTCTTCCGCTTCATCGACGGGAATTCGCTGGCTCATCAGCCAGGTTTTCAATCGGGGCGCAAAGTGATCGAAGAGCACGCCAAAGGCTGCCTGATCACGCTCCATGGCGACAGCCCTGGTCAAGCGCGCAAAGTAGTCCCGATCGTCACCCTGCATCCAAACTACGCAATTCTTTCAAAGCCTAGATTCGCATCTATGCAACCATACTAATGTCATTGCGTGAGTTTGGAAGAGGACAAACTGTTGCCCTATTCCTTGTGTCATTGACAGCACATTACAGCGAGCGCGCAACCAATTCCAATGTTGACGGATTGGTAACCAGAATTAAGTCAAAATGAACCAGATCATGGCCCGCTTCACCCACCCTTACCGTTGAAGCGTCACGTATAACAAAACTCGGCAGGAAACCATGTCCGCACGCACAGTCGCACTCGCCCTTGCTCTTACCTTCGTAAGCGCAAGCATCGCCTCGGCTCAGACGCCGACCCGCATCCAGCAATTCAAGGCATGGGGTGCCTATTCGTACAAGTCCGGCAACAGCACGGTCTGCTATGTCCTTTCCGTTCCGACCACCAAGGAACCTGCCAGCGTCGATCACGGTGACATTTTCTTCATCGTGTCGCAACGTCCGGGCCAGAGCGTTTCCTATGAGCCGCAGGCAATGGTCGGTTATCCGCTGCAGGCCAATTCGAAGGTGACGGTCACCATCGACGGCAAGAATTTTACCATGTTCACCAAGGAAAAGGCTGCCTGGGTCGAGAATGCGGCGGAAGAGCCGGCACTCGTCAACGCGATGAAGACCGGCCACAATATGAGCGTCAGCGCCGTTTCCGGCCGTGGCACGAAAACCAATTACGCCTATTCTCTGCAGGGCATTTCGGCTGCACTGAAGCAAATCGAAACCTGCAAGTAAGCGGCACGCCGTCGATTTAAGCGGAGGCCGGTCGTTCGACCGGCCTTTCGTGTTTGTTGAAGACAGGGTGACGCCGGCCTATTTTGATGCTAAAGCCCGCGCCAACATGGTCGGGCCTGATGTTGCCACGACCGATACAGGTTTCACGCACAGACATGCCCCAGCCCTTCCGCCTACCTAAGCGGTGGCGATGTGCATGTGCTCGAACGGGATAGAATATGTCAGTCACAGAGGCCATTGCCCCCGGTGCCATCGCCAAGAAGCCGCTGGTTGCCAATCCGGATCTTTTCACATCCAAGCCCTCGCTGATCGGCCTGACGCGGCCGCAGATGGCGAAAGCCCTGCATGAGAAGGGCGTGCCGGAAAAGCAGCTGCGCATGCGCGTCAACCAGCTGTGGCACTGGCTCTATATCCGCGGCGTCTCCGATTTCGATGCGATGACCAATGTCGCCAAGGACATGCGTGAGATGCTGAAGGAGCATTTCACTATTGCCCGCCCGGAAATCGTCGAGGAGCAGATCTCGAATGACGGCACCCGCAAGTGGCTGTTGCGCTTCCCGTCGCGCGGTGCCGGTCGTCCGGT
Organism: Neorhizobium sp. LMR1-1-1.1; assembly: GCF_040675795.1. Classification (NCBI taxonomy): domain Bacteria; kingdom Pseudomonadati; phylum Pseudomonadota; class Alphaproteobacteria; order Hyphomicrobiales; family Rhizobiaceae; genus Neorhizobium; species Neorhizobium sp. LMR1-1-1.1. The sequence goes on from NZ_JBEGHE010000058.1 coordinate 177,025, forward strand.
CGAGATCGAGACCGTCTATATTCCGGAAGAAGGCCGCGGCACGTTGTGCATTTCCAGTCAGGTCGGCTGCACGCTCACCTGTTCCTTCTGTCACACCGGCACGCAGAAGCTGGTGCGCAACCTGACGGCGGAAGAAATCCTGTCGCAGCTTCTGTTGGCGCGCGATCGTCTGGGCGATTTTCCGGGCGCCGACACGCCGCCGGGCGCTTTCGTTCCGACAGGCGACCGCAAGGTCACCAATATCGTGATGATGGGCATGGGCGAGCCGCTCTACAATTTCGAGAGCGTCAAGACCGCGCTGCTGATCGCTACCGATGGTGACGGTCTGTCGCTGTCGAAGCGTCGCGTGACATTGTCGACTTCGGGTGTCGTGCCGGAAATCTACCGGACGGGCGAAGAGATCGGCGTCATGCTGGCGATTTCGCTGCATGCGGTGCGCGACGAGCTGCGCGATATGCTGGTTCCGATCAACAAGAAATATCCGCTGAAGGAACTGCTCGACGCCTGCCGCGCCTATCCGAGCCTGTCGAATGCCCGCCGCATCACCTTCGAATATGTGATGCTGAAGGACGTCAATGACAGTTTGGAAGACGCCAAGCTGATGGTTCAGCTGTTGAAAGGCATTCCGGCGAAGATCAACCTCATCCCGTTCAACCCGTGGCCGGGCACCAACTACCAGTGCTCCGACTGGGCGACGATCGAAAAGTTCGCAGATTTCATCAATGCGGCAGGTTATGCTTCCCCGATCCGCACGCCGCGCGGTCGCGATATTCTCGCTGCCTGCGGCCAGCTGAAGTCGGAATCTGAACGCATGCGCAAGACCGAGCGTCTGGCCTTCGAGGCGATGATGATCGCCGGCCACGGTGAGGACGACGACTGAGCCTTTTGGGCTCAGCCAGCCCGGCGAAAGAAATCCTGATTGGCCGCGACGAGAGCGGCCGTCTCGCTCAATCGGCTGGCATCTTGCGGATATGTCGCCTGCAGTTTTGCTGCTGCCCTCTTGAAAGCTCTCACGACACGATCGGGTTTTCGTGACAGGTGGGCAACGCTTAACAACGTTGCGCGAAGCGCGCGTTTCGAGCCGGCATCAACGTCAGGCTCCTCCATCATGCTGCGGATTGCGTGTAGACTGTTTCCGATGAGCAGAGTTCCCATGCCGCCATTCACGGCAAAGTCTCCTCCGTTTCCGCTGCGTTCGCTCCAGCGAACGAGCGTGACAAGGCGATGATAGATGCGCATGCGCCAATGCAGGTGGCGCCCGGGCTTGTCGAATGCGCCCCCGGCTATGGCGGTCAGCTCATGCACCATCAGCCTGATGACGAAATCCAGCCGGCGGCGGGTGTCGACGGGCAGGGCGACGAAGGCGAGATAGGCGCTGACCGGGCCGAGCAGGACAGCGGAGGCCTGCAACAGTACATGACCAAGCTCAGGATCCGCCGGCACGGTCGGATTCATCATCAGCAGGTAAATGAGATTGTATTCCATGCCAGCCAGTCCGACGCGGCGATGAGCCATGACGAACATGCCGAGAAGGATCAGAGGCATTGTAAGCAGGGCGGCGATAGTGACGCTGCCTGCCATAGGTAAAATGAAGAGATGAGCCAGCACTGCAGCTAGGGCACCACTGATCGAGCCTCCGACGACCCAGCGCATTTGCAGACCGGGATTCGGGAAGGTCGAGAAGACCGAGGTCATAATTGCTGCGCCCATGACCATGTAGGGTCCGAGTGCCCAGCCCGTGAGGATCCAAACCAGCCCGGTTGCCGCAACTGCGCTCATTGATCTGAATGCCGCATAACGGGCACCTATCCAGTCGTGATGCGGAAGCGGAAGCCGGCGGCGATCCGCCAGCGGACCAATCGTTGCCGCTGTTCGGTTCGCCCGCTGCCAGAGCGGCGCCAATGCTTTCAACAGGTTTGCCTGATACGGTTTATCCGCCTCTAGTTCGTCTGCCATCAGTTGCAATCGTTCGGGTATGTCATTCTGCTCGAGGGGTGTCATCCGTACACCTTCAGGACTTGGATGGCTTGGCGATTGTGTATCCAGAAGCAGTTCAGTGAGAGCGGATAGGAGACTGCGGATGTCCCGGGCTTTTCGGCGAACGCCAATCGAACCGGCAGATGCGATGTCGAGGTTTTCATCCAGTGCAGCAATTTCCAGAATCAGGCGTGTGCGTTCGGCCTTGTCGCTTGCTCCCGCGGCTATATGGTCGAGGCAGTCGTACATGACGGTTTTCACACGCTTGGAAATGTCGACTGGCTGAGGCTTGGGAGAAAAGACCAAGGCGACGATCGTACCCACCGTGCCGCCGAGGCAGATTGTTGCTATCCGATCGATCGCGAGCAGTAAAAGCGAGCTTTCGTGGCCGTAGCCGAGGAGTGCTACCATCGCCGCGGAATAGCCGGCGAGAAGACTGACATAGGACGCGGGGCCTGTAATCAGGTTCCCGATCCCTGAACACAATCCAAGCCAGAGCAAAAGCCCGATGATGATGCCAAGCGGATCATTGCCGGCCAAAACCATAAGGCCGACACCTGCCAGCGCACCGGCGATGGTGCCTACGACACGGGCCAGGCTCCGCTCCAGCCGCTGGCCCTGTGTCGGCAGGGCAGTAATCCAGACAGTCATCGCTGCCCATTGCGGATGATCAAGGCCGATGAGAGTGCCGATCACCAGCGCCAAGCAGGCTGCGATCGCTGTGCGCGCGGTGAAGCGTAACCGGGCCGGGTCGATATCGAACATGGCGGAAAGCGCTCTCATGATTGAGTCTTCATTCCGGCTTTAGCCTTCTCCATTTTCTCCTCGACGCGTTCGCAGATGTGCAGCATGGCTGCAATGTCCTCGTCGCTGAAATCGTCGAGCAGGTCTTTTTCCAGCGCCACGAGCTGTGCGCGGATGGCACAGGCCGTCTTCCTGCCTTCTTCGGTGAGATGGAGCCTGCGTGCGCGGCGGTCGTCCGGATCGATCCGGCGTTCGAGAAGGCCGCGTTTCGACAGGATATCGATCAGCCGCACGAGGCTGGATTCGTCGAGGCCGGAAGTGGCGGCGAGTTCCTTCTGAAGCAGGCCGTCACCCAGCCGGTGCAGGTAGATCAGCGGTGTCCAGCTGGCGTCCGTCAGGCCGCTTTCCGCCAGCTTTTCATCGATGAACATGCGCCACCTTCTGGCAAACACGACAACGGTGCCGCCGAATACGGCTTTTGGATCATTTGATTTTCTGTGCATTCAAATTATTTGGATTAAAAGTATTTTTCACGCAAGCGAATTTGCCGACTTGGTGTGATGCAATTGTTGCATGGCTGCCGAAAGCAGGTGTCGGTGTGTCGCGGATCAGTCGCTGCGGTCAGGTGTTTGTTGATTTCGGCTGCCCGGCTCCCTAAGAAGCCAAAAAGCTAAAAATCGCCCGGAGGAAACCTATGCGCGCTTTCATTCTTGCCCTTGCTGCAGCGACGGCTCTCGCCATGCCTGCAAAAGCTGCCGACGTTACCGTCGCCGTGACGGCGATCGTCGAACATCCTGCACTCGATGCCGCTCGTGACGGCGTGAAGGCAGCACTGGCCGAGGCCGGCTACAAGGACGGCGAGAACCTGAAGTTCCTGTATGAGTCCGCGCAGGGCAATCCCGGCACGGCCGCGCAGATCGCCCGCCAGTTCGTCGGCGAAGAGCCGAGCGTCATCGTGCCGATCTCCACGCCTTCGGCCCAGGCCGTCGTTTCGGCAACTCGCGATATTCCGGTTGTCTTTACTGCGGTTTCCGATCCGGTCGGCGCGCAGCTGGTCAAGGATGTGGCAAAGCCCGGTCGCAACGTCACCGGTCTTTCGGACATGTCGCCGGTTGCCGAGCATATCAAGCTGATCAAGGAAATCTCGCCGAACGCGAAGTCGATCGGTTTCCTTTACAACACGGCTGAAACCAACTCGGTTTCGATCCTCGCGGCGTTGAAGGAAGAAGCTGCCAAGAACGGCATGACGGTGGTGGAATCGGTTGCGACAAAGTCCGCTGAAGTGCAGGGCGCTGCCCGCGGTCTCGTCGGCCGCGCCGATGTCTTCTACATCCCGACCGACAACACGATCGTTTCGGCTTTCGAGGCAGCTGTCGGTGTTGCCGAAGAAGCCAAGATCCCGCTTTATGCCGCCGATACCGGCTCGGTCGATCGTGGTGCCGTTGCCGCTCTCGGCTTCAACTATTACGATGTCGGCAAGCAGACCGGCGCGATCGTTGCCCGTATCCTCAAGGGTGAGGCTCCCGGCGATATTCCGGTGACCGTTGCTGTCGGTACCGATCTCGTTATCAACAAGGGTGCAGCCAGCCGCATGGGCGTTACGCTGCCTGAGGCCATCGTTTCGCGTGCCACGCGCACGGTCGAATAAGCCGCCTTTCATCAACGCACCGGATGATACCATCGTCATCCGGTGTGACCGACGACCAACCGGCGCGCTATGCGACGGATAAAAGGGGAGCACGACAAGGTGCTTAGTCAGATCGCCTTCTGGGGCGCAGTGGAACTCGGGCTGGTTTTCGCCTTTGTCGCCATCGGTGTATTTCTTGCCTTCCGCGTGCTCGATTTTCCCGATCTCACAGTCGACGGATCGTTTCCGCTCGGTGCAGCGGTTGCTGCCGTGCTGATTACCGTTGGCATCAATCCGTGGCTTGCAGCCTTGGCCGCCATGCTGGCCGGTGCCGCCGCCGGTACGGTGACGGCGTTTCTCAACGTGCGTTTCCGCATCCTCAACCTGCTTGCCTCGATCCTGACGATGATCGCGCTCTTCTCCGTCAATCTTCGGGTGATGGGCAAGCCGAACGTGGCGCTGATTAATGCCGACACGATGCTGAGCCCATTCTTCGGCCTTGGCCTGCGTGAGGTCTATGTGCGCCCGCTCTTCGTCGGCGTGCTGGTGGTGATTGCGGTCATCGCGGTATGGCGCTTTCTCGAAAGCGATGCCGGGCTTGCGATGCGCGCGACCGGCGCCAACCCGCGCATGTCTCGCGCTCAGGGCATCGATACGAGCTGGCAGGTCTATCTCGGGCTTGCGCTTTCCAATGCGCTTGTGGCGCTGGGCGGCGCGCTGTTTGCGCAGACCAACGGCTTTGCAGATGTCACCTCCGGTGTCGGCACGATCGTCGTCGGCCTTGCCGCCGTCATCATCGGCGAGACGCTGTTTGGCGCACGAGGCATTCTTCTGGCGCTGATCGGCTGCGTCGTCGGCTCGATCCTCTATCGTATCGCCATTCAGCTGGCCCTGTCGACGGATGCGCTCGGCCTCAAGGCTTCCGACCTCAATCTCGTCACCGCCGTCCTGGTGGCCGTGGCGCTCGTTCTGCCGCGCCTGCGCCGGGGAGCCTCGTCATGATCGATCTTAGCAATATCCATGTCACCTTCGGCAAGGGCACGCCGCTGCAGAAGGAGGCGCTCAAGGGCGTCAATCTGACGATCGAGGAAGGTTCCTTCGTGACCGTGATCGGCTCCAACGGTGCGGGCAAGTCGACCCTGCTCGGCGTTCTTGCCGGCGACGTGCTGGCGAGCGAAGGCAAGGTAATGATCGGAAATACGGATGTGACGCGCAAGTCGACATCCGCGCGTGCCGGTCTGGTCGCCCGCGTGTTCCAGGATCCGCTGGCGGGCAGCTGTGGCTCCTTGTCGATCGAGGAAAATCTTGCTCTTGCGGCACGCCGTGGCGAGATCCGCGGCCTGCGCTCGGCGCTCGGCCCGCGCCGCCGCGAGCTCTTTCGCGAGCGGGTTGCCGAACTTAATCTGGGGCTTGAAAATCGGATGAAGGACCGCATGGATCTTCTCTCCGGCGGTCAGCGCCAGGCGGTGTCGCTGGTCATGGCGACGATGGCTGGTTCGGATGTGCTTCTGCTCGACGAGCATACGGCGGCGCTCGATCCGGGCATGGCGGAGTTCATCATGAAGCTTACCCAGCGCGTCGTCTCGGAGCGCAAGCTGACGACGCTGATGGTGACGCATTCGATGCGTCAGGCCCTGGATTTCGGCCACCGCACGATCATGCTGCATGGCGGCGAGATCATTCTCGATGTCAGCGGCGATAGCCGCAAGGACCTGCAGGTCGAGGACCTGATCGCCATGTTCCGCAAGATGCGTGGCGAGACGCTGGACGACGACGCGCTGCTGATCGGCTGACGCTGGTCAGCGCGTCATTTGTCAGCGCGCCTGTGTGAAGAAGATTTTTGCCGCGAAGATCGAGAAGACGCCGGCAAAGGTGTAGTCGATGCCGCGCAGGACTTTCGGATTGGCCTGCAGCCAGTTTGAAAGCCTGTCTGCAGCCAGCACGACGATGACGTTGATCGGCATGCCGATGGCGATGAAATAAAGCCCGAAGAAGATCAGCTTTCCGGTGACATGCGGATCCTGCGCCGAGACGAATTGCGGCAGGAAGGTCATGAAGAAGATGATGACCTTGGGGTTGAGGATGTTGACCCAAAAACCGAGCGACATGCTGGCGAGTGCGCTGCTTTGCGGCCGCTCGACCTTTTCGACCGAGAGGCTGGAGCCGAAACGGATTGCCTGGATGGCCAGCCAGAGAAGATAGGCCGCACCACCGGTTTTCAGGATGAAGAAGGCTGTCGGCGAGGCGGTGATCAGCGCCGAGATGCCGAAGGCCACCAGAAGTGTGTGGCAGACGATGCCGAAGTTCGTTCCGAGCACGACAAGCAGCGCCGTCTTGCGGCCTTCGCTGATCGCGCGGCTGATCGACAATGTCATGTCCGGCCCCGGCGTGATCGACAGGAGAAGACCGGCGGCGGTGAAGGCAATAAGGGTCGGCAGGCTCGGCAGGAATTCCATGGTCGTTCTCGAAAGCCGGAGGATCGTCGATCCCGTTTATCCGGCTTTCGAGCCCATGCCAATTCGATCAATCAACGGTTGTTGATGAATTGTTTTGATGCGTCGGCAAAGTCCGGGTGCCAGCGGGAAAGCGGCGGGCGGTTTTCGATCACGTCGCCGATCGCCCAGGCCATGCGGCGCTCGTCTGTGGCGCGATCGACATCGTTGTCGGGGCAGAGAATGTAGAAGTCGCCGCGACCGAGGCTTTCCATCATGAACTCGACCGTCTGTTCCGAGGTCCATGCGCCTTCCGGCTTTTCCGTCCGGCCATTGGCTGCAAGCGGGGTGAAGACGAAGCCGGGGATCAGAAGGTGCGCCGAAACCTGGCAGCCTTCGGTGTTGCGTAGCTCGTGCTGCAACGCTTCCGTGAAGGTTTTTACGCCGGATTTGGAGACGTTGTAGGCGGGGTCTCCCGGTGGCGTGGTGATGCCCTGTTTAGAGCCGGTATTGATGATCAATGCCGGTTCGCCATGGGCGATCATCGCGGGGCCGAAGATGCGGCTGCCGTTGACGACGCCCATCAGGTTGACGGCGAGCACGTTTTCCCAGTTCGCCTGCGGGCCGAAAATGCTGCTGCCGGGCTGGATGCCGGCATTGTTCATCAGCACATGGACGCGGCCGAAACGCTGGATGATGGCCCGCTCAAGCGCTGCGATCTCGTCCGGCTTCGACACATCGGTGCCGATCGCCGCGACATCGTGTTCGCCGCCTTCGGCAAGTGCCGTCACTTCGCGACAGGCCTCGACGAGCTTTTCCCCCTCCAGATCGACAAGCACGACGGATAGGCCCTGCCGAGCAAACTCCTTGGCCGCTGCAAGCCCGATGCCGGAAGCGGCTCCGGTGATGACGGCGACATTGTCCTTTTTCAGAGCGGGATGAGTAACGGTCATGGGTCGGTCTCCTCTATGACGCTGCTGTTCAAAGGTCCGGGGGGATATGGTATCTATCGCTACCCCGTCAACATGACGGGATATTGAAGCGGAGCCAAGCCGATGGGCGAGATCATATCGATCAGGGTGGATGAAGAAACGGCCGCCTATGTCAAGAAGCAGGTGGATGACGGACGTTATGCTTCCGAAAGCGAAGTGATCGAAGAGGCGCTGAGGCTTCTGAAGTAAAGCGAAGAGGACGAGATCGAGGCGCTTCGGGCCGCGATTGATGAAGGCGAGGCTTCGGGAGAGCCGCAGCCGTTCGATTTCGGTGCTTTCATCGAGCGCAAAAGGGCTCAGCGCACACAACGATGAAGGCACTTGTCTTCTCGCCAAAGGCCGAAGCCGATATCGACGAAATCTACGACTACGGAAGAGCATTGGGGCTTCGAGAAGGCCGAAGCCTATACTTTCGAACTCCGGGATGTGTGCCGAATGCTTGCGGAAGGGGTTCGATCCGGCCGCATGATGCCGGATCTGAAACGAAACTATCTCGCGCTGTCCTTCAGATCTCACGTCGTTATCTACCGTCAGACAGATACGCACCTCACAATCATCCGCATCCTTCACCAGCGGATGAACGTGCGGCGTCATCTCTGACGCTGTTTCTCCGGGTTTTCCTTGCACGGCCCCAGAAACTCGCTAAAAACTTCGGCGATCCAATTTCGGCGGATTTGTCTCCGCCGCCACCCGCAGACGGACATATTCATCATGGCACTCCCGAAAGACGTAAAGAAGGTCGTCCTCGCCTATTCCGGCGGTCTCGACACCTCGATCATCCTGAAATGGCTGCAGACCGAACTCAACGCTGAAGTCGTGACCTTCACGGCCGACCTTGGCCAGGGCGAAGAGCTCGAGCCTGCGCGCAAGAAGGCCGAGATGCTGGGCATCAAGGAAATCTTCATTGAGGATGTCCGCGAAGAATTCGTCCGTGACTTCGTTTTCCCGATGTTCCGCGCCAATGCCGTTTATGAAGGCGTCTATCTGCTTGGCACGTCGATCGCCCGTCCGCTGATCTCCAAGCACCTGATCGAGATCGCCAAGAAGACCGGCGCCGATGCGATCGCGCACGGCGCGACCGGTAAGGGCAACGACCAAGTTCGTTTCGAAATGTCGGCCTATGCGCTGAACCCGGATATCAAGATCATCGCTCCGTGGCGCGACTGGACGTTCAAGAGCCGTACGGATCTTTTGAACTTTGCCGAACAGCACCAGATCCCGGTTGCCAAGGACAAGAAGGGTGAAGCGCCGTTCTCCGTCGATGCCAACCTCTTGCACTCGTCTTCCGAGGGCAAGGTTCTCGAAGATCCGGCCGTCGAGGCCCCGGAATACGTGCATATGCGCACGATTTCGCCGGAAGCCGCTCCCGACCAGGCAACCACGATCAAGATCGGCTTCAACAAGGGTGATGCCGTCTCGATCAATGGTGTCGCCATGTCGCCGGCAACCCTGCTGGCCCAGCTCAACAACTACGGTCGCGACAACGGCATCGGCCGTCTCGATCTCGTTGAAAACCGCTTCGTCGGCATGAAGTCGCGTGGCGTCTACGAGACCCCCGGCGGCACGATCCTGCTGGCTGCTCACCGCGCAATAGAATCGATCACGCTCGATCGCGGCGCTGCTCACCTCAAGGATGAGCTGATGCCGAAATATGCCGAGCTAATTTATTACGGCTTCTGGTTCTCGCCGGAGCGCGAAATGCTGCAGGCCCTGATCGACAAGAGCCAGGAACATGTCGAAGGCGAAGTGACGCTGAAGCTCTACAAGGGCAATGTCATGGTGATCGGCCGCGAAAGCGCCAAGTCGCTCTATTCCGACCAGCTCGTCACCTTCGAAGACGATCACGGCGCCTACGACCAGAAGGATGCAGCCGGCTTCATCAAGCTCAATTCGCTGCGCCTGCGCACGCTCGCCAAGCGCAACCAGCTGAAATAATCGGGTTTACCGATTTATCCGATCAGGCCCCGCTGTCATCGCAGCGGGGTTTTTTATTGCCGGCGGCTGATGAAGTGATGGGCGAGATAGGCCGTGACCGCCGTGAATTCCATCACCGGGATGATCGTGCCGAATGAGGTGAGCGGGTTTGCGAAAGAGGCAGCCACCAGCCCGCCGAGAAAGCCGCCGCCCATCTGGATAAAGCCCATCAGTGCGGAGGCTGAGCCTGCGACCTTCGGAAATGCGGCGAGGCCGGAGGTGACGACATGCGGCGTCAGAAAGGCGATGCCGAAGGTGCAGATGCCGACCGGGACCATGATCGACAGGAATGTCGGATCGAGCAGGTGTACGGACAACAGCATCAGGAAGCCGCCTGTTCCGCAGAAGCCGATGCCGATCGCAACCGCGGCGGGACCGGATACGCGGCCGGAGATCATGCGCAGAGTGATCGAACCCGTCAGGTAAGAGCCGGTCTGCGCCAGCATGCCGAGGCCGAATTGCGTCGGGCTGAGGCCGACCACATCGATCAGGACAAAGGGCAGCATGGTGCCCTGGGCATAAAGCGCGCCGATCGAGCCGCCGAGAATGAGCGAGGGAAAGAGAAAGCGCAGGTCGGTGATCAGGCCGGCATAGGTTTTTACCAGCGTGACGGGCCGCAGGCGCGACCGGTCCGGAACGGCTGTTTCCTTGAGCGCAAAGACGCAGGTCAGCAATGCGCTCGCGCCGAAGGCGATCATCAGCAGGAAGATCGACTGCCAGCCGAAGGCGGAAAGGGCAAGTCCGCCGATGGTCGGTCCGAGCGCTGGACCGATCGCCAGAATGATGCCGATCATGTTCATGATCCGCGCGGCCTGTATGCCGAGAAACTGGTCGCGAACGGCGGCACGGGCAACGGTGACGCCGACCGAAGCGCCGATCCCCTGGATCAGTCGTCCTGCGAGGATCCAGTCGACGTCGATCGCCATGGCTGCGATCAGCGAGCCCAGAACATAGATCGTCAGGAAGGCAATCGAGGCTTTTCTCCGGCCATAGGCATCGGAAACGGGGCCGGCGAGCAACTGGGCTAAGGCGAAGCCGCCGAAATAAAGCGAGAGCGACAGCTTGATGGCGGATTCCGTCGTGCCGAAAGCGCGAACCAGTTCCGGCATGGCGGGTGTGTAGACCGCCATCGACACTGGCCCGATTGCAGTCAGAAGCGCACCGATGACGCTCGTGCGCCGCTCCGTCATGATTGTCGGGCGGGCGGCGGTATCAGCGTCGCTCATCGGCACCCGTTGGAGCGGGAGGAGAGGTCTCCTGGAGATTCCTGTTCACCGCGGAAAGCGACGCTTCCAGTTGGCTTTTTGCCTCCAGAGACAGGCCGGATGTCGCATGGTCGAGAATGACGTGGAGCTCGGCGCGGATCCTGCGGATCATGTCATCCGACGTATTTGTCAGGGCAATCCGCTTGGCGCGCCGATCGGCTGCGCATTTATGGCGCTCGATCAGACCAAGTGTCTGCAATTTGTCGAGATAGGTGCAGAGCGTCATCGGCTCGACGCTCATCTGCGAGGCAATATCGAGCTGCCGGCTGCCTTCATGATCGGCGATGTGTATCAGCGCCCTTGCCTCGCCGGGGGTGAGGCCCAGCCCTGCCGCGTTGATGCGATTTTCAAACGCCGTTCGCAATGCACGCGCGGTATCGACGATCAACAGACCCAGGATATCGCCTTGCGGCACATCATGGGAGATTTTGACTGGAAGGCTCATAAGGTTGACTTACTATCTTTCCGCGTGGCCGCAAACGGAAAAGCTCGCCGCCGCGTGGAACGACTGCGTGAAGCTTCGCTTTGTCGTACTTGATCCAGACACTCGACAACCTATCCTGTAGACCAGAAACAAATCAGAATCGCAGAAGGATTTCCCTTATGGCCAACGCTTCCGTCAACCGTGCCCTTGTCGATTGGAGCGGGCATGAAGGCCTGCCGCGGTTCGATCTCGTGAAAGACGAGGATTTCGCTCCCGCTTTCGAGGTGGCTCTGGCAAGCCACGAGGCGGAGATCGACGCTATCGCCAACAATCCGGAAGCGCCTAGCTTTGAGAACACCGTCGTGGCGCTGGAAATTGCCGGTGACGAGCTTTCCCGCGTCTCCTCCCTGTTCTGGGGCAAGGCCGGCGCGCATACGAACGAGACGATCCAGGCGCTGGAGCGGGAAATCGCGCCGAAAATGTCACGGCATTATTCGAAGATCGGCACCAATGCCGCTCTTTTCGGTCGCATCGATGCTTTGTGGGAAAAGCGGGCGGAGCTTGGCTTGACGCTCGAGCAGGAGCGGGTGCTGGAGCGCCACTGGAAAGGCTTCGTCAAATCGGGTGCCAAGCTTGAGAAGCCCGAGCAGGACCGGCTTTCTTCGATCGGCGAAAAGCTTGCCGGTCTCGGTGCGCAGTTCGGCCAGAATGTTCTCGGAGACGAGAAGGAATGGTCGTTGAAGCTGACCGACGAGGCCGAGCTGGAAGGCCTGCCGGATTTTCTGCGCGATGCGATGGCTGCTGCCGCCAGGGATCGCGGCGAGGCCGACGGCTATATGGTGACGCTGTCGCGCTCGATCATCGAGCCGTTCCTGACATTCTCGGCCCGGCGCGACCTGCGCGAGCAGGCGTTCAAGGCCTGGGTGGCGCGCGGTGAAAACGGTGGTGCGCGGGACAATGTAGCGATCGTTCGCGAGACGCTAGCGCTGCGTGCGGAAAAGGCAAAGCTTCTGGGTTATGAAAACTTTGCGGCCCTGAAGCTCGACAACACGATGGCAAAGACCGCCGACAACGTGAACGACCTGCTGCACAAGGTCTGGGACAAGGCGCGTTCCAAGGCGCTGGAAGAAGAAGCAAGCCTCGGCAAGCTGGTGGCGGAAGAGGGCAAGAACCACCCGGTCATGCCGTGGGACTGGCGTTATTATGCCGAGAAGCTGCGCGAGCGGACCTTCTCCTTCTCCGAATCCGAGCTTAAGCCCTATCTGCAGCTGGAAAAGGTCATCGAAGCCTGTTTCGATGTTGCCAAGCGGCTGTTCGGCGTGACGCTGGCCGAGCTGAAAGGCATTGCCGCCTATCATCCGGATGTGCGGGTGTTCGAGCTGCGCGACGAGAGCGGTGCGCTGAAGGCACTGTTCCTCGGCGATTATTTCGCCCGGTCCTCCAAGCGGTCCGGCGCGTGGATGAGTTCGTTCCAGTCGCAGCACAAACTGCCATTGAAGAATGGTGCTAAGGGCGAGCTGCCGATCATCTACAATGTCTGCAATTTCGCCAAGCCGGCGGAAGGCAAGCCTGCTCTGCTTTCGCTCGATGACGCCCGCACGCTCTTCCACGAGTTCGGCCATGCGCTGCACGGCATGCTCTCGGATGTGACCTATCCGTCCGTCTCCGGAACGAGCGTGTCGCGCGATTTCGTCGAACTGCCGTCGCAGCTTTACGAACACTGGCTGACGGTGCCGGAAATCCTCGAAAAATATGCGGTGCATTACGAGACCGGCAAGCCGATGCCGAAGGAGCTGCTCGACAAGGTTCTGGCGGCGCGCACCTTCAATGCCGGTTTCGCGACGGTCGAGTTCACCTCGTCGGCACTGGTCGACATGGCGTTTCACACGCGGGCTCCTGCGGATGATCCGATGGCGGTGCAGGCCGAAATCCTGTCGGAACTGAAAATGCCGGCCTCGCTCGTCATGCGCCACGCAACGCCGCATTTCCAGCACGTGTTTTCCGGAGAGGGATATGCGGCCGGGTATTACTCATACATGTGGTCGGAAGTGCTGGATGCGGATGCATTCTCGGCCTTTGAAGAGGTCGGCAATGCCTTCGATCCGGTGATGGCGCGCAAGCTCAAGAACAACATCTATTCTGTCGGCGGCTCGATCGATCCGGAAGTCACCTACAAGGCTTTCCGCGGCAAGCTGCCTGATCCGACGGCGATGCTGAAGAAGAAGGGATTGGCGATGGTGGCTGAGCTTTCGGGCGGTGACGCCTGATCTTATCCCGCTCTTCGCGAACAACTGTCATCTTGGTGTCATAAAAATGTAACCCGCCTGTCATGCAGGCTGACTATGGAACCGGCATCATCTTCTGCCGACGCCGGTTCCCATGACAATTGATAGCCTTGCACGCAACGTTGCCGTATCGACGGCCGGACTGGAGCTGCACTATGGTGCAACGCCGGTGCTGAAAGGCATCGATGTGGCGCTGGGGCAGGGCAAGACGCTGGCGCTTCTCGGTCCTTCCGGTTGCGGCAAGACCACGCTCCTGCGGTTGGTGGCCGGGCTTCTGGCGCCAAGCAAGGGTTCCGTCTCGATCGCCGGCCAGGTGGTTGCCGATGCCACGAGCGGTGCATTCGCGCCGCCGGAAAAGCGCAATCTCGGCATGGTTTTCCAGGATTACGCGCTCTGGCCGCATATGACGGTCGGCGGCAATGTCTCCTTTCCGCTCAAGATGCGCGGCATCGGTCGCGCCGAGCGCGAGCAACGCACCATGCATGCGCTGGAGCGCGTCGGGCTTTCCGCCTATGCCGCTCGCCGGCCGAGCGATCTTTCAGGCGGTCAGCAGCAGCGCGTGGCGATCGCGCGGGCGATCGTCGCTGAGCCGCAGCTTATCCTGTTCGACGAGCCGCTTTCCAATCTCGACCGCGAATTGCGCGAAAACATGGTTGGCGAACTGGCGGAACTGATCGCCTCGCTCGGCCTCACCGCCATCTATGTCACCCATGATCACTCGGAAGCGCTGACGCTTGCCGATCAGGTCGCCGTCATGCGCGGCGGGTTGATCGAACAGCTCGCGAGCCCGGACGAACTGGTGGCGCAGCCGGCGACCCCCGAAGTTGCGGACTTCCTGCGACTGGGTGGCATTGCCGAGTTGCAAAACCGCGATGCCTGCTGGTTCTTCGGAAATAGCGACGTCGCCCTGATGCGCGCCGATCAAGGCCCGTCCGGCTCGCGTAGCATTCTCATTCCCGTGTCGGCGATCACGCCCGGCGAAATCCAGCCGGATCGAGTGGCCGCCAGCGTGTTGCGCTCGCAGTTCCGGGGCGACGGGCATCTGGCAACCGTCTCGTTGATCGGTGCCGATCAGGTCGAGCTGCAGGTCCTGAGCCGCCACAAGCTGAAGCCCGGCGATGGCGTCGGTCTTTCCATCGATCTCGACCAGATCCGCTGGTTCGAAAATCCAGTTCATCCGCATCCATAAGCATTCACCCCAACAGGAGTTTTGGGACATGTTCAAGTCGTTGAAGAGCATTACACTTGGCGCCGTTGCCGCCGTCCTGATGGCCGGTGTCGCGCATGCCGACATCACCGTCTACACCGCCGGCCCGCAGAGCCTGATCGACAAGATGTCGGAAGGTTTCACCAAGGAAACCGGCATCAAGGTCAATGTCTTCCAGGCGACCACCGGCAAGGTCATGGCCCGTATCGAAGCGGAAGCATCGAACCCGGTCGTCGACGTTCTGATCTCGGCTTCCTGGGATACCGCGACCGACTTCGAAAAGCGCGGCTGGCTGGTCAAGTATTCCAGCCCCAACGCTGCCAAGGTTCCGGATTTCCTCAAGTCCGACTATGCCGTCGCACAGGGCATCTCGGCTCTCGGCATTGCCTGGAACACCAAGAGCGGCACGCCTAAGCCGTCCGAATGGGCTGACCTGACCAAGCCGGAATACAAGGACATGGTCAACATTCCCGACCCGGCACAGTCCGGCTCGTCCTTCGAACTGACGGCTGCCCTTGCCGGCCAGGACGATTTCAAGCTGTTCAAGGATCTGCAGGCAAACGGCGCGATCATTGCCGGTGCCAATGCCGAAGCGCTGAACCCGGTTCTGCAGGGTGCCAAGGCTGCCGTCTTCGGCGCGGTCGACTACATCACGCTTGCCGCCGCCAAGAAGGGTGAAAGCGTCGAGGTCGTCTTCCCGGCTTCCGGCACTGTCATTGCACCGCGTCCGGCGATGATCCTCAACTCGTCCAAAAACCAGGACGAGGCCAAGAAGTTCATCGACTACATGCTGTCCGACGCCGGCCAGAAGATGGTTGCCGCCCAGATGCTGATGCCGGCCCGCTCCGACGTTGCTGCCGATCGTCCGCTGATCAGCGACCTGAAGCTCCTGAAGTTCGATAACGCTGCCGTTTACGGCAAGCGCAAGGAAACGCTCGGCGAGATCACCAAGATCTTCGGCGGCAAGTAATTCTCTTTGCGGCGCCGCCAGCCTTCGGGCAGGCGGCGCTGTTTTGTTTTGAACGTCGCGCATCATTTTTAAGGCCACCGGATCGGGTGGTTTGAAGAATGCTGCGACAGGACATGAAGGACTGAACCATGTCGGCAAAAAGCGTTGGCGGACCGGCCCCGGCGGCATGGCTTGCGATTGCGGGGCTGCTTCTGGTCGTCGCCGTCCCGTTTGCCGCCGTCGTCATGCAGAGCATTTTCCCCGAGCTTGGCCAAGGCTCGTTTGCGAAGCCGTTCTCCTCCTTCATTGCCACGCTGAATGACGGTGCCTTGATCGGCATGGCCGGCAACACGGTCCTGCTCGGTTTCTGCGTCGTGCTGGCTTCGGCCGTGGTCGCAGTGCCGCTCGGCGTGTTTCGCGCGCTCTATCGCGTGCCGGGCGCGGCGCTGTTCGATGTGCTCCTGCTCGTGCCCTTCATGATCCCGCCTTATATCGCCACGCTCGGTTGGATCATGACGCTGCAGCCGCGCGGGTATCTGCAGCAGCTGCTTGGTTTCAATCTTTCGCCCTTCCTGTTTTCTCTGGCCGGCATGACCATGGTCATGGCGTTCAACACGTTTCCGGTTGTCTATTTCGCCGTGTCGCGCACGGTCGAAGCGGTTGGCGCGCGGTATGCGGATGTCGGCCGCGTGTTCGGCGCAACACCTGCACGCGCCTTCTGGCGGATCACGCTGCCGCTTTCCGCACCGGGTCTTGCCGCCAGCCTGATGCTGGTATTCGCCGCGGCGATCGAGGAATATGGCACACCGGCAGCGCTTGGCCGTCGTGCCGGTTTCCAGGTTCTCGTCACCGGCATCGATCTTCGCATTTCCGACTGGCCGATCGACCTGCCGGGTGCCTCGATCATGTCGCTGCTGCTGGTCGGTCTGTCAATTGTGACATTCCTCGGCCAGCGCTGGATTCTCGCGCGCCGCTCCTACCAGACGGTCAACGGTAAGCCGACCGCCAAGGACAAGCGGCCGCTCGGGGCGATGAAGTGGCCGGTACTTACGGCTTTCATCATCGTCTCGTTCCTTGCCACCGGCGTACCGCTTCTGTCGATCCTTGCCACCGCCATGTCGCGGACGATTTCCGGCGGGCTGGCGTTCGACAACATGAGCTTCGACAATTTCCTGCAGGTTTTCCAGAACAGTGCAGGCGCACTCGGCGCGCTGGCCAATAGCTTCTCGCTCGGTATCGGTACGGCGCTGATTACGGGTCTCATCGGGGTGACAGCCGCTTACACGGTGGTGAAGACGAAAATCCGCGGGCGGCTGGCGATCGACAGCCTGACGATCATTCCGAATGCGCTTCCCGGCATCGTCGTTGCCGTCGGCCTGATCCTCGCCTGGAACATGCCGTGGCTGCCGGCGACTCCCTACAATACGCCGTTCATCCTGCTGCTCGCCTACTGCTGCATCCTGCTGCCGCAGACGATGCGTTACTCCACGGCCGCCTTCCAGCAGATCGGTGACAATCTCGAAGCCGCAGCCCGCGTGTTCGGCGCGTCCGGCATCACGGCCTTCCGCCGTATCCTTCTGCCGCTCGTGTTTCCGAGCCTCGCCTCGGCCATGCTGCTCGTTTTTGCGCTTGCCTCGCGTGAGCTGGTAGCGTCCGTCGTCATCGCGCCGGTCGGCATGCAGACGATCGCCACCTTCATCTGGCGTCAGTTCGAACAGGGGTCGATCGGGCTCGGCATGGCCATGGCGTTCATCGCCATTCTCATCACCACTCTCCTGCCGCTTCTCCTGCTTGCATTGTTGAGAAGGAGCGGTCTCGTCGCCGAATAGACCCATGGATTAAGCCGTTGCGCTCGGCCCCCCTTTCGCATTTGCAAAAAACGGGGTATGAGCGCGCCAACGAAATTGGCGTGGCCCCGTGATTGTTGCGCCCCAACTTCAGAGAACCTCTAATATGGCACTTCGCAACATCGCGATCATCGCGCACGTTGACCATGGCAAAACGACGCTCGTTGACGAGCTCCTGAAACAGTCGGGCTCGTTCCGCGAAAACCAGCGCGTTGCAGAACGCGTCATGGACTCGAACGATCTCGAAAAGGAACGCGGCATCACGATTCTCGCCAAGGCGACGTCGGTTGAATGGAAGGGCGTTCGCGTCAACATCGTCGATACCCCCGGCCACGCCGACTTCGGCGGCGAAGTCGAACGTATTCTTTCGATGGTGGACGGTGCGATCGTTCTGGTCGACTCGTCTGAAGGCCCGATGCCGCAGACCAAGTTCGTCGTCGGCAAGGCGCTGAAGGTCGGCCTCAAGCCGATCGTCGCGATCAACAAGATCGACCGTCCGGACGGTCGCCACGAAGAAGTCATCAACGAAGTTTTCGACCTGTTCGCAAACCTCGACGCCACCGACGAGCAGCTCGACTTCCCGATCCTCTACGGTTCGGGTCGCGATGGCTGGATGAACGTCAACCCGGAAGGCCCGAAGGACGAAGGTCTGGCACCGCTGCTCGATCTCGTGCTCAAGCACGTTCCTGAGCCGACAGTCGAAGAAGGCCCGTTCCGCATGATCGGTACGCTTCTCGAAGCCAACCCGTTCCTCGGCCGTATCATCACCGGTCGCGTCGCTTCCGGTTCGATCAAGCCGAACCAGGCCGTCAAGGTTCTGTCCCAGGACGGCAAGACGGTTGAAACCGGCCGTATTTCCAAGATCCTCGCATTCCGCGGCATCGAGCGTACTGCCATCGACGAAGCGATCGCTGGTGACATCGTCGCCATTGCCGGTCTGTCCAAGGGCACCGTTGCCGACACGTTCTGCGATCCTTCGGTGACCGAGGCCATGCAGGCTCAGCCGATCGATCCGCCGACCGTTACCATGTCCTTCATCGTCAACGACAGCCCGCTTGCCGGCACCGAAGGCGACAAGGTGACGAGCCGCGTCATCCGTGATCGTCTGTTCAAGGAAGCCGAAGGCAATGTTGCGCTGAAGATCGAAGAAGCTGAAGGCAAGGATTCGTTCTACGTGTCCGGCCGCGGCGAACTTCAGCTTGCCGTTCTGATCGAAACCATGCGTCGCGAAGGCTTCGAGCTTGCCGTTTCGCGTCCGCGCGTGGTCATGCACAAGGACGAGAACGGCACCACGATGGAGCCGATCGAAGAAGTCGTCATCGACGTCGATGAAGAACATTCCGGCGTCGTCGTTCAGAAGATGTCCGAGCGCAAGGCCGAGATGACCGAACTGCGTCCTTCGGGCGGCAGCCGCGTTCGTCTGAAGTTCCTCGCTCCGACCCGTGGCCTGATCGGCTACCAGTCTGAACTTCTGACCGACACACGCGGCACGGCGATCATGAACCGCCTGTTCCATGATTATCAGCCTTACAAGGGTGAAATTGCCGGTCGTACCAACGGTGTTCTTCTGTCCAACCAGGCCGGTGAAGCTGTTGCTTACGCCATGTTCAACCTGGAAGACCGCGGCCCGATGATTATCGAGCCGGGCGAGAAGGTCTATGCCGGCATGATCATCGGCATCCACACCCGTGACAACGACCTCGAAGTCAACGTTCTGAAGGGCAAGCAGCTGACGAACATCCGTTCGGCCGGCAAGGACGAAGCCGTCCGCCTGACCCCGCCGATCCGCATGACGCTCGACCGCGCGCTCTCCTGGATCCAGGACGACGAGCTGATGGAAGTCACGCCGAAGTCGATCCGTCTTCGCAAGATCTATCTCGACGCCAACGACCGCAAGCGCTTCGACAAGTCGAAGGCAGCTCTCTAAGCCGTCCTGAAATCTAGTTGTGAAAAGCCCGGCCACAAGCCGGGCTTTTTTGTGTTCCTGCAAATCGCACAGCTTGTAACCGAGGTTAAAAAAGCGTTAACTCGATGGACATTGTCCCCATCAGAACTCTGTGGGCAATCCGTCTGGTTAATGATTGACCGATGGCGGAGCCCGCATAGCAGGACCTAAAGTCGCGTTATGAAGACGTTGTCTATCGATGTTCGGCGGGCAGATCCGCAGGATGCCCGAGCCATCTCGGATGTACACCGGCAGAGCTGGGTGCAGGCCTATGCGGGTCTCATTCCGCACAAGCCGTTGATCCAGATGCTGGAACGTCGTGGCGAGAAATGGTGGCGCAAGGCAACGGACGGGCCGGCAACGCTTCTCGTGGTTGACGTCGCCGGTGAGATTGCCGGTTATGCGACGGTTGGCCTCAACCGGGCCCGGGCGCTGCCCTATGACGGCGAAATCTACGAGATCTATCTGCGGCCGGAATTCCAGGGTATCGGGCTGGGACGGCGGCTCTTCGGCGAAAGCCGCAAGCTTTTGACTTCGCTCGGTTGCCGCGGTTTGGTCGTCTGGTGCCTGGAGGACAGCGATCATGCGATCCGCTTCTTCCGCCGTCACGGTGGCAACGATGCCGTTGAGGGAATGGAGGATTTCGGTGGTTCGCAACTGAAGAAAGTCGGCTTCGTCTGGCAGAGCTGATGCGCCCTTGGGGCGTGTCGGGGAATAACTTTCCTCTCCTTGCGTGACCGGCCCCCGTCAATTCAATGGCTTATTGCCTTGGAGCCGGATTTTCGCTATCGACGCTTGGTGAATTGAACCTAATTGAGGATCACGATGCGTATCGATGCAATTTCCATCGGCAAGAACCCGCCTGAAGACGTCAACGTCATCGTCGAGGTGCCGGTTGGCGGTCAGCCGATCAAGTACGAGATGGACAAGGAAGCCGGTGCTCTGATCGTCGACCGTTTCCTCTACACGCCGATGACCTATCCGGGTAACTACGGCTTCATACCGCACACGCTTTCCGAAGACGGCGACCCGTGCGACGTTCTGATCTGCAACACCCGTCCGCTGGTTCCGGGCTGCGTCATCAACGTTCGTCCGATCGGCGTGATGATCATGGAAGACGATGGCGGCAAGGACGAAAAGATCCTCGCCGTTCCGGTTCCGAAGCTGACCCAGCGCTACGACAAGATCAAGAACTACACCGATCTGCCGGAAATCACGCTGAAGCAGATCGAGCACTTCTTCGAGCACTACAAGGATCTGGAGCCCGGCAAGTGGGTCAAGATCGGCGGCTGGCAGGATGTCGACGTCGCAAAGCGCCTGATCGTCGAGGCGATCGACCGCTACAAGGCCCAGAAGTAATCAGCCAATCAGGCTTTCGATCTTCACTTTCAAATCCTCCGGGTCGCCATCGATCCGGAGGATTTTTTTACGCGCCGTTTCACCGGAGATGAAAGATATCGAGCTTTTCGGCACGCGCAGCTTCTTTGAGAGAAGTGTGATCAGCGCCTTGTTGGCCTTGCCATCTTCCGGCACCGCAGAGACACGCGCTTTGAGAAACGCGTTACCCTCCGCATCCGTCTCGATACCATCGATCGCGTTGCGGCCGCCATTCGGGGTGAGCTTGATGCTCAGCCTTATATGGTCGGCGTGAACGCTTATCGAAGTCACGCGAAGATCGGGTAGAGGGTCGTCCACATGAAGGAACGCAGGAAGAAGATCAGCAGCAGAACAATGATCGGGGAGATGTCGATTCCGCCGAGATTGGGCATGACACGACGGATCGGGCGCAGGACTGGTTCCGTGACGTTATAGAGGAAGCGGCCGATGGCATCGACGAACTGGTTGCTCGAATTGATAACGTTGAAGGCGAAGAGCCAGGAGAAGATGGCGCTGGCGATCAATATCCAGGTGTAGAGGTTCAAGGCCAGGTCAATGGTCTGAAACAGGGCGAGCATTCAGGTCTCCAATCTTGTTGCCAGGCCCCATCCTTCAGGATCGCGGCGGTCGGCCCACAAATTCCAAGTTGACAGACATGTAGACATTGGGGAACTAACGGGCAAGTGTCGCACCCGCCGCAGTTTCAGCATGTTTAACAGTGGCGCTACGCGAATTCGTCCATGACGGTCCACTGAAAGTCGCTTGTGATGTCCATTCCTGCCTCTGACGACCGCTTTGCAGCTTTTCGCCATTCGTCCTACACAAAGTTCTTCCTGTCGCGGTTCTTCGCTGGCTTCGCCATCCAGATCATCAGCGTTTCGGTCGGCTGGCAGATGTATGATGAAACCCGCAACCCGCTCTATCTGGGTCTGATCGGACTGTTCCAGTTCCTGCCTTCGCTGCTGCTTATCCTTGTCACGGGTACGGTGGCCGATCGGTATAACCGGCGCATGATCATGGCGATCTGCATGGTCATCGGTGCAGGCTGTGCGGCGGCGCTTCTTGGGCTGACGGTCGCCGGCGCCTTTTCACCCTGGCTGGTTTTCGCCATCCTCGTCGTATTCGGCATCGAGCGTGCCTTCATGGGGCCGGCGGTGCAGTCGCTCGGGCCGAACCTCGTGCCGGAGAAGGACCTTGCCAATGCGATCGCCTGGAATTCGTCTTCCTGGCAGACAGCCTCCATTCTCGGCCCGGTCTTCGGCGGCCTGCTTTATGGGCTGAACGCGACGGCTGCCTACATCGTGGCGTTCGTATTGCTGACGCTTGCCGCACTTCTCGTCTTCATGATCCCGAAGCCGGCGCAGCGGACCTCGGCTGCCAAGGTCGATGTCGCCCATCTGCTTGCCGGGTTCCGTTTCATCTTCAGCGAGAAAGTGGTTCTCGGCGCGATCTCGCTCGATCTGTTCGCGGTGCTTCTCGGCGGCGCTGTCGCGCTCATGCCAATCTTCGCACGTGACGTGCTCGAACTTGGCCCATGGGGCCTCGGCCTGTTGCGTGCCGCACCAGGTATCGGTGCGATCGTCGTTGCCGTCTGGCTTGCCTTCCACCCGATCCGGCATCATGCAGGGGTTGCGATGTTTGTCGGCGTCGGCTTTTTCGGTCTCGGCACGCTGATCTTCGGCCTCTCCTCGACGCCATGGCTCTCGATCGTTTCACTGATGATCATGGGCGCGGCCGACATGATCTCCGTCTATGTCCGCGAAACGCTGATCGCACTTTGGACGCCAGACGAGGTGCGCGGGCGGGTCAACGCCGTCAATATGGTGTTCGTCGGGGCCTCAAACGAGCTAGGCGAATTCCGCGCCGGCACGATGGCGCATTTCATCGGCGCAGTGCCCGCCGTCGTCATCGGCGGCGTCGGCACGCTTGCCGTCACCGTCATCTGGGCGCTCGGCTTTTCGAAGCTCAGAAGGATCGACACGCTGGAAGCGCCGGAGCGCAACTAATCCGGTCGCTGCGGACACCCGCTGCAGCTCAGCTTTGCGCCACTTCGGTTGCCGGCATCGATGCGCCGTATCGGGGTGAAGCTGCTGCTACGGCCTTTTTGTTCAGGAACACCATATCGAGGAATTCCGACAGCCAGGCCTTGAGCGGCGCATCGAACATCATGCGGCCTTCGAGGTGCTCGCTGCCCTGCTGCGCGTTGGGCATGGTGAAGCGCTCTGCGCCGTGAACGACCCAACGCTGCATCATCGCGCGGGTCAGTTCCGCGTGGAACTGCACGCCCCAGGCATTGTCGCCGTAACGGATCGCCTGGTTGGGATAGGCGTCACCTTCCGCCAGAAGCTTGACACCGCGCGGAACGTCAAAGCCTTCGCGATGAAAATGGTAGACCATTTTCGGCCATTGCATCAGCAGCCGGCCATGTTCGGTCGGGCGTAAGGGGTACCAGCCGATCTCGGTGATCTCGCCCTGTTTCGCGCCTACCTTGCCGCCGAGGTGGCGCACCATCATCTGGGCGCCGAGGCAGATGCCGAGATAAGGCTTGTTTTCCTTTAAGGGGACACCGATCCAGTCGGTCTCCTGCTTGACGAACGGGTCGGGATCGTTGGCGCTCATCGGTCCACCGAAAATGACGGCGCCGGAATGTCCGGCGAGCGTTTGCGGCAATGCTTCGCCCAGAACCGGACGGCGGATATCGAGCGGAAAGCCCTTCTCAAGAAGCATCTGGCCAACGCGGCCGGACGACGAGCGCTCCTGATGGAGAACGACGAGAACGGGAAAGAAATCTGTCTTTCGCGGAGGCATTACGAGCATCAGTTAGTCCTTACTCTCCTCCGCATTTTCTTCGGCGCGGCGCACAGCTGCCTCTTGGCGCTGCAGCACACGATCCCGCGAAGAAACACCGAGAAGGTCAGCGATCCTCCAAATCACATGATCCTCGATCTCGCTTCTCTGACCATCGGCATAGACAATGTCCCAGAGAATGCCGAGAAGTTCGACGCGGTCGTCTTCATTGACGAGATGACGTCTTAGATCGGAAGTGAACCGGTAATAGTCAACCGCTTCATGGCCCGCCTCGTGGCCGGCCTCGATCAACGCCTTCAGCCTATCCTCGCTGAGATCATACCGCTGGCGGATCAGTTCACGGAATTTTTGCTGTTCCTTTTTGGAGATGGCACCATCCGCCTCCATGACTTGGAAACAGAGCGCAACGAAGGCGACCCGCGGGTCGTCCGGTGCAAATTCCTTGTCTTCATGAGATGTCAGGGTATGGAGAAAGGCCTGTATGCGGTCCAACATCGATAGGCCTTCTCCATCTTTCCTTAAAACAGCCGTAACCGCGTTTTGGTCGGGTCGGCGTTTTGATCCTTCACACCGGGATCATCCGGTGGACGCCCGAAAAATGGAACCGGTTCGGCGTCATTTTCTTGCGTTTTAGCAGGTGCTGGTATGACTTTCTCCGGCTCTGTTGTCTTTGCTGCAACAGCAGGCTCGGCTGCCGGCTTTGCCGGTTTCTTTTCTATGACGATTGTCGGCTCTGCGGATGCGTTTTGTCTTGTCGTTTCCACCGGTGGCCGCTCGTTCACGATGACAGGCGGAAGAGCGGCAATCGCTTCGTCCGCAGCAACCTTGCCTTCGACAAGCGGACCTTCCAACTGGCTGAATGGCACTTTCCACTCGAAGACGTCGAGTTTGCCGGTGACCGGCGAAACAGGAAGCCAGTTTTCCGAAACGAAGCCGTCAGCAACCCAGGCTGCATTACGCGAAGCGCGAAGAGCCTGCTGCATCCAGTGGCGGATGCGGCCCTGATCTCCGGTTTCGGCTTCCTCAATATCGGCCAGCAGCAGGTAGACCCGCTCGCTCGGTTCAACACGAGCCGCGGCTTCCGCCCTTGCCCTGGCCTTAGCAAAATCCTGAGCATCAAGCGCTGCCTGCGAAACGGCGAGAAGCGACTCGATATTGTTCGGACGCATGGCCTCTAGCTTTTCGGCGCGTTTCAGCCGGTCGAGCGTGCTATCGCCGCTGCGGGCGCGGATATAAGTGCGGGCGATATCCGGATGCGGCGAAAGCTTCCAAACGCCTTCCAGGACCGATGCGGCCTTCTTGATATTTTCCTGCCGCAGCAGCGCCTTGGCACAGATGATAGCGGCGGGGACGAGGTCCTTGGCCAGTTTCAGTGCATCGGTGGAATCTTCGCGGGCACCGCTCGGGTCGCTTTCCAGTCGCTCGCCCGCGCGGGCGGTCAGGAGAACCGCTCTCAGGCGGTCGGCTTCGGACCTGCTGATGATATTGGCAGCACGCTGTTGCGCCAGCGTTTCCAAGGCCTCGTCCCAGCGGCCGGATTGGCTCTGGGATTCCAGCGTCGCCTGGGATGCCCAGGGCAGGTAAGGCGCGTGTTCGACGGCCTTTTCGGCATATTGCCGGGCCGCTTCGTTGGCACCGAGGCGGCGCGCTTCCATGTAGAGGCCGCGCAGTCCGAGTTCGCGCGTTTCGGGATCGTTCGACATGCTCTCGAACTTGGCACGGGCGTCGTCATATTTGCCTTCGATGAGAGCGGCTTGCGCATCGAGAAGGTGGATCAGCGGTTCCTGGTCAGCGCTGAGCAGATTGCGGGTACGGATGCTCATCTTTCGGGCAAGAAGCGCGTTGCCGGCGCCGGCCGCGATCAGGCCAGTCGACAGCGCCTGATAACCACGGTCGCGCTTGCGGGCGCGAAAATAACGGCGGACCGAATAAGGCGAGGTCCAGATGATGCCGATGATCCACCACAAAAGCATGACGGCGCCAATCAGCGCTACGACCATCGTTGCGGCAACCATCAGGCTCGTCTCGATCAGGTGGTCCTGCCAGGTGATGGAGAGCAGGCCGGGGCGATCGGCGAGCCATGCAAAGCTCCAGCCGAGACCGAGAACGACGAGAAGGAAAATGAAAAGTCTGACCATTCCGTTTTTCGTCCTCAGCCTTGAGTGCCGGTAATCGCGCGGGTCAACGCGCCGCCTACGAGATTTTCAACCTCTATGCGGGCGTCGAGTTCCTGCTTGAACGACTGGGATGCCGTCTTGGCCGCGTCTGGAAGCGTCTCCCATTCGCGGGCGGCGGCGGCAAAATCGCCGGAGCGAAGCCGGTCCTCGAAACGGGCGACGATATCTTCTGGTGTGTTGCCGGTGACGTCGCCGACCTTGCGCACCTTCACGACCGAGAGGGCAGACGAATAGAGCCTGGAGGCCAGGCCCTGATCGGGATCAGGCTGGGCGACCGCCTCGACCATGCTGTCCGCCACGCCGGAGACCTGACGCTGAAGCTCGACGCGCGACTGAACGCCCTTGGCGGCGAACGGCTGGAGGCTTGCAATTGCCGGATCGTCGCCAGCGACGGTCTTGTAGGTCTGCAGTTCTGCCTCGAACGAGCCGCCGCGATCTACGGCGCTCTTCAGGGCTGCTGCGGCGACAGCGCGCGCGGCCTGCTGCTCGGGGCCTTTGTCGGCGATCTGGGCTTCCGCCTGCTGCAGGCGGCCGGCCAGTTGGGTCGAGGTTGCGGCAGCCGCTGCATTTGCCGATTTCAGGCTGGTAAGCTCAGCTTCGAGGGCGGCTAACTTCTGATCCGTCTCGGTCGATCCGCCGCCACCCGTCGAGGCGTTGCTTTCCAGCGCAGCCAGGCGGCTTGTGATATCGGCGGAAGGTTCGACTGGCCTGCTGGCGAGGGATGCGATTTCCTGACGAAGCGAGGCGATCTCTGCAGAAACGTCGCTGTCGCTCGATGAAGACGAGGATGCGCCGCCGGGCAGGACGCCGGCATATTGCATGCTGCCGGCCAGAAGCAGAGCGACGATGCCGCCGAAAATGCCGGATGCGACCAGCGTCGAGGTTGCGGGCTTCGATGGTGTCGGGGCCGCATTTCTGGTCGAATAGTCTTCAGTTCTGGCCCTTGGCTGGAAGAGGCCCGGTTCTTCTTCCTTGGCCTTTTCTTCCGTCGTCTTGGCAGATGCCGTTACCGGTTCGGGATCCGGTTCGTCGAGGCGTGGCGTTTCCGGCGTCGCAGCTTCCGCCTCGGCCTTTGTTTCGGTCACTGCCGTTTCCGGCATTGGCGTGGCTTCCGGAATATCTGAAGCTACCGGCGTTTCGGCGGCATCGTTCTCACGCGCATCGATCACATCGTCGCTATCATTGGCGCGGACGGGCTCGGCCACTGCGGCGGTTTCCTCCGCCGTCAGGTCGATCGTGACCGGTTCCTTGTTCGGGTTGGACCGGCGCGGTGGTTTTTCGGATACCATCTCGACCTCTTTTCTGCATGCGTTCACTAAAACCTAGTCGGTGCCCCCGGTTAAGGAAAGGGGCGCAGCCGGAATTTGGATCAGTCGCAGGTTAAAGAAGCGCGAACAGGGCGTTTTCGTCCGGAGTTTCGGCAATCCTTACATGAGGGCGAAACGCCGCGGGCACGGCATGGGCGGTGCGGGGGCTGATACAGAGGAATGCGGTTTCGGGAAGGGAGACCGCGTGCTGTTCTGCGATCTCGAAAAATCGGGCGGCGTTTTCCCGCGAGTAGAGAAGCACGGCCTGAGCCTGAGATGTCAGCAGTCGTTCGCGTAATTCTTCTGCGTGATAATCAATCGGGATCATTTCGTAGATTTCGGCTACCCGGACGGGCAGACCCAGTTCCTCAAGCCGATTTTCAAGCGATTCGGCACGGGGTTTTCCGGCGAGATAGAGGAGCGGACGGTCCGGGCTTTCGAATTTAGAGTCGATCAGATCGGCCAGTCCGGCACCGTCGCCGGAACCGATATGGATGTTGGTGAAACCTGCTGACCTTGCTGCCGCAGCCGTTTTCTCGCCAACTGCAAAGAGTTGGATATCCCGGTCAATCTTCAAGCCGGTGTCGATGCCGCCAAGTGCACGAAATGCTTCGGCGCTGGTCACGATCAGCGCCGAATGGGGCAGGACCAGAGCCTGTGTCGCTACCTGCCGGTGATGTATCGCCCTGCTGAGCGGCAGAAGCACGGGGTCATGGCCCAGAAGCTTCAGCCGCTCAGCCGTTCTAGCGGCTGAAATTTCAGGTCGGGTGACGACGACCCGCAAGGGTCAGCTCCAGCTGTCGAAGAAGCCGGGACCGGCCGCGGCACGGACGGCTTCGCCGGCGCGCAGGCCGAGTGCCTCGGCATCCGAGCGCTTGCCTTCGACTTCGATTGCATGTTCGCGCCGACCGTCGGGTGTCAGGATCAGGCCGGAGAATTTCAGGTGATCTCCGCCACAGATCGCGAAGCCGCCGATCGGCGTGCGACAGGAGCCGTCGAGCGCGGCAAGGAAAGCGCGTTCGCAGGTTACGGCGTCATAAGTCAGGCGGTCGTTGATCGGGGCGATGAGGGCATCCGTGCGCGGATCGCCGATGCGGCTTTCGACGCAGATCGCTCCTTGTGCGGGAGCCGGCGGAAAATCGGCGGGATCGAGAAGTTCGGTCACGACCTCTTCCATCGAAAGCCGCTTTAGGCCGGCAAAGGCGAGCAGGGTCGCATCGACCTGGCCTTCATCCAGCTTGCGCAATCGGGTGCCGACGGAGCCGCGGAAGATCGTCAGCTGTATATCGGGGCGGAGACGGCGGATGAGCGCCTGGCGGCGCAGCGAGGCCGTGCCAACCGTTGCGCCATCGGGCAGGGCCTTGAGCGTCGAGGCCGTGCGGCCGATGAAAGCATCGCGAAAGTCCTCGCGCGGCAGGTAGGCGGCGATGTGCAGGCCTTCCGGCAGTTTCGTCGGCATGTCCTTCGACGAATGCACGGCGATATCCAGCTCGCCGGAAGACAGCTGCTCTTCCAGTTCCTGGGTGAAAAGGCCCTTGCCGCCGATCTCCGAGAGCGATCTATCGGTGATGCGGTCGCCGGTGGTCGACAGCACGACGATCTCGAACATCTCTTCCGGTAGGCCGTGGGCCGCCATCAGCCGTGACCGCGTTTCATGGGCCTGCGCCAGTGCCAGCGGGCTGCCGCGCGTACCGATCCGGAAAGGTTTTGTTTGCATCCGTCTCATTCCGTTGTTACCGGAAGCTCTCGTAAACCGGATCATCCGGCATCGCAATGAACAAGGGCCAATGACCTCATATCTGCGCATCCTCGGCATTGAAACAAGCTGCGACGAGACCGCCGCTGCGGTCGTCGCACGCCATGAGGACGGGCGCGGCGAGATTTTGTCCGATGTGGTCCTGTCGCAGCTCGACGAACACTCGGCCTATGGCGGTGTCGTGCCGGAAATTGCGGCGCGTGCCCATGTCGAGGCGCTGGACGAACTGGTCGAGGAAGCTTTGCGTCGCGCAAACGTGACGCTCGACGATGTCGATGCGATTGCCGCGACCTCCGGTCCCGGCCTGATCGGTGGTCTGTTGGTCGGCCTGATGACGGCAAAAGCGATCGCCCGCGTTTCGGGTAAGCCGCTTCTCGCCATCAACCATCTCGAAGGCCATGCGCTGACGGCGCGGATGACGGACGGGCTTTCCTTCCCCTATCTGATGCTGCTGGTTTCCGGCGGACACACGCAGCTCATCCTGATCCGCGGTGTCGGCCAATATGAGCGCTGGGGCACGACGATCGACGATGCGCTGGGCGAGGCCTTCGACAAGACGGCAAAACTGCTCGGCCTGCCTTATCCGGGTGGGCCGGCCGTGGAAAAGGCCGCCCTTTCCGGCAATCCGGACCGATTCAAGCTGCCGCGTCCGCTGGTGGGCGAGGCACGTCTCGACTTTTCCTTTTCCGGCCTGAAGACTGCCGTGCGTCAGGCCGCGACCGAGATCGCGCCGCTGACGGAGCAGGATATTGCCGATATCTGCGCCTCGTTCCAGAAGGCCGTTTCGCGTACGCTTCGCGACCGTATCGGCCGCGGACTGCTTCGGTTCCGCGAAGAGTTTGCCGGTCTAGAAACCGAGCCGGCGCTGGTTGTTGCCGGCGGCGTTGCCGCCAATCAGGAAATCCGGCGCACACTGCAGGCGCTTTGCCTCGAGCACGGGTTCCGCTTCATCGCACCGCCGCTGAGGCTCTGCACAGACAATGCCGCGATGATCGCCTGGGCGGGCCTGGAGCGGATGGCGGAAGAGTTTCCGGCCGATGATCTCAATGTGGCACCCCGTTCGCGCTGGCCGCTGGATAAGGATGCGAAGACTTTGCTCGGATCCGGCAAACGAGGGGCGAAGGCATGACCAACGAGCGGATCGCCGTCATCGGCGCAGGCGCATTCGGAACGGCACTTGCGACCGTGTTCGCATTGGAGGGTCGTTACCCGGTGACGCTTGTCGGGCGCCAGCCGAACCTGATGGCCGATCTGCGCGATGACCGCATGCATGATGCGGCACTGCCCGGCGTTCCCTTGCCGGATGCCCTGCGGTTTTCGGCAGAGCCGGATGCGGTGGCGGAAGCCAATGTCGTGCTTTTCGCCATGCCATCACGGGCGCAGCTCGATGCGGCGCGGCATTACGGACCTTATCTTTCCCCGGATGCGGCCGTTGTCATCTGCGCCAAGGGGCTCGATCGGGCCGAGCGGCTGCTGACCGATGTCATATCGGCGGAATTGCCGAAGACGCCTCTGGCGGTGCTTTCGGGGCCTGGTTTTGCCGCCGATATCGCGCGCGGTCTGCCGACGGCGATGTCGCTCGGCGCGCAGGACCCGGTGCTGGCGGAAAGGCTTGCGCAGGTTCTCTCCAGCCGCAGTTTCCGGCTTTACGCTTCGTCGGATGTGATCGGCGTGCAGCTCGGCGGGGCGCTCAAGAACGTGCTGGCGATTGCATGTGGCATCGTCGAAGGCGCGGGGCTTGGCGAGTCGGCCCGTGCGGCGCTGATTTCCCGGGGCCTGGCCGAGATGTCCCGGCTGGTCGAGGCAATGGGCGGCAATGCGGATACTGTACGGGGCCTGTCCGGACTCGGCGACCTCGTGCTGACCGGTACCAGCCATCAGTCACGCAACCTGAGTTTCGGCATTTCGATCGGAAAGGGTGAGCCGGCGCAGACCGTCGGTGGGCCGCTGGTCGAAGGTGCATTTGCGGCCTCGGTCGCCGCCCGGCTCGGTCGGAAATTTTCGGTCGATCTGCCGATTACGGATGCGGTCGCGGCCATTATCGACGGACGTCTCGATGTGATGACCGCGATGGAACAGCTCATGACCCGGCCGATCAAGGCCGAGTAGTCCATTTAAAACTCGGGAGACCCCAATGCTGTTTGCCTTTCTCTGCACCGACAAGTCCGGCCACCTGCAGGTTCGCATGGATACCCGTCCCGCGCATGTGGAACATCTCAACAAGCTCAATGCCGAAGGCACGCTGAAATTTGCCGGCCCGTTCCTCGATGACGACGGCAAGCCGAATGGCAGCCTTGTCGTGGTCGAGGCCGCCGATATTGCTGCCGCCCGGACGATTGCGGAAGCGGACCCCTATTACCTTGCTGGCCTGTTCGAGAAGGTCGATGTGAAGCCGTGGAACTGGGTGTTCAACAACCCGGCCAACGAGCAGAAGTGAGGCAATAGATGGCCTATTGGCTTTACAAGTCCGAGCCGAATGTCTGGTCCTGGGAACAGCAGAAGGCCAAGGGCGAGGTCGGCGAGGAATGGACCGGCGTGCGCAACTATCTGGCGCGCAACAACATGCGGGCGATGAAAATCGGCGACAAGGGTTTTTTCTACCACTCGAACGAGGGTTTGGAGATCGTCGGGATCGTCGAGGTCTGTGCGCTGTCGCATCCGGATAGTTCGGCCAAGGGCGATCCCAAATGGGATTGCGTCGATATCCGCGCTGTCACAGATATGCCGAAGCCGGTTACGCTGAAGGACGTCAAGGCCAATCCGAAATTCGAGAAGATGGCGCTGGTCACGTCCATGCGGCTTTCGGTGCAGCCGGTGACGGAAGAGGAATATTTCGAGATCTGCCGTCTCGGCGGTCTCGACAATCCGCCAAAATCTCCCGCCTGAGTTCGTCATGTGAAGACCGATCCGAAGGCCTTCATTCTCGACAATACCGATCTCATGCGGCCGCCGCATGTGCCGGAGATTTTGCTGCATCTGGCAACGGAGGCGCATGATCTGTGGCTGAAGACGGAGGAGGATCTGCAGGCGATCGGCCTGCCGCCGCCGTTCTGGGCCTTTGCCTGGGCGGGCGGGCAGGGGCTGGCCCGTTACATTCTCGACAATCCTGAAACGGTAGCCGGCAAACGAGTGCTGGATTTTGCCAGCGGGTCCGGGCTGGTGGCGATTGCGGCAAAGATGGCGGGGGCAGCGCATGTGCTGGCGGCGGATATCGATCCATGGACGCGGACGGCAGTGACGCTGAATGCGGCCGAGAACGGGGTCGAGATCGGGTTCACGGGCGAGAACCAGATTGGCCTTAGGGTTGATGCCGAGGTCGTGCTTGCCGGAGATGTCTTCTACGACCGGGATTTTGCGGCGGCGCTGGTGCCGTGGTTCACGGCCTTAGCCGATGCAGGCAAGGTGGTCTTGGTCGGTGATCCGGGGCGGAGCTATCTGCCGAAGGAGCGGCTGGAGAAGCTTGCGGTTTACGAGGTGCCAGTGACGCGGGCGCTGGAGGATAGCGAGGTCAAGAAGACGACGGTCTGGCGGTTCGGGTAGGGGAGGCTTTTCTACATCGTTGCGGATTGCCCCTCATCCGCCTGCAGAGAGACGATGGCGACAACCAAATGAACTGCGGCGTGCTTGTGTCTGGATCCTCGGGTCAGGCCCGAGGATGAAGGAGGTTTTGGTTTCTGTTGGAGGCCAAAACAGGCCTCGTGCCCTGGTTACTGTATCCATTGCCATGGGAGTTATGTTTTGGGCACCTTTGCACCACCCATCGGCCGTCATCCTCGGGCTCGACCCGAGGATCCATGCACAAGCGATTACGGTGTCAGGTTCCAGACGCACCAATCCTGCCCCGCGCAGTCTCCCGCCGTGGTTGTCAAAAAACATTCCGGAGAAGCGCACGCAAATGCGGAACCTCTTTGGAATATAAAATGTGGCTCCGCATATGCGTGGCCTTCGGCTTGTCTCGGGACTTCCGGTCCCTACGGGTGATCCTCTCGCCTCGCTGCATGTGGTTTCCCACACTTGGACGGCTCAACCGAACCCGGCATGGCTACCGGGGGGAGGCTTGATAGGGAAAAGGTTGTCCCTCTCCCATGCGTTTCACCCCTTGCGCCCTTGCCGTACGTTACGGTTCAAGCGAAAGCGCCGGCTCCCGCCTGCCCGCGAACGTCTCGCGCAACACTCCGGCGACGGAGGCCGGGGGATTGTAGGCCCGGGTCGGGAGGGCGGGGATGCAACAAGGCTCAAGCCGTTGATGAGATTGAGGTGGAGGGGTGAAATCATCCCCGTGGTCCGGGTATTTTACCCCCTGTGTTGTCTGTCGCCGATGTGTTCTTGATGTCCAAGGCCTGCGATCCGCCGTGAGCGCTCGGATGGAACGGGCCGTCTGCTTGTCGCGTTCGCCACCGGTCGGAAGATATGCGGAAGGAGTGATAGGAATGTGTGAGTTGTCCGAAATCTATCGCGGTTATATCGATTGCCTGAACCGGCAGGATTGGCAAAGTCTTGGCGATTTCATCGATGAGAATGCGGTCCATAATGGACGGCAAATCGGGCTTGCCGGTTATCGTGAGATGCTGGTGGGAGATTTTCGCGCCATTCCGGATCTGCGTTTCACCATCGACTTCCTGGTAGTCGAGGCCCCGAAAGTGGCGAGCCGATTGGTTTTCGATTGTACGCCTGCAGGCGAGCTTTTCGGCCTTCCGGTCAATGGTCGTCGTATCCGGTTTTCCGAAAACGTCTTCTACCAATTTTCCGGCGGACTGATCGCTCAGGTCTGGTCGGCCATCGACAAGGCTGCGATCGAAGCCCAGCTTGGGTGAGGATATCCGGCCTCACTTCTCCCCACGGATGACGCAGACATCCATCTCGTAACTGCAGCCGTTGACCGGCCGGAAGTTGCCGTTGGTAAGTTCTTCCGTGACGGTGATGATCTTCGCCTTGGGTGCGGGATAGGAAAGACCTGAGCGCGAGGGTTCCGAGGCATACTCGCCGACGTATATTTCGCGATAGCCGTCAGTGTAGATGATCGACGAGCCCGAGACAGTAGCGAATGAGCCGAGTGTCTGAATGGAACCTTTGTCGGGACGGCTGTTTCGTGCCGATGACACTACACGGCTGGCGCCGCCCAGGCGCTGATCGGAAAACAGCTTTAGCTGGCCGCGTCGGCCATGATGCCCGTGGCCGTAATAATGGCCCCGGTAACCGGTTTCGCCGCTGTTAAAATCCGGAGAACGATCGCGCGCGGAGGCTGCAGAGGCGAAGGCGCCGGATAGCGTAAGTGCAAAAAGAACAGGTTTCATGCGATTCGCGATCATGGCGAACTCCGAGATCATGGTTAATCAAAGGTTAACATGTTCTCTGCGCCAGTGCACGTCGGCGCCCAAATCTTTGGAATTGATGGTTAATGCGCCGCGGCGATTTGTCCGAGGCTTTTCCTCTTGCAATTCACAATCGATTAAATTCACGCGACGTCGGAATTGATCTTGTCGTCTTGGAATTCCAAGATTAAACCACGCCGATGATGCAATGCACATTTTCTCGGCATGGTGCATTGCCGGGCGCCCGCCCGCTGAGACGACGCCGCGAGGTAATGATGGCGAATATAACAAATAATCGGCCTCTGTCGCCGCATCTTCAAGTTTACAAACTGATTCCCACAATGCTGATGTCGATCATCCACCGTATTACCGGTGGTGCATTGGCTGTCGGCACCGTGCTTCTTGCCTGGTGGCTGATCGCAGCTGCATCCGGCAAGCCCTATTTCGACTGGGTCAGCTGGCTGTTCGGCACCTGGATCGGGCTGCTGGTCCTGTTCGGCTATACCTGGGCTCTGATCCACCACATGCTCGGCGGTATCCGCCATTTCGTGTGGGACATGGGTCATGGTTTTGAAAAACACTTCGCGACCAAGGTGGCGGTGATCCTGCCGATCGTATCGATCTGTCTGACCGTGCTGGTCTGGATCATCGGCCTGGCCATCTGAGGAGGAAACATCATGGATATGCGTACTCCCCTCGGCAAGGTTCGTGGTCTCGGATCAGCAAAGGACGGCACCGAACATTTCTGGATGCAGCGGATGTCTGCAGTGGCACTCGTGCCGCTCGCCATCTTCTTCATTATCTTCCTGATCCGCTATGCGGGCGCGCCTTACGAGGAAGTCGTCCAGGCGCTGTCGAACCCGCTCATCGCCGTGCTTTTCGGCCTGATGATCATTGCCGGTCTCGTGCATATGCGCATCGGCGTTCAGGAAATCATCGTCGACTACGTGCATAACGAAGGCCTGAAATTCCTGGCCGTCATGCTCAATACATTTTTTGCAATGCTGATCGGTGGCCTCTGTCTTTTCGCCGTTCTGAAAATTGCGTTCGTAGGATAATCCATCATGGCATCCGTGACTCCGATAGCCCAGAACGGCAAAGCATATAATTATGTCGACCATTCCTACGACGTTATCGTCGTGGGCGCCGGCGGTGCGGGTCTTCGCGCCACGCTCGGCATGGCCGAGCAGGGTTTCAAGACCGCCTGCATCACCAAGGTTTTCCCGACACGTTCCCACACCGTCGCGGCGCAGGGCGGTATTGCCGCCTCGCTGCAGAACATGACGCCGGACAGCTGGCAGTGGCACCTCTATGACACCGTCAAGGGTTCCGACTGGCTCGGCGACGTTGACGCCATGCAGTACATGGTCATGGAAGCGCCGAAAGCCGTTTACGAGCTTGAGCACTACGGCGTGCCCTTCTCGCGTAACGAGGAAGGCAAAATCTACCAGCGTCCGTTCGGCGGCCACATGCAGAATTTTGGCGCCGGCCCGCCG
This sequence comes from Neorhizobium sp. LMR1-1-1.1, assembly GCF_040675795.1. Taxonomy (NCBI): domain Bacteria; kingdom Pseudomonadati; phylum Pseudomonadota; class Alphaproteobacteria; order Hyphomicrobiales; family Rhizobiaceae; genus Neorhizobium; species Neorhizobium sp. LMR1-1-1.1. The sequence goes on from NZ_JBEGHE010000058.1 coordinate 212,926, forward strand.
GTACAGCGTACCTGCGCTGCGGCCGACCGTACCGGCCACGCCATCCTGCACACGCTTTATGGCCAGTCCCTACGCAACAACGCTGAGTTCTTCATCGAGTATTTCGCGCTCGACCTGATCATGTCCGATGACGGCAGCCGCTGCGAAGGCGTCGTTGCCTGGAACCTGGACGACGGCACGATCCATCGCTTTGCCGCCAAGATGGTGGTTCTGGCGACCGGCGGTTACGGCCGCGCATATTTCTCGGCAACCTCTGCCCATACCTGCACCGGCGACGGTGGCGGCATGGTGGCGCGTGCCGGCCTGCCTTTGCAGGACATGGAATTCGTCCAGTTCCACCCGACCGGCATCTACGGCTCCGGCTGTCTGATCACCGAAGGCGCACGCGGCGAAGGCGGTTACCTCGTGAATTCCGAGGGCGAGCGCTTCATGGAGCGTTACGCGCCTTCGGCCAAGGACCTTGCCTCGCGTGACGTCGTTTCGCGCTGCATGACGATGGAAATCCGTGAAGGCCGCGGCGTCGGCAAGAACAAGGACCACATCTTCCTGCATCTCGACCATCTCGACCCGGCCGTGCTGCACGAGCGCCTTCCGGGCATTTCGGAATCGGCGAAGATCTTTGCCGGCGTCGACGTGACCCGCGAGCCGATCCCGGTTCTGCCGACGGTTCACTACAATATGGGCGGCATTCCGACCAATTACTGGGGCGAAGTGCTCAACGCCGACTCGAGCAATCCGGAACGGATCATTCCGGGCCTGATGGCTGTAGGTGAAGCAGGTTGCGCTTCGGTTCACGGTGCAAACCGCCTCGGCTCCAACTCGCTGATCGACCTCGTGGTCTTCGGCCGCGCCGCCGCAATCCGCGCCGGCCAGGTGATCGACCGCGAAGGCGCGATCCCGGCGCTCAATGTTGCTGCCTGCGACAAGATCATGGACCGCTTCGACGGCCTGCGTCACGCCAATGGCGCAACGCCGACGGCCGTGCTGCGTGACAAGATGCAGCGCACCATGCAGGACGATGCCGCCGTGTTCCGGACGCAGGAATCGCTGGAATCGGGCTGCAAGCGCATGTCGCAGATTTGGAGCGAGCTGCCCGACGTCAAGGTCACCGACCGTTCGCTGATCTGGAACTCGGATCTGGTCGAGACGCTGGAACTGCATAACCTTATGGCGAATGCGATCACCACCGTCTATGGCGCCGAGGCCCGCAAGGAAAGCCGTGGCTCCCACGCCCGCGAGGACTTCACGGAAGGCGCATTCGCCGGCCGCGACGACGTCAACTGGCGCAAGCACACGTTGGCCTGGGTCAACGAAAAGGGCGACGTCAAGCTCGATTACCGTCCGGTCCATACGGACCTGATCGCCGAAGGCATCGATCCCTACAAGATCGAGCCCAAGGCTCGCGTGTATTGATCCGGAGGGAATTGGACCATGGTTGAACTCGCTCTCCCCAAAAACTCGCAGATGTCCGAAGGCAAGGTCTGGCCGAAGCCGGAAGGCGCCACGAACGTTCGCGAATATCGCATCTATCGCTGGAGCCCGGACGACGGCAAGAACCCGAGCATCGACACGTTCTATGTCGATCTCGACGATTGCGGCCCGATGGTGCTCGACGGTCTCTTGTACATCAAGAACAAGATCGACCCGACGCTGACGCTGCGCCGTTCCTGTCGCGAAGGCATTTGCGGTTCCTGCGCGATGAATATCGACGGCACGAACACGCTCGCCTGCACCAAGGGCATGGACGACATCTCCGGCACGGTCAAAGTCTACCCGCTGCCGCATATGCCGGTGGTGAAGGACCTCGTTCCGGACCTCAACAACTTCTACGCCCAGCATCGCTCGATCGAGCCTTGGCTGAAGACGGTGTCTCCGACGCCGGCGAAGGAATGGAAGCAGAGCCATGAGGATCGCCTCAAGCTCGACGGTCTCTATGAGTGCATTCTGTGCGCCTGCTGCTCGACCTCCTGTCCGAGCTATTGGTGGAACGGCGACCGTTACCTCGGTCCGGCAGTTCTTCTGCAGGCCTATCGCTGGCTGATCGACAGCCGCGACGAAGCCAAGGGCGAGCGCCTCGACAATCTCGAGGATCCGTTCCGGCTCTATCGTTGCCACACGATCATGAACTGCGCGCAGGCCTGCCCGAAGGGGCTGAACCCGGCCAAGGCGATCGCGGAAATCAAGAAGATGATGGTCGAGCGCCGCGTCTAGTCTTTGAAAAGCCCAGGGCCGCAGCTTTCGTTGCGGCCTTTGGTTTGTCTTGCTGCCCGGTGCGCACGCCGAATTGACCGTGCAGATCGTCGCGATTATGCCGGATTGGCTGGATACCCTTGATTAACCAAGGTCGTTTACGATATTCCCGGCCAAACTGTCGTGCCCAAGTTGTAGGGCAGTGTGAAATGATCCGGACAGGAGTTTTTGATGCAGTTCAAATATGTGGCAACAGGTCTGGTACTGACCCTTGCGTTGGCTGGTTGCCAGCGGACATCCTACAGCCCTTATAGTGATCTGCCGGCGCAGCCCGCTCCGCTTCAGGCCCAGCCCGTTCAGGGTGTTCAGGGCGGTCAGCTTCCGCCTCCGGGTGGCGCTTCGCAATATCCTTCCGCACCTCAGGGTGGTCAGAACATGGCCATGGCTAACCCGAACGCGGCTGCTCCCGCCAGCGCGCTCGATGTCACCAAGGAGCAGATGGTCGGCAACTGGCGCGTTTCCAATGGCGGCGCATCCTGCGACATGTTCCTGACGCTCACCAATCTCGGCAGCGGTTCGCGCGGTGGTACCCGCGGTTGCGCCGGTGAGCTGACGACCATGGGCTCATGGGAAGTCTCCGGCAAGATGGTTCAGTTCAAGAACCGTGCAGGCGATGTGATCGGTCGGGTCTACAAGAGCGCCGACAACCGCTTCGACGGTACCACGAATTCGGGCCAGCAGGTCAGTCTGAGCCGCTAATACTGACATAAGGGGCGTCCCTCGGTGGAACCCATTCCAGAATATACGTCGAGCGTCTGCGAAGAGCTCAAGGCTCTGGCGGCGTCCGGCGTTCTGACGCCCGATAAGGCGCAGATGGAGGTCGCTGCCAGGCTCGACCGCGTGCTCGTCGCGTTGCGCGAGGCAAAACCCGCGAAGAAGTCGAGTGCGCTTGGCTGGCTCTTTGCCCGTCGCGGCAATGGCCATGCGGAAAAGGTGCGCGGCCTTTATGTCTATGGCAGTGTCGGCCGCGGCAAGACCATGATCATGGACATGTTCTTCAAGAAGGCGCCCACGCAGAAAAAGCGGCGGGCGCATTTTCATGAGTTCATGGCCGACGTGCATAACCGCATCCACGAACAGCGGCAGAAGCTGAAGCGGGGCGAGACGAAGCAGGCCGATCCGGTGCCGCCGGTTGCCGCCGCACTTTATGCGGAAGCCGAGCTTCTGTGCTTCGATGAATTCTCCGTGACCGACATTACCGATGCGATGATCCTGGCGCGGCTTTTCACCGAGCTGTTCGATCTTGGCTGCGTGCTGGTCGCGACCTCCAATGTTGCGCCGGAAAATCTCTACAAGGACGGGCTCAATCGCGGCCTGTTTATGCCGTTTATCGGACTTCTAAGCAGCCATGTCGATGTGGTGACGCTGGACAGTCCAACCGATTACCGGATGCAGAAGAATGCCAATCTGCCCGTCTATCTGACGCCGCTCGACGGGCGTGCGGATGCGGCGATGGAGGCCGCATGGCATCAGGTTACCGATGGTGACAGGGCCGAGCCGGTCGAACTGCCGATGAAGGGGCGCAGCATTCATGTGCCTGCGGCAGTCGGGCGGGCTGCGCGTTTCTCATTCTCCGATCTTTGCGAAAAGCCGCTCGGCGCTTCGGACTATCTGGCCATCGCCGCGCGTTTCGACGTCGTCTTTGTTGATCACGTGCCGAAGCTCGGCGCGGAAAAGCGCAATGAAGTGAAGCGGTTCATCAATCTGGTCGATGCGCTCTACGATCATTCCGTGCGGCTTTTCATTTCGGCTGCAGTCACACCAGACGAATTGCTGACGGAGCGTAGAGGCACCGAAGGTTTCGAATTCGACCGCACGGTTTCGCGACTTTTCGAGATGAGAAGTGCGGAATATCTGTTGCTCCATAATGAGAAGCGGCAGGAAGTCTGACATATTTATGGCAGAAATTCTTACGTTTACGTAACTCAAATCATATCTAACCGATTGAAAAATATAGTCTCAAAATAATCGTTTGCCATTTTTGGCAGATGAGGCTATCCGTGCTGCCGCAAGATGAGCCTGCGCTAACTTGCCGCAGGTCAGGATTTGAAGAGGAAGCATTTCCATGTCGCGTAAGAAGATTGCACTTATTGGTTCGGGCATGATCGGTGGCACGCTGGCGCATCTTGCCAGCCTGAAGGAGCTGGGCGACGTCGTCCTCTTCGACATCGCCGACGGGATCCCGCAGGGTAAGGGCCTCGACATCGCTCAGTCCGGTCCGGTTGAAGGCTTCAATGCGAAGCTGACCGGCGCCAGCGACTATGCTGCGATCGAAGGCGCCGATGTCTGCATCGTAACCGCCGGTGTCGCCCGCAAGCCGGGCATGAGCCGCGACGACCTGATCGGTATCAACCTCAAGGTCATGGAACAGGTCGGCGCCGGCATCAAGAAATATGCTCCGAACGCTTTCGTCATCTGCATCACCAACCCGCTCGACGCGATGGTCTGGGCGCTGCAGAAGTTCTCCGGCCTGCCGAAGAACAAGGTCGTCGGCATGGCCGGCGTTCTGGACTCGGCCCGTTTCCGTCTCTTCCTCGCCGAAGAATTCAACGTTTCCGTTCAGGACGTCACTGCATTCGTCCTCGGCGGCCATGGCGACACGATGGTGCCGCTTGCCCGTTACTCGACGGTTGCCGGCGTTCCGCTCACCGATCTCGTCAAGATGGGCTGGACCACGCAGGAGAAGCTCGACCAGATCATCCAGCGCACCCGTGACGGCGGCGCAGAGATCGTCGGTCTCCTGAAGACGGGTTCCGCCTATTACGCTCCGGCCGCTTCGGCGATCGAAATGGCTGAATCCTACCTCAAGGACAAGAAGCGCGTTCTTCCGGTCGCGGCTCACCTTTCCGGCCAGTACGGCGTCAAGGACATGTATGTCGGCGTTCCGGTCGTTCTCGGCGCCGGCGGTGTGGAGCGCATCGTCGAAGTCGAATTCAACAAGGACGAAGAAGCCGCCTTCCAGAAGTCGGTCGGCGCTGTTGCCGGTCTCTGCGAAGCCTGCATCGCCCTCGTTCCTTCGCTGAAATAATCAGCTTCCAAAAAGTTCGGCGCTGGCTTTTGCCAGCGCTCACGTCATTCAAATAGGGATCAAGCCCCATGAATATCCATGAATATCAGGCCAAGGCTCTCTTGAAGGGTTACGGCGCACCGGTTGCCGAAGGCGTCGCGATCCTCAAGGTCGAAGAAGCCGAAGCTGCTGCCAAGCAGCTCCCAGGCCCGCTCTACGTCGTCAAGAGCCAGATCCATGCCGGCGGTCGCGGCAAGGGCAAGTTCAAGGAACTTGGGCCCGATGCCAAGGGCGGCGTTCGCCTGGCCAAGTCGATCGAGGAAGTCGTGGCTCACGCCAAGGACATGCTCGGCAACACGCTGGTAACCGCGCAGACCGGCGAAGCCGGCAAGCAGGTCAACCGCCTCTACATCGAAGACGGTGCAGACATCGACCGCGAACTCTATTGCTCGCTGCTGGTCGACCGTTCTGTCGGTCAGGTTGCTTTCGTCGTTTCGACCGAAGGCGGCATGGACATCGAAGCCGTTGCCCACGATACGCCTGAGAAGATCCACACGATCGCCATCGACCCGGAAACCGGTGTGACGGCTGACGACGTTGCCAAGATCTCCAAGGCTCTCGAACTCTCGGGTGCAGCTGCCGAAGACGCAAAGTCGCTCTTCCCGGCGCTCTACAAGGCGTTCGGCGAAAAGGACATGGCTCTTCTCGAAGTCAACCCGCTGATCGTCATGAAGGACGGACACCTGCGCGTTCTCGACGCCAAGATGTCCTTCGACGGCAACGCCCTGTTCCGCCATGACGACGTCAAGGCGCTGCGCGACGAGACCGAAGAAGACTCCAAGGAAATCGAAGCCTCCAAGTGGGACCTCGCCTACGTTGCCCTCGACGGCAATATCGGCTGCATGGTCAATGGTGCCGGTCTCGCCATGGCGACGATGGACATCATTAAGCTTTACGGCAAAGAGCCTGCCAACTTCTGCGACGTCGGCGGTGGCGCCGGCAAGGAGAAGGTTGCGGCTGCCTTCAAGATCATCACCGCTGACCCGAAGGTCGAGGGCATCCTCGTCAACATCTTCGGCGGCATCATGCGTTGCGACGTCATCGCCGAAGGCGTTGTCGCAGCTGTTCAGGAAGTCGGTCTGAAGGTTCCGCTCGTTGTTCGCCTCGAAGGCACCAATGTCGAGCTCGGCAAGAAGATCCTCAACGAATCCGGCCTTGCTATCACGGCTGCTGACGATCTGGACGATGCCGCCAAGAAGATCGTTGCGGCGATCAAAGCCTAATCTGAGGAACCTGTTACATGTCTATTCTCGTCAATAAAGACACCAAGATCCTCGTTCAGGGCCTGACCGGCAAGACCGGCACGTTCCACACCGAACAGGCGCTTGCTTACTACGGCACCAAGATGGTCGGCGGTATCCACCCGAAGAAGGGTGGCGAAACCTGGTCGTCGGGCGTCGACGGCACGGCGCTGCCGATCTTTGCTTCGGTTGCCGAAGCCAAGGAGCGCACCGGTGCTGATGCGACCGTGATCTACGTTCCGCCGGCAGGTGCTGCGGATGCGATCATCGAAGCGATCGAAGCTGAAGTTCCGTTCATCACCTGCATCACCGAGGGTATCCCGGTCATGGACATGGTGCGCGTCAAGGCCAAGCTCGACAAGTCGAAGTCGCGCCTTCTCGGCCCGAACTGCCCGGGCGTTCTGACGCCGGAAGAATGCAAGATCGGCATCATGCCGGGCTCGATCTTCCGCAAGGGTTCGGTCGGTATCGTTTCGCGCTCCGGCACGCTGACCTACGAAGCCGTGTTCCAGACGTCCAACGAAGGCCTCGGCCAGACGACGGCTGTCGGCATCGGCGGCGACCCGGTCAAGGGCACCGAATTCATCGACATGCTGGAAATGTTCCTCGCAGACGACGCCACCCAGTCGATCATCATGATCGGCGAAATCGGCGGTTCGGCTGAAGAAGATGCAGCCCAGTTCCTGATCGACGAAGCCAAGAAGGGCCGCAAGAAGCCAATGGCAGGCTTCATCGCCGGTCGTACGGCTCCGAAGGGCCGCACCATGGGTCACGCCGGCGCTGTCGTTTCCGGCGGCAAGGGCGATGCGGAATCCAAGATCGCAGCCATGGAAGCAGCAGGCATCAAGGTGTCGCCTTCGCCGGCACGCCTCGGCAAGACGCTGGTTGAAGTCCTCAAGGGCTGACGCCACATAACGGTCACTCGTCGCCGATAGGCAGGCGACGATGGACCTCAAGGGTTGGAACCTGCAGGCAGAGGCTTTTGCCTGCAGGTCAACCGTCACAGGACGGGCTGCAACGGCGGCAAAACAGACACAAAGAGAATGCGGAGCCGGCGAGGTCCTCGGTTCCGACCACGTGAGGAGGCGGGCGCGGCGCCCGCAATAGGCCATGTCCCGGCAAGAAGCCAACGAGCAGTTTCTCATCACTTCGTTCCTAGATGGCGCGAACGCCGTCTATATCGAACAACTTTATGCCAATTACGAAGCCGATCCGAATTCGGTTTCGGAAGAGTGGCAGGCCTTCTTCAAGGCCTTGGCCGACAGCCCCGAAGACGTGAAGAAGGCAGCGCAGGGCGCTTCCTGGAAGCGTTCGAACTGGCCGATCGCAGCCGGCGGCGACCTGGTTTCCGCTCTCGACGGCAATTGGCCGGTGGTGGAAAAGGCGATCGAAACCAAGGTCAAGGCGAAGGCGGAAGCCGCCGCTGCCGCCAAGGGTGCAACCGTCAACGAAGCCGATGTTCATCAGGCGAGCCGCGACAGCGTGCGCGCCATCATGATGATCCGCGCCTACCGGATGCGCGGCCACCTGCATGCCAAGCTCGATCCGCTCGGCATCGCAAGCCCGGTCGAGGATTACAACGAACTGTCGCCGAAGTCCTACGGCTTCGAAGAGAGCGATTACGATCGCAAGATCTTCATCGACAACGTTCTGGGCATGGAATACGCGACCGTTCGCGAGATGATCGCGATCCTCGAGCGCACCTATTGCTCGACGATCGGCGTCGAGTTCATGCATATGTCGAGCCCGGAAGAAAAGGCCTGGATCCAGGAACGGATCGAAGGTCCGGACAAAGGCGTCGCCTTTACCCCGGAAGGCAAGAAGGCGATCCTTTCGAAGCTGATCGAAGGCGAAGGCTACGAACAGTTCCTCGACGTCAAGTTCAAGGGTACCAAGCGTTTCGGCCTCGATGGCGGCGAAGCACTGATCCCGGCACTCGAACAGATTATCAAGCGCGGCGGCCAGCTGGGTCTTGAAGAAGTTATCGTCGGCATGGCCCACCGCGGCCGTCTGAACGTTCTGACCAACGTCATGGGCAAGCCGCACCGCGCCGTGTTCCACGAGTTCAAGGGCGGTTCGTTCAAGCCTGACGAAGTCGAAGGTTCGGGCGACGTGAAGTACCACCTCGGTGCCTCTTCCGACCGCGAATTCGACGGCAACAAGGTTCACCTGTCGCTGACCGCAAACCCGTCCCACCTCGAGATCGTCAACCCGGTCGTCATGGGCAAGGCTCGCGCCAAGCAGGACATGCTGGCCAAGGTCTGGGAAAAGGACAATATCATCCCGCTTTCCGAGCGCTCCAAGGTTCTGCCGCTGCTTCTGCACGGCGATGCGGCCTTTGCGGGCCAGGGCGTGGTTGCCGAAATCCTCGGCCTTTCCGGCCTGCGCGGTCACCGCGTCGCCGGCACGATGCACGTCATCATCAACAACCAGATCGGCTTCACCACCAATCCGGGCTTCTCCCGTTCGTCTCCATACCCGTCCGACGTTGCCAAGATGATCGAAGCACCGATCTTCCACGTCAACGGCGACGATCCGGAAGCGGTTACCTATGCCGCCAAGGTTGCGACCGAATACCGGATGAAGTTCCACAAGCCGGTCGTGCTCGACATGTTCTGCTACCGCCGCTTCGGCCATAACGAAGGCGATGAGCCGGCGTTCACCCAGCCGAAGATGTACAAGGTCATCCGCGCCCACAAGGCTGTGGCCGAAATCTATGCCGACCGTCTGGTTGGCGAAGGCGTGCTGACCGAAGCCGAATTCGACAAGATGAAGGCTGACTGGCGTGCGCATCTCGACGCCGAGTTCGAAGCCGGCCAGGCCTATAAGCCCAACAAGGCCGATTGGCTGGACGGCCAGTGGTCGGGTCTGCGTTCCGCCGACGATGCCGACGAGCAGCGTCGCGGCAAGACTTCGATGCCGATGAAGAGCCTCAAGGAAATCGGCCGCAAGCTGTCAACCATTCCGGAAGGGTTCAACGCGCACCGCACGATCAAGCGCTTCATGGAAAACCGTGCGCAGATGGTCGAGACCGGCGAAGGCCTCGACTGGGCGATGGCGGAAGCCTTTGCTTTCGGTTCGCTCTGCGTCGAAGGCACGAAGATCCGTCTTTCCGGCCAGGATTGCGAACGCGGCACGTTCTCGCAGCGTCACTCGGTTCTCTACGATCAGGACACCGAAGAACGCTACATCCCGCTTGCCAATCTGCAGCCGGGCCAGGGCAAGTATGAAGTGATCAACTCCATGCTGTCGGAAGAAGCCGTTCTCGGCTTCGAATACGGCTACTCGCTGGCACGTCCGAATGCGCTGACGCTCTGGGAAGCCCAGTTCGGCGACTTCGCCAACGGTGCGCAGGTCGTGTTCGACCAGTTCATCTCGTCTGGCGAACGCAAGTGGCTGCGCATGTCCGGTCTCGTCTGCCTTCTGCCGCACGGCTATGAAGGTCAGGGCCCGGAACATTCGTCGGCTCGCCTGGAACGCTTCCTGCAGCTCTGCGCGGAAGACAACATGCAGGTTGCCAACGTCACGACGCCTGCCAACTACTTCCACATCCTGCGCCGCCAGGTGAAGCGCGACTTCCGCAAGCCGCTGATCCTGATGACGCCGAAGTCCTTGCTGCGCCACAAGCGTGCAACCTCGACGCTTGCGGAACTGGCGGGCGAAAGCTCCTTCCACCGCCTGCTGTGGGACGATGCCGAAGTCATCAAGGATGGCCCGATCAAGCTGCAGAAGGATGCCAAGATCCGTCGCGTCGTGATGTGCTCCGGCAAGGTTTATTACGACCTTCTCGAAGAGCGCGAAAAGCGCGGCATCGACGACGTCTACCTGCTGCGTATCGAACAGCTCTACCCGTTCCCGGCCAAGGCTCTGATCAACGAGCTGTCGCGCTTCAAGAACGCGGAAATGGTCTGGTGCCAGGAAGAGCCGAAGAACATGGGCGCCTGGTCGTTCATCGACCCTTACCTGGAATGGGTTCTGGCGCATATCGATGCCAAGTATCAGCGCGTCCGCTACACGGGCCGTCCGGCAGCAGCATCGCCTGCGACCGGCCTGATGTCGAAGCATCTGGCACAGCTGGAAGCTTTCCTCGAAGACGCTCTCGGCGGCTGATTTTTCAGCCGTCTCCCCTAATTTGTTCGAAACGAATCTTGAGAAAAACGGAAACAGATCATGGCAACCGAAATCCGCGTTCCAACCCTCGGCGAGTCCGTCAGCGAGGCGACCGTCGGCACCTGGTTCAAGAAGGTCGGCGATACGGTCAAGGCCGATGAGCCGCTGGTCGAACTGGAAACCGACAAGGTTACCGTCGAAGTTCCGGCCCCGGCTTCCGGCGTGTTGACCGAAATCGTTGCGCAGAACGGTGAGACTGTCGGTCTCGACGCGCTGCTCGGCCAGATCGCAGAAGGCGCTGTTGGCACGGCTGCTGCCGCTCCTGCTGCAAAGCCTGCAGAAGCTGCTCCGGCCCCGGCTGCCGCCGCACCGGCCGCTGCTGCTCCTGCTGCCGCGTCCTCGATGCCGGCTGCACCGGCTGCTGCCAAGGTTGCTGCCGACAACAACATCTCGACTGCCGATATCGACGGTTCGGGCAAGCGCGGCCAGGTTCTGAAGGGCGACGTTCTTGCCGCCATCGCCAAAGGCCCGTCCGCTCCGGCCCTGGCTGCCGTTCCGGCTGCTCCGCGCGCGGTTTCCTCGGCCGAGGATGCGCCTCGCGAAGAGCGCGTGAAGATGACCCGTCTGCGCCAGACGATCGCCAAGCGCCTCAAGGATGCGCAGAACACCGCCGCCATGCTGACCACCTATAACGAGGTGGACATGAAGGCGGTCATGGACCTGCGTAACCGCTACAAGGACGTGTTCGAGAAGAAGCATGGCGTCAAGCTTGGCTTCATGGGCTTCTTCACCAAGGCCGTGACCCACGCGCTGAAGGAACTGCCGGCTGTCAACGCCGAGATCGACGGCACCGACATCATCTACAAGAACTACTGCCACGTCGGCATGGCTGTCGGCACCGACAAGGGCCTCGTCGTTCCGGTCATCCGTGACGCCGACCAGCGCTCGATCGCCGGCGTCGAAAAGGAACTCGGCCGTCTTGCCAAGGCAGCGCGCGACGGTTCGCTTTCGATGGCCGACATGCAGGGCGGTACGTTCACCATCACCAATGGTGGCGTCTACGGTTCGCTGATGTCCTCGCCGATCCTCAATGCTCCGCAGTCGGGTATCCTCGGCATGCACAAGATCCAGGAGCGTCCGGTCGTCGTCGGCGGCCAGATCGTCATCCGCCCGATGATGTATCTCGCGCTCTCCTACGATCACCGCATCGTCGACGGCAAGGAAGCGGTCACCTTCCTCGTTCGCGTCAAGGAAAGCCTGGAAGATCCGGAACGCCTGGTTCTCGATCTCTAAGCCTTACGTCCTGATCTAAGGGAGAGCAGCATGGAACCCGCTTCGGCAAATGCAACCCATCTCGTGGTCGTGCTTTGTCTGAGTGTGGTCCTGCTGCTCTTTCATATTCTGCTGCAGGGATTTCTTGCCACGCGTGAACTGGGTTCCAAATGGAATGCCGGACCGCGCGACGAGGATATCGCACCGAAGAATGCGGCGGCGGGGCGTGCTGCGCGTGCCTCGAAGAACTATCAGGAAACCTATCCGGCCTTTATTGGCCTGCTTCTCGGGCTTGCCTTTATCGGCGACCCGACCGGGCTTGGCATCGGTGGCGCCTGGGTGTGGCTGATCGCGCGGATTGCCTATGTTCCGCTCTATCTGGCGGGCATTCCCTATGTCCGCTCGATGGTCTGGCTACTGAGCCTTGCCGGACTGCTGATCATGATGGCCGCGCTGCTGCTCTGAGGGATATTCAACATGCATGCCTATATGATCGAACTGATCTCGCTGATGGCGATCTTCTCCTTCGCGATCGTTTCGCCGGGTGCGGATCTCGCCATGGTGATGCGGCAGGCGCTGGTTCATGGCCGCCGGCAGGCGATCATCACCAGCTTCGGGATCGGCACGGCTCTGATGTTTCATGTCAGCTACACGATCCTCGGCCTCGGGCTGATCATCTCGCAGTCGGTCTATCTGTTCAACATCGTCAAATGGCTGGGCGTTGCTTATCTCGTCTATATCGGCATCAAGGCATTGAAGGCCGGGCGGACGGAGATCACGGTTTCCACCGAGGCGCAGGGTGATGCTTCCAAGGTACAGTCGGCATTGAAGGCATTCACGCTCGGTTTCGCCGCCAATGCGCTCAACCCGAAGCCGGTCTTCTTCTTCCTGTCGATCTTCTCGACAGTCGTCAGCGCCCATACGCCGATGGCGATCAAGTTCAGCTACGGGCTGGTGATGGCGACCTGCCTGATCATCTGGTTCGTCGGCGTCAGCGCGTTCATGACGACGCCGCGCATGCGGGCTGCATTTTCGCGCGCCAGCAAGTGGATCGATAGAACCAGCGGCGTGGTGTTCATCGCGCTCGGAATTAAACTCGCAACTGAAAAAGCGGCCTGAGGGCCATTCTCGAAACGCTGGCGGGAATGAGCCTGCCAAAACCAGAAATCAGGAATTAGAACATGGCTTATGATGTCGTCGTTATCGGAAGCGGTCCCGGTGGTTATGTCTGCGCAATCAAGGCAGCGCAGCTCGGCCTCAAGGTCGCTGTCGTCGAAAAGCGCGCCACCTATGGCGGCACTTGCCTGAATGTCGGCTGCATTCCGTCCAAGGCCCTGCTGCACGCGTCGGAAATGTTCCACCAGGTCGCCCACGGCGTCGATACGCTGGGCGTCGAGGTTGCAGCACCGACGCTGAACCTTACCAAGATGATGGCGCACAAGGATGCGACCATCAAGTCGAACACCGATGGCGTTGCCTTCCTGTTCAAGAAGAACAAGATCGACGGCTTTATCGGCACTGGCAAGATCGTTGCCGCCGGCAAGGTTTCCGTCACGGGCGAAGACGGCAAGGTGCAGGAACTGGAGACGAAGAACATCGTCATCGCTACCGGTTCCGACGTTGCCGGCATTCCGGGCGTCAATGTTGAGATCGACGAGAAGGTCATCGTGTCCTCGACCGGTGCGATTTCGCTCGACAAGGTTCCACAGAACATGATCGTCGTCGGCGGTGGTGTCATCGGTCTGGAACTCGGCTCGGTCTGGATGCGCCTCGGCGCCAAGGTTACCGTCATCGAATATCTAGACAAGCTGCTCGGCGCCATGGATGCCGACGTGTCGAAGCAGTTCCAGCGGATGATCGCCAAGCAGGGCATGGATATCCGCACCGAAGCCAAGGTGACGGCGGTCGAGAAGACCGCAAACGGCGCCAAGGTCACCTATGAGCCGGTCAAGGGTGGCGAGGCCGTTACCGTCGAAGCCGACGTGGTTCTGATCTCCACAGGCCGCAAGCCCTATACCGAAGGTCTCGGCCTCGAAGGTGCAGGCGTTGCGCTCGACAATCGCGGTCGCGTCGAAATCGACCATGGCTTCAAGACCAATGTTGCCGGCATCTATGCGATCGGCGACGTGGTGAAGGGCCCGATGCTGGCGCACAAGGCGGAAGACGAAGGCGTTGCTCTCGCCGAAATCCTTTCCGGCCAGCATGGTCACGTGAACTATGACGTCATTCCTGGCGTCGTCTACACCCAGCCGGAAGTCGCTTCGGTCGGCAAGACGGAAGAGGAACTGAAGGCTGCAGGCATCGCCTACAAGGTCGGCAAGTTCCCGTTCACCGCCAACGGTCGCGCCCGCGCGATGTTGGCGACCGACGGTTTCGTCAAGATCCTCGCCGACAAGGAAACCGACCGGGTTCTCGGCGGTCACATCGTCGGCTTCGGCGCCGGCGAGATGATCCACGAAATCACGGTGCTGATGGAATTCTCCGGTTCGTCGGAAGATCTCGGCCGTACCTGCCACGCGCATCCGACCATGTCGGAAGCCGTCAAGGAAGCAGCCCTGTCGACCTTCGCCAAGCCGATCCATATGTAATCGGTCCGAATATTCGAAATGCGAAAGGCGGGACTAGAGTCCCGCCTTTTTCTTTTGCGCATCCGTCCTAAACTTCATGTCTATTGCTCACTCAGGAAGGTGACGGACATGAAGACCGCATTCTCTCTGTCGCAGCGCATCCTGCACTGGCTCATGGCCGTGCTGATCCTGTTCAATCTTCTGTTCTCCGATGCGATGACGGCATTCGGGGAACTTTATTTCGGTGACAAGCCTATCCCTCCCGACATCATGACCTCGGCGAATATCCATGCCTATGTGGGGATTACGATCCTGGTGCTGGCGCTGACGCGGCTCTGTCTTCGCATTGCGCTTGGTGTTCCGCCGCATCCGGAAGCGGAGCCAGCCTTTTCGCGCGTCGTGGCAACGATCACGCATTGGTCGCTTTACGCGATGTTCATCATCATGCCGCTTGCCGGGATCGGAGCCTTCTATTTCAAGAACAGCATGGCGGCATTTGCCCATATAGGCTGGATGAAGACGGCTCTGTGGGTGCTGATCTGCCTGCACATTCTCGGCGTGCTCGTGCATCAGTTTTATTGGAAGACCAATATCCTGCGCCGGATGACGAGCGGGCGGACGTGATTTGGAATTTAGGCAGCCTCAAGTCTACAGACACCGTCTTCGATCTCATCGGAGGAGCTGGACATGATCGCAGATGGTCAGATCGCAGGCGTGACTTTGAAGCCCTGTTTTCTGAATAGCTCGACCAGGCCGTCGTCCCCTTGGACATGAAGCGCACCAACGGCGATGAAGGCGTTGCCGTCCTGCAGGAATGGCTTGGCTCTGTCCGCCATGGTGTGGTTTCGCCGGGTGATGACCTCGTCTTCGAATTCCGCGAAACTGTCAGCCGCCATCGTCGTGTCGTTTTGGGAAAGCCATCTCAAAAGCGGTGCTAGTGGCCTGATGTCACCGCTTAAATAGAGCCTGAGCATTGTCTCATCGATGTTGGCGAACTGCTCGGGATGGGCGATAGCAGAGATGAGGTTCTTTACCTGTGCTTCGAGCGACATCTTGTTCAGAGCGCCGTATTGCTCCTCAAGTGTCTCCAGACCTTTCAGGGGTATGTTGTTCTCGATGGCATCAAGTGCCAGCTGCTGATCCAGAACCGGTGTTCTGTCTTTGGCGCGTGATTGCTCACAGGCCGAGGCAACGATGCTGGTGACCATCCAGGGTCTCAGATAGTTTACTGCCGAAAGCGGTGCGCCCCTCGCCGTCAGGGCCGTATCGACGACGCCGCGCTGCTCTGGAGTCAGAAAATCTTCGATGCGCTTGCCAGCGGGCATCATCATCATATCCGGCTTGGTGAAGGCCAGAAGGCGGGCCTTGCCGAGTTCCAGCAGCTGGTCGGATTCCAGGACAATGACCTTGGCCTTGAGATGCGCCTTCTTGACGGTGTGGGGTAGTTTGATCACCCGCGGATCTGACACATGCATCGTGCCGAACAGGTAGGACGGTTTGAAGCCGCGTTTCTCGATCTTCCAGAAGAGGCCTCGCGCATTCGGTATCTTGCGGCCTTCGGCAAGAATCTGGTCGTAAGTCTTGCGGTCCTCGCGTTTCATTTTCGCGAGGAGATCGATCCCGCCGCATGATACCGGCTCGGCGTTGGCAATAGCGGACAGGCCAAGAAGAAGGCAAAGACTGGCGGCCAGGAAAACAAGGCTACGATGCAATATATGTGCGAACATGGGAACCGTCGAAAGAGCTGTTAATATCGCTTTCAGGCTCCGAACCATCGTAGAGTTTTCCAGCCGGTGCAATGACCAAATCTCACTGCTCCGGGCCGAGCGTCAAAAAGTATCTAGTCGGCTTTCGATAGCGTGAAACCCTGTTTGCGCAGCAGTTCCACCAGGCCGTCCTTGCCCGGCAGGTGAAGGGCGCCGACGGCCATGAAGACGTTGCCTTCGCCGAGGATAGGTGCTGCGCGTTCGGCCATGAGGTGGTTGCGCTTCGTCACGATCAGTTCCTCAAACTCGGCATAACCGGCATTGTCGCCGCCGTCAGGCGCAACCTGCTTGAGGAAAGGCATGGTGAAGCCGATCTCGCCGGTCAGATAGAGCTGCGTCATCGTCTCAAAAACGTCATCCATTTTCGGGCCGAGCTTGATCGTTTCGACAAGCGACTTCAAATGCATCTCGGTCGGGATAGAAGCCATGGCGGTGAGCTGTTCGGCGAGCGTTTCCAGGCCTTTGACCGGTTTTCCCTCGGCTGCGGCATCGAGTGCGATGCGCTTGTCGAGAAAGGCGGTGTTTCCCTTGCGGGCGAGTTCGCAGGCCGGCAGCGATACAAGCGACATCAGCATCCAGGGCTGCATGCGAGAGACGGTCGCCAGCGGAACGCCGCGCTTCTTCAATCCTTCTTCGAGCACGGCAAGATCATCCGGCTTCATCAGCTTTTCGATCGTATTACCGTTGGTCAGCATGGTCAGTTCCGGCTTGGCGAGAATGCCGGCCATGGCCTTTTTGTCATCAAGGATCTCGTTGGATTCGATGATAATAGTCTTGGCATCGGCGAGCGCCTTGTCGGCTCCGGGCGGCATTTTGAGGACGCGTGGATCGGTGACATGCATGGTGCCGAGCAGATATGAGGTGGCGACGCCCGGCTTTTCTATTCTCCAGAAAATTCCCTTGGCGTTCGGGACCGTTTCGGCTTCCGCAAGCGCCTTGGCATAAGCATCCGGATTTTCTGATCTCATCTCGTCGACGAGATTAACGCCATGGCAGGCTTCTTCCTGTGCATCGGCGGATGACAACATGCCTAGGATGAGGATCAGCGAGGCGAGGGCCGCGACATGCAGCAATGCGAGCAGCCAGAGCGCAAAACCCTGCAGGCGTTCGAAAAGGGGGCTGTCGAGGAATGAGGAATTCATGTCACGGATCCGGATTAATCGGTCCAAAACGTATCATCGCGGCTTCGACAGTTGCTTAACGGGATTGGTTACCGATTGGTTCACAGGCCCCGGCCTTAAGCGCGAGGATGGGCGCGGTCATAAACCTCAAGCAGGCGCGAGGTATCGACGCCGGTATAGACCTGCGTCGTCGACAGGCTGGCATGGCCGAGCAGTTCCTGGATGGTGCGCAGGTCGCCGCCGCCGGCAAGCAGATGTGTCGCGAAGGAGTGGCGCAACGCGTGGGGCGTTGCCGTATCCGGCAGGCCAAAGGCGCTTCTCAATTTCTGCATCTGGCGCTGGATGATTGCCGGCTGTAGCGGGCCGCCACGCGCACCACGGAAGAGAGGCTTTTCGTCGGTCAGATGATAGGGGCAGATATCGCGGTAACGGGTGACGGCATCCGCCACGGCGGCA
Organism: Neorhizobium sp. LMR1-1-1.1; assembly: GCF_040675795.1. Lineage (NCBI taxonomy): Bacteria > Pseudomonadati > Pseudomonadota > Alphaproteobacteria > Hyphomicrobiales > Rhizobiaceae > Neorhizobium > Neorhizobium sp. LMR1-1-1.1. Next base: position 230,776 of record NZ_JBEGHE010000058.1, read on the forward strand.
AGAAGCGGCACGATGCGGGTCTTGCCGCCCTTGCCCTTGATGCGCAGCGTTGTCGTGCCGGGTTCGATCTCGCCGGGAAGAAGCCCGAGTGCTTCGGAAATGCGCAGGCCACAGCCATAGAGAAGCGCCAGGACAGCGGCATCGCGTGCGGCGATCCAGGGCTCGTCCTGGAGCTGGGTTTCGGTCGTGGTGAGGCTTGTCGCCTGCCGGTCGCTCAGCGGTTTGGGGAGCGATTTCGGCTGTTTCGGTGCTCGGATTGCACCGGCTGCTGCGGCATTCACCAGTCCCTGACGCTCCATGTAGCTCAGGAAGGAACGGAGGCCTGCAAGGTGGCGGCCGAGCGAGCGGGAGCCTGAACCATCACGGCGACGGGCGGCGAGAAAGGAACGCAGGTCTGCCGGGCGGAGCGTGTGGATGTCGGAAATCGCCGGCGGGCCGGCGAGATGACGGGTCAGGAAGGTAAGGAACTGTCGCGTGTCGCGCTCATAGGCATCGAGCGTGTTGGGCGACAGCCGGCGCTCGCTTTTCAGGCTTTCCAGCCATTCGTGGCGCTTGGCGGCGAGATCGGGCGCGGCGATAATCAGCAGTTCGTTCAAGCGTCTCGACCGTTGATTTTGGTGGAAAGGAGCACCAGATTGCTACCGACAGCGTTACGGAAATACTAAGCCTGCGCCGTCTGCCAAAGTTTTATCATACAGGGCTGCCACAAGGTTGCCCTGCGCAAGGAGTTTGTATGGCCCGCCGTGACAATTCGACGACCTTCAGTCAATTCGCGGAGACCATCACACTCAACTCCCGCGGCCGGCCGGGGCATATCGTCGATACGCTGATCGGTGAGCGCGGCCAGAGGATCGTCGGCAGCCCGTTCTGGCCGGTGATGCGGCCTTTTCTCTACACGCTGCTGCGATACGGAAAAGCCATCGAATTCGCCGACGACGTTGCGCCGAAAAGCGGTTTCCAGTGCTTTGAATATATGAGCGATCTGCTGAAGCTGCAGATCGAGGCCAAGCATGTCGAGCGTATTCCGGAAAAGGGCGGTTTCATTCTGGTCAGCAATCACCCGACCGGGATTGCCGATGGGGTGGCGGTCTTCGATCTGTTGAAGGCAAAGCGGCCTGATCTGATGGTGTTTGCCAATCGCGATGCTGTGCGCGTCAACCCGCGGTTTGCCGAGATGATCATCCCGGTCGAATGGCGTGACGAATACAAGAGCAAGCTGAAGACCCGCGAGACGCTGGTCCTGACCAACAAGGCGGTCGAGGACGGCAAGGTGATGGTGCTGTTTCCGTCCGGCCGCATCGCCTATTGGGCGAATGGAAAGCTGAACGAGCGGCCATGGAAAACATCTGCCGTCAGCCTGGCACGCAAATACAATCTGCCGATTCTGCCGATCCATATCACCGCGCGCAATTCCGGCCTGTTCTACTGGTTCGCCAAGTGGTCGACCGAATTGCGCGACATGACGGTGTTTTATGAATTGCTCAACAAGAAGGGCAACCGGTTCGACTTTACCGTCGGTCACATGATCCAGCCGGAGGAGCTGGAGGGCGATCCGGCCGAGGTGACCAAGGCGCTGGAGAACCACACGGTTTTCGACCTGGCCCGGGATGGCGATGCGCGTTTCGAATTCCAGACTGTGTCGACGCTTGCCGCCACGGCGTGATTTTCTTCATCGAACTGTTCACTTTTGTTCCGTCTTTCGTCATGGTCGCGCCGCATGGCTAAGGATTCTGCTGACATGATGGGTTCGCTGTTCGGTGACGCGCTTTTGCCGTCGCGGACGCCGGTGCGCGTCGTGCCGATTCTGGTGCCTTTGCCGGTGCCGGGGGCCTATAGTTATGCGGTGCCGGACGGCATGCATGTCGAGCCGGGTTCTGTCGTACAGGTGCCGGTCGGGCCGCGGCAGCTTATCGGTGTCGTCTGGGACGGTGAAAACGACGAACGGCTCGATCCGAAAAAGCTTCGGCCGATCACGCTCGTGTTCGACTGCCCGCCTTTGTCGAAGGAAATGCGTGATTTCGTCGATTGGGTGTCTACCTATACATTGTCTCCGCCTGGCCTGGTTGCCCGCATGGCGATCCGCGCGCCTGCCGCACTTGATCCCGAGCCGATGGTGGAGGGCCTGCGGTATCTCGGTGGCGAGCCGGATCGGCTGACCCCGGCCAGAACGCGTGTGCTCGATCTGGCAAAGGAGCAGGACGTGCCGTGGACCCGCAGCGGCATGGCGCATGCTGCCGGCGTGTCGCTCAGCGTCATCGACGGGCTGATCAAGCAGGGAATGTTCGATACGATCTTCCTGCCCCCGCCGCCTGTCGTGGCGCGACCGGAGCCCGATTATATTGCGCCGCGTATCGAGGGACCGCAGAAGGAAGCTGCGCGGGAAATTGTCGCCTCCATCCGTGAGGGCGGGTTTGCCGCTTCGCTGATCGATGGAGTTACCGGATCAGGCAAGACGGAGGTCTATTTCGAGGCCGTGGCCGAGACTTTGCGGCGCGGCAAGCAGGTGATGATCCTTCTGCCCGAAATCGCGTTGACCCCCGCATTCCTTGAGCGTTTCGAGCAGCGATTCGGGGCCAAGCCTGCCGAGTGGCATTCCGATCTTTCCCCGCGTATGCGCGAAAAGGTCTGGCGCGGCGTGGTGACGGGTGAGGTGAGGGTGGTTGCCGGTGCCCGCTCCGCGCTGTTTTTGCCCTTCGAAGAGCTTGGCCTCATCATTGTCGACGAAGAGCATGACCCTGCTTACAAGCAGGAGGATCGTGTTTTCTACAATGCCCGCGACATGGCGGTGGTAAGGGCCAGAATCGGCGATTTTCCGGTCGTGCTGGTATCCGCCACGCCATCGGTGGAAAGTCAGGTCAACGGATTGTCGGGGCGCTACAATCTCGTGCAGTTGCCGACGCGTTTCGGCGATGCGGCTTTGCCCGACCTGCACCTGATCGACATGCGCCGGCATCCGCCCGAGCGCGGCGGATTCCTGTCACCGCTTCTGCTCAGGGCGATGGCGCGGACGCTGGAAAAGAAAGAACAGTCGCTGCTGTTCCTAAATCGTCGCGGTTATGCGCCGCTGACGCTCTGCCGGGTCTGCGGCCACCGGTTCCAGTGCCCGCAATGTTCGAGCTGGCTGGTCGAGCACCGGTTCAGGAACCAGATCCAATGCCATCAATGCGGCTATCACCAACCGACGCCGGAAGCCTGCCCGGAATGCGGCACGTTCGATCATCTGGTTGCGTGCGGTCCCGGCGTTGAGCGCATTGCCGAAGAGGTCGAGAAGCATTTTCCAGATGCGCGCACGATCGTCATGTCTTCCGACATTCTCGGCGGCGTGAAGCGCATGCGGCTGGAGCTTGAAGCGATCGCCAAGGGGGATGTCGATATCGTCATCGGCACGCAGCTTGTCGCCAAGGGGCACAACTTTCCGCTGATGACGCTGGTCGGCATTGTCGATGCGGATCTCGGCCTGTCGAACGGCGATCCGCGGGCGGCCGAGCGGACATTCCAGCTGCTCAGTCAGGTGACCGGGCGCGCCGGGCGTACGGGCTTGAAGAGTCACGGCTTGATCCAGACATTCCAGCCCATGCATCCGGTTATGCAAGCGATCGTCTCGGGTGATTCCACCGCGTTTTACGAACGCGAGATCAATGAGCGTGAGAAGGCGCTTTTGCCGCCGTTCGGGCGGCTGGCATCGCTGATCGTTTCTGCCGATACGCGGGCTGACGCGGAAAACCATGCCCGCGGGTTGCGTGCTGCGGCCCCACATGTTTCCGGCATTGCGGTGCTCGGGCCGGCCGAAGCGCCGATCGCGCTGGTTCGCGGTCGGTATCGCTTCCGTCTGCTGGTTCATGGGCGGCGGAATTCCGACATGCAGGCTTTTCTGAAGACGATGCTCGGTAATGGTCCCAAGGCGCGGGGAACCGTGCAGGTTCAGCTCGACGTCGACCCGCAGAGCTTCCTGTAATCCTTCGGACTGACGCTCTCCACTTGCTCTCGCGCAATGCGATGTTTGCATGATGCGACGCTAATCTTTGCAACTTGTTTACCCTGTTGGCTAGAATCAGTGCGATTCGAAGGGGTGCGACGGCATGGAACTCTACTTCCCAACTGAACTGAACGAACAGATTGCTTTTGTCGGCTGTGCCGTAACGGCGCTGCTTGGCTTGCTGATCTTTCTGTTTCCCGGCACCTGCCTGCGACTTTCCGCCTTCCAGGTTGGAGAGGTAAGGCCGGAAGGCTACGGCTCGGTCAGGGCCGCGGGCGCGCGCTATATAGGTCTTGGCGTATTGCCGATCCTGCTTGCGCAGGAATGGTTCTATATGGCGACCGGGGTGGTGCTTGCGCTTGGCGCGCTGGGCCGACTGGTTTCGATCTTCGTGGACCGCGGCGTAACGCCGCAGAATATTGCGTTTTTTCTACTTGAGGGTGTATTGTCTCTCGCGCCGCTCGCCTACGTGTTCGGCTACATCTAATGTCGCATATCGCCGCGCCCGAATGCCGATGGCCCGGATTTGCTGGCGAAAGCCGCAAATAATCTCTGCATCGCCTTGTGGGTGCGGCTTTTTCGGCGTCTCGGCGTGTTGCGAGTCCCTACATCCTATGCTAGACGAACCGCGAACGTCGGAAACGGCGAGCGGAGGCTCTGCGGGTTCTGATGGAAATTCAATAAATTTCAAGGTCTTGTCCGATCGTCATTTTCGGACTTGGTGCTTGGGGTGTAATTCAGGGAAACTATGCCTGTGGCCGAGACATCCCCGCTTATTTCCGGTGTCGCGGAGCGTTACGCTCTGTCGCTATTCGAGCTTGCATCGGAGACCGGTTCGATTGATCCCGTCGGTGCCGATCTTGATCGGTTCCAAGCGATGATGGACGAAAGTGAAGACTTGCGGCGCCTCGTGGCGAGCCCGGTCTTTTCTGCAGATGAGCAGCAGAAGGCGGTCAGCGCCATTGCTGTAAAAGCCGGTCTTTCCGTGACCGTTTTGAATTTCCTCAAAGTTGTGGCCGGCAATCGCCGCCTCTTCGCTCTGCCGGGCATGATCCGCGCCTACCGCGCGATCGCTGCCGAGCATCGCGGTGAAATTTCCGCCGAAGTCACTTCGGCTCATGCGTTGACTGCAACGCAGGAAAAAGAACTCAAGTCGGCGCTGAAGGGCGTAACCGGCAAGGACGTAACCATCGCCGTTACGATCGATCCGTCGATCCTCGGCGGCCTCATCGTCAAGGTCGGCTCGCGTCAAATCGATACGTCCCTTCGCACCAAACTTTCCACCCTTAAGCTTGCATTGAAAGAGGTCGGCTGATGGATATCCGTGCAGCGGAAATTTCCGCAATTCTCAAGGACCAGATCAAGAATTTCGGCCAGGATGCCGAAGTTTCGGAAGTCGGCCAGGTTCTTTCCGTTGGTGACGGCATCGCCCGCGTCTACGGTCTCGACAACGTGCAGGCTGGTGAAATGGTCGAGTTTCCGGGCGGGATCCGGGGCATGGCTCTGAACCTCGAATCCGACAATGTCGGCGTGGTTATCTTTGGTTCCGACCGTTCGATCAAAGAAGGCGACACCGTCAAGCGGACCGGCGCCATCGTTGACGTTCCGGTTGGTCCGGAACTGCTCGGCCGCGTCGTTGACGCGCTCGGCAACCCGATCGACGGCAAGGGCCCGATCAACGCGACCCGTCGTTCGCGCGTCGACGTCAAGGCTCCCGGTATCATTCCGCGCAAGTCGGTTCATGAGCCGATGTCGACCGGCCTCAAGGCCATCGACGCCCTGATCCCGGTTGGCCGCGGCCAGCGCGAACTCGTCATCGGCGACCGCCAGACCGGCAAGACCGCCATCATTCTCGACGCGTTCCTGAACCAGAAGCCGATCCACGACAACGGTCCGGAAAACGACAAGCTGTTCTGCGTGTACGTTGCTATCGGCCAGAAGCGTTCGACCGTTGCCCAGTTCGTCAAGGTTCTCGAAGAACGCGGCGCACTTCAATACTCGATCGTTATCGCTGCTACCGCTTCGGACCCGGCTCCGATGCAGTATCTCGCACCGTTTGCCGGTGCTGCCATGGGCGAATATTTCCGCGACAACAGCCAGCACGCGCTGATCGCTTATGACGACCTTTCCAAGCAGGCCGTCGCCTACCGTCAGATGTCTCTGCTTCTGCGTCGTCCTCCGGGCCGCGAAGCTTATCCGGGCGACGTTTTCTATCTGCACTCGCGTCTTCTCGAGCGCGCTGCCAAGCTCTCCGACGAGCGCGGCGCCGGTTCGCTGACGGCTCTGCCGGTCATCGAAACCCAGGGTAACGACGTTTCGGCCTTCATTCCGACCAACGTGATCTCGATCACCGACGGCCAGATCTTCCTCGAAACCGACCTGTTCTACCAGGGCATCCGTCCGGCCGTTAACGTCGGTCTGTCGGTTTCCCGTGTTGGCTCGGCCGCTCAGGTCAAGGCGATGAAGCAGGTTGCCGGTTCGATCAAGGGTGAGCTTGCCCAGTATCGCGAAATGGCCGCGTTCGCGCAGTTCGGTTCCGACCTCGATGCCTCGACGCAGCGCCTCTTGAACCGCGGTGCACGTCTGACGGAACTCCTGAAGCAGCCGCAGTTCTCGCCGCTCAAGACGGAAGAACAGGTTGCGGTGATCTTCGCAGGCGTCAACGGTTACCTCGACAAGATCGCGGTTTCCGATGTCGGCAAGTTCGAACAGGGTCTGCTCTCCTACCTCCGTTCGGAAGGCAAGGCAGTTCTCGACACGATCCGCACCGAGAAGCAGATCTCGGACGACACGAAGGCGAAGCTCAAGTCGGCGCTCGACGCCTATTCGAAGTCTTTCGCCTAAAAGTACGGATCTAGCTTAAGGACCGATAACGGATGCCTTCACTTAAGGATCTGAAAAACCGGATCGCCTCCGTCAAGGCGACGCAGAAGATCACCAAGGCGATGAAAATGGTCGCCGCGGCGAAGCTGCGTCGTGCGCAGGAAGCGGCCGAAGCCGCCCGTCCTTACGCAGAACGGATGAACAAGGTATTGGCGAGCCTTTCGGCTGCCAACGCCGGCAATGCGGGTGCACCGCTTCTGCTTTCCGGAACCGGCAAGGATCAGGTTCATCTCCTGGTCGTTGCCACCGGCGAGCGCGGCCTTGCCGGCGGTTTCAACTCCTCGATCATTCGTCTGGCGCGCGATCATGCCTTGAAGCTCATCGCGCAGGGCAAGACAGTCAAGATCCTGACGGTCGGCCGCAAGGGCAACGACGTTCTGCGTCGTTCGTTCAAGGACAACATCGTTCACTACATCACCTTCCGCGAAGTGAAGCAGCTCGGTTTCGTCCAGGCTGATGAAGTCGCGGGCAAGGTGCTGGACATGTTCAATGCCGGTGAATTCGACGTTGCGACGCTGTTCTTTGCACGCTTCCAGTCGGTGATCTCGCAGGTCGCGACCGCACAGCAGATCATTCCCGCGAAGTTCGAGGCGGCTGCTACGGACGCTGCTTCGCCTGTGTTCTACGAATACGAACCGAGCGAAGAAGAGATCCTTGAAGAACTGCTGCCGAAGAACATCGCAGTCCAGATTTTCCGGGCACTGCTCGAAAACAACGCTTCCTTCTACGGTGCGCAGATGTCCGCGATGGACAACGCAACGCGCAACGCTGGTGACATGATCAACAAGCTGACGCTGTCCTACAACCGTCAGCGCCAGGCACAGATCACCAAGGAACTCATCGAAATCATTTCGGGCGCGGAAGCGCTCTGACCGAAAAGAAGAGGGTAAGAATCATGGCTACCGCAACGGGCTCGTCCCTCGGCAAAGTGACCCAGGTTATCGGCGCTGTCGTAGACGTCGCGTTCGACGGCGAACTGCCGGCGATCCTCAACGCACTCGAGACCGAGAACAACGGCAACCGCCTGGTTCTCGAAGTCGCGCAGCACCTTGGTGAAAATCAGGTCCGCACTATCGCCATGGACTCGACCGAAGGTCTCGTCCGCGGCCAGAAGGTCACGGACACGGGCGCTCCGATCTCGGTTCCGGTTGGCGATCAGACGCTCGGCCGTATCATGAACGTCATCGGCGAGCCGGTTGACGAAGCTGGTCCGCTGGACCGCTCTACGTTGCGCGCCATCCACCAGGAAGCTCCTTCCTATGTCGAGCAGTCGACAGAAGGCCAGATCCTGGTCACCGGCATCAAGGTCGTCGACCTTCTCGCTCCTTACGCAAAGGGCGGTAAGATCGGCCTGTTCGGCGGCGCCGGCGTTGGCAAGACCGTTCTCATCATGGAACTGATCAACAACGTCGCCAAAGCTCACGGCGGTTACTCCGTATTCGCCGGCGTTGGCGAGCGTACCCGTGAAGGTAACGACCTTTACCACGAAATGATCGAATCGGGCGTCAACAAGCACGGCGGCGGCGAAGGCTCCAAGGCTGCGCTGGTGTACGGCCAGATGAACGAACCGCCGGGCGCACGCGCACGCGTTGCTCTGACCGGTCTGACGATCGCTGAAGACTTCCGCGACAAGGGCCAGGACGTTCTGTTCTTCGTGGACAACATCTTCCGCTTCACCCAGGCTGGTTCGGAAGTGTCGGCTCTGCTCGGCCGTATTCCTTCGGCCGTTGGTTATCAGCCGACGCTTGCTACCGACATGGGTCAGATGCAGGAACGCATCACCACGACAACGACCGGTTCTATTACCTCGGTTCAGGCCATCTACGTTCCCGCCGACGACTTGACCGACCCGGCACCGGCAACCTCGTTCGCCCATCTGGACGCAACGACGGTTCTGTCGCGTTCGATCGCTGAAAAGGGTATCTACCCGGCTGTCGACCCGCTCGACTCGACCTCGCGCATGCTCGACCCGCTGGTTGTGGGCGAAGAGCATTACGAGATCGCCCGTAAGGTTCAGACGACGCTGCAGCGTTACAAGTCGCTGCAGGACATCATCGCCATCCTCGGCATGGACGAACTGTCCGAAGAGGACAAGATGACCGTTGCCCGCGCCCGCAAGATCGAGCGCTTCTTGAGCCAGCCGTTCTTCGTTGCCGAAGTCTTCACCGGTTCGCCGGGCAAGCTGGTTGCTCTCGAAGACACGATCAAGGGCTTCAAGGGTCTCGTCAACGGCGACTACGACCACCTGCCGGAAGCTGCATTCTACATGGTCGGCTCGATCGAAGAAGCGATCGAAAAAGCAAAGAAGCTGGCTGAAGCCGCTTAATTGCAAATTGTAACGGCGCGCCGGATATTTCGGCGCGTCATTCCTGCATAAGACACGCAAGCCCACGTAAAGATATTCATCGACGTGGGAATTAGGGGAAGTGGACCTTCATGGCCGACGCTTTCAATTTTGAACTGGTTTCGCCCGAGCGCCTGCTCGTTTCGGAAAAAGTATCCGAAGTGGTGATCCCGGCGACGCTTGGCGAAATGACGGTGCTTGCAAGCCACGCGCCGACGATGACGACCATCAAGCCGGGCGTGGTTTCGGTGAAACTCGCTTCGGGACAGGTCAACAAATACGTGGTGTTCGGCGGTTTTGCCGACATCCTGCCGGATAGCTGCACGCTGCTGGCAGATGCCGCCATCCCTGCTGCCGAACTGACGGTCGACACGCTGCAGAGCCGCATCGAAACCACGCAGGCTGAGATCGGCAAAGCGACGGGCGATGAGCACAAGACCCGTCTCGAGCAGTTCCTGACGGACCTGACGCAGCTGAACGGTATCGTTGTCGCCGCGTAATTTGCGCGACATCGCAGTTTGAAAGGCGGTCCTTGCGGGCCGCTTTTTTCGTTTTAAGGTCTCTCGCTGTCATGCCCGGGCTCGTCCCGAGGATCTAACCAGATCGCCGAATCCGAAATCTAACGGGAGCTGAAGCGACAACAGATCCTCGGGACAAGCCCGAGGATGACGACGTGGAGCGGGGCCGCTCGTCAACTATAGCCACTTTCTGTCTATATTCCCGATGACAGATGCTGATGCAGCCGTATCGCGCCTGGCGTCAGCGAGCGATAACGCGGGGTGCCGAGGTGGTAGCCGTAGCCAGTGTCGAGGCGATGCGTTCCAAGCTCGATGAGTGTACCTGAAGCCAATTCATCGGCAATGAGGCCGGTGCTGCCGAGCGTGATGCCTTCTCCTCGCAAAGCCGCATCAACCGCAAGCGAATAGGTGGAAAAGGAAAGTCGGGGCGCAATACGCGCCTTGGGCGGAATGGCGAGCCGCGCAAACCATTGGCGGAAGGAAATCCAGTGGGCGTTGAAGCGCTCGTAATCGATCAGGTCGAGGCGGGCGATTTCGTCGGGCCGGATCAAGGCCGGGTTGAGGCCATTTCTTTGAATAAAACCCGGCGAGGCGACCGGCACCAGCACTTCCTTCATTAGCGGCGTCAGGTTCCAGCGTGGGTGCTCGCCGGTGGAATAGAGAATGACGAGATCGTTGGCCTCCGAGGCAAGTTCAGAAGGGGTGTCCGTGGTCAGCAGCCTTACGGAAACGGGTGGATTGCCGTTGTCGAAATCCTTGAGACGCTTGGCAAGCCAGAGATGCGAGACCGAGCCACTGGCGGCAATCGAGATGGTCTCAAAGCCACCGCCGCGAAAAGGCTCGAGGCTTTCTTCCAGATATTCAAGCGTGGCGCGAACCCGCTGGGCCAACCGTTCGCCTTCCGACGTCAGGGCAAGGTTGCGGCCGCGGCGGGTGAAGAGCTTTGCTCCAAGCTGTCCCTCAAGACCCTGAATACGGCGACTGACTGCGGCCTGGGTTATGTGCAGTTCACGGCCGGCTCGGGAAAAGTTCATGAACCGGCAGGCGGCGTCATAAACCCGGAAAGCCTCCAGCGGTATGCGGTCCAGCATCTATTCCTCCATGATCCCAGATTATCAAATATGCTGAGATTTTGACGGATTTGAAGAGCTGAGATTGTGATGCAGAGTATGGATATCCGTTTCACCATCGCGGGCCGCCATGCAGTTCTCCAGCTCCTTCATTCCCGAAATCCGCTTCGGGGCCGGCATTTTCGGCAGCTTGGCGGCCATGGTCAAAAACTTCGAGGGCATACGCGCTGCCCTCATCGTCATGGACGGCTTTCTCGTCGCAAGAGGTCTGGCGAAGGACCTTGCAGGGGGACTGGCGGAGGCCGGAATTGAGCCGCGGCTTTATTCCGATTTCTCCGGTGAACCGAAGCTTCATCATCTGAGAGCCGCCAGCGAGATGGCGAAGGGAGCCGACATGGTGATCGGTGTCGGTGGTGGTTCGGCGCTCGATATTGCCAAGGTGGCGGCCTGTTGTGCCGCGTCTGGCGAGGACCCGATGTTTTATGCGCTGGCTGCCAATCCCTTGCCGAAGAAGCCGCTGAAGAAGATCATGGTACCGACCACGGCCGGGACGGGGTCGGAGACATCCGCCACCAATATCTTTGCCGGGCCGGAGGGGAGAAAACTCTGGATCTGGGGGCCGGAAACCAAGCCGGATCTGGTGATGCTCGATCCCGAACTGACGATCTCGTTGCCGCCGAACCTGACCGCATGGTGCGGCATGGACGCCTTCATTCATGCCTTCGAGGCCGCGACCAACCGCAACGCCCCCGTTTGGACTCATGCCGGAGCAAAGCTCTATGCGCATGAGGCGTTGCGGCTGGTTGCAGGCTCGCTGGAAGCGGCGGTCAAGGCGCCGGGAAATCTGGAGGCGCGCGGCAAGGTGTTGCTGGGCTCATGCTATGCCGGCATCGCCATCGACAATTGCGGCACGGCGATCGCTCACAACATCAGCCATGCACTGGCGGGGCTTGGCGCCGTGCATCATGGGCTGGCGACCGCGCTTGGCTTCGAGGCGACGCTGCCGTGGTTGGTCGCAAAACATACGGCCGATCTCAACGATGCAGCGCGGGCCATCGGGCTATCCGGTGCTACCCAACTTCCGGCCTTTGTCTCCGGGCTGATCGATCGCTGTGGTATCGAGCGCGTCCTGCCGAAGGCGTTCGATGCTTTCTCTGCCCAAGATCTGGCTGCGGAGATGCGGGCGCCCGAAAACCAGCCGATGCGGCGCTCGACCATTCGAGAGGTCACGGATGCGGATATCGACGTCTTTGCCGCGAAGATCATGACGCTGCCGAAAACGCTTTGACGAGGTGCTGCGATGACAAAGACCTACAGCCGTGACTATTGGGAAAACGCTCTCTCCGATCTCAAGCTGGAAGGCCGGCATTTCATCGACGGTGAGTATCGCGATGCGCTGTCTGGTGAGACATTCATCCGCAGGCGGCCGATGGACGGCAAACCAGGTGCGGTTTTGGCACGCGGTGGCGTGGGTGATATCGATCTTGCAGTGGCTTCCGCGCGAGCTGCCTTTGAAAGTGGTGTCTGGCGGAGGCAGGAGCCGCTGGAAAAGAAGCGGATCATGCTGAAATGGGCGGAGTTGATCCGCGCTGATGCGCAAGAACTGGCGATGCTGGAAACGCTGGATGTCGGCAAGCCGGTTCTGGCGTCGTTGAATGTCGACGTCCGGCTTTGCGCTGACGGTATCCAGTTCTATGCGGAAATGATCGACAAGCTTTATGACGAGATCGCGCCGACCGGGCCACATGCGAGGGCTTTGGTGCGCAAGGTGCCGCTCGGTGTAATCGGGGCGATTACACCATGGAACTATCCGATGATCATTGATGCGTGGAAGCTCGGGCCGGCGATTGCTGCCGGCAATTCGGTGGTGCTGAAGCCGGCAGAGCAATCGTCGCTCACAGCCATCCGGCTGGCGGCGCTGGCGCTTGAAGCGGGGCTTCCGGCCGGTGTCTTCAATGTCGTGACCGGCTACGGCGAGGAGGCGGGCAAGCCGCTGGCGCTGCATATGGATGTCGACATGATCGCCTTTACCGGCTCGACCGAGGTGGGCAAACTGATCATGGGCTATGCGGCGCAATCCAACGTCAAGCGAGTGGCGCTGGAACTTGGCGGCAAGTCGCCGCTCGTCGTGTTTGAAGATGCCGATCTCGATGCGGCGGCCTCGGCCGTTGCTTGGGGCTGTTTCTACAATTCCGGTGAAACCTGCCATGCCTCGACAAGGCTTCTGGTGCAGCGTTCGATACAGGAGACACTGATCGAGAAGATCGAGGCGGTGACGAAGAGCGATATCGCGCTGGCACATCCGTTCGAGCCGTCGGCGCAGATCGGCGCGCTGATCGAGGAAGCCCATATGCGGAAAGTGCTCGGCATGATCGCCGATGGCGAGAAGGACGGTGCACGGCGTGCCTTCGGGGCCGAGCAGGTGATGTCGGAAACCGGCGGCTATTACATCTCGCCCGGCGTGTTCGTCGACATGACCAACGACATGAGCCTTGCGCAGCAGGAGATTTTTGGGCCGGTTCTGGCGGCGATCCCCTTCGATACGGAGGAAGAGGCGCTAAGGCTTGCCAATGATACGATCTACGGGCTGGCAGGCGCGGTGTTCACGAAAGACATGGACCGGGCACATCGTTTTTCTGAGGCGCTGCATGCCGGTACGGTGTGGATCAATAGCTATGACATGTCGAATTTCTCGACACCGTTCGGCGGCTTCAAACAGTCCGGTTTCGGGCGGGATCGCTCGGTGCATGCGGTTGACAAGTATTGCGACTACAAGACGATCTGGCAGCAGTTCGGGTGAGGTTTTCTCGATCGCCTGTGGGTACATGCTGATGGTGAAGGGCGACCGGCTTGTGTGCGCATCCTCGGGTCAAGCCCGAGGATGACGGCTGAAAGTGAGTGCCATGGGTCACCAAATCAAGCGCTCCACAAACCGCAATGGTAGCGTTTGAGATTTGCCGCCAACCACAAACTCGTCATCCTCGGGCTTGACCCGAGGATCCATGCACAAGCAGCCGAGAGACGCCTAGTCTGAAGTGAGAGAGGACCATATGCCCCGCATCACATCCATCGAGATCACCCATCACCGTCTCCCTCTCGATCCGCCATTCAAGGCGAGCTGGGATGGGCGCGCGCGGGGGCATTTCGATGCGACGATCGTCAGAGTGAGGGATGATGAGGGTCGTGAGGGGATCGGTTCGGGCGACCTGATGAAAGGGTTCGAGGGGCATGAAGACCTGTTTATCGGTGAGGACCCGCGGCATCTGGAGCGGCATTACGAGGTCTTGTCGCATATCAACTTTCATTATGGTCGCTGCTGGCCGCTGGATCTGGCGCTGTGGGGTCTTTCCGGCAAGATTACCGGCGAGCCGGTATGGAGGATGCTTGGCGGGCGATCGGACAGGGTGAGGCTCTATGCGTCTTCCGGCGTGTTGCGTGAGCCTTCGGCGATGGCAGATCAGGCGGAGCGTTATATCGACGAAGGTTTTCCGGCAATGAAAGTGCGCTTTTCATCTTCCGCCGGTGGGCGGACCAGTTGGCGTGATGACGTGAAGGCGCTGGAAGCGATCAGGTCAAGGGTTGGGACCAAGCTGGAATTGATGGTCGACTGTAACCAAGGCTGGCGCATGCCTTGGGACACGACCTTGCCCTGGAGCTTCAAGGATGCGCTTGCGGTTGCGAAGGAACTGGAGAAGCTCGGCGTCTACTGGATGGAGGAACCGCTGTTCCGTTCCGACAGAAAGGGGATGCAGGCTTTGAAGGAGGCGACGTCGGTGAAGATCGCAGGCGGCGAGATGACTCGTGAGCTTTACGAGTTTCGCGACATCATCGAGGAACGCGCCTTCGATGTGATCCAGCCGGATGTGGCACTGGTGGGCGGCATTACCGGTTGCCGGCGGCTGGTCTACCAGGCGCGCGAGGCGGGCGTGATGTTCACGCCCCATAGCTGGACGAACGGGATCGGAGTTCTCGCCAATGCGCATCTGACGGCAGGTGCGGGCGATGCGCCGTTTCTCGAATACCCTTACGACAATCCCGAATGGAGCGAGGCGCGGCGGGATTATCCGATGGTCTCGCCGCTCAGGCACCACGACGGCTGGCTGGAGCTGGGCGATGCGCCGGGCCTTGGCGTGGTGCTGGACGAGGAGCGTCTTTGCGCCACACGGATCGGCTGATTTCGCCATGGCGCCGTGATGCCGACCTGCTATGGTTGATGCATTTCATGGAGTGATTGCGATGAAGATCGGTATTGTCGGTGCGGGCATGGTGGGCAGTTCAGCGGGCTTTGCGCTGGCGATTGCCGGTTATGCCAACGAGATCGTTTTTGTGGACAAGAACGAGGCGCTTGCAGTGGCGCAGGCCGAGGATATTTCCCATGCCGTGCCGTTTATGTCCGCCACGCGGGTGAGGGCTGGCGGCTATGCGGATCTCGCCGGTGCCGGGATCGTGGTGCTTTCCGCCGGTGTCGGGCAGCGGCCCGGAGAGGGGCGGCTTGAACTTCTGGAACGCAATGCCGTCGTCATTCGCAGTATCGTCAGCGAGATTCTGGCGGTCGTACCTGACCCTATCCTGCTGGTCGCAGCCAATCCCGTCGATGTCATCACCCACATCGCGGCAAAGATTTCCGGCCTGCCGCGCAACCGGGTGATCGGGTCGGGCACGATCCTCGATACGGCGCGGTTCCGCAGCCTGCTTGCCCGTCATATCGAAATCTCGCCGCAGTCCATTCCGGCCTTTGTGATCGGCGAACATGGGGACAGCGAAGTGCTCGCATGGTCCGGTGCGGTTGCCGGTTCGGCCGATCTCATCTCGTTTGCCGCGCAACTCGGCAAGCCGATCACCGAGGATGTCCGCAAGGCGATCGACCACGACGTGCGCAATGCCGCCTACAAGATCATCGAGGGCAAGGGGGCAACCTATTACGGCATCGGGGCCGGCATTGCCCGGATCGTCAGGGCAATCACGCGGGACGAGGGATCGGTGCTTTCTGTCGCGATCCATACGGACCATGTTGCTGGCGTCGACAATGTGACGCTCTCCCTGCCGCGTGTCGTCGGCGCCCGTGGCGTCACGGCTGATTTGTTGCCGGATCTCGAACCGTCCGAGCAGCAGGCGCTGACACGCAGCGCTCAGATGCTCAAGGAACTTTCCGACTCCCTGCATATCTGAGACTTTGTCGAAACAGGTGTGGCCTGCAAGTACTGCCGGATTTGCCTGTTGGCAGGTTCAAGCAGGAAGAGATAGAACTTGTCCTGACGATGTCGAGGACGAGATGCTTGCAGGCCTACCCATGTATGACTGGCCGGAAATTTCGGCGGCCACGGACGAGTTCTGGACTTTGCTCAGGGGCTGTCTGCTGCGCCGGGGCATTGATGCGCCTGAAGCTTTGACGCGGCAGGATGATCTGGCTGGTATGTGGCATTCTCCCGATCTTGTCTTCGGACAGACATGTGCGCTTCCCTTTGCCATGGATCTTAACCGCCATGTCCGGCTGATCGGATCTCCCACCTACGATATCGGCTGCGCGCCCGGCTGTTATTACAGCGTGCTGATCGTGCCGAAGGGCAGGTCCACGGAACTTGAGAGGTTTCGCGGGCCTGTCGTGATCAACGAGTTCAGTTCCCAGTCCGGCTTTGCAACGCTGATGCTGTCGCTCGTGGCGGCCGGCGTGGATATGAACGAGGTGAATGTTCGCGCATCCGGTGCCCATCGCGCCTCGATCAAGGCCGTGGCGAACGGTGAGGCGGAGCTTGCGGCGATCGATGTCGTCTCCTTCACCCTGGCGAAGCGCTACATGCCGGAAGCTGATGCCGTCGAAGTGATCGGTTGCACGCGTCCGACGCCGGGAATGGCGTTGATCAGCGCATTGCCGGATGTGGCGACCGACGGTCTTGCCCGTGCATTCGAAGAGGCTGTTAAAATGCTTGTTCCTTCGCTTCGCCGCGAACTTCTGCTCACCGGTTTCCTGCGCCGAAAGGCAGAAGATTACGTCGGCGTTGCCGAAGCGTGGCGTTCCATCGAGGGCCAGCTGCCATCAGATGCCGCCTATTCCCTCAAATCTTTTGCGGTGCCGCGATGATCGACAAGCTGGAATTCTTCATCGTTCTGGCGCGGGAAGGTCATTTCGGGCGGGCTGCCGAGGAGTGCGGCATTGCCCAGCCTTCGTTGTCGGCCGCCATTCGCCAGCTGGAAGAGCAGCTCGGTGTTCAGCTCGTGGTGCGCGGGTCCCGCTTTCAGGGGCTGACGCCTGAAGGGCAGCGGGTTCTTGAATGGGCCAAACGTATCGTCGGCGATGCCCGGACGATGCGCGAGGAAATGCGGGCGGCGAAGAAGGGGCTGGCGGGACATATCCGGCTTGCCGTCATTCCCACCGCGCTTGCCATGGTGCCGCGGCTGACGGAGCCGTTTCAGCAGAAACATCCGAACGTGACCTTCTCAATCGTTTCGCGCAATTCGCTGCAGGTTCTGTCGCAGCTCGACGATTTCGAGATCGATGCGGGGATTACCTATCTGGACAACGAGCCGCTCGGGCGCGTGACCAGCGTTCCGCTCTATTCGGAAAACTATACGCTTGTTACGGCTGAAGGGACGCCTCTCGCGGACCGGGAGAGTGTGAGGTGGGCCGAGATGGCGGATCTGCGGCTGTGCCTGCTGACGCCGGACATGCAGAACCGGCGGATTATCAACCAGCATCTTTCCAATGCAGGCGTGTCGATCACGCCGATGCTGGAATCGAATTCGATGGTGGTGCTGCTATCGCATGTGGCGACCGGGCGCTGGGCCAGCATCATGCCGCGCAATGTCGCAAAATCCTTCGGCTTCACGCAGAGCCTCCGCATGATCCCAATTGTGGAGCCGGAAGCGAAACACATGGTGGGGCTGGTTGCACCTTATCGGGAGCCGTTTACTCCCCTAGTCTCTGCTCTGCTGCATGAGGCGAGGGGCCTCGGCAGGGACATGGCAGAGATATAGTTTTCAAGGATCCACGATCGGCAGTATGCGACTGGCGATCGATCACGGAAGCACTACGTGATAGTGGTGGCACCGTAAATAGATAAGGCAATCGAGGAGAGGTCATGACCGGCTTCAGGACGACGATCGTGGCGCAGGAGATCATTCGCCGGAATGGAGTGGTCCGTGCAGGCTCGCGTGTGGTGCCTGCGGAAGTGCCGATCGCCTTTTCCTACGGTGGCTCCACCCATGCCGTCATGATGGGCACACCGGCGGATCTAGAAGACTTCGCCATCGGTTTCAGCCTGACGGAAGGTATCATCGCTTCACTGGCCGAGATCGAGGAGGTCGCGGTTCTGGAGGAGGGCCAGGGCCTCGACGTGCAGGTGCGGCTTGCGGAAAACAAGGAGGACGCCCTGCGCGCCCGGCGGCGGCATATGGCCGGGCCTGTTGGCTGCGGGCTCTGCGGCATCGAGTCGATCGAGCAGGCCATGCGGGTCGTTCCGGATGTCAGTGATGTTGCGGTGCTACTGACGCCTGAAGACATTACGGCTGCGATGGCAGCTTTGAACGGCGCGCAGCCTTTGCATGCCGAGACACATGCGGTTCACGGAGCAGGTTTTTTCATTCCCGGCGAGGGATTGATCGCGGTGCGCGAGGATGTCGGCCGGCATAATGCGCTGGACAAGCTTGCCGGAGCGGTGATCCGCGCTGGGCGAGAGGGTGGTCAGGGCATCGTCGTCGTCACCAGCCGCATCTCGGTGGAGATGGTGCAGAAGACGGCAATCCTTGGAAGCTCGACGCTCGTGGCGATCTCGGCACCGACAGCGCTTGCCATTCGTACCGCGGAAGAAGCCGGCATGACGCTCGTGGCGCTGACGCGCGGTGAGGATTTCGAGATATTTGCCGGTGCGGAGCGCATCGGCACGGGATCTGTCGCCGACGTGGCGTGATGCCTTTGGCCTGATGTCAGCGGCCGGGCAGCTTTTATAAACGGAGATGCCTCCGTTTATCTTGCCAAACCGATCAATGTCGGTTATTGATGCGCCGTGTCTTTCGCGGATTGTGCAATCCTGCGGCCGGGGCATCTTCTCATTTCACATAGCATATCTCCCAGATGGAGCCGTTCATGCGATACAATCAATTGGGCAATACAGGGCTGTTCGTATCCGAACTGTGCCTCGGCACGATGACCTTCGGCGAGGCTGACAACGCCGCCTTGTGGGGCAAGATCGCCGGCGTCGATCAGGATGCTGCCGACCAGATCCTCGACCGTTCGATCAAGGCCGGGGTCAATTTCGTTGATACGGCGGATGTCTATTCCTTCGGTACTTCGGAGCGGATTCTCGGCCAGGCCATCCGCAATGTCGGCGTTGCCCGCAAGGACATCGTGATCGCAACCAAATTTCTAGGCCAGATGGGCGACAAGCCCAACGACCGCGGGGCATCGCGCGGGCATATCATGGATTCGGTCGAGAGAAGCCTTGAGCGGCTGCAGGTCGATCATATCGATCTCTACCAGATCCATGGCACGGATACCGTCACGCCGATCGACGAGACGTTGAGAGCGCTCGACGATCTCGTTTCACGCGGGCTCGTTCGCTATATCGGGCTTTCTAACTGGGCAGCGTGGCGGATTGCCAAGGCGCTCGGCATTTCGGAACGGCGAGGTTTCTCCCGTTTCGAAACGGTGCAGGCCTATTATTCGATTGCCGGCCGTGACCTGGAGCGTGAGATCGTGCCGTTGATGCAGGAGGAAAAGCTCGGCCTCATGGTATGGTCGCCGCTCGCCGGAGGTCTGCTTTCGGGTAAATACGGCCCCGGCGCGCCCGGAAATGGCGAGGGACGGCGTCAGGAATTCGATTTCCCGCCGGTCGACAATTACCGCGCCTGGGCCTGCGTTGCCGCCATGCGGGAGATTGCGGCCAGGCATGAAACGAGCGTGGCTGCGGTGGCGCTGGCCTATATCCTTGCCAAGCCTTTCGTCACCAGCGTCATCATTGGGGCCAAGCGGATTGAGCAACTGGATGAAAACCTGAAGGCTGTTTCTGTGAAACTCGATGCTGAGGACCTGAAAAAGCTCGACGAGGTCAGTGCGCTGATGCCGGAATATCCGGGCTGGATGCTGGAGCGGCAGGGGGTGGGCCGGCGTCCGGCTCCTTTCGAGCCGAAGGGCTGAGATCGTGAGGGAGGCCGGATCGGCCTCCCTTTTTCCGTTTCTGCTCAGAAATCTTCCCAGCCGGCTGCCTTCTTGAGATTGGCATGCGCCATTCGCAACGGGGCCGTGCCGAAATGTGAGGTTTGAGGAGCGCTATGGGCGGCCGGTCGGGATGCGAGCCGCGTGCCTTCACCGATATCGAACTGCATCAGAAGATCGCGCAGGCTCTGTGCCTCGCTTGCCAGCGAGTGGCTGGCCGCGGTCGTCTCTTCCACCATGGCGGCATTCTGCTGCGTCGCTTGATCCATATGGTTCACCGCCTGACTGATCTCGCGGAGGCTCGATGCCTGTTCGCGAGAAGCTTCGACAATGGCAGAGACGTTGTCGTGGATGCTCGCGACCTGACCGAGAATATCGCGCAATGAGCCTCCCGTACGTCCGACAAGCTCGACACCGCCGGAAACCTGATGGCTGGAGGTATTGATCAGGGTCTTGATCTCCTTGGCGGCCTTGGCTGAGCGTTGCGCCAGTTCGCGGACTTCCTGGGCGACGACTGCAAATCCCTTGCCGGCCTCGCCTGCGCGGGCGGCCTCGACGCCGGCATTGAGCGCCAGGAGATTGGTCTGGAAGGCGATGTCGTCGATGACACCGATAATGTTGGTGATCTCATTGGATGACTTGGCAATCTCGTCCATGGCGGCGATTGCCTGCTGGACAACAAGGCCGGACTGTTCGGCATTCTGGCGTGTGTTGGTGACAAGCCGTCCGGCTTCTTCGGCGCGATGACTGGAATCGCCGACCGTGCGGGTGATTTCTTCCAACGCCGCTGCAGCTTCCTCCAGCGATGCGGCCTGCTGCTCGGTACGTTTTGCCAGTTCTTGAGACGCGTCGCGGATTTCACTCGATGCAGAGGCGATGCCGGAAGCGTTCTGCGAGACGACCTTCATCGCGTCGCGCAACTTGGCGGCGACCGAGTTGAAATCCTGGCGGGTCGATTCCATGCTGGGAACGAAGCGGGTTTCGATCGATTGATCGAGCTTGCCGTCGGCCAGATCGCGAAGACCCGTGCCGAGCATGCCGATCGCGCTCATGCGCGGGGTCACGTCGGTGGCGAATTTCACCACCTTGCAGACCTTGCCGTTCAGGTCGGTGATAGGGTTATAGGCCGCCTGGATCCAGATCTCCTTACCACCCTTGCCGTAACGGACGAATTCATCGGCAATGAATTCTCCAATGGCGAGGCGCGGCCAGAATTCCGCGTAGTCCTGTGATGCGGCGTAGCCGGGTTCGCAGAACATCCGGTGATGCTTGCCCTTGATCTCCGACAGGTCGTAACCGAGGCCGGCGCAGAAGTTTTCGTTTGCATCCAGGATCGTGCCATCTGGGAGAAATTCGATGACAGCCTGCGAGCGGCTGATGGCGGAAAGCTTTGCGGCGTCCTCGGTTGCCTTGATTTTCGCTGCGGTTATATCGGTTGCGAGCTTGATGACCTTGTAGGGCTTGCCGCCGCGCGAAACAGGGTTGTAGGAGGCCTGGATCCAGATCTCGCGGCCGGACTTGGTGATCCGCTTATATTCTTTGGCGTCGAAATTTCCGGCTGCAAGATTGGCCCAGAAAGCCTTGTATTCGGCCGATGCCACATAGTCCGCTTCGCAGAAGATGCGGTGGTGTTTTCCCTTGATCTCTGCAAGCGAATAACCCAGCGCTTCGCAGAAATTGGGATTGGCGTTTAGGATGTTTCCGCCAAGATCGAATTCGATGACTGCTTGCGATCGCGATATCGCGGCGAGAGTGTCCAGCGCACCTGCCGTCTTGCCCAGTCCCAGCATTGAGTGTCCCTCAGACGTAACCTTGTGGCGGCTACTGCCATATAGTCAATGGAGGTTGCGCTTCAGACAACGCGCTGAACTTCCACTTATATTAGGACATCAAAAAATTAATGCGACCTTTATTAAAACTACAATTATTAGCCAGGAAAAATAAGAGCCGCATTTTCGCGGCTCTTTGACTTGGTTTTGCTGTGAAAGCTTGCCTCAGGCGGCAATATCTTCCATTTCGGTGCCCTTGAACATCTTGGCGAGGTTCAGGAAGCAGATCATGCCGTGCTCGTTGGCGATGATCCCTTCGGAGAAGGACTTATCGAAGGAGGCGGAGACTTCCGGAACCGGCTGAACCTGGCTCGAGGGGATGGTGAGGATGTCGGAAACGCGGTCAACGAGCATGCCGATTACCATGTTGTGGACTTCGGCGACGACGATGGCGCTGCGCTCGTTGGCAACAGTGCTCTTCATGCCGAGTTTGTAGGCAAGGTCGATGATCGGAATGACCGAGCCGCGCAGGTTCATGACGCCGATGACGTCCTTCGGTGCATGTGGGAGGGGCGTGGACGGTGCCCAGCCGCGGATTTCGCGGATCGTCGTCGTCTTGACGCAGAATTCCTGATCGTGAAGACGGAAGGCGATGATCTCAAGCATTTCGCCGTTATACATGGTGGAATTGATCGTGGTCGCCATCAGAAATGCCCCAGCTGTCCGTTGCCCGCATGGTGGTCACCGCGCCTGACGAATTCAGGTGCAAATCCCATCACGTCGCAATCCGGCGCCGAAGCACGGCGAATCTCAGATTGCGCGATGCCGACTTTAATCGAGGATTATTTCTCAAACATAAATCATAGAACGCAAAATCGCGGTCTAGAGGCTAAGGCCTTAATATTCTTTCTCGTAGAAGATACCGGCCTTGCCGCCCTCGGTGCCGGCTCCTGCCTTGAGCTTCACGCCGCGGCCGACATCGAGATTGATCGTCGCCTGCGCCCCACCTTCGCCGCCCTGTTCTACCTGAAGATAGGTGCGGTTATTGATGTAACGGCCAACCGAAACGGTTGTCTGGCCGGTTGCATCGGTGTTGACGTCCAGATCATCGACGCCGAGATTGCTGCGCAACGTCTGCAGAAGCGAGGTCGAACCGCCGCCGGCAAGTTGGCTAACAGCGTCTGCCAGCTGGGCGATCTGCAGCGGCGACAACCGTGACATGGACTGGCCGAAGATCAGCTGCGCCAAAACTTCATCCTGCGGCAGGGCAGGGGAGGAAGAAAAGGCGATGGTCGGGTCGTCGGCCATTCCGGTTACACCGACTGTGATCGTCGTGGAGCCGGATGTCGTGTCGGCCGACATGTTGAGGACCGGGATCAGGCCGCCGCCGAAAGTGATATCGCCCTCGGTGAAATCGAGACGTTTGGTCAGAATGATGATACGGCCGCGGCGCATTTCGAAGCCGCCCGATACCTGCGGCTCGATCGCCGTGCCTGCGACGGTCAGTTCCCCGCCGAGCTCCGCATCGATGCCGCGGCCACGGACGAAGATGCCGTTTGGTGCGCGTACCTTGAGTTCGAGCCTGATGGGGTTGGAGCTGCCCGATGCCTGTTTCGGCCTGATCTCTTCCATCTGTCGCAGAACTGCAGCTGGTGCGTTGCGGTGCCGGATATCGATCGAACGGAGCGAGGTCGGGAGCTTGGCCGGAACGGTGATCGAAGCCTTGGTCAGCGCGATGTCGCCGCCCAGTATGGGGCCGGACATCACCGGACCCTTGAATGTGAGAGTGCCGTCTGCCGTGATCGCAAACAGGGTGCCATCGGCATAACTCGCCTGGGCCAGCCTGATCGTCAGGTCTGCGGGGAAGCCGGATGCGGGTTCGATGCCGACGGTGCCATCAACTGTGACGGTGCCGCCGCCTGATAGCGAACCCGAGATGCCCGAGAGACGTGCGGTCTTGCCGTCCAATGCGATATTGGCGGTAAGCGAATTGATCGCGAGGTTTCGGCGGACATCAATGAAGCGCGAGCCGGATGTGACAAGCGTGCCGGTAATCGCCGGAGACGCTGCATTGCCTCGGACTGCGATATCGACATTGCCGGTGCCTTCCAGAATGAAGCCCTGGGCGGAAAGCTGACCTGCAAGAATGGAGAAGGGAAGGCTGCCGGAGAATTTGAGATCGAGCGGCCGGTCACCGGTAATCACGGCTGTGCCCCCGCCCGAGAGCGCGATGCCTCCTCCGCCGGAAAGGCGAGTGTCGACGGTAACGCGGCCATCCTGAAATGTGCCTTCAGCGGTTATGTCGACTGCTGCAACGCCGGCAGTCGAGGTCTGGCTGACGGCTGCATTGTCCCAGCGGAGATTGTAACGGACTGCAGGTGCCTGAGGTGTGCCGGTGGCTGTGACAGTGCCGGAAATCATGCCCTCGGCGCCGAGACTGGGAACGAAGGAATTGGCGATACTGGCGGGAATAGCCTTGGCGCGAGCATTGATGTTCAGCGCCGGGCCACCGTTCGCGTTGAGAAGTACCTTGCCGTCGGCGGTGATTTCCATGCCGCCGCTGCCGGCAATGCGCGTTTCGTCTAGTGTGACTGCGCCATCTGCAAAGGTGCCGGTCGCAGAGATGCGAAACGGACTGATGCCAGCGTCGCGCATCTGGCGAAGCTGGGCATCACTCCATTCTAAATCATATCGTATTGCGGGAGCAGAGCTTGTGCCCGTTGCATTGATCGTGCCCGAAATGTTGCCTGCCGCGTGGATGGTGGGCAGGAAGGTGTTGAGCAGGCTTGCCGGCAGCGCATTGATCGTTGCGGCCACATCGAGCGTCGAGCCGGCCGTGCCGTTTACAGAAACGCTGCCGGTGCCGGTCGCAAGGGTGAGGTTCGACAGGCGTGCGCCGCCGTTCTCGATGACGATGCGTGTCGGATTTTCCAGACGTACCGGGATTTTGCGCGGTGTTGCCTCGAAATTCTGCAGGCCGATGGCAAGACCATTTGCGGTTTCGATCGTCGCCTTGGTGGTCAAAGGCGCGCCGTCGTAATTGGCTGACAGGTCGATCGAGGTCGTTGTGCCGGAGTGATCCAATCCGACATTCAGGCCTTCAAGGAAGATGCTGTCGGTTCCAAGACGCGCGGCACGGATAGAGCCCTGTGCGGCGATCGTCTTGATGTCCGGTATGGTCAGGTCGATTGCCGGCTGCACCAGGCCTGCACTGCCGCGTCGAATTGCCGAACCGTTCGCCTTGATGACGGCACCGGTTGTCTGGTCTTCGCGATTGAAGGTGACGGAACCCTTGAGATCACCCTGGGCCTGCTGAGCGGCCAGCGCTGCGAGCAGCGATACGTCGGGGAAATCGAACTGGAGCTGGCCGGACGGCATGAATTCCGGAGAGAAGGTCAAGGCACCGGTCAGCTTGTTCGGGCCGATTTCGGCATTGATCGCCGGTGCCTGGGTTTCGCCGTTCGCCGATGCCAGGTCGCTGCTGATGCGGATCGGCTTGCTGTCGATCGAGCCGTTGACGGTAAGGCGGCCCTGCGGCGCATCGGGATTTGCCGTGCCTTCTAGGATGAGGCTCAGGTCTTCCAGCCTGCGACCGGCAAGCCGGGCTTCGGCTGAATTGATGACGGCTCTGACATTCGCGCCGGTCAGCGGGCCCTTCGCGGAAATGTCGAAGCCTGCGGCGCCTTCCGCGTCACCCAGCCAGCGTTTGATATCCGGCAGGCGACCGGCAAGCCGGCCGGAAACGTTGCCGTTTTCCATCAGCACGTTGCCATGGGCTTCTAGCGCGTTCGACTTGATAACAAGGTTTTCCAGGCTCATGCGGCCGCCCTGAACGACGTCCACATATCCTTCTGCAGCGATAGCACCTTCGAAGCGTGGCGCGAGTGCCGGCGGCAGGATGCTCGGATTGGCTGAAAGGCGGAAATTGCCGGTCACCGCCTGCTTGGACGTGTCATAAGCACCGCTGACGGTGCCGTTGAAGCCTGCGCTTTCGAAGGTGGCGGCATCAAGCCCGATGGCGGGTGGCGCAAGGCGCAGCGGTGCATCGAGCGTTACCGGTCCCCGCACCATCCGGCCGATATCGGCATTGGTAAAATTCAGGTCGCCCACGGTGAAGCGGCTGCGGATGCTGCCTGCACGAGCAATCAGATCAAGGTCTTCGCTTTCCGCCTGAAGCCTGATCTGGCGGAACCGCCCTTGCGGAAGCTCGGCATAGGGGAGGGATGCGGTCGCGTTAAAGCGCGCGGCCGCGGCGGCTCCGGTCAGGGTGAAATTCAGGGTTTCGAGCGAAAAACGGCTTGGCTGGCCGTTGATCGGCCATGCCACTTCGACCGGTCCCTTGGTGCCAGCAAGGCTTGCAGTCAAGCTGTTGTCACCCTTTGGGTCCCACGCGCCCTTGGCGGAAATGCGTACGGCACCCGAGGTCAGCTGGCCGCGCTGGAAATCGACGCGGCCCGATTTCGAATAGGTTGCCGCGATATCGATATCGGTCGTGCCGTCGAACAAGTCGCGAAGTGCAGGCGGCATCAGAGTGGCAAGCTGGCCGCCGCCTTTGACCTCGACGCGGTGCCCGCCATTATCGACCATTACATGCCGACCATCGACCGAGATAACCGGCTGGCCGTCGACATTCCCGGAAAGCTTGCCAGCCCAGTTGGACAAGGGGCCTTCGCCGTCGAGGGCGAGTTGCACGGCCGGAGCGCCGGGTAGCCGCAGCAGGCGTGCAAGAAGCCCGCCCTGTGGCTCGGATACCGATGCCTTAAGTGTCAGCCGATTTTCGGAGGGAGCATAAACGATGTCGGCAAGCGCTCTGGCATCCGGCTCATCCTTGCGGGTCGCCTGAAGATCTAGCGCGATATTCGGCCCCGTCGCATCGATCGAGCCTTTCAGCGAAAGTGCGAAGTCACGGCCCGATAGCGCTTGAGCGAGATTGATGTCCGGCAGGTCGAGCTGTGCGACCCTGATGCCGACGGGCAATGTCGTGCCCCCCGACGAAGTCGTGGTTGTGGCAGGCTTTGCGGCGGTTGGTTCCGGTGGACGATAGACGTCGATCGCGCCTGCGGTGATGCGGTCGGCACGGAACTCGCCGGTGATCAGCGCTGTCGGCGACCAGTCGATCTCGATGCCGTTGATCTGGGCGTAAGGGCCCTTGCTGTCGGACAACGTCAGTGCGCCGACGCGAAGGTCACCGGTCAGAAGGCCTTCCGGCCGCGAGAAGGTGATCGAACGATCGGGAGTGGACACAAGTGACGATATGCGGCTGGCAGCGATATCGCCGCCCACGGGCGTGAAGGCGACGAAAAGAACAACGCCGAGCGCCATGACGAAAAGAACGCCGACAGCCGCGATTGCGGCTCTCAATGTCCATTTCAGAAGGCGGACGATGAATGTCATAATTGTATTGCTGCCTCTTTAGAAAGCCTGGCCGATGCCAGCATAGATACCGAACGAATTTCCACCGTCATAGCGCCTGAGCGGAACTGCGAAATCCAAGCGAATGGGGCCAAAGGGCGTTGCATAACGCAGACCCAGTCCTGCACCCGCACGAATATCAGAGAAATCAGGCACGATTTCGGTTGCTACCGTTCCGACGTCTATAAACGGAACGATGCCGATATTCTCTGACACTTTTACGCGCGTTTCGAAAGACGCCAAAACGTAAGAGCGGCCACCTACCGCATCGTCATCGTCATTATAGGGCGATATCTCGCGATAGCTGTAACCACGCACCGATCCGCCCCCGCCCTGGTAGAAGCGACGGGTTACCGGAATATCTTGCAAGTCGCCTGTTCCGACCAATGTGCCAGCACCCAGCCGGGCTGCGAGAACCACCTTGTCTTCGGCGCCAAGCCCATAATAACCTGCGATGGAGCCTTCGAATGACGAGAAGACATTGCCCTTAAGTGCCTCATAACTCGGTTTGGCGGAGACTGTTCCGTAATAGCCCTCGGTCGGATCAAGCTTGTTGTCTCGCGTGTCGCGCTCGAAGGATACCGGCAGGCTGAAGGTCAGGTAGTCATTGCGATCAAACGCGTCGTCGGCGCGGATGTAGGAGATCTCGCCGCCACCAGTGACCTTGTCGGTGGCGTTAAGTTCGTAAGCGATGCCGGCGGAATAGGTGATCGACTGGGCTTCGTAGATGTCTTCGGGATTTTCGCTCTTGGCTTCGAGCTTGGAGACGAAGGTCGCTTCCGGGACGTAGAAACCGGGTTTGGTGAAGGTGATGCCGGCGGAGTAATCGAATGTCGTCACGTCTGTCGTGGCGCCGATGCCGGAAACAGCCCCCTCAAGCCGCAGCGATTCCGCCTGGCCGAACAGGTTGCGATGTCCCCAATATCCCTGAACCCCTGCGCCATCAGTCGACGCGTATTCAAGACCGAAGCCGAAATAGCGAAACTTGCCTTCGGATACCTCGATCGCAAGCGGCAGGGAACCATCGGGAGCCAAGCTGTCGGCCTCATGGATGGTGATGCTGGAGAATACGCCAAGCTGGCGTAGACGTTCCGAGGCTTTTTTGAGCTGTTCCGGGGAGTAGCGTTCGCGCCGGTCGAGACGGGAGTAACTCTGGATGAAGTCAGGATTGACGGCCCGAGCGCCCTTGACCGTTACTGTGCCGAACGGCGCCACAGGTCCGCCGATGGCGCCAAGCACCACATCGACTGTCCGCTTTGCATGATCTGCCGTGATCTGTCGCTGAAGAGGGTGGGCAAGCGGGCGCCCCTCTTCTTTCAAATCGACAACGATCTTTTCGCCGGCTTTCAGGATGATCAGCGAGCCGGCCGGTCCGCCCGGTTCCAGATCGTAATCAGCAGGGTTTCTACCCGCCGCGTCTCCCTCGAAGCGCACTGCGCCGAGCTTGAATTCGGGACCGGGCGTCACATTCACGGTTACCGGAACAGGCTTGGAATGGTCGAATGTCGGATTAGGGGGGAGCTGGTCGATATCGGTTCCGGCGATCGATATGTTGACGATACCGCCGTATCGGGCTTCTTCGTAAAGAACGGCCACCAGGCGGTCCCGGTCTTCGCGCGCCTTGACGATGATGCCGAGATCACCGGAAACCGGCTTTTCGTCGTCATTCACAAGTGCGGCGGCCGATTTCAACCGGTCAGCCAGGTCGCCGTCCGCGTCGCCTGTTTCGATCGTTGCTTCATAACGAACCGGATCGATGACTTCGACGGTTTCCTCGTCGCTGCCGAACAACGTGATGCCGAATATCTTGAATGCGTATGCCTCCGGCGCAAAGACGGGCGAAAGAGCCAGGCTACCAGCCAGCAAGCAGGCCAGGCTTCTCCGCCGGCTGCTCCAGTCGCTCATCCTCCCAGCTTTTCTCTTTTCCATACGCAGACTTAAGTATCGCAGCTGTCGGTGAAGACCCTCATGGTCGCTTGAAACCTCTGTACCCGGAAAATCCTAAAAGGGGTACCCTTGATCTCGGCTGCATGATGATTTGATGAAATAAAAGGCCCCGAAGCTGGCTTCGGGGCCACATATTTGAAATATCTGACGTTATGTCGGTTCCTGCGCTTTAATAACGGCGCGGGCAATCGTCGATGTAGCGGCGACCATAGCGGTCGCGATAGTAGCACTGGCCCGGCTGCTCGGAGACATTGCCGATCAGCGCACCGGCCACGCCGCCAACGGCTGCGCCGACTGCCGCGCCGCGAACGTTGCCGGTGGCAACGCCACCGATAATGGCGCCTGATGCAGCTCCAATGCCAGCTCCCTGCTCGGTCGCCGTGCAACTTGCGAGCGATGCGCCCACCATCAACATAATCAGAGCCTTCTTCATGGCTTCCTCCAGTTCCGTTTCGTCGCAACCATTCCCTGACGGCGCTACGTTTCCGTTGGAACAATAGGTCTCGCTTGTAAAGAGTCCATATGAGCAATGTATTTTATTGTTCGGATTGCCGAAAACGATGCAAGAATGCTGCCCAGGATAGTGGCGAGGCCGGTTCTTCAATCACTGTCTGTCAACGTTGCTTGTGTCCAGTTGGGGCAAATTTATTCGCCAGATGCTTGATGTGGGTCAATCTTCACATTTCGGCTACCGCTAAGATTCGGATTGGAATAAATCTAAAATGGGCCTATTGCCGCAGGCAAGCGCAAGCAGCCTCTTTCGGGTTGACGAAGAAGATGGCAAAAATCAAAAAAAGGCCTGACGCAGGTTTTGGAGCGTAAGCATGGATTTCGAGGCATTTTTCAAAAGCGAACTGGACGGACTGCATCAGGAAGGCCGTTACCGCGTGTTCGCCGATCTCGAACGACAGCGTGGAAGTTTCCCGCGAGCGACGCACCACACGCCTGATGGCACCAAGGATGTGACCGTCTGGTGTTCCAACGACTACCTCGGTATGGGCCAGCATCCGGCCGTGATCGCGGCCATGCATGAAGCCATCGATCACTGTGGCGCGGGTGCGGGAGGCACCCGGAATATTTCTGGCACCACCCACTACCACGTTCTTCTCGAGCGCGAGCTCGCAGATCTGCATGGCAAGGAAGCCGGCCTGATCTTCAATTCCGGCTACATGTCGAACTGGGCGACGCTCGGCGTCCTTGGCCAGAAAATCCCCGGTCTCATCATTTTCTCCGACGCGCTGAACCACGCTTCGATGATCGAAGGCATCCGCCACGGCAAGTGTGAGCGGGTGATCTGGAAGCATAACGATCTCGTCGACCTTGAAGCCAAGCTTGCGGCGGCCGATCCGAAGGCGCCGAAGATGATCGCGTTCGAAAGCGTCTATTCGATGGACGGCGATATCGCGCCGATCAAGGAGATCTGCGATCTCGCCGACAAATACGGCGCGATGACCTATCTGGATGAAGTTCATGCGGTGGGCATGTACGGCCCGCGCGGCGGCGGTATTGCCGAGCGCGAAGGCCTGATGGATCGTGTGACGATCATCGAGGGCACACTTGCCAAGGCGTTCGGCGTGATGGGCGGTTATATCACGGCGTCGGCGGCACTTTGCGATTTTGTCCGTTCGTTCGCTTCCGGCTTCATCTTCACGACATCCTTGCCGCCGGCTCTTGCTGCCGGCGCGATCGCCTCGATCAAGCATCTGAAGGTCAGCCAGATGGAGCGCGCGCGCCATCAGGAGCGTGTCCGCAAGCTGCGCAGCATGCTCGATGCCAAGGGCATTCCGCATATGCCGAACCCCAGCCATATCGTGCCGGTCATGGTCGGCGATGCCGCCAAGTGCAAGTGGATTTCGGACCTGTTGATGGATAACTGCAATATCTATGTGCAGCCGATCAACTATCCAACCGTGCCGCGCAAGACCGAGCGTTTGCGCATCACGCCGACGCCGCTACATTCGGATGCCGATCTCGAGCATCTGGTCGGCTCGCTGCATCAACTCTGGTCACGCTGCGCGCTGGCGCGGCATGTGGCTTGATCCAAAAATCCAGAGTTAAAGAAAAATGGCCGCTTACGCGGCCATTTCCTTTTGGGCAATTGCTTCAGCAGCACGCCGTCGGGCTTCCGCGTCGGCAGCAAAGACGTCGTCCATGGTGATGGCAGAACCGTAGCCGACCATGTCTTCCATCACGTCCTCGGCAATATCCGCCATGTGCAGGAAGCCGATGCGCTTTTCCAGGAAGGCGTTGAAGGCGGTTTCTTCCGCCGCATTCATCACCGCACCTTGTACGCCGCCGCGATCCATGGCGGTGCGCGCAAGCCGCAATGCCGGAAAACGCGTCTCGTCTGGCGCCTCGAAGTCCAGCCGCGCCAGTTTGGCGAAGTCCAGCCGTTCGACATCGAGCTTCGGGCGTTCCGGATAGGTCAGGGCATAACCGATTGCGGTGCGCATGTCGGGGCAACCGAGTTGGGCAAGCACTGAGCCATCGGTATAGCCGACCATGGAATGAATGATCGACTGCGGATGCACGATCACCTCGATCTGGTCAGGGCGGACATTGAAGAGGTGTTTGGCCTCGATCATCTCCAGCGCCTTGTTGAACATTGAGGCGCTGCCGATCGAGATCTTCAGGCCCATCGACCAGTTGGGATGGGCGCGCGCAACATCGGCGGTCACATTCGCCATCTGCTCGCGGCTCCAGGTGCGGAAAGGCCCGCCGGATGCGGTGAGCACGATCCGCTCGACTGCGTGGCGCTGGTCATCCTCCAGCGACTGGAAGATCGCGCTATGTTCGCTGTCGACTGGAATGAGTTTGCCGCCGCCATCCGCGACTGCCTTGACGAAGAGTTCGCCGGCTGAAACCAGACATTCCTTGTTGGCAAGCGCGATATCTGCGCCGCGTTCGGCGGCAGCGACCGTCGGCGCGAGGCCGGCGGTGCCGACGATCGCAGCCATGACCCAATCGGACGGGCGCTGGCCTGCTTCCACCAGGGCCGCACGGCCGGCCGCAACCTCGATGCCGGTGCCGGCAAGCGCATCCTTCAGCGTCGCATATTGCTTGTCGTCGGCCGTGACGGCGAGGCGGGCGCCGAACGTCACGGCCTGTTCTGCGAGCAGCGCGACATTGCTGTTGCCGGTGATTGCGGCGATGTCGAACGCGTTCCGTCCGCCCAGTTGCGCTACCACGTCGAGCGTGTTGACACCGATCGAGCCGGTCGACCCGAGAATGCTGATGCGGCGTCTATCCATGTCTGCCATGCCGTTTCCATATTCACTGTTGCCGTTGGTCTACAAGTGAACGATGGCTGCCACAAGAGCGCTTGGGACGAGGCAGATGTGATCTGATACGACTTGATCCGGCGGCTGATCAGAGCGAAATGGAGCGATGAGTGAAATCGTGAAGATCAAGACGACCTGTGTCATTGCCGGTGCCGGCCCCGCCGGGCTGATGCTCGGATTTCTGCTGGCACGGGCCGGCGTCGATGTCACCGTCGTCGAAAAACATGCGGATTTCCTGCGGGATTTTCGCGGCGACACAATCCATCCCTCGACGCTTGAAGTGATCGATCAGCTCGGCCTGATCGACGCATTTCTCGCCCTGCCGCATACGCGGGCTGAAAAGCTCTCGGCCGAGATGGGAGGAAAGAGGATCACGATTGCGGACTTTTCCCGCCTGCCGGTGAAAAACCGTTTCATCGCCTTCATGCCGCAATGGGACTTTTTGAATTTCCTGGCGGCATCCGCGCAAGGGCTTCCCAATTTCCGGTTGATCATGAATGCCGAGATTACCCGCGTCGTCGAAGATGTTAGCAGGGTCTCGGGCGTTGTTGCCCGAACGGCAGAAGGCGACATTCAAATTGAGAGTGATCTTGTCGTCGGTGCGGATGGCCGTAATTCCGTCGTTCGCGCCAAAGCTGGGCTGCGTGTCGAAAATTTCGGCGTGCCGAGCGAAGTCGTCTGGATGAAGCTTTCGAAACAGGATGGCGATCCCAACGAGGTCATGGGCCATGCAGGCCCAAGGCAGGGTTTCGTCCTGATCGATCGCGGTGACTACTGGCAATGCGGTTATGTCGTCCGTCGGACGACATTCGCTCAAATCTGCGATCATGGCATCGAAGCTTTCCGAAAGATGGTGGCGGATGTCTCGCCGCTTCCGGCATCGCGAATGGACGAAATACGGTCATTTTCCGATACGAGCCTTCTGACGGTGCGGATCGATCGCCTCAGGCAATGGTGGCGGTCGGGATTGATCTGCATTGGCGATGCGGCACATGCCATGTCTCCGATCGGCGGGGTAGGCGTGAACCTTGCCATCCAGGATGCCGTCGCGGCGGCAAATATCCTCTCGCGCCCGCTTCGCGAAGGCAGGCTTGCCGATGCTGATCTCGCGGCCGTCGAAAAACGCCGCAGCTTTCCCACCCGAGCGACGCAGAAGTTGCAGTTAATGATGCGCAGCAGCCGGCGGGCGGATCAGGCGAATGAGCACAAGCGCAAAGGCCCACCCGGCTTCATTCGCGGGATCGCCCGATGGCCGGTGCTTGCGCATCTTTCCGGTCGGCTGATCGGCCTCGGCTTCAGGATGGAGCGGGTCAGGGAGCCGCGTCCCACACGATAAGGCTTATCCGCGCGGGGTGGGGCTTACTTCGAATTGCAACCTTTGCGATCCGGATTCGTTGACGACTATGACGAAGCCGAGGGTTGGCCGTGTTTCTTGTTCGCCGGGTGCTGGTAGTTCTGATTGTTGGAGGCTGCGCCCTGCTGTTTTCTCAGGCGCCGGAATTCGCCCAGCAATATCGATACCGTCTCGCCAGTGCGATAGACGAGCTTACAACCGCCATCCAGATTTTCGACGAACAGGCGAATCATGCCGGCCTCGACCGGCAAACGGCACTGAATATTTACGCCTCCTCGAACGAGAGCTCTCTGCATCAGCAGGTTGATGCAATGCGGCGAAGCGTAGCGCGATATCAGTTGCTTTCGGACCAACTTGAAGATCTTGCCGCTGCCTCTTCTGTCTTGAGGCCTGTGGTGATCGCAAGGCAGCCAGATCACAGAATTTTAAGCGATGCCTGGCGGGGCTTCATGCCGTCTTTGCCAGTCAGTTTAGCCGGAGTGATATGGTGCGGAGCCGGTGTCTTGATCGGCATGTTCTGTGCGGCGAGCGTCAGTGCGCTGTTTGGCACGGCGGCACGGTTTCGTCGTGAGGCCCGGTCGAAAGCCTTTTCCCGCATCAGGGGTAAAGCGCTGCAGTAATCCGCGCTTCTGTGCCTTCATCATTCCAGCCTGCGGTTGATTAGTATCAAGGTGACATCCTTTGGGTGCGTCAAAATAGCTCGGCTGTCATCTGATCAACAATGAACGTGCAGACGGTGCGGACGAAGCGAATGGGCTACAAGATCGGCACACTTAGCCCCAGAGACGTGTTGCGTGCCTATGCACTGATTGAGCGAGCCATGCCGGGAGTCGATCTGGAGCAGTGGACGGCGCTCACGGCCACGACATTGTTGTGCCGCTGCTGGTTCATCGTCAAGGACAGCATGGGCTATATCCGGGGCATCGCCTATGTCGCGGTTAGAGGTGACGGGGACCTGCGACGCCAGGTCGAAGTCCCGCTCTTTGTATCGGTGAGCCTTGTCGACAACAGACAGGTGCTGGGCCTACTTTTTTCAGCTGTCAGAAATTTTGCGATCAAGGAAAAGTGCCGAACGATCCACATATGGACTGCCCTGCCTCCGGATTGGTCCGTACTGACCGGCTTCCTGGAGCGCGGACCATGGGACCATGGCCTAATTTGCGGGATCGATGACGAAGTCCCGCTGGATTATCCTATCTTGCCGGTGAAAATGTAGCCCACGCCGCGGATCGCTTTGATGAACTGGGGATGTTTGACATCCGCCTCGATCTTTCGTCGAAGCCTGACAATCTGGGCGTCGATCGTGCGGTCGAACGCCTCAAGCTGTCGGCCGCGTGTCATGTCCATGAGAAAGTCACGCGTCAGCACACGTCCTGCGTGGTTGAGGAACGCTGCGAGCATGTCGAATTCGCCGGTCGTCAGTTCAATTTCGGCCCCAGCAGGATCGAGCAGCTGCCGCCGAGAGATGTTAAGGGCCCAGCCTTCGAAGCGGATAACCTGATCCTCTTCCTGCACAACCCGCGGTGTGGCTGGCTGCCGCCGCCTCAATATGGATTTTAGGCGGGCATGGACTTCTCTCAAATGGAAAGGTTTTGCGATGTAATCATCGGCGCCGATCTCGATGCCGATGATGCGATCGACGACGTCGTCGCGGCCGGTCAGCATCATGATCGGCACGTCGGATTTCGCACGGATATCGCGCGCAAGGTCGAGGCCGTCGCGTCCACCCGGAAGCGAGAGATCGAGCAGCACGGCGTCGATACTATTTTGACGCATCGCAACGTTCATCTCGACGCCATCGGGTACGGTCGTAACCCGATAGCCTTCACCCTCGAAATATCGGGAAAGCATCTGGCGGATACGAGGATCGTCATCGACGACGAGGATGTGTGCCGCATGGGCTGGGTCAATAGACATTAAAACTAGCCGGGCTGTTACAAACTGTTACCAATTCGAACCGTCTTTTACGGCTGTAGCATTCGCGTGTTACTGCCGACAGGTCAACTACCCCTATCAAACGACGGGGTTAATACCATGCTTCTCACCAGCTATAATCGCGAACGCACAGCAGCAACTCTTCTTCATGAAGCAGAGCCGGAAACGCTCAATGGTCTGTTCTCGCGGCAGCCGGTCGAGTTTATTCACCCCGGCCAGTCGATCTTCTTCGAGGGCGACGAAGCGAAGCATGTCTTCGAGGTCGTCGAAGGCGCATTGCGCATCTTCCGGATCATTTCGGACGGTCGCCGGGTCATCACCGGTTTTGTTTTCGACGGTGATCTTCTCGGCGTGTCGCTGAAGCGCAATTACCTCTACAGCGCCGAAGCGATTGTCGGGACAAAGGTTCGCCGGCTGACCAGAAAGAATTTCGAGGCAGCCGTACAAGATTCGGAAGAACTGCGCCCGCAGGTGTTCGAACGGGTTTGTGATGAAATGGCCGCTGCCCAGGACCAGATGGTATTGCTTTCGTGCAAGAGCGCTGAGGAACGCCTCTGCACATTCCTGTTGAAGCACCTTCGCAGGGCGGCGGCCAAGAGCGACGTCCAGTCGATGGTGCAGCTGCCGATGACGCGCCAGGACATGGCGGACTATCTCGGCCTGACGATCGAGACCGTCTCGCGCACGATCACCAAACTCAGCACCAAGGGCGTTCTGGGCTGCGTGGGCCGTCATTCGGTGAAGGTCATCAAGCCGATGTTGCTTGCACAATTGGCTGGAGACGACGATGAATACGGCTGGGGAGATGCAGGTGCAGCCGAAGATCGGCGCCACCACTAAGCCGCAGCGCAGCCAGGATATTTGATGCCACACAAGATAAGAAACACTCTCACAACCCAGGCTGAACTGGATGCGGTTCTTCACCTTCTGGACGATGCCAATGTCATCGTCCACGGGAGTGACGGTATCATCACCCGGTGGAGCTCGGGCTGTGAGGCGCTCTATGGCTGGTCGCGTGAGGAGGCGGTTGGCCAGTCCGTTCACCAGTTGCTGCAGACGCGCTTTCCCAAGCCGCTCGATGAAATCAGGCAGCAGCTGGCATCGGAGTATTCCTGGCAGGGAGAGCTGGAGCACCGCACACGCGACGGCCTTGCGGTTTTCGTTGCAACGCGTCTGGTTGCCGTCTCCCTGTCGGTCGACGGAGCGCCCATAATCATCCAGACCAACAACGATGTGACCGCGATGAAAAGGGTACAGACCGATCTGGCAGAAAGGGAAGCGCATCTGCGCTCGATCCTCGACACCGTTCCGGAATCCACGATCGTCATCGACGATAGAGGGACGGTCACTTCGTTCAGCGCCGCCGCAGAGCGGCTGTTCGGCTACGGCGCTTCGGAAGTCTGTGGCCAGAATGTGAGAATGCTGATGCCCAATCCCGATCGCGATGCTCATGACGGTTACATTTCCAACTATATGGAAACGGGGGAGCGGCGTATCATCGGCTACGGCCGTGTGGTGACCGGGCTTCGCAAGGACGGCACGACCTTCCCGATGGAACTGGCGGTTGGCGAAGCGCGCACTGGCGGCAAGCGCATCTTTACCGGTTTCATCCGCGACCTCACCAGCCGCCAGAAGATCGAGGAGGAGCTTCGCCAATCGCAGAAGATGGAAGCGATCGGCCAGCTGACCGGCGGTCTTGCGCATGACTTCAACAATCTCCTGACAGTCATCAGCGGCAATCTTGAGATGATGGAATACAAGCTCGAAGATCCCAATCTTCGTGTCCTGTTGCAGGAAGCCCAGGCGGCTGCGGATGACGGCGCGAAGCTGACCGGCCAATTGCTGGCCTTCGGGCGACGCCAGCCGCTCAACAACAAGCTGGTGGATGTCGGGCAGCTCGTCTCGAGCTTCTCCGAGCTGATGCGCCGCACGCTCGGCGAGGCGATCGAATTCAGGACGATCATTGCAGGTGCGCCGAACGAGGCGCTTGTCGATGCGTCGCAACTGCAGAACGCCATCCTCAATCTCGTCATCAATGCGCGTGATGCGATGCCGCGTGGCGGCAAGCTGACGGTCGAGATTTCCCGGATCAAGCTCGATGTCGATTATGCGCAGATGTATTCCAACATGCGGACAGGCGAGTTCATTCTGGTTGCCGTTACAGATACCGGCACGGGCATGACGCCGGAGGTGAAGGAAAAAGCCTTCGAGCCGTTCTTCACCACAAAGGGTGTGAGCGCCGGCACGGGGCTTGGCCTCAGCATGGTCTATGGCTTCGTCAAGCAGTCGGGCGGCAATATCCAGCTCTACAGCGAGCCGGGGCAGGGGACGTCGGTGAGGATGTTCCTGCCCGCCGCAAAGAAGAAAGTCGATCGTGAAAATCTTCATGCCGTGGTGCATCAGGCGCAAAGCCCGCTTCCCGGTGGACCGGAGAAAATTCTGGTTGTCGAGGATGATCCGCGAGTGCGCCGTGTCACGGTCTCACGTCTGACGAGCTTTGGTTACGAGGTCATCGAGGCAGAGAACGGCAGTCAGGCGCTTTCCCAGCTTGATCGCCATCAGGATATCGCGCTTCTGTTTACCGACGTGGTGATGCCGGGTGGTATGACGGGTGATGAACTGGCCAACCGCGTCCGCTCGGAAAAGCCGCATATCCCGGTTTTGTTCACCTCGGGTTACGCAGAGCCGGCAATTGCGGGGCGAGAACTTGCCCTGTCGGGAAGCTGGCTGAAGAAGCCCTATACCGCGCGAGAGCTTGCCGTTCGGATTCGCGAGCTACTGGACTGATGATCAGCTGATCGTAAGTTTGCAGGCTCGAGTCCAGTTGATCCGGTTTAGCTGCGTCCGCGGTGGCGATTGAGGCCATTTTTCGGCCATTTTGTGCCTGGCCGCCTTTGTTTCAAAAGGAGGCAGGAGCAAGCCTTGCTCTTGTGTAAAACCGGCGCAAATTAACGAACCGTTAAGCTGCTGCGCACAAGGTCCCACCCATGACTATGTAGTTTTGGAGTTGGTCATGCGCATCAGTGGCGGCGTTGTGCTTCTTGTTATCCCGATCATCGCGATCCTGCTTTTCGGCGTGTCCGTCTCCTGGACGCGTCTTCAATCGGTCGACCGGACGTTTACAAGTTCGATCGGTCCGCAAAGCGACATGCCGCAGCCGGCGCGGCCTTGAGGGCGGCGTTGTCGATAAGATTTTGTGGAAGTGGTGATCCCAGATGGATTCGAACCATCGGCCTCAGGATTAGGAATCCTGCGCTCTATCCTACTGAGCTATGGGACCACTTGCGCTCATCCATACAAAAGCCGTCCGGATTAGCCAAGCCTTTTTCCGGCGATCATTCCGATAGCCGTTTCTCCGCGAGTTTTACCCAATAGGAAATGCCGTAGGCGATCGATTCGTCGTCGAAATCGTATTTCGGGTTGTGAAGCGGGGCAGTGTCGCCGTTGCCGATGAAGATGAAGGCGCCGGGGCGCTGTTTCAGCATGAAGGCAAAGTCCTCGCCGGCCATGGTCGGGTCGACATTCGCATCGACATTGGCGGCCCCCACCACGCCGGTCGCCACCTCGATCGCGTGGTCGGTTTCCAGGTCGTGGTTGAAGGTGACCGGGCACTGCCGGTAATATTCGATCTCTGCACTCGCGCCATGGGCGCTCACCAGTCCGTCGACGATCTGCTTTATGCGGTTCTGCGCCAGATCGCGGGTATCCTCGCTCAGGGTGCGGACCGTGCCCATGATCGTTGCCGTGTCGGGGATGATGTTATGGGAGGTTCCGGCGTCGAAACGCGTTACCGATATCACAACCGACTGGACCGGGTCGGCATTGCGGGCGGCAATCGCCTGCAGGCTGCCGACAAGCTGGGAGCCGATGAAGATCGGGTCGATCGTCTTGTGCGGCTGGGCGGCGTGGCCGCCGCGACCGGTAATGGTGATGGTGAAACGGTCGGGGGCTGCCATGATGCCGCCCTTGCGGATGGCGAACTGGCCGACAGGAATTCCCGGCATGTTGTGCATGCCATAGACTTCCTCGATGCCGAAACGGTCCATGAGGCCGTCTTCGACCATCGCCAGCGCACCGGCGCCGCCCTCTTCGGCCGGCTGGAAGATGACGGCAACGCTGCCGTTGAAATTACGGATCTCGGAGAGATATTTTGCGGCACCCAAAAGCATCGACGTGTGGCCGTCATGGCCGCAGGCATGCATCTTGCCAGGGGTTGTCGAGGCGTAGTCCTTGGCCGTCATTTCCGTCAGCGGAAGAGCGTCCATGTCGGCGCGCATGCCGATCGTGCGCGTGCCTTCGCCCTTGCCGCGGATGATGCCGACGACGCCGGTGCGGCCGATGCCGGTTGCGACCTCGTCGACGCCGAATTCGCGCAGCTTTTCCGCCACGAAGGCCGCGGTATTGTGAACGTCATAGAGAATTTCGGGATGCTGGTGCAGAAATCGTCGCCAGCCGGTCACTTCGCCCTGAAGCTCGGCTGCGCGGTTCAATATGGGCATAGTATCTCTTTCCTGAACGTCCAGAGCATTTCCGGCAAAGATGCTGGTGCCGTCAATGCTCCTCCTTTCGTTTTCCGCAGTCGCGGCCGCGAAGCCCACCCGCATTCCTGCCCGATGCGATCCGGCTTCACGTGGTTATGTTCACCCTCCGTCTTGCATAGTGCGCCGGGTGATTGACGTAATCAATCTTCTTTGCCATTGCTTCGACATATAGGCCATCTAATGGCCCCACTCGTTAACATTCGGACGAGGACGATCTTGCCGCACCTAAATATTCGCCACCGCACCGCCAGACGGCTTGCCTGCCTCGTGACGGCATTCGGAGTTTTCGCCTCCGCCAATGCTGCGCTCGCCAACCCGCGCATGATCATCGATGCCAATACGGGCCGCGTGATCGCGCATCAGGATGCTTTCCGGAAATGGTACCCGGCTTCGCTGACAAAGCTTATGACGGCCTATGTCACGTTCCGGGCGCTGAAGAGCGGTCGCCTGTCGCTGGACAGCACGGTGACGATGAGCAAATTCGCCACTGACCAGCCGGCCAGCAAGATGTATTTCCGGCCCGGCTCGCAGCTGACCATGGACAATGCGCTGAAGATCATGCTGGTGAAGTCCGCCAATGATATGGCTGTTGCCGTGGCGGAGACCGTCGGCGGCTCTACCGACCAATTCGTGGCGATGATGAATGCCGAGGCGCAGCGGCTCGGCATGTCCTCGTCGCATTTCATCAATCCGCACGGATTGCCGGGCAAGGGACAATATACGACGGCCCGTGACCTCGGCATCCTTGCGATGCAGATCAAGCGGGAATTCCCGCAATATTCGACCTATTTCACCATCGAAGGCATCGATACCGGCAAGAAGCAGTATCCGAACTTCAACACGCTGATCGGCCGTTTCGACGGTGCCGACGGGATGAAGACCGGTTTCATCTGTGCGGCCGGTTTCAACCAGGTGTCTTCGGCCACCCGCAACGGGCGCACGGTGATCTCGGTCGTGCTCGGGGCGGACAGCCTTGCGGGCCGTGCAGACGATTCCGCCAATCTGCTGCAGCAGGGCCTGACCACGACGGGCAGCCAGGGCACACCGCTGGCGTCGCTCGCGCCTTACGGCGATACGGCCGTGGTCAACGACCTCACCCAGGACATCTGCAATCCGAAAGCAGCAAAGGTTCGCAGCGAAACGCGCGACGATGCAGGCCGGACGATCATGCACTCGCCCTATCTTCACGAAATGACGCATCCGCCTGCCTATGTGTTTGCCGGCCTGATCCCGGGAACCGAACCGGTCGAAACGAAGATCGGCGAAAAAACCTACGCCAATATCCCGATCCCGGTACCGCGTCCGACATTCTGATTGGAACAGCATATGGCCCTCGGTCAGGACCGCATCCCGGTCTCCATCATCACCGGCTTTCTCGGTGCCGGAAAATCGACCTTGCTCAACAGGATGCTTCGCGATCCTGCGGCCAAGGATATCGCCGTCATCATCAACGAGTTCGGCGAGGTCGGGATCGACAATCTATTGGTCGAGGCTTCCGGCGACTCGATGATCGAACTTTCGAACGGCTGCCTGTGCTGCACGGTGCGCGGCGAGCTGGTCGATACCTTGGCCTCGATGATGGACGCGATCCAGACCGGCCGCGCCAAGCCGATCACGCGTGTCGTCATCGAAACCACCGGCCTTGCCGACCCGGCGCCGGTGATGCAGTCGGTGATGGGCAATCCGGTGATCGCCCAGAATTTCGAGCTCGAAGGCGTAGTGACGGTCGTTGATGCGGTCAATGGCCTTGCGACGCTCGACGCCCATGCGGAAGCGGTGAAGCAGGTGGCGGTTGCCGACCGACTGATCGTCTCGAAACAGACGCTGGCGGATGCCGGGCAGTTGTCGGCCCTTCGTGCCCGGCTTGCCGCGCTCAATCCGCGTGCGCCGCTTTCCGATGGCGACGATGCTTCCGTCAGCAGCCTGTCGATGCTGGCAAACGGACTTTATGATCCATCTTCGAAGATAGCGGATGTGGATCGCTGGCTGCGCGATGAGATTGCTGCCGATCATCACGACCATCATCACCACGATCATGATGATGAATGCGATTGCGGGCATGCCCATGATCACGGTCATCACCACACACACGACCATAGGCACCACCACCATCATCATGATGTGAGCCGTCATGGCGACGATATAAGGTCGTTTTCGATCGTGCATGACCGGCCGATCGATCCGATGGCGATCGACATGTTCATAGATCTCTTAAGATCCGCCCATGGCGAGAAGCTTCTGCGGATGAAGGCGGTGGTGAAGCTGTCGGACAATCCGGAGCGGCCGCTGGTTCTGCATGGCGTGCAGGCGATCTTCCATCCACCGCAGCGTCTGCCGCGCTGGCCGGACGGTTCCGACCAGAAAACCCGGATGGTGTTGATCACCAAGGGGCTGACGGAGGAATTCGTCGCAGATCTTTTCGCGGCGTTTACCGGCGAGCCGCGGCTCGACCGCCCGGACCGGGCGGCGCTGGAAGACAATCCGCTGGCCGTGCCCGGCTTCAGCCGATAGCAGAAACACCCTTGCGAATGATGAAGCGGTGGCCTTCCGCCGTCTTCTCGCTGTCTAGGAGTTCGTGACCTTCCTGGCTGCAGAAATGCGGGATATCGATGCCTGCGAGCGGATCGGTGGTCTCCACGATGAGACGGTCGCCGTCATAAAGAGCTTTCAGCCTGCGACGGGTCTTCAGCACCGGCAGAGGGCATTTCAGCCCCCTGAGGTCATAGATCATGTCTGTCGGCGAGGTCACTGCTTGTCCCAGAACTTCCAGAAAGGCTTCTTGGCTTCGCTGACCGGTGCCGCGGGCGCTGCATAGGCGAGCGGGTTCATCGGGTTTTGTTCGGGAACCGGAACAGCTGCCGTGCGGCCTTCTGCGGTCTGGATCGTCGGTGCGCCCGTGCTGGCGACGGTTGCACCTGTCGCAGCCGGAATGGCGCCGGTTGCTGCCGGCAGGCGATCCTGCTTCATGCGCTCGGCAACGGTTGCCGGCTGCGGAGCGGCAGAAAGCGAAGCTAGCTGGGTCGATGCGGGCTTCGGCTGGCCGGCAGCCATGCGCTTCTGCATCATTTCCTGGAATTCGGACTGGCTCATCAGCTTGCCGGCTTCGAGCGAGGTTCCTGTCGGTGCGTAGGCGAGTTCGCGGCCCTTGCGCTTTTCAGCAACGACTGCCTTGCGTTCGGCTTCGCTCGGCTCGTACCAGACCTTCTTGCCAAGCTTGTCGACGGCCTTTTCGAAAGCCACGTCATACGTCTTGTTGTAGGAGGAAAGAGCCGAAACCAGTGCCGGCGGTGTCGACATGTCCGGGCAGGCAGCGGCTGCGCTGAGCGGCCCCTTGGCCTCCTGGTTGAAGACGTATTTCTTGCCGCAGACCGCCACTTCCGGCGGGCGCTTGGTGACTTCGAAATTGTCGTAGCCGACCTTGACCATTTTCCAGAAGTCGCTGTGCTCGCTATCGCGATGGCGCGCCATGTTTTCCGCCGTCATGCGGAAGGGCAGGGCCTGCAGCTGCACGGAGGTCTGGCCGCCCTTGAAAGCGTCACGGGCGAAGGCATAGATCTCAAGGATCTGCTCGTCGGTCATCGAATAGCAGCCCGACGACGAACAGGCGCCGTGGATCATCAGGTTCGTACCGTTGCGTC
This sequence comes from Neorhizobium sp. LMR1-1-1.1, assembly GCF_040675795.1. Classification (NCBI taxonomy): domain Bacteria; kingdom Pseudomonadati; phylum Pseudomonadota; class Alphaproteobacteria; order Hyphomicrobiales; family Rhizobiaceae; genus Neorhizobium; species Neorhizobium sp. LMR1-1-1.1. The sequence goes on from NZ_JBEGHE010000058.1 coordinate 274,592, forward strand.
CGTTGGCTGCATCGTAGCGGTTCGGGAAGCCGGTGTTGATCGCGAGATAATATTGCGAGTTCGGGTTCAGGTGCGCCGGCGTCAGGCTGTAGAAACCTTCGGGTGCCTGACGGTCACCTTCCTTGATCTTCGGGCCGAGCTTTCCCGACCACGCGCAGATGTCGTAGCTCTTGATCACCTCGAAGCGGTTGTCCGCTTTCGCCTTCCAGATTTCCAGCTTGCCCTCTTCCTTGAGGATGCGGATCATGATCGGCGAATTGCGCGGCATGTTCTTCGCCTGCATGTCGGCGACGATCTTTGCCGGCAGAGGCTGCTCGACCTTGTTCTTGACCTTGGAAATGTCGACGCTGGTCGCTGAATCCAGCGTATCGTTGCAGCCTGTAAGGGCTGTTGCAACCAGAAGAGCGAGGGCGATGTGCTTCAGACGCATCGGAACGGACCACATATCTAGTTCGTCATCAAACCGGGGGCAGAGGCGTGCGATAATGATACGGTAAGCTTTACATTTTCTTAACCGCTCAAAATCGCCTGTCCAGCAAAACCTCCGCGCTCCACTGTTATGATCAATGTGGCCGAAATTGGCAACCTTCGATGAAGAAGGCGACAATTAGAGGTTCCGGCCGATTTCCAGGAATTTCTGGCGGCGTGCGTTGCGTACTTCTTCGCCCGAGAGCTTCGAAAGGTCTGTCAGAGCCGACGAAATGACCTTGCCGGCAGCATCCATGACCGTGACCGGCTCGCGATGCGCACCGCCATTCGGTTCCGGAATGATGTCGTCGATAATGCCGAGGCCCTTCAGGTCCTGCGCGGTAATCTTCATGTTGGTCGCCGCTTCGCGGGCGCGTGTCGAATCGCGCCAGAGAATTGAGGCTGCACCTTCTGGCGAAATGACCGAATAGATCGAATGTTCGAGCATGTAGACGCGGTTGCCGGTAGCGATCGCGATTGCGCCGCCCGAGCCGCCTTCGCCGATGACGATCGAGATCATCGGAACTTTCAGGCCAAGGCACATCTCCGTCGAACGGGCGATGGCTTCAGCCTGGCCGCGCTCTTCCGCCCCAACGCCCGGATAGGCACCGGCCGTGTCGACAAGGCTGATAACGGGAAGGCCAAAACGGTCGGCCATTTCCATGATACGGATCGCCTTGCGGTATCCTTCAGGACGCGGGCTGCCGAAATTGTGCTTCAGGCGAGTCTTGGTGTCGCTACCCTTTTCCTGGCCAATCAGGGCGACCGGAATACCGTTGAAGCGGGCAAGGCCTGCCTGGATGGCGGCGTCCTCGCCGAAATTGCGGTCACCGGCGAGCGGCGTGAATTCGGTGAACAGATGCGCCGCGTAATCGACGAAATGCGGGCGCTGCGGATGACGTGCAACTTGAGTCTTTTCCCAGGCACCGAGCTTGGAATAGATCTCGCGGGTGGCTTCCTTGACGCGCGCCTCGAGCCTGGTGATTTCGTCCGACGTGTCGATGCTCTCGTCTTCGGTCGCGAGCTTCTTCAGCTCGTGAATCTTGCCCTCGAGGTCCGAGATGGGCTTTTCGAAATCGAGATAAGTCTGCATCAGATCCGGTTTCCCGTTGTTTTCCCATGGGAACGTAGAGCTCCCATTTTTCATTTGGGGCTTCTAATCCCGGTTTTTGGCTTCTTTTGCAAGGGGGTGATGTGTTTCCACCAGTTGACGAAGCCTTTCTTCCAGCACATGCGTATATATCTGAGTGGTCGAAATGTCTGAATGTCCAAGCAGTTCCTGTACCACGCGCAGGTCTGCGCCATGCGCCAAAAGATGGCTGGCAAAGGCGTGGCGCATGACATGCGGCGATATGGACGCGGCCTTTATGCCGGCCCTTGCCGCCAATCCCTTGAGGTCGCGGGCAAAGACCTGGCGCGGTAAGTAACCCGCGCTGCCATGCGAGGGGAACAGCCACGGGCTGGGCTCGCCATCGGTTCCCGCCGCCTTCTTCGCTTCGCCGTAGGATTTCAGTGCTGCGATCGAAGATCGCGACAGCGGAACGAGCCGTTCCTTGTTGCCCTTTCCGCGGATCATTAGAAAACGCCCGTCCTGTTCGAGCACTTTCAGCGGCAGGGAGACGAGTTCGCTGACGCGCATGCCGGTTGCGTAGAGCAGTTCCAGCAGCGCCAGCATGCGCAGGCGGTTGAGGCGATCCTTTGCGGGTTCGGCCGCTTCCAGTGCTGCGCGTTCCAGAAGCCGGGTGACATCCGCCTCGCTCAGGTTTTTCGGCAGGGCGCGCTGTTTCTTCGGTGCATCGAGCACTGCGGTCGGATCGTCGCCGCGCAGGCCTTCCGCATAAAGAAACTTGTAGAACTGGCGCATGGCGGAGAGCCTGCGCGCCTGAGAGGAGGGCGCAAAGGCGCGTTTTCCCAGATTGGCAAGATAGGCTGACAGGTTTTTGCTTTCGGCCAGAAGCGGCGTGGTCTTGTGGGAAATCAGGAAATCATAGAGGTCGTCCAGATCCCGTCGGTAGCTTTGAAGCGTGTTTTCGGCAGCGCCCCGTTCTGCGCTCAGCATTTCCAGAAAAGCTTCTATATGGGCAGCGGACAGATCTCGCATGAGAATGGCCTCGCCTATTGCTGCGCGGGCGGGTTGAGCCGTTCGGAGGGGACCCTGATGGTGATTTCGCGGTCTTTCGGCTCGACCAGCACCACGAGCGCGACCATGCTGCCATAGATCACGCCGGCAATGGCAGCCAGGATGAACAGGAAGCGGAAGAGAGTGGGCATGAAAAGGCTCCGTATCGTTACGGCGCACTATAGCCCGAATGGTTTACAGATCGACAAGAACTGCATCTGCGGCGTGATCTTGAGGGATCTGGTCGCGTGCGTGGCTTGACGCTGAATGAACATTTGTTGATACCGTTTTTGCGAACGGACGGCATCATGAGTGAAGAACTAACAGTCGAGCGACAGACATTACGGGACCAGGCTCGCGAAGCGCTCGGCGACCGCAACCTGATTTTTGTCGGCCTGATGGGTGCGGGCAAGTCGGTTATCGGCCGGCTGGTCGCCCAGACGCTCGGAATTCCGTTTGTCGATACCGACGCGGAAATCGAGTCCGTTTCCAGGATGACGATCGCGGAACTGTTTTCACAATATGGTGAGACGGAGTTCCGGGCGCTGGAAACGCGGGTGGTTGAACGGCTGCTGAAACAGGGGCCGCGGGTCGTATCCACAGGCGGTGGCGCCTTCATCAATGAAGCGACCCGCGCCCAGATCAAACAGGGCGGCCTGTCGATCTGGCTGAATGCCGATCTCGATACATTGTGGGACCGGGTCAGCCGGCGAGACCACCGTCCGCTGCTTAAAACCGAAAATCCAAGACAGACGCTGGAGAACCTGATGATCCAGCGTTACCCGATTTATGCCGAGGCCGATCTGACGGTGATGTCGGTGAATATTCGCAAGGAATTGATGGCCAACGCGGTTCTGGAGGCAATTACCGGTTTGGCTCAATCCGGTGTGGTCCAGTCCGATCCGGCCCAACAAGGTGATACAGAATGACAGTGCAGTCCCGATCCCCCGAACGCCTTGTGCATGTGCCGCTCGGAGACCGGGCCTACGATATCCTGATCGGTCCGGGATTGCTGGCCCGTGCCGGCGGCGAGATCACCTCGCGGCTCAAGGGACGCAAGGCTGCGATCATCACCGACGAACATGTCGCCCCGCTCTATCTCGAAGCCCTGATGGATGCGCTGCAGACCGACGGTATCGAAGCCGTGTCGCTGACGCTGCCTGCCGGGGAGAAGACCAAGAGCTTCGATCATCTGGCAACCGTCTGCGACATGGTGCTCGCGGCCCGCATCGAGCGCAATGACGCGGTGATCGCGCTCGGCGGCGGCGTGATCGGCGACCTTGCCGGTTTTGCGGCCGGTATCGTGCGCCGCGGCGTGCGCTTCGTGCAGATCCCGACCTCGCTTCTGTCGCAGGTCGACAGTTCCGTTGGCGGCAAGACCGGCGTCAATTCGCGCCACGGCAAGAACCTGCTCGGCGTGTTCCACCAGCCGGATCTGGTTCTGGCCGACACATCCATTCTCGATACGCTTTCGCCGCGTGAATTCCGCGCCGGTTATGCGGAAGTGGCGAAATACGGGCTGATCGACAATCCGGCCTTTTTCGAATGGCTGGAGAAGAACTGGAAACAAGTTTTCGAAGGCGGCCCGGAGCGGATCGAGGCAATCGCCGTCAGCTGCCAGTCCAAGGCCGATGTCGTCGTCGAGGACGAACGCGAGATGGGGCGTCGCGCGCTGCTCAATCTCGGCCATACATTCGGTCACGCGCTGGAAGCGGCCACGCAGTATGACAGCGCAAGGCTGGTGCATGGCGAAGGTGTGGCGATCGGCATGGTTCTGGCGCATGAATTCTCCACCCGCCTCAATCTCGCAAGCCCGGATGACGCAAAGCGCGTCGAGGCGCATCTGAAGGCTGTCGGCCTGCCGACCAGGATGAGTGAGATTCCGGGTGATCTGCCGGGTGCGGACGTGCTTCTCGATGCGATCATGCAGGATAAGAAGGTGAAGGGCGGCAAGCTGACCTTTATTCTCACCCGCGGTATCGGCCAGTCATTTGTCGCTGACGATGTTCCATCTTCGGAAGTCCTGAGCTTCCTGAAAGAAAAGCTCGCAAAATGACAGCTGTCGGCGGCCTCCTTTCGCGCAGCATAAACGCGGTCATCCGTGGGCTGATGCGTGCGACCGGGACATCGCTCAACGGCCAAACGCTGACACTCTGTGGTCATGACGAGCTGCATGCCGCGCTCGATGCCATGCATCGGGAGGGCAATTTCGGTGCCGAGGACCGCGACCGGCTGAGCGAGCTGTTCGATCTCATCGAACTTGAAGTTTCCGACGTGATGCGCCACCGCATGGCCATGGTCGCCGTTAATGCGGATGATCCGGCGGACGTGATCGTGCGCACGGTGCTCGAAAGCCCCTATACCCGCATGCCGGTGTGGCGCAATTCGACTGAAAACATCATCGGCGTGGTGCATGCCAAGGACCTGCTGCGCGCGCTTCTGGAGCCGGACACGACGCCGGCCGATGTCGATATTTTGAAAATCATGCAGAAGCCGTGGTTCGTGCCCGACAGCACGAGTCTCAAGGACCAGCTTGCGGCCTTCCTGAAGCGAAAGGTGCATTTCGCCGTCGTGGTCGACGAATATGGCGAGGTGCAGGGCATCGTCACACTGGAAGACATCATGGAAGAGATCGTCGGCGACATTGCCGATGAACACGATGTCGAGATCCAGGGCGTGCGCAAGGAAGCTAACGGTTCGGTCGTGGTGGACGGATCGGTGACTATCCGCGACCTCAACCGTGCGCTCGGCTGGGACCTGCCGGATGGCGATGCGACGACGATCGCGGGTCTCGTCATCAACTCATCCATGCTCATTCCCGAAGAACGGCAGGCGTTTACCTTCTACGGCAAGCGCTTCATCGTGATGAAGCGGGAGAAGAACCGGATCACCCGGCTGAGGATCAGGCCGGCGGACGATGCGGTGCCGGCTGCGGAGTAGTTCGGCTCGGGCGGCGTGCGCAATGCCGACAAATGATCACAAAAGCTTAGCTCAATCTTTAGTTTTGTAACCTAACGCCGGCACTACCGTATGTTTAAGGTATTGCCATGAGTATCGTGACATTGGAGCAGGTAGAGGCCCAGATCGCGCATCGTTTCGCGCTTCTGCGTTTCAAGCCGGAAATCGAATTGCTGTTCAGGCAGGATTATGTCGCGGAGCGCAATCGCCTCATCGGCATCTGGGCCGTGATCGGTCTTCTGATCTACGATCTGGTCTATTTCGGTGATCGGGCCATGATCCCCGATGTGTTGACCGAAGTAACGGCTCTCAGACTTCTCGTATTCACGCCTGTAGTCATCGCATCCGCCTTCGCGGTGCGCCATTGGCCGAGTTCACGTCTTTATGATGCCTTGAGCGTCCTGGTTGCCGTGCTGGGCGTCAGCCTGCCAATGGCGGCGGCCGTCGGTAGCCAGAGTTCCTACCTTCTGATCTAGCAGAACTACAACTCCGCGGCGTTCCTGTTTTTCGTCATCGCGCTTCGCCCCTTGTTTCCCGCCATGCTCGCAGGACTGGCGCTGATGTGCCTCTCGCATCTTTCTGCGGCCTATCTCACTGGCGCGTTCGACGCCGTTACCTTTGGCGGCATCGTCACGTTTTACCTGATGCTGTCGATATTCCTTGCCGCTGCCGCCTATTTTCTGGAGCGCACTGACCGACGCAATTTTCTTAACCAGTTGCGTGCCGCACTTCTGTATCGACAGCTGGAGGTAAACTCCGAGCGAGACGAGCTGACCGGGCTTTTGAACCGCCGATCGCTGGCGCGTATCGGGCGTGAGAGCTGGAGCGCGGAAGCGGAGACGCCGGTCGTTTCCGCCATCCTGCTCGACATCGACCACTTCAAGCGATTCAACGATCTCTACGGCCATATCGATGGAGATGCCTGCATCCGCACGGTTTCGCAGCACATCTGTGCGACCGTGGGCAAGGCGAATTGCGTCTTCCGTTTTGGTGGAGAAGAGATACTGGTCCTATTGCCGGGTCAGACGTCTCTGCAGGCTCTGGCGACGGCTGAAAAGATCCGCAGAGCGGTTGAGGGGCTTGCTATCCCACATGGCAAGTCGGATCATGGTGTCGTGACCGCAAGTCTAGGCGTCGCTTCGGCCATGCCTGCGCAGATGGCGATCGAAAAGCTTCTCCAGCGAGCCGATGAAGCGCTTTACGAGGCCAAACACCGCGGACGCAATACGGTGGTTATCGCCGAAGAGCCACAGATCGCAGCCTAAATCAGATACTACATCACGTCTTTTGGAGCTTCAGGGTCGTCTCAGGAGAAATCGATGCGGGCCTGTTCGCGATCCCGGCTCTTGGCCTTTGCCCAGCCAATCCCCATCTAGACCCCATCACCAGCGTGTCGGTTCTCCCGGCGCTGCGGCTTCCACCGCGAGCGCGTGAAGACCGGCGTCCAGTTCAGGTTTCAAAAGAGCGTTGACCGCCCGGTGCCGGTCGATCCGGCTCATGCCCGAAAATGCCGCTGCGACGATACGCACCCGCATATGTGTTTCGCCATCTCCGTCCATGCCCGGCTGGTGGCCGGCATGCTGATGGCTCTCGTTGATCACATCGAGCCTTTCGGGTGTGAGATTATCGCGAAGCGCGGCTTCGATACGGGATTTGACGGACATTTTTAGGCTCCGGTGGTCGGCGCAAGAGGGTGATCCAGAAACCAGCAACAAACCGCTTTGTCAATTCTTGTTTGGCCCGATCTTGGGCCCCATAATGTGTGCCTCATGAAGCTCGACTCCAAATATTTCGACCGTATCCGGACGCGCCGGAAAAGGCAGCAAGATGCCCCGCCGCAAGCGCCGACCTGCCAATGGGACGGGTGCGACAGGCCGGGTGTGCACAAGGCTCCGGTCGGGCGCAATGCCGAAGGCCAGTTCTTCATCTTCTGCTTCGAGCATGTGAAGGAATACAACAAGGGCTACAATTATTTCTCCGGCCTGTCGGATGGTGAGATCGCGCGCTACCAGAAGGAAGCGATCACCGGTCACCGCCCGACATGGAAGGTTGGCGTCAACAAAGACGCCAAGGATGCTCCCATTCATTCGTCGGCACGCTCGGGTTCGGCCTATACGCAGCAGCGTTTCAAGGATCCGTTCGGCTTTGTTGCGCAGGCGCGCGCCGGCGGCGGCGGTCGATACGAAACGCAAGGGCGCAAGCTGAAGACGCTGGAGGCAAAGGCTTTCAATACGATGGAACTCGGCGCCAACGCCACGTCGAGCGAGATCAAGGCCCGCTACAAGGAGTTGGTGAAAAAGCATCATCCGGACGCCAATGGCGGCGACCGCGGATCCGAAGAACGTTTTCGTGCGGTGGTGCAAGCATATCAGTTGTTGAAGCAGGCGGGTTTCTGCTAAGCCTCAAAAATCAAGGCAGCGATGATGATGGCCGGGCGGTTGCCCGTGCCCTGGAGTTATGATGAGCAAGATTGACCTGGATATTACAAACCTCCCCGACACCACCGTTTCCGTTCGGGAAGTTTTCGGCATCGATACCGATCTGAGAGTTCCCGCCTACAGCAACGGCGACCCTTACGTGCCGGACCTCGATCCGGATTACCTCTTTGATCGCGATACGACGCTCGCCATTCTCGCAGGCTTTGCCCATAACCGACGCGTCATGGTTTCCGGCTTCCACGGCACCGGTAAATCCACGCATATCGAGCAGGTCGCCGCCCGCCTCAACTGGCCCTGCGTGCGCATCAACCTCGATAGCCATGTCAGCCGTATCGATCTCGTCGGCAAGGACGCGATCGTTCTCAAAGACGGCAAGCAGGTTACCGAATTCAAGGACGGCATCCTGCCCTGGGCCTACCAGCACAATGTCGCGCTCGTCTTCGACGAATATGATGCGGGTCGCCCCGACGTGATGTTCGTTATCCAGCGCGTTCTGGAAAGTTCGGGCCGCCTGACGCTGCTCGACCAGAGCCGCGTCATCCGTCCTCACTCCGCCTTCCGTATTTTCGCCACGGCAAACACCGTTGGCCTCGGCGATACGACCGGCCTCTATCACGGCACGCAGCAGATCAACCAGGCGCAGATGGACCGCTGGTCCATCGTGACGACGTTGAACTACCTGCCGCATGAGAAGGAAGTCGATATCGTTGCCGCAAAGGTAAAATCTTTCGGCGCCACCAAGGAAGGTCGCGAGACTGTTTCCAAGATGGTCCGCGTTGCCGATCTCACCCGTTCGGCCTTCATCAACGGCGACCTGTCGACCGTGATGAGCCCGCGTACCGTCATCACCTGGGCGGAAAACGCCGAGATTTTCGGTGACGTGGCATTCGCATTCCGCATTACCTTCCTCAACAAGTGCGATGAACTGGAGCGGACCCTGGTGGCCGAGCAGTACCAGCGCGCCTTCGGCGTCGAGCTGAAGGAAAGCGCCGCCAACATCGTTCTGGGAGCATAACGCAGAGGAAGCGAAGCCTATGGCAGGTCGCGGAGATAATTCCAGGGGCAAGCCCGCCGGTCCGGTCGATACCGAGCCGATGCGGCGGGCGATAACCGGCTGCGTGCGGTCGATTGCCGGCAATCACGAGGTGGAGGTTTCCTTCGCCAACGAGCGTCCGGGACTAGCCGGCGAGCGTATCCGCCTGCCGGAAATTTCCAAGCGGCCAACCGCGCACGAGCTTGCCGTGACCCGTGGTCTGGGCGATTCCATGGCTCTTCGGATCGCCTGCCACGATAGCAACGTTCACGCGACGCTTTCGCCACAGGGGTCGGATGCCCGGGCGATCTTCGATGCCGTCGAGCAGGCGCGTGTCGAATCCATCGGTGCGCTTCGCATGTCCGGTGTCGCTGCGAACCTCAACTCGATGCAGGAAGAGAAATACGCCAAGGCGAATTTTTCGGGCATCGAGCGTCAGGAGGAAGCGCCGATCGGCGAGGCGGTCGCCATGCTGGTGCGCGAAAAGCTGACCGGCCAGAAGCCGCCGGAAAGCGCTGGCAAGGTGCTCGATCTCTGGCGTCCCTTCATCGAGCAAAATACCTCTACCGATCTCGATAACCTGAAAAACGTGATCGAGGACCAGCAGGCGTTTGCAAAGCTCGTCCGCCACATGCTGTCCTCCATGCAGATGGCCGAGGATCTGGACGGCGACGAGAACGAGCCGGAAGAGATCGAGAACCAGTCGGAAGAGGATCAGCCGAGCAGCGGCGAGACCGAAAACGAAGAGGTCGAGGAAGAGGCCGGCTCCGACGCAGCGCCCGCCGAGCAGAGCGAAGCTGCCGACGAGGAGATGGACGAAGGCGAGATGGACGGTGCCGAAATGTCGGACGACGAAATGTCCGACGAGGCCGACGACCATTCCGAAACGCCCGGCGAAACCCGCCGGCCGAACAGCCCGTTCGACGATTTCAACGAGAAGGTGGATTATCACATCTTCACGCAGGAATTCGACGAGGAGATCACGGCCGAAGAGCTTTGCGACGAGGCGGAACTCGATCGTTTGCGCGCTTTCCTCGACAAGCAGCTAGCGCATCTTCAAGGTGCGGTCGGTCGCCTGGCAAACCGACTGCAGCGCCGCCTGATGGCGCAGCAGAACCGCTCCTGGGATTTCGACTTGGAAGAAGGCTATCTCGATCCGGCACGCCTCGTGCGCCTGATTATCGATCCGATGCAGCCGCTCTCCTTCAAGAAGGAACGCGACACGCAGTTCCGCGATACTGTTGTCACTCTTGTGATCGACAATTCCGGTTCGATGCGCGGCCGGCCGATCACGGTTGCGGCGTCCTGCGCCGACATTTTGGCGCGTACGCTGGAGCGCTGCGGCGTCAAGGTCGAGATTTTGGGCTTCACCACCAAGGCGTGGAAGGGCGGCCAGAGCCGCGAAAACTGGCTGGCCAGCGGCAAGCCCGCTTCGCCCGGCCGTCTCAACGACCTGCGTCATATCATCTACAAGTCGGCGGATGCTCCGTGGCGTCGTTCGCGCCGCAATCTCGGCCTGATGATGCGCGAAGGCCTGCTCAAGGAAAACATCGACGGAGAAGCGCTGATGTGGGCGCATAACCGGCTGATCAACCGGCCGGAACAGCGCAAGATCCTGATGATGATCTCGGATGGTGCACCGGTCGACGATTCGACCCTGTCGGTCAATCCGGGCAATTATCTGGAGCGGCACCTGCGCGCCGTCATCGAGCAGGTCGAAACCAAGTCTCCGGTGGAGCTGCTGGCGATCGGTATCGGCCATGATGTGACGCGCTATTATCGCAATGCCGTGACGATCGTCGATGCCGACGAGCTTGCCGGTGCGATGACCGAGCAGCTGGCGGAACTGTTTGCCGACAAGTCGGCGGGCGGTGCCGCACGCGGCGGCCGCATGCGCCGGGCTGGCTGACCCATTGTCAAAACTGTCGCACGCTCTTCTGGCCGGTGTCGTCCTTGCGATGATGCCGGCCATGTCATTTGCGCAGGATGCTGCGCGGGTGACGGCCAAGCCGATCTCGCAGTTCAAGCCTGGATTCGATCAGGCACGATTCGGACCGCTGGAGTTTATCGGCGGCATCGAGTTCAGCTCGAACGATAGCCGTGTCCAGTCGCTGTCCAGCATACGCTTCCGGTCGGATGGCGCGCATTTCGTTTCCGTTCTCGATACAGGCGAGTGGCTGACCGGGCAGATCGTGCGGGATGCAGCGGGCAGGTTGTTCGGGCTCTCCGATGTGGCCGTCAGTCCGATCCTGATGCGCGATGGCCGCGCTGGTTCGAAATCCGCATCGGATGCCGAAGGGCTGGCGCTGCGGGATGGCGAGGCATTTGTCAGCTTTGAACAGCAGCATCGGGTCGATGCTTATCCGGATCCCGGTTTCGAGACCTCGAAGTCCTCGCGCAACGTCAATTTCCTCATTCCGCGGCAGGAGCTTCGGCGCAATGCCGGGATCGAAACACTGGTTGCGTCTCCGGCTTCCAGTCCGCTTGCCGGCGGGCTTGTGGCGATTGCTGAGAGCAGCCGGGATGCGGCGGGCAATCTGCTTGCGGCGATCGTAGACGGGCCGCTGAAGGGGCAATTCACCGTCGTGCGCCACGACCCCTATGATGCGACGGACGGTGCCTTCCTGCCGGACGGCGATCTTCTGCTGCTGGAGCGCCGCTTCAGTTTCATTGGCGGGATGGGAATGAAAATCAGGCGGATCAAGGGCGCGGATATCCGTCCGGGCGCCGTGGTCGATGGCGAGGTGTTGATCGATGTCGGGGCAGATCATTCGATCGACAACATGGAAGGCATCGAAGTGGTGGCAGGGCCGGATGGCAGCCCACATGTCATTGTCATCTCGGATGACAACGGCCTATTTCTCCAGCGCAACCTGATGCTGGAATTCAAGCTCAGCCAATAAAAAAGGGAGCCGAAGGCTCCCTTTGATGTTTCAGGCCGTTTTTGCCGCCGCTGGCGGCATCGGCTTCAGCACGTTCATCAGCGCGCCATAGGGCAGAAGCAGGACGACGCCGACGACGACCTTGACCACGAGGTCGCCGAGTGCCCAGGAGATCCAGCGCGGCGCTTCCGTGGACATGACGCCGAGGATAGGGGCGGGAGCCGTGGCGAAATCGAAATTCGGGCCGATGACGGCGAAGACCGGGGCAAACGCCAGCGAGAAGAACAGGACAGTGTCGATCACCGTGCCGATCATCGATGCGGCAAGCGGTGCCTTCCACCAGGTCTGGCGGCGGAGTTCGTTGAAGACCGAGATATCGAGAAGCTGGCCGATCAGGAAAGCGGTGCCCGACGCGATCGCGATGCGCGGTTCGGATAGCCAGAAGGAAAGCGCCACGCCGACGACAAAGCCGACGAACACGATGCGACGGGCAATCGCCGGACCGAACTGGCGGTTGGCAAGGTCGGTGACGAGGAAAGCGACGGGATAGGTGAATGCGCCCCAGGTGAGGATATCGCCGAGAGCGATGCCCCACAGAGTTCCGGTCAGGTGAAACTGGACGAGGATATTGGAGGCGACCACGATGGCTGCCATCGCGAGCGAATAGATAAGGGTATAGCGTGCTACTTGCATTTTTTTATCCTGGGGTATGCCACCAGTTGCGGATAGGCCAAGAGAAAAGGCTTGCCCGGTATTATCCGGTCAAGCCTTCTCCAAAGCCGGTGAAGTGTTGAAGTCGCTATTAAGCGGCTTCTGCAGTCTTCTTGGCGATCTGGCGACGCAGCAGACGAGCGCGCATCGACAGTTCGGTCTCGTCGGACTTCAGGAGGAAGGCATCGAGGCCGCCGCGGTGTTCAACCGAACGCAGAGCGTGCGCGGAAACGCGCAGGCGGAAGCGCTGGCCGAGAGCGTCGGAGATCAGAGTGACCTGGCACAGGTTCGGGAGGAACCGACGACGGGTCTTGTTGTTGGCATGGCTGACGTTGTTGCCGGTCATTACGCCCTTGCCGGTCAGTTCGCATACACGAGACATGGCATTCACCTTTGTTTTCTTCTGCAATCGGAGGCTCATCCGGACAATGTCCGGCACGCCGATCCAACTGGTCCTGATTGGAAAGTTGCGGTTCTATAGTCAGTGAGGCTCGGCGCGTCAAGCCAAAACCTCGGCTTTCGTACGTCTTTGCACCGCGACTAACTGCAGCCATGGCTATTTTCTTGCCATGATGCGCCTCTTATATCGGATTCTTGGAATTCTCAAACCGGTCGCAGGCAAACCATGTTCTCATTCATCCGCCCGCTTGCGGGAGCTGTCTTCCTCTTTGTTGCAGGCACCTCATCGGCATGGTCTGCCGATAAACATGTCACCGATTACGATATCACTCTTGGTATCCTGCCGATCGGTACGGCGAGCTTTTCGAGTGAATTCGACGGTAACGGCTACAAGATCAACGGCATCTTCAAGTCAGGCGGCATCGTCAACGTGATCAAGAAGGTGTCGGCCGAGACGAACGTGGCAGGACGGATCGAGGGGGATCGCCTGCAGGCCAACCGATACAATCTGGTCTACAAGTTGGGGAAACGGACGCGGATCTATGATGTCGTCTATACCAACGGCAATGTGACGGACACGACGATTACGCCGCCACCGCGCCGCAAGGCGGAAAACTGGGTGCCTGTCACGCCACAGGACCTGCGTTCGGTGCTGGATCCGTTGAGCGGGCTGATCTTCCCGGAGGGGGCGACCGTTTGCCCGAGCCGCGTGCCGGTTTATGACGGGGAATCGCGGATGGACCTGCTGCTCAAGCGGGAAGGGACCAAGCCCTATGAGACCAAGGGCTTCAAGGGCGAAACCATCGTCTGCACTGTCCGCTACCAGCCGAAATCCGGTTACCGTAAGGGACGCGATGACATCGAGTATCTGCAGAAGACCCCGATGGAAGTGTGGTTTGCCAAGGCAGACGGGTCCAATGTATATGCCCCGATCTATGCCCGTATCCCAACGAGGATGGGACCGCTCTATATAACGGCCGCCCGATACGGCGGCTGAGAGCGTGTGTCGTACTCGCGGCAACGTGGCCAATAAAGAGGGGAACTGAGGTTGAAGTTACGGGGTACCTTGATCGGTTTTACCGCGATCCTGATGTGGTCGCTGCTGGCTCTCATGACGGCGGCTTCCGGAAGCGTTCCGCCGTTCCAGATGAATGCGATGACATTCGCGATCGGTAGCCTGCCGGGACTGGTTTTACTGTCCATCAAGCCGGATCGTATCAGGCTGCTCAAGCAGCCGGCGAAGGTGTGGATCATCGGGATCGCCGGTCTCTTTGGCTATCATTTCCTCTATTTTACCGCGCTTCGTAACGCGCCGGCTGTTGAGGCCGGATTGATCGCCTATCTCTGGCCGCTATTGATCGTTGTCGGTTCGGCGCTTCTGCCAGGGGAAAGGCTGCGCTGGTATCATGTCGCCGGGGCACTCGCCGGACTATGCGGCACTGTCGCTATCGTCTCGCGCAATGGCGTATCCTTCGACCAGTCCTATCTCCTGGGTTATGGCGCGGCTCTGCTTTGCGCCTTCACGTGGTCGGGTTATTCGCTGCTGACACGTAGTTTCGATCGGGTGTCGACGGACGTGGTGACGGGCTTCTGCCTGGCAACGTCGCTTCTGTCGCTCGTCTGCCATCTGGCGCTGGAAACGACGGTCTGGCCGGCGAGCGGTGGCGAATGGGCGGCCGTGGTCGGCCTTGGCCTGTTGCCGGTGGGTGCTGCCTTCTACGCCTGGGATTACGGCGTCAAGAATGGCGACATCCAGGTGATCGGAGCTGCAAGCTATGCCGCGCCACTGCTTTCGACGTTGATCCTGCTCGCCAGCGGCTTTGCCGAACCGAGCTGGCGGATTCTGATCGCCTGCGTGCTGATTACCGGCGGGGCGGTGCTAGCCGCGAAGGAGATGATCAAGCCCAAGCGGAAAGCGGCAGAGGCACCCGCGGAATAGTTATCGGCCCGGCTCCCAGCCGGGCTCTGCCATCTCAAAACTCGAAAACTCGAATGCTGGTGCCACCGTGCAGCCGACGAGCGTGAAGCTGCCCAGCGGCTCGGCCGATTGCCATGTATTCGCCGGCACCACCGCCTGCGGACGCTCGCCGGCGGCGAGATCCGTGCCCAAGCGGATTTCCTCCACCGTCGTTCCGTCCGAGATCTTCAGAAGCAGCGGATCTCCGGCATAATAATGCCATACCTCGGCTGCATCGCGGACGCGGTGCCAATGCGACCGTTCACCCGCCTGCAGCAGGTAGTAGATCGCCGTCGAGGCGCCACGGCTCCTGCCGTCGCCATCTCTAAAGGTCTCGGAAAACCATCCGCCTTCCGGGTGGCGCTGCATGTTCAGCGTGGCAATGATTTCTTCTGCTGTCTGCCTGACGGGGTTGGGTGTCATCGATTTAGAAATTGTCCTTGCGCTTGCGGATTTCTGCAAACACTTCCTCGTTCGTCTTGCCTTCCATGATCAGGTTGCGGCGGATTTTTGGATCCTTGGCACGCAGGAAGGGGTTGGTTTCCTTCTCCAGCCCCATCATGGTCGGAATGGTGAACTTGCCCTCTTTGCGCAGTTCCTCGATCTGGGCGGCGCGACGCTGCAACGGCTCGTTGTCGGGATCGATCGTCAGCGCAAATCTCGCGTTGGACAACGTGTATTCGTGGCCGAAATAAATCGCGGTCTCGTCCGGGAGGCCTGCCAGTTTCTGCAGCGAGTGCCACATGTCGGCGGCGGGGCGCTCGAACAGTCGTCCGCAGCCGAGCGCAAACAGCGTATCGGCGGCAAACAGGATTTTGTCGTCAGGGAAATGGAAGCAGATATGGCCGGCGGTGTGGCCGGGCGTTTCGATCACCCGCACAAGATGTCCACCGAACTGGAATTCCTCACCGTCCTCGACACTCCTGTCGAGCCCGGGGATAGCGACCGCCTCGTTGACCGGTCCGATAATCTCCAGCCCATAACGCTCCTTCAACGCCAGATTGGCCTCCACATGGTCGGTATGGTGGTGGGTGGTGAAGATATGGGTGAGTTTCCAGCCGCGGCGGTTTGCTGCCTCGACGATGGGTTTTTCCTCCGGCGCATCGATCGATACGGTCAATCCGCTTTCCGGTTCATGCACCAGAACGCCGTAATTATCGCTCCTGCAAGAAAAAACTTCGATTTCCAAAGGCTTCATCAGAATAGACCTATTGCTCAATGCTTCCTGCGGAACAATGTAGAGGGAGGCATGTCCAAGTCCAACCACTGAACACGAGCATTTGCGTTTTGTCTGTCGATATTGTTGACCTCCGTGAGTTCTATCATTCCGCGCTCGGCCGTCTGGCGGAGCAGTCGATCGCCATGGCGCTTTCCTCGCTGTGGGCGCGGCTGCCGGAGGAGCGCCTGGTGGGGCTGGGCTATGCGGTTCCCTATCTCGATCGGTTCCGGACCGATACGGAACGGACCTTCGCCTTCATGCCGGCCGGGCAGGGGGCGGTGAACTGGCCGGTCGGGGAAAAATCCTCGACAGCGCTGGTTTTCGATGAGGAACTGCCTTTGCCGGACAGTTCCGTCGATCGCGTGCTGATGGTCCATTCCCTGGAATTTACCGAAAACCCGCGGGAGAGCCTTAAGGAAATCTGGCGTGTGCTTGCTCCTGGCGGGAGGCT
This sequence comes from Neorhizobium sp. LMR1-1-1.1, assembly GCF_040675795.1. NCBI lineage: Bacteria > Pseudomonadati > Pseudomonadota > Alphaproteobacteria > Hyphomicrobiales > Rhizobiaceae > Neorhizobium > Neorhizobium sp. LMR1-1-1.1. The sequence continues at coordinate 291,227 of NZ_JBEGHE010000058.1, forward strand.
GGTCATCGTCGTTCCCAACCGGCGCGGCGTCTGGGCGCGAATGGAACATACGCCCTTCGGTTCCGGGCGGCCCTATTCCCGCAGCCAGCTGACGACGCTTCTGCGCGAGGCGAATTTCACGCCCGGAGCTGCGGCCGAAGCGCTATTCTTTCCGCCCTCGAAGGTGCGTGCAGTGCTCAAGGCCAGGAATGTTTTCGAGCGGCTGGGTCGGCGATTCTGGCCGGTCTTTTCCGGCGTCATCGTGATTGAGGCACAGAAGCGGCTCTATCAGGGGTTGCCGGTTGCCGCGCGTGCATCACGCCGCGTCTTTGTGCCTGTGTTGGCGCCGCAGGGCGTCAGAACCACGCGCGAGCGAAATCAGGGCTGAAGGTCGAAGATCGCCAGGGGCTGGCCTTCCATGGCTAAGGGTACGGACTCATGGATATGGACGATCAGCCAGCGTCCGTCCTCGCGGGCAAAGGCAATGGTCAGGCGAAACCAGAAACCGATCTTCTGTCCGTCGTTCTTGATGCCGCTCAGCCAGGCCAATGCCGAGCACCAGGCAATGTCGCCGCCAAGCCTCAGGTCTGTGTCGCGGATATCGAATTCGAGTGGTCCATCCCAGCTGTCGAGCCAGGCTTGCAGGGAGGACGTGTCATTGCCTGTCTCCTGCAGCGGCGGGGCAAGCGAAAATTGGCGGACCGTAACCGATTGGCAGCGGATAATCCCGTCCGCATCCTTTGCCCGCAAGGCGGCCATCCAGTCCCGCAGCAGGGCCTTAATGTCATCATGGTCACCGGTGCTCATCGTCTCCTCCATCGCAGTCCAGTCATCTTCAAGACGTTTTGGGGCCGATCGTTCCGACAGTTACTCTCGACAAGCATCGTTTTCGGCTTTAATCCGTCTCACATTCCCTGCCATTGCAGGCATTTCCAAGAAGGTTGATCCGATGAGCATCGTTGTGAGTGAGCCCGTTCCGCGTCCAGGCATTCTGGATATCGCTGCCTATGTACCCGGCAAGGAACATGCTCCTGGCGTTGCGCGCGTCTTCAAGCTTTCCTCCAATGAAACGCCGCTTGGTGCCAGCCCCAAGGCAATCGAGGCATTCCGTCAGTCCGCCGGGCATCTCGAGCTTTATCCGGATGGTCAGGCGCTGGCGCTGCGCGATGCAATCGCCTCCGTACATGGGTTGAACGTCGCAAATATCATGTGCGGCAATGGGTCGGACGAACTTCTTGGCCTGCTGTGTCACGTCTATCTCGGTGCCGGTGACGAGGCGATCATCACCCAGCACGGCTTCCTCGTCTACAAGATCCAGATCATGGGCGCGGGTGCGACGGCCATCGAAGTGCCGGAGAAGGATTACACGGTCGATGTCGACGCGATCCTTGCTGCCGTCACCGAAAAAACCAAGCTCGTTTTCATCGCCAATCCGGGCAACCCGACCGGCACCTATGTCCCGGTTGCCGATATCCGCCGCCTGCATGCCGGCCTGCCGAAGAACGTCATTCTCGTGCTCGATGCGGCTTACGCGGAATATGTGCGCAAGAACGATTATGAGGCGGGCGTCGAGCTGGTTTCGCAGAACAAGAACGTAGTGATGTGCCGCACGTTCTCGAAGGTCTATGGCCTTGCCGCACTTCGTATCGGCTGGATGTATGGCCCGGCCGGCATTCTCGATGCGCTGAACCGCGTGCGTGGCCCGTTCAACATGAATGCCCCGGCAATCGCCGCCGGTGCCGCAGCCATCCGCGACCAGAACTTTGTCGGGGAAGCCGTCGAGCACAATCTGCTCTGGAAGGACAAGCTGACCCATGCCTTCGAGACGATCGGTCTTACGGTTACGCCTTCCGTCACCAACTTCGTGCTGATCCATTTTCCGGATGTCGACGGCAAGCGTGCACCGGATGCCGACGAATTCCTCACCAGCCGCGGTTACATCCTGCGCATGGTGAAGGGTTACGGCCTGCCGAATGCACTGCGCATGACGGTCGGCTCGGAAGAAGCCAATCGCGGCGTCATCGAAGCGCTCGGCGAATTCATGGGACGGAAATGATGAGTGACGTGCATTTCGAGCGGATCGCGCTGATCGGTATCGGCCTGATCGGCTCGTCGATCGCCCGCGACGTCAAGCAGCTCGGGCTTGCAAAACATGTGGTGGTTTCGACGCGCAGTGAGGAAACGCTGCGCCGCGCCGAAGAACTGGAGCTCGGCACCGAATACACGGTGTCGGCCGCCGATGCGGTCAAGGATGCTGATCTCGTCATCGTTTCGGTTCCCGTTGGCGCATCTGAGGTCGTTGCCAAGCAGATTGCCGGCTCGCTAAAGCCGGGTGTGATCGTGACCGATGTTGGCTCGACCAAGGCATCCGTCATCGCGCAGATGGCGCCGCATATGCCGGACAACGTGCATTTCATTCCGGGCCATCCGCTGGCAGGCACGGAGAAGTCAGGCCCGGATGCCGGTTTTGCCGGTCTGTTTCGTGATCGCTGGTGCATCTTCACGCCGCTGCCGGATACCGATGCTGACGCACTGGACAGGCTGAAAGCCCTCTGGATGGCGCTCGGCTCGCGGGTGGACGACATGGATCCGCAGCACCATGACAAGGTGCTGGCGATCGTGTCGCATCTTCCGCATATCATCGCCTACAATATCGTTGGTACGGCTGACGATCTGGAGACGGTGACGGAATCGGAAGTGATCAAATATTCCGCCTCAGGTTTCCGCGATTTCACCCGTCTGGCCGCATCCGATCCGACCATGTGGCGCGATATCTGCCTGCATAACAAGGATGCGATCCTCGAAATGCTGGCGCGGTTTTCGGAAGATCTCGCTTATCTCCAGCGGGCGATCCGCTGGGGCGAGGGCGACAAGCTGTTTGAACTCTTCACCCGCACCCGGGCGATCCGTCGGTCGATCGTGCAGGCGGGTCAGGACGTGGATGCGCCGGACTTCGGTCGCCACGCGCTCGACACGAAGAAATAAATCTGTGTCATGAGATCATCCGAAGCCGTCGTGGCTCCGGATGATGGCGGTCAGATCGGCGGGATTTCGCCGATCGGAATCAGCCCACCGGCAAACACCTTGCCGCGGCGGATTGTGATATCGAGGGAAGCCTTCTCTCCGCCGCCTAGTGCCTGCAGCATGTTCGCCGCAGTCCCGATCGTCGATTCCAGGCCCGGAAATGCGCGGCTCAGGCTGTCCTGCCAGGCCGGGATATCCTCAATCCTCAGCTTCATCTTGCCGGACATGCGACCCCTGTCGTCGAAGGAGAATGGACCGGAAAGGGTCAGCACCTGGCCTTGGCCAAGATCGGCCTTGAATTCGCGCAAGTCTCCTTCCGAACCATGCAGCGCAAGTCCGTTGCGGTCGCTTCCGTCAAGAACACCGGCGCGGTCCTTGAGCGTCACGTCGATGCTGGTATTGGTGGCGGGTAGAAGCTGCGGCAGGCCCTTGGCTGTCGTTGTGGCGTTCTGCAGCTGGATGGCGGCGTCGAGATCCGCACCATTCTGGCGCAGATGAATTTCTGACTGGTCAGCCGCGATATCGAAAGCCTGCCCGCTGGCGGAAGACTGAATGGTCGTCTTCGGCTTCTGGATGACCATGGAGGCGCGCTCGACGCCCTTTAGCTTGGTCACGAGGCTGGATTGCAGGCTTTCCCATGTACTGGCGATGGAAAGGCCATGGCCGGTGCGCACTTCCGACGGCGCATCGAGCTCCCATACGATATGGCCCGGATTGTAGACCTGAGCTGCCGAACGCAGAGGGCCGAAGCTTGCGGATATTCCGTTGACGGTATCGTCGACATCCACCTTCGAGCAGAACAGGCCGATGCGGAAGGGATAACCGCGATATTCGGCATTCTCGCAGTTGGCCGAAATACCGGCATCCGCCTGGCTACCGAGCAGAAGCAGCGTCCTTTCGCGCAGGGCCGAGGCGGCATAAAACCAGCCCGCGGTGTAGAGTGCGATGACGAGCACGACGGCACTCGCGAGAAACCAGAGTTTTCTGCTGGTGCCGGATCGGCTTGACGCTGCCATGTTGTTCTCCCAATGGTGCGACGCAAACTAAAATGATGGCATGGCGTGCGATATGGACGAATTTTGGGTCTTTGGCTACGGATCACTGATGTGGAACCCGGGATTTCCCTATGTGGAGCGAGAGGCTGCACGCGTTCACGGGTTTCGCCGCTCGCTTTGCATCTGGTCAACCGCGCATCGCGGAACCGCAGAAAACCCAGGTCTCGTCATGGGACTGGACCGGGGTGGGTCCTGCCGGGGCATGGCATTCAGGGTTGGCGACAAGGATCGTGACGATGCGCTGGATTATCTGCGCAAACGTGAACTCATAACCTATGTCTACAAGGAACGCATCCTGCCCATTGGCCTGCCGGGCGGGCGTCGCGTGCAGGCCGTGACCTATGTGGTCGACCGCCACCACGAGCAATATGCCGGGAGCCTCAGCGTGGAGGAGGCGGCGGAAGTGGTCTTGCGATCGCATGGTCAGTCCGGGCCGAACGATGCCTATGTGCTCAACACGGTGGCGCAACTGAAGCAGATGGGTATTCGCGATCTCTGGCTGGAGGCAGTCGGGGATGCTGTCAGCCTGCAAACGGCTCAGGCCGCCGACTGAGCCCGCAATTCCGCCAAGCGCTTTACCGCAGTCGGTGGCAGCGGCAGGTGCGGGTTGGCCTCTACGGTTTCGATCAGCAGTTCGTCGCTCGCCTTTTCCAGCGTCTCGATCAGGTGCGCATAAAAGGCATCCGGGTCCATGCCCGGCTCGATCGGAGGCAGGATGCGGACCTTGAAGCGGCCGGGATACTTCACCAGTTTGCGGCGGCCCCAGAACAAGCCCCAATGGGCAACGATCGGCACGACCGGAACCTTGACGTCGCGATAGATGCGGGCGATGCCGTAACGGTATTCCGGCGGGGCGCCGGGCGGTTTGCGCGTGCCTTCCGGATAGATGATCAACTGACGGCCGTTGTCCATTTCCTGCCGGGTGCGCTTCATCACCTCGACCATGACCTTGCCGCGAGCGCCACGGTTGACCGGGATCATCCGTTGTTTGGCGACATACCAGCCGAAAAGCGGGATCCACATCAGTTCGCGCTTCAGAATATAGACTGGATCGCGCTGGTAGGGCAGCAGAGCAAACGTGTCCCAGGCCGACTGGTGTTTCGGCGCGAATATGCAGCCGCCTTCGGGGATGTTCTCGATACCCTCGATCTCGAATGTCGCACCGACGATCTTTTCCATCAGCCAGTTGTTGGATGCTGCCCAAGCCTTCGGAACCCGAAAGGCTGCCTTGCGCGGGGAGAGAAAATAGACCGGCGAGAGCAGGATCATGCGCAGGATGGTGTTGGTATAGAACGCGGTATTGAACAGGATCGAGCGCAGCAACAGCATGATGGGTTCCTTTGAGGATTGCGCGTTGCCTACACGAGATCGGGCACGGAAAAAAGAGTTCTCGGTGCGAGATCAGGGAGAAGGGTTCTTGGTTTTGTCAGGATCTTCTTCTGTCCGAAGCCCGGTCCAGCGCGCCATGCCAAGCCAGTCCCGAAGTGAGGCGAGCACGACCTTTCCGTATTCCGACAGCATCGTGCGCAGCGTGTCGGGCTCCGCGAACCAGGCGCGACGGGCAAGATCGGCATTGACCACCGGATAAGCAATGAATTCGGTTGCGGGATCGGCGCGTCGCAATTCATGCAGGCTGCGCAGCATGTGATAGTTGTTGGTCACGACCAGAACGGATTTGTAACCATGGTCATGGATCCAGCGAGTGATCTCGTTGGCATTGCCGATCGTGTCGATCGCATCGTAACCGATATCGACACAGCATTTGAACAGGTCAGCAGATGCCTGGGTCGCCTTGCGGATCTGGGTCGGCGTGGTGGAGGGATGAGCGCCGGAGATAAGCAGACGCTTACCCGCGCCGTCTCGCAACAGGCCGACTGCCTGCTCGATGCGAAGATAACCGCCGGTAAGAACCACAATGGCGTCTGCTTTTACACCGTCGGGCGCGCGCAGCGACGTGACCGAATCAGCGAACCATAAAAAACCGCCGCCGAGGATAGCCGCACAGATAAAGACCAGCATGATCAGTCGCCTTGCGAACCGCCGCAAGGCGCTCTGGCGCGACAATAGCCCGATTTCCGGCCTGCCCGGAGGGCGGCTTTCGGGCGTCCAGCGATTGCTCCAGCCGAATTTCATGACCTGTCATTAGTCGCAGATTGAGGCGGTGAATAGTCCTCGAAACGTTACCAGGTAATATGATTGAATGTCATGATGGTGGCAGTCCATCTGAGCGAGATGGATCGGATCTTACGAGGTCGATTTCGTCGATCGTCCGCATCACGGTGAAACGCGCCGTCAACGTGGTCAGAAGCGCGATGATCAGCATTGTGGCAAAGATGCCGAGATAGCCGTTCCAGCCGATCGTGAAAGATCCGAACAGCGCCATTGCCTGCTCACTTTCCGGTGTCGCACGGGAATTTGACTGCCAGAGGCTGGCCGTGGCGAAGAGGAGCGCTGCCACCACGCCGCCGACCGCGGAGCCCTTCAGACTGATCTTGAGGAAGTGTTTCTGAAATTCGTTCGCAACGAAGGTGCGTTCGGCGCCGACGAAATGCAGCACTTCGACGATATGGCGGTTGCCGGAAAGCGCGCCGCGGGTGGCGAAGATCACCGTCAGGATCATCGCGGTGAAAACCAGGATCAGAACGCCCGTGCCGATCCAGACGGTGGTGCGGGCCATGGAAACGAGCCGGTCGACCCAAGTGCGGTGATCGTCGAGAAACGCCTGCGGCACTTCCGTCTTCAATAATGCACGCATCCCCTCGAAATCCGGCGGATTGCTCTCGTCGATGGTGATGATGACGAGGCGGGGTACAGGCAGATCGTCCAGCTGCAGGTCGGAGCCAAGCCAGGGTTCGAGAAGTCTCGCGGTTGCGGCGTCATCCATGATCGTGCCGGACTTGGTCCCGACGAATGTCAGCGCCAGATCCCGCGCCTTTTTCAGCGCAGCATCCATGTCCAGCCCTTCAGCCGGCTTGATCTGGATGGTGATCTCGCGGGAGATCTGGCTTTGCCAGCCGGCTGCCGTGGCGCGCACCATGCTGACGGCGCCGAGCGTGAGACAGGCAAGAAAGGCCATGATGGCGATGACGACCATCAGCGCATTGCCCTGGATGTTGGCGGGCGGCAGGATTGCGGCTGTCGAGCGGACGTGCATTTCCGTGCGGCGCCGTGCGGTGTCCTGGCGTCCGCTCTTGCTGGTTTCCTCTTCAGGAAATTGCGACCTTCCCATTCGGCCTGCGTCACTCATAGATGTCGAGCCGTCCATCTGTCAGGATCATACGTCGCGCGTCGACCTGATCCATCAATGCCAGGTCGTGCGTTGCGATAACGACGGCGGTGCCCAGTCGGTTCAATTCCAGAAACAGGCTGAGCAGGCGGCGCGCCATCGGCGGGTCGACATTGCCCGTCGGTTCGTCGGCAAGCAATATCTCAGGGCGGTCCATCAGGGCGCGGGCGATTGCAGCACGCTGCTTTTCACCGCCCGACAGGATTGCCGGAAGGACGTTGATCCGTTCGCCGAGGCCCACCCATTTCAAAAGGTCGATCACGTCATTGCGATAGGAGGCTTCGTCCTTGCCCCTGACCCGCAAGGGCAGAGCGACGTTCTCGTAGGTCGTCAGGTGATCGAGAAGACGAAAGTCCTGAAAGACGATGCCAACACGGCGGCGTAGCATGGGAAACTCGTCGCGCGGGATCTGCGACAGATCGCGCCCAAACATGCGGATGATGCCGCGGGTCGGATTGAGCGACATGAACAGGAGACGAAGCAACGTCGTCTTGCCCGCGCCCGAGGGGCCGGTCAGGAACTGGAAGGATCGTTTGGGAATGTCGAACGTCATGTCCCGAAGGATTTCCGGGCCCATGCCATAACGCAGACCGACATTTTCGAAATGGATCACCGGCGACCTTGTCTTGGCTGTGTGAAGCTTCAGCGGCTATCTCTTAACGCCGCGGGTAAACGAAGGGTAAATCAAGCAGTCAAAAGGGCGATTTTCAGGCCAAATTTGGAAAACGTTAACCATATCAGTTTACGACTGGGGAGAGTTTGTTTCAATGCCCGACCTCTGAAGCCTGATCGAGACTGATCAGGGGGTAAAGAGGAGGTAGGCGGAGAGGGCACCATGAGCACCTTCCAGGACCGTCGCCAAGCCCGTGCCAAGATGCCGATCGATATTCTTCCGCCCGAGGGGGACGAGAAGGACGGCAAAGGGAAGGTCATCCGGTTTCCCAAGCCATTCGTAAAGACGTACGAGGTCGAGGACGCGCATTTCGTGCCGGTCAACGATCGTGCTCGCCGCCACGCTGCTACCTCTTCGAACGATCGCCGACCGCGCAAAGCCGAAGCCATGCCTCGCCAAACCATTGCCGGCGGCATGATCGGCGCGATCGAAGGAAAACTGCTGCGTCTGTCGCCGGATGCCTTCGTTGCCGTGGTCGCAAGCGTCGTGGTGACGGTGTTTACGATCTTCGGTGGTTTCTCGCTGCTTTCGGGCCCATCGGCCGAGCCGGGACCGGCGCTCGATATCACCCATGTGACGATGACGCCGCAGGATGCCAATGGCATGCGTGTGCTCCTGATCAACGGGATCGTCGAGAACCGCACTGAAGGACGCCTCGACATGCCGTCGATCCGTGCCGATCTTCTCTCGGGCGAAACGGTGGTTGCAAGCACGCTGATCTCGACCTCTGCCTCGCAGATCGGTGGCCGCGAAAGCTATGGTTTTTCCGTGCGCGTACCCCATCCCGGTGGAAAACTTCCCGATCTGAGGCTCTCATTGGCCGGGCGCGGAGCCTGAAAGCTTTCTTTAGCAGGGCCGATTGTGCTATCGCGGCGTCTTTGAGAGACACGCAGGAGAGCCTCATGCCAGTCGTGCGCGGCAAGCAGATCGAACCGCTATTCACCGCCGAGCAGATTGCTGAGCGCAATCATGCCATCGCGGCCGAGATCGCCAAGGGTCCGACCAAGGACCTGCTGGTTATCGCCATCCTCAAGGGATCGTTCATTTTCGCAGCCGATCTTCTGCGCTCGCTGCATGAGACGGGCCTTGCCCCGGAAGTTGAATTCATCACATTGTCGAGCTACGGCACGGGCACGGTGTCGCAGGGTGTCCGCATCGTCAAGGATATCGACAGCGACGTGCATGGCCGCGATGTGCTTCTGATCGACGATATTCTCGAATCCGGTCGCACGCTGAAATTCGCCAAGGAACTGCTCTATGAGCGCGGCGCGCGCAACGTGACGATCGCCGTACTTTTGGACAAGAGCGTCAAGCGCAAGGAAGAGCTGGAAGCCGATTATGTCGGTTTCGAATGCCCCGACTATTTCGTTGTCGGCTACGGCATGGATGCAGCCTATGCCTTCCGCGAACTGCCGTTCGTCGGCGTCGTTACCGGCGACGCCTGATACTGGACGAGCGTCGGGAGGTAAGAAATCGCATCCCGGCGGTCGCAAGGCGTTAACCATCCGGAGCCTCCGCAGGGGCTCCGTTTACTCCTCGAAAAGGAAAGTCTGGTCATTTGCTCCCGAATTGAAACACAGGGAGCGATGATCGCTATGGCCAGAATCCTTATTACCGAAGACGAGGAATCTCTCCGCCGCTTCGTCGCACGCGCGCTGCGGCTTGACGGTCACGAGACCTTTGAAGCCGGTGATGGGGCCGAAGGGCTCGAGAAGCTCGACGAGGGCTCATACGACCTGCTTCTTTCCGATATCCGCATGCCGGTCATGGACGGGATCGAACTCGCCCACCAGGCTTCCGCCCGCTTTCCGGAGATGAAAATCCTGCTGATGACCGGTTATGCCGAGCAGCGGGAACGCGCCGACGACCTCGCCAGCAAGATCGTTGACGTCGTGCCGAAGCCGTTTGCGCTGCCAGATATCCGCAAAGCGGTGGCAAGAGCGCTTGCGGGTGTGTCATCGCAGGCTGCCTGAAATCTATCTGAGAGAAGCTGCCACTGACCCTAGCCCATACCAGCGCCAGCCACGGGTCTCACCCGTCCTTCGCCCCCTCGCAAGCGGGGAGAGTGACGTGCCGTTTGACGATGGAGAGGTCGCTACTGCTTCTCCCCGCCAAGACAGGGAGAAGGAGCCGGCAGGCGGATGAGGGGCAATGCTTGCGCCGCCTTTGCTTTTTTACCCTCACCTGATCTCCAGCAAACGCTCCAGATATTGCCGCTCCGCATCGCCCGACAACGCGCCGCCGAGCTTCTCACGAATGGCGTCGAGAATTTCTCGCGCTCGCTGCACGTCGATCTCGTCGGGGACCTTCACCTGATCGCCGAAATCCGGGCCTGAAGTGGCGCGTGGGCGGCCGAGGGGATCGCGGCCGTTCTGGCCGCCCTGGTTGGCCATGCCTTCGCCCTCGCCATTCTGCTCGCCCTGCTGCCCTTGCTGGCCCTGCATGGCCTGCATCATCTGCTGCATCATGTTTTGGGCCCCCTGGCGTAGGGCATTGAGCGCATTGCCCTGTCCCTGCACAGCCTGTTCGCCCTGACCCTGACCCAGAGCCTTGCCTGCATTGCCCATTTCACGCTCAGCCTGGCCGAAGCCTTCGCCGGGCTGCATGCCTAGACCCTTAAGCCCCTGCTGCAATTCGCCAAGTTTCTTGCCGAGGCCCTCCTGCTGGGCGCGCAGGTTCTTCAGCGCCTCGCGCAACTGTTCGGCAGTCATCTGGTCGGTGTTCTGCTGACCTTGCTGGCCTTGCCCCTGCTGCCCTTGGCCTTGTTGACCCTGCTGCCCCTGTTGCTGTTGGCCCTGCTGCGACTGCTGCTGTTCGCCTTCACCCTGATCGTCGGGGTCGCCGCGCTGCATGCGGTCGCGCAGCGCCTGATCCAGCTTGAAGGTCTGGTCCATCAGCCGTTGCTGTTCCTGCATGATCTCGCCGAGCTTGTCGATCTGCTGGCGCATCTGGCTGTTCTGCTGCTGCTGGCCCTGCTGGCCGCGCTGCGGGCGTCCGGCCTGCAGGTTGTTCATCATGCGCTGCAACTCGTTCAGCATCTGCTGGGCGGCATCGCGATTGCCGGAACGGGCCAGATTTTCGATCTGGTCCATCATGTTCTGCAGGTCGCGCTGGCGGATGACGTTCTGCGCCTGCATGTTCTGCTGCGCCCGCGGGGCGTTCTGCATGCGTTGCGCCAGTTCGTTCATATATTGCTGCATCGCCTCGCGCATTTCCTGCATCAGGCGGGCGATCTCCTGATCGTTCGCGCCGTTCTGCAGGGCTTCGGAGAGATTGCGCTGCGCATCGCGCAGGCGGCGTTCTGCAAGCGACAGGTCGCCGTCTTCGATGCCGAGCGCGATCTCCCACAAATAATCAGCCGTTTCCTTCAACTGCTCCTCGCCCCGGGCAAGCTTCATGCGGCCGCGGGCGGATTCTATCAGCAGGAAATGGCCGAGGTTCGGAATGGTCTCATCGGGGCGGATCGTCAGCGCTTCGTTGAGCGCGATTGCCTTCGGCATCTGGCGCGTGTCGAGCGCAAAGACCTGCCGTTGCTCGGCAACGGCTGCGGCGAGCGGCTCGGAGAAACCGCGGCCGGGAAGGATCATTTCATGCACCGGGCTGCGCCCCGTCTGGCCGGCGCCGTCGGTTGCGACCAGCGTCACGCGAACGCGCTTTCCGGCCAGCGGATGTTCGATGAGGCTGCGGCTGGTGAGGCCCTTGATCTCCTGGCCTTTTGTTTGGCGGGGTAAATCGAGCCGGTATTCCGGCAACGGATAGAGAGGCGTGGTTGCCGGATCCTGCGGACCTGCAGGCTCGATCAGCGCATGGGCTTCGCGAATGCCGTAATCGTCCTTGGCCTTGAAGCCGATTTCCAGTGCGCCATTGACCGAGCGTTTCGGCTGGCCTTCGAAAGCGATTTCCGGCGGGCGGTCGGGGATGACATTGAATGTCCAGTTCTGGCCGTTGACGGTAAGATTGCCGCTTTCATTAATTGCCATGGCATAGGTGCGCGGCGCGAGCGGCTGGGTGCCGTTTGCCGGGGCTGCGGGCGGCTGAGGCGGGGTCTGGGCGGCCGGCGCCTGGGCGCCGTTCTGCGCCTGCTCGGCAGCCTTTTTCGCCGCGGCCTTCGTCTCTTCCGTCTGGAGCGTCACATCCTGCTTGTTGGCGGTCGTGGTGAAGACCACCGCCTCTTCGCCCTCGCCGCCGGTCACGCGGACCGTCAGGGCGGAGTTCTGCGGTATCGACACGTTGCCGTTATTGTTCTGCGCCTGCTGGCCGGTCAGGAACACCGGTGCGCGCCCGGTATAGGAAGGCGGGGTCAGCCATGCGTCTATGCGCAGATCGGGATTGATGCTCGGTGCCGGCGGTGCGGGGATAAAGGCATCACCCAGGCTGCCACCGCGGTTGGAATAGGAGAAGGCAAGCGCAACGGTAAAGACGAGCGCCGGGATGGCGCGCAGGCCGAAACGGTCGTGCTTGGCGATATCCGGCTGCGGCAGGCCTGCATCGAGCGCTGCGATCCGCTTTGCCATGCGGATCTGGTGTTCCTTCCATAGAGCGCGGGAGAGGGGTGTCTCGAAGGCTGGCTCGTCTTCCTGCACGCCGACCGGTTGGTGCGGAAGATTGTTGCGATCCTCCAGCAGGCGGTCCGCTTCATTGGCGCTCGGCCAGCGAATTCGAGCCAAGGGCAGTAGGGTTGCGATCAGTGCGAAAAGAAATGCGGTGAGCAGGACCCAGCGCAGCCAGTCCGGCGACAGGCGGAAAATGCCGAACCAGGAGGCGGAGAAAAACAGGGCAACGATGCCGGCCGGGGCAAGCGCGCGCGGCAAAAGACGCTCGAAAAACAGGACGATACGCGCGAAGGAACGCTTCAGGGCCACCCTGCGGGCAAGCGCGGGATGGGTCTCGAAAGCACCTTTGCGGGTAAAGCTCATGCGGTCCGTCTCCGATCGTGGCGGCGCAAACAAGCCTCTAAGATAACAGTCTTTGTGGCGAAGACGAGGGCAGGCTTGGGCCGGCCCCCATATTTTAGGCAATTTCCCGCAATTGTGAATGTCACGTCAAATGCGCGTCCGGGCGTTTATCCGCCCTCAGCTGAGCCATGCCGGGACGGAATCGAGCCCGATAAGCTCGTCATAGGTGCCGCGCGGGCGGATGACGTGGAACTCCGAGCCCTTGACCAGAACTTCCGGCACGAGAAGGCGGGAATTGTAGGTTCCGGCCTGCACAGCGCCATAAGCACCGGCAGATGCAACCGCGATCAGGTCGCCCGGCTTGGGTTCGGCCATCTCGCGATCGAGCGCCAGATAGTCGCCGGTCTCGCAGACCGGGCCAACGATATCGCCACGGATGCGCGGTGCATCGGTGGCGGGTACGACGACCGGGCGGATCATGTGATAGGCTTCATAGAGCGTCGGACGGATCAGGTCGTTCATCGCGCCGTCGACGATGACGAAAGTCTTTTCGCCGCCGTCCTTCACATAGATGACCTCGGTCACCAGAATACCGGCATTGCCGACGATCAGGCGGCCCGGTTCGGTAACGATCTTGCAGTTTAGGGAGCGCAGCTGGCGCTTGACCGTATCTGCATAGGCATCCGGCAGTGGGGGAGGCGTGTTGTCGTCCTTGTAAGGAATGCCCAGACCGCCGCCGATATCGACATGGTCGATCCGGTGGCCGTCGCCGCGCAACGTATCGACCAGTTCGCGCAGCAGGCGGAAGGCGTGCTCGAAGGGTGCAAGCTCGGTGATCTGGCTACCGATATGCATGTCGATGCCGGTAACTTCGATGCCGGTAAGCGTTGCTGCATGGGCATAGACCGCGCGGGCGCGTTCATAGGCGATACCGAACTTGTTTTCCTTCTTGCCGGTCGAGATCTTGGCATGCGTTCCCGCATCCACATCCGGATTGATGCGGAAAGAGACATGCGCCTTCTTGCCGGCCTTGATGGCGCGAAGGTTCAGCACTTCCAGTTCCGGTTCGGATTCGACGTTGAAGCAGTAGATGCCGGCTTCCAGCGCCAGATCCATCTCGCCGACCGTCTTGCCGACGCCGGAGAACATGATGCGGTTGGCCGGAATGCCGGCGGCCAGCGCGCGGCGCAGCTCGCCGCCCGAGACGACATCGACGCCCGCGCCGAGACGGCCAAGCGTCTTCAGCACGGCCTGGTTGGAATTCGCCTTCATGGCGTAACAGACCATGGTGTCGACATCGGAAAATGCCGCGGCGAAGACCTTGTAATGCCGCTCGAGTGTTGCCGTCGAATAGACGTAGAACGGTGTTCCGACAACCTTGGCGATGTCGCGAATGTCGACGTTTTCGGCGTGCAGAACGCCGTCGATATACTGGAAATGGTTCACGTCAGGTCTCGGAAATTACAGAAGCTTGTCGAGGATGAAGGGACGCTCAGCGACCGGGTCTTTTTTTGCCGCGTCCGATTTGCGAACGTTCTGCTGTTCCACGGGCGTGCTGGGACGGTCCAGCTCGCCTTTGCGGCCGCAGCCAACGGTAATGATGCCGGCAAGGCCAAGCACCAGGGCGACGCGGGCGGTATTCATCAGCGACTTGGACATTCTCTTCTTTCTCCGGCACGGACAGGCGGAACTTTCATAACGAAGTTCCAGCCTTTTGTGCAGTTCATTTCCGTATCAATCGGCGATCAATTGATATGGGTTCAATTGCGCCCGCGCCAGTAAGCGATCTGTTTCCGCACCTCGGATGGCGCGGTACCGCCAAAACTCTGGCGGCTGGCGACGGAGGCATCGACCGTCAGGACGTCGAAGACCTTTTCGGTGATTGCCGGGTTGATCGCCTGCAGCTCTTCAAGCGAGAGTTCAGCCAGTTCGCAGCCTTTCTTTTCTGCCAGTGCCACGGCATGGCCGGTGGCATGGTGGGCGTCACGGAAGGGAAGGCCCGCCTCGCGCACCAGCCAGTCGGCCAGATCGGTGGCGGTCGAATAACCCGAGCCTGCGGCGGCGCGCATGCGGTCAGCGCGGATCGTCATGTCGCGCATCATGCCGGTCATGGCGGCAATCGCCAGTTCCAGGTTTTCGGCAGCGTCGAAAACCTGCTCCTTGTCTTCCTGCATATCCTTGGAATAGGCGAGCGGCAGGCCCTTCATGATGGTGAGCAGCGCCACTAGCGAGCCGTTGATACGGCCGGTCTTGGCGCGCACCAGTTCGGCAGCGTCGGGGTTCTTCTTCTGCGGCATGATCGACGAACCGGTCGAGAAAGCATCCGACAGGCGCACGAAGCCGAATTGCGGCGTCGACCAGATGACGATTTCTTCGGCGAGGCGCGACAGGTGCACGGCGCAGATCGAGGCGACCGAGAGGAATTCCAGCGCGAAATCGCGGTCGGACACGGTATCGATCGAATTGCGGGTCGGCTCGCGGAAACCGAGCGCCTTGGCCGTCATGTGGCGGTCGATCGGGAAGCCGGTGCCGGCAAGCGCTGCTGCGCCGATCGGGCTTTCGTCCAGATGGTCGATCGCGTGGCGTACGCGGGCGCGGTCACGGCCGAACATTTCGACATAGGCCATGCAGTGATGGCCGAAGGTGACCGGCTGGGCGGTCTGCAGGTGAGTGAAGCCGGGCATGACCGTATCGGCATGTTCTTCGGCGCGGTCGAGGAAGGCTGCGATGAGATCGGTCAGCATCTTCTCGGTCTTGCTCAACTCTTCCTTCACCCAGAGGCGGAAATCGAGCGCCACCTGGTCGTTGCGCGAGCGGGCGGTGTGCAGGCGGCCGGCAGCGGGGCCGATCAGCGTCGCCAGCCGTGCCTCGATGTTCATGTGAATGTCTTCGAGCTTGCGCGAGAACTCGAACTTTCCGCTCTCGATCTCTGACAGGATCGTGTTCAGTCCTTCGACGATCTTCTCTTTATCTTCGCGCGAAATAATGCCTTTTTCGGCCAGCATGGTTGCATGGGCGATCGAGCCTCGGATGTCCTGGGCGTAGAGCTTCTTGTCGAAACCGATCGAGGCATTTATCTCCTCCATGATCGCGTCCGGCCCGGAAGCGAAGCGTCCGCCCCACATCTGATTGGAAGAGGTCGCGTCCTTCGTATCGGCCATGGCAGCTCAAGTCCTGGAGTTAAGAAATGGCATCCAAAAGACCGCTTGGTCTCCCATCCGCCCGATTGATCATGATTGCCGCCGTTCTCGGGATTACCGCCGGCGCCGTGGCGGTATACGTGAGGAGCATGGGGTCTGGCAATGGCATGGACGGCCTGACGACGGCTTCTGCCGGCCAGTGCGAAGGTTCTGCCGAACTAGCGAAGTCGGTTTCCGCTTTCTCCAAGGGCGAAGTGGCAGCCATGGCGGCGGCGCAACCGCCGCGGCCGTTGCAACTGGCGTTCAAGGGGCCGGAAGGCAAGGAGATGACGGTAGCCGATCTCGCCGGCAAGACGGTGCTGCTCAACCTCTGGGCGACATGGTGCGTGCCCTGCCGGGAAGAGATGCCGGCGCTCAACGCCTTGCAGAGCACGATGGGCGGGAGTGATTTCGAGGTTGTGGCCGTTAATATCGATACCGGCAGCGACCAGAAACCGAAGAATTTCTATCAGGATTACAAGATCGACAAGCTCGCCTTCTACAGCGACAGCTCCATGGGCGTGTTCAATTCCGTGAAAAAGGAAGGCCTCGCCTTCGGCCTTCCGGCAACCCTTATCCTCGATAAAAAAGGCTGCCTGATCGGCGCCATGAACGGCCCCGCGGCCTGGGACAGCGAGGATGCCAAGGCGCTGATCACGGCGGCGAAGGGGAGCTAACCCTCGCCACATTGTTGTCTGTGGACGGCTTTACCGCGTCGGAACCGGAACCTCGCCGCGGTAGTCATAAAATCCACGGCCGGATTTGCGGCCGAGCCAGCCGGCTTCGACATATTTCACCAGAAGCGGGCAGGGGCGGTATTTGCTGTCAGCCAGGCCATCATAAAGAACCTGCATGATCGACAGGCAGGTATCGAGACCGATGAAATCGGCGAGCTGAAGCGGGCCCATCGGATGGTTGGCGCCGAGTTTCATGGCGGTGTCGATCGCGTCCACCGAACCCACGCCTTCGTAAAGGGTGTAGATCGCCTCGTTGATCATCGGCAGCAGGATACGATTGACGATGAAGGCCGGGAAATCCTCGGAGACGGTAACGGTCTTGTCGAGCGAAGCGACATATTCCTTGGCCGCCCTGAAGGTCGGCTCGTCGGTGGCGATGCCGCGCACCAGTTCGACAAGCTTCATCACCGGCACCGGGTTCATGAAATGAATGCCCATGAACCGCTCGGGACGGTCGGTCGCGGAAGCAAGTCGGGTGATCGAGAGCGACGAGGTATTGGTGGCGAGCAGCGCCTCGGGCTTCAGGACCGGGCATACATGCGCGTAGATCTTGCGCTTGACGCTTTCGTCTTCGGTTGCCGCCTCGATGACGATGTCCATCGGCGCCAGATCATTTACGTCGGCGGAGCCGGAGATTTTGGAGAGCGCCGCGTTGCGTTCCTCATCGGTGATCTTCTCGCCGGCGACGAGGCGGGCGAGCGTGCCGTTGATCGTTGCAAGTGCTGCCTGGATCCGGTCCGGGTCCAGATCGTAGATCTGCACCCTATAGCCTGCGAGGGAGGAAACATGCGCGATGCCGCAGCCCATCTGACCTGCGCCGATGATGCCGATATTCTGGAAGGCCATAACGCTTACTCCATCCCTTGGGCTTGGGCGCACTTGTGGTGCACGCTTTTTATTTGAAAATTCTTATTTAAAAAATGCCGGGCCACGTGTAGCGGTCCGGCATTTTTCTATTCGCCTGGCCATCATTTTGCCAGCTTTTTTCGCTGCCGCGAAGGCGGCTCGTCTGTCAGAGCGCCTTTTCGAGCTTCGGCAGGATGTCGAACAGATCGCCGACGAGGCCGTAGTCTGCGACCTGGAAGATCGGGGCTTCCTCGTCCTTGTTGATGGCGACGATGACCTTCGAATCCTTCATGCCGGCGAGGTGCTGGATCGCACCGGAAATGCCGACCGCGATATAGAGATCGGGAGCGACTACCTTGCCGGTCTGGCCGACCTGCCAGTCGTTCGGGGCGTAACCGGCATCGACCGCGGCGCGTGATGCGCCAACGGCGGCACCCAGCTTATCGGCTACCGGAAGGATGACCTCCTGGAACTTTTCCGAAGATCCAAGCGCGCGACCGCCCGAGATGATCACCTTGGCCGAGGTCAGTTCAGGGCGTTCGGACGAGGCGAGTGCGTCGGAGACGAAGCTCGATACACCCGGATTTCCGGCAGCCGAAACGGTTTCAACCGCTGCCGAACCGCCTTCGCCTGCTGCGGCAAAAGATGCCGTGCGCACGGTGATGACCTTCTTGGCATCGGTGGACTGGACGGTCTGGATGGCGTTGCCAGCATAGATCGGGCGCTTGAACGTGTCAGCCGAGACGACCTCGACGATTTCCGAGATCTGCATCACGTCGAGCAGGGCTGCAACGCGCGGCAGGACGTTCTTGGCGGACGTCGTGGCCGGTCCGACGATCACGTCATACGAAGTGCTAAGCGAGACGATCAGGTCGGCCAGCGGTTCTGCGAGATTGTTGGTGAGGCTCGCATCCTCGGCCACGAGAACCTTGGAGACGCCGGAAAGCTTGGCGGCTGCATCTGCAGCGGCCTTTGCACCCGCGCCGGCGACCAGAACATGCACGTCGCCACCAATTTTCGATGCAGCGGTGAGCGCCTTGGCGGTCTGTTCCGAAAGGCCAGACGCGTCGTTTTCTGCCAGAAGAAGAATGGTCATGATTGTTGTCTCCTGTCTTCCGTTCTCAGATCACGCCGGCGGTCTTGAGGCTGGAAACCAGCTCTTCAACCGACCCGACCTTGACGCCAGCCTTGCGGCCGCCCGGCTCTTCGGTCTTCAGCACCTTGAGGCGCGGCGCGGTATCGACGCCGAAATCGGCAGGCGTCTTCTTGTCGAGCGGCTTCTTCTTTGCCTTCATGATGTTGGGCAGCGAAGCGTAGCGTGGCTCGTTGAGGCGCAGGTCGGTGGTGACTACGGCTGGAAGCTTGACTTCGATCGTCTGCGAGCCGCCATCGACTTCGCGGGTCACGGTCGCCTTGTCGCCGGCGATCTCGATCTTGGAGGCAAAGGTTGCCTGGGCGGAGCCGAGAAGCGCTGCCAGCATCTGGCCGGTCTGATTGCTGTCGTCATCGATCGCCTGCTTGCCGACGATGATCAGGCCCGGCTGTTCGACCTCGACGACGCCCTTCAGCAGCTTGGCGACGGCGAGCGGTTCGACGGCTTCGTCGGTCTCGATCAGGATGGCGCGATCAGCACCCATGGCGAGCGCGGTGCGCAGCGTTTCTTCAGCCTTTGCCGGGCCGATCGACACGACCACTACTTCTTCCGCCTTGCCTGCTTCCTTCAGTCGCAGAGCCTCTTCGACGGAGATTTCGTCGAACGGGTTCATCGACATTTTCACATTGGCGAGTTCAACGCCCGTGCCATCCGGTTTGACGCGGATTTTCACGTTGTAATCGACGACTCGCTTAACAGGCACCAGGATCTTCATGGGGTCCTTCCTTGACTATCTCCGACGGCAAAATGCGACATTTGCCATCTCCTCGTGTGTCAGTGGGCGACATGGATACGCATTTTTCACCCGATTACAACGCCGTTTCCATGCCGACACTTGCGCATTTCTCATATCCCTATTCGACGCGTGCTGGTACCTGCGGAACGCTCTGTTTGTGATGTACGGCGCGCGGGGTGACGATCCGTCGGTCGAAGAGCGGAACCCCGGGACGACGCATGACGAGAACCAGAAGAGCGCCAGCGATGATGCCACCCACATGCGCTCCCCAAGAGACGGCGTCATCCATGTTCAGCGCCAGCATGACGAATTGCTGGGCAATCCAGAGCGCCAGCGGAATGAAGGCGGGAAGCGGCAGGGGAATACGAAAGAGCACCAGGACCCAAACCCGTACCCGCGGATGCAGCAGAAAATAGGCGGCAACCACGCCGGAAATCGCACCCGAGGCACCGATCAGCAGGCCTTCCGATTGAGGGGTAACGAAACCATGGAGTGCGGCTCCCGCTGCGGCGCAGAGAAGATAGAAGATCAGGAAGCGGAAATGGCCCAGCGCATCCTCGACATTATCGCCAAAGACCCAAAGGAAAAGCATGTTGGGGGCGAGATGCCAGAAATCGATATGCAGGAAGGCGTAGGTCAGGAAGGTCATATCTTCCGGCACCAGGACCAGTGATGGATCGAGAACCGCGTGGTCG
Organism: Neorhizobium sp. LMR1-1-1.1; assembly: GCF_040675795.1. Classification (NCBI taxonomy): domain Bacteria; kingdom Pseudomonadati; phylum Pseudomonadota; class Alphaproteobacteria; order Hyphomicrobiales; family Rhizobiaceae; genus Neorhizobium; species Neorhizobium sp. LMR1-1-1.1. The sequence continues at coordinate 311,485 of NZ_JBEGHE010000058.1, forward strand.
AAGATCAGGGCAGGGATGAAGCCCAAGCCCAGTGACGCACGCTCCGCCTGTTCCACCGGAGCGAGTGTGGTGAACAGCCATGCCAGCACATTCAACACGATCAGGCTGATCGTGACCCATTGGACGCGGATATATTTCAGTTCGTTCGTGTCATGCAGCGGGACGAACATACGCGACCTCCTGGAGCGGCGTTTAGCGGTGTTTGCCGGGTACCCACAAAATGTCAGCCTGTCCGCGATCATTGGCGAAGCGGGCGGCGACGAAGAGGAAATCGGAGAGGCGGTTGATGTATTTAAGCGCCGCGGCGCCGACCTTTTCCTGCCGCGACAGCTCGACCATCAGCCGTTCGGCGCGCCTTGCGATCGTGCGTGCCATATGCAGGTGTGCGGCCGCTGCCGTGCCGCCAGGCAGCACGAAGGATTTCAGGGGATCGAGCTCGCCGTTCAGGGCGTCGATCTCCCGCTCCAGCCGCTCCGCCTGCGCTTCGATGATGCGCAGTGGCTCATAGCTCAACTCCTCGCCGGTGTCGGGTGTCGCAAGGTCCGAGCCGAGATCGAAGAGATCGTTCTGAATGCGGACAAGCATGACGTCCAGTTCGTCGAGGCCGATGGTATGAAGCCGGGCGAGGCCGACCGCCGAATTGGTTTCGTCAACCGTGCCGTAAGCTTCCACCCTCAGGTCGAATTTTTCGCGGCGCGGACCGGAGACAAGCCCGGTCGTGCCTTTGTCGCCGGTGCGGGTATAGATCTTGTTCAGCTTGACCATGTTTTCTTTTCCTTAGCTTGGCCTTCCCCCGCCGGTGATCCACAGCGTCAGCATGATCAGCACAATCGCCACCGCCTGCAGGATGACGCGCAACTGCATCAGCTTGTTCGAGCGGTTGGCGTCTGTACCCTTCAGCATGTTGATCAGCCCGCGGATCAGGACGAGCACGACGAGGCCCATCACGATCAGGGTCAGAAAGGTGGTGAAACTCGACATGTCCTGCCTCCCGTCAGTTGTCAGTCGATACGGCGCATCAGCGTGTAGAAAAGCCGAGCCGGGAGCAATTTCTTCAGCAACGCACCCTGCTTTGCAGGTCTGGTTACCAGATAATGCGGCTTTGGACGAGGCGCGTTCAATGCATGATCGAGCACCTTGTAAACGGCTTCCGGCCCAAGCTTGTGGCGGTTGACGGGGCCGCTGCCATCAAGGCGTTGCAGCTGTCGCGCATAATCGGCGGCATGTACGGAGCCGGTGAGGTCTATATTCTCGCTGATCTTGGCGAGTGCATTGGCGGTGAAACGGGTGGCGATCGGGCCGGGTTCGATCAGGCTCACCTCTATGCCGCTGCCGGCCAGTTCCATGCGCAAAGTCAGCGTCAGTCCTTCGAGCGCATATTTGGAGGCCGTATAGGCACCGCGATAACGATAGGGCAGCAGCCCGAGGATCGAGGAGCAGTTGACGATGCGGCCTCGGCCTTGGGTGCGCATGAAGGGAATGACCTGCCGGGTCAATTCATGCCAGCCGAAAAGATTGGTCTCGAACTGCACGCGCAACACGTCCGTCGTCAGGTCCTCCACCGCTCCCGGCTGGCCATAGGCGCCGTTGTTGAACAACGCGTCGATCTTTCCGCCGGTGCGGGTCGTCACGGTTTTCACCAACTCGTCGATCGTATCTTGCTTGGTATAGTCGAGGATAAGAGCCTCGATGCCGTCGGCTTCGAGTGCGGCCAGATCCTCCGTCTTTCGCGCCGTTGCGAAAACGCGCCAGCCATCCGCCTTCAATGCCCGTGCCGCATAAGCGCCGATGCCGGAGGAACAGCCGGTGACGATGATCGTTCTTCCTGCAGTCATTTGGGGGCTTATCCTCGATACTCACCTGTACAAGCGGGAGTGTTCCTCCCATATTTCGCGAGAAGTCACAACGGAGTAGACCTTGCAGGAAGAAACGCGCCGGCCGCGATGGCACCGATTGGCCTTCAAGGTTTTATGGGATGCCTATTGGCATTTCACTGAGGATGACGGCTGGGCCATGGCGAGCCATGTGGCGCTTTCCGGCCTGCTGGCGCTGTTCCCGTTCCTGATCTTCGGTACCGCGCTTGCCGGTTTTCTCGGTGCCGGCGGATTTTCAGAAACGGCGATCCACCTGATGTTTGATGCCTGGCCGGCGGATATCGCTAATCCGATCGCGTCGGAAATCCAGCGGGTAATCGATATGCCGCGCGGCGGGCTTCTGACCGTCTCGGTGCTGGCAGCCGCCTATTTCGCCTCCAACGGGGTGGAGGCCCTGCGCATCTCCCTCAACCGTGCCTATCGGGTGACCGAAACGCGGGCATGGTATGTGACGCGCCTTGCCAGCCTCGGCTACGTCATCGTCGCGGTGGTGATCTTTGCCGTGATCAGCATCGTGCTTCTGGCGGTACCGGTGGCGCAGCGCTTTGCCGAGACGAAATTCCCCTGGCTGATGAGCGATCTCAACGCGCTTGCCAATTGGGGCCTCGTCGGCACCGGCCTGCTTCTGATGCTTGGCCTGCTCTTTTCCCACAAATGGCTGCCGGCTGGCGACCGGCGGATCATCGATGTGCTTCCAGGTGTGGTGCTGACCATCGTCATCTGGACGATCTTCGGTTTCGGTTTCGCCTATTACCTGTCGAGTTTTGCCAATTACGCGGCCACCTATGCGGGCCTTGCCTCGATCATGATCGTGCTCGTCTTCCTCTATATGGTCGGCGTGATCTTCATGCTGGGGGCCGAACTCAATGCGGCTATCCTGAAATACAAGGTCTATTCGGTGGTCAATCAGGTGAACAAGAAGCGCAAGGCAAAGCGCGCCGGCCGCTCAGAGCCCGACGATGCGGCGAATGTCGCCGGGCAGGAGGCCCTCGTCACGAAGAGCCGCAATTCCGGTTGAGCCTTCGCTTTTCGACAGTTTTCGCCCGTCTCTTCCGACAATCAACTGATGGTGATGATAGACCGGCTCAGGCAAGCCGAGCAGTTCCTGCAGCAACGTGTGGATGGCGGTAGCCGTATAGAGATCTTCGCCCCGCACCACATGGGTAATTCCCTGCAACGCATCGTCGATCACGACCGACAGATGATAGCTCGACGGCGCATCCGAGCGTGACAGGATCACATCACCCCAGATCGTCGGATCAGCCGGGATTGTCTCGGGGTGGCCGGTGCCGGTTTCCTGCCATGAAAGCTGCTTGCCGACCAGGGCCATCGCCTTCATCACATCCATTCGCCACGCGTGTTTGATCCCCTTGGCGATAAGATGCGCCCGTTCCGCCTCGTTGCGCAGTCTGTCGTCATCAGGATAAAGCGGCGAGCCATCGGGATCGCGCGGCCAGTTTTTTCCATTTGTTTCATATGCCGTAACGTGCGCCTTCACCTCGCCGCGGGTGAGGAATGTGGGATAGACGAGGCCCATGCTCCGCAATCTGTCGAGCGCGTCCCGGTAGGCATCGAAATGCTCTGACTGGCGGCGCACCGGCATTTCCCAGTCGAGACCGAGCCAGGTGAGATCGCGATAGATCATCTCCTCGAATTCGGCTGTACAGCGCGTCAGGTCTATGTCTTCGATGCGCAGCAGAAACCGCCCACCACTCGCCTTCGCCATGTCGTGGTTCAGAAACGCCGAAAGCGCATGGCCGAGATGGAGAAAGCCATTCGGGCTGGGGGCGAAACGATAGACGGGTTTTTCTGGCGGTGAGTTCGGCATTGATTGCTTGCGTTCGGGCTTGCTTGCGTCTGGATCCTCGGTTCAAGCCCGAGGATGACGAGCCTGTGGAGACGTTTTTACCACATAGCACCCTGAGAGCTTGCTGAAAGGTGTCTCCTGGCACCTATCATGCAAACCTTTCCTTCGTCATCCTCGGGCTTGACCCGGGGATCCAGACACAAGCATGAAAGCGTCATGCGCGAAGACCAGATCAATATCATCCGCAACGACGCCGATATCGAAGCCGGGCTCAACCAGCTCCTGCAACTCGACCCTCGCCTTGTCCCGATTGCCGAGATCGCCGGCCCGCTGCCGCTCAGGCTTGCTGCGCCCGGCTTTGCCGGTCTCGCCTCGATCATCGTCTCGCAGATGGTGTCGCGGGCAAGTGCGGATGCGATCTGGCGGCGGATCGAGGCGGTGGGGCCGGTCACGGCGCAAGCCTATGCCGCGCTTGATCCCGAGATTATTGCCACATTCGGCCTTTCGCGTGCCAAAGCCTCGACCCTGCGGAAACTTTCCGAAGCTGTGCTCACCGGTGCGATCGATCTGGATGCGATCTGCGTGATTGAGGGCGAGGCGGCGCTTCGGCAGCTTGTGCTTCTCCCCGGCATCGGGCCGTGGACGGCGGAAGTCTATCTGATGTTCTGCGCCGGCCATGCGGATGTCTTTCCCGGCGGCGACGTGGCGCTGCAGACATCCGTGGCTCGTGCCTTCGCAATGGAGCAGCGGCCGGTGGCAAAAGAACTCGCCGAAATCGCCCGGTCATGGGCGCCTTACCGGTCGATCGCGGCCAGACTTTTCTGGGCCTATTACGCTGCGACGATGCGTCGCGAGGCTTTGCCCATCGTATAAATGCGGGGAAGTATCCCGCTGCATTTATAGGGCTTCACAATCCTGTAACAACGGACCTAATATAGAGGAGATAGATGCCGAATCGGGTAGGAGCGTCACTTGACGATTGCAGTCTCCCCGCAGGCCTTGCCGGCGCTCGTGTTGAACGCTGACTACCGGCCGCTGAGTTACTATCCCTTGTCGTTGTGGTCCTGGCAGGACGCGATCAAGGCGGTCTTCCTTGACCGTGTCAACATCATCGCCGAATACGACCATTCGGTCTGCTCGCCCAGCTTCTCGATGAAGCTGCCTAGCGTCGTCAGCCTCAAGACCTATGTGCAGCCGACCCGTAACCCGGCCTTTACGCGGTTCAACGTGTTCCTGCGCGACAAGTTCGAATGCCAGTATTGCGGCGCGGATGACGAACTGACCTTCGATCACGTCATTCCCCGTGCCCATGGCGGCGAGACGACTTGGGAGAATGTCGTGGCGGCCTGTTCCCCTTGCAATCTGCGCAAGGGCAGCAAATTGCCGAAACAGGCCGGTATGATCCCGCACCAGAAACCCTATGCACCGAGCGTGCAGGATCTTCATAACAACGGCCGGCTGTTTCCGCCGAACTATCTTCATGAAAGCTGGATGGACTATCTCTACTGGGATACTGAGCTACAGCCCTGATTACACCAGTCGATCTGATCGCACGAAGGCCGCTTAAGCGGCCTTTTTTGCGCCGATGAAGGCAACGGCTGCGAGGAAAATGCTGGCGACGACGTTCCAGCCGGCAAAGGACAGGCCGAGCACGCGAAGGGCAGCGTCGGCGCAGGACGGGCCGTGAACCGTGTTCAGGTCGCCGAGCAGATTGCCGGCATTGGTGGTCACGGCCGTGCTGCCGCCGCAGGCGGTGGGGCCGGGCCAGAAACCCCATTCGACGCCTGAGTGGTAGACACCCATGCCGGCGCCGACCAGCATCATGATGCCGATGACGATCAGAAGCGAACGGGTAATCCAGGAGGGTAGGCCGAAAGCTGCCGAACCAACCGCAAGAATCCCGATCGGAATGCCGAAATAGTAAGGGTCTCGCTCAAGTAGGCAGAGAGCGCAGGGAATGTAGCCGCCGATATGTTCGAAGCCCAGAGCGCTGCCGACCGTTGCGGCCATGGCAAGGGTCAGGAAGCCGGCATAAGCTACTCCCGTGCTGAACCTTGTGGTGGAACCTGCCAGCGCCATGCGCATCTCCTTCATAATCGCCATCGAACGCTGCCGTTCGATATTGTGCCGATTGGGCCAAATTGGGCCGAAGCTGTAGAGCACAATCCGCCAGTCTGTAAACCGGTGGACATGTCAGCGTAACACTCTGCCTTCGGCAAATTGTCGTGATCGGCCTTCTCGTCTTTCGGAATGCTAAAGGGAGACGCGAGAACTGCAAAGGCTCGCTATGGCCGCGCGTCATCGTGTCAGCGGCCCGGACGACGTGTCTTCAGATCTTCACCACTTCGTCTCGCCAGAACACGATCACATATCCGCCTGTCGGCGCCGTGCTTGCCGCCCAGTTCTTGAGCTGTGACATATACGGCTCACGACGCCATAGGTCGGGTCGGTCAGGATCGGCCAGGATTGTGATCTGCTGCCCCTGCCCGTAGACCATCATGTGGGATTTCAACGGATCCCACTCATCGCCCAGACCGTTGTCGAGCATCCAGTGGCAAAGGAAATCACGACAGAGTTTCGGGCGATCCACATAGATGGAACAGCCCCGCCCGGCAATGCAGTGCCTGCACCATTGATCTGCCGGCTTGTCGAGGTCATCGATATCGGGCAATCGGCAACAAAGGGTGCAACCATCGCATGAACGGCTGGCGAGAGGTGCCAGGGTGGGGGGCAAGTTCAAATCTCGTAAGCCTGATTGTACAGCCCGAACGGTTCAGTCGTCGCTGGCATTTGCTCAGTGTCTTTGGATGCGCTCATGCAGAGCAGTTGCAAGAGCCTGAAGAAACTCCTTGCGTCGAGCGTCGGACGCCTTTTCCGCTCCCAATTCGACCGGCTCGCGGATCTTCTGCATGAATCCGAGATGATTGAAACTATCGGCAGCCACGTTCACTTCGACCTCATCCATGAAATGTTTCAGAAAGGGCGCCAAGGCGAGGTTGGTGTCTTTCTGATATTGGACAGCCATTTGCTGAGCAAGGGTGCACATCTGGACGTAGGGGCCGAATTCGGCGCTCATCTAGTTCTTCTCCATTTTTCCTCGATGCCCAGTCATTTAGGAAGATTTACGTGCATCGCAACGGGGAGCTTGAAGATGCATGCCGGATATTGTCTCACGGCAGGTCATCCTAAGGCAAATGCGGGGAGATATCTGCACGGCTTTAATCGCGCAAACTGACAATTGATCTGTCTATTTCGGATAATATGGTGCCCCGTGCCGGAATCGAACCAGCACTCCTCTCGGAACCTGATTTTGAGTCAGGCGCGTCTACCAATTCCGCCAACGGGGCACAGTAGATGTGGAACGCGCTTACCATGCGCGGCCACGAAGATGCAAGGCGCAAGTTCTTCAAATATGATCCGCAACGATCCGCTTCCCGGAAGAACGCGAGGCGCGAAGCGGCGTCGTCATAAACCGTTAATATTCGCAGGCCTTATATTAGAATAATCTGAAACTAATGCCGGCGATTGGAATTCGAATCCGTGGGTTCTGCAGGCAGACCCTTAAGGAGGAGAGTATCATGAAAAAACTATTTGTTTCGGCATTGATGTCCACATGCATCACGGCGGCCGGGCTGACGCCGGTCTATGCTCAGGGATTATCCATCGGGGGTGATCGGGGCGTCAGCGCCAGCGTTGGCAGAAGCAGCAGTGGCGGGCTCGGTGTGGGCGCGTCGGTGGGAGGGCGTGACGGCGTGAATGCCGGAGCCAGCGTCGGCGGCAGATCCGGCGGTGTCGGTGTCGGGGCATCCGTCGGTGGTCGCAATGGTGCGAATGCCGGTGCGGGCATCGGACGAAATTCCAGCGTGGCGAGCGCCAATGCCTCGGTCGGAGGAAGCCGTGGTGTCAATGCCGGTGCAAACGTCAACGGTTCACGTGGGTTGAATGCCGGGGTTGCCGCATCCGTGGGAGGCAGCGACGGGGTGAATGCGCGGGTCGGCGCCAGCACGTCGAACGGCATCAATGCCAGAACGACCGCATCGATCGGCGGCACCGGCGGTATCGGCGCGACTGTCGGGCTCGGTATCGGAGGCACGACTGGTGTCGGTGTGGATGTCGGAGGCGGGGTCGGCGGCGGCACGCCCGGAACAGGGCCGGGTACAGGTCCGGGAACGGGTGGTGGTGGAGCCGGAGGCGGATTGACCGGTCCTCAGCGGGCTGCCTTCAACGCCATGTCGCCGAGCGAAAGGCAGAAGCTGTTGAAGCGGTGCGTGGATGTCTCGGTCGGCGCTTATGATCCGGCGCTCGTCCAGCTCTGCCGCATGTTGCGCATGACCGCGTCGCGTTAGCGGCTCGGGTTACTCAAGGGGTCGGCTGACACGCCGGCCCCTTGAGTGTGCTGCATCCACGACAGATTTCCTGTCACGTATCACGGCCGGCCAGATGCAAGATCTTTTCGCGCAGGATACGGGCTATATTGCGGGTGTTTCTATAGAGATGGAGCTGGGTTGCGACCTGCCGGACATCACGGTCGCTATTGCGTGTTAGGCCGATGACGAGGCTTCCCATCTCATCGCGTTGTTCCCACATGCGGCTCATGATCGGATGATCGGGCACGGCGCAGCTGTCGGTGCGCAGGATGTTGGCATCCTCCAGATGCCAGTCCGTCAGCTTCATGATCAGCAGCTTGCCGGGCGAATGGCGGCCCAAACTCTCGTCATAGGCGGTTTTCCACGTATAGGCCTCACCGGCCATGATGAAAACGATGATCGAGGCGATCGCGCGGCCATCGAGATCGACCGTGTGAATGCGCACCGCGTCGATTTCGGCGAGGTTGGTTATCGCTTCGCGGGCGAAGGCGGCACGATAACGGTCGTTGATCAGCGCTGACCGCTTTTTGCCCTTCCAGCCTTTCGCTTCCAGGGCGAGGAATTCCTCCATCCGCAGGCGGACCTCTTCCGGCTGGCGGGCAACGTTGTAGGTCAGGGTGCCAAGCTTTTCCAGGTTGCGCCATTGGCGGCGCATCTCGCGATAATGATGGGCCGATACGGATTGCTTCAGGTAGCTTTCACCGTCGAGATAGCTTTCCAGCATCGGGCGTCGGAACGTGTCGGTCGTGGCGACTGAAAGATCGCGGGCGATCGCGACGGCCTTCGCCAATTGAGCGAAGCGACCGTTAAGGCGAATATCCGGCAGAACCAGAACCGATGGCAGTTTGGTCTGGGGCTGGGTCAGAACTTCGAACAGGTTGTCTATCGTCTCGGCGGCATCCTCTGTGTCCAGCAGTGGAGTTCCAAGCGGCCCAAAGGGATTGGCCCAGGTACGGATGATCGGAGCGCCGACCGAAAAGCCTGGCCGCTCGACGGTAAAGGGCATCAGCAGGCGCAGGCGCGAGCGCATGCCGTTGTCATCGCGGATCAGCGCGAAACGCACCTGCTTGTCTTCCACACGCGGCATGGCAGGAGCCAGAAGGCGGGCGGAGAAAAAGATGTTGGGTTCCATCGCCCGATGCGACAGAAACTCCAGCTCTTCCTGCAGCTCATAACCAAGGGTTGCGGGATAGAGCAAGAATTCGCGTCCGGCCCGGCCGACAGGCAGTTTGAGATCGGCTTCGGGCAATTCCTGTCTATCCTGTCCCAGAGCAGCTTGCCCCTTCGCATTTTCGATGCCCGGTGGTGGGAATTGCATGGTCAATTCGCTCCCAAACCGGCAAGAGGCCTACGTGCGAAGGCAAATAGCGTGATGCCGAGCGTACGGCGGACTGTCAGATGAAGCAGCAGGGATTCGATCATGATTGCAGTAGCAGCCGCAACGGCTGCTCCAGTCAAGCCGAATAGCGGGATCATCACAGAATACAGGATTACCGCAGCAATCAGGGTTGCAGCATAAACTCCAACACAGAGTTTCTGGTGTCCGGCCATAGTAAGTAGGACTTCTGCAGGACCGATGGATGCCTTGGCCAGGATGCCGGCAAAAAGGATGGCCATCAGCCCATAGCCGTCGGTAAAGTTCGGGCCGAAGAGGGACAGAAGCATCTCGCCGGCGGCGAGGGCGCAAAGGCCGATGATGAGCGACGGCCAGAAGGTCCAGCGTGTCGACCGGGCTGCGAAGTCGGCAAGCGCATCATGGTCTGCGGCGGCAATGATGGCTGAGAAACGCGGTGCGGCTGCAGCCTTGACCGAGAAATAGACGAATTGCACCAGCACGATCGTTTTTGCTGCGGCGAAATAGATGCCGACCTGATCGGGCGGGAGGTAAAGGCCGACCACGACCACATCGGCATTGGTCAGCAGAAAACTGATCCCGTCAACGAGAAAGAGCGGTAGCGAATATCTCATCCAGGTGCCCAACTGATATTGGCGCGGCGCCTCGCTTTTCTCCTTGCGGATCAGCGCGGCGAGCTGCACGAGATGGGCAAGCGTGGTGACATAGGTCGCGGCGAGTGCCGCTCCCATTGCAGTCGTCGCATCATGCGGTGCGTCGATGAATTCCGCAGTCGCCATGAAGACGAGGATGAGGATCGGTCTCAGAATGAAGGTCGGCGCCAGTGCCGAAACGGTCCAGCCGCGCGCCCTTGCCATGCCGTCGAGAATATCGCCGAGCGCGATCATCGGGATGATGAAAAGCGCAATGCCGATCGGAACGAGATAATAGGAGGCGATATCGTTGCCGAACACGGCCAGGAAGGCAAAGCCCAGTGTGCCGACCAGCGTTGCCGTCAGAAATGCAACAAGGCAGGATGCCACGTTCAGCCCGCGCAATATCGCGGTTTCGCCGCTTGCAAGATGCTGATGGTAGAAGCGGATGATCGAGGTGTGGAAGCCGAGGCAGGAGAGATTGCCGGTCAGGATCACGATCACCCAGACGAAGGCGTAGAGACCGTATTCGAACTCCCCCATCAGCCGTGCGAGAGCGATTTGGGAGAGAAAAGCGATTGCGGCCGAGGCGATGCGAATAGCGAAAGCCGTCAGGGCCTGCCGCTGGGCCTTCGCCGTTTCGCTGTTGTCCGTCAGTGCGGTGCCGATTTTTGCGATCAGCGGTACGATCCGGGCGCGCAAGCCCGGCGGAAGCAGTTTTTCCGCTGTTTCGATAACCGCCATGAAGGGCAAGGGATACTCGTTATGCCGCACAAATACTGATGAAAAGCATGGCAGGTCGCGGTTAAGAAACGGTTGGCAGCGACGATAGACTGATGGATGCCGTTGGCCTCAAAAGCAAAACGCCGCCCATTGGGCGGCGTTTGTATCAGCTATTTCCAGATGCCTCAGGCCTGTTCGAAGGCGCCGTGGCAATGCTTGTATTTCTTGCCGGAACCGCATGGGCAGGCCTCGTTGCGGCCGATCTTGCCCCAGGTCGACTGATCTTCCGGGTGACGATCCTCGGGGGCGGCAATGAAGTCTTCATCGTCGCGGCCGGTAATCTGGTTTTCGCCGGTCATCGGGTCGAGATGATGTTCCTCATAGGTCTGTGGCGGAACCGGCGGCTCCGGATTCTGCATCAGCTCGACGCGCATCATCTGGGCGGTGACGGCTTCGCGAAGGTTAGCCAGCAGCGCCTGGAATAGTTCGAAAGCTTCTGCCTTGTATTCCTGCAGCGGGTCACGCTGAGCATAACCGCGGAAGCCGATGACGGAGCGCAGGTGGTCGAGATTGACGATATGCTCGCGCCACAGGTGATCGAGCGTCTGCAGCACGATCGAGCGTTCGACATAATTCATCACCTCGTTGCCGAAGCGTTCGCGGCGATCCTTGGCAGCGGCGTCGGCTGCCTCGGTAATGCGCTCGCGGATATCGTCTTCGCCGATGCCTTCTTCCTTGACCCAGTCCTCGATCGGAAGTTCGAGGTTGAGCAGGCGCTGGACATCCTGATGCAGGCCGGGTGCGTCCCACTGTTCGGCGTAGGCGCGTTCCGGGATATGCTTGGCGACGATGACCTCGATGACTTCGTTGCGCATGTCCTCGATGGTCTCGGAAACATCTTCCGAATCCATCATTTCAATACGCTGTTCGAAGATCACCTTGCGCTGGTCGTTTGTGACGTCGTCGTATTTCAAAAGGTTCTTACGGATGTCGAAGTTACGGGCTTCGACCTTCTTCTGGGCGCGTTCCACGGCCTTGTTGATCCATGGATGGACGATCGCCTCGCCTTCCTTGAGGCCCAGCTTCTGCAGCATGCCGTCCATGCGGTCGGAGCCGAAGATGCGCATCAGGTCGTCCTGAAGCGACAGGAAGAACTTGGAGCGGCCGGGGTCACCCTGACGGCCGGAACGGCCGCGCAGCTGGTTGTCGATACGGCGGCTTTCGTGGCGTTCGGTGGCGATGACGTAGAGACCGCCGGCCTCCAGCGCCTTGGCCTTGAGTTCCTTGATTTCAGCGCGGATCGCTGCTTCCCTGGCATTGCGCTCGGCTTCGTCCTCCACGCCTTCAAGCTCGCGCTCAAGACGCATGTCGACATTGCCGCCGAGCTGGATGTCGGTACCGCGACCGGCCATGTTGGTGGCGATCGTGACGGCGCCCGGCACACCGGCCTGGGAAACGATATAGGCTTCCTGCTCGTGGTAGCGGGCGTTCAGCACGTTGAAGTTTTCGAAGCCGGACTGGCGCAGCATGGTGGCCAGAAGCTCGGATTTCTCGATCGAGGTCGTACCGACGAGAACCGGCTGGTTGCGCTCGTGGGCAGCCTTGATCTCGACGATGATCGCCTTGAACTTTTCCTCGAAGGTCCGGTAGACCTCGTCGTCCTCGTCAATACGGGCGATCGGCAGGTTGGTTGGAACTTCGATGACTTCGAGCTTGTAGATGTTGCCGAACTCTTCCGCTTCGGTCTGCGCCGTACCGGTCATGCCGGCGAGCTTGGAATACATGCGGAAGTAATTCTGGAAGGTGATCGAGGAGAGCGTCTGGTTCTCCGGCTGGATCTGTACCTTTTCCTTGGCTTCCAGCGCCTGGTGCTGGCCTTCCGAATAACGGCGACCCGGCATCATGCGGCCGGTGAATTCGTCGATGATAACGATCTCGCCGTTACGGACGATGTAATCCTTGTCGCGGGTGAAGAGCTTGTGGGCCTTCAGCGCGTTGTTGATGTGGTGGACGATCGCGACGTTTTCGACGTCATAGAGCGATTCACCCTTCAGGAGGCCGGCCTGCCGCAGCAGGTTTTCCAGCTTCTCGGTGCCGACTTCGGAGAAGTTGGCGGAACGCTGCTTCTCGTCGATCTCGTAGTCTTCTTCGGAGAGAAGCGGAATGTAGGTGTCGATCGTCGTGTAGAGATCGGAACGGTCGTCCAGCGGGCCGGAAATGATCAGCGGCGTGCGCGCCTCATCGACGAGGATCGAGTCCACTTCGTCGACGATCGCGTAATTGTGGCCGCGCTGAACCATCTGGCCGCGCTCGTATTTCATGTTGTCGCGCAGATAATCGAAGCCGAGTTCGTTATTCGTCGCGTAGGTGATGTCGCAGGCATAGGCCGCACGGCGCTGCTCGTCGTCCAAGCCGTGGACAATGACGCCGGTCGAAAGGCCGAGGAAGCTGTAGAGGCGGCTCATGATGCCGGCGTCGCGCTGGGCGAGGTAGTCGTTGACGGTAACGACATGGACGCCCTTGCCCGACAGGGCGTTGAGGTAGACCGGCAGAGTGCCGACCAGCGTCTTGCCTTCACCGGTCTTCATTTCGGCGATCGCGCCGTCGTGCAGGATCATGCCGCCGGTCAGCTGAACGTCGAAGGGACGCATTCCGAGCACGCGGCGGGAAGCTTCGCGCGCCACGGCAAAGGCCGGGATCATGATGTCTTCGAGCGTCTTGCCATCCGCCAGCATCTGGCGAAACTCAACCGTCTTGTGGGCGAGCTGTTCGTCGGTCAGCGCCTTGGTCGCTTCCTCGATGGCATTGATCTTGGCGAGAGTCGGCTTGTAGCCGCGAACGCGGCGCTCGTTGGCCGAACCGAACAGTTTGCGGGCGATGCCGCCGAAGCTGACCATGCGAATGGTCCTTTCTGATCTCAGTGCCATGGGATTGCAGGTCGGAAGAGGTTGGTTCCAATGCCGGCAAATTGTCCCGTAACGCCCGGAAACTCTTCTGGACGCCAAGTTGCGTGACAGATAAGAGGGGGTCCGAATTATGTCAACGGTTGCGGCCGATACACTATGGCCACATTCCGGTGTTTGTGAAGGATTCAGGCCGGATCCAAACCCTGAGACCGGCATCCATGCGAAAGGTAACTTATGTTGCGTCACAAACTTCTCGTAACGGCGGCAATCGCCGCTGCGATCTCGTTCCAGGTTCCTGCCTTCGCGCAGGAAGACAAGGTCGTTGCCAAGGTCGGCACGCTTGAGATCACCCAGTCGGAACTTGATCTTGCGGTTCAGAACCTCGACCCGCAGCTGGCCCAGCTGCCGGACGAGCAGAAGAAGGTCGCAGCCCTTTCCGGTGCGATCGACGTCAAGCTTCTCGCAAGCGGCGCGCTTGCCGAAGGCGTTGACAAGACCGACGACTTCAAGAAGCGCATGTCCTATATCGGCGATCGCGAACTGCATAACGCCTTTTTCCGCAAGCATGTCGTCGAAGCAACGACCGATGAAGAGGTCAAGGCTCGCTACGACAAGGAAATCGCTGCTCTTCCGAAGCAGGAAGAAGTGAAGGCTGCCCATATCCTGGTCAAGACCGAGGATGAAGCAAAGGCGATCATCGCCAAGCTCGACAAGGGTGAGGATTTCGCCAAGCTGGCCAAGGAAAACTCGCAGGACAGCAACAAGGACGACGGCGGCGATCTCGGTTGGTTCGGTCCGGGCCGCATGGTTCCCGAATTCGAAGAGGCCGCTTTCGGTCTCGAAAAGGGCGCCTATACCAAAGCCCCGGTCAAGACCCAGTTCGGCTTCCACATCATCAAGGTCGAAGACAAGCGCGATGCACCGCCGCCGGCTTTCGACCAGGTCAAGGACCAGGTGAAGCAGCTCGTCATGCGCGACAAGTATGTTGCCATCCTTGAAAAGGCCAAGGCTGAGCAGAAGGTCGAGATCACCGACGAAGCCCTGAAGAAGGGCTATGAGGAAGTTGGCAAGATGCAGGACGGCGCCGGCGATGCGGCTGCCCCGGAAGCTGCCCCGGCTGCAAAGCCCTGATCCATTGATGACAACGGGGGCGTTCGTGCCCCCGTTTTTCTATCGCTTACTGAAAACTTTTCGCGCAGGTATTGACCATGTCCGCTTCCGTCTCCCCGCTCGCCCCGAAATCCTATCCTGAAATGCCTCTGGTCCGCGGTGTGCGGATGGCGACGGCAGCTGCAGGCATCAAGTACAAGGGCCGCACGGATGTGCTGCTGATGGTTTTCGACAAGCCTGCGGCGGTTGCCGGCGTGTTCACCAAGTCCAAATGCCCTTCGGCCCCTGTCGATTTCTGCCGCTCGAACCTCTCTCATGGCGTGGCTCGTGCAGTGGTGGTCAACTCCGGCAATGCGAACGCTTTCACGGGTATCAAGGGCAAGGCTGCGACCGCTCTGACGGCGAAATCTGCATCCGAAGCTGTCGGCTGCGGCGAGAACGAGGTTTATCTCGCGTCCACCGGCGTCATAGGCGAACCGCTCGATGCGACCAAGTTTGCCGGTGTTCTGGGCGACATGAACAAGACCGCTACCGGCGATTTCTGGCAGGAAGCCGCCAAGGCGATCATGACGACGGATACCTATCCAAAGGTCGCGACCCGTACCGCCGAGATCGGCGGCGTCAAGGTGACGATCAACGGCATCGCCAAGGGTGCTGGCATGATCGCGCCCGACATGGCGACGATGCTGTCCTTCGTCGTGACCGATGCCGACATTTCTTCCTCGGCTCTGCAGTCGATGCTGTCGGCCGGTGTGGAGCCGAGCTTCAATTCGATGACGGTCGATAGCGACACATCGACCTCCGACACGCTGATGCTGTTTGCCACGGGCGCGGCTGCCGCCGATGGCCAGAAACAGATTGCCGATGCCAATGATCCGGCGCTCGCCTCCTTCCGCGAGGCGCTCAACGCGCTCCTGAAGGACCTGGCGATCCAGGTCGCTCGCGATGGCGAGGGTGCCACCAAGATGCTCGAAATCACCGTGACCGGTGCGGAAAGCGATGCGGCCGCCAAGACGATCGCGCTGTCGATCGCCAATTCGCCGCTGGTCAAGACCGCGGCCGCCGGCGAAGACGCCAACTGGGGCCGTATCGTCATGGCGGTGGGCAAGGCCGGCGAAGCCGCCGATCGCGACAAGCTGGCGATCTGGTTCGGCGACATCCGCGTTGCCGTCAACGGCGAGCGCGATCCGGGTTATTCTGAAGAGGCGGCCTCTGCCGTGATGAAGGGCCAGGACATTCCGGTAAAGGTCGAACTCGGTCTCGGATCGGGCAAGGCGACGGTCTGGACCTGCGACCTGACCAAGGAATATGTCGCTATCAACGGCGATTACCGGAGCTGATGCGGGTGATGGCAGCAGCATCCGTAGAGCCCGATCTACCGCTGGTCCGCAGGCTCGAAGCCGTCGGGTTTCGCGCATGGCCTGCCGCGTCCGTCGTCTATGACGGAAGCTGGCAGGTGCGGCTGACAGGCGGGCATCCGTCGAAACGGGTCAACTGCGTCGTTCCGCTTGATCCTTCCGATCACCGGGATCTCGATCTCAGGCTCACAAAGGCTGCCAAGCGTTTTGCGGATTACGGCAGGACTCTTGTGCTGAGGGAAACACCGCTTGCGCCGCCGGTCATGCTTGAGCATCTGACGCGTAGCGGATGGGAGGTCTTCGAGACGGCGGATGTCATGACAGTCGACCTTTCCCGGCTGGAGCTTCCCGACACGCTCGATTATCTGCCGAGCCACGATATCGGCCGTTTTGCCGATGCATGCCTTTCGGTTGCCGGTGACGATCCGGCCTTGAAGCCGGCGCTTGCCGAGATCCTCAGTGCTATCAAGCCCACATCCGGCTTCTTCATGAAACAGGATCCCGGTAACGGAGCAGTGGCGACGGTGCTGTGCGTGCAGGACAACGATCTTGCCGGCATTCTTTCGCTTGCCGTTGCACCATCCCATCGCCGCGAACGGCTCGGCACAGACATGTTGTCCTCGGCGCTTCGCTGGGCGCGGATCAGCGGTGCGCGCACCGCCTGGCTGCAGGTCGAGTCAACAAATGAAGCTGCCATCGCGCTCTATCAGAGGTTCGGCTTCAGCAAGGCCTATTCCTATCGTTACTGGCGGAAATCATGAGCGAACCGAAAAAGCTTCTTCTCGTTTCCGCCTGCGCGCTGATCGATGCCGACGGCCGTATCCTGCTTGCGCAGCGGCCAGAGGGAAAATCGCTGGCGGGGCTGTGGGAGTTTCCGGGCGGTAAGGTCGAACCCGGTGAAACGCCGGAAGAGACGCTGGTGCGGGAGCTTCATGAGGAACTCGGGGTCACCACGAAGGTCGCCTGCCTTGCGCCGCTCACCTTTGCCAGCCACACCTACGACAGCTTCCATCTGCTGATGCCGCTTTATGTCTGCCGCCGGTTTGAGGGTGTTCCGACGGGCCGCGAGGGGCAGCAGATCAAATGGGTGAGGCCGAATGCGCTTCGCGACTATCCCATGCCGCCGGCGGATGAGCCGCTGATCCCGATGCTGCAGGATCTGCTTTAATTAAAATTAGAGCTGTCGGATTTATCTCGCGTTAACAGTTCGTTCAACGGATTCTGGCATCTTTGTGGCCAGGCACGTAATGATCTGACGAGGCTTCGGGACAATGGACGACGAGTTCTGGAAAACTGTGCGCAATCGCCAGCGGGCGACGTACAGGTCCGGCAGGACCGGAGCGCTGAATATTGCGCTGCTTTTCGGAACAGCCGTAATTGCCCTGTCGCTGATCGTGACGCCGATGCTGGCGGAGCGGTCGGATCAGAAGCGCCTTGCGCATGTGCAGGAAGACTTCGATATGCTGACGACGGGATCGATCAAGCCCGCCGAAGGTGGTTCGAAGCACTACACGATCCGCAGGAGCGTTCTGCAGGAGACACCCGGTTCGGTTTGCATCGTTCAGGGTTACGGAGCGGACGGCGATTGCTGAACCACTCCGACGCATGATCGAACCGCTTAGATTCCAAGGACGACCTATGCGCCTGTTCCGCAGCTTTATCAGGGATATCAGTGGTGCAACGGCAGTGGAGTACGGCTTGCTTGCCGCAGTCCTCGGCATCACGCTTGCTGCTGCGCTCGGCAATTATTACGAGGCGATGGGCAATATGTTCAACACCATCACCAACACCTACACCAATGCGTCCAAATAAGACGGTTTAAAGCCGTTTCCGCTTTTGCGGAAGCGCTAGCCGTCCAGGCCCTTAAGGGCATCTGCAAGACGCACCTTTGCAGAACCTGGTTTCAGCGGCTGCTGCTGGCTCTCATGATGCGCCCATCCGGAGGCGTAGATGATCGAGAACGTAGCCCTGATCCTGCCATCGGGATCGGAATAACGCTCTGCATAGATTTCCGCAGCCCTCAGGAAAAATGCGCGCCCAAGGGGTTTTCTGCTGCGACCCCTCAAGGGATTAGCCATGCCCATGGCGCGCAAGTCGCGCATCAGCGGAAACAGGCTGTCATATCGAACCGTATAGTTTTCTGCGTCCACCACCGGAAGGGCGAAACCTGCCCGCTGGAGAAGGCCGCCTATATCGCGCACATCGGCGAATGGGATAACGCGGGGACTGGCGCCGCCTGTCAGCTCGGCCTCGGCCGCAAGCAGGACATCGCGCAACTCCGACAGCGTCCCCGCACCGGGAATGGCTGCGAGGAACAGGCCATCAGGCTTCAGACCGCGGCGAATGCGCACCAGCGTGCCTGGCAGGTCATTGACGGCATGCAGCGCCATCGGGGACAGGACGAGGTTAACCGATGCCGTCTCGATCGGCACGTCATCAAGACCGGCGGACAGGATATGCTCTCCTGCCTTGGCGAAGCGTTCGCTGGTTTCTGCGCGCTGAATTGTTTCGATCTTGCCGGTTTCGATTGCCTTTCGCGCGGCGATCCCCGTTCCTCCGTGCAGTTCGATGGCAAGAGGAAACTGCCGCTCCACAACGGAAAGACGCTCGGCCAATTCGCCTGCCGCCAGATCCAGCAAAAAATCCGCATTGCCGGTGTGATTTGCCAATGCTCGTTCGCGTCTGCGTGAAAGCAGGTCTTCGTCGAAGAGAAATTCCATCATCACCATCCGATTATGCTTCGCTAAGGCGTATTTCGTCGCTTATTGTCAAGTCCATGCCCGGCAATTCGGCCAATAGTCTCGTGAAAATGCTTTCGCAATCCGCTTCGGCCTGTCTGCAGCGGATCGCCGATGTCGTGTACCCTCCGGTATGCCTCGGTTGCGGCGTTCTGACGGGGCGTCATGGGGCAGTCTGCGCCTCCTGCTGGCGTGAGGTCCGCTTCATCGAGAGGCCCTATTGCGACATACTCGGCCTGCCGTTTTCCTATGATCCAGGGCCAGGCATGCTCTCGGCTCAAGCTATCGCACATCCTCCGGTTTTCGATCGCCTGCGCGCAGCCACTGTCTTCGATCGTACCGCGCGCAACATGGTTCATGGGCTCAAATATAGGGACCGAGGTGATCTTGCGCCAATCATGGCGGGATGGATGGAGCGCGCGGGGGGCGATTGCCTCCGTTGCTGCGATGCAATCCTGCCGGTGCCTTTGCACCGGACGCGTTTTGCGCTCCGGAAGTTCAACCAGTCAGCTGAGCTTGCGCGGCATCTCGCAAGATCGACGGGGAAGCCCTATCTGCCGGCGGCGCTTGTGCGGACGAAGAGAACGAAGCGACAGGTAGGGCTGACTGCGCGGGCTCGCGAAGACAATGTCCGGGCGGCTTTCGCCGTCGCCGAGGGACGGGAGGCCGAGGTGTTCGGCAAACACATCGTGCTTGTCGACGATGTCTACACGACCGGGGCAACAGTTACCGCTGCGACACGCGCGTTGAAGAAGGCGGGCGCCGCCGAAGTCAGTGTTTTGACCTTTGCAATGGCACTGGCCGAAACTATATGAGAGACAACAGTCGGCGCGTATTCCTCCCAGCGCGCCCGGAGATTATCATGACGGATGTTACCATCTACACCCGCGAATATTGCGGTTATTGCTCACGTGCGAAAGCTCTGCTCCAATCAAAGGGCGTCGATTTCGTCGAGCATGATGCGACCTATAGCCAGGAGCTTCGCGCCGAAATGATCGCCAAGTCGAATGGTCGGTCGACCTTTCCGCAGGTCTTCATCAATGGCGAACATGTCGGCGGCTGCGATGATCTGCATGCGCTTGATCGTCAAGGCAAGCTGGACTCGATGCTTGCGTAACAGGACGTTTAGACGATGATCAAGGTCGCTGCAGTCCAGATGTGTTCCGGTGTCGATCCGGTCAAGAACGCGGCCGACATGTCCCGGCTGGTTCGGGATGCGGCGGCGCGCGGGGCGACTTACGTCCAGACGCCGGAGATGACCGGTATGCTGCAGCGGGACCGCAAGGCTGCCCGCGAGGTCCTGCGCGGCGAGGCGGATGACATCATCGTGGCGGCAGCGCGCGGGCTTGCAGCAGAGCTCGGCATCTTCCTGCATGTGGGTTCGACGGCAATTGCTCGCGATGATGGCAAGATCGCCAACCGCAGTTTTCTTTTTGCGCCGGATGGCCGCCTGATCACGACCTATGACAAGATCCATATGTTCGATGTGGATCTCGACAATGGCGAGAGCTGGCGGGAGAGCTCTGCGTATGAGCCGGGCGGTGTCTCCAAGGTGGTGGAGCTGCCTTTCGCAAAGCTCGGCATGTCGATCTGTTACGACTTGCGGTTCCCTCAGCTGTTCCGCGCCCAGGCTGTCGCCGGAGCGACGATCCTGACGGTGCCGGCTTCCTTCACGCGACAGACGGGCGAGGCGCATTGGGAGATCCTGCTACGGGCTCGGGCCATCGAGAACGGCGCTTTCCTGATTGCGGCAGCGCAGGCCGGGGTGCACGAGGACGGCCGGGAGACCTATGGCAATTCACTCATCATCGACCCCTGGGGCAAAATCCTCGCACGAGGTGGCGATGCGGGTGAGGAGGTGCTCGTTGCCGATCTCGACCTGGACAGCGTTGTGATTACTCGCAAAAAGGTGCCTAATCTGAAGAATGCACGCGAGTTCGTGCTGGAGGATGTTACCGGCCCGGATGCCGACCGGGGTGCCGGTGGGGTGGCAGTGTGATCAAATATTCGCTGTGCTGCGACAACGCACATACCTTTGAAGGCTGGTTTTCCGAGAGTGCCGATTTCGACCGGCAGGTGGAGAGCGGCTTTCTGACCTGTCCGATCTGCAATTCGGGTTCGATTTCCAAGTCGTTGATGGCGCCTTCCGTTTCCACCGCACGGAAAAAGGAAGCCAAGAAGCAGATGGCGATGGATCTCGCCCGGCAGGAAGCAATGGTCAAGCTTCGCGAAGCTGTCGCCAATATTCGCGCCAATTCCGAGGATGTGGGGGAGAAGTTTCCCGAAGAGGCGCGCAAGATTCATTATGGCGAGGCGGATGCTCGCGGCATCATCGGACAAGCGAGTGCCGACGAAGTGCGTGACCTGATCGACGAGGGGATAGAAGTCGCGCCGCTACCCGATTTTACGGACGATACGAACTGATATGGCCAACTGAGATGACCAGCGCGGCGAAACTGGCGATCTACAATTTCGGCCTTTTCGTCGCTCCTTATGACAGCCCCGAAATTGAGGGTTTTCGCTTGCGGGAGCCTGCCAATTTTCTTGCCGCCGAAACTGCGGAAGGGTTTATCGGGCGTTCCGGCTATGATGGCGAGATTGGTCCGGAGAGCTGGGGGCAGCAGGTTTTTCCGCGTTTCATAAAGGGGAGCGGTTTTGAGACCGCGCCCTCCTCTCTGTCGATGTGGGCGGATCTGGAATCGCTGACGGCGTTTTCCTATTCCGGCGTCCATGCCGACGCGTTGAAACATGGCCGAAAATGGCAGGTGGAGCGGCGCTGGCCTGCACTTGTCCTGTGGTGGACGGATAGCCGGCCAAATTGGTCTGACGGCGTGGAGCGTTTCGAGCGTCTGCACGACCATGGGACTGGACCGGACAGTTTCAATTTCAAAGATCCCTATGGACCGGATGGTGAGCGGATATCCATCGACCGTGCACGGGTGCGCGAACTGGCTGCGCTCAATGCGGAAAGACACAAGGATCTGATGGCACACGTGCTTGTGCAGAAATCCTGATCAGCCCTTGCGCTTTGCCAGCAGCATGTAGTTTACGTCCATGTCGGGCGAGAGATTCCAGCGATCCTGCAGTGGATTGAAGAAGACGCCTGTGCGGTGAATGATGTGCAGACCGGAGGTCTGGAGCGGCCGCTCGATCTCTTCCGGGCGAACCAGCTTTTCATATTGATGCGTGCCGCGGGGCAGCCAGCGCAGGACGTTTTCGGCGGCGAAGATCGCGAGTGCGCGGGCCTTCAGCGTGCGGTTGATCGTCGCCATGAACATCAGACCGCCGGGGCGCACCATGGAGGCGCAGGTGGTGAGGAACAGGTTCACATCGGCAACATGTTCGACGACTTCCATGTTGAGGATGACGTCGAATGTTTCTCCCGCCTGGGCAAGATCCTCGGCGGTGACGGCACGGTAATCGATCTGCGTGCCGGTTTCCTGCGCGTGGGTCGAGGCGATGCCGATATTCTTCTCCGACGGGTCGGCTCCTATGACGGTTGCGCCCATGCGGGCAACCGGTTCGGACAGAAGGCCGCCACCGCAGCCGATATCGAGGATGCGCAGACCTTCCAGGGGGCGATGTGCCTTCGGGTCACGGCCGAAATTCTGGCAGATGCGTTCGCGGATATAGGCAAGGCGAACCGGATTGAACTTGTGCAAAGGGCGGAATTTTCCGGTGGGGCTCCACCATTCGGCAGCCATTTTCGAGAACATCTCGACCTGATCCTTGTCGACCGTCGTTCTGGCTGCTTCCGTCATCGTCTCATCATCCTTCGCGTTTGCGTGTTGAAGTCGGACGTTGAGACGATGAAGTCAAGAGGTTGATGGGCTTTCCCGATGTTGGCCGCCAATGCTCTGCGAAGCAGACCTCGCCACGTATGCCAGTTGGTGTAGTCGACAGCCGAGGCTCGCTTCCAACGCCGCGAGCATGATATCGTGGACTTCTATCCAGATCACTGATTTCACTCCATTGCGGCAGGCTACTATTCCTATGTGCTGCAAGCGTCCATGACGCTTAATGAATGCCCAATAGGTCATTCATGACCTATTCAGGCGGATGCTGGAACAATTGGGGCCAGTCGACATTTTATGGCGATAAAAACTCGATACGGAACAATGTCCGTGTCGATAAATTCCTCAGGAGGAAGCCCGTGAAAAAGTTCCTGATGAGTGCTGCGGCTTTCTGCACGCTCCTGGTGGCGCCCGCAATCGCCGAGGCGGCGGTGCGCGGTTACGCCACCGCAAACGTCAATATGCGGTCCGGCCCCAGTACCGGTTATCCGGCGGTTACCGTTATTCCTTACGGCGCGCCCGTGACGATCAACGGCTGCATGAGCTCGGTCAATTGGTGCGACGTCTCCTTTGCCGGTGGACGTGGCTGGGTGTCGGGCAATTACGTGCAGGCATCCTATCGCTCGAACCGCGTTTATGTGGCGCCGGATTACTACGGCGGTCTCGGCATCCCATCCGTCACGTTCGACGTGGACAATTATTGGGGCACCTATTACCGCGACCGCAATTTCTATCGGGAGCGTGATCGCTGGCGGGATTACAACTGGCGTGCACAGCGTCCACTTCCGCCCCCGCCGCGCTGGGATGATGGTCGCCGTCCGCCTCCGGGCTGGGATCGCGACCGTGATCGCGATCGCTGGGACCAATCCCGTGATCGGGATCGCTGGGATCAGTCCCGTGATCGCGACCGGTGGGAACGTGACCGAAATCGTGACAGAGATCAGGCCCGTGACAGGGACCGTGACCGGCCGCGCTTTGACGGCAACGATCGGCGCCCGCCTCCCGGTTGGGATCGCGACCGCGAGAGAGAGCGTGATCGTGACAGGGATAGGGATCGTGCCCGTGAAAGAGAACGGGATCAGGCCCGTGAACGGGATCAGGCGCGCGAGCGGGACAGAGATCGCGATCGTGATCGCGAAAGAGCCCGCGAGCGAGACCGTGAACGCCCGCAGCGCGAGGAACAGCAGCGTCCGCAGCGTAACCAGAACTGCGTCGTCGGGCCAAATTGCAACTGACGATTTCGAACAGATCGACGACAGATCGGCAGGGGGTCGCGCAAGCGGCCCCTTGTTCTTATCGACTGCCATTTGCGTATGATGACCGCTTCTTCAGTTTTATGACAGCCGTACTGTTTGCCCATAATCCGGCCATTGCGTGCGTCCCCCCTTTTCGCTAAGAGACCCCAACTCGATATTCAGGCAGCCGCCGGGATATCCAGCGTTAGCAAATAGACGCCCCGGCTTGGCCGAGGGCGAGTTGGTGGTTTTCGTCGTATGGCTCGCATCGTCATGAAGTTCGGCGGCACGTCCGTCGCCAATCTCGAACGCATTCACAATGTCGCACGCCATGTGAAACGTGAAGTCGATGCAGGGCACGAAGTGGCCGTCGTCGTCTCCGCCATGTCCGGCAAGACCAACGAACTGGTTGGCTGGGTTCAGGACATGCCGAAAGTGGCAGGCGCCAATTCACCATTCTACGACGCGCGCGAATATGATGCGGTCGTTGCTTCCGGCGAGCAGGTGACATCCGGTATCCTGGCGATCGCGCTGCAGTCGATGGGCGTCAATGCACGTTCCTGGCAGGGCTGGCAGATCCCGATCCGCACCGACAACGCACACGGTGCTGCACGCATCATGGAGATTGACGGTTCCGACATCATCAAGCGGATGGGCGAGGGCCAGGTTGCTGTTGTTGCCGGTTTCCAGGGGATAGGTCCGGACAACCGGATCGCGACGCTCGGCCGTGGTGGCTCCGACACGTCCGCCGTGGCGATTGCCGCTGCCGTCAAGGCTGATCGCTGCGATATCTATACGGACGTCGATGGCGTCTACACGACCGATCCGCGCATCGTGCCCAAGGCTCGCCGGATGAAGAAGGTTTCGTTCGAGGAAATGCTCGAAATGGCGTCTCTCGGCTCGAAGGTGCTGCAGGTGCGCTCGGTCGAGCTTGCCATGGTCCACAAGGTCCGCACCTTTGTGCGCTCCAGCTTTGAAGATCCCGATGCACCGGGCATGGGAGACTTCTTGAACCCGCCCGGTACTTTGATTTGCGACGAGGAAGAAATCGTGGAACAGGAAGTCGTCACCGGCATCGCTTATGCCAAGGATGAAGCGCAGATTTCGTTGCGTCGTCTGTCCGACCGTCCGGGCGTATCGGCTGCGATCTTCGGGCCGCTCGCGGAAGCCCATATCAATGTCGACATGATCGTCCAGAACATT
Source organism: Neorhizobium sp. LMR1-1-1.1 (assembly GCF_040675795.1). NCBI lineage: Bacteria > Pseudomonadati > Pseudomonadota > Alphaproteobacteria > Hyphomicrobiales > Rhizobiaceae > Neorhizobium > Neorhizobium sp. LMR1-1-1.1. Next base: position 336,586 of record NZ_JBEGHE010000058.1, read on the forward strand.
TCCGAGGACGGTTCCAAGACCGACATGACCTTCACCGTGCCTTCGGGCGACGTGCAGAAGGCGATGAGCGTTCTGGAAGCCAACAAGGAAAAGATCGGCTTCGATGTCGTGCAGACCGAATCAGGTCTCGCAAAGGTATCGGTCATCGGTATCGGCATGCGCAGCCATGCCGGCGTCGCGGCGCAGGCTTTCCGGGCACTTGCCGAAAAATCGATCAACATCAAAGCGATCACGACCTCGGAAATCAAGATTTCCATTCTTATCGACGGTGCATATTCGGAACTTGCGGTTCGGACTTTGCATTCCTCCTACGGTCTCGATAAAAGCGAATAATGTCTAATCCGGCATGATGCTCCTTTCGGTGCGTCGTCGCCGGGTCGGCGATGGTTGGGCTGTAAGGGGAGCATTATGCCGATTAGAGACCTGTCGGCCGGTCCGCGCGTTTTGTTGAAGCGCCTGCGCGAACTGATGGCCGAACCGCTGGATCCGCAGGAACGCCTTGATCGGATCGTCAGCCAGATTGCCAGCAACATGGTGGCCGAAGTCTGCTCGGCCTATGTACTGCGCTCCGATGGCGTTCTGGAGCTTTACGCGACCGAAGGCCTGAACAAAGAAGCTGTCCACCTTTCTCAGCTGCAGATGGGACAGGGTCTCGTCGGTACGATTGCCGCATCCGCCCAGCCGTTAAACCTTTCTGATGCCCAGGCGCATCCGGCATTCCGCTACCTGCCGGAAACCGGCGAAGAGATCTACCATTCCTTCCTCGGCGTGCCGATCCTGAGGGCCGGGCGCACGCTCGGCGTTCTGGTCGTGCAGAACAAGGCGAGTCGCAACTACCGCGAGGACGAGGTCGAGGCGCTTGAGACCACCGCGATGGTGATCGCCGAGATGATCGCCACCGGCGACCTCAAGAAGATCACCGCGCCGGGGCTGGAGCTCGATCTTACCCGCGCGGTGACGATCCAGGGCAATGGTTACAACGAAGGTATCGGGCTCGGACATGTGGTGCTGCACGAGCACCGCATCGTCGTGACCAATCTTCTGAACGAGGATTCCGAAAAGGAAATCATCCGGCTTGCCGAAGCGCTCGGCTCGCTGCGCATCTCGATCGACGACATGCTGTCGCGCCGCGACGTGGCGCAGGAAGGCGAGCATCGCGAGGTGCTCGAGACCTACCGCATGTTTGCCCATGACCAGGGCTGGGTGCGCCGCATGGAAGAGGCGATCCATAACGGTCTGACGGCGGAAGCGGCCGTCGAGAAGGTGCAGAGCGATACCAAGGCGCGGATGATGCGCATGACGGATTCGTATCTGCGTGAGCGGATGCATGATTTCGACGATCTGGCGAACCGGCTGTTGCGCCAGCTCACCGGCTATTCCGGGCGCAGCATGGACGAGCTGCCGTCCGATTCCATCGTGCTTGCGCGCGCCATGGGTGCGGCTGAGCTGCTGGATTATCCGCGCGCCAATCTTCGCGGTCTGGTGCTGGAAGACGGTGCGGTGACCAGCCATGTGGTGATCGTCGCGCGCGCCATGGGCATTCCTGTCGTCGGACAGGCTGTGGGTCTGGTGGCGCTTGCCGAAAACGGCGACGCGATCATCATCGATGGAGACGACGGGCAGGTGCATGTGCGGCCGATGCCGGATCTGCAGAACGCTTATGAGGAAAAGGTTCGCCTGCGCGCCAAGCGGCAGGAGCAGTTCCGGGCGCTCAGGTCCGTCGAGTCGCTGACCCGGGACGGGCGGCATATCAGCCTCAACATGAATGCCGGCCTGCTGGTGGATCTGCCGCAGCTGGCCGAATCCGGCGCGCAGGGTATCGGGCTTTTCCGCACCGAGCTCCAGTTCATGATCGCCTCGACCATGCCCAAGCTGGAAGAGCAGGAAGCCTTTTATCGCAGTGTGATCAAGCAGGCGGCGGGGCGTCCGGTGACTTTCCGAACGCTTGATATCGGCGGCGACAAGGTCGTTTCCTATTTCCGCGCCCAGGAAGAGGAAAACCCGGCGCTGGGATGGCGGGCGATCCGGCTTGCGCTCGACCGGCCCGGTCTATTGCGCACCCAACTCCGCGCGCTTCTGAAGGCTTCTGCCGGTGCCGAACTGCGGATGATGATCCCGATGGTGACCGAGGTTTCGGAAATCCGTGCGGTGCGCGACCTGTTGCAAAAGGAAGTGCAGTATCTCTCCAAGTTTGGCCACACGCTGCCGCGCAAGCTGCAGTTCGGTGCGATGCTGGAAGTGCCGGCGCTGATGTGGCAGCTCGACGAGCTTATGGCGGAAGTTGATTTTGTTTCCGTCGGGTCGAACGATCTCTTCCAGTTCTCGATGGCGGCCGACCGCGGCAATGCACGAGTTTCTGAACGCTTCGACATTCTCGGAAAACCGTTTCTCAGGATGCTGCGCGATATTGCGCGGGCCGGCGAGCGTAACCGGACGCTGGTGACGCTTTGCGGCGAAATGGCCGGCAAGCCGCTTTCCGCCATGGCGCTGATCGGCGTCGGTTTCCGCTCGGTCTCGATGGCGGCGACCTCGATCGGTCCGGTCAAGGCGATGCTGCTTGGTCTCGATGCGGGCCAGCTCGAAGCGGAAATGAATGCGGCGCTGGACGACATTCGCTCGCAGGAACCGATCCGGGAGCTGCTGTTGAAGTTCGCGGAAGCGAATAACATTCCACTGTAGGCCTTGAATGGGGCCTATTGGTCGAGCTATGTGCTCACCGTCATCCTCGGGCTTGTCCCGAGGATCTGCTGACCTCTCGACGTGGATAGATTCTCGGGACACCCTCGGGTTAAACCCGAGGGCGAAGATAACGAGCGGCATATCTGGAGTTCTCTAATTGGCTAAGCTTCCTGTCGAAAAGATGCGCGAGCTGGAACGCCGTTTTGGCGAGATCGAGGCGCGTATGTCGGAAGGCCCGGCCGCCGATGTCTATGTGAAGCTGGCTTCGGAATATTCCGAGCTGCAGCCCGTTGTTGCCAAGATCCGTGAATATGAGAAGACCATCGCTGAGATCGCCGATCTGAGGGCGATGCTTTACGACAAGGGCACGGATCGCGAGATGCGGGAGCTGGCCGAGATGGAGCTTCCGGACGCGGAGGAGCGGATCGAGGCGCTGGAAAAGGATATGCAGATCCTGCTCCTGCCGAAGGACGCGGCCGACGAGAAGAGCGCTATTCTTGAAATTCGTGCCGGTACCGGGGGCAACGAGGCGGCACTTTTTGCCGGCGACCTGTTTCGCATGTACGAGCGTTATGCCAGTGCGCATGGCTGGAAGGTGGAAGTGCTTTCGGCCAGTGAAGGCGAAGCGGGCGGTTATCGCGAAATCATCGCGACCGTGACCGGACGCGGCGTGTTTTCCAAGTTGAAATTCGAAAGCGGCGTGCACCGGGTGCAGCGTGTGCCGGATACCGAAACGCAGGGGCGCATTCACACGTCTGCGGCAACAGTTGCGGTCCTTCCCGAGGCAGAAGAGGTCGACGTGGAAATCCGTCCGGAGGACATCCGCATCGATACGATGCGTGCATCGGGCGCCGGCGGGCAGCACGTCAACACGACGGATAGTGCTGTGCGTATCACCCACCTGCCGACCGGGATCATCGTTGTGAGCGCGGAAAAATCGCAGCATCAGAACCGCGCCAAGGCGATGCAGGTCCTGCGCTCGCGTCTCTATGACATGGAACGGCAGAGAGTGGACAGCGAACGCTCTGCAGACCGCAAGAGCCAGGTCGGCTCCGGCGACCGTTCGGAGCGTATCCGCACCTATAATTTCCCGCAGGGCCGTGTCACTGACCATCGCATCAACCTGACGCTCTACAAGCTCGACCGGATGATGATGGGTGAAATCGACGAAGTGGTTGATGCGCTGATCGCCGATTATCAGGCGGGGCAGCTGGCGTCGCTTGGCGAGCAGCAGGGGTGACCAAGGGGATGTCGGGCCGATGACCACACTGGGCGAAGTCGTCGCCGATGCGAGAGCCCGGTTTTCGGCAGCCGGTTTTGCCGATGCGGCGATCGAGGCGCGGATTCTGATCGGCGGACTACTGGAGCTTTCCTCGACTGAGGTCTTCGTTGGTGGCGATCGCGAGATCGATGCCGCCTCGGTTGCCAAAATAGAAGATGCGGTCGCCCGCCGCTTGAAACGGGAGCCGGTGCATCGCATATTAGGTAAACGAGAATTTCACGGGCTGGATTTCCTTCTTTCGAAGGAAACTCTGGAACCAAGACCGGATACGGAAGTTCTGGTGGATAGTGTTCTCGATGAGGCCCGGCAGTTTGCGGGCGACAGAGGCATCCGCATTCTCGATATAGGAACAGGCACGGGCGCGATCATTCTGGCATTGCTGAATGGTCTACCATCAGCAACTGGGATCGGTAGCGATATTTCCGTCGATGCGTTGAACACGGCGGCGGAGAATGCGCGACGTCTTGGTCTGGATCAGCGGTTCCAGGCGGTGGAAAGCCACTGGTTTGACAAGATTGACGGGTGTTTCGACATAATCGTGTCAAATCCGCCCTATATATGTAGCGATGTCATTCCCGACCTGGATCCTGAAGTCCGCGACTTCGATCCAATGGCAGCATTGGACGGCGGGGCTGACGGATTAACCGCCTATCGCGAGATTGCAGACCGGGCCGGGGAGTTTCTCGCGGCTGATGGTTGCGTCGCTCTAGAGATCGGTTTTGATCAGAAACATGCGGTGATCGAGCTATTCGAAGCAGAGGGTTTCAATCTGTTGCTGGCACGTAAAGACTACGGCGAGAATGATCGCGTATTGATATTTGCCAAGTCTGTGGTTGATGCTGCGAAGCAAAAGAAAAAGCTTGGAATTCCAAAGGAAGCGGGATAGTTTGCGGCTACGCATCGGGGCAGCTGGGAATGAACAGCGATTCGTTCGGGTTACGGGTCAATCCTTAATTGCGCTCTTTTCGAAGAGCCGACGAGGTTGAGCACTCTCGATGCGTGAATCAGGTAATTTGACTTTGAAAGCGGCAGGCCGCGTTGGTCGACCTGTACGTAACACGCGAAGTCTTGTACCGGCTTTGACCGGCGAGCCGCGTGGCCCCTTATCAGCGAAGACAGAGAGTTGGTGAACGATAAATGAGGCCAGGACAGCAGAACAAGCGTGGTCGAGGGCGTGGTAGCAACAATAACGGCGGCGGTGGCGGAGGTGGTAACAACAACTTCCAGCGCAAGGGCGGAAACCCGCTCAGCCGGACTTATGACAGTTCCGGGCCGGATGTAAAAATCCGCGGTACTGCCCAGCATATCGCAGAAAAATATGCGACTCTTGCCCGTGACGCGCAAAGCTCCGGCGACCGTGTTATTGCAGAAAACTATTTGCAGCACGCAGAGCATTACAATCGCATAATCGCAGCTGCGCAGGCCCAGATGCAGGATCGCTTCCAGCATCAGGATCGCGGCGAATTCCAGGATCGCGACGGCAATGCTGTCGACCAGGACGATCTCGACGGCGGTGACGGCGACGATCTGGGTTATGCTCCGCAGCCGATGATCGAAGATCAGCAACCGCAGCAACGTCGTGAGCAGAATGTCCAGCAGGGCAGTGGTGGCCAGGACCAGCAGCCGCGCGAAAACCGCCGTGACCGCAATGAGCGCCGTGAGCGTCGCCCCGATCGCCAGGAACGTGGCGAGCGCGCAGAGCGCGGCGAACGTTCTGCCGAGCCGAAGGCTGTTGAAGCCAAAGCCGCGGTTGTATCGCAGGTAGCGGAAGCCGCCGAAATTTCGGCACCGGTTGTCGAGGACGGTTCGGGCCCGCAGCCGGTGATCGAAGGCACGCCGGCAGAGGTCGCCGTCGAAGAGGAAGCTCAGGCAGAGGCCGCGCCGCGTCGCCGCCGTGCCGCAAGCACGCGTCCCCGCCGTCAGCCTCGCAAGAGTGCTGAAGCTGCAGAGGGCGATGATACCGCGCCTGAAATGGCGGATGTGGCCGGCGAATAAGCCTGATCACATGAAACAAGTTGGAAAAATCCGGCCTTTGGCCGGATTTTTTCGTTTTAGGTAAAAATCCGCTCTTTGATGGGTAAAGCCCGCATCGAAACGATTGAATGGCAAGTTTTGCGCCGATAGCGTGCAACCGTTCCCGGATTTTTCTTCATATCCTGATTTTTTAAACGATTATAATGTCTTACCGCACTGCGGAAATTCGTTGCGTTGTCGTAAAATTCCGCTCTAGATAGGTTTTTCGACGGCATAGAGCCGCGATTTTTCCAAAAAATCCGCAGGGAGCGATTTCATGACGACATTCGAAACCTACCTTGAAACCCGCAACGGCACGGTGCTGGACGACGATCTCGTCGTTGTTCTTCGCAACATCGCCGAGGCGACACGGGAGATTTCGGACAAGCTCAGAACATCGTCCCTGGACGGCCTCACGGGTGCCACGGAAATCACCAATGTGCAGGGCGAGGCGCAAAAGCCGCTCGACATCCTGTCCAACGAAATCATGCTAGAGGCCTGCCGCAAGTCGCCTTCGGTTTCCTTCGCAGTATCGGAAGAACTGGATAGCGAAGTCGCCATTCATGGCGACGGCAAATATGCGGTGATCTTCGATCCGCTTGACGGTTCCTCCAATCTCGACGTGAACGTCACCGTCGGCACGATCTTTTCAGTGATCAGAGCTTCGACTTCCGGCGAGATTCTGAAAAACGGCCGTGGCCAGCTGATCGCCGGTTACGCCGCCTATGGACCGCAGACGACACTGGTGCTGACGGTAGGGAAAGGTGTGCAGATCTTCACGCTGAACGCCGACGGCGTTTATTTGATGACCAGCGCCGATGCGAAGATCGTGCCGGAAGCGAAGGAATTCGCCATCAATGCGGCACGCCGGTCATCCTGGGATGACGCTGTTGCATCCTATATCGAAGAGGCGATCGATACTGGCCACAACATGCGCTGGGTCGGTTCCATGGTTGCGGACACGCACCGCATCTTCAATCGCGGCGGGGTATTTCTCTATCCGGCCGATCGTAACAAGCCGGCCTCCGGCGGTCGTCTGCGGCTGCTTTATGAAGCCAACCCGATCGGTCTTCTGGTCGAAGCTGCCGGCGGTGCCGCAATCATCGGAACAAGTACGATCCTCGATATCGAACCCACTTCACTGCATCAGCGTGTGCCGGTGATTTTCGGATCAAAGAACGAGGTCGACAAAATCAGCGCCGCCTACAGGGAACGTATTGTGGAAGCCGCTGCGGCAGAATGACCGTGCCTTGAACGTTTCAACCTTTAAAAGCCGGGACATCCACTGATGTCCCGGCTTTTTATCTGCAAGCTGGGGATTGAGCGGTCCACATATCGCTAAAAAAATTCAAAAAAGCGAGTGAGAATAAGGCGTGCTCTAGGCGGCAAATTATCGGTACTTTTTAGTACCCAAAATTAACGGATGGCTGCGATAATCATTCCGGTTCAACTCGGAGATTCATCATGATCAGTTCCGTAACAAGTTCGACAACCTCTACGCTCCTGTCTTCATCATCGACGAGCAGCAGTACGGCTGCAATCGAAAAACAGATAACCGCGAAGGAAGCTGAACTCGAAGAAGCGAAGGACGCGGAGGAGAAGGCTGAAATTCAGGCGGAGATCGATGCGCTTGAACAACAGTTGCAGGCCGCGCAACAATCCAGCAGTTCATCAGAAAAGCCTTCTGCCGAAAGTAGCCGGCCAGCCGACAAGTTTTCGGGCGAGAGCAGCAGGCTCGGGACCGGAAATTTCGACGAGACAACAGAGTTCGGAGAGCGGGTTCTCTACGTCTGAGATCTGATTGCTTTTGTACTGCAGGATCAAGCCGACCTCGTTGCACAATCAGATTTTGTTGAATTTCGAGCTCGACGGGATCTCTGCGACTTTCGGTATGCGGGGTGGCGGAGAAAAATCCGCCTCTTCTGGAGCAATCCTCCAATTTCGCCTGCCGTACCGTAGATTTTTGTTTTTGTACCTCTATCGGGAAGCAGCCGACAGCTTTCGGGAGAGATGCTTTAGAGACTGTTCGACAGTTTTTCTTCGATTGCGTCTACACGAATCGACACTTTGATGATTATTGTCTCAAGATCATCTTCGAGATCGAATAAATGTTTTGCGCGATCAAGTATCTCATCGTTTGGCCAATATCGATAACCAACAAAACAACAGATTGGGCACCGGCTGTATTCTTGCGCAGAAGGCGCCTGATCAGCGGTGAATATGCCGCCGGTTGCCTGATGATGCGCTTTGTCAGTGGCAGGCCTATCTATCGTGCAATGACTGCAGAAGAAGAGCAGGACTTCAGAGAAGAGACATCCATCTGAACTCCGGTCTCATGATCGATTTCTGCAGGCTATGATGGGATGATTGCGATGGAAAATCGCGATGCTTCTGCCTCGGGGCCTGAGCCCAGGCCGACTTTGCTGCCGGCCCGGGTGAAAGTCAAAACAGAGTGCGGATGCTTTCGCATTCGTCGCGTGCCTCATCGAATTCATCGACATGAGCTGCGGCGAGTGCCTGAAAATCTGGGTCCGTGATCTCCGTGATCGCCTGCGGCATGCCGTGGTCCATGATCAGGGTCTTGAATATTCCGATAAGCTGGGTGCTTTTGTCTTCCGACATTAGATCTACCTTTAGTGATACAACGAAGCCTGCCCCCGAAAGCCTCGACAACGATGTGGGTGTGCGCCTCCTGCGACAAAATGGCCAATCACGAGTTTCTGATCGTTGAATCACGGCGGGGTGATCAGAGACGGGCAGGGCAAGCGGCGATGCCGTCTGTTTAGACAAGCGCTAAAAGCTTCAACATGCTCCTTTAAAACCGGAAAAAAGGCTCCCATATCTTGGCAGAAGCCAACGGCTGCGAGAGCGCATCCTGCGGCAGGGCTTGCCTCATGAAGGGAGCTCAATCTCAATCATCGGCCTGTGCCTTTATAGAGGGCAGGGCGATTTCTGGAGGTATGAAATGAATATCGAGAAATATTCCGAGCGGGTGCGCGGTTTTCTGCAATCGGCCCAGACCCAGGCTCTATCCGACGGACATCAGCAGTTCGCGCCCGAACATGTCTTGAAAGTGCTGCTCGACGACGACCAAGGCATGGCTTCGTCGCTGATCGAACGCGCCGGCGGCAACGCCAAGGAAGCGCGGATCGCCAATGACGCTGCTCTCGGCAAGCTGCCCAAGGTTTCGGGCGGCACTGGCGAGATCTATCTTTCGCAGCCGCTGGCCAAAGTGTTTTCCACTGCCGAAGATGCCGCCAAGAAGGCGGGTGACAGCTTTGTCACCGTCGAGCGGCTGCTGCTTGCGCTTCTGATCGAAAGTTCCGCTTCGACCTCGGCCAGCCTGAAGAAGGCGGGGCTGACGGCGCAGGGGCTGAACCAGGTGATCAATGATCTGCGCAAGGGCCGCACCGCCGACAGCGCCAATGCCGAACAGGGTTTCGACGCCTTGAAGAAATATGCCCGCGACCTGACGGCCGATGCGCGTGACGGCAAGCTCGACCCCGTGATCGGTCGCGACGATGAAATCCGTCGCACGATCCAGGTTCTATCACGCCGTACCAAGAACAACCCGGTGCTGATCGGTGAGCCGGGCGTCGGCAAAACGGCGATCGCGGAAGGTCTGGCTCTGCGTATCGTCAATGGCGACGTGCCGGAAAGCCTGAAGGACAAGCAGTTGATGGCGCTCGACATGGGCGCGCTGATTGCCGGTGCTAAATATCGCGGCGAATTCGAAGAGCGGCTGAAGAGCGTGCTCAACGAAGTGCAGGCCGAAAACGGCAATATCATCCTGTTCATCGACGAGATGCATACGCTGGTCGGCGCGGGCAAGTCGGATGGCGCCATGGATGCGTCGAACCTGTTGAAGCCGGCGCTTGCGCGCGGCGAGCTTCACTGCGTCGGCGCGACGACACTCGATGAATACCGCAAGCATGTGGAAAAGGATCCTGCTCTTGCCCGTCGTTTCCAGCCCGTCATGGTCGACGAGCCGACGGTCGAGGACACGATCTCGATCCTGCGCGGCTTGAAGGAGAAGTACGAGCAGCACCACAAGGTGCGGATCTCTGACTCGGCGCTTGTCGCCGCCGCTACGCTCTCCAACCGCTACATTACCGACCGGTTCCTGCCGGACAAGGCGATCGACCTGATGGACGAGGCCGCCTCGCGCCTTCGCATGCAGGTGGATTCGAAGCCCGAGGAGCTGGACGAACTCGACCGCCGCATCATGCAGCTGAAGATCGAGCGCGAAGCGTTGAAGAAGGAAACCGATACGGCTTCCGCCGACCGGTTGCAGCGGCTTGAGAGCGAAGTCACCTCTCTTGAAGAAGAAGCCGATGCGCTGACGGCCCGCTGGCAGGCGGAAAAGCAGAAGCTCGGCCTTGCCGCCGATCTGAAGCGGCAGCTTGACGAGGCCCGCAACGAATTGGCGACCGCCCAGCGAAAGGGCGAGTTCCAGCGCGCCGGCGAGCTGACCTATGGCGTCATTCCGGATCTCGAAAAGCGGCTGGTCGAGGCCGAAGCACAGGATACGACCACCAATGCAATGGTGCAGGAAGTGGTCAATCCGGATGCGATCGCGCATGTCGTTTCCCGCTGGACCGGCATTCCGGTCGACAAGATGCTGGAAGGCGAGCGCGACAAGCTTTTGCGGATGGAAGACGAGCTGGCGAAATCGGTTGTCGGCCAGGGCGATGCGGTTCAGGCCGTATCGCGTGCCGTTCGTCGTTCGCGGGCAGGTCTGCAGGATCCGAACCGACCGATCGGCTCGTTCATCTTCTTAGGCCCGACCGGTGTCGGCAAGACGGAACTGACCAAGTCGCTCGCACGCTTCATGTTCGACGACGAGACCGCGATGGTGCGCCTCGACATGTCGGAATACATGGAGAAGCATTCGGTCGCGCGGCTGATCGGTGCGCCTCCGGGTTATGTCGGTTACGAAGAGGGTGGTGCACTGACCGAAGCGGTACGGCGCAAACCTTACCAGATCGTGCTGTTCGACGAGATCGAGAAGGCGCATCCGGACGTGTTCAATGTTCTTCTGCAGGTGCTCGATGACGGGCGTCTGACGGACGGGCAGGGACGTACGGTCGACTTCAAGAACACGATGATCATCATGACTTCGAACCTCGGCGCCGAATATCTGACCGCGCTGCGGGAAGACGAGGATTCGGAAAGCGTGCGCGAGCAGGTGATGAGCGTCGTGCGTGCGTCGTTCCGGCCGGAATTCCTGAACCGCGTCGACGAGATCATTCTCTTCCACCGCCTGAAGCGGAAAGAGATGGGTGCGATCGTCGATATCCAGTTGCAGCGCCTCCTGAAGCTTCTGGCCGATCGCAAGATCGAGCTGGAACTCGATGGCGACGCCCGCGAATGGCTGGCCGACAAGGGCTATGATCCGGTCTATGGCGCGCGTCCGTTGAAGCGGGTCATCCAGAAATTCGTGCAGGATCCGCTCGCCGAACAGATCCTCGGCGGTCATATCCCGGACGGCTCAACCGTCAAGGTAACCTCCGGTTCCGACCGGCTGCTGTTCCGCATCAAGGGCAGCATGAGCGAAGCGGCGTAAGGCGCTTCATCATGGACATGAAAATGGCGGCCTCGGCCGCCATTTTTCGTCAGAGCTATCAACTCAAGCGACCTATTTGCTCGCGACTTCGCTCGGTGTCGGCGTATTCAGCAAGGTATCGATGCGTTTGCGCTCATCCTCGAAACGGGCCAGCGCTGTGCCTTCGAGCGATTTTCCGCCGGGAAGACGCACCTTCATTGCATCCACCTTGGTGCCGTTGACGATCAGTTCGTAATGAAGGTGGGCGCCGGTGGACTGGCCGGTGGAGCCGACATAACCGATGACCTGGCCTTGGGTGACCTTGGCGCCTTCGCGCACACCGCGGGCAATTGCGCTCTGGTGGTTATAGGAGGAGACGTAACCGTTTGCGTGGCGGATCAGCGTCTGGTTGCCGTAACCGCCACTATCCCATCCTGCCTTTTCGACAATACCGTTGCCGGTGGCGATGATCGGTGTTCCGCGGGGCGCTGCCCAGTCTGTGCCGGTATGCATGAGCGCGCGCCCGAGGATCGGGTGGCTGCGCATGCCGAAACCGGATGTCATGCGGGCGTTCGGAACAGGGCTGCGCAACAGGAACTGCCGGATGCTGCGACCGTCCTGGTCGAAATAGTCGACCGAATTGTCGTCGTCGGCATTCTGGAACCGGTAGAAGCGCGTGTCGGTATCGCCGAAATGGGCGTTGACATAGAGGAGCTCGGAGTCCTTGGAGGCCTGTCCCTTTTTGTCTGCAACAGAGAAAAACGCCTCGATCTTGTCGGTTGAGCGCAGCTGCGCTTGAAGGTCGATATTGCTGGCAAGCAATTTGACAAGCAGAGCAGTCATGTCGGTGCTCATGCCATAGGAAAGAGCCGCACGATAAATGCCGTCATAGACGCTTGGCAGGTCGCGGCCCGCCATGATCTGGGGCGGCTGGTCGCTGAAGGCGGATGCAACCGCATCCAGCATTGCCGGCTCTTCGGCATCGACAAAGCGGCTATGGTCATCGAGGCCGATGGTGACGCGGTGCTGGCCGCGCTGATAGAGGCTGGCCCTGACGACCATGACCATCTGGCCTTCCTGGATCACGCCAATGCGGATCACATCGCCAGGGGAAACCTTGTCACTGCCCAAGCGCGCCTGAAGATATCCGGAGAGTTCCTTCGCCTTGCCTTCCGGATAGCCGACCTGGGTCATCGCTTCTGCGATCGACATGGGCCGGCGCACGGGAATGATATCGTCTGCATATTCTCGCGTATGCGGTGTTATCGGCTCGGGCGCGGTCACCGACATATTTTCTTCGACAACACGGGCGCTGAGGCCTGATGTCAGATCGACATCTTCGGATGTGGAGAAGCGTTGCGGATCGACATAATAGAGTGCGGAAAGCTGTGCGTCGCCGGCGGTCAGAACCGAGCCGTTCGAGCGCACGTTTTCCTCTACTTCCTCAAGCGTCATCGGCGCGGCGTAAGCGTAGGTGCTGCCCGATGTCGGGAAAGCGAGCGTCTGAAGACTGACTTCGGATTCGACGTTTGACCCGTAGATCAGGCCGGTTCTATTGCCCGGCTGAGGCGGTGCTTCGCTCGAGGCGAAGATCGCAAGAGGATCGAATTTCGGATATGCTTCCGGAGCGACATGGTCTGCGGCAAGATTCATCTTCACATGGGCGAAGGGGCGGCGGCGCACGAGCTCGCGATTGCCCTCGTGGACCACCGTCGACACTTCCATGATCTTGCGATCCGTCGGCATCGCGACGATCTTGCCACCGAGCAGGCGTTTGCCGCGCTGGACTGAATCGTTGTCGTGGTCGCTGGGAACCGAGGCAGATGCCTCTGCCGGGATGGCCAGCTGCTGGCGTCCATCAAGTGCTGCAAAAAGTGCGACACCCATCAATACAGAAGAGGTTATGCCTGTCAGGAACGTGCCGGAGAGCCAGCGGAGCGAAATCTCCCGCTTGTCCGGCGCGCGGCGACCATCAGCAAGGATGGGCGGTTCGTTGCCAAGCGATCGGATCGTGTTGCGGGCCGTGTTCATGCCGACTTAGCCAGTCCCTATATACGCGTTATTGCCATAGGCAGCTTGATGCTGCCTGCAGGACCTTGGGCCAAACATGTGCCCTTTTCCTCGAAATGAGTCAAATCCGCCGAGAACTGCTGTCATATGGCGAGAAGTCCCAGGACGATTGCGAATGCCCTGTAACGCTCTTTCCATGGGATTGTGAATTTGTCGGGGCGGTTTTGAGGCGGGGCGTCACCATCCCGCTAATTTGGCCGGCCTATATAAGAGGACTGGTTGGTGAAAATCAGCCGAATTCAGAAAAACATCGAAATTTCGCAATGAATCCATTTACTTGTCATTTTTCTGTAAAATTTCGAATTGAGCCTGTTGACGTTTTCCTGGGTGTGGGACTATAACCCGCTCACTGACGAGGGCGGCGGCGCTGCTAGCGACGAAGCTTCTCGTTCTAAAGAAAACCACTAAAGATTGGCATTTGCTGATTGGGACCGGGCTCCGGTTAGGTCTCGAAGAACTGATGTGTTTTGGTGTTTTTTGTGACGGTTTAGGCTTTCGGGTTATGGATCGTCGGTTATTTGACAATTGAATATGAGAAGAAAGAGAAACGTGGTCGGCGGGTTTTCGCGGACGGTTCTTGAGCTTTAGGGTTTAGGGACG
>NZ_JBEGHE010000059.1:0-1285 GCF_040675795.1 Neorhizobium sp. LMR1-1-1.1
GGGACGAATACATCGGTCTTCATCCGGATGGTTATCGCTATAGTCGATACTGCGACCTTTATCGCGGCTGGGCGTTGAAGCTACCGGTGACGATGCGGCAGGATCATGCAGCCGGCGACAAGCTGTTTGTCGATTACGCCGGCGACACCGTTAGCGTCGTAGTCGACCGATTGTCTGGCATGACACGACAGGCCCACCTGTTCGTTGCGGTTATGGGTGCATCGAGCCTCTCCTACGCCCAGGCGCGCTGGAGCGAAACGCTTCCCGACTGGATTGAATGCCATATCCAGGCGCTGGAGTTCTTCGGCGGCGCGCCGGCGTTGCTTGTTCCGGACAATGCCAAGGTGGCGATCATCAAGGCGTGCCACTTCGATCCTCAGGTCAACCGGACGTATAGCGCGATGGCGGCGCATTATGGCAGCGCCGTCCTGCCGACGCGGCCGAGACGCCCTCGTGACAAGGCGAAAGTCGAGGCCGCGGTTCGTATCGTCGAACGCTGGCTGTTGGGCCGCCTTCGCCATCGCACCTTCTACAATCTCGCCGAGGTCAACGCGGCGATCGCCGACTTGCTGCATGATCTCAACGACAGGCGGGTCCTCCGCCGGGTCGGCGTCACGCGCCGCCAATTATTTGAAGAGCTCGACCTGCCTGCTCTAAGGCCATTGCCTGTGGAACGCTATGTCTTTGCGGAATGGCGTATCCGACGTGCTGGATTGGATTACCACGTCGAGATCGAGCGGCATTATTATTCCGTCCCGTATCGCTTCGCTCGCGAGCAAGTCGAGGCGCGCATCACCGCCAATACGATCGAGATCTTCCACAAAGGCGAACGGATAGCCGCTCATCGCCGCTCCAGCGGTAACGGCAAGCACACGACGACCCCCGATCACATGCCCTCGGCCCACCGCCGTTTTGCCGACTGGACGATCGAACGCATTCAACGCGAGGCCACGTCCATCGGGCCGGAGGTTGCGTTGCTATGCGAAAAGATCCTCGCCGACCGGCCGCACCCGGAGCAGGGCTTTCGAGCGTGCATGGGAATTATCCGTCTGAACAAAGGCTTTGGGCGCGACAGAGTGAATGCTGCTTGCAGCCGTGCGCTGGAGATCGGAGCCCGGACCTACGGTTCGGTGCGCTCCATCCTCGACAATCATCTCGATCGAGCCGCCACCACCAATGGACCAGCCTCGCATGAGCCTATCCACCACGAAAACATCCGCGGACCTCGCTACTACCACTAAGGAGAAAGAAGAATGCTTGCTCATCCAACACTCGACAAACTCAA
>NZ_JBEGHE010000060.1:0-1175 GCF_040675795.1 Neorhizobium sp. LMR1-1-1.1
AGCGCAGGTTCATCATGTCGTCGGTCATCGGTGGTGTCCCTCAGGTTGGCTCTAAGCAACCCGACCCTACCGGAAATCACCGATGGCTATGAAATCCAGCTACACCACTCCATGGGACACGATCGGCTCGCCTTCTGGGGAGCGGAGAAGGAGCGCCCTAAAAGGGCCTCGCGCACATGAAGGGCAACCATATTTTGACTGAGGCAAGAGCGAGGAAGCCCGCAAACGAAGCCATCGTTTTATCGTAACGTGTTGCGATCCGCCTGAACTGTTTGAGCTTGTTAAACATCCGTTCGATGCGGTTCCGGTCTTTATAGGCGATGTAATCGCAAGATGGCGGATGCTTTCGCGTGGAGCGCGGTGGGATTACGGGACGCGTGCCGTGCAGGAGAAGCTCTTCTCGGACGGCATCCGCATCATATCCTTTATCCGCAAGCATCTTTCGCGGACGAGTGACGGGAATTGCAAGAAGTTGAGGGACTGCCTTGTAATCAGAAACCTCGCCGCCTGTTAGGACAAAGCCAAGAGGGCGGCCTTGACCGTCTGCGCGGGCATGGATTTTTGTCGTAAAGCCGCCGCGTGATCGACCAAAAGCCTCCTTATCAGTCCCCCTTTTGCGCCAGCAGCCTGAGAATGGCCCCGGATGATCGTGCTGTCGATCATACGCTGCCAGTTGTCGGTCAAGCCAAGCTCCACAAGGGTCTCAAGCAATGCGTCCCATATGCCTTGCTCTGCCCACCGGCGAAAACGAACGTAAACGGAATTCCATTTGCCATAGCGTTCGTGCAAGTCGCGCCATGGGCAGCCAACGCGCAGGACATGCAACATGCCATTCAGATAGCGCCGATTGTCATGGGCCGGACGGGATTTACGTCCTCTTTCGCTGGGGAGAAACGGCTCGACTATATGCCACTCCGCATCGCTTAGATCGCCTCGTGCCAAAACTGCCTCCTGAAAAGCAGTCTTGAATCATGCCTCGACCGATTTGGGAATCCACTTTGTCAACACGGCCTAGCTGGCGCCCACCACCCGATGAAAAGCTTCCGGATGGTATTCGTCGCGTTGCAGAACTTCCTGGGCGTCCGGAGGACTCGTGGTGCCGGAATCTAACATTGGCAAAATTCATTGATTCGATGCTTGAGAGTACGGCTCCGTCGAACTCCCAATTACACCAT
>NZ_JBEGHE010000061.1:0-1162 GCF_040675795.1 Neorhizobium sp. LMR1-1-1.1
AACTGTCGCTTTCTGCAGGGGCCTGAGACGGACCGGGAGACCGTCGCCAAGATCCGCGACAGCATCGCGGCAGGGCGGGATGTGGCTGTCGACATTCTGAACTACCGCAAGGACGGCAGCACGTTCTGGAATGCCGTTTTCATCAGCCCCGTACGGGACGAAGCGGGCAAGATCATCTATTTCTTTGCCTCCCAGCTTGATTTTACCACCGTCAAGAGCCGGGAAGCGGACCTTGCTGCGGCCCGCCATGAGGCCGAGGCCGAGGTCGCAAAGCATACCGCCAACCTTCGTGCCGCGCTGGATGCCCGCACACTGCTCGTCCACGAGGTCGATCATCGGGTGAAGAACAACCTCTTGACGATGGCCTCGATCGTCAAAATGCAGGCGCGGATTACCAAAGACGATCGGCAGAGGAACACACTCATGTCGGTCCTCAACAGGATTGAGGCTCTGAGCACGGTGCAGCGCAAGCTGTTCACGCTCGACGACGTCTCGAAATTCGATATGTCGGAGTTCACCCGCGAGTTGGTAACCGATCTGGTCGATGCCACCGGCCGCAAGGACATTCGCCTGTCCCTGGATCTCTCCCCGCTGCTCGTGCCGGCCGTGAAGGCGACGCCGCTGTCCCTGATCGTCAACGAACTGGTCGGCGACGCCGTTCGCCGCGGGTTGAGCGATGGCGGCGGCGACATCCATGTTGTGGTGCGGCGCCTGAACGGTCACTTCCTGATCCGTGTCGAAGACACGTCGGAACCGGTCGAGCCGGATAGCGAGAGCGCCCAGCTCGGAAAAATGTTGCTTGAAGCGTCGGCCTTGCAGCTGGGCGCCGAAATCGAACGGAAACAGGACGGCCGAAAGACGGTCGTCGATGTGGTGCTGCTTGTCGGCGACCATCAGGAGAATACGCATTGAAAGTCATGATCGTCGAAGACGAAATGCTGCTTGCCATGGAACTTGAGAGCGAAGTGGAGATGGCAGGCCATCAAGTTACAGGTCTTGTCATGAACAGCGCCCAGGCGCGCGAACAGATCCGGGCTTCAAAGCCGGACTTCGCGTTCGTCGATATCCACTTGATGGACGGCCCGACCGGGATCGATGTCGGGCGCGAGCTGGCGGCTGCCGGGATACCCTATGTATTCGTCAGCGGAAACATCAAACGGAT
>NZ_JBEGHE010000062.1:0-1150 GCF_040675795.1 Neorhizobium sp. LMR1-1-1.1
AGGTAGTGCGCTAACCGCAAGGAGGCAGCTAACCACGGTAGGGTCAGCGACTGGGGTGAAGTCGTAACAAGGTAGCCGTAGGGGAACCTGCGGCTGGATCACCTCCTTTCTAAGGAAGCTGTGGAACCGGTAAAACGCCTAACTTGATTAGGATGAACCTTCCCGTGCTTTTTAGAACATAGATGGCGCCAGTCAGGCGACCATCGCAACGTAATACGCCACGGAATATCCTCGGATATCGGATGGTATGGCGAAAACCGCCGACTACGTTTCTCTTTCTTCAAGAAGACAATTGCCGCAAAGCTCGGTGTCCAGGATGTAAGGTGCAAGCCTTGCAGGTGAATGGGCCTGTAGCTCAGTTGGTTAGAGCACACGCTTGATAAGCGTGGGGTCGGAAGTTCAAGTCTTCCCAGGCCCACCATTCGCTTTTTAGTGGATGCTGGACGCGGTGACGGATTTGACCTGCTGGATGGGTTTTGCGGGTATGGTGTTGATGAACGGGCTTTGACTGATCTTGTCAGTTCGGGCTGTTCCCAAGAGATTGGGGCTGTAGCTCAGCTGGGAGAGCACCTGCTTTGCAAGCAGGGGGTCAGCGGTTCGATCCCGCTCAGCTCCACCATTTTGTGTCCTGACGCTGTCGCGGCTTTACCGCTGCGCTCCGGACGGGCCGGCCAACGATGGCCGACGGCCCTTGGCCTTGCGAAGCTTTGCTTCGAGGGTGCCAAACGCATCGTTGTCTTCTGAAGAAGTAAAAGTTTGCATCGCTTCGATGAAGCGCATGCCTGTTCTGCAAAAATCGTGAAGAGAAGATTGATCTGGAGGCTTCCAGGTCTGGGTTTTACCGCAAGGTAAGCCTGGGTTTGAAGCTGATCCTTATGATGTCGTTGATGGCCTAGCCGGCCGGACACGAAAGAGGGATCGGTGGAGATAGGAAGCTTGTCACTCTGGTCGGTCATTGTTGGTGTTTTGACCTTCGGGTTTTGGCGCCTCTGATGACTTATTGATGTCCGTTTGCTAACCGCGCGGACCCGGATTTAATCTCGAGAAGCTGGTCTTAAGATCAGACGCAAGTGGGCCGCTCGGCGTGGCCCTTTAGAAAAGCGATCTGATCGACAAAGAACACGTCGATGTCATCATGAGAAGGATGGGT
>NZ_JBEGHE010000063.1:0-1025 GCF_040675795.1 Neorhizobium sp. LMR1-1-1.1
TCGCTCATCGAGACCTGCATGTGTGGATGGCTCCCGTGATGCAAGAGGCTTATTTGATCGATGCGCGATAGTCGGCGGCTTGCATGTGTCCGGCCTACGTAAAGGCGGCATATTTGGCCGCCGGCCCAGATGAGATTCGCGGATCGGGTCCATAACAAACTGACGCGCTCGAAGCGCCTACAGGTCTACTGGGTGTCCCGATCTCGTCTATCAACTGTCGCGTCATCTTCCCATTCAGCGCCGTTGCACCACAACCGCCAGGACCCGGCTGTTCCTGGCGATCGATACCTATGCCGGTCGGTAGGTCTCCTCGCGCGTCATCACCGCCCAAATGATCCTTGCCATTTTGTTTGCCAAGGCAACGGCCGCGAGTTTGATTGGCTTACGAGCGATAATGCGACCCAGCCAACTTTGAGCGAAGTTCTGCTTACTCCTCGACCAGCGTATCGTAGACATCGCGCCAATGACCAGGAGACGTCGGATGGTACGATCACCCATCTTGGTAATTCGGCCCAATCGGTCTTTGCCACCGCTCGAGTTCTGACGTGGCACTAGGCCAAGCCACGCGGCGAAGTCGCGACCGGATCGAAAACCGCGGATGTTCGGCACTCCAGCCAATATGGCGCTGACGGTGATTGGGCCGACGCCGGGGATGGTGAGCAACCTGGCCGATTCAGGCTCTTCGCGGCAACTCTTGCGCATCTCAGCTTCGAGAGCGTTGATCCGCGCGTTCAAGGCGACATACTCATCGACCAAGATACCTAGAGGCGCTCGAACCGCATCTGGGATCGGCGTCTTCGGATCGGATATCCGCTCGATCAGCGAACCAACATGCTGAGGGCCTGCTGGCGCGATCACACCGAACTCAGCCATATGACTACGGATCGCATTGATCAACGAAACCCGCTGTCGCGAAAGAAGTTCGTGTGTGCGATGCAGGACACGCAACGCCTGTTGCGTCAGCGACTTGATCGGAGCTGTGCGAACTGCCGGTCGCGTCACTGCTTCGCAGATGGCCGCGGCGT
>NZ_JBEGHE010000064.1:0-990 GCF_040675795.1 Neorhizobium sp. LMR1-1-1.1
CGGCCGATGATCTCCTCGTCGCTGTAACCGGTCAGCTTTCTGAATGCCTCGTTGCAAAAGATGATGGGATTATCGGCTTGGCTGGGATCCGTGACGATCATCGGCATGCGCGTGGCCTTGAACGCCGCCGCAAACGGGTCTTCGCTGACATGCCCGGCGACCAGGCGATCTCCGGCGCTGCGAGCGTCACGTCGATTTTGATCCTTTTCCTGCATTGTGATCCTGATTGATTTAAGCCACGACAGAAGTCGCAGCGGATCAATTCGTTCCTGTCGGTTATTTCGTGGCGTGCGCTAGAAGGACGGCCTCGATTTCACAGACGACGCCCGCAGCGTCATAGACGATTGCCGACGTACCGTTAAGCTCCGCCGCCAACAAGCGCTCGACCAGGCGAGATCCAAAACCCTTCCGGGTCGGTTGAGCGACCGTCGGCCCACCCTTTTCCTGCCAGCGGAGGCTGAGAGCCGCGGTTTTGGGGTCATAGGTCCAGATGATCGACACCCGTCCTGTTGGAACGGACAGCGCCCCGTATTTGGCGGCATTGGTTCCAAGTTCGTGAAGGGCGAGCGACAGTGTGGCGACAGCCTTCTGCGGCAAGAGTACCGACGGCCCCGAAACCTCGAAGCGCTCCGGCGGGTATGGCGCAACGGCCTGCTCGACCACCGCCGTGAGATCGGCACTTTGCCAATCCCCTTCGGCAAGCAGATCGTGGGCGTGCGCCATTGCCGACAAGCG
Source organism: Neorhizobium sp. LMR1-1-1.1 (assembly GCF_040675795.1). Taxonomy (NCBI): domain Bacteria; kingdom Pseudomonadati; phylum Pseudomonadota; class Alphaproteobacteria; order Hyphomicrobiales; family Rhizobiaceae; genus Neorhizobium; species Neorhizobium sp. LMR1-1-1.1. Next base: position 736 of record NZ_JBEGHE010000064.1, read on the forward strand.
TGCTTCGTACGCCGCGACAGCATCCTGGGTGTCTGTCGCCTTGGCCAATGTCTGGCGAGCAATGGCGATGACCGTTGCAAAGACGTTTTTCACACGGTGATGCAGCTCGCCGATCAGCACAGCCTGAAGCCGCTCCGCCTCTTTCTTCGCGGAGATGTCATGCGCGATTTTCGAGGCGCCAACAATCCTGCCGGCGGAGTCATAGATCGGTGAGACGCTGAGGAGAACGTCGACCAGACGTCCGTCCTTACGCCT
>NZ_JBEGHE010000065.1:0-983 GCF_040675795.1 Neorhizobium sp. LMR1-1-1.1
GATCGTCGCCTTCCTGATAGGGGAGGGACAGCGCTTCTGCCAGACGCATACCGACCGAACTCTTGCCGCAGCCGGCGACGCCCATCACGATGATGGGCCGCCGGAAGGCCTGTGCCTCAGAGGCTGATGGTGATGCCGCCGTCGACATAAAGCGTGTGTCCATTCACGAAAGAGGAACCCTTGCCCGACAGGAAGACGGCCGCGCCGACCAGTTCATCGACATTGCCCCAGCGGGCAGCCGGCGTGCGCTTTTCCAGCCATGCGGAAAATTCCGGATTGTCGACCAGTGCCTGGTTGAGCGGTGTCTTGAAATAGCCCGGCGCAATCGCATTGACCTGCAGGCCGTGCTTGGCCCAGTCGGTGGACATGCCTTTGGTGAGGTTTTTGACCGCGCCCTTGGTGGCCGTGTACGGCGCAATGCCCGGACGGGCAAGTTCGCTCTGCACCGAGGCGATGTTGATGATCTTGCCGTGACCGCGGGCGATCATGTGGCGGGCGACAGCCTGACCGACATAAAACACACTGGAAATGTTGGTGGTCAGAAGCTGCTGCCACTTGTCGGCCGGAAAGTCTTCCAGCGGGGAACGATACTGCATGCCGGCATTGTTGATGAGAATGTCTATCGCGCAGATCTCCGCTTCGATGCGAGCGACACCTTCCGCAACCGAGGCCTGGTCGGTCGCATCGAATGCGACGGCGTGAACGGTAAAGCCATCGGCGGAAAGCTGTTTTTGTGCGTCAGCCAGTTTCGCCTCATCGCGGCCGTTGAGAATGACTGTAGCGCCGTGTTCGGCAAGGCCGCGAGCGAGTGCCAGGCCGATGCCCTGGCTGGAGCCGGTGATCAGCGCGGTTTTACCCGTCAGATCGAACAGCGGAAATGACATCAGAAATTCCTCCCGGTTCATAAGCGTCTTTGAAGTTGACATAGATGTTATCGATAACATATGCAATCGAAAACAAAACGCGGGAGTGAGAAATGAAGC
>NZ_JBEGHE010000066.1:0-936 GCF_040675795.1 Neorhizobium sp. LMR1-1-1.1
CCGTTCGGTCGAGCATCGTGCGAGATGCTCTGACCTCCGCCTGACGGATTGCGCGTGTCGCTTCCACGTCCAGAATAACGCCGTGCTCTGTGTCGATCAGGTAGTTGGTCGCATAGGCGAAGAAGGCATGGCCTTTGTGGGCACCAGTCCATTGAGCAGCCGGATCGGACGGAGAGATAAACTTCGGTGTCACTGGCGATGCAGCCCCGAAAGCCGCGTCATCAAGAACAGCCAGATATTCCTGCACTGAACGGCCAGCTTCCTCTTTTGCTTCCCATTCTCCTCCCGGCACCGAACGCTGCTTGTTGGCATCCGCCGCAATCAGACTAGCATCGACGGCAAATCCTTCGGCACCGACCAACCCTTGCGCAAGGCAACGCTCCACCACCGCTTCAAACATATGCCGCAGGATGTCGCTCTGTCGGAAACGGCCATGGCGGTTTTTCGAGAAACTGGAGTGATCGGGCACCTTGCCGTCCAATCCGAGACGGCAGAACCAGCGATAAGCGAGATTGAGGTGGACCTCTTCGCAGAGCCGCCGTTCCGAGCGGATACCCATGGAATAGCCGATGATCAGCATCCGCATCATCAGCTCGGGATCAACCGAAGGGCGACCAGTGGTGCTGTAGAAAGGCTTCAACTGTGCCCGTACGCTGTCGAGTTCTAGATGTCGGTCTATCCCGCGCAGCAGGTGGTCAGCAGGGACATGATCATCAAGGCAGAAGTCGTAGAAGAGCTGGCCCGGAGCCGTCTGACATCCCATCATCGCTCAATCCTCCGCAAATCGATACGACGATTGAATCATGCCTATCGTGGAATGCAAATCCAATATTATATCGAGCTAGCCGAGCACTGCAGCGAGCTATTATGCCACCTGAACAACCCACAGCGAGAAAACGCATTTGGTCCATCATCAAGGTGATCTGGACAGTGTCG
>NZ_JBEGHE010000067.1:0-889 GCF_040675795.1 Neorhizobium sp. LMR1-1-1.1
CACGTCGCCTCAACGAATTGACAACAATACCTGCCTGCAGACCTCCTCGGAAGGGGGCGAGATCATCCCGGAATCACGGGGCGCAATCATCTCGGAACAAAGGGGCGGCTTCATCGGAATCAGCACTTTCGGCTCATGAAGTCCTTTATCGGCGTCCAGGGAGCCTAGAGCATCAAATTGCAATTCCGGAAGCCTGCGCCTTTGTAGAGACCGGTGACAGACAGATCCCAAACCACTTTGCCGTTCTTTGCCAGAACGGAGCCAAGAATAGCCGTGCGCCTTCAATTGTAGCGTACATCGATTCGAACCTTTGGGACACGGGGGCGGAGGCGGCCAAATTGTGTTCTGGATTGAGATTAGCGCCGCTTATCGCAGTGCTCTGGCATGGTGGGCCGTGGTTCTTGGATGGTGTGGGATAGCGTAGCGTAGTTTTGGTTGCGGGGGCAGGATTTGAACCTGCGGCCTTCAGGTTATGAGCCTGACGAGCTACCGGGCTGCTCCACCCCGCGCCAAGCGCATTCGGCTTTGCCGAATGTCGCGGTAGCGTCACAGCTTTGCTGTGATGCTTTCTGCCGGAGCAAAACCCATTGGGTTTTGTCTCCTGTAAGGGACGCACCGGCTAAGTCCTGTGCGTGATCCTTGCATACGTTTTGTTCTGCTTTTGCCATTAAACGCCGAAAGGCCGCTTGTGGGCGGCCCTTGGAGTTTGGCCAGGGGCCATAGGTTTCGTGTGTGAGAAGATTTGTTTTTCATCTTGCGATGACATTGCCTTTAGAAGACCTGGCAGCGACCTACTCTCCCGCGTCTTGAGACGGAGTACCATTGGCGCAGGGGCGTTTCACGGCCGTGTTCGGAATGGGAACGGGTGCGGCCGCCCCGCCATGACCAC
>NZ_JBEGHE010000068.1:0-888 GCF_040675795.1 Neorhizobium sp. LMR1-1-1.1
CGGAGCGGCAATCAGAAAATGACGAAGAACTTGTCAGCGGCAATCAGCGTGATAACTTGATCCCGACCGCGACCTAAGAATCTCATCCAGATTGTCGCCCGCGTCTCATCCTGATTGCCGCGCAATAGGCGACCCATCGTCGCCCTCGCGCTCCAGAAAACACGCAGTGCATTCGTCAATGTTGCGATGATCAGTGCAGTCACCAAACCCGCTCATGCTGGTCGGGCCGCTCTTCATGATGCAAGTCTATGACCGCGTGTTGACTAGCCGAAGGAGGCCCGCAAAGATGATTGCACACAGACGCCCCCTCTTCAAACCCAAGTGAACTGCGAATGAGCCGATTAGTACAGGTCTCATAGCGTTCTGCTAATTGAGATGATTGAAACCGGCGAGAAACTAGGTCCTGTTGACAAAGTTGGATTGGGCGCTTGTGAGTGATCGCGATCTGGATATGTTCAGCGGATGACAATCGCTTCGTGCCCGGTCTACCTATTTAGAAGCTCAGGTTTCGCCCCGTCCGGCGACACCGTGGTCAGTGTTGCACCACTGGACCGCGTCGTCGCGGTTTACGGCGACGGGGGCGTGGTTGGCGAAGGCGGCCTATCTTCCTCGTTCGGCGGTGCAGCGGTCTTCAAGAACGACGCCTCAGGGGAATGCTTCATTGGCGCATGGGGAGCCCGCAACGCTTCGCGTTTTCGCAGTGAACTTCGGGCTCACATGCAAATTGCTGTTATCAAGGAAGCGCCGAAGGCTCGGCTCGCCGATCGTGTCCCAGGGAGTGGTGTAGCTTAGACGGCCACGGCTCATCCCAGAGGGCCGGATGAGTGTCAGCTTGCTGCTGGCAGGCTGATGAGTGGATCATCGCTCATCGTAGCGATTGTCTCAAGG
>NZ_JBEGHE010000069.1:0-269720 GCF_040675795.1 Neorhizobium sp. LMR1-1-1.1
CCGTCAGATCGAACAGCGGAAATGACATCAGAAATTCCTCCCGGTTCATAAGCGTCTTTGAAGTTGACATAGATGTTATCGATAACATATGCAATCGAAAACAAAACGCGGGAGTGAGAAATGAAGCGTAATTGCTTGGTATCGATCCTCATCCTGAAAGCAAAAGCGGTAGCCTGAAGGATTGCCGTTTACGTGGTATTCCCATCACCCAAACGCCGATTTTTTCCGCCCGCGCAACCGATCTTGTTTGCTGGATAGCGGCTCTCAAGTGCTGCCTTGTCGCAAGACATTATAGCCTGTTTTTGTGATCTTCGCCGCACTTCGGTTTTCCAGCATGGCAATCATCTGTTCGGCCGCCTGCGCGCCGATTACGAAGCTGTCCACGTTGATGGTGGCGATCCCAGGGTCGGACACCGATGCCATTTCATAGTTCCCGAAGCCGGCGATGGCGATATCGCGTGGCAGGACCAACCCATGGGTTCAGTCCACATGAAAGCCCCTGACCACCCACCTGCGAGCGCTGCCTTTGCATCGCGTTCAAGACAGCTCAGAGTTCCTCAAGGCTTTCATTCAGCGCTTCGATGTTTCTTAAGCGTTTGCGGCCCTCGGTGCCCGCCTTTTCGAGGCATCGTGTGATCAGCAGATGGCACAATGCCATCAGGGCCGTGTGATTGAACAGGGGGCCGGGGGCGAATGTCTGGCATTGCATATGCCATGTCGCCCGCGTGTCGAAGGGTGCGCCTTCGTCGGTAACATAGAGAAGCTTCGCCTTCGATTTGCGAACCTGGGTGAGGATGGCATCGGCCTGAGCAGTCCGGCGGCGCAGGGCGAAGAAGACCACGACGTCGTCCTCCCGAAGGCTGACGAAATGCTCGCCCAGTGTCTGGCCGGCGGCGGGAACGGCGACGATATCCTCGATCACCTGCGTCAGCTGCCATTGCAGATAGGAAGCGAAAGGGTGGCTGCTGCGAAAGCCGATCACCCAGACTTTTCGGGCCGCCATCATCGCGTCGGTCACCGCCGTGATCTGGCCGTCAGAAATGGAGAGAAACGTCGCTTCAAGATTGGCCATGCTTTGCGCGACATGCGCCTGCATGGATTGTGCTGTCGATGCATCGGTCGCGGTTGCCAGGAATAGCCGCGAGCCCGTCTGCTTTTCTGCGCGCGCGTGGCGGCGGGCTTCCTCATAGGTCTCATAACCCAGATGTTGGATGAAACGGGTGACGGTTGCCTTGGAAACATGCGCCAATGCCGCCAGTTCCTGGGCGGAATAGCTGGCGAGTTCGCCAGGAAAATCGCAGACGAATTCACCGAGCCGCTTTTCGGCGGGTCGAAGATCGGGCAGGGCCTGCCTTACGCGATAGAGGAACGACCTGTCCTTGGTCACGGGAAACTCCGCCATGTCATCAGCGGGCGGAATGTCGCTTGGAGTTGTTACGCTTGCAACAGGAAATATGTCCCGGCGGTCGGGCGATGACGCCCCTGTCACCGTGCGATCCTTTTCCTTGCCGGAGGTGCCGCGATGCGGGAAAGAAGCAGTGCAACGGCGGAACGGATCGGCGCGATGACCGGGGCGGATAAGAGGCGCTGCAGATCATCGGCGGCCTGACCAAGCGGGCCGCCGCCGATGATCACGGCTTCTGCGCCGTCCTGTTCGAAACATTCGCGCACTGCGACCGCCAGTGCCGCATGGAGGCGCTGAGGATCGGATGCAAGCGCTACCGGATCTCCGCTCGTGAGTCGCGTGCCGGTGAAGAACGGGGTCAGGCCCAATGCATCGGCTTTTCCGGCAAAGCTTCCGACAAGATCCGGTGTTACTGTCGCGATGCCGAAGCGTCGCCCACCGAGCGAGGCTTCAAGCATGCTCGCTTCGCATATGCCGACCACCGGAATATCGCAAATCTCCCGCAGCCGATCGAGCCCCGGGTCGCCGAAGGCGCTGATGATCAATCCATCCGACTTGCCTGATTTGGCCAGCCCCATTTCGATGACGCCGTCGGTGGCTGCGCCAAGCTGCTTCTCATCAAGGATCATCGGCACGCCACCGGCCGCGGTGACGCCCTCGATGGTCGTCTCCGCAGGCAGATATTTGCGTGCGATATCGGTCATCATGGCTGTGGTGGCCGCTGATGTATTCGGGTTGATCAAGGTGATATGCGTCATGTCTCGAGCCGTGCACGACCGCACGACTGCCTCCCTTTGTCATTGCGTTTTTTATTGTGCTTCAGTTCAGGCATATTGAATGCAGGCGATATTGCCCGTCTCTCCGATCGGCTTCAAGAGCGGCACGTCCCTGAGGCATATGTCCGAGGCCTGGCCGCAGCGCGGTGCGAACGCGCAGCCGGGCGGCATAGCGGCAAGATCTGGTGGCGAACCGGGTATCGTCACCAGCCGGTCGCGGCCATGCGCGAGTTCGACACGGGCGCCGAGAAGACCCTTGGTATAGGGATGTTTCGGATCGCGGATGATGTCGCCGACCCTGCCTTCCTCGACAATCCGGCCGGCATACATGACGGCGATGCGGTCTGCCACTTCGGCCGCGACGCCGATATCATGGGTGACGAAGATGACCGAGAGGCCGTATTCCTTCTGCAGCTCGCGGATCAGAAGCAGGATCTGGATCTGAACCGTCGCATCTAGCGCGGTCGTCGGCTCGTCGGCGAGGAGGACTTTCGGATTGCAGGCAAGTGCCATGGCGATCATCGAGCGCTGCAGCATGCCGCCCGACATTTCATGCGGGTAATTCTTCAGCCGCCGTTCGGGCGAGGGAATGCGCACTTTCTGAAAGAGTGCGAGTGCCCGTTCGGTCGCTGCCTGCCGCGACACTTTTTCGTGCCGCATGATGGTTTCCTCGATCTGCCGGCCAATCGTGTAGACCGGATCGAGCGCGAGACGCGGCTCCTGGAAGACCATCGAGACGGTGGCGCCGCGCAATTGGCCGAGTTCGCGTGTCGAAAGCGCCATCACATCGCGACCGGACACGGTCATGCTGCCGGCGATATCCGTGCCCTTCGGATGCAGGCGAAGCAGGGAGCGCATGGTGACGCTCTTGCCCGAACCGGATTCGCCGAGAAGCGCCACCACTTCGCCGGCCTTGACCGACAGGCTGACGCCGTTAACGGCTTTCACCGGCTTGCGGCTGCGATGGAAGGTAACTGAGAGGTCGCGGATATCGATAACTGTCTGCTCTTCACTCATCTCAGGCCTCCATCAATTCGAGTGCAGGTTTTGGTGCATGGCTGTGGCCGGAGCCGGGAACCGACATCAGGCAGGCGGCCTGCTGTTCTCCCGAGACGACCGCAAGGGGAGGGGGCGTGGCAGAACAGACGCCTTCCGCCATGCTGCACCGGGTGTGGAACCGACAGCCCGATGGCGGGTCGATCGGGTTCGGCGGATCGCCGGAAAGCGGCGGTTCCTCGGTGCGCTCCGCCGGATCCATCTTCGGCATGGAGGCGAGGAGGGCGGCTGAGTAGGGGTGTTTCGTATTCTCGTAGATCGCCTCGCGCGTGCCGACCTCGGCGACCTTGCCGAGATACATGACCATCACCCGGTCGCACATGAAGCGCACGACGTTGAGATCGTGGCTGATGAACAGATAGGTCAGGCCGAAATCGCGCTTGAGATCAAGAAGCAGATTGAGCACCTGCGCTTCAACCGATTTGTCGAGTGCCGAAACGGCTTCGTCGAGGATGACAAGGCGCGGTTCGAGCGCCAGAGCGCGGGCGATGTTGACACGCTGTCTCTGGCCGCCGGAGAGTTCGTGCGGATAACGGCCGGCAAAGCGGACCGGTTCAAGGCCGACGCGGTGGAGCAGGTCATGGGCGCGGGCAATCGCCTTTGCCTGCGGCACGCCATGGACGCGGGGGGCAAAGGCGATGGACTCTTCGATTGTCAGGCGCGGATTGAGCGAGGCGTAACTGTCCTGAAACACCATCTGCACCTGTCGCCGGTACTGGGCAAGCGGCAGGGCGGCACCGACCTTTTCACCGTCGAACAGGATCTCACCCTGGTCAGGGATGATCAGTTGCATCAGAAGCCGGGCGGTGGTGGACTTGCCGCAGCCGCTTTCACCGACAACGCCGAGCGTTTCACCTTTCAGGATGTCGAAATCGACGCCATCGACGGCGCGCACGACCTTTTTCGGCTGAAGAAAGCCGCTGCCTTTTACAGGGAAATGCTTGATCAGACCGCGGGCCGAGATCAGCGGCTGAGCCGGGCCGCCGCGTTCACCGAGCGGAAGGTCGGGAATGGTGGTCTCTGCGACTGTCCTCATGATTTCACATCCATTGCCTGGCGCAGGCCGTCCGAGAAAAGGTTGAAACAGATCGAGGTGACGAAAATCATTACGCCGGGAAGGGCGGCGACTGCCGGGTTGTTGTAGATCGCGGTGCGCAGCGTATTCAGCATCAAGCCCCATTCGGCGTCCGGCGGACGCACGCCGAGACCGAGGAAGGAGAGGCCGGAAGCAAGGATCATCGAGACGGAAATCAGGCTGGTGGCGAAGACGAAGATCGGCCCGAGCACGTTGCCGAGAACATGGACGCGGATGATCGTGAATGCCGTGGCGCCGGAGGCACGCGCTGCATCGACATAATCGAGGCTGCGGATCTGGGTGGTGACGCTTTCGGCGACGCGGGCGATCTGCGGGATGAAAACGACGGTAAGCGAAACGAGCGCATTCGTCAGGCCCGAACCGAGTGCGCCGGAAAGGGCGACCGCGAGCAGGACCGAGGGGAAGGCATAGAAGACATCGACCGTGCGCATGATCAGCGTGTTGGTGATGCCGCCGGCATAACCGGCGACGATGCCGATGATCGAGCCGATGACAAAGGCTATCGGCACCGGGATGACGCCCATGATGAGCGACAGGCGGGCGCCGTAGATGAGACGCGAGAGCATGTCGCGGCCGAGTTCGTCGGTGCCGAGAATATAGCTCTCGGTGCCGATAGGTTTCAGCCTTCGGATGACACTGCCCTTGGTCGGGTCGTAAGGGGCGATATAGGGCGCGAGGATGGCGACCACGACGATGATGATGAGGACGGCGAGTGCCGCGAGCGCCACCGGGTCACGGCAGAGACGTTGCAGGACGCCGCTCCAGAAACCGGGGGATTTCGGCACGGCAAGCGGGGTGGGCAAAGTGTCGGCGGTGATGACGGCCATGTTCAGCTCCTCTGGATGCGCGGATCGATGGCGCTTTGCAGCACGTCAACGACGAGATTGACGATGACGAAGAACATTGCGAGCACCAGGATCGTGCCCTGTAGGATCGGCAGGTCGCGGGTGAAGATCGCTCCGTTCAGCAGAAAACCAGTGCCGGGCCAGGAGAAGACGGTTTCGATCAGGATCGAGCCGCCAAGCAGGTAACCGAGTTGCAGGCCCATGACGGAAATCGCCGTCGGTGCGGCGTTGCGGATGACGTGGCGCATCACATGTTTCGTCATCAGCCCTTTGGCAGCCAGCGCTTGAACGAAATCCTGCGACAGGATGTCTGCCACCAGCGAGCGGATGGTGCGGGCGATGATGCCCATCGGGATGACCGACATGGTGACGGCCGGCAGGATAAGATACTGGATATAATCCCAGCTGAAGCTTCGTCCGTCCGAACCGCCGGGACCGCCGCCCATCGACGGCAGCCAGCCGAGCGATACGGAAAAGGAGATGACAAGAACCATGCCGAGCCAGTAATGCGGCACGCTGACACCGAGCATGGCAAGACCGGAGGCGATGCGGTCGATCCAACCTCCGCGGAAGACACCGGCGAGGAAGCCGAGGATCGAGCCGAAGGTAAAGCCGATTATAGTGGCGGCAACTGCGAGGATGATCGAGTTGACCGAGGCGCTGAGGATTTCGGCAAGCACCGGGCGGCCGGTGGCGATTGAATTGCCGAGATCGCCTTGCAGGGCATGCCAGGCCCAGAGCGCGTATTGCACCGGAAGCGGCTGGTCGAGACCGTAGAAGGAGCGCATCTGCGCCTGCAATTCGAGCGAGGCATCTGTCGGCAGGATGGCGGCGAGAGGATCGCCGGGGGCGATATGGATGAGCATGAAGCAGACGATGCTGACCCCGATCGCGACGGGTATGACATGCAGAAGCCGTTTAAAGGCGTAGACGAGCATGAGCTTCTCCGGAAAACCTGAACGAGTGGGATCGCGCCCTTTAGGGCACGATCCGGGCGTTGGGCATCAGGGATCGACGGTGATCGGCGAGAAATCCTGGAACCAGTTCTGCGCCTGCACGAAACCCTTGACTTTGGTGTTCATGGCTCGCGGGTTGACGTCATGCGTCACCATCAGGAACAGCGCATCGTTGACATATTTCTCGTGGACCTGCTGCAGCACCTTGTCCTGTTCGGCGGCATCGAAGGTGGTGCGCACCTTGTTGAACAGGGCATCCATTTCCGGGTCACAGTAATAACCCCAGTTGGTGCCGTTCGGCGGTGCGAGGTTGCACTGCGACTGGCGGATAAGCGCGGTGAAGGGGTCCTGGATGAAGTAGCTGTAGTTGACAGCCGTCGCGCCCTTGGCGCTGGCATCCTTGGCGCCAGCGCGCCAGACATTGATGACCGTGTTCCAGTCCATCACCTCGTATTCGACATTGATGCCGATTTCGGCGAGCGTCTGCTGGATATATTCGTTCATCGCGAGCGGCAGCATCTGGCCCGAACCGGAGGACGAGATGACGACCTTGGTGGTGATCGGCTTGTCCGGACCGTAGCCCGCTTCCGCCATCAGCTTCTTGGCTTCCTCGACATTGTATTCGAGCTTGAAGTCGGGCTTGCCGAACCACTGGTGGCCGGGCGGAAGATAGCCCTGGGCGGGAATGGACAGACCGCCGAGCAGCTCGTTCAGGCCGTCGCGGTCGACCGCGAGATTTGCGGCCTTGCGGACGCGAACATCGTTCCACGGCGAGCCTTCGACGCGGGACAGATGCCAGGTCCAGTTATGCGGATAGGCATTGGTGACGATGGAGAACCCTGCATCCTTCAGCGACTTGACGGAATCCGGTGCCGGGGCTTCGATCCAGTCGACCTGGCCGGAACGCAGAGCTGCAACGCGGGTATTCGGTTCCGGCAGCGGGATCAGCACCAGCTTGTCTAGCTTAGGGATGCGAGCTGTATCCCAATAATCCTTGTTGGGTGTCAGTTCGGCACGTTCGCGCGGGGTAAATCCGCTTTCCATCTTCCACGGGCCGGTGCCGGACGGATGCTGCGCGACCTTTTCCCAGCTCTTGCCCTGGGCTTCCCAGTTTGCCGGCGAGGACATCAGGATCCAGCTGATCTGGTAGGGCAGGGTCGCATCAGGAGACTTGGTGACGATCTCGACGGTCTTTGGATCGGTCGCCTTGTAGCTGGCAACCGCCGGAATGCGCGATTTGCCCTGCGCCGACTGGCGCTGGTCGAATTGCGGGGCGTCGGTCTTCAGGAGCTTGTCGAGGTTCCAGACGACGGCATCGGCGTTGAAGACGCTTCCGTCATGGAATTTCACGCCGTCACGCAGCTTGAATGTCCATTTGGTATGGTCGGCCGGGTCGACAGTCCAGGCCGTCGCAAGGCTGGGGATCAGCGCAGAGGGCTTGTCGGCTCTGCTGAGGTCCCACTCAATCAGCGAATTGTAGACCGTGTATCCCATGAAGCGCTGGCCTTCGCCGCCTTGGTCCGTCTGACCGGTGGTCAGGGGAATATCGGATGCCGTCATGCCAATCCGGAGCGTCCCGGCAGCAAACGCCGAGCTGGCAGTGGCAGCAAAAGCCACGCCGAGTATCGTCGCCGTCCGCAGGGTCTTCAAAAATCCCCCGTCACGCCAGTTCCTCAAAGATGTTTTTGTCATACCGTTCCCTCTTTTTTAATCTGTGCTGGACTTTTGCCCAGTCGAATAAAGAGAAGCAGGTTTCATGCCAACAAATGTGAAACTGAAATTTCATAATTTTGTCAGTTGTTTAGATTTTTTCTCCGAGGGTAAGGCGATGCGTTACAAGTGTATCTGATAAAAAATCAGGCATGGGACGGGTCAGATATGGGCAGTTGAGAACATAGGATATGGAGGCCTGAGATCAGCTATTCGCATCAGCGGTACGAGCATCGGTTTTCCTCAAAATCGCTCGGCATTGACTTTATGGTCGAGTTTTTCGGAACTCATCCCTATTGGGATGCAGATATCTGAAAGCCTCGCTAATCTCTGCAAACCTTAGCTGTCGATGGCAGATACGAGGCCGCAGATGTCCGGCAGTAGCGCATTCCGGTTGTTCGGGCTCCAGATGGCATGAAGTTCGGCAACACATTCTTGCTGCAGATCCATCGGGCGAAACACGACGTTGTCGAAACAGGCGTTCTGTGTGCCGGCGGGCACGATTGCCAGACCTATTCCGGCACTGACCAACGATAGGATCGCCTGCGAGTGGGTCATGCTTTGAACGATCCGGGGTGTGACTGAATTGTCAGCCATCAGTCTCGTCAGTTTGTCGTGGAGATAGCGGGCTGGCGTCGAGAAGCTGATAAAGGGTTCGCCGTTGAGTGCATCCAGGCCAGGGCGGCGCTTGGTGGCGAGTGGATGTGCACGAGGTATGGCCAGCATCATGGGCTCTTGCGCAACAGAGATACTTTCGAGATGGTGTGTGCCGGCAAGCGGACGTGAGAGGCCAAGGTCGATATCGCCAGCATTGATGGCTTGAAGCTGCTCGGACGTTTCCATCTGCACAAGCTCCAGCTCGATCTGCGGTGCTGCGGCGCGCGCTTGACCTATGAATTTGGGCAGGAAACTATATGTGGCGGCTCCGACAAAGGCGATCTTTATGGATCCGGCGCTGCCCCGCGCAGCCCTCCGTGTTGCCGTTATCGCGGCGTCGCTTTGCTCAAGTAACCTTTGTGCTTCGGCAAGAAACGTCATTCCCGCAGCAGTGAGTGTGACGCGACGGCTCGTGCGCTCCACCAGTTTCACATCGAGTTCCTGCTCCAGCAGCCTGATTTGCCGGCTGAGCGGTGGCTGGGTGATGTTCAGTCGTCTGGCTGCCCGGCTGAAATTCAGCTCGGATGCCAGAATAACAAAGGATCGGACCTGACCCATATCCAACATCTATTCAATCCTTGTATCGATATTCAATAATAATCGACTTGGACTTAAATTGATCTCGAGATTATTGGTCAAGCGAGGATGTGGCTCCGAGCAGCCGAACATGGGGTGGAAACATGGACACGCAGTTGCCAGTAGCGAATGATCCGCAAAGTACGACGGTCGGAGCCGACAGTATTGCCTGGATCAAGCTGTCGTCGGTCTTCTTGCCACTGAAGACGCCGATCAGCGATGCGAAAGTGCTCACCGGACGACAAAAGCCGCTGACGGAAGTGGCGTTCCTCTTCGCTGAAATCGAGACGAAGCACGGTCACAGCGGCATTGGCTTCAGCTATTCCAAACGCGCCGGCGGGCCGGGACAATATGAGCATGCAAAAGAAATCGCCCATGTCCTGATCGGCGAAGACCCGAACGATATAGGCAAGCTTTGGAACAAACTCTGCTGGGCGGGGGCTTCCGTTGGGCGCAGCGGACTTGCGGTGCAGGCAATCGCTGCCTTTGACGTCGCGCTGTGGGATCTGAAAGCCAAGCGTGCCGGACTGCCGCTTGCCAAACTGCTCGGCGCACATCGCGACAGCGTGCAATGCTACAATACGTCCGGTGGCTTTCTTTCCTCGCCGATCGAAGAGGTACTCGACAACGTCGAGCAGTCGATCGCGGCCGGCATTGGCGGGATCAAGATCAAGGTCGGGCAACCGGATATGGCGGTTGACCTCAAGCGCGTCGCCGCCGTGCATGACCGGATCGGTGGCCGTGCTGCAATGATGGTCGATGCCAATCAGCAATGGGACCGCCCGAATGCGATGCGTTTCGGTCGGCTCATGGAGCCTTACAATCTAACCTGGATTGAGGAGCCGCTCGACGCGTATGACGTCGAAGGACATGCCGCGCTGGCAGCCCAGCTCGATACGCCAATCGCGACCGGTGAGATGTTGGCGAGCGTGCTGGAGCATATTGCGCTCATCCAGAATAATTCTGTCGACTTCATCCAGCCGGACGCACCGCGTGTCGGTGGCATCACGCAGTTCCTGAAGATCTGTGCGCTGGCTGAGGCGAAAAAGCTGCAGCTCGCGCCGCATTTTGCCATGGAAATCCATCTGCATCTCGCTGCAGCCTACGAACTTGAGCCTTGGGTAGAGCATTTTGATTGGCTTGATCCCCTGTTCAACGAGCGGCTGGAAATCAAGGGGGGACACATGCTGGTGCCCAACCGGCCCGGACTTGGGATCACGCTATCAGAGCAGGCGGGACATTGGACGCGCGGCACGGCCGAATTCGGCAAGAAACCTTGAATCAGGCGGTGCCGCGAGCAACGATGTGGAAGTCGATATCGATCATCGCCTCTACACTTGTATCACCCGCTATTTTTCGAAGAATCGAGCGGGCCGCCTTGGTGCCGATATCGCGACGGTCGATACGGACCGTTGTCAGCGGCGGATGGGTGTGCGGGGCGAAATCGAAATCGCCAAACCCTATGATGGCGAGATCCCCCGGCATGTTGCAGCCGCGTGCATGAGCTTCAGCCAGTGCGCCATGCGCGACCACGTCCGATGAGCAAAAGACGCCGAGCGAGCCTCCTCCGCGATCGAGAAGTTGCGCCATCGCCATGCGTCCGTCGCGGAAGGTGGAGGGTGAATTCATATCCAGTTCCGGCAACTCGACCTCGGCAATCCCTTTCAGCCGATTGACGAAACCATCGCGGCGCTGAACGGCGCGCGGGTCGTTGGCGCCGACCTGCGCATAGCGGTCATAGCCCCGGATTAGCAGATGCTCGGCAACCAGCCGACCGACTGCCGCATGGGAAAAGCCGACGGCGGTGTCGAGCGGCGAGGGGGTAGAGTCCCATATTTCCACTATAGGCAGTGACGCGCCCGTGAGCATGGCGCGGGTTTCCTTCATATGGGTAATGCCGGTGAGGATGATGCCGTCCGGCCGGCGGGCAAGAATGGCACGGGTCAGTTCCAGCTCGCGGCCGGGGTCATAGCCTGACAGGCCGAGCAGAAGCTGATAGCCTGCGGAGACGAGTTCGGCATTGAGCCCTTCAATGGTTTCGGCAAAAATGGTGCTGGCGACCGAAGGGACGATCGCGGCGATCAGCCTCGTGCGGCGTGAAGCCAGGCCGCCGGCAAGCAGATTTGGCACATAGCCGGTGCGGGCAATGACCTTTTCGATCGCTTCCAGTGTGTGCGGCTTGACCAGCGCCGGAGTGTTGATGGCGCGCGAAACGGTGACCGGCGAGACGCCGGCGAGTTTGGCTATATCGGCAAGCGTCACCGGACCGCCGTGCCTGATATGCTTGCTTTTGTCGTAATCGGTCATGACACTCATTCCTGTGAAAATGAGTTACGCTTTCATTATAGCTTTTATCAAGCGATAAATGGAAAAATTTGGCGATAAAAGTTCTAATCAATTGAAATTAATGATTTAAAATTTTTCACGTCGCGGTTGCGGATGAGGATTTTGAAGTTACAATGAAAGCGCTTTCATTTCTTCGTCGGAGGGTCGGGGAATGGAGGATTGGGACCGGCAGGAGGCCGGATAATTGGAGGAAATAATATGAAGCTCAAACGTTTCATGACGATTGCGGCCGCTGCGACCGCTATCTGTGTCGTCGGCTTGCAACCGAGCCACGCGCAGGATTATCCGACCAAGACCGTGACCGTCGTCGTGCCATTCGCAGCGGGCGGCAATACCGATACGTTCGGCCGTCTCGTTGCCGAGGAACTGGACAAGCGCCTTGGGCAACGTTTCATCGTGGAGAACAAGCCTGGCGCGGGTGGTAACATCGGTCTGGGCGACCTCGCTCGTTCGAAGCCTGACGGCTATACGATCGGCATGGGTACGGTCAGCTCCAACGCGATCAACCAGACGCTCTATAAGACGCTGCCTTACGACAAAGAGAAAGGTTTCGCACCTATTTCGCTGATCGCGAGCCTGCCGAACGTGCTCGTTGTCAACCCGGACAAGATCAAGGCGAACAATGTAGAGGAGCTGATCGCGTTCCTGAAAACAGAGCCGGGCAAGCATACCTATGCGTCTTCTGGCGTCGGTACCTCCATCCATCTGGCCGGCGAGCTTCTCGCGACCAAAGCCGGCATCAAGATTACTCACGTTCCATACAAGGGTAGCAGTCAGGCGATCCTCGATGTCGTGGCCGGCCATGTGGATATGATGTTCGACAATATTCCAACGGCCGCCCAGCAGGTGAAGGCGGGCAAGGTGAAGGCGCTGGCTGTCACCAGCCTCGGAAAGGCTGATTTGCTGCCCGACGTGCCGACCATGGCAAGCACGATTCCCGGCTTCGAGGCGACCTCGTGGCATGGCCTCTTCGCTCCTCCCGGCACGCCGCCGGAAATCGTCGAAAAGCTCAGCAAGGAAGTTCAGGCCATTATCGCGGAGCCTGCGATGCAGGAAAAGCTCAAGGCGATGGGCGTGACGCCGGTCGGTAATACGCCGGCCGAGTTCCAGGCTTTTATAGACAAGGAAACGGCAAAGTGGGCTGACGTCATCAAGGCCGCGAACGTGCCGCTGCAATGAGCCAATCTGCCGGCCGGATCCAGTTCCCGGCCGGCATGTCTTTCACACGCGAGTATCATGCCATGCTGAAAATTAGAAACAGCCGCGACTTCGTCGGCGGCGTGACGATGATCTGTGTCGGTTTGCTGTTCATCTGGTTCGGCCGGGAACTTGAAGTCGGGAACTCCTTCCAGATGGGGCCGGGTTACTTCCCGACCATGTTGAGCCTTCTCCTGATGGCTATTGGTGCGTTGATCGTCGTGCAGTCGCTGATGGTCGATGCCGAAGCAGGTGATCCGGAAACCTGGAACTGGAAGGCTTATTTTCTGGTAATTCTCGGACCGATCGGCTTCGGTCTCGCACTTGCGGGGCTTGGTTTGGCGCCGACAATGCTCCTGCTGATCGTCGGCGTAGCGACCGCCAGCCGCTATGCCAATTGGCGACATTCAATTCTGCTCGGACTGTTTCTTGCTGCCTGTTCCGTGTTGCTTTTCACCAAGCTCCTGTCGCTTCCGGTCTCAGCCTTTGGCCCCTGGACCCCCTTTATCGGCGAACTTTTCTAGCGGGCTCTCACAAGTGCTTTCTGACTAGCCGACGAAACGGAATGGATTGCTTATGGATATCTTCTCTAACCTCTGGCTCGGTGCTTCGACCGCCTTCATGCCGATGAACCTGTTCTATGGCTTTATCGGCTGCCTGCTCGGCACCGCGATCGGTGTACTGCCGGGGCTAGGGCCGACGGCGACGATCGCCATGCTGTTGCCGATCACTTTCGGCTTGCCGCCGGAATCGGCACTGATCATGCTGGCTGGCATCTTCTACGGTGCGCAGTATGGTGGCTCGACAACGGCGATCCTGATCAATCTGCCGGGCGAAAGCTCCTCGGTTGTTACTGCAATCGACGGGTATCAGATGGCGCGCAACGG
The DNA here is from genome assembly GCF_040675795.1 of Neorhizobium sp. LMR1-1-1.1. Lineage (NCBI taxonomy): Bacteria > Pseudomonadati > Pseudomonadota > Alphaproteobacteria > Hyphomicrobiales > Rhizobiaceae > Neorhizobium > Neorhizobium sp. LMR1-1-1.1. The sequence goes on from NZ_JBEGHE010000069.1 coordinate 13,508, forward strand.
CCGAGCCGGTGCTGCGCTTGCTACGGCGGCACTCGGTTCGTTTTTCGCAGGTACAGTGGCAACCATCCTTCTTGCTGTTGCCGCACCGCCTCTGGCAGCCGTAGCGCTGAATTTCGGGCCGGCGGAATATTTTTCGCTGATGGTGCTGGGTCTCGTCGCTTCGGTTGCGCTCGCCAGTGGGTCGCTGTTGAAGGCATTTGCAATGATCGTCTTCGGATTGATCCTCGGCACGGTCGGCACCGATGTGGAGAGCGGCACGCCGCGTTATGTTTTTGATATTCCCGAACTCTATGACGGTTTGAACTTCGTTGCCGTTAGCATGGGTATCTTCGGGATCTGCGAGATCCTGCGCAACCTGGAAAGCGAGCATGAACGTTCGGTGGGTGTGAAACGCGTCACCGGACTGATGCTGACCAGGCAGGATATCAAGCGGATCATCGCCCCCGTCCTTCGCGGCACCGCCCTCGGTTCCTTTCTCGGGATCCTGCCCGGCGGTGGAGCGATGCTTGCCTCGTTTGCTTCCTATGCGATGGAAAAACGGATTTCCCCAAACCGCGCCGAATTCGGCAAAGGGGCGATCGAAGGCGTTGCAGCACCGGAATCCGCCAACAATGCCGGCGCGCAGACCTCATTCATTCCGATGCTGACGCTCGGCATTCCTGGCAACCCGGTGATGGCGTTGATGGTCGGCGCCATGATCATACAGGGTATTACCCCCGGTCCGAACGTCATCTCGGACGAACCGGCTCTGTTCTGGGGTATGATTGTTTCAATGTGGTCGGGCAACCTCATGCTTGTCATCCTCAACCTGCCGCTGATCGGGCTCTGGGTGAAAATGCTAACCGTGCCGTATCATCTCCTCTTCCCTGCTATTATCGGCTTCTGTTGCATCGGCGCCTACAGCATCAACAACAGCGTCTTCGACGTATTCGTCATGGCGGGTTTCAGCGTCATCGGCTTTGCGCTCAGCAAAATGCGGTTCGAACCGGCGCCGTTGCTTCTGGGCTTCATTCTTGGGCCGATGCTGGAGGAGAATTTGCGCCGTGCGATGCTGATCAGCCAGGGCGATCCGTCGATTTTCGTGCGCAGCCCGCTCAGCCTTTCGCTTCTGATCTTCGCCGTCGTGGTTCTGGCGCTCGTGCTTTCGCCGAGCATCAGCCGCAAGCGCGAAGAGGCATTTACGGAGTAGGACGCAATGATGCAGGATCTGAAATCCGCCCTTACCGGCATATCCGGCATTCTGGTCACGCCTTACGATCATAACGGCGATATCCTGCCGGAGATGCAGGAGCCGATCATCGATCGGGCGATCGCCGCGGGCGTCCATATCATGGTCGCCAATGGCAATACCGGCGAGTTTTACGCCCTGACGCTCGACGAGGCAGAGGCGATGGTGCAATCTTCGGCCGAACATGTGGCCGGCCGGGTGCCACTGGTAGCCGGCGTCGGGCGAGGCATACGTGATGCCTGTCGGCTGGCATCCGTGTCGCGTCAAGCCGGCGCTTCGGCGCTGATGGTCCATCAGTCACCGGATCCGTTTTCCTCCCCGCGCGGGCTTGTCGATTACGTACGGACGGTGGCGGATGCGGCAGACGGGTTGCCGGTCGTGCTTTATTTGCGCAACGATGCAATCGGCACCAGGGCGATTGCGGATCTGTGCGCGCTGCCCTCCGTCATCGGCGTCAAATGGGCAACGCCAAACCCATTGAAACTATCGGAAGCGATGGCGGCCTGCGATCCGGAGATCGTTTGGGTGGGCGGTCTGGCGGAGATCTGGGCACCGGTATTCTATGCGGTTGGTGCGCGAGGTTTCACGTCCGGCCTCATCAATGTCTGGCCGCAAAGGTCAGTTGCCATTCATGCCGCACTTGCAACGGGTGACTATACGGGCGCCAACCGGCTGATCGACGGCATGAAGGACTTCGAGTCGGTTCGGGCTGAAGAGATGAACGGGACGAATGTGACCGGGGTGAAGGCCGCGCTGGCGCTGATTGGGCATGATTGTGGCCCAGCACGCCCGCCCTCGGCCTGGCCTTTGACGGCACAGCAGCAAGCTGCGCTTTCGGCTTTCATTTCAGGCAACGGAATCAGCTTCTGATGAGCCGATTGGCAGCGCCTTATGGTGCGAGGAGTGAAGAATGACGATCAGGAAAAAGACGTATGAGGAACTGCGCTCGGCGCGCTGGATGATGCCGGACGACCAGCGGTCGTTCGGCCATCGGTCGCGGACCATGCAGATGGGCTATGCGCCGGAAGACTGGGAAGGTCGGCCGATCATTGCGATCATCAACACATGGTCGGATGCGCAGCCCTGCCACATGCACTTTCGCGAACGGGCTGAATGGGTGAAGCGTGGGGTCTTGCAGGCAGGCGGCTTTCCGATGGAACTGCCGGCGCTGTCGCTCTCGGAAAATTTCGTCAAACCGACGACCATGCTCTATCGCAACATGCTGGCAATGGAGGCAGAGGAACTGCTCAGATCGCACCCGATTGATGGTGCGGTGCTGATGGGTGGTTGTGACAAGACCACGCCGGGACTGGTCATGGGCGCGGTGTCGATGGGACTGCCTTTCATCTACCTGCCGGCCGGGCCGATGCTGCGCGGTAACTATGCCGGAAAGGCTCTGGGCTCCGGCACAGACGGCTTCAAATATTGGGATGAACGGCGGGCCGGAACGATTTCAAAAGAGGAATGGCAGGGGGTCGAAGGCGGTATCGCCCGCAGCTACGGCCATTGCATGACCATGGGCACAGCGTCCACGATGACGGCGATTGCCGAGGCGATGGGGCTCACCTTGCCGAATGCTTCCTCCATTCCGGCGGCCGATGCCAACCATCAGCGCATGTCGGCCACCTGCGGCCGGCGGATCGTCGAGATGGTGTGGGAGGATCTGACGCCCGAAAAGGTGATCACGCCGGCTGCTGTCACCAACGCCGTCACAGTGGCGATGGCGACGGGCTGTTCGACCAATGCGATCATCCACCTGATCGCCATGGCGCGCCGCGCCGGCGTGCCGTTGGAACTAGAGGATCTTGACCGCATCGGCCGCACGACGCCGGTTATCGCAAACATCCGTCCTTCAGGCGCGACCTATCTGATGGAGGATTTCTTCTATGCCGGGGGCTTGCGGGCGCTGATGAAGCAGCTTGGCGACAAGCTGGATCCGACCGCTATCACCGTCACAGGCAAGCCGCTCACGGATGGGCTGGATGATGTGAAGATCTGGAACGAGGATGTCATCCGGCCGCTGTCCAATCCCGTCTATCACGAAGGGTCGCTGGCCGTCTTGAAGGGCAATCTTTGCCCGGATGGAGCAGTGATCAAGCCCGCGGCCTGCGATCCGAAATTTCACCGGCACCAGGGTCCGGCATTGGTGGCCGACAGCTATCCGGAACTGAAGAAGATTATCGACGATCCCGATTATCCACTGACGCCGGAAACGGTGCTGGTGCTGCGCAATGCAGGGCCGCAGGGCGGACCGGGAATGCCGGAATGGGGGATGATCCCGATGCCGAAAGCGCTTTTGAAACTCGGCCTGCGGGACATGGTGCGGATTTCCGATGCCCGCATGTCGGGAACGAGTTTCGGGGCCTGCGTGCTGCACGCCGCACCGGAAGCCTTTGTCGGTGGACCGCTGGCCCTGTTGAAAACCGGGGATATGGTGGAACTCGATATTCCGGCCCGCAGCCTCAACATGCTCGTCCCGGATGATGAACTGGCGGCACGCAAGGCTGCCTGGGTATCACCCGAGCCGCTCTACGAGCGGGGCTATGGCTTTATGTTCACCAAACATATCGAACAGGCAGACAAGGGCTGTGACTTCGATTTTCTAAAGACAGAATTCGGTGCCAAAGTGTCTGAGCCGGTGATCAATTAAGCAAGCGTTGAGGGGGCGAAATACCCCCCTTAGTGTCTCATGTTCAGGCCCAGCTGCTCACAGCCTGATGGCATCTTGTGCAGCAAAGTCCGCTTCAAAAGCTTGCTGGTTGTCGTGTCTAAATCGGTCCGGCGCGAGTCGCCCTATTCAGTAGCCGCTTAACCGCTAAGCAGGGCCTGCATTGTTTTTGCGAAGTGTTTCCGGATCTTGTCTCGTGCTACGTGCCGGCCGTTGACGACCTTCTTGTTGCCTGCAGCCCAGACGCTTTCGACTGTGACATCTCCACCGAAAATCCAGTTATCAAGCAGGCTGTCCTCTGCGAGATAGGAGGCATTGCCGGTATCGAGAGCAACGATATCGGCGGGGGCGCCTGCAGCCAGCCCCGCCTTCGTCGCAAGAGCCTGTGCCCCGCCATAAATAGCCGCGTCGAAAAGTCGGCGACCGGTTGATCCGTTCGGTGCCGCAATGACGTTGCGGGCGCGATGAGCGAGACGTTGCGAATATTCGAGCTGGCGCAATTCGCCCGCGAGAGAAATCTGCACGTTGGAATCCGACCCGACGCCGAAGCGGCCGCCCTTTGAAAGGAATGCGGAGGCTGCGAACGTACCGTCACCGAGATTGGCCTCGGTGATCGGGCAGAGACCGGCGACCGCGCCGCTTGTGGCCATATTCGCCACTTCCTGATCCGTCAGGTGGGTGGCGTGGATCAGGCACCAGCGATCATCGACCGGAGCATGATCCAGCAGCCATTCGACCGGGCGCGCACCGGACCATGCGATACAGTCCTCCACTTCCTTGGTCTGTTCGGCGACATGGATATGAACGGGGCAGCCTTCGGCCAGCGGCAGAATGGCGGTAAGCTCGTCGGGCGTGACTGCGCGCAGGCTGTGCGGTGCTATGCCGAGCTGCATGCCGGGTAGTGAGGCCTGCATTGTCCGGCAAGCCTCTATCAGTTGGCCAAAACTCTCTGTCGAATTGATGAAACGGCGCTGGCCGTCGATCGGAGCCTGCCCGCCGAAGCCGGAATGCGCATAAAAGACCGGCAGCAAGGTGAGGCCGATACCCGTCTCGGCGCTCGCCGCGCCGATCCGCTCGGCATGTTCTGCGATATTGGCATAAAGCGAGCCGTCGCGGTCGTGATGCAGATAGTGGAACTCACCGACGCGGCAGAACCCGGATTCGAGCATTTCCATATAGAGCTGTGCCGCAACCGCCTCGATCTGTTCCGGCGTCATCTGCAGGGCGAAACGATACATCAGGACGCGCCAGCTCCAAAAACTGTCGTCTGTCGGTCCGCGAAGTTCGGCCAAGCCGGACATGGCGCGCTGGAATGCGTGGCTGTGAAGATTGCTCATGGCAGGGACGAGAACCGAATGACGCTCGTCGGTTGCCTTGGCGTCAACGCCGAAATCGATATCCGAGATAATCCCGCCCGTGATCGAGATGCGCACATTGGAAGCCCATCCCTGAGGCAGGAGTGCCGAGCCTGCATGAAGCGTCGAAGCAGCCGAATTGGTCATGATTGCCGGTCCGTCGTTGGATTGTCTGATCACGGGTGTATCTTCAGGTGAAGATAAACGCTTGCCAAGATGGCTATTATGTATATACATGTTTACCCATAATGAAAGGCGCAATCAATGTGCGGGAACGAAAACTTGGGCAGTGTTTCTTCCAGTCATTCCGAGCCTCATGCGGGCATCACGGTCTGGACAAATGCGCATCTGGCGACCCTTGCCGAGGGCGCGAATGGGCTTGGCGTCATGGAGAATGGCGCGATCGCGGCCAAGGATGGGCGGATCGTATTCGTCGGCGCTGAGGTCGATCTACCGGCGGATTTGAAGGATGCTGCCTCGATCATCGATTGCGAGGGGCGCTGGATGACGCCGGGTCTGATCGATTGCCATACGCATATCGTCTTCGGCGGCGATCGTGCGATGGAATTCGAGATGCGGCTGGAAGGTGCGACCTATGAGGAAGTTGCGCGCGCAGGCGGCGGTATCGTTTCCTCCGTCAAGGCAACCAATGCGCTTTCCGTCGAAGGCTTGGTCAAGGCGGCGCTGCCGCGTGTCGATACGCTGCTTGCCGAAGGTGTCTCGACGCTTGAGATCAAGTCCGGTTACGGGCTTTCGATCGAAGGTGAGCTCAACATGCTGCGCGCCGCACGCGCACTGGAAAAGGCTCGCCCTGTCCGCGTCATGACCTCCTATCTTGCAGCTCATGCGACGCCGGTCGAATACAGGGGGCGCAACGGCGATTACATCACCGATATCGTGCTGCCGGGCATGGACAAGGCGCATGCCGAAGGTCTGATCGATGCCGTCGACGGATTTTGCGAAGGCATCGCCTTTTCGGTCGAGGAGATGGCTCGTGTCTTCGATCACGCCAAGGCGTTCGGCATTCCGGTAAAGCTGCACGCCGAACAGTTGTCGAACCTTGGCGGGGCAAAAATGGCGGCGTCCTATGGCGCGCTGTCTGCCGATCATCTGGAATATCTCGATGCCGAGGGTGCTGCCGCGATGGCCGAGGCGGGCACGGTGGCCGTAATCCTGCCCGGTGCTTTTTACGCCATCAATGAAACCCAAAAGCCGCCAATCCAGGCGCTGCGCGATGCTGGTGTGAAGATAGCAATCGCCACCGACTGCAATCCCGGCACCTCTCCGCTGACCTCACTGCTTCTGACGATGAACATGTCGGCAACGCTCTTTCGCCTGACGGTGGATGAGTGCATTGCCGGCGCGACCCGTGAGGCGGCGCGGGCTCTCGGACTTCTGCGCCAAACCGGTACGCTGGAAGTCGGCAAGTCCGCCGATCTCGCGATCTGGAATATCCAGCGCCCTGCGGAGCTTGTTTATCGCATCGGCTTCAATCCGCTCTATTCCCGCATCTTCAAAGGCCAGACCATCAAGGGCCAGCAGGTATCCGCATGACGATCACGCTTCATCCGGGCAGCGTCCCGCTTGCCGATCTCGCAAACATCTATTGGGACAATGAACCGGCCGTTCTCGACCGCTCCTTCGATGCGGGCATAGAGAAGGGCGCTCGTCGCATCGCCGAGATCGCCGCCGGCAACGCGCCCGTCTATGGCATCAATACCGGCTTCGGCAAGCTCGCCTCGATCAAGATCGACAGTGCCGATCTTGCCACGCTGCAGCGCAATCTCATCCTGTCGCATTGCTGCGGTATCGGCGCTGCCTTGCCGGAAAACGTCGTGCGGTTGATCATGGCGCTGAAGCTGATCTCGCTTGGTCGCGGCGCTTCGGGCGTCCGGCTGGATCTGGTGCGGCTGATCGAGGGCATGCTGGCAAAGGGCGTCATTCCGGTCATCCCTGAAAAGGGCTCGGTCGGCGCTTCCGGCGACCTTGCACCGCTTGCCCATATGGCAGCCTCGATGATGGGCGAGGGTGAGGCCTTTTTCGCCGGCGAGCGGATGGCTTCCGCCGATGCGCTTGCAAAGGCAGGCCTGACGCCGGTCGTGCTCGCTGCCAAGGAAGGACTGGCCCTCATCAACGGTACCCAGACCTCGACCGCGCTGGCGCTTGCCGGTCTGTTCCGCGCCCATCGCGCCGCACAGACTGCACTGGTTACTGGCGCATTGTCCACCGATGCGGCAATGGGGTCTTCCGCCCCTTTCCATCCGGACATCCATACTTTGCGTGGTCACAAGGGGCAGATCGATGCCGGTGCCGCGCTGCGCCAGCTTCTGACCGGTTCCGAAATCCGCGAAAGCCATATCGAGGGTGACGAACGTGTGCAGGATCCCTATTGCATCCGCTGCCAGCCGCAGGTGGATGGCGCCTGCCTCGACTTGTTGCGACAGGTCGCCCGCACGCTGGAAATCGAAGCCAATGCGGTGACCGACAATCCGCTGGTTCTCTCCGATAGCGAAGTCGTTTCGGGCGGCAATTTCCACGCCGAACCGGTCGCCTTCGCCGCCGACCAGACGGCGCTCGCCATCTGCGAAATCGGCGCGATTGCCCAGCGCCGTGTAGCGCTTCTGGTCGATCCCGCCCTGTCTTATGGCCTGCCGGCGTTTCTCTCGCAAAAACCGGGCCTGAATTCCGGCCTGATGATCGCCGAAGTCACGTCTGCCGCGCTGATGAGCGAAAACAAGCAGATGTCGCATCCGGCCTCGGTGGATTCGACGCCGACTTCGGCTAACCAGGAAGATCATGTTTCCATGGCATGCCACGGTGCCCGCCGCCTGCTGGCGATGACGGAAAACCTGTTCGGCATTCTCGGCATCGAGGCCCTTGCTGCGGTTCAGGGCGTCGAGCTGCGCGGTCCGCTGAAGACCAGCCCGGAGTTGGAAAAGGCCGTGGCGGTGCTGCGCGCTGCCATTCCGTCGCTCGAAGACGATCGCTACATGGCGCCGGATCTTGCTGCCGCGAGTGTCCTCGTTTCATCCGGTGCACTCGCCTCCGCTATTTCTCCCGGCATCCTGCCGGTGCTCGACATCTGATTGCAGAAGAACAACGGGAACAGAAGTCATGACCAATCCGCGCCACAATATCCGCGACGTCCGCTCCCCGCGGGGATCTGAACTCAATGCCAAGAGCTGGACGACGGAAGCGCCGCTTCGCATGCTGATGAACAATCTCGACCCGGACGTGGCCGAGAACCCGCATGAGCTGGTCGTCTATGGCGGTATCGGCCGCGCGGCCCGCACCTGGGACGATTTCGACAAGATCGCCGCAACGCTGAAGACGCTGACCGAAGAAGAAACCCTGCTTGTGCAATCCGGCAAGCCGGTCGGCGTGTTCCGCACCCACAAGGATGCGCCGCGTGTGCTGATCGCCAATTCCAACCTCGTGCCGCATTGGGCGACCTGGGACCATTTCAACGAGCTGGATAAGAAGGGTCTCGCCATGTACGGCCAGATGACCGCCGGTTCGTGGATCTATATCGGCACGCAGGGCATCGTTCAGGGCACGTATGAAACCTTCGTCGAGGCCGGTCGCCAGCATTATAACGGCAGCCTCAAGGGCAAGTGGATATTGACCGGTGGCCTCGGCGGCATGGGCGGCGCCCAGCCGCTTGCCGCCGTCATGGCCGGCGCCTGCTGCCTTGCGGTGGAATGCGACGAGACCCGCATCGATTTTCGCCTGCGCACTCGATATGTCGATGCCAAGGCGAAGACGCTGGACGAAGCATTGGCCTTAATCGCCGAGTGGACGGCCAAGGGCGAAGCCAAATCGGTCGGCCTGCTCGGCAATGCCGCCGAAATCTTCCCGGAACTGGTCAAGCGCATGCAGGCCGGTGGCCCACGCCCCGATATCGTTACCGACCAGACCTCGGCGCATGATCCGCGCAACGGTTATCTGCCGATCGGCTGGACGGTCGAGGAGGCCAAGGCCAAGCGCGAAAGCGATCCGAAGTCGGTTGAAGTCGCCGCCCGCGCATCGATGAAGGCGCATGTCGAAGCCATGGTTGCCTTCTGGGATGCCGGTGTGCCGACGCTCGATTACGGCAACAATATCCGTCAGGTGGCCAAGGATGAGGGGCTGGAAAACGCCTTTGCCTTCCCCGGTTTTGTGCCAGCCTACATCCGTCCGCTCTTTTGCCGCGGCATCGGCCCGTTCCGCTGGGCCGCACTCTCCGGCGATCCGGAGGATATCTACAAGACCGATGCCAAGGTGAAGGAACTGCTGCCGGACAACAAGCACCTGCACAACTGGCTGGACATGGCGAAGGAACGTATTGCGTTTCAGGGACTTCCGGCACGAATTTGCTGGGTGGGTCTCGGTGATCGCCACAAGCTCGGCCTCGCCTTCAACGAAATGGTCCGCAATGGCGAGCTTTCCGCCCCGATCGTCATCGGCCGCGATCATCTCGACAGTGGCTCGGTCGCGTCGCCGAACCGTGAGACGGAAGCGATGAAGGATGGATCGGATGCCGTCTCCGACTGGCCACTGCTCAATGCGCTCCTGAATACCGCATCGGGCGCCACATGGGTGTCGCTGCATCACGGCGGCGGCGTCGGCATGGGCTATTCGCAGCATTCCGGCATGGTGATCTGCGCTGACGGGTCGGAAGATGCCGAGCGCCGTCTGGAGCGAGTGCTGTGGAATGACCCGGCGACCGGCGTCATGCGCCACGCGGATGCGGGATATGAGATCGCCGTTGAATGCGCGACCGAAAAGGGATTGCGTCTCCCTGGCATCCTCGGAAACTGAGCCGATGCGCATTCTTCGTGCAGGCGACCACGAGCGCATGCCGTGGAAGAACGGCAAGGGAGAGACGGTCGAGATCGCCGTCTTTCCTGAAAGCGCGAACGTCGACACATTCGACTGGCGCATCAGCATGGCGCCGGTCGTGTCCGATGGCCTGTTCTCCATCTTTCCGGGCATTGACCGGACGCTGAGCATCCTGACCGGGGATGGCATGATGCTTTCGGTCGAAGGCATGGCGTCGACGATACTTGGCCGTAAATCTATGCCGTTTTCGTTTGCGGGTGATGCCAAGACCGAAGCCGTGCTTCAGGAAGGGCCGATTACCGATCTGAATGTGATGACCCGGCGCGGGCGCTTTTCGCATCGTGTGACACGGGCAGAGCACGGCGGCGAGATCGGGTTCTCTGCTGAGGCGACACTCGTCATCCTCGTTGTGACGGGCAAGGCGCAGGTGTCACAGGTCGAGCTTGGCCCGCTCGACGCCGTGATCCTTGATAATCCGGCAGATAGCCGTGACTTGAGGCTTGAGACCCAAGAGCCCTGTTTCGTCATCGAGATCTTCGCGTCCGCGAGCCACTGACCTGTCAGGCTCGCAACCGCATAAGTCAGCCGTCAGTAGACGTCGCGGAGATACCGCTTGTCCTTCTTCAGGCCGGCCAGATAGTCCGCTGCCTTTTCCGCGGTCATGCCGCCATGTTCGGCGATGATCTCACCGAGCGCAGTGTCGACATCGCGGGCCATGCGGCTGGCATCGCCGCAGACGTAGAAGGAGGCACCGTCTTCCAGCCAGGAAAACAGCGCCTTGCCGTTTTCCTTCATCCGCGTCTGGACATAGATCTTGGCATCCTGATCGCGCGAGAAAGCGAGATCGAGGCGGGTCAGTAGGCCGTCGCGGCTCATCGTCGAAAGCTCGTCTTCATAGATGAAGTCGCTTTCGCGGCGTTGGTCACCGAAGAACAGCCAGTTGCGGCCCTTTGCCCCGCGGGCACGACGTTCCTGCAGGAAGGCGCGGAAAGGGGCAATTCCGGTGCCGGGACCGACCATGATCATCGGCGCATCGTCATTGCCGGGCACGCGAAAAGCCTTGTTCGGCGAGACGAAAATGCCTGCGGAGGCACCCTCAGTCACCCGATCCGCCATATAGGTCGAGCAGACACCGCCGCGATCGCGGTTGGCAGCGTGATAACGGACGCTTGCAACGGTGAGATGGACGCTACCTTCTGCCTCTTTCGGGCTGGACGAGATCGAATAGGCGCGATGTTGAAGCGGCTTCAGAAGATTGATGAACTCGCTTGCAGTCAGGCTGCCTTGCGGAATGAGTGAGATCAGGTCGAGCGTGTCCTTGCTCCACAGAAACGCATCGAGCGCTTCCTTGTCGCCATTGCGGACGACATGGGTGAGTTCCTCGTGGCCGGCACGGCGTTCGACTTCGGCAATCAGGTCGCGCGACGGCGTCGAGATTTCATATTGGGTCGAGAGCCGCGCGCCGAGTGAGGCACCGCTGATTTCTGTTTCGGCCGCAGCGCCGAGCCTTGCGATCAGCAGATCGACCAGTGCCGGATCGTTGACCGGCATGACACCGAGCGCATCACCTGCTTCGTAAACGAGACCACTATCTGCCAGATCGAATTCGAAATGACGGATTTCCTTGGTCGAAGCTGCCCCGGAGAGGCGGCGATTGACCGCCATTGTCGAGACGTAAGGGTTCTTACGGCTCCAGCCGGTTTGTTCTCGTGATGGTGCCGTCGCGGTGGCTGCGCCGGCGACCGGCTTTTCGGCCGCAAGCGGCAGGGTTTCGCCAAACCATGCGGCAGCGGCATCCTCGAAATCGATATCGCAATCTAGACGGGTGGCGATACGCGTGGCGCCGAGCTGTTCGAGGCGTGTGTCGATCAACTTGCCCGCCTGGCAGAAGCCGTCATAGCCGGTATCGCCAAGAGCCAAGACGGCGAACTTCATGCCCTCGAGACGCGGCGCGGTATCGGCGGACAATGCCTCCCAGAAAAGCTGGGCATTGTCCGGCATCTCGCCCTCGCCATAGGTGGAGGTGACGATCACCACATGGCGCATTGCCGCGAGCGCTTCCATCTCGATATCGTCGAGGCCGCGCACCTCCGGCGCCATCCCGAGGCCTTTGGCGGAAGCGGCGGCATCCATGGCCAGATTTTCGGAATTGCCGGTCTGGGTGCCGTAAAGGATATGGATCGGCTGCGCGGCACTAGAAGCCGGAGCGCTGGCGGTATTTTCACCAGCGATGAGGCGCGAATTGAGGCCGGCCATGAAACCGGACAGCCAGGCGCGCTGTTCGCCGTTGAAGGGAGCGTCCTCGGGGATATGCGGGATCATCATCGGCACGGTCTCAGGCTCTGGCTGTTGCAAGGCCACCGACGGCCTTGGCTGCAAAGAGCTCCTCGAAGCTCGGGATGCGTCCGATCCGGTCGCGGTTGCTTTCCGTCTGCTGGATGATCCAGCCATAGGTGCCGGGGCTGTCGATCGACAGCGTGTTGCGGCCGGCGAGCGCTTGGCGATAATCCGAAAGCCGCTTTTCGGAGACGAGAACCGCAAGGCCCTGGTCGTCGTAATCGGCAATCGCCTCGCGGGCATAACGCGACAGTTTCTGCATCAGCGCGAAATCCTCGGTCAGGATCAGGTTGCGCACCGCCTTTTCGACCGCCGGTTCGGACGGGCCGAGTGCGTTGGGAACCCGCGCCATCGCAAGCGACTGCGCCATGGAAAGCACCGTGTAGTTGTTGATGAGCGTGAACATCTCTTCGGTGTCCGTCTCACCATGGCCGGGAGCCTTGCCGTTCAATATCGGCTTGCGATCGCGATAGGCGAGCTTGAACTTGCGCACCTGATGGCCGGCAAGTGCGGTCGACAGTTCCTCGATCAGGTCCTTGCGGCTCTTCGCCTTCAGGATGGCATCGCTATCCTGATAGAGGAGCAGTGCGCGCGGCAGGCAATAGACGAAATTCGAGCGTTCGCTTTCGAAGTTTTCGAGCAGCCAGCGCGCCTTTTCCGATCCCGTCGCTTCCACATGCCATTGCAGCATCATGCGGATCGCGTCGGCGTGGAAGGCCACATAAGGGTCGGTCGGATCGGCGATCGAGCCGATCAGGATGGAATCGTGGCTCATCTTCTTCGGCAGGTCGCGATAGGGATCGTACTGATAGAAGAAGCCGCCGCTCATGCCGTTGCCGACGCCCTTGCCGAAGGAGCCGAGATTGAGGACGGCGCCGTTGGTCATGTATTCGCAGCAGAAATCGCCAACGCCTTCGACGACCGCGGTGGAGCCGGAATTGCGCACGGCAAACCGGTCGCCCGCCTGGCCTTCGACGAAGAGGCGGCCGCCGGTTGCACCGAACAGGGCGAAATTGCCGATCAGCACGTTGCCGCCTGCCTCGACCGAACCGCCGCCCGGCGAACGAACGGAGATCGTGCCGCCATTGGCGCTCTTAGCCACGCCGTCATTGCAGGTGCCGGTATGTGTCAGCATCATGCCGTCGTTGCAGAATGCGCCATAGGACTGGCCGGCGGAGCCGGATGTGGCGATCTTGACCGAACCCGCATCGAGGAAACGGCGACCGCGCTTGTCCTGCCGCACCGCCGGAAGATGACGTGTCTCGTCCTCGCTCAGTTCGTGGTTCAGCATCCGCTCGATATCGACCGCCAGCTGGCCGCCGACGCTCTTGTTGCGGTTGTTGAGATGCTGGTTGCCGCCAAGCTCGACCACCGGCAGGCCGCCGTCGATCAATGCCGAGCGCACCATGTCGATGAAGGCATCATCGACTGCGTAATCCTTTTCCATATAGACCGGATCGGTGATCTTCACCTCCTCGACCACCTGCAGCATCGCGCGGAGGTCAAGCTGCCCGACGCTGGACGGGTGATCGAGAAGGTGAAGAAGGTCGCTGCGTCCCCGCGCTTCGCGAAGAGACCGGAAGCCGAGGGACGCGAGGATTTCGCGGGTTTCATGGGCGATGTTCAGGAGATACTGCGCCAGCGCCCGTGGGTCGCCGTCAAACACTTCGGCATTGGTGGTGAGGCCCGCCGGGCACTTGATGTTGCAGTTCTTCGCCATGACGCATTTCAGCATCATCAGCGCCGTCGTACCGAATTCAAAACTGTCGCCGCCGAGTAGGGCGGACTTTACCACGTCGCTGGCGGTCTGGTGCGCGCCGGAGCAACGCAGCAGCACCTTCTGGCGCAACCCGTTGGCGCAGAGCGCCTGATGCACTTCGGCAATGCCGATTTCAGCGGCGCGGCCGGTGTATTTGAGGCTGGTGACGGCAGCCGCCCCGGTACCGCCGGTATTGCCGGCGACGTTGATGACATCGGCACCCGCCTTGGCGACGCCGACGGCGATCGTGCCGATACCTTCCGACGAGACGAGCTTGACGATGACGCGCACGCGCGCCGCCTTGCAGTCGTGGATGAGCTGCGCCAGATCCTCGATCGAATAGGTATCGTGATGCGGTGGCGGCGAGACCAGTTCGACGCCCGGCGTGCCGCCGCGCGCCGCAGCGATCTCGACCGTCACCTTGGCGGCAGGCAGCTGTCCGCCTTCGCCGGGCTTTGCGCCCTGGCCGATCTTGATTTCCAGCTCATCCAGCATCGGATCGGCGAGGTAACCTGCCCAGATGCCGAAACGGCCTGACGCGAACTGCTTGATGCGCGAGGCACGGATCGTGCCGTAACGGGAAATATGTTCGCCGCCTTCGCCGGAATTCGACATGCCGCCGACCATGTTGGTGCCGTGGGCGACGGCTTCGTGAGCGGTTGCCACCAGCGCACCATGGCTCATGGCGCCCGATGCGAGAAGCGGCGTGATTTCGCTCGCCGGCTGAACCTCATCGAGCGCAATGCCGGTGGGGGCGGTGCCGAGAAGCTTCAGGTAAGCGAGAGCCTGGCCGCTCGCGTGGACGGCAAGCGCACCGCCTTCCAGCCAATGGCCGAGGATATCTGCGCCGAAGCGGACGACGAGCGACTGGCCGAGCGCTGCAAGCCGGGCAAGATCGCCGCCCTGCGGACCGGTCAGGGTCAGGCGGAAGACATCGTCGGGTAAGGCCTCGCAGCACAGTC
The DNA here is from genome assembly GCF_040675795.1 of Neorhizobium sp. LMR1-1-1.1. NCBI lineage: Bacteria > Pseudomonadati > Pseudomonadota > Alphaproteobacteria > Hyphomicrobiales > Rhizobiaceae > Neorhizobium > Neorhizobium sp. LMR1-1-1.1. Next base: position 28,638 of record NZ_JBEGHE010000069.1, read on the forward strand.
CACGCACGAGGAAGCTGTTGTTCCCCTTGCGGGAAAACCGCTTCATCTCCTTGCGGAAATCGTCCGGTGAGGTCGCGTAGGTGACATCTGCCGGGAAGGCCAGCACGTCGCGAAGAGCGGCGGGACGACGGGCGCGTTCTTCAGCCATCATCCGGGCGAAGGAACGGTAACCGGGCGTGATGGTGAAACGGTCGATCGCTTCGGAAGACAGGCGGTCGTAGCTCGTGTTGGTATAGGCCGCGTCGTCGATGCCGAAAGCGTCGTCGAGGCGGTTGAGGGTGAGCAGGCGCAGGAAGGGATCTTCCTCGCCATCCGGTTCGGCGAATGAGGGCATTTCCTCCGTCATATCGACGAAGCCACGCACGGCCGTGGTGCCGAAGGAATGACCGGCACCCTCTGCACGTTCCTTGAACAGGCCAAGCAACGGGATCTCATCCTCGCTCTTCACCGTCAATGCCTTGGCATGCCAGTCGGCGACCGCCTGGGCGATGACCTTGAAGTTGACGCCACCGACCGGCGTCTTGACGTTCGGGAAGTAGCGCTTGAGCACCGGATCGCTGGTATCGAGGAAATTCGGCTCGAAAAATTCGCCGGCGACATAGCTTTCGGCGGTGCAGAGACCGACCTTGCCCATGGTCTTCATCAGCGACTTTTCGGCCGCCTTGGCGAAGCGCTTGAAGGCCTTGTCGGCTTCCGCCCCGAACTTTTCCTCGGCGCGGAACTGCACGCCGAGCGGGTAAACAGCCGAAGCGCCGAAGCCGAGCGCCGCCGCGACATGGTGGGAGGACGAGATCTGGCCGCTTTCGACGACGAGTGAAACGCGCAGACGTGCGCCTTCCTCAATGAGCTTCTGGTTGATTGCCGAGACGACAAGGATCATCGGAAGCGCCGCGCGGTCGCGTGACACATGCCGGTCTGTGACGACGGCAATCCCGCCTTCCTCGCGGGCAAAGGCTGCAATCGCATCGCAAAGCGTGCCTATGCCGGCCTCAAGCGCCAGCGCATTGGCATCCGCATCGTCGAGGATCGGCGTGTAGAGCATCTCGAAGCAGCGGAAAGGTGTTTCCGTCTGCTCGCGCAGCTTCAGCATGTCGAGATGAGTGAGGATGGGCGAGGGGATGACGATCTGCCTTGCTGCCTTCGCGCCGATATTCGGCTTGGCGCCGAGCGCGATCCTGAGCGTCATGCCGTCGGCCTCGCGGATGCTGTCGAGCGGCGGGTTGGTCACTTGGGCAAAACGCTGCGAGAAATACTTCGCGACGCCGCCTTCCTGGTCGGACAGCGCGTTGATGGCGTTGCCATAGCCCATGGCGGAGATCTTTTCCGCGCCGGTCTGAAGCATCGGGTCCATCAGGAACTTGAAGCTTTCCTGATTGTGGGAATAGGCAACGTAACGCTGGTGGCGCTCAAGGTCGCCATTATAGCGAAGCGGCGAGCCCTGAGCTTCGGCGGGGATTTCCGGCAGGTCTGAAAGGCGCACGCGGGCTTCGACCAGCAGGTCGCGGTATGGCCTGCTGGCAGCCAGCATTTCCAGCGCTTCGACCGTGCCATAGCTGCGCTTTTCGACGTGATCGTAAATGAGCATGCCGCCGGCTTCGATGCGGCCGCGGTTGAGCACGGTTTCCGGCGGAAAGGCGATCTGACCGGCTTCCGACATGACGCAGAGATAGTCTTCCGTCTCGACAGTGCGTAGCGGGCGCAGGCCGAGGCGGTCGAGACGCGCGCCAATGACATCGCCATTGCCGAAGATCAGCGCTGCCGGCCCGTCGTTCTTCTCCTCGTAGAGCGAGAAATATTCGAGCATGGCGACGACTTCGGCCGATAGCGTCTCGTCGTTTTCCCATGCCGGCGGCATCATCGAGACAACGGCGGTTACCAGATCGAGGCCGTCTTCCAGAACGCGGGACTGCAGCGTCTGGTCGAGACGGCAGCTGTCCGACTGTCCCTTGGGACGGATGATCGCAGCATTCTTCGCAGCCGCAATCGCTGCCTCGGACAGGCGGTTCTTGCGGTCGGTGTTGAGTTCGCCGTTATGCGCCATCTGCCGGAACGGCTGGGCCATGGACGGATGCGGGTCCGTGTTGGTGGAAAACCGAGTGTGGAAATACATGGTGTGGATCATGTGGTCTGGATCCACCAGATCGCGGAAATAAGGAATGACCTCATCCGAATTGAGGCGGCCCTTCAGAACCTGGGTGCGGGCGCTGAGCGAAATCGGGTAAAGACCGCCAAGTTCGGCGCGCGTATAGGCTTCCGCCTCGATCGCAAGCAGCGCCTCGTGGATGCGGAAGTCGAATTCGGCCTGCGAAGCGGCCTCGCTGTGACAGCCAAAGACCCATTGGCGAATCGTCAGCTGATAACGGATGGCGGCAGGACGGATCGCATCATTGTCGACCGGCACGTCACGCTTTAGGAGAATTCCGAAACCCTGTTCCGCCAGCGCCGCCTCGACGAGGCGCTCTGCTTCTTCGTAGAATGCGGGATTAGCTGGCAGGAAAAAGTTGCCGACGCCGAAGCGGCGCCGCTGAAGATCTGGGCGTCCGGTCAGCTTTCGGAAAAAGCCCAGAGATAGGTCCACGGAGATACCAGCTCCGTCACCGACACCTTCTGCGGACATGCCGCCGCGATGGGGGACGGCGCAAAGAGCTTCGTGTCCCTTCAGCAATACGTCGTGGGTCTGAACGCCGCTCTTTCTCGTTATAAAGCCGACGCCGCAGCTGCTTTTTTCCTCTGCGGGATCATATAGACCGAAGCCCTTGTTTATCGCTTCCATGCTCAGACTCCCACAGGAAATAAGTCAACTGTGCTGACCTATATAATGTGATAAAATGAGTCAAGTTTAATCGTTTTTGCATCGCACAACAACACTCCGGCGACCGGCCGAGATGGTGTGGGTCTACCTGAGAAGTCGCGGTATGGAAGCGGTTTACAGAACTTGCGACGAACAAGGATGGCTTCATCCTTGCTCGTCTCAAAGTGATACTGACGATCAGATCGCGCTGGCGGTCTTGTGCGCGATATAAAGCTCGCGCAGCTTCAGGGTCAGCGGGCCGGGCTTGCCGTCGCCCACCGGCTGGCCGTCGATCACGGTGACCGGCAGGACGAAACTTGTTGCCGATGTGATGAAGGCTTCGGCTGCTCCCTTCGCCTCTTCCGGCGAGAACGGGCGTTCCTCGTAAGGGATGCCGGCCTTGTCGGCGATGTCGAGGACGCTGGCTCGGGTAATGCCGTGCAGGATGGCATTCGACAGCGGCCGGGTGATCAGCTTGCCGCTCTTGTCGATGATATGGGCAGTCGCCGAACTTGCTTCGGTAACGTAGCCGTCTTCCACCAGCCAGGCGTCATCGGCGCCCTTTTCCATTGCCTGCATCTTGGCCATGGACGGATAGAGCAGTTGCACGGTCTTGATGTCGCGACGCTCCCAGCGCCAGTCGGGCAGCAGCGCCACGGACATGCCGGCTTTCACCTTGGGATTTTCGATCACCGATTTCGCCTGGGTGAAGAGAACCAGCGTCGGCTTCGGCTCTTTCGGGAAGGCGAAGTCGCGATCGGCGGCGCCCCGGGAAATCTGCAGGTAGATCAGGCCCTCCGTCAGATCGTTGCGACGGACGATCTCGCGATGGACTTCCAGCAGTTCCTCGGTCGAGATCGGTAATTCGATGCCCAGTTCGCTGATCGAGCGCTTCAGGCGGGCTGAATGACCGTCATATTCGAGAAGCTTGCCACCGATGACGCCGGTCACTTCGTAGATCGCATCGGCAAACAGAAAGCCGCGATCGAAAATGGAAACCTTGGCATCGGCTTCAGGCAGCCATTCGCCATTGAGATAGACGATACGGGACAAGACGGATTCTCCTTCAGGATGATGAGTGGCGGTCAGCGAATGCTGTGCAGCGCCGATAAGGCAAAATAGGGATCACAACACATCGCCGACGGCTCGTTTTAGTTCGGCGATGAAACCATGCAGCAGGCGCGAGCGTGGAACGCCCTTGCGGGTGATCATCACCGCCGGGATCTCGCAGGGCGGCTGGAAGGGAAGCTGTACCAGTCCTTCAGACGGCTGATAGGCGGCGCTATAGGGATCAACGATAGCGGCGCCAACCCCGGCACCGGCCAGAACCGCTGCCGTCGCGCAATAACGGACTTCGACACGCGGCTCATAGGTCATGCCGTCGCGCTCGAAGGCGTCGCGCAGCATCTGGCCCATGCGCGATTCGACCTCCAGGCCGATGAACCCATGTTCCGTGAGATCGTTGACCGTCACTTCCTGGCGTGCCGCGACCTCGTGCTCCTTCGGCACCAGTGCGACCATGTGAGTGCGCGCCAAAACCTCGACATTGACTGATGGATGGCGCTCAAGCGCGATGGCGAGGCCGATATCGGCAGCACCGCTCTGGACGGCATCGATGACGTGTTCGAGGCGACGTACGTCATAGGCGACCGAAACATCCGGCCGGTCCTTTAGAAAACGGGCGAGCGCCATCGGCGCGACCGTATTGCCGAGGGGCGGCGTCGACATGATCCGCAACCGGCCCGACGTGCCATGCCTGATCGAACGGGCGCGGGCGGAAAAGTTGCGCAGCATGCTGAAGACCGGGCGGACTTCCTCGAATAGAAGCAGGGCTTCCTCGGTCGGCTCCAGCCGCCGATGCAGGCGTTCGAACAGGGTCACGCCAAGCTGGTTTTCGAGCTGGCGGATGCCGTTCGACACGGCCGGCTGGGAGATGCCCAGCTGCTCGGCTGCCTCGACTGTCGTCTCACAACGCATCATCGCGCCGAAGATTTCGAGAAGGCGCAGCGAGATATCCGGCTTGTGCTCGATTTCGGTCATGGCTGTCAGGTCAAAACTGCGCCGAGGGCCATGGCAACGGCCGCCTGGGTCGGGTCGATGACGCGGATGCCGAGTTCTCCTTCCAGCCTGCGGCGGTGGCCGGACATGCCGGCGCAGCCGAGCACGACGGCACCGGCGGCCATCTGGCGCAGTTTCGTGCCGGCCTTGAGCAGTGCCGAATAGCTCTCCTCGCCATGGCCGCTTTCCGCGACGCTGATCGAACCTTCGAGCGCGACCTCACCGGCAAGCCTGCCATCGACACCGAGCCGACGAAGATTGCGCAGGTGGCGCGGGATCGAGCCTTCGGCGACAGCGATGACACCGAAGAGATCGGCAAGCGCCAGCGCACTCAACACACCGGCGTCCTGAATGCCATAGACGGGTTTGGTGGTGATCGACCGGGCGAGATCAAGGCCGGGCTGCGAATAGCAGGCCAGTACATAGGCGGACGCATCCGGCCGGCTTTCGATCAGGTCTGCCGTGCGAAGCGAAGCCTCGTCGACATGGCGCTGGGTGACGACGCCGGGCGGGCCTTCCTTAATGGTGACGCATTCGATAACCGGGCCGCCGGGAAACTGCATGCCGGCAACTGCTTCACGAAGGCCTTCGGTTACGCTTTCGGAACTGTTCGGATTGATGACGAGGATCGGGCCGATATTGCTCATGGTGCGATCTCCACGCCAAAATTCTGCACCGGATCGAGTTCCTTGGCGCGGTAGCCGGGCTTGCCCGTGAGATTGACCGGGTTGCGGGCGATAAAGCGGCCGCGGCCGCGCTCCGCCTTCAACTCGCCGTTCTCGACGATGACGTCGCCACGGTTCATCGTGAGGACCGGCCAGCCCTCAATCTCCATGCCCTCGAAGGGCGTGTAGTCCATGTTGTCATGCTGATCGGCAAGCGTTGCCGTGCGGCGGGCTTCCGGGTCCCAGATGACGATGTCGGCATCGTAACCAGGCGCGATTGTGCCCTTTTTCGCCACTCCGAATGTCTTGGCCGCGTTCGTGCTTGAAAGCGCAACGAACTGCTGCAGCGTGATCCGGCCCTTGGCGACGCCTTCGGAGAAGAGGTAGGGCAGGCGCATGGCAATGCCGGGCATGCCGTTGGCAATCCTGGGGTAGGGTGCATCGGTGCCATTGGCGAACTTGCCTGTGGCATCGAAGCGGTAAGGCGCGTGGTCGGAAGACACGCTTTCGAATGTGCCGGACTGCACATGCCGCCAGAGTGCGGCCTGGGTTGCCGTATCGCGCACCGGCGGCGAGCAGATGAATTTTGCACCTTCCATGCCCGGCCGGTCGAGGTCTTCGCGGGTCAGCGCCAGATATTGCGGGCAGGTTTCGGCAAACAGTTTCGTGCCGGCAAGCTTTTCCCGCTGGACGATGGCGGCACCGCCAGCGGTCGAGACATGGACGATGAAGAGCGCGGCGTCGACGAGTTTCGCCAGTGAGACGGCGCGGTTGATCGCTTCTTCTTCGGCCAGTTCCGGACGGCTGATGGCATGGTATTTCGGCGCGGTGAGGCCGGAAGCGGCCAGCCGCTTGTTCATCCATTTGACCATGTCGTTGTTTTCGGCATGGACCATGGTCAGCGCGCCATGCGTCTTCGCCACCGTCAGAATGTCGAGCATGCCGCCATCGCCGATGTTCATCAGGTCGTAAGTCATGAACACCTTGAAGGAGGTGATACCGCGAGCAAAGACGCCGGGCAGCTCTTCCAGCACAGCGGCGGACGGGTCGGAAATGATCAGATGGTAAGAATAGTCGAGCACCGATTGCGGCGCCGCGCGGCCGTCATAGGTGGAAATGACATCGGCAATCGACTGACCGCGATGCTGTGCTGCAAACGGAATGAAGGAGGAATTGCCACCGAAGGCGGCGGAGACAGAGCCCGAATAATAGTCGTCGGCGGACATCAGGCCGCTCGAACTTTCCTGGGCGATATGGGCGTGTGCTTCGATGCCGCCTGGAACCACCAGCTTGCCGCCCGCATCGATACGTCGAGCGCCGCCGGCGATCTTCTCGCCGATTGCGGCGACGCGACCGTCGATGATGCCGATATCGGCATCGAAAACATCGGATGCGGTGGCAATACGGCCGCCATGGATGACGGTATCGAACTCTGTCATTTCGCTATTCCCTATACTTCGACGATAACGCCGGTCTGGCTCGTGATGCGGCCATAGTGTTCGATACGACGATGGCGCTCGAAATCAAAGATCGTCTTCTTGCCGAAGTCGCATTTGGCAAAATCGCATTCGGCTATTATCAGCTCGTCTTCCTCAGTGACCGCCCTTGCCAGAATGAAGCCGTCCGGATCGACGATGATCGAGCCGCCCATCAGCGGATGGCCATCCTCGACACCTGCCTTGGCGATGCCGGCGACATAGGTGGCGTTCTGATAGGCGCCCGCCTGCAGCGAGAGTTCCGAGTGGAACAGGCGCTTTTCAAGGCCTTCGGCGCTCATCTGGGCATTCACCGAAGGCGTGTTGTAGCCGATCGTCACCAGTTCGACGCCCTGCAGGCCGAGGCAGCGGAACGTTTCCGGCCAGCGGCGATCGTTGCAGATCGCCATGCCCATGATGACGCCCTCGTTGCGCCATACGTTGAAGCCCAGGTCGCCGGGTTCGAAATAGCGCTTTTCGAGATGCTGGAAGGCGCGTTCGCTATCGTATTCGGAATGGCCCGGAAGATGGATCTTGCGGTACTTGCCAACAATATTGGCCTGCCGGTCCGTGATGATCGATGTGTTGTAGTAATGGCCGTCCGGCGTCTTTTCGGCGTAACCGAAGGTGATCGCGATATTGAGTTCGCGGGCGCGGTCGAACAGCGGCTGGGTAGCCGCATTCGGCATTTCCGTTTCGAACCAGAAATCGATCTCGGCCTGATTTTCCATATACCAGCGGGGGAAGAAGGTGGTCAGCGCCAGTTCCGGGTAGACGACCAGATCGGCACCCTTTCCGGCTGCCTCATCGAGCAGGGCGATCATGCGCTTGACCACGCTTTCGCGGCTGTCGGCTTTCTGGATGGCGCCGAGCTGGGCGCCTGCGATCTTCATGACGGTCATGATGTTTTTCCTTTCGAAGCGATCAGGCGGCCAGGCGCCGCTGGAAATGGCTGACGAGGCGCACCAGCGGCCACAGCAGCACGAGATAAAAGAGAGCGGCCAGCACCAGTGGTGAGGCATTGTAGGTAACCGAGCGGGCCATGCCGGCATTGTAGAGAAGCTCGGACAGCGAGATGACGGAGGCGAGCGAGGTGAGCTTCACCACCTCCACCGTGTTCGACAAAAGGTCCGGCAGGATGTTGCGCACTGCCTGTGGCAGGACGACATGGATCAGCGTCTGCGCGGGGCTGAGGCCTGTCGATTGTGCCGCTTCCCACTGGCCTTTCGCGACGGAGATGAGGCCAGCGCGATAGACTTCCGCATAGTAGGAGGAATTGTTAAGCAGGAAGGCAATGACGACGGCGGCAAAGGGCGAAATGTTGATGCCGGCAAAGGGCAGGCCGGCATAGATGAAGATCAACAGAACCAGCGGCGGCAGCGCCCGGAAGAGATCGGTATAGGCAATCGAGATCCAGCGCAGCCAGCGGCGCTCGCTCATATTGCCGAGTGCGACGAACAGGCCGCCGATAAGCCCGAGCAGGATGACGGCGCTGCAGAGCTGCAATGTCATCCACAGGCCCTTGAAGAGCAGCGGCAGCGACTTGCGCATGATCTCGATATTGAAGAACTGATCGATAAAGATATCCATGTCGGCCTCCTACCGCTTCTTCCAGGCGGTGCGGCTTTCCAGCCAGCGGGCGACAACAACCATCGGCAGGAAAATCACCAGATAGGCGACGACCGACATGGTGAGCGGCGTGGCGCTGCCGGAAAAACTCTGCGCCGTCGTGGCGCTCGACAGGATTTCGGATACGCCGATGGCGGAGCCGAGCGCCGTCATCTTGGTGATCGCCAGAACACGGTTGACGAGCGGCGGAATGGCGAGCCGCACGGCCTGGGGCAGGGCGACATAGGCGAGCGTGCGGGTGAAACCGAGACCCGTGGCAATACCGGCTTCCCACTGACCCTTTTCGACCGACGAGAAACCGGCCCAGAAAATTTCCTCGGCGAAGGCCGCAAGCGTCGCGGCCAGCACTATGAACAGCACCATCGGCCCGGAGAGCTGGATACCGATCGAGGGAAAGCCGAAATAGAGGATGAGGATGACGACGAGCGGCGGCAGCGCGCGAAAGATGTCGGCATAACAGATGATGAAGAAATTCAACGCCCTGATGCGATAGCTGCGCAGGCAGGCGAGCGCCAGACCGCCTGCAATGCCGGCGACGATGACGGCTGCAGCGATCTGGAGCGTCACCCAGACGCCGGCAATGATATCCGGCGTATATTGCGCCATCACCACAGGGTTGAAGAAGGTTTGCAGAAACCGGTCCATGGCGGTTACCCGGAAACGCGCGAAAGGAAGGCGCGAGTGCGCTCGGCTTTCGGCGCGCCGAAAATCTCCTCCGGAGTGCCCTGCTCGACGACGACACCGCCATCCATGAAGACGACACGATCGGCAGTCTCGCGGGCAAAGCCCATTTCGTGGCTGACGACGACCATCGTCATGCCCTTGGATTTGAGGTCTTTCATCACCTTCAGCACAGAGCCGACCAGTTCGGGATCGAGCGCCGACGTCGGTTCGTCGAACAGCATGACTTTCGGATCGAGCGCCAGCGAGCGGGCAATCGCGACGCGCTGCTGCTGGCCGCCGGAGAGTTCGCCGGGATAGGCATCCGCCTTGTGGGCCATGCCGACCTGTTCGAGCATGTCGATCGCGCGCGCATCGGCTTCCGCCTTCGTACGCTTGAGCGCCTTGCGCTGGGCAAGCGTGACATTCCTCAACACGGTCATATGCGGATAGAGGTGAAAGCCCTGGAAGACCATGCCGATCTGCAGCCGCATGCTGTCGAGATCGCGGCGGGTGCCGGCCATGATGTTGCGGCCATCGACAATGATGTCGCCGGATGTCGGCTCTTCAAGACGATTGCAGCAGCGCAGCATCGTGCTTTTGCCGGAACCGGACGGTCCGATGACGAAGACGAGTTCGCCCTCTGCAACCTTGAGATCGATCTTCTTCAGAATGGTGTTGGTACCGAAGCGCTTTTCCAGCGAGACGATTTCCAGCATGGGGCGATTGGCCATTCAGGCTACTCCGTGCAGGCTCGGTGCAAGGCGGGCTGGCTGATTTGATCTCGGCCGCAAGAAAGCCCGCGTGGATACGACCTGTAGCGGCCGGTCGCATCTTGATCTGTAAAAGAGTGCGAACAGGCGAGTGGGAGGCCCCGCCCGTCCACGATGCAAGGATTACTTCAGGTTCTCACAGGATGCCTTGTGGTCATCGTCCTTGTAACCTTCGAAGCCCGGCACGCCGAAACCCTTGGTCGGAGTAACGATTGTCGTTCCGGAAACCGGCGTGACGCCGAACCATTTTTCGGAAAGCTTGGCCATGGAGCCGTCCAGCTTCAGGCATTCGATTGCGCGGTCCACCAGATCGCGGTTTTCCTCATCGCCCTTGCGGAAGGAAAGCGCCCAGACGAGGCCGGTCTGATATTCGAAGGACAGTTTCAGGCGTGGGTTCTGCTTCACCGACCATGCGGCAACGGTGTTGCCCGCAAGATTGGCATCCGCACGGCCTGCCATTACGGCTGCGACTGCATCCGTATTGGTGCCATAGCTTTCGACCTTCCAGCCGAATTCCTTTTCCTTCTCGCGCAGGAAGCTGTCATAGGCAGAGCCCTTGTTGACGGCGATCGTCTTGCCCTTGAAGTCTTCGAGCGTCTTGTATTCCGGGGCATTGGCCGGGACGACGAAGCCGAAATTGGTGTCCATGAAGCCTTCGGTGAAGAGAAGGTTCGCGGCACGCTCCTTGTTTACCGTCACCGGTGCGACGAGAAAGTCGTAGGTGCCGGCCTGGAGTGCAGGGATGAGACCGGAAAACTGGGCGCCGGTCAGATCGACCTTCTTGCCGAGGCGTTCACCGATCAGGTTGGCCATATCGACATTGAAGCCCTCGATCTTGCCGTCGAGGGTAGGCATGGCGTGCGGCGCAAAGGTCGCGTCGATCGCGGTCTTGATCGGGTCGCCAAGCGCGAAGGCTGAACTGCAGGCAAAAAGTGTCGATAAGCCGACAATGCCGGCCTTTATAAAGGATTTCATCGATGTTCTCCTACTGGTGGTCCAGGCCTTTAGCGACCCTTGTTGCCTCCATAGTTCCATCGAAAATTCCGCACTGCAATATAATTTATTATTATAATCGAATTAGAATTATACGAATTTCAAATATGAAGATCACGCTTCTTCTGAAGGCGCCGCGTATGACCGAGGCCGGTTCGGAGCTTGTCTTGAGCGCCGTTTACGTTAGATGGGAGCCACAACTGAGGGAGCAATGATATGGACGACACGATCGAGATCGGCAATCGCGGTGACTTCGGTCTTTGGGCGATAGAGGTCGCAAAGCAGCTTGTCGCCGACCAAGGCTTCGAACTTGCACGCGCGGCGCGCGACGGAAACGACGATGATGTTCGCGCAGCCGGCAATGCGCTAGGCCAAGCGATCACCAATGCGCTGATGTCGGTCTATGACGGCCTGACGGAAGGCGTCGAAAAAGAGTAACCTAAGGAACACTCATCTTTTCGTCAGATCGGCAAAGAATGTAAGACACGCGGCTTGCTACCTCACGTCACGGTAACCGGTCGTTTCACCTCACCCACTGCATGCCGTCGATCTGGATGTCCTGGCCGGTTATGAAATTCGGTTCGGCGGTTGCCAGAAACGTCACAACACTTGCGACATCCTGCGGAGTTCCCACACGGCCTAGCGATATGCCGGCAGAAAGGCTTGCCTCCCGCGCATCGATCATGGCGTTTGATCGTTCGGTCTTGATCACACCGGGGCAGACGGCATTGACGACGATTTCCGGCGCAAGCTCCTTGGCCAGTGCTTTCGTCATGCCGATGATGCCGGCCTTGGCAGCGGTATAGGAGAATTTGCTGACGGCGCTGGTGACGCCGCCAGTATGGGCGTTCATCGACGACATGTTGATGATCCGCCCACCGCCATTGCGACGCATGATCGGAACTGTCGGCTGGATATAGTTGAATGCGCCCTTGAGATTGATGGCGATCGTATCGTCGAATTCCTGCTCGGAAATTTCCTCGATCCCCTTCGACATCGAACGACCGGCATTGTTGAACAGGACGTCGATGCGCCCCCAGTGCCTATCGACCTCGGTCACGATTTCGGCCGCACGCGCGTGATCGCTGACATCCGCGATGAACGTCAAGGCTTCCTGGCCGAGCTCACGGATTTCCGCAGCCGTGCTGACGAGATCACCCTTGATCAGGTCGACAATCACGATATCGAAGCCGTGGCGGGCGAGATCGAGCGCGCAGCCACGGCCGATGCCGCGACCGCCGCCGGTGACGATCGCAACCTTCCTCTGTCCGTCAGACACCGGCATCCTCCTTCACGAAACGGGCGATATCCGCATGAGTGGCGAACCAGACATCCTCATGACCCTGGATATGCCGGATCAGTTCTTCGAGAATGAAGATGCGTGAGCGATAACCCGAGACATGCGGATGCATGGTGAGCAGAAACAGCCCGCCTTCCTGGTAGGCGCGGTCGAATTCGCGCTTGAAGATGTCGAGAACGGCGGTCGGTGGCGTGTAGGGCCTGAGCGCTGTGAAACGGTTCATGTTGAAATAGACCGCGTCGTCACGGATCCATTCGACCGGCAACTCGACCATGCCCGTCGCTTCGCCCTCTTCGACGAGCTCATAAGGGTCATCGTCGGCCATCAGCGAGGAATCGTAGATCAGCCCGAGTTCGCGCTCGATCTCAAGCGTCACTGAGGAAAAATCCCAGGACGGCGTGCGCATGCCGACGGGGCGGATGCCGGTGATTTTCTCCAGCGTATCGGCGGCGCGGAAATGCAGTTCGCGTTCCTTATCTGCCGGCACCTTGGTGTTCACCTCATGGATCCAGCCATGCAGGCCGATCTCGTGGCCTTCGGCAATCACGCGCCGTTGCTCGTCTGGATAGAGCAGGGCGGTGACGGCCGGCACGAAGAAGGTCGCCGGAATCGAGGCAGCGGAGAGCGTTTCGAGAATACGCGGCACGCCCTTGCGATTGCCATACTGGCCTTGCGACATGCGGCCGATGGAGTCGCCGCCGTCGCGTAACTCATTGGTCTCGTGGTCGCTATCGAAAGAAAGTGCCACGGCGCAACGCGCGCCGTCCTTCCAGGCCTTCGGCTTCAGCGACCGGCCCGCGCGAACCTTCTCGACCTTGCCGCGCCAGGTCCCTTCTTCCCATTCCCATGGTTCCATGTGAGTGATCCTCCAGTAATGATTATGCCGCGGTCGGCAAAACGGGAACGGCTGCCAGCAGCCGCTTGGTGTAGTCGTGTTGCGGGTTGTCGTAGATTGCCGCGGCACCGCCTTCTTCGACGATCCGGCCGCGATACATGATCGCCACCCGGTCGCAGAGGTGCCGCACGACGGAGAGGTCATGGCTGATGAAAATCAGCGACAGGTTGAGTTCGGACCGCAGACGGATCAGCAGGTTGATGATCTGCGCCTGGATCGACACGTCGAGCGAGGCGACCGGTTCGTCGCAGACGATGACATCCGGCTGCATGGCGAGAGCGCGGGCGATCGCGATGCGCTGCCGCTGCCCGCCGGAAAACTGGTGCGGGAAGCGATTGGCAAAGGACGGATCGAGGCCGACTGCCGACAGCCATTGGGCAACATATTCAGGCGCCTCGGCACGTGAGACGAGTTTGTGTGCCAGCGGGCCTTCCGCAACGATATCACCGACGCGCATGCGGCTGTTGAGCGAGGCGAACGGGTCCTGAAAGATGGTCTGCACGCGGGTGGTCACCTTGCGCGGACTACGACCGGCGCTCATGACCGGCTTGCCCGCGAGACGAATGGTGCCGGATGTCGGCACGGTTATGCCGGCTGCCATGCGTCCGAGCGTCGACTTGCCCGAACCCGATTCACCGACAAGGCCAAGCACCTCGCCTCGTTTCAGCGTGATCGAGACGCCATCCACGGCCTGCACGACTGCCTGAGGCTGAGCGATGCCGGTGCGGATCGCCAGGTTCTTGAACAGGCCGGCCTGCTTTTCGAAGCGTTTGACGGCGGTATCGATCACCAGATACGGGCTGCCCAGGGGTGGCAGGTCGCTTGTTGCGGTCTTTCGGGACGGCGGGGTAGCATCCGCGATACCGCTGCCGCGCAGCAGAAGCTCGCCCGGTTTTGCCCGTGAGGGCAGGGCATCGAGCAGCGCCTTGGTGTAATCGTGCTGCGGTCTGGTCAGCACGCCGAGTGCCGGCCCGATCTCGACTATCTTGCCGAAGCGCATGACGGCCACCCGGTCGGCAATAGAGGCAACGGTTGCGAGATCATGGCTGATCCAGATCAGCGCTGTACCGAGTTCAGCGACGAGTTCTTTCATTTCTGCGAGAATTTCAGCCTGGATCGAGACGTCCAGCGCGGTCGTCGGCTCGTCGCAGATAATCAGCTTGGGGCGATGAAGCAGTGCGATCGCGATCGCCACGCGCTGGCGCATGCCGCCGGAAAACTGGTGCGGGAAAAAGTCGACTTTACGCTCGGGATCGGTGATGCGAACCTGCGCCAGTGCCTTGATCGCCCTTTCGCGTGCTTCTGCCGCGCTGATGTTCTCATGGGCTTCGAGTGCAAGCCTGATCTGCGTGCCGATGCTGAGCACCGGGTTCAGCGTCATCATCGGGTCCTGGAAAACCATGGAAATGGTCTTGCCACGGATCTTCCTCAACTCGTGCGGTTGAAGGCCGATCAGTTCACGGCCTTCAAGCTTGATCGAGCCCTCGACGATCCGGCCGGGTTCATCGATCAGGCCGATAATAGAGAAGCCGGTGATAGACTTTCCCGATCCGGATTCCCCGACAAGGCCGAGAACCTCACCGGGGGCCAGCGAGAAGGAGACGCTGTCGACTGCCTTGATCTCGCCCCTTGCACTGGGGAACCAGGTGCGAAGATTGGAGACTTCCAGAAGTGGTGCAGTGGTTTCTTCGGTCATCGGCGAAGCCTCGGGTTGAGCTGGTCGCGGATCTGGTCGCCGACGAGATTGAGCGAGACGATGAATAGGATCAGCGCTACGCCGGGATAGATCGAAATCCAGTAACGGCCGGAGAGGAGGTACTGAAAGCCGTTGGCAATCAGCATGCCGAGTGACGGTTCGGTCGGCGGCAGCCCGACACCAAGGAAGGAAAGCGTAGCTTCGAGCGAGATGGCGCTTGCTACCTGGACCGTCGCAACCACGATCAGCGGCGGCAAGGAATTGGGCAGGATATGCCGCAACACCACACGTAATGGAGACAGCGGGATGGAGAGTGCAGCCTCGACATAATCCTTCTGCCGTTCGGCCGATGCCGCGCCATGGGCGGTGCGGGCGAAATAGGCATATTGGGCGAAGATCAGCGCGAGAATAAGCTGATAACGTCCCTGACCGAGAATGGCTGCGATGACGAAGGCGAGCAGGATTGCCGGAAACGAAAGCTGCAGATCGACGATGCGCATGACGAGGCTTTCGAACCGCCCGCCGATATAGGCCGCAGCACAGCCGACGACCGCGCCAATGACGAGCGCGATGCCGCCGGCAATCACGCCCATCTGCAGCGAAATACGCAGACCGTAGATAATCGCCGACAGGAGATCGCGCCCTTGCGAATCCGTGCCCAGCCAATGGGTATAGCCGCCCGTGCCGACATAACCCGGCGGCCTTCTTGCATCGCGCAGCACGAGATGGGCAAGATCGTAAGGGTCCTGCGGAGTTACCAGCGGAGCGACAAGCGCGATGATGACGATGAGGCCGACAACGATGGCCGCACCGAACGCGACCCTGTTGCGACGGAACTCTTCAAGAAAGTGGAAAAATGGCGTGTCGCGCATCAGGCTCTTCCCTTCCGCAGGCGCGGGTCGAGCAGCGCATAGGTAAGGTCGACCACAAGATTGATGACGATGAACAGCATGGCGACCAGCATAAGATAGGCGACCATAACGGGACGATCGAGCGATGTTATGCTGTCGATGATGAGCTTGCCGAGGCCGGGCCAGGAGAAGATCGTCTCGGTTACCACTGCAAAGGCGAGCGTGGAGCCGAGTTCCAGGCCGAAGACGGTGACGAGCGGGATCGAAATCAATCTCAGCACATGGCGGCTAAGAATGGTGAATTCCGAAATGCCGGCCGCGCGGGCGAACTTGACCGTATCGCTGAGCATCAGTTCGCGGGTGCCTGCGCGCGCCAGCCGGATCATCAGCGAGAACTTGAAAAGTGCGAGGTTCAAGGCCGGCAGGATCATGTGCGACAGGCCGTCAGCCGTCAGAAAACTGAAATCGACGCCGAACAGGCTCACCGTATCACCGCGCCCGCCCGCGGGCATGCAACCGCATTGCACGGCAAACAGCATGATCAGCATCAGGCCGAACCAAAAGGTAGGCACGGAAAAGCCGAGAATGGACAGCGCCATGATGGTCCGCGACACCGGGCTGTTGGGCCGATAACCGGCATACATGCCGATCGGGATGCCGACGAGGCTGGCAAAAAGCACGGCCGCCAGCGTCAGTTCCAGCGTTGCCGGCAGGCGCGACAGGATCAACTCACTGACAGGCATATTATAAACGAAGGAACGGCCGAAATCGCCTTCGAACACCCGGCCGAGAAAGCCGAAATATTGCTGCCAGAGCGGCAGGTCCAATCCGTATTGCGCGATGACGGCGGCGCGGATGTCCTGTGTCGCATCCGGCGAGATCAACACGTCGATCGGGTTGCCCACGGCATAAACGCCGCAGAAAACCAGCGCCGACATGGCCAGCACGACGATCGCCGCCTGCCATAGTCTTTGCAAGATGAAGCCCAACATCTGTTCCCGTTCTCCCGTCTCGTGCGGGTTTCAAAGTGCGGCGCGCCTTCGCGGCCCTTGATGGTGGCGTTTAGTGCCAGTCACTCTCCAGAAGTTCACGTGTCTCCGAAACCGCGACCGACCAGATTGCCAGCATGTCCTCATCGGGGCGCTGATAGAGACCGTGATAGTTGCCGTCGCCGAGCAGGGCGCGCTTGCGCTCCGTATCGACCCGCGCCAGCGCGGCAAAGTCTATTCTCGGCTTCTGCGTCGAGGGTTGGCGCGCATCACCGGTACGTGTCCAAGGGAAGTTTTCCATCCAGGAGGCGTGAGAAGCTGCCGGATCGATTTCGACGACTTTCGCCATCGTCTTCGGCGCGCGCCACCAGTCGTGGAATTTCACCGATGCGTCGGGGTGATCGTTCAGCCATTCGGAGATCACTGTCATTGCCGGTGTGTTGCCGCCATGGCCGTTGACGACGAGGATCCGGCGGAAGCTGGAGCGGTAGATGCTGTCGAGAAGGTCGCGGATCACGCCGATATAGGTTGCAAGCGACAGGGTCAGCGTGCCGGGAAAGCTCGCGAAGGATGAGGCGAGGCCATAGGGCAGGGCCGGGAAGACCGGGACACCGAGCGGCTCGGCGGCATCGACTGAGACTTTTTCCGCCAGGATCATGTCGGTCGCAAGGCTGAGATAGGCGTGCTGTTCGACGCTGCCGATCGGCAAAATACAACGATCGTCACCAGCGGCTCGCGTCTCCACCTGCATCCAGTTCATATCCGCGATCTTCACTTATCTCATCTCCATTCTCCGTTTCGGCCGGCATGCGCAAAGAATTTGCTGAGTACAGCCAAAACGCACAAAAAATATGCTTTTAGGCGCGATGTTGCGCCAAATGCAAAGTTCCATACGGGACTAAAAAAAAGAAATTGACAGCCAATTAATGCAGCGTCAAGTTCCATACGGGACTAAATTGGATATGGATGGAAATCGACGCGTGCGTGAAACGGATGAAAAGGCGCTGGATAATCTTTTGCGTGAAGGCGGTCTGGCTGCGGCCGGCCACCGCCATGTGGAAGATCTCGTCGCCGTCAAGCTCTGGCAAAATCCATGCTGGCTGTCGTTCCGCATCAACTTCCTGGCACTTCAGTTCAACGAGCCGATCTATCGCCGGTTCGAGAAGGAGTACGGGCTCCCCCGTCCCGAATTCGTAGTGCTCTATTCGCTCGGCCTGTCGGATGGGCTGACGGCAAGCGCCATCTGCAGTTCCTCGGGCTTTCCCAAGAATACGATCAGCCGGGCGATACAGAAGCTGATCGACAAGAACATCATCCGCCGTGAAGTCGATCAGGCGGATTTGAGAAGCTTCGTTCTCTACATCACAGACGAAGGCAGACGTATCGTCGATCAGGCCATGCAGCCGATGGTAGAGCGGGAAAAGGCCATGGCCTCCGCGCTGACGCCGGCCGAACAGCTGATGCTGTCGGAGCTACTCGCCAAGATCGTCGTGGATTCACCGAACTGGCCATTAATCACAAGTATTGAGGAGAACGAGGAATGACGATTTCCAAGACATTTCGCACAGTTGCGCTTGCAACGATGCTGCTCAGCGGCGTTTCGGGCTCGGCTTTGGCAGCTGATCTCACTATCGGTGTCCGCGCCGGTCCGCTGTCCATCGATCCGGATTTCACCGCCGCCGGCACCCATGCCGAGGCGATGAAGCATATCTACGATTCACTCATCAAGTCGGGTAACAATCTCGAACTGGAGCCGGGCCTTGCCACCTCCTGGACGGCGATCGACGATACGACCTGGGAGTTCAAGCTGCGCGAAGGCGTGAAATTCCATGACGGGTCCGACTTCACCGCGGAAGACGTTAAATTCTCCATCGAGCGCATTCCGAAGGTTGCCGGCCCCAATCCGACGACGATCTATGTTCGCCGCGTGAAAAGCACCGAGATCGTCGATGCACATACCATTCGGGTCAAGACCGATGGTCCCGCTCCGAACCTGCCGAACGATTTCATCCGCCTCTTCGTCGTGTCGCATGTCGCAGCCAAGGATTATTCCGATAGCGCTGAAAAGGCAGCCGAAGGCTTCAATTCCGGCAAGGCCGCAATCGGCACCGGTCCCTACAAATTCGTGTCCTGGACGCCGAAGGAACAGCTCGTGCTGGAGAGCTTCGACGGCTACTGGGGTGGCAAGGAGCCTTGGGGCAAGGTTACCCGAAAGGAAATCCCGAATGACGCAGCCCGCGTTGCACAGCTGAAGGCCGGCCAGGTCGATTTGATCGCCCGCATTCCCGCATCGGACGTTCCGACGCTCGAAACCGACAGCAAACTCAGCATCGTCCGCCAGGATAGCGTCTACCTCTTCAACATAGCCTTCGATTTCCGCGAAAAGCCGCCGCAGGTCACGGCCAAGGACGGTTCGCCTCTGCCGAAGAACCCCTTCCTCGACCCGAAGGTTCGTGAGGCTTTCGATCTTGCCATCGATCGTGAGACCATCACAGAAATCGCCATGGAAGGCATGGGAACAGTACAGTCGCAGCTCGTGACCCCCAACATCTTCGGCTACAATCCTGATGTGAAGGCACCAGCATCGGATGTCGAGAAGGCCAAGAAGCTCCTGACCGAGGCCGGTTATCCGGACGGGTTCAAGGTCGTGTTCAGCTTCACCAACGACCGCTTGCCCGGCGACAAGGATACGGGCACGACGATTGCCCAGATGCTGACGGCGATCGGCATTCAGGTCGAGGCCAATGCCCAACCGGGTGCCGTCTACTTCCCGGCAAATACGCGCGGCGACTATTCGCTGACCATGTCGGGCTGGGGCACGCTGACGGGCGAAGCGAACTACACGCTGTCCTCGCTCGTCCACACAAACGATCCGGCGAAGAAGCTCGGCGCCTTCAACATCCGAGGTTATTCCAATCCTTCGATGGACAAGCTGATCGAGGATGCTGGCGTCGAGATGGATGCCAAGAAGCGCGAGCAGTTTTTGAAGGATGCCAATGCGCTGGTCGCCAGCGACCGTCCCAACCTGTCGATTGCTTCGATCGTCTCGGCCTGGGGCATGAAAAAAGCGATCAAGATCACGCCGCGTTCGGACGAAGATACGCTTGCGATGAATATTCGCCCGGCACAATAACGGGTCGGACACGAGAACAATCGGCCGGGCGCTTTGCCCGGCCTTTTTGCAGGTTGAGGACAGGACAGACGATGAATAGGATTGCACTCGCCATTCACGGTGGCTGCGGAGTTATGGCGAAGCTCGATCTGAGTGAGGAGGAGTGGACGGCTGCCCGCGCAGACCTTCATCGCTCGTTGCAGGCTGGCTGGGCAGTTCTGAATACTGGCGGTTCGGCGCTTGATGCGGTCCAGGCGGCGGTGGTCGTCATGGAAGACAGCCCGCATTTCAATGCCGGTTATGGGGCGGCGCTGAATACCAATGGCGAGCATGAGCTCGATGCATCGATCATGGATGGCAGGACATTGGAAGCCGGTGCCGTGACACTCGCCAAGCGCATCCGCAATCCGATCAAGGCAGCGCGCCGCGTCATGGAAAAGGGTGAGGCTGTTCTTCTCGGAGGCCCGGCAGCGGACGCATTCGCGCAAGCAGAAGGCCTCGATATCGTCGAACCCGATTATTTCACCACCGAGCGCCGCGTGAAGGCACTGGCCGCGATGAAGGCGCATGTTACAGCTGGGACCGCAATCAAGGCGAGTGAGGCTGAAAAACACGGCACGGTCGGGGCAGTGGCGCTCGACCGCGCAGGTCATCTGGCGGCTGCGACATCTACTGGCGGCTATAACAACAAGCCGGCCGGGCGTATTGGCGACACACCGATCGTCGGGGCAGGGACCTATGCGCGCGACGGCGCCTGCGCCGTTTCGGGAACGGGCAAAGGGGAATTCTTCATCCGTTATGCTGTCGGCCATGAAGTGGCGAGCCGGATAAACTATCTCGGAGAAGATCTGGAAAAGGCAGCTGGCAAGGTCATCATGGAGGACCTCAAACCCCACGATATCGGCGCTGGGTTGGTGGCAGTGGCTGCGGACGGATCAATCGCCGCGCCTTATAACACGGATGGAATGTTCCGTGGCTGGGTGACGCCGGAGGGCCAGTTCTTCGTTGCAACACACGGCGAGGTTTTCGAGGTTTAGCACCTTGAATGGGCACCGCGGCTTGATTGTCGCAAATACAAAGGGGCAGTCTGTCGAAACTGTTGCCGACAAGCGATTATTGAAGCTTTTGCTCCCGTCCTGTATCGGTCTTTGGTAGGCCGGCAATCATGCCGGCAAACCGGGTTCTCAGGCATCGATGCTGACCAAAAAAGGAAAATACGGGCTCAAGGCGCTTGTCCATCTGGCGCAACTCGAACCTGGCAAGACCGCGTTCGTGAGCGACATTGCTCAGCAGAACAATATCTCAAAGAAGTTTCTCGACGCGATCCTTCTGGAATTGCGCAAGGGCGGGATTCTTCGTTCGAAGAAGGGGCCGGGTGGCGGTTATGCCTTGTCGAAACCGGCATCGGAGATCTCCATCGGTCATGCCGTGAGAATTCTCGACGGCCCGCTTGCGCCGATCCTCTGTGCCAGCAAGACTGCTTTCGAGCCTTGTGACGATTGCGATCATCCGGAAGACTGTCAGGTGCGCCATTCGATGGTGGAAGTTCGCGATGCGATTTCAGCAGTTCTGGATAACATGACGCTTGAGCAGATGGTTGCCAAAGGATCATCGGTCGAGAAAGAGATCGCCGCGCGATAAGTTGTCTCGCGTCACCAATGCCTGCACCCAAGCCTTGAATGTCCGATCCGGTCATGCCGCTTTATATTTGTGGCCTCGCCAGCTGAATTGAATCGGGCTAAGAGGCCTGCGATTGAAGCGATGGAACGAGACCTATGAACACGCCCTGGAAAAAGCCGGTTGTCGTATCCGTTGGAGAGCCACCGGAAGAGACACTCATCGAGACGACGCAAGCCGCTGCCTGGGCGATGATCGAGGACTGGCCAACCGAGGATGGCACGTTTCTCGACAAGGCGCTGGAAATCTGTGCTGCAGTCGATGCCGGCAGGAAAAAGCCTGAAGATGCCCGACAGGCTTTCGTCGATGCTGCGCGCGAAGCGGGCATTCTGATCCGGGCGTGATCGAGCGAGCCGACGTGCAGCGCCGGCGCGGGGCTTCATGCCTTGTCGAGCGCCTGAGCAAGGTCGGCAATTAGGTCGTCCGGATGCTCAATGCCGATCGACAACCGGATCGTCGAATCGAGTACACCGATGCGCTGACGCACGTCTGCAGGTACACCTGAATGCGTCATGCTGGCGGGGTGGGAACCGAGAGATTCCGTGCCTCCGAGACTGACCGCGAGCTTGATGATCTGCAGCGCGTTGAGAAACCGGAAAGCTGCGGGCTGGCCGCCCTTTATATCGAACGAAAATGTCGAGCCGGCACCGCTGCACTGGGAGGCGTAGACGCGCCCGATGGGGGATTCAGGTTCCGCTAAACCGAGATAGTGAAGCTTGCCGACCTTGGGATGATCCTTCAGGAAATCGGCAGTGGCTTTCGCATTGCTGTTCGCGCGCTCCATCCGGATCTGCAGCGTCTCCAGCGATCGGCCGAGCATCCAGCATGAATGAGGGTCGAGCTGAGTTCCGATCGACCCTCGCAAGGACCGGATCTGCGTGATAATCGCCTTGCTGCCGAGGGCAGCCCCGGCGATCAGATCCGAATGGCCCCCAACATATTTGGTCAGGGAATAAAGCGAGATATCTGCACCATGCTGCAGAGGTCTCTGAAAAACGGGGCCAAGAAGGGTGTTGTCGCAGGCGACAATGGGGATGTGTCCCTGTTGCTCGCCGATCCTGTCGGCGATCCGTCTGACCAGAGCGACATCAACGAGGCCGTTGGTCGGATTGGCCGGCGTCTCGATGAGGATCACCGAAACACGTCCTTTTTTCATCGCCTCTTCCGCCGCCGCATTGATCGAACTCTCATCGACGCCATCGGCAAAACCGACGGCCGCAACGCCGAGGTTCGCAAATGTCTTCGAAAGCAGGGTTTCCGTTCCGCCGTAAAGTGGCTGGGAATGCACGATTACATCGCCGGGACGGACGAAGGCCAGCAGAGTGGTCGAGATCGCGGCCATACCCGAGGAAAAGACGGCTCCGCTTTCCGCACGTTCATAGACCGCAAGACGATCCTCGACGATCTCGCTATTGGGATGGTTGAAGCGCGAATAGACCAGTCCCGCGCCGCGGCCCTCCGGCGGGACCTTGCGGCCCGATACGTAGTCGAAGAAATCGCGACCATCTTCCGCCGATTTGAAGACGAAGGTTGATGTGAGGAATACCGGCGGCTTGACCGCGCCTTCGGAAAGCTCGGGATCGTAGCCGTAGTTCAGCATCTGCGTTTCCGGGTGCAGCTCGTGATTGCCGATGCTGGTCTTCGAGGGATGCGGCGAGGTCATGATGCTCTCCTGATACGACTTGCGGCGGAAAATACCGCCTAGCTCTGTCTTAGATCTGGGGCTTTTCGCAGCGGTTGGAAGGAGATGTCGCCCAGATCTTTTCTTCGGAAACTGTGAAGTCCGACTTTCTAACGAAACAGACACCCTGCCGAACCGGGTAAAGTTCGACAGGGTAGGTCTTGGCGACATGTCTTTCGTCGGGAACGTAGCGCTCAGAGGCGCTTCACGCCCGAGGAGATGATGTCGAGATAGACGGCGATGACAAGGATGATGCCCTTGATGATCTGCTGCCAGAACGTATCGACGCCGAGCATGGACATGCCGTTATCGAGGCTGGCCATGATCAATGCGCCAACAAGCGCGCCGATAACGGAGCCGACACCGCCGCGCATCGAGGTGCCGCCGATGAAGCAGGACGCGATTGCATCCAGCTCGCCGCCGAAACCGGCCGATGGCGTACCAGCGGCGAGGCGTGCCGTTGTCGTGATCCCGGCCAGTGCCGCCATCAGGCCCATCAGGCCGAACACCACCATCTTGACCAGATTGACGTTGACGCCGGACAGACGCGTGGCTTCGGAATTCGAGCCGACGGCATAGATATAGCGGCCGAATACTGTTCCCTTGGCGATGATCGTGAAGATGCCCAGCACGAAGAGCAGCATCAGCACGGGGACAGGAATGCCTTGGTAGGAATTCAGCACCAGCACGAAGCCGAGGATGAACAGAGCGATGACGACCAGTCTGACCGCTTCCATCACCGGGGTCGGTACTTGCAGGTTATGCTGCAGACGTTTGCGGCGCGTCCTGAATGCCATGACAAGCAGGACAAGGAAGAGCAGAACGGCACATCCGTTGCCGAGCCAGCCGGGAAGATAGCCCTGGCCGATATAGCGCAGGCTGGGAGAAACCGGGGCAATGGTGATGCCGCCTGTCAGGCCCAGTACCGCCCCTCGAAAGGCAAGCTGCCCGCCGAGAGTGACGATGAAGGAAGGAATACCGAGATAGGCCGTCAGCCAGCCGTTCATCAGGCCAAGGGCCGCGCCGGCAAGCAGAACGAAGGAGATAGTGCCGGCCAAGGGCCAGCCATACACCGCATCAAGAATGGCCGCGATACCGCCCAGAAGGCCAAGCAGGGAGCCTACGGATAGATCGATTTCGCCCGCCACGATGACGAAGACCATCGCGGCCGCCAATATCCCGGTGATCGCCATCTGGCGCAGCAGGTTGGAGAAGTTACGCGCGGTCAGGAAGCCTGAGACACCCGTATCGGCATTATAGGTGAGATATCCAAACAGAGCCCAGATCAGGCCGACCACGATCAGCAGGGCTACAATCTTGTTTTCGGAAAGGAATTTTCGAAGATTTACATTCGCCATGTTTAAAGCGCCTTCTACAGCGGTAACCGCAAATTCAGGCCATCTGCGTGGACTGGCCCAAAGCCGCAGCCAGCACGTGTTCCTGGGTCAGGTTGTCATTGACGAAATCGCCGCGCAGCCGGCCTTCCCCGATCACAAGGACACGGTCGGATATCCCCAGAACTTCAGTCAGTTCAGACGACACCATCAGAACCGCCACCCCGGCCTTGGCTAGCGCGAAGATCAATTTGTAGATTTCGTATTTTGCGCCGACATCGACGCCACGGGTCGGTTCGTCGAGGATGAGTATGCGCGGATCGGGCAGCATCATCTTGGAAAGCACTGCCTTTTGCTGGTTGCCGCCCGAAAGGGAGGCAATGGGCAGCATCGGATCGGCCGTCTTGATCTTCAGACGCAGGATTTCCGCCTGGATCTGGGCAAGTTCCTCATGCTCGTCGATAAGCCCGAAAGCGGCAAAGCGATTGAGCACCGAGATCGTCATGTTATGCCCGACGCCGATGATCGGAAGGATGCCGCTTCGCTTGCGATCTTCCGGCACCATGCAGATCCCGGCCTTGACGGCGTCGCGCGGCGAACGGATCGTGATCTCGCGCCCGTCGAGATGGACACTTCCCTTGTGGCTGCCAGCATAGGCGCCGAATAGCGTTGAGACCAGTTCGGTCCGACCGGCGCCGACCAATCCCGCTATGCCCAAGATTTCACCCCTGCGGATCTGGAAGGAAACATCGTCGACCACCTTCCGGTCGGGATTGGTGACATCCCAGCAGGAGACATTGTGGGCCTCGAGAACGACTTCGCCGATCGCATGCTCTTCCTTGGGATAGAGGTTCTTCATTTCCCGGCCGACCATCATCGTCACGATGTTGGCCGTCGTCAGATCGCTGATCGGACGTGTGGCGATATGTGTGCCGTCGCGAATGACGGTGACGGTGTCGGAAATCTCGGCCACTTCCTCGAGCTTGTGAGAAATGTAGACACAGGCGAGACCTCCGGCCTTCAAACTCTTGATCAGATCGAGCAGGGTTCGGATTTCGGTTGCCGTCAGTGCCGATGTTGGCTCATCGAGGATCAGCAGCTTGGCGTCCTTGTTGAGCGCCTTGGCGATCTCGATGAGCTGCTGCTTGCCGCCGGAATAGTTGAGAACGGGCAGCGCCGGGTTGATGTCATGGACATTCAGCTTGGCGAGCAGTTCCTGCGCCCGGGCGTTCATCGCATCATAGTCGAGAAAACCGTGATTGCTGATTTCGGACCCGAGGAAGATGTTTTCCGCGACGGACAGATGTGGAACCATCATCAATTCCTGGTGGATGATGGCGATGCCCGCCTTTTCCGTTTCGCGGATGGACGAGGCCTTCAGTTCGTGCCCCTCCCATAGGATTTCGCCTTCCCAGGTGCCATAGGGATAGACTGCGGACAGGACCTTCATCAGCGTCGATTTGCCGGCCCCATTTTCACCGCAGAGGCCGACACATTCCCCACGGCGGACCTGAAGATGAATCCCATCCAGAGCCTTCACACCGGAAAAGCTCTTGGAGATGTTCTTCATTTCGAGAAGAAATTCACTCATCGTACCCTCGGAATGCTTGAAGGCCCCGGAACCGGTTGATGTCCCGGGGCCGTTCGCTCGTTTACTTCAGGCCGATCTGTTCCTTGGTGTAGAACCCATCCTTCACATAGATGTCGATATTCTCCTTGGTGACGGCGGTCGGCGTCAGCAACAGGGTGTCCACATCCTTGGTCCCGTTGTTGATTTTCGAGGTGAATGCCGGCTTTTCACCCTTAACCAGCTGTACCGTAAGTTTTGCAGCTTCGGAGGCGATCAGCTTCAGCGGCTTGTAGACGGTGACCGTCTGGGTTCCGTCGAGCAGCCGCTTGACGGCAGCAAGGTCGGAATCCTGCCCGGAAACGGCAGTCTTGCCGGCAAGGCCTTGGGCGGCAAGCGCCTGGATTGCGCCACCTGCCGTACCATCATTGGAGGCGACCACGGCATCGATCTTGTTGTCGGCGGCCGTCAGCGCGTTTTCCATGATCGAAAGCGCTTCGGTCGGGCTCCACTCCTTGACCCATTGCGAGCCGACGATCTTTACCTTGCCGGAATCTACTGCTGCCTTAAGGGCCTTTTCCTGGCCGGCACGCAGATATTTGGCGTTATTGTCGGTTGGAGAGCCACCAAGCAGGTAATAATTGCCTTCCGGCTTCACCTTCAGAACGTTTTCGGCCTGCATGAAACCGACACGCTCGTTGTCGAATGAAATATAGGCGTCGATATCGGCATTGAGGATCAGGCGGTCATAGGACAGGACCTTGATACCGGATGCCTTGGCATCTGCGACAACCGCGTCGAAAACCTTGGAGTTCATCGGCACGATGACGATCGCGTCAACGCCTTGGGCGATCAGGTTTTCAACCTGCTTGACCTGCTTTTCCTCATTTCCATCCGCAGACTGGACGCTGACCTTGGCGCCCAGCCCTTCGGCTGCCTGGATGAAATAGTCACGGTCACGCACCCACCGTTCGACGCGCAGATCGTCGATCGAGAAACCGATGACCGGTTTGTCGGGTGATGCGGCCGCAGTGCTGATGCCGGCAAAGGTGCCTGCCGCGAGACCAAGTGCTGCAGTCGTCAACAAAAGAAATTTCTTCATGAACTTACCTCCTCTATGATGCGGCCGAGACCGGCACGCTCCCAACGCCCATGCTCCCCGAGCATGCAGCCCACAGACCCATGCAAGATGCCAGTATGTGGCTGTTGCCTCCTATCGCGGCTGTCGCCACGTCGTAACCATTCCGCGAAGATGCGGTAGTTACCTCCTCTTGGTGTATTTGATACGGCTGTTCCTTCGGGTTGGAAAGCGGATTTGATGCACGTACCTCAAGTGCGACAATTTGTCGCACTTGAGGTACGGAAAGACTTAAGAAATGGCAGGTTTTGGCTAGTCAAAAAGCCAGCTCCCGCGCGGGCATAACCCGATCTGCAGCCTAGCGGGTGAAACTGTTTCGCTGATATTCGCGTGGGCTGCAGCCTAGCTCGCGCTTGAAGACCGTGTGCATATACTGGCTGTTGTTGAAGCCGCTGAGTTCCGCGACACGTTCCAGAGGCAGGCTTTCGTCGCCGAGCATCTCCTGCGCAAGCTGCAGCCGATAGGCGAGCATGTCGTCGTGAACCGTGTAACCGAAGGTGCGGCGGAAATGAGTCTCCAGCGTCGTTCGGGAGACGCCGACATAGGCGGCGACCTGCGCGACCTTGATCCCCTGGCCGGCGAACTGGCGAATATAATGACGCGCCCGCATCACGTAAGGGTCGTAGATCGGCTGGTAACGGGAAGACATTTGAGCATTCAAACCTTCCGGCGGGACGATCACACGGGTCTCATCCAATGTGGCGCCGATCAGCCTGCGGTGCAGCATCGCGGCGGCGGTGCGCCCCATGATGCGGGTCCCCTGCCGCACGGAGCTGATCGGAATACGTGTGAGCATGCGCAGCAGCGGGTCGTCGTCGATACCGACGATCGAGACCTGCTCAGGAACCGCGATATCCGCGAGAATGCAGGCCTGCAGGATGTGGCGCGCACGGGAGTCTGTCACGGCGATCACACCGATCGGCTTCGGCAGGCCTTTCAGCCATGCGATCACATCGGCAAGGATGTCGTCCCAGTCCGGCCCGAATGTACCCTGTCCCTTGAAGACTTCCGGCTTGGCGCGGTCGCGCGCACAGAGCTTCAGATAGGCTTTTTCGCGTTCTTCCGACCAGCGGTATGAACGGGTCTCCGGCAGCCCATAAAACGCAAAGCGTGGCAGGCCCATATCGACGAGATGGGTATAGGCTTCCGTGACCAGCTTTTCGTTATCCGTCGCGACATAAGGAAAATTGCGGGGATAGTCAGCATCTCGATGATAGGAGCCGCCGACGCCGATAACCGGTATCGACACTTCCGACAGCGCCTTGACGAAATCGGGATCGTCGAAATCCGCGATGATACCGTTTCCCGACCAGTCAGCGATCCCTGCAACGCTGTCGCGAAAATCCTCGTGCAGCAGCATGTCCCAGACGGCACGTGTCGATTTCACGTAATCGCAGACACCTGCAATGATCTCCCGCCCGTAACTTCCACGCGCCTTGAAAAGCAGCGCGACCTGAAATTCATTGCGTTTCTTCGCGGTCATCATCTCCTCCATCAGACCCCGATTCATCAGCGATATCAACTTGTCGGTGTTTGCAAGAAAAACCTTCGCAATCATCAAGACTGTTAAAAATTATAACGAGGGGTGCAAAACTGCATGGTCTA
Organism: Neorhizobium sp. LMR1-1-1.1; assembly: GCF_040675795.1. Taxonomy (NCBI): domain Bacteria; kingdom Pseudomonadati; phylum Pseudomonadota; class Alphaproteobacteria; order Hyphomicrobiales; family Rhizobiaceae; genus Neorhizobium; species Neorhizobium sp. LMR1-1-1.1. The sequence continues at coordinate 57,527 of NZ_JBEGHE010000069.1, forward strand.
GGTTCCGAGAATGAACCGGGGGTGGAGCCTCGGCTCGGAGGGATCTGGCGTCATCTGCCAGGCTTATTGGAGGAAATTGTCATGAAATCATTTTGCCTCGGGGCCGCTACGGTCCTGGGATTGACCCTGGCTGGCTCGGTGCTGGCCGATGACGTCCGCATGCTGGCGATCGAGCCGAATGTTCCGGAAGGACGGCAATATTATCTCGATGTCGCGAAGGCATATGAGGCTGCAAATCCGGGCACCAAGGTGCAGTTCGACTTTCTCGACGACACGTCGTTCAAGTCCAAGCTGCCGACCCTGCTGCAGTCTTCCGCACGTCCTGACGCCTTTTTCACCTGGACCGGCGGTGTGTTCTACGAACAGGCCAAGGCAGGCGTGCTGAAGGATATTTCGGCGGACTTCACGGATGCGGACCGCAAGAACTATTCGCCCTCCGGCATCCAGTCGATGAGCCATGATGGCAAGCTCTATGGCGTGCCGATGTATGCCGCGAGCGTCGTGCTTTGGTACAACAAGGCGCTTGTCGAAAAGGCCGGTGTCGATCCCAAGGCGATCAAGAACTGGCAAGACCTGCTTGCCGCTTCCAAGAAAATCCAGGGCGCCGGCATCGTGCCGATCGTCATGGGCGGCAAGGACAAGTGGCCGATCGCTCTCTTCTACGGCCAGCTTGCTGCCCGTATCGCCGGCACCGATGGCGTCGCAGCCGCCGACAAGGGCGAAAACGAAGGCTTCAACAATCCGGCCTTTGTTCAGGCTGGCGAAGCCGTGAAGCAGCTGGCCGATATAAAGCCGTTCCAGCCGGGTTACATGGATACGACACAGCCGAAGGCGGCAGGCCTGTTCGGTGACGGCAAGGGTGCCTTCTATCTGGCCGGTAACTTCCTGGTCGGCGCGCAGGCGCAGAATTCGGCCTCCGGCAAGGGGCTTGGAGACGATCTCGACTTCATCACCTTCCCTTCTGTTGACGGCGGCAAGGGTGATCCGGCCGACACGTTCGGCGGCGTCAACGGCTGGCTGGTCACCAAGGATGCTGGCAAATCGACGGTCGATTTCCTCAAATTCCTGACCAACAACAAGAACCAGACGGAAGGCGGCCGCCTGAAGATCTGGTTACCGATCGGCACCGACGCCCAGTCCGGCATTGCCGATCCGCGCCTGCGCCGGATAGCAGAAGGTCTTTCCAAGGCACCACATCACCAGCTCTATCTCGACCAGATGCTCGGTGCAAGCGTCGGTGCGGCCTTGAACGACGCCGCAGCACAGATCGTCACCGGCGACATCTCCCCGGAAGAGGCTGCAGCCCTGGTGGAAGAAGCACGCGAAATGCGCTGATCCCTTGCTTGAAAGTGGGCGTGGCGATGCATTCGCCGCGCCTCACCCAACACCGGACATATCGAGGAATGACATGACGACCATGACCGGCTCACGCCCACAGCTGAGCCCGGCGGCGCGCATTGCGCGCATGCATAGACAGGGGAAGCTCACCGCTCTCTTGCTGTTTCTGCCGCCGGCCCTGGTGCTGTTCACCCTTTTCGTCATCTGGCCGATCTTCAACGCCGCCAATCTCAGCTTCTTCAAGTGGAGCGGTTACGGCGCGATCGACAATTTTGTCGGCACGCAGAACTATCAGCGGCTTGCCAACCATTCCGTCTTTCACCAGTCCTTGTGGAATTCGGTAAAGCTGATCCTGGCGTCGCTGTTCATCCAGATTCCGCTGGCCCTTATGCTGGCTCTGCTCATCTACAAGAAGACTTCGATCAACACGGCGTTCCGGCTGATCTTCTTCGCCCCCTATATTCTCGCCGAGATCGCCTCCGGCGTGATCTGGAGCTTCATCTTCGACGGTGATTTCGGGGTGTCCGGCCAGATCGCCACCGCACTCGGGATCGAGCCTTTCTATATCCTCGCCGACCGGCAATTCGCCTTCCTGGCCATCATCACCGTCGTCGTGTGGAAATATTTCGGCTACCACATGATGATCTTCATCGCCGCCTTGCAGGCAGTGCCGGATGATCTGATCGAGGCTGCCGAAATCGACGGTGCAGGCCGCTGGCAGAAGGTGTTCTACGTCAAGCTGCCGCTGATCATGCACGCGATCAAGCTCTCCGCATTCTTCGCAATCGTTGGCGCGCTGCAGGTCTTCGACATCATCATTCCGCTCACCAATGGCGGCCCGTCGAACTCCACCCATTCGATCGTCAGCTATCTCTACACCTATGGGCTTGCGCAGCTGAATGTCGGTTATGGCGCTGCCGTCGGTGTCGTCCTGTTCATTCTCTGCATGGTGACCGCTTTCAGCTACCGGCGCCTCGCCATGGGTAAAGGAGGCGCATTATGAACCGCCCTGGCTTTTTCCTGGCGCTTGCCCGCGCCGCAGTGCTCTCGATCGTCGCGTCGCTGGTCATCGTGCCGCTGATTGCAACCTTTCTCGGCGGTTTCAAATCCGTCGGCGAATTGAGGGCCTCGCCCTTCGGCCTGCCGCCTGTGTGGCGCATCGAAACCTATACGGATATTCTCGGTGGACCGGTCTTCTGGGGTTATATCCAGAACTCGCTGATCATCTCGTTTTCGGCGGTGTTTCTCACCCTGATGCTAGCCTCGATGGCAGCCTATATCTTCGCGCAGATCCACTTTTTCGGCTCGAAATATATCCAGGCCTATCTGCTGCTGGGGCTGATGTTCCCGTTTGCCACGGCGATCGTGCCGCTCTTCCTGCAGATCCGCAATTTCGGCCTGCTAGACAATCCGCTCGGTGTGATCCTGCCCCAGACGGCCTTCTCCATGGCCTTTGCGATCGTGCTCCTGCGCAGCTTCTTCCAGCAATTGCCGAAGGAGCTGTTCGAGGCCGCCTATGTGGATGGCTGCGGGTATATCGGTTTCTTCTTCCGCTTCACCCTGCCGCTGTCGACGCCGATTCTTGCCACTGTCGGCACTTTCGTCTTCGTTCAGAGCTGGAACAACTATCTCCTGCCTCTGGTCGTGATCAATGACAGCGCAGGCTACACCTGGCCGCTCGGCATCATGCGGTATCGCGGCGAGTTCATGGTCGAGTGGAACCGCATCCTCGCCTTCGTTTCGCTGACCATCCTGCCGGCGCTGATCTTCTTCACCTTCACCCAGAAATACATCGTGGCCGGTCTCACCCGCGGCTCCGTGAAAGGATGACCTCATGACACCCGTAATCCGAAACCCGATCCTGCCCGGCTTCAATGCCGACCCTTCGATCTGCCGCGCCGGCGACGATTACTACATCGCCGTTTCGACCTTCGAATGGTATCCGGGCGTACAGATCCACCATTCGCGTGATCTCGTGAACTGGCGTCTCGTCACAAGGCCGCTCAACCGGGCCTCGCAGCTCGACATGCGCGGCGATCCGGACAGCTGCGGCATCTGGGCACCATGCCTCACCTATTCCGACGGTCTGTTCTGGCTGGTCTATACGGATGTGAAGCGCAAGAGCGGCTCGTTCAAGGATGCGCATAACTATGTGGTCACCGCGCCTTCGATCGAAGGTCCGTGGTCGGACCCGGTCTATCTGAATTCCTCCGGCTTCGATCCGTCGCTCTTTCATGATGACGATGGCCGCAAATGGCACGTGAACCTGCTTTGGGATCATCGCGGACGTCCATCCCGCTTCGGCGGCATCGTGATGCAGGAATATGACCCGGTAGAAAAGAAGCTCGTCGGGGCGATCTCCACCATCTTCAAGGGATCGCCGCTCGGTCTTTCGGAAGGGCCGCATCTCTACAAGCGTGACGGCTGGTATTACCTGATCGTTGCCGAAGGCGGCACAGGCTACAGCCACGCCGTGACGATGGCGCGTTCGCGCAATCTGACCGGCCCTTACGAACTGCATCCCGACACCCATGTCGTCACTTCACGGTTCCACCCGGATGCAACGCTGCAGCGCGGCGGGCATGGCGATTTCGTCGAGACGCCGGATGGCGGGACCTACATGGTGCATCTGTGCAGTCGACCGCTGCCCGGCCTCTACCGCTCGGTTCTTGGCCGCGAGACCTCCATCCAAAAATGCGTATGGGGTGAAGATGGCTGGCTGCGTCTGGATGGCGAAAAATTCGTGCCGCAGGACGAGGTGCCGGCCCCGAACCTGCCGGCGCATCCGTTCCCGGCAGAACCGGAGCGGTATGAGTTCAACCCGGACAGCGGATTGCCGCTGGCTTTCCAGTGGCTGCGTTCTCCTTATCCCGAACGGCTTTTTTCCCTGACGGAACGCCCCGGCCATCTGCGTCTGTTCGGGCGCGAGTCGGTCGGCTCATGGTTCGAACAGTCGCTTGTTGCACGACGCCAGACGGATTTCGATTACGATGCGGAGACGGAAGTCGATTGCGATCCGACCTCGCATCTGCAGATGGCCGGACTGATCGCCTACTACAATCGCTTCGCCTACCACTATCTCTGCGTCAGCCAGGACGAGAAGGCCGGGCGTTCGCTGCAGATCTTCTACTGCAACGGCCAATGGCCGAACGGCATGACGATGCTAGGACTGGACAATCCGATTTCCGTTCCGGACGGTCCGGTGCGCCTCCGGGTCGAGGTGCGCGGGGCGGCGTTGCGCTTCTTCTACATGAAGGATGGCGCCTGGACCCGCATCGGTCCGGTTCTCGACAATTCCGTGCTTTCCGACGAAAGCGGCGAGGGCGAGCAGAGCAAGATCACCGGCTCCTTCGTAGGCATCGGTAATTTTACAGGCGCCTTTGTGGGCATGGCGGCCCACGATCTCGGTGGGCTGGCGATGCCGGCCGACTTCTCGCATTTCACCTACAAGAACCTTCCCAAGGAATGATCCGATGGCCGTTGTCGAATATCAAAACATCAAGAAGGTTTTCGGTGCGGTCACCGTCATTCCGGATGCCTCGCTGCATATTCCGGACGGTTCCTTCACGGTCTTCGTCGGTCCGTCGGGCTGCGGAAAATCGACCTTGCTGCGCCTCACGGCGGGGCTGGAAGATGCGACCGACGGAAAGATCTTCATCGACGCGCGCGATGTGACCGAGGAACGCCCAACCGAACGCGGCATTGCCATGGTCTTCCAGTCCTATGCGCTTTACCCGCATATGGATGTGGCCGAAAATATTGGCTTCGCGCTGAAAATGGCCAAGGTTCCTAAGGCGGAAATCAAGGCGAAGGTTGAAGCCGCCGCTGATGTGCTCCAACTGACGCCGCTTTTGAAACGCAAGCCGGCGGAGCTATCCGGTGGCCAGCGGCAGCGTGTCGCCATCGGCCGCGCCATCGTGCGCCAGCCCAAGGTCTTCCTGTTCGACGAACCGCTGTCGAACCTCGATGCAGCGCTACGCACCCAGATGCGGGTCGAACTGGCGCAGCTGCACAAGCGGCTTGGCGCGACGATGATCTACGTGACCCATGACCAGGTAGAGGCCATGACGCTGGCTGACCAGATTGTCGTGCTCAACAAGGGGCTGATAGAGCAGGTCGGCGCGCCGATCGATCTCTACAACAAGCCGGAGACCCTGTTCGTCGCCGGCTTCATCGGCTCGCCGAAGATGAATTTCTTCACCGGGCCGCTGGCTGCGGCAGTCGGCGCGCATACGCTTGGTGTCCGGCCCGAGCATCTGGACGTTGATCGCAAGGACGGACTTCTTTCCGGCAGCGTGCAGTTCTCGGAACGGCTGGGCAGCGACACCTATCTGCATGTCGCGATGGAGGGTATCGGCATCGTTATTGCCCGTGCTGTGGGCGACGCGGTTTATGGGGCAGGGGAGACTGTATGGCTCTCCTACGCTCCGGAGATGACGCATCGTTTCGACGAAGCCGGCAAGCGACTGTGAAGACGAAATCCTGCGCGCTGATCAGGCGCGCAGGGCGGTTGCGGGGGACTGGCGATAGGCAAGCAGTGCCGGCACGGCTGCCAGAATGGCGGCGAAGCCGAGGAATACCAGCGCCAAACGCAGATCTTCACGCGTAAATCCGACTGGCAGGATGACGCCGCTTTTGGCGGCGAAAAGCTGCGCGCCGATCTGGGCGGCCGCCAGGCCGATGAGGAAGCCGATGCCGATGCCGAGCGCAACAAGCAGGAAAAGCTCCAGCCAGACGATGGTGAATACGGAAAGGCGGGGAGCGCCAAAGGCTCGCAGCGCACCGATCTGACGACGCCTCTGGCCGACATGGATGACGGTGACCAGAACCAGTGCTGCCGCAACAAGCCCCTGAGAGCCGGCAGCGACCGCGCTCAGGATCATCTTCGCATCCCCGAGCGTCGCATAAAGCCTCGTCAGCACTTCGCCGGGAAAGACGCCAAGCGTGCTGCCGGTTCGATATTCCTGACGCAGCCGATAGGCATCGGCAATCGTTTTCGGCTTGACGAGAATGGCCGGCAGGCCGGGCGTGGAGGGACCAAAGGTTTCGACTATCAGCGCATCCGGATCGATGCTGCCGTGATGATCCTCTTCGATATGAGCGGAGGACGCTGCACCGAGGGCGAAGGCTGGTTTGGCAGGCTGCACGGCGGGTATCTCCGCGACCGGTGTGGCGTGTTCCTCCGTCTCGCCCTCGACATGCGTTTCGCCGTCCTCGTGGTGTTCCTTGCCTTCATGGGCGTGGTGGTGACCGTCTCCGTCGCGATGCTCTTCCTCATGCCCATGCTCTTCGCCGAGACCATGGACGTGCCAGACTGCCTGAATGGGCACAAGAATGGCGCGGTCCCAAGGCGTGCCGGTCGGTCGCAGCTTTCCAGTGACTTTATAGGCCGGGCCGGCATGCGTATGGCCACCCGTCTCGGCCGTGCCGTGCATCGGCTTGATTTCCGCGCCGAGCGGCAGATTGACGGTAGCGCCGAGAACCGCTTCACCTTCCAGGGCAAACATCCTGCCTTCGGCAAAGCCGGGCGTGGTGCCCGCAACGAGTTTCGTGGTCGTACCGATGATCGGATAACCGGCAAAACTGTCGCCAAAACCGACCGGGGCAGCCCAATCGACGCGCGGATCGGCGGAAAGCTTGGTCAAGACAGAACCATCGATCAGAGGTAGAGGGGCGGCCTGCAGGAAGATGGAGGAGAGGACAAGCTGGGTTTCGCTTCCGGCGGCGCCGACAATCAGATCGAACTTGTCTGCGGCGCGGGCGCTGCCGAGACGAAGAGAACGCTCCTGGAGTGTGACGGCAACGCCGAGTGCGGTGGCAAGTGCCACCAGAAGCACCACGACGGCACCGCCGAGCCAAAGGCGACGCAGATCTGCAAGGATGAACCGGATCATGCCGCCATCTCCCCGGTCTGCGTGTCGCCGACGATCTGGCCGCCCTTCAACGACAGGCGGCGACCAAGCCGTTCGATGAGGCGCGGGTCGTGGCTGGCGACGATCAGGGTCGAGCCGGCATCCGCGGCAACCGACAGAAGAAGATCACCGACTGCCTCACCGCTTTCGAGATCGAGGCTGGCGGTCGGCTCGTCGGCGATGATGACGCCCGGCTTGCGCAGAAGCGCGCGGGCAATCGCGACACGCTGCATCTCACCACGAGACATGGTCTCGACATGCTGTTCGGGCCGCTTGAGGCCAACCGTTTGAAACAGCATGTGGGCGCGCTTCACAAGATCGGCCGTCACCACGCGCGACAGGCGCGCCGGCAGCAGAATGTTGTCGATCGCCGACAGGCCGGGAAAGAGATGAAAATCCTGCATGACCAAGCCGATATTGGCGGCGCGCCAGCGGTCGCGCCTGCCTTCGGAAAGATCCGCAAAGTTTTGATCACCCCAGAAGACGTGACCCGCACGCGTGCGTTCAAGGCCGGCAATGATGTTGATGAGCGTGCTTTTTCCCGAGCCGGAACCACCCGTCAGCGCAACACCGCTGCCTGCTGCGATTTCGAGATGATCTATGGCGAGCACCGGTGCCGTCAGGCCGGGAAACGCGACGGCGAGATTTTCAATTTTCAGCGACAGCATGTTTTCAAACCGTGGCGTATTCGGCCTGGCGAATACGAAGAAGACTGACGAATCCGGTTTCCGGATCCGTCCAGGAGCCCATTTCCAGCTTGCCGCGCACTTCGATCGTCTGGCTGGGCTGGGTGAAGGTCTGTTTTTCATCGAGATAGACGACGACGATGTTGTCGGGCCAGTCGCTATCGGTCGAGCAGAAGGGGCAGATCGACATTGGAATTTCGGTCAGCACGAAGAATTGCGCTTCGGCTTTCAGCGGTGGGGCCATGAAACCGCGCATGGCGATCTCCTTGCCGTTCAGCTGCTTGACCTTTTCGGAGAATTCCAAGCCGAGGACGCTGACCTTGCCGTAAAGTTCGTCGAAAGTGATGTCGCTATTGGCCTGTGCACGACCCGCAGCCGCCAGCAGCGGCAGGCCGGACATGAGGCCGAGTGTCATGGTGAGCGCCTGGCGGCGATTGAAACGCGCCGGATGAAGCTGCTTCATGACCCTTCTCCTTCCTGAAATATTCGCTCATCGTCACGCGGGACGGCGGACAATGCAAGCCGGGCAAAACCAGGGACAGCTCAACCCGGAAAAATACGATGAGGGCACGCCACGGCGGCGTACCCTCATTGTTTTCAAGTCTTAGTTGGTCTGCTTTGCGCCAAGCGCGAAAGCTTCGGCGAGAGCCTTGTAGACGTCGCTCTGCTCCATATAGCCACGGAAACCTTCGGCGCCGGGGCCTTCTGCCTGCAGAACGATATCGTCAACGGCGTGCACGCCGCTGTCTGCGCTCTTCGGGATGATGCCGGTTACGAGAACTGCGCCGGGCACATCCTTATAGGCTTCGTTGGCGACATATTCCTTCTTTTCGTTCTGGATGGCTGGAACGAACGGAGCATCAAGCTTCGGGCGGAAGGTTTCGTAATGGTCCGGGCCGTTGTTGGCGTTGAGGAACAGGCGACGCGATACGTCGACCTTGTCCGGGTAGCCGTCGCCGTCCTTGTCTTCGTAGTTCGGGAAGCCGGCTTCGGCATAGGTGCCGACCTTTTCGCGCATCTCGGTGCCCGGCTTTTCGTCATCGACGGTGCCGATGATGGAAACGCCGTGCGTGTGGTCGCCGGTAACGACGATCAGTGTGTCGGGGTTCTTGGCGGCGAATTCGCGCGCAACACCGATCGCCTTGTCGAATTCGATCGTGTCGACGACAGCGCGATCCCAATCCAGCGGATGGGACATCTTGTCGACGTTTGCGGCTTCAACCATCAGGAAGAAGCCTTCCGGGTTCTTCGACAGGTTGTCGAGAGCAACCTTGGTCATTTCGACGAGGCCCGGCTGTTCCGGGAATTTGCCGACGGTGCCCTTCTTCAGGAACTCGCGGTCAAGCGTCGTGTCCATGTTGCCGGTGTGGAACAGGCCGAGGATCTTGCCGGTATTGGTGCCGGCAGCCGTTGCAAGTTCACTCTTGCTGGTTGCCAGCGTGTAACCGGCATCCTTGAACATGGCGATATAGTCCTTGTCGTCCTTGCGCTTCGAGCCGGCAGTTGCCTGTGGCAGGAAGTAGGCGGAACCGCCGCCGAGCAGAACGTCCGGCTTGACGTCGAACAGCATGCCGTTGATTTCGGCCTTGTCGCCGCGCTTGCGGGTATGGGCGACGACGGCTGCCGGCGTTGCGTCCTGCAGTTCGGCGGTCGAGATTATGCCGATCGACTTCTTGGTCTGGCGGCGCAGCGCTTCCGCGATGTTTTCGACCTTCGGGTCGTCCATCGAGGAAGGAGTACGGTCGGCATAAACACCGATGGCGTTCACGGCGGTCTTGTGACCTGTCATGTAGGCCGACATGGTGTTGGCGCTGTCGGTGGCGACGGCGTCGGTGGCCGAGGTGCCGATGAAGGCTGCCGGCGGAACGTCGTCCATGTTCAGGCGGCCATTGGCCTTGCCCTCGGTCATGCCCTTGGACATGATGCGAGCAGCGGTGCGGTGAGCAACCGACAGGCCGTCGGCGATCAGGAAGATGACGTTCTTGGCCTTGGCCTGTTCCGGCGTGCCGTAGACGTTCCAGGTGATGCTCTTGGTCTCGCTGCCGGCGGCAACTTCAACCTTGTAGTCGCCGGCTTTTGCAAGTGTCACGCCGCGCAGGATGACGGCCGAACCGAGGACCTTGTCCTTGTTCTTCTCTTCGGCAACGAACTCAGCTTCCTTGCTGAGAGCTGCCTTGTAATCCTGGCCGTTGACGGTGATCTTGACGTCTTCCGGCTTTACGACTTTATCGAACTCGACTTTGAAATCGAACGGCGAACCAGTCAGGATCGTCGCGCGATCGAGCGGGTAGACTTCGGCAGCCTGAGCGGCGCCGGCGAGAATGGTCGTAGCGACCAAGGCGGAAAAGAGTTTGCGCATATTCCCCTCACGGACATGTGAAAAAACGACGCCCCCTCCTAGTCCCGCCATGTGACAGTTGGATGACTTGCCCACAGTAATGATTGGTCGATGTCTCGACGCCCAGCCTCAAATTTCCGGTGGCAGTGAAATGCAGTTGCCTGGATCACCCGTCCATACCGTGGCAAGCCAAGCAGGCCGGCTCGCGTTAGGAACGGTGCCCGATCAGAGCAGAAATTTCGCTACTGACGGAATTCAACAGGCCGATGTAACGTTCGAAGTCACGATTGTTGACGATCGGCGTGAGCGTGGAGAGGCTGATGGCTGCGGCAATCTTACCCTTGTGGTCGAAGATCGGCACGGCGGTGCAGCGCACGCCTTTTACATGTTCCTGGTCGTCGATCGCATATCCCTGCTCACGAACGCTGGTAACCTCTTTGACAAAGGCTGCTTCGCTGCCGATGGAACGCGGTGTCGCCGCCTCGTAGGAATATCCTGTCAGGATGCGCTCTCGGGTCTCCCGATCCTGAAAGGCAACCAGCACCTTGCCGATTGCCGTACAGTGAAGCGGGAGTTGCCGACCTATCCGTGAATAAGTGATGACGGCTGCCTGCCCCTCCACCTTGTCGATATAGACGCCATGCTTTCCATCGAGGATGCCGAGATGCACCGTCTGGCCGGTCTGTTCGGAGAGGCTGACAAGAAAGCTGTTGCAGATCTTGCGGATGTCTATCGAACTGATGACAAAATTGCCGCGTTCGACCAGTTTCATCCCCAGGCGATAACGCCCGTTATCCTCATTCTGGTCGATGTAGCCGCGCGCCTGCATGGTCTTAAGCAGCGCATGCAGCGTGCTCTTGTTCAATCCGGTCCGGATACTGATGTCCGTGATCTTGATCTCCCTGTTCTGATCGTCGAACAGGTCGAGAATCTGCAGTGCTCTGTCTACGGACTGGATGATCGGCATGCTTACCCGCTGGGATGAGAGCAAGCCGATGTCCACCGGCTCGCCTGAAATTGAATGATGTCTAGCACAGTTCCGGCTGTCTTGCAGGTGCGCGACATATGGCCCGGCTCGCGGTAACCAGCCGGGAGGCGGTTCCCTTCGATGGTTCCGATCTCGCCAAGGCAGGCTCAGATGATGCCCGCATCGGTGAGCACGCGACGGACCACCGCAATCTTCTCCTCGCTGAGCGGCGCTGCCGGTGGCAGCGAATAGGAGGAGATCGGCAGCCCGCAGGCTTTCATCGCTTCCTTGACCACGCCGACGAACGGCACATCGACCTTGTAGATGCGCGGCAGCTGCAGGATGGTGCGATGGAGAGCGGTGGCCCTTGCAAGATCGCCGTCCTTGACTGCGCGATAAATGCCCGTCGAAACATTCGGCGCGAAATTTGCGCTGGCAGAAATGGCGCCGTCACCGCCCAGAAGCAGCGTATTCAACAGATGATCGTCATAGCCGCAGAAGACACTGAATTCGGGATGTGCGCCCTTCACGATATCGACCATGTCTCGCAGATGCGCCACCGAATCGATCGTATCCTTAAGGCCGACGATATTGGGATGTGCATCGACCAGCCGCTTGACGAAGGCAGGATGGAGATCCTGGCCGGTAAGCGCCGGGAAATTATACAGCAGCACTGGCAGTTCGACCGCGTTGGCGATTGCGGAGAAGTAACCGAACAGGTTTTCTTCCGTCACCTTCCAGTAGTAGGGATTGATGGCCACGACGCCGTTGGCGCCGATCGACTGGGCGTGCCGGCTGAGCGTGACTGCCTCGCGCGTATTGGTGCTGCCGGTGCCGATCAGTACCGGCACGCGGCCGGCAGTGTAACCGACGACAAATTCGGCAAGCGCCAGACGCTCCTCATGGGACATCTGGGAGAACTCTCCCCCGGTGCCGAGGAAGAACATGCCGTCCACGCCTGCATTGACGAGATGGTCAATGACCAGTGCCATGCCGGCCGTGTCAAAGCTGCCATCATCTTTGAAGACCGTGGGTACGGGTGGAATGATGCCGGAAAATTTCATCAATCTGGACATTAACAAACCTCCTTTTGTCAAAAGCGATATCGGAACATGCGAAATGGTTGGACGTTAGAAATTTCTCATATGTTCTATATTATAGAACGACGTTCCGATAATTTTCAGCGTAGCCGAAGTGCCACTGTCCGGCTTTGGCAAATGCCATTGCGAGGCTGTATGTCGCACCATGGGGAGATTGCGGGCACTGATCGGGTGCTGAGGGGCAGCCGTAGTCATCCTGCCCATCCGCCTTGGCGATTGAAATGACCGCTCAATACCTGTGATTTCTTGTCAAGATTTATCCCGGGTGGCTTGCAGCCATTCGATCGATCCCCTAGCGATCACTTACGTGATGCACGATTGACTGATGGGAGAGAGCATGACCGAGGGGACACAAGTCTATGCGATGCCCGGGACATGTTTTTTCGATCTGATGCCCGCAAAGGGTGGTGAACCCTATCGGATCTTCCTTTCAATTCCGACCGGCGAGCCGCCTGCGGAGGGATGGCCGCTTCTGGTGACGACCGACGGCAATGCCACCTTTCCCTTCGCGGTAGCGAGCCTTGTTACTCAGGCCCCCTATTCCACGGGAACGAATGTCGGTTGGGGCGTCGTTGCAGCCATCGGTTATCCTTCGGACGAGCCCTATAATGCGATGCGCCGAGCCTGGGATCTCGGACCTCCGCCGGTCAAATCCTATCCGCCTTATTTCGAAGGTGGTCCTCCGGTTCTGATCGGCGGCACGGGAGAATTGCTCGATTTCATCGAACACGAACTGCTGCCGAAAATCGCGGACATGGTGCGGCTCGATCCTGCGCGCCGATCGCTTTTCGGCCATTCGTTCGGCGGCCTCTTCACGCTTTTTTCGCTGTTCGAGCGACCGGGTCTGTTCAAAAATTGGATTGCCGCCAGCCCGACCATTTATTGGGAAGGAAGCGAAATCCTCAATAATGAGGCGCGGCGACAGGATGCACCCGGTAACGCACCATTCCTGCATCTATCTGCCGGGGAGTACGAAGGCGATGAACTGGCACCGTTTCAGTATCGGAACGAGGATGCCGAGGCACGCCTCGAAAAGCGGAAAACGGAGAGAACTATATCGCTTGCCAGGGAAATGGCTGTTCGTCTGAACGGCACTGCAGACAGTATTCGCACCGAATTTGAAATTTTCCCTGGTGAGACGCACATGTCGGTGCTTGGACCTGCTGTAAACCGGGCCGTCAACATCGCATTCGCAGTCAGAAAGTGATCTTTAATATCAAAGGCCTCTGGCATATGTGCCTCGACTGAGGCGTGACAAATTTACGCCGCCTGAGAAAAAGATGACTATATGCATCATATTTTATTGATCACTCGAAATCGAGCTTTTATAGCTGACCCCGTGAGTTGACTTCGTCGAGAGAAACTCGCTTTCGCGCGTCTCACATCCACGATCTTTTCGGATCATTCAATTCAGTTTGTCCCTTGTCAAAAGGATCGGGCAATGACGTTCTCTCTTCACCGGTTCCACGCGCGCCATCGTCTTCTTGGTTCCACTATACTGGTTGGTGCCATGACCGTAGCTTTCGTACCGGCCACGGCTATTGCGCAGGACGCAGCTGGTGAGGCAACTCAGCTTGCTCCGATCGTTCTCCAAAGCGGAGCAACGACAATCGGCGAAGACAACGACACGGTGGTGCCCAGGCGCACCGTTTCAGCCACCAAGACGGACACGCCTTTGGTAGAAACGCCACGCGCCATTTCGGTGGTGACACACGAGGAAATGGAGCAGCGTGCCGTCACCGACATGATCCAGGCAGCCCGCTACAGCTCGGGCGTCACCACCGGCGCTTTCGGTTACGATCCTCGTTTTGACCAGATCTACATCCGCGGTATCGAAACCACGACCACCGGTGACTTTCGCGACAGTCTACGCCAGCCGATCATGAACTACGGCTCGTTTGCTACTGAAGTCTATACGCTGGATCGCATCGAGATCCTCAAGGGGCCAGTCTCGGTGATGTATGGTGCGGCGAGCGCCGCGGGTATCGTCAACCGTATCTCCAAGATGCCGCAGGAAGAGGCTCACCACGAAGTCGAATTGCAATACGGCACCGTTGGCCGCAAGCAGGCTGCCTTCGATTTCGGAGGTCCAGTTGGCGAGAGTGACGAGCTGTTCTACCGCTTGGTCGGCCTTGCCCGAGAGGGAGAGGGAAGCTACGACATCCCCGATGATCGCTACCTCCTCCAGCCATCGTTTACCTGGAAGCCAAGCGACGACACGACCCTCACGGTCTACGGTCTGGCGCAGAAGGGTGAAACAGGCGCGAGCGCGTGGAGCTACCTTCAGGGCAAGGACGTCTTCCTCTATACCGACCCTGACTTCAACAGCCAGAAGGTGGAGCAGTACCAGCTCGGCTATCAGCTTGAGCACAAGTTCGATAACGGCCTGACCTTCCGCCAGAATGCGCGTATCGGCGATGTCGATCTCAAGGCGCATTACCTGAACCGCGTATACCTTAATGCCGCTGGCAATTGGCCAACGACTGCGGTGACGGAGGACATGCGCGCCTATCAGATCGACAATCAGCTCGAGAGCCAGTTTGACACCGGCAGCCTTTCGCATACGCTGCTCATGGGGCTTGACTACACCCGGGTCATGTCGGAATTCGCTATGGGCGATGATGAGGTTGCGCCAGGTACTCCCGGCTCCACGGTGGCAATCCCCGCGCTCACCGACTTCACCGACAGCAGCCTCAGCCAGACAGGCATCTATGCCCAGGACCAGATTGAATTCGGCAAATGGCGCGCTGTGGCGGGTCTTCGCTATGACTGGGCGCACCAGAAGACCGCTGTAGAGGGCGGCTCCACCAGCGAGAAGGATGACGGTGTCCTCTCCGGCCAAGTGGGACTGCTTTACCTGTTTGACAACGGTCTTGCGCCCTATATCAGCTATGGAACATCATTCATTCCATCCACAGCGCTTGCAGCCGATGGTTCGGTTCTCGAACCAACCAAGGGCCGCCAGATCGAAGTTGGCTTGAAATACCAGCCGCAGGGCGAGAACTATTCGTTGAGTGGTGCCGTATACAGGCTGGTGGAAACGGGCAAGCCTCAGTACGATGTCCCGAGCTACCTGTTCTCGCACAATTCCGGCGAAAACACCTATACCGGCTTTGAAATCGAAGGACGTACCGAGTTCGATAACGGCATCAGCCTGATCGCTGCCTATACCTATGCTCACGCCGAAATCACGGAAAACTTCGACCCAACCCTGATCGGCAACACGCCTTCGACGGTGCCGCGTCACGTCGCATCTCTGTGGGTGAACTATGCCGTGCCGGAAGACACTGCATTGAGCGGTCTTAGCATCGGTGGTGGTGTACGTGCGATGAGCGAATCCTTCACCAGCGACGCGAATACCGGCAAGAATGCCGGCGTTGCCTATCTCGACGCCGCACTGTCCTATGACTTCGGCGCCACCGCTCCCGACCTCAAGGGACTATCGCTTGCTGTCAGTGCCACCAATCTTGCGGATCGACGCGAACAGGTTTGCACGGACGGTTATTGCTATACCGGCCGAGGCCGCACGGTCTTGGGTTCGCTCAAGTACAAGTGGTAAAACTGGCAGCCGTCCTTCCGATGTCATCCTAGACATACGGGCGGGCGGCATGACCTTGGTTCCGCTCGCGCAGGAAACGCTCGATATGACGAAAGCCTTTACCGTGCAGGACCTCGGTCTTTCGATCGATGGCAATGCGATCCTGTCGGATGTCGGCCTCGATTTTCCGGCAGGAGAAGTGGTGGCTTTGGTCGGCCATAATGGCTCGGGCAAATCAAGCCTTTTGAAAATACTTGCACGACAGCTGACGCCAACCGCGGGATCCGTCGCTTATGCTGGCCGCGAACTCAAGCAGTATGACGGCCGCGATTTCGCACGGTCCGTCGCCTATTTGCCGCAAGATCTGAGCACCGGATCCGACATGACGATCCGCGAGCTTGTCGCCTGCGGGCGTTATCCCTGGCATGGTGCACTTGGCCGGTTTTCCGATCTCGACCGGCAGAAGGTCGAGGCTGCGATCGAGGCGACGCATATCGAAAGATTTGCCGACCGAATGGTGGGCACGCTGTCCGGCGGGGAGCGCCAGCGGGCATGGATCGCCATGCTGATCGCACAGGACGCAAACTGCCTGTTGCTCGACGAGCCGACTGCTGCACTCGATATCGCCCATCAGATCGAAGTCCTGTCGTTGGTGCGGCGGCTTGCGCATGAGGGTGGTCGAAGCATCGTCATCGTGCTTCACGATATCAACATGGCCGCACGCTTCTGCGATCGGATCCATGCGCTGAAGGGCGGACGCGTGGTCGCCAGTGGAACGCCGGATGGCATACTTGTGCCAGAGACTTTACGCAGCATTTACGGAATCGACATGGATGTGATTGCCGCATCCAGCCTGTCGCATCCCCTTGCCTATGCCCGCTGAGGCCATGACAAGATGACGGTCTTGCGGCGATCTTTCCTGCAATGCGCGGCGGCGGCAGCAGCAATGATGCCGAAGCCGGTATTTGCCGAAATGGCCGGATTGCGAATTGTCAGCCTTGATTATGGGCTATCATCCACGCTTCTGTCGCTTGGTCTGCCGCCTGTCGGAATTTCGGATCTCGCCGATTGGGGCCGATGGGTCGTCGAGCCAGTTCTGCCATCCTCCGTGATCGATATCGGCAGCGCCAACGAGATCAATTTCGAAATCCTCGTGCAGTTGAAGCCCGATATCATCCTGACGACACCTTATCTCAATGAACTTTTGTCCAAGCTCCAGCCCTTCGCAAAGGTCGTTCGATTGGAAGTTTTTACGCCAGGCGCCGGTCCTATCCTGCCGGCGGCCATTGCCGCGACACGCAGGCTTGCGGCGGAAATCGGACGGCAGAACGAGGCGGAGCGGTTTCTGGCGCATTCCGACGCCTTTTTCGAATCCTGCAGGAATAGACTTTCCGGCAGGAAATTGCCGCCGGTGGCGCTGGTCAATTTCATGGACGCCCGCCACGCCCGGATCTATTCGGCGCCGGGCCTGTTTCACAATGCGCTGGAGCGTATCGGCGTGCGCAACGCCTGGGAAAAACAGTCGAATTACTGGGGATTTGAGACGATCGGCATCGAGGAATTGTCGGCGATCAAGGATCCGGATGCGCGCCTGATCGCCTTCGATCCCATCCCGCCGGATGTATTGCCGAGGCTCGCCGATAGTCCGCTCTGGCAACGCCTTCCATTTTCCCAGCCAGGACATTTTTCCGTTCTTCCACCGGCCCTGATGTTCGGCATGGTGAACGAGGCCGTGCGCTTCGCCGGTCTGTTGACTGAGCTTTTGGAAAAAGATTCATGACTGCATCCCGTCGCGACATTCTCGGGCCGGCCCTCGTGACGTTATTGCTGTTTTGCGCCGGCGGAGTGGCATCCTGGTTTCTTGCCGCCCCCGCCTTGTCCGCGCCAACGATGTCCGCATACGATATCGAGCGGATGGTGCTCTATTATTCAACGCTCCCGCGGCTCGCGACGGCGCTGCTTGCCGGTGCTGCCCTTGCCTTGTCGGGCGCGCTTTTCCAGCAGGTCCTGCGCAATCCGCTGGCCGATCCGACGACGCTCGGCGTTTCGGCAGGAGCAAACCTCGCCTTGGTCATCACATCGCTTTTCCTGCCCGGTCTTTTGGGAGCCGGCCGTGATCTCGTTGCTCTAGTCGGCAGTGGTGTCGCAGCCGCAATCGTCGTCAGCCTCGGTGCGCGCCGAGGGTTCTCACCCTATTCGCTCGTGCTCTCCGGCCTGGTGCTGAGCCTCTGGTGCGGCGGCCTTGCGGCCATCCTGACCTATCTGAACCAGAAATACCTGGCGAGCCTGTTCATCTGGGGCGCGGGCTCGCTCGCACAGCAAAGCTGGGTCATTCCCGTGTCGCTGATCTGGAAACTTGCCGTCGTTTCCATCATCTGCGCGGTGCTCATCCGGCCGCTCTCCCTGCTTGATCTGGGGGAGAGCAGTTCCTCGGCGCTCGGGGTGAAGTTGATCCGTCTTCGTGCCATCGTCATTGTCTGCGCCGTTGCGCTTGCAGCCTTCGTCACCAGCGCTGTGGGTGTGATCGGCTTTATCGGACTGGTGGCGCCGACGATTACCCGGCTTGCCGGTGCGCGGCGGCCGGCGCAATTGATCTTATGGTCTCCGCTGGTCGGCGCCGGGCTGCTCTTCTTTGCCGATTCCGTCCTGCAGCTTGTCGCAGGCGAGCTTGGCGATTTCCTGCCGACCGGAGCGGTCACGGCGATCTTCGGCTCGCCTTTACTTCTGGCGCTTTTGCCGCGACTGAAGATCCGCCACCGAATTCAACAGGCCGCGATACAAAAACGGTCGCGCCGATGGGATACAAAAATCCCGATCATCATCGCTTTTTCAATCCTCGTTCTTCTGTTGCTGCTCAGCATGTTTGTCGGGCGAGGTGTCGATGGAAGCTGGACGCTTGTTTTCGGTGAATATTCTCTCGATATTCTGTCCATCCGAATACCGAAGATATTCGCTGTCCTGGCATCCGGGGCGATGCTCGCCGTCGCGGGCGCGATCCTCCAACGGCTGACCGGAAACGAGATGGCAAGCCCCGAAGTTCTCGGGATCAGCGCCGGGTCGACATTCGGTGTCGCGATCGCACTTTTTTCGATCGCGCCGGGGTTTTCCGGCCAATTCCTGTTTGCGGTGATAGGGGCAATCATCGTGCTTTCGATGATATTGCTTGGTTCCCGTCGATCATCCTTCGCACCCGAGCGGGTATTGCTTGCCGGTATCGCGCTCAGTGCAATGGTCGATGCCGTTGTCGGCGTGCTGAGTTCGACGGGGGATCCGCGCGCTGTGCTTTTGATGCGCTGGATGAGCGGTTCCACCTATCTGGTCGACGGCATGAGTGCCGCAGCAGAGACAGTGATTGCAGTTATCCTCATCGCAACTGCATTTGCCGCACGGCGATGGCTTGATATCCTGCCGCTCGGACCCGCGCCATCCGCTGCGGTCGGTGTACCTCTGGCGCGCGCCAGACTGGCACTGTTCGGGCTTGCCGGATTGCTGACTGCAACTGCAACGCTGACAATCGGCCCTCTGTCCTTTGTCGGGCTGATGGGACCGCATCTGGCGCGGGAGGCCGGCCTGACGCGTGCCATGCCGCAAATGATCGGCGCATCCCTGATTGGCGGCGGATTGATGGTGGCCGCCGATTTCGTCGGCCGGACGATCGTGTCGCCCTACCAGATCCCGGCGGGGCTCGTTTCAGCACTCATCGGCGCGCCATTCCTGATGCTGATGATGCGTCGAAAGGCCTGAGCGTCTTCCGCTCCGGACTTTGAACGGCTCCCCACCTGCCTACTGGCTGGCCAGAAAACTCTCGTAGGTCTGCTTCAAGCCCACTCTCAGCGGCCGGGCATTGTCCCAGCCGAGGCCATGCAGGCGAGTGAGATCGGCAAGCTTGCGCGGCGTACCGTCCGGTCGCGAACGATCAAAGGAGAGCGGTCCCTCGAAGCCTACGGTTTCACAGACAAGATGGGCGACATCGGCGATCGAAAGCTCTTCGCCCGAGCCGATATTGACCGGCAAAGCGTCGGAATAGTTACGCAACAGGAAGACGACTGCCTCTGCCAGATCGTCGACGTGAAGAAACTCCCGAAGCGGCTTACCGCTGCCCCAGATCGTCAGACTGTCTGCATTGTTCAGTTTGGCCTCATGTGCCTTGCGGATCAGCGCCGGCAGGACATGACTTGTTTCCAGGTCGTAATTGTCGCCGGGACCGTAAAGGTTGGTGGGTTGTGCCGAAATGAAATCCAGTCCCTGCTCCTGCCGATAGGCCTGGCAAAGCTTGATGCCGGCAATCTTGGCAATGGCATACCATTCGTTGGTCTTTTCCAATGGACCTGTCAGCAGCGATTCCTCGCGGATCGGCTGTTCCGCGTCACGCGGATAGATGCAGGTCGAGCCGAGAATAAGAAGCTTCTCCACCCCGGCGCGCGCCGAACCCTCGATGACATTCGCCTCGATCATCAGATTGTCGTAGAGAAAGGAGACTGGCGACGTGCTGTTGGCCGCAATGCCGCCAACACGGGCTGCCGCCATGATGACGGCATCCGGCTGTGTGTCCACAAGCCAGCGCCGCGTCGCAGCCTGATCCCGCAGGTCTACTTCGCTGCGCGGCACGGTCAGTACCTCGCAGTTTTCCCTTGAGAGAAGCCGCACGAGCGCCGAGCCGACCATACCGCGATGGCCAGCCACCCAGACCCGTTTTCCCTCAAGCTCGAACAGCGGCTTCATCTGTCAGTCCTTGTCCCTTTGATGCACCGAATTCCCATGTTCGCGAATATCGGACTGGACCATCTCGGTAATCATTTCTTCCAGCGTGGTGGTTGCTGTCCAGCCGAGCTTTTCCTTAGCCTTGGCAGGATCCCCCAGCAAGAGATCGACTTCCGTCGGGCGGAAGTAACGCGGATCGACCTCGATGAGGCAGCGATCCGTGCCACGCTCGAAGCCGCGTTCATCGACACCTTCGCCCTTCCATTCGATATCGATGCCGGCAACCTTGAAGGCCGTACTGACAAAATCACGCACGCTGACGGTGCGGCCGGTGGCCAGGACGTAGTCGTCTGGTTCATCCTGCTGGAGAATCCGCCACATGCCTTCGACATAGTCACGGGCGTGGCCCCAGTCGCGCTTGGCGTCGAGATTGCCGAGATACAACCGATCCTGATCGCCAGCAGCGATGGCGGCCACGGCGCGGGTGATCTTGCGGGTCACGAAAGTTTCGCCGCGACGCGGGCTTTCATGATTGAAAAGGATGCCATTGGAGGCATGCATGCCATAGGATTCACGGTAATTGACCGTGATCCAGAAGGCGTAGAGCTTGGCGACGCCGTAAGGCGAACGCGGATAAAACGGGGTGGTTTCCTTCTGGGGTGTCTCGACCACCTTGCCGTAAAGTTCGGATGTGGAGGCCTGATAGAAGCGAGTCTTCTTTTCCATGCCCAGAATGCGGATCGCTTCGAGGATGCGCAATGTGCCCATGCCGTCCGCGTTTGCGGTGTATTCCGGCGTTTCGAAGCTCACATGCACGTGGCTCTGTGCGGCAAGGTTATAAATCTCATCCGGCTGCACTTCCTGAATGATGCGGATCAGGTTGGTGGAGTCGGTCATGTCGCCGTAATGCAGGGTAAAATGGCGTTCGGTTTCGTGCGGGTCTTCGTAAAGATGGTCGATGCGCCCGGAATTGAAGCTCGATGAACGGCGCTTGATGGCGTGAACATCATAACCTTTCTCGAGCAGGAGTTCAGCCAGATAGGAACCGTCCTGCCCGGTGACGCCAGTAATCAGTGCGCGTTTCACAGCCTTGTTGGTCATGGTAGTCATTCCTTAGCAGGGACGAGCGACTGCTGCGAAGGCTTCAGCCACACGCGCAATATCCGCCTCGTTCAGGTTATGATGGTTCGGCAGGTAGATACCGTAATCGTGCACCTTGTCTGCGTTCGGTAGCGCGGGCTGCGAATGGTCCCTGAGCCAGAAGGGATGGCGCGCGATGTTGCCGCAGATCAACGGACGGCATTCGATATCGAGCGCATTGATGTGCTTGTAGGTTTCAAGCCGGTTTTCAATGAACGTCCCATAGGCGAAGGAAGAAAGAACTTCCGTATTGCCCGACTGGCAAAAGAAGTCCGGCAATGCCTTGCGATAGAGCTCGAAATTGATGCGCCGGCGCTCAACGATATGGTCGAGTTTTTTCAGCTGCGAACGTCCGAGGAACGCCTGAAGGTCGGTCGAGCGCAGGTTATATCCGGCGTGATAGAAGGTGTAGAGGTTCTTGAACTCGTCGATACCATTCTCGTCAGCCAGAGATTTGCGCAGGTCCGGCCGCAGGTCGCGGCTCCATCCATGCGATCGCAGCGATAGCATCAGCTGGTGCAGGTCGCTGTCGTCGGTGACGACCATGCCGCCCTCAATGGTGGAAATATGGTGGCCATAATAGAACGAGAAGCTGCCTGCCGTCCCGATCGAGCCGAGTTTCCGGCCCTTGTATGTAGAGCCTAGCGCTTCGCACGAATCTTCTAAAAGCTCGATGTCATAACGCTGGCAGATGTCGCGGATCGCATCCATGTCGCCGGAGTGGCCGAGCACATGCACAAGGATCAGCAGCGACGGGGGATCAGTGCGGCACAGATCCTCCAGGTGGTTGAGGTCGATACCGAGCGAATTGGGATCGCAATCGCACAGGCGGACGTCGAAGCCCAATTGCAACAGGGGCGAGACGGTGGTGACCCAGCTGACGCCGGCGGCGATCGCCTTGTTATTGCGCAGACGGCCGGCTTCTTTCAGCGCGGCGATCATCAGGAGGTTGGCGGAGGAGCCGGAATTCACATAGACCGCATGCCGGCTGCCCATCCAGGTCGCGAACTCTTCTTCGAAGGCGAGCGTCTGCTCGGCCTTGGTCAGTCGGTTGCCCGCGAGCATCCATTCGGAGAGCGCCTCAAGCTCGTCCTGGGCAATGGTTTCCTCGGCGAGGCGGATAGGACGAAGTGCGGACATCAAGATGCCTCCCTGATGCGCACCGAGCGCATCACTTTCATTTCCAGATAATAGCGGGTGACTTCGGCATAGGCGGCGCGAAGTTTCAGGGTCTTCTCGCCGGACGCAAAAGCATCGATGGTGATGGATCCCTCATGAGCGCGGAAGAAGGCGAGCGGCTCTTTGACAAAGCCGACCTTGGGATAACGCAGCATCGAGAGTAGCGAGACAAAGGCGTCAGGGCCGACGCCGCGATATTCGTGCGTCTGCAGCGGCAGCCGGCCTTGATAGAGAGCATCGAGCAGGATCTGGCGGCGATAGACGGCTGCACCGGGCGAAATCAGCGAGCCGAGGATCTGTTTCTCGACAGCCTCGACAGCGAATATGCCGGTTTCGGGTAGCCACTCTACGAACTGGCGAAGCTTGGTCGGAAGCCCCGGTCCATCGACCACATCCGCGCCGCTGAATGCAAAGCCGGTGTCTTCGCCGATAACGGAAAGGCAAGCCTCGATGAAATTCGGAGCGATCCAGTCGTCATCATACTGAAGGTGCACGAAGTCACCCTTGGCATGCAGCACGCCTTCCAGCCAGCAAAAATGCGGGCCGAAGTCGCGTTCGCGGCGAATGTAGAGGATACGATCACCGTAGGATGACGCCACCTCCGCTGTGTTATCTGTCGATCCGTGGTCGACAACGATAACCTCGACGGGGCGCGTCTGGTTCAGCGAACTCTCTATCGCCACAGGTAGCATGCCCGCGCGATTGAAGGTTGGAATGACAATGGAAACAGTCTCAGACATTAAGGTCTCCTAGGATCTGTCTAAGCCGCGAAATATTGGCAACGAGAGTATCGGCGCTGCCGGTAGCTCGGATTTCGAGAGGATGCGGGCTCAATCCCTGAACAAAATCGCGTATCGTCGTGCCACTGCCAGAGGCGACATTGACAGGACCGGTTGCTGAAGAAAGGGCAAGGCGCACCACGTATTCGGCTGCCTTCTCAGCAGGCAGAAAATCACGGATGCTGTCTGCGCCAGGCAGTTCGAAAGGCTGCGTCAGATCTTCATTGGCAAGACGACGTTCTACAGAGGGGCGCAGGAACGAGCCCGTTTGGGCAGGGTCGTGAATGGAGAAAAGCCGCGTTGCGAGAAAGGCCCGCCCTGTGGCGTCGCATATATCTGCAGCAACGCTTTCCGCCTGCCACTTGGTGCGGCCGTAAAGCGATGCCGGCACCTTCTCCGCTTCTTCGTAAATTGGCTCTGCTGATGGCGCGTAAATGTGGCTTGAAGAGCAAAACACAAACGAAGCCTTCTGCCCCTCCAGCGCGGAAAGAAGGTTGATCGTGCCGCCGACATTCACCGCGTAGGCACGAGCAGGATCTGCCTTGACCGAGGCGACAGGAACCAGAGCAGCAAGGTGGATAATCTTATCGACTGAGGCTGCCGTATACTGCGCCCGCACGGCATCCAGGCTGGTCAGGTCGATCTTGTTGATGATTACTTCCGCATCAGGACACAGGCGGGCCAGATGTGAAATCACATGCCGCCCCAGTATCCCGCCTGCACCGGTCACCAGGATTCGCATTGATCACACCATCTACGGACATGGGCCGGAGACGAAGCCCATCGACAATAAGAAGTGGAGCCGACTGCCTGCTGCATTCTATGCCCTTGTTATGCGTGACGAAGGGTTTCGCAGCGCAGAGATTCATCCAAGTAACAGGCTTGAAGACTCACGGTTCAGGCCCCAGAAATCGTGGTTATGGCAATTGACGTGAACGCCCGACGCATGCCATCCCTCGTTAACAATAAATGACGCTTGTTCCATGCGCGAACCTTACGGCGAAGGAATTCCCCGATATGCATTATACCCGAGTGAGGACGCAGAGCGATTTTGAGGGCGCTCTGGTTACCGTGTATTGCGCGGTCTGGCATCGGCAGCAAAACAAGCTCGATCTTCTAAAATCCCATTATGTTAATCTGCGCCGCCAGAGTATTGGCGTGCGCATGATCTACATTTTCGACAATGGTGATACGCCGCCGGATTGGCTGGATGCGGATTGCTACGTGTTCTCAGGCCCACTTTCGATCTACGAAGCGTGGGCTGCAGCCGTCGCGCTCAACAAGTCGTTCTATGTCATGAACCTCAATCTTGACGATCGCCTGGCCACCAATGCAGTGGAAATGATGGTTGGAGCGTCCTGCGCCTCGTCGGCGGCGCTCGTTGGCGGCGAGTGGCTGATCTGTTTCGATGACTCCCATCTGGATCAGCCGTTCAAGGCGCCTTTGCTTATCGCTTCGGAATTCGTATCCGAGTGGCCGCCCAAACCACATTCGCGGCTGAGATTGGGCTCGGGGTCCGGTGAACGCGGCACTTTTGGTCCGGCGACCCTCTGGCATGCCGCAGCGTTGGGGAAATATTATCCGAGTTATTTCAACGATGGATCGATCATCAAATCGATTGGCGATACGTTGTTTTGGGGCGCGGTGCATCAAAAAGGGCTAAAAATGGTGCGTCTGCCGATGCTGATCGGCAAATATTACTCGTCACCGACCCAGCAGGCGGAATTCCGTTCGCATGAGGACCAGGAGCTTCTCACTCGCCATGGCATCTCCAAAATCTCGTTTGCGGACCGCATTCTTGGCGGAGAAGTGCCGGAAGTGCCTGGACCAACCATCTAGCCTCTCGATTGCGGAACGGTAACCAGGAAAACGGTGCCCTGGCAGGATGATTTTTGCAGCGTGATTGTTGCTGCGTGCGAGGCGAGCATCGTACGGGCGATTTCAAGCCCCATTCCCGTTCCGCCATCCAGTCGCCGGGTCGAGAAAAATGGCTGGAACACACGGTCCTTGTTTGCGTCCGATATCCCGCTCCCATCGTCCGCTACGAAGATCTTGGTGGAAAGCCGGTTGGCTTCCACCCTAAGATCGAGGCGCGTTGCACCATTCTGGAAAGCATTTTCCGCGAGGTTTGCGAAGACCACATTGGCCGCCTCAATCGGAAGCGCGAAGCGAGCCGCCGATTGTCCTGATACAGCAATCACATAATCGGGAAAGCGGACCTGAAGCATGCTTTGGATCTCGTCGGCACAGATTTTGTCGACGGGGAGCGCTGTTTCTGCTTGAGCGAGTTCGCGAAGTCTCTCCAGCAACAGGTCAAGCCGCTTCGAATCGTCGATGATGTTTTCGAGAAAATGCAGGCGTTCGGCCTTGGTCATAACCTGATCGTCACCATCGTCGAGCATCAACTCTGCCGCCCCGCGGATCGAGGTCAGGGGCGATTTTAGTTCATGCGACACATGTGCAGCAAAGGAACGCACATATTCGCTGCGATCGACAAGTTTGCCGGCGAGATCCAGAAAGCTCTGGGACAAGGTTGCGACTTCGCGCGTGCCGTAGCTTTCAAGCGGCCGGATCGCGGCTCTCCCGCCTTGGGCAATCTCGTTCGATCGCACAATCAGCGCATTGATAGGGCCGGCAATGTTTCGATTGAGAACATAGGCAACCGCTAGGGTTACGAGAAACACAACAAGAAGTACGGCGGCCTCCGTCGACGTCGTCAAGGAAGCGCTGTCTGTTGCTCGAAACCAGATGATGCTGATGATTGGCAACATCATGATCGATAGAAGCACCGAATAGACGATGAGCGCGATCGGTGGCCGCCATTTCGATTTGACCTGCGGAGCCGGCATTTCAGCTGCCTCGCTCATTGTTCGCGCGCAGCTTGAAGCCGACGCCATGGACCGTTGTGATGATGTTATCGGCGCCGGTCGCTGCCAGCTTCGCCCTTATATTGCGGATATGACTGTCGATCGTACGGTCGGAGACATACGTTCCGGGTCCGTAGGCGGCCTGCATCAATTGCTCGCGACTGAAAACCATGTCCGGGCGCGTCATCAGGGTTTCGAGGATCGAAAATTCGAGAGCGGTGGGCGTCATGGGAGTGCCATTGACGTTTACAGTGCGGCTAGCTCGTTCCAGCCGCAGACCACCAGCGACCACACCCTGCTCATTTTTTTCGGTTATGCCCGAAACACCGCTGCGCTTGAGGATGGTTTTGACCCGCGCAACCAATTCGCGTGGGCTGAAAGGTTTTGTAACATAGTCATCTCCGCCGATTTCCAATCCCAAAACCCGATCGATCTCTTCATCCCTTGCAGAGAGAAAAAGGATCGGGATCGAAGAAGTCTTTCGGATCTGACGGCAGAGATCCAGCCCGTCCATATCCGGCATGCCGATGTCGAGAATGATGAGGTCAACCCTGCCGGAACGAAACGCCATCATGGCCTGAGATCCGTTCCGTGCCGTTTCGGTCATCATGCCGGCACGTTCCAGCGCAAAGCAGATGACGTCGCGGATGTTCGGCTCGTCATCAACAACAAGGATGCGGAGTGGCATGATGTCTCCCGAGATATTCGACCATGTCGGTGATATCGTCGTTTCATGGCCCAATCAAAGCCTTGTCAGCAAATAGTTTTTCATCCTCTCTTGCCGGTAGCTCCAGCTGCGCCACGCCTGGGGCCGCGATGTGATCGGGAAAGCAAGGTGCTGTCTCGCAAAGCTTGCCAGACGTCTTTTGTCGCCATCTTCGGGCGCGGCGGATAGGTAAAGATCAAGCGCCGGAATGGCTGAGGGGCCAAGCGAGGCAAGATAGTGGATATCCAGTGGCGTTCCATGTTGGGAAAATTCCAGACTGTTCTCGACATTGAACCGCGCGATAAACGCTGAAGAGTCGAGGAATGCCCCAAAGTATAGAACTGTTGCCAAAGTTAAGAGGTTCATCGAAATCAGCCATTCGTTGGAACGTCGCAATGCTATCCGCAAGAGGATGAACATCAGGCCGGTTGCAACCAGTCCCATCCACACACCCGCAGCAAGCCGCAGATGCGTCAGCGAATAGGCTTCCACGTAAAGATCGAGCCTTAGAATGGATGACAGGCAGAGAAGGACGTTCTGGATGATCCATGCAATGACGAGAGCGCGAATTAATCGGCTCGCGTCCCCTGGCCCGCCCCGGCGCATGGCAATGAGCACGAATGCTGCGGCCAGCAATGCGGTTGCCGCCAATGGATAGGCGCCTTGATGTGCATATTCGGCATGGCTCATTCCTGCCGGCAATTCTGCACCGCCCCAAAGGTAGATGAGGTCGAGCGCGGTTTGCATGGCAAAGAGCAGATTGAATATCGCCAGGGAGCGGACAAGTGCCCTGTGATCGAGGAGGCCGGTTATTGGGCTATCCCCCACGGGATCTATCGACGATCGCCTGCGTTTTGGTGTCAATCGTGGGCGTATCATAGCCCAGATCAAGCTTGCCGCAGCCAGCCAGAACGCCAGCCGGCTGATATCGAGCAGGTTCAACATGAACCGCAGATCGATATTGTGAAGGCCCATCTCGATCAACGGATTGGCGGCGCTGAACAGAAGCAGGAAAACCAGCCCCATACCGAGTGGCAGCATCCAGCCGGTAAGCGATTTCAGCCCTGCACCAAAGATCGTTCGACCGGATAGAGAACGTGAATATCGTCGGTAGGTTTTCGGCAATCCGGTCAACATCGATGGCATGAAACGCAGAAGAACGAGAGGGATTGCGCCCGGTCTTTTCGGCAGAAGTTTTGCGGCTTTGAGGGCGATAAGGATCACTGCTGCCATCGAGATAATGAACCCGCTCGCCGTCGGTGCTTCCAGCAATGGTGCTGATGCGATGGCGGAGAGGCAGAGATAGACAGCGGCGGTAACTGGATGCGTCGGTTTGCGTGCCGAAATCAGAATGGCGCAAGTAAGTAAGATCGGCAAAAGAAAAAGATTCAGGCCAAATGCTTGTCTGAAAGAGAGAAAATCCGCAAGTGCGACCGTCGCGGCAAGAACGGCTACACGCCTCTTGCCGTTTGAGAAGGCGTTCGTAATGATGAATTGGGGATGGGTCAGTTGCATGGTTGAATTCCGCGCTCATGCCAATGGAGATGAATTTCCTCACCGCGGCCGACAGATGGATCTGGGCCTTCACGGCGAAAATCTTCTCCAAGCCACCAGTCCTCGGCGAGGAGGCGATAGGGCAAGCGGGGAAGGGTGGAGCGATCGGGAATGAGGTGCTTTTTCATGTCGGCAGAATGCCCATGGCATTTGCAGATTATGTGCAGGCCATGAGGAGATATTCAGGATTTTGGTCCGAACCGAGCCGACTTCATCGAGATGCCTTTGGGAGAATGCATGTTCTCCGGCAGATAATCTTAAAACGGGCTTTCCACAAATGGCGCTGGCGGGCTTGAAGCAGGATCGTGCAGCCAAGCTCCGCTGACCGTACGTGGTAGCTTTGCCGCATACTCAACTCCATGTGTCTGCTGTACAAAAATGACAACGTCGCCTGGCGCGGCTCCATGGGAAGAGAAAGACATCATGAATTCATTTCAACCAGCTCCCTCGAAATCGTACCTGACGACACCGGGAGGCGCGGCGGCCGCCGTTCTGCATCATGGCGCTCAACTGGCTTCCTGGCAGTCTGCGAAAGGTACGGAGAACATCTATCTATCGGAGCTGGCCGATTTTTCTCCGGGTAGCGCGGTGCGTGGCGGCGCGCCAATCTGCTTTCCGCAATTCTCCACCCTCGGCGATCTGCCGCTGCACGGTTTCTTCCGCAACCAGATCTGGACGCCGGTTCCGGGTGGTGCAGATGGCGCCGAGATTGCGCGGTTACAGCTTCGCGATACAGACGAGACTCGCGCGCTTTGGCCGCACGCTTTCCAAGCTGAACTTCAAGTGGCAGTTGCGGACCACAGCCTGGAGATCGCGTTTTCGGTATCGAATACAGGGGCCGAGGTTTTCTCCTTTACCGCAGCGCTCCACACTTACTTCCGGGTGACGGAGATCGCGAACGTAGCCATCGCCGGCTTGCAGAATGTCCGCTATCTAGACAAGCTAAAGGATAATGTCATCGATACTGAGACGAGCGCGCGACTGCTGATCGACCGCCCGCTGGACCGCATTTATTACAGCACCACGGGGGCGCTCACCCTCGAAGAGGGCGCTCGTCAGTTACGGATTTCTACGCAGGGCATGCCCGATACCGTGGTATGGAATCCTGGCCCGGAACGTTGCGCCACCATCGCCGATCTGCCCGATGATGCCTGGCGGCATTTTGTCTGCGTCGAGGCTGCGGCTATTGACGCGCCTATCTCTCTTGCTCCTGGCGCAACGTGGCGCGGGGTCCAGAAAATGGAAGATATTCAAGGCGATCGATAAATTCCGGAATGCGCCGCAGGCGATCATTCGTAGTGTGATTACCGTCTTTAATGTCGGTAAAAAATCTTTCGTGAGGGGCAGGCGCCGCGCTTTCAGCGGCGCCTGCCCCTCGATCGCAGAATTATTGCGGGGTCAGATCGAAGCCGAACCATTTCATCGACAAGGTCTTCAGCGTGCCGTCAGCCTTGGCGGCGGTGATCGCCTCGTCGAACTTAGCCTTCAGGGCCGTATCGCTCTTGCGCAGGCCGACGGAGCTGCCGGCGCCGAGGAAGCCACCCTGGAAGCGCGGGCCGACGATTTCGATATCGCTGTTGGTCGGCTTTTCGACGGCGGTCTTCAGATAGCCCATCGACGCCATGATCACGTCGACGCGGCCGGCGATCAGGTCGAGGTCATGCTGTTCGGTGGTCTTGTATTCGCGCTTTTCGACGGTGTCCTTGAGATATTCGTCGATGAAGCGCGACGCGATCGAGGCGGTCTGCACGCCGATGATCTTGCCCTTCAAAAGCGGCTTCAGCTCTTCGACGGCCTTGCGTGCGCCTTCCTGATTGCTGGAGAGCGAATAAAGCGCGTCCTTCAGCGGCATGCTGGAAAGGTCGCTGTCCTTCAGCACGGCGAAAGCCTGGCCGGTGCTGCCGTAGGACATCGAGAAATCGATGACTTCCTTACGCTTTTCGGTGGCGGACATGCCGGCCATGATGGCGTCGAACTTGCCGGCGTTAAGCGCGGGGATCATGCCGTCGAAAGCCTGGGCAACGATGGTGCACTTGATCTTCATGTGATCACACAGATAGTGCGCCAGCTCGACATCGTACCCGTCCAGCGTGCCATCCGGGCGGGTGAGGTTATAGGGAGGAAATGCACCTTCGGTGGCGATGGTGATTTCCGTCTTTTCCTGCGCGAAAGCGCCGGTCGCAAGCGTCATCGCTGCGAACATGCCGGCAGCCAGTGTCTTGATGATTGTCATTGTCGTTACCCGTCT
The DNA here is from genome assembly GCF_040675795.1 of Neorhizobium sp. LMR1-1-1.1. Taxonomy (NCBI): domain Bacteria; kingdom Pseudomonadati; phylum Pseudomonadota; class Alphaproteobacteria; order Hyphomicrobiales; family Rhizobiaceae; genus Neorhizobium; species Neorhizobium sp. LMR1-1-1.1. The sequence goes on from NZ_JBEGHE010000069.1 coordinate 88,580, forward strand.
CCTTGTTGGGTATTCATTGGTCTCAGGCGTTGATGAATTTGCGAAAACGCTCCGACTGCGCGTGGGTGAACATCTCCTCCGGGCTACCCTGTTCCTCGATTGCGCCCTGATGGAGGAAGATCACCCGGCTGGATACGTCGCGGGCAAAGCCCATTTCGTGGGTGACGACCAGCATCGTGCGGCCCTCGTCGGCAAGCGAGCGCATGACACGCAGGACCTCGCCGACCAGTTCCGGGTCGAGCGCCGATGTCGGCTCGTCGAACAGCATGACCTTGGGGCGCATGGCGAGCGCCCGCGCAATTGCCGCACGCTGCTGCTGGCCGCCGGAAAGATGCGAGGGATAATGATTGCGCTTGTCGGCAATGCCGACCTTTTCGAGCAGCGCTTCGGCTTCGGCGATCACATCCGCCTTCGGCCGTTTTTGCACATGGATTGGCGCCTCGATGATGTTCTCGATCACCGTCTTGTGGGACCAGAGATTGAAGCTCTGGAACACCATGCCGAGTTCGGAGCGGATGCGTTCGACCTGCCGACGGTCGACAATATGCCCGTGGCCCCTTGCATCGCGCTTGAGAGATATTTTTTCGCCAGCCACGCTGATATCGCCGGCATCGGGTGTTTCCAGCATGTTGATGCAGCGAAGCATGGTCGATTTGCCGGAACCGGACGAACCGAGAATGGAGATGACTTCGCCCTCATGCGCCGTCAGGTCTATGCCTTTCAGCACTTCGACCGGGCCGAAGCTCTTGCGCAGTCCGCGGACCTCGATCGCAGGTGTAGTATTGGGTGTCATTGCGGTCATTTCATTTCTCCTGCCGCAACGGGCTGAAGGCTGGGCGCTTGTCGCAAATGCGGGCTCAGGCGATATTCTGTCAGGACGACGATGCGGGTGAGCAGGAAATTGATGGCGAGATAGATCGCGCCTGCAACGATAAAGACTTCGATCGCCCGGTAGGTTTCGGAAATCAGCTTCGCGGCAACGCCCGTCACTTCCATGATGGTGATGATCGAGGCGAGCGAGGTCGCCTTGACCATGGAGATGATCTCGTTGGAATAGGCCGGCAGCGACTGGCGGATTGCCAGCGGCATGACGATGCGGCGGAACACCAGAAAACGTGACATTCCGCAGGCGCGGCCGGCTTCCACCTGGCCATGCGGTACGGACAGCAGGCCGCCGCGGATGATTTCGGCGGAATAGGCGGCGGTGCATAGCATCAGCGCGATGATCGCGCACCAGTAGGGATCGCGCAGGATAAACCAGAACATGCTGCGGCGTACGCCGCGGAACTGGCTGAGGCCGTAATAGATCAGGAAGATCTGCACGAGCAGCGGCGTGCCGCGGAAGATGAAAATATAAGCGCGGGCGAACCAGTCGAGAGGGGCAATGCCGGAGAGCCGGCAGAGCGCCAGCCCGAGTGCGAGGACGGTTCCCAAAGCCACCGATGTTGCAGCCAGTTGCAGCGTCGTCGGAATGGCCGAGATCAGCGTGACAAACGTCTCGTAGAGAAACAGGAAATCCATCAGCCCCTCCGGACACCGCGGGTGAACTGCTTTTCGCTGAACTGCAGCAGCGCGCCCGACAAGGTCGAGATGGCGAGATAGATCATGGCGGCGATGAAATAGAAGTCGAAAGGGCGACCGGTGGAGCCGGCACCAATCTGCGACTGGCGCAGCAATTCGACAACGCCGGTGATCGACACGAGGGCGGATTCCTTCAGCACGATCTGCCAGACATTGCCCATGCCGGGCAGGGCGTAGCGCAAGGTCAGCGGCGCGATGATGCGGCGAAAGCGCAGGAAGGGAGGCATGCCGCAGGCAATCGCCGCTTCAAGTTCGCCGGCATGGACGGCCTTGTAGGCGCCGCGAAACACTTCCGTCTGCTGAGCGCCGGAGGTGACGCCGACGGCGAGTGCACCGGCGAGAAAACCGGGAAAGCTGATGAAGCCGCTTGCGCCGAAGAGATGGCCGAAGGCGGAAATGACCGTGCTGCCGCCGAAATAGAAGAGGTAGATGACGAGCAGATCAGGAATGCCGCGCAGCACCGTGGTGTAGGTGCCGGCAACGCCGCGGGCAACCGGTCCGCCTGCAATCTTTGCCCATGCGCCGAGCGCGCCGAAGACCATGCCGATGGCATAGCCTGCGAGCGCGATCAGGATCGTCATCATCGCACCGGCGGCAAGCGCCGGTCCCCAGCCATCCGGCCCGCTGCCGATCAGATCGAGAAAGGAGGGTTGTGTCATGCAGCATCCTGGACGAGCGGGATCGGAGGATCGACGTCATCCGGGATCGGGTTGACGAAGGGCGTGCCTTCGAGGCGATAGGCGAAATCGGCCTTTGCCTCGGCAATCCGTTCTGGATTTGCGAAGAGATCCGCAGCCGTCGAGGCCATGACCTTGGCTGCATGGGCCATGCCCTTGTGGGCTGCCGGCAGCTTGCCCTGCGCGACCAGCTGCCAGGAATGGCCGGGCGTGCCGATTGCGTAAGTGGCGCCGCGCACCTGCACGGTCGGAACCACCCAGCTGACGGTGCCGACATCGGTGGAGCCGACGATCGATGTATCGCCGCTTTCCGGCGGGAAGATCACGTCGCAGAGCGACACGCCGGGGCGGGGTTTGAGACCGAAACGCTGGAAGGACGACTTGATGTCGGCCGGCGTGAACGTCTTCTGGAATTCGGCAGCCTTGGCGCGATCGGCATCATCGAAATCCGGCAGGCCGATACGCTCGATATGGCCGTGCATCAGGGTCTCGAGCGGCGTGTTGCCGACGAGGTTGGCGTCACCGCTTATGATTTCGCTTCTGACTGTCGTGCCGGTCATCAGGGCAGCGCCGGCTGCGACATCCTTGACGCGATCCACGAGTTCGAGGAGGTCCGGCAGGTCGCGTGCGCGCACAAGGTAACGGACCGTGGCACGGGCCTGGACGACGTTCGGGGCATGGCCGCCAGTATCCGTGACGGCGTAGTGAATGCGTGCGCTCGACGGCATGTGTTCGCGCAGATAATTGACGCCGACATTCATCAGCTCGACAGCATCGAGAGCGGAACGTCCGAGGTGGGGCGTGGCAGCCGCATGCGATGCGCGGCCGGAAAAATGGAAATTCAGCTCATTGCAGGCAAGCGAGACCGGATTGTTGACGCCGACAAAAGCGGCCGGATGCCAGCAGATGGCGATATCGACATCATCGAACACGCCGGCGCGAACCATGAAACCTTTCGAGGAGCCGCCTTCTTCCGCCGGGCAGCCATAATAACGGATACGGCCGGGCAGGTTGTTGGCGGCGAGGTAATCCTTGACGGCTGCTGCCGCGAGCAGGGAGCCGGAACCAAGCAGGTTATGCCCACAGCCATGGCCGTGACCGCCGGCGACCAGCGGGCGTTCTTCGGCGAGACCGGCTTCCTGGCTGAGGCCGGGCAGGGCATCGTATTCACCAAGAATGGCGATGACCGGGCCGCCTTCGCCGGCTTCGCCCATCACCGCTGTCGGCATGCCTGCGACATTGCGGATGATCCGAAAACCTTCCGCCTCAAGCTGTGCCGCATGCGCTTCACTGGAAGAAAATTCCTCGTAATTCACCTCTGGTGTGTCCCATACCTGGTCGGCGAGGCGGGCATAATCGGGCGTCTTGTTGTCGACGAGTTCCCAGACGGCGTCGGAATTTTTCATGCTATCGGTCTTTTGTTGACAAAATTGGTACCAATCCTATTTACGGAATAACATTTGCGCAACATTTCTTTTTGATTATTTATTGAGCAGGTATGCGGGCTTCGAGAGTGGTGATGACGGGTTCCCAGACGGTTACCGACGTGGATGGAGAGCGGGATGCGACCCAGTTGATCCTGCAGGATATTCAGTCCGGCATATATGCGCCCGGCACGTGGCTCAAGCAGATCGATCTCGAGATGCGTTATGGCCGCGGCCGCAACGAAATTCGCCGCGCACTCGATCGTCTCGCCCTCAAGCGGGTTGTCGAGCATGTCCCCAATCGCGGCTATCATGTCTATCTGAGTGACGGAAAGCAGTGGGACGATATCGCCGAGATCCGCATCATGCTGGAGACCGGTATTGCCGGAAAAGTCATTGCACATGCGACGACGGCGGATATCGCGGGTCTCAGAGATCTGGCGAACCGGTTTCAGGGCCTGCTTCTTTCGGGCACGGTGCTCGAGCTTTACGAGGCAAACCTCGCCTTTCACCGCGCTTATGTCGATCTTGCCGGAAACGTGGAACTGCACAGCGTGATTGCGGAACTGCGGCAGCGTACGTCCTCCGCCCCGGTGTCGCAGTGGCATACGCGATCGAGGATCGAGGTTTCGGCTGCGGAACACCACGAGATGGTCAATGCAATCGAAGGGAAGGACGAGATGCGGCTCAGGACACTCATCGAGCGGCACATCCGGCAGAAATAGCCGGTTTCAATTCCTGCTCAAAAGTCGCACAATCCCGTCAGTTTTTCAATTCGACCCATTCAGATCGGCCGAGATTCGGTTCACTCGCTCGTTTTTCGGTTCATTATGATTCTACTTGCTCTTTTCGAACGCGCAGCGCTGATGCTGATGGTGCTGTTCTTTCTCGGACGCACGCGCCTTTTCAAGAACGTGCTCTGGAAAGGCAGGCTCAGCGGGCTTGAACTTGCCTTTCTGTCCGCACTGTTTTCCGGCTTTGCGGTCGGCGGCACCTATATGGGCATTCCGGTCGAAGGCGCGCTCGTCAACGTCCGCACCATCGCCATCATGTCCGGCGGTATTCTGTTTGGGCCGTGGGTCGGCATCCCCGCAGGCATCATTTCCGGCCTGCACCGTTTCCTGATCGACATCCACGGCCCGTCGGCAACCGCCTGCCTGATCAGCAGCATCTGCGCCGGGCTTCTATCGACCGTTATCCACTATCGCGGTCGCCGCAGGTGGCTTTGGCTGACCGGCAGCCTTGCCGGCATGGCCTGCGAATGCCTGACCATGCTGCTCATCCTGCTTCTGGCCCCAGTTGGTGTCGGCAGCGCGATCGTTGCGGAAATCGCCTGGCCGATGATCATCGGCTCCATGTGTACCGGGATGATCATCAAGCGCATTCAGGATATCGAGGACGAGAAGGAGCTGACGGCAGCCCATCAGGCAAAGCTTGCACTCATCATCGCCAACCGAACCCTGCCGTTTTTCCAGAACGTGCAGGATGATACTTTCGCAAAGGTCTGCGGCGTGATTCACGAATGCCTGGGGGCGGACGCGGTGGCGATCACCGACCGCGACCATGTCCTTGCCTATGTCGGTATCGGTCACGAATATTACGACGAGAAAAAGCACAAGCATCTGAGTGAACTGACGGCCGATGCCATCCGCAACGACCGTATCACCATCGACAACAACCTGCATCGTTATCCGGCGGCGGATTTCCGTTCCGTGGCGATCGTGCCGCTGCGCGAGAACGGCCTTGTCACCGGCACGCTGAAGATCTTCTTCGCCAAGCCGGACATGATCACGGATTCACTGCGTGAACTCGGTGTCGGCCTGTCGCAGCTGATCTCGACGCAGATGGAACTGTCGCGCGTAAAAGCTCTGCGCGAGATGGCGGCAAAGGCGGAATTCCGCGCACTTCAGAGCAAGATCAATCCGCATTTCCTTTTCAATGCGCTCAACGCCATCTCGTCTCTTGTAAGGCTTCGCCCCGACGAGGCGCGGCAGGTGATTGCCAAGCTTGCGGATTATCTGCGCCAGAACCTCTCGCTCAGCGACGGCATGATCGACATAAAGGACGAGTTGCGGCAGGTGCAGGACTATGTGGCGATCGAGCAGGCGCGTTTCGGGCCAAAATTGACGGTCACGTTCGATGTTGATGACGTGAATGTCGAGATCCCAAGCCTCTCACTTCAGCCGCTGGTCGAAAACGCCATCCTGCACGGCATCCAGTCACAGCCGAAGCCGGGCGAAGTCCATATCGCAGTGAAGCGCCTTACCGATCGGGTCAATGTCACCATTCGCGATACGGGCAAGGGTATCGATCCCGAAGTCATCGAAGCGGTTGCCAATGGCCAGGCCGTGCGCGACCGGATTGGTCTGATGAACGTGAATGAGCGCCTGAAGCTGCTGCATGGCCAGGGGCTGACGATCCAGAGGCTTGAACCGGGTACGTCCGTGAGCTTCGATCTGCCGCTCGAAAACAAGGAAGCCGCATGAAGGCCCTGATCGTTGAAGACGAATATCTGGCGCGGGACGAGCTGAAATGGTTGATCGAGAACCATAGTTCCATCGAGGTCGTGGCAACGCAGGAAGATGGCCTTGCGGCCCTGCGTTATATGCAGGAACATGATCTCGACGTCGTGTTTCTCGACATCAACATTCCGTCGATCGACGGGATGACGCTGGCGCGCAGCCTTCACAAGCAGAGCAATCCGCCCAAGATCGTCATCGTCACGGCTTACAAGGAACATGCGGCCGAAGCCTTCGAGCTCGAAGTGTTCGATTATATCCTCAAGCCCTTCAATGAGCAGCGTGTCGCCAACACGCTGAAGAAGCTGGAAAATCAACCGGCCCCGGCAGCATCGGCGGAGCCGGTACCCCAGCCGGTTACCGCAGCCAAGCGCACGGTCAACATTCCGCGCAAGGACAGCATCCTCGTGCTGCCGGCGGACCTTATCTATTACGCCCGTGCCGACGAGAAGCTGACCTATGTACATACCGTCAAAGGGCATTTCGTCATTCCGACCAGCATTGGCGATTTCGCCGAAAAGCTGCCGGCAGACACATTCTTCCGCTGCCATCGCTCCTGGTGCATCAACACGTCCAAGATCCGCGAGATCTCACCGTGGTTCAATGGTACCTATGTCATCAAGCTGCACAATTTCGATGATGTCGAAATTCCGGTCAGCCGGTCTCACTTGAAAGAGTTCAAGCAACTCATGCAGCTCTGACTGCCATTCATTCCACCGATCGTGCAGTTCACGCCTTTTTCGAACAGACGGAATAAAGAGCGGCCTAGGTTTCCTCCATATTCATAAAGGAGGAAACGCGGATGACCGCTCTTTCCAATTCAAAGCGTTATTTCACACTTGTCGGCACCATTTTGTGCCAGTTCGGCCTCGGTTCGGTCTACACATGGAGCCTGTTCAACGAGGGACTTTCAGCCAAGCTTTCGCAGCCGCTGACCCAGGTTGCGTTCACCTTCGGTCTGCTGAGCCTGGCACTTGCCGTCGGCTCGTCGCTCTCGGGAAAACTGCAGGAGAAGTTCGGGCTTCGCAGCGTCGCAATCACCGCCGGCCTTGCGCTTGGCCTCGGCCTTTATCTGACCTCGACGGCAAGCAATCTCGCGCTGCTCTATATCTACGGCGGCATTCTGATCGGCGCGGCCGATGGCGCCGGCTATCTGCTCACCCTGTCGAATTGCGTCAAATGGTTTCCCGAGCGCAAGGGCCTGGCTTCGGCATTTTCGATCGGCGCCTATGGTCTCGGCAGTCTCGGCTTCAAATACCTGAACCTCGAGCTGATCAACCGTTTCGGCATGGAAAGCGCTTTCGGCCTGTGGGCGATTGCGGCCCTGGTTCTGGTTGTCGGCGGCGCGCTGCTCATCAGCGAGGCTCCGCAAACCCGTGCTCAGACAGCCGGTGCCGGCGCAAGGGATTACACGTTGGCAGAGGCCGTCCGTCAGCCAAGGTACTGGCTGCTGGCGCTGATGTTCCTCACCGTCTGCATGAGTGGCCTATACCTGATCGGTGTCGCAAAGGATGTCGGTGAGCGTTACGTCGGCCTGTCGACTTCGGTTGCAGCCGATACCGTCGCCATCATCGCTGCCGCTAACCTGCTGGGCAGGCTCGTTCTCGGCATCTTGTCGGACAAGATTGCCCGTATCCACATCATCAGTATCGCGCTTGCCTGCGCCCTGACCGGCATGGCCATGCTGCTTTTCGTGCCGCTGAATGAATATTCGTTCTTCTTCGCTGTCGCCTGCGTTGCCTTCTCGTTCGGCGGAACGATCACCGTCTATCCGGGCCTCGTCAGCGATTTCTTCGGCCTGACCAACCTCGCCCGCAACTACGGCCTGATCTATCTGGGCTTCGGTATCGGCAGTGTCGTCGGTTCGATCGTTTCCTTCGTCCTCGGCGGCTTCCTGCCGACATTCTACCTGTCGCTGCTGCTGCTGTTCGCCTCGCTTCTGTGCTCGATCAGCCTTTGGCCAAGCCGGTCGCATCACGCAAAGACCGCGACCGTACATTGAACGTCGAGAAATCCTTCAGATGTCTTCACTTCGTGATATCTGAAGCCATCCTGGCCGCGTGCAGCCAACGCTTCAAAGCCTCGCCATTGGCGAGGCTTTGGAAATATGCAGCTGTAGATGGCCGGTCAAAGCTCTGGCCCGATCGCCTTGAGGGTGGGCGTCTTGTCGGGTTTCTTGTGCGGCGTTCGGACGGCAAACTTCATATCGTCGAGGCATATCGCGCTCTAAATGTAGTCCAATCCGATATCCAGCACCTGTGCGCTATGGGTGATCCAGCCGACTGATAGCAGATCCACGCCGGAGGCGGCGATTTCAGCTGCTGTCGTCGGATTGATATTGCCGGAAGCCTCGGTAATCGCCCGACCGGCGGCGAGATTGACCGCCTGGCGCAATTGGACCGGCGTCATGTTGTCGAGCAGGACGGCATCGACCCCGATCTGCAGGGCTTCTAGCAGCTGATCGAGCGTGTCGACCTCAACTTCTATCTTGACCATGTGCCCAACGCCCGCCTTCGCGCGCCGGATAGCTTCTGCAATGCCGCCGGCAATCGCGATATGATTGTCCTTGATGAGAACCGCATCGTTCAGCGCGAAACGATGGTTCATGCCGCCCCCGGCTCGTACTGCGTATTTTTCGAGCGACCTTAATCCCGGGGTCGTCTTGCGGGTGCAGACGACCGACGCTTTGCTGCCTGATATGGCTGACACGATGCTCGCTGTCACGGTCGCTATACCGGAGAGGTGGCCGAGAAAGTTCAGTGCAGTACGTTCGCCGGTCAGCAAGGCGCGGGAAGGCCCTTCGATGGTGGCGATCACATCGCCGGGCTTCACCACAGAACCGTCCTCCATATGGCGAACCATGCCAACCGCCGGATCTATGAGTTGAAACGCAAGCTCGGCGGCATCGAGACCGGCAATCACGCCTGGGTTGCGGCTGACCATCGCAAGGCGTGAGCGATGTCCTACAGGAATAACAGCTGCTGACGTAATATCGCCGGCAAGTCCCAAGTCCTCGATTAGGGCGTTGCGTACTGTGGGTTCGATAACGATCCGGGGAAGCGTCGCAATCATCTCGTATGTCGCTCTTTAAGCACTGTGAATGAGGGATAGGGGCGCCATTTGGCGCGCGGCGGCCAGCACTGCACTGAGTGTCATTCTTTGGCGCCGAGCGTCCGGGAGGCTGAGCGGGTAATCGGTTCGGGCATGGGCGCCACGTGACTCTTCCCGCATTAATGCAAAGACGGCGATGGAAATAGCGACAAGAGCTGGATCTGCCGCCGCCCCATCCTGTTCCACCAATGGCAGCAGGCTTCCGATCGCAGATCTCATCGTCTGTGAATTGCGCAGCACACCGAGACTGCGAGAGACGATGGGTCGTACAAACGAAAGATCCGATGATACCGGCAGCTCGATCGCGTTGCATATCGGGGCCATTGACCTTGGCCTCGCAAGGATATCGCGGGCGGCGTTCATGCCCATGACCGCGGCTTCAAGAAGCGAGTTGCTGGCTAGGCGGTTTGCGCCATGCAGGCCGGTCGAGGCGGCCTCGCCGACAACCCAGAGGCCATCGAGAGTACTGCGTCCTTGACGATCGGTTGCGACGCCGCCCATGTGATAGTGAACGGCAGGCCGAACGGGAATGCGCTCTCGCAACGGGTCAACACCGGCTTCTCGGCATAGAAGCGTTATTGTCGGGAAACGGTTGGCAAAGCCTTGCCCCAAAGCCTCTCTCGCATCGAGGAACACCCTGCTGCCTTTGGCAATTTCGGCGCTGATAGCTCTGGTAACGACATCGCGTGGGGCAAGCTCGGCACCCGGTTGATCGGCCAGAAACCGCTCGTTCCTGTCATTGACAAGAATAGCGCCCTCGCCACGCACCGCCTCGCTGACAAGTGCCAGCGGCCGCCCGGCGGACCAGTTGGCGGCGTCGAGCGCGGTTGGATGGAATTGTACGAATTCCATGTCGGCAAGCTTGGCGCCGGCACGGGCGGCGAGCATGATGCCTTGCCCGTAATTGCCGCTCGGGGTCGTGGTCGTTTCGTAAAGACCGCCAAGTCCGCCCGTGGCGAGAACGATCCGCGTTGCAGGAATGACGAGAGGCCCCGATCGGCTTGCGCAGATAAGACCGGACAACACATCATCTGTCTTCAGCAAGCGGCGGACTTCGATGCCTTCCATGACTGTGATCGATGGTGTGCGGCTAACCTTCTCCACGAGGGCGTGCACAATCGCAGCTCCCGATCCGTCGCCGGCGACATGGGCGATGCGGTGCCGTGAATGTGCAGCCTCCAGTCCAAGCAAATAGGCTCCGTCAGGGCTCCGGTCGAACTGCACGCCGAAACTCTCAAGCGATGCGATCGCGGCCGGTGCGTCTGCGAGGATCGCAGCCGCGACGTCGGCGTCACACAATTCGTCGCCTGCTGCCAGCGTGTCTGCTAGATGCAGGCCGACGCTGTCGTCATCGCCAAGGCTTGCGGCGATGCCGCCTTGCGCCCATGCGCTGGAGCTTTCGGCCCCCAGTGCCGCCCGTGTCAGGAGCAGAACCGGCTGCGGCGCCAGCGTCAACGCCGTGACCAGTCCCGCGAGCCCGCTTCCGACCACCACGACTTGGTCGGCGAAGCGATCGAGATACTCCGTCATATCGCCAGCATCCTTTCGACAGCAAGCCGTGCGCCTGCTGCCACGGCGGGATCGACTGTCACTTCATGGCGATTTTCTTCCAACGCCTGGCGGATATTGGAGAGCGTGATGCGCTTCATATGCGGGCAGAGGTTGCAGGGTCTGATGAATTCCACGCCTGGATGGTCGACCGCGACGTTGTCGCTCATCGAGCACTCCGTCAGAAGAACGACGCGCGCCGGGCTCTTGGCTCCGACATAGTCCGACATGACAGCCGTGGAGCCGGCAAAATCAGCTGCCGCCACCACGTCAGGTGGACATTCGGGATGCGCCAGAATGGTGATGCCGGGATGCGCATCACGCAGGTCGCGCACATCCTGGGAGGTAAAAAGCTCATGCACTTCGCAATGGCCGTGCCAGGCTATGATCTCGACATCTGTCTCGCGGGCCACGTTTTGTGCCAGATATTCATCCGGGATCATCAGGACTTTCGACACACCGAGGGATTCGACAACCTTCTTTGCGTTGCCTGACGTGCAGCATATATCCGACGCCGCTTTGACGGCCGCCGACGTGTTGACATAGGTGATGACCGGCACGCCGGGATGGGCCTGACGCAGAAGCGCCACGTCTTCCGGCGTGATGGATTCTGCCAGCGAACAGCCGGCGCCCATGTCCGGGATGAGCACGGTTTTTTCCGGGTTGAGCAGCTTTGCGGTTTCCGCCATGAAATGAACGCCGGCCAGAACGATCACGTCTGCCTCTACATCGATTGCCTTGCGAGCGAGCGCCAGACTGTCGCCAACGATATCGGCAACGCCATGGAAGATTTCCGGTGTCTGGTAGTTATGCGCGAGGATTACCGCATTACGGCTTCGTTTCAACTCGAGGATCGCGTCAACATCTTTCTGGTGCGACAACCACTCCGCTTCAGGCATGACTCTGCGGACGCGCTCATAGAGCGACAACATGGAAACCGGCGAATTCATCGATAACCTCCGTTAATACTCTATTTGAGTATATGTGCGGCAAATAGTTATTCTCGATTCGAGATTATGTCAATTACGCGAGAGCGGAAGTTTCGAACCCGACAGGGCACGTTCTTCGAGGACCGCATGCCGATAACGAAAGAGCTTAGCCGGACGGCCGCCGGTTTCGCTGCTCATGCCGCCGGTTTCCTCGATCAACTCCTGTTGATCTATGAGCCGCCGGAAATTTGGTTTGTGCAGTGTCAGCCCCGCCAGCGACTCGACGGTTCGCTGCAGCTGCAGCAGTGTGAAATTTTCCGGCATCAGTTCGAAGACGACCGGTCGATATTTGATCTTGGCGCGCAGCCTTGCGATTCCAGTCGCAAGAATACGGCGATGATCCGCAAACATCGGGCGTCCGGTCGCAGGGTCGGCTTTTCCCCCAGCCTCGGCCACGATCCCAGCCTCGTAAAGCAATTCATATCGCTGCAGTGTCAGGTCTTCGTTCCAAGGGCTGCCGTCCAGCCCGAAGGCGAAATCGGTTCGGCGCTGGCGATGTTCGCGGCGGGAAGGCTCGGCGATGATCCAAGCGTGCAGACTTTCTGCGATGGACTGCAGACTATTGGGTCTTCCATTGCGATGATCTTCCCAGGGAAAATATTCGTACCAGCCATGCCAGCCGGGCTTGCCTGCACCGGGCGCGGCCTGTTCGCGGACAAGCCCAAGATAGCTGATCGAAATCGTCCTGCCGTCATCGCTCCCTGCCGATGAACGATCCCGGTCGGCGAATGTGTAGAGTTGCTCGAGATAGCCGATCGGGTGCCCGGTCTGGTCGCCAATCCATTCGCGCAAACCCGATTGCAGGCTGCGGTGCCCCAGCTCGAACGGACCAGACGGTAGCGCCTCTCCCGATTTTACCGTCATGACACGCGGAACATCGCTCGTCACGGCAGTCAGCGCGGCAATGAGCTCGATATGTGTTTGGCTATCCGGCAAACGAGGTCCTGTCTGGTCTCAAATCTATCGTCATGTCTCCTGTTTGATTTGCTATCAGAGCGGGCAGAATTTGGGAATGAATGCATTGGGGATATCTGTTGTTGTTCAGGGATGTGAGATCATAGAGCCTGACCGTGCCAGTCAATGCGACGGAGGATGAACCAGTTGAATATCCGCGTCAGATCGCGGAGCGAATTGCTGTATTTGACCCAGCCTGCGGAGGCCGGTAGACGAACCTGATCCGGCGGGCAGCAATTTAGATGCGGCCGTCGGAATGGAAATCCTTTCGATGAGGCTCCCATGACCGATCTTTTCGATGCCGCACCCCGTACCGGCTCCATGCCGCTCGCGGCGGAATTGCGTCCGACGACGCTCGACGACGTCATCGGTCAGGAGAAGGTTCTCGGCGAGGGAACGATGCTGCGTCGGCGCATCGCTGCTGGGCGGCTGGGCAGCATCATTCTCTATGGCCCGCCCGGGCTTGGAAAGACCTCGATTGCCCGCGCCATCGGCAACATGCTGGGCAAGAATTTCAGGCCGCTGCATGCGGCGCATAACAATGTCGCCGATATCCGCAAGATTGCCGACGAGGCGCGCATGCGGCCAACGCTGCTGTTCGCCGACGAGGTGCATCGGTTCAGTGCGACGCAACAGGATCATCTTCTGGCGCTCTGCGAGGAAGGGATTGCCGATTTCATCGGCGCGACGACCGGCAACCCCTATCACTCGCTGACGCCCGCTCTGATTTCCCGATCGACCATCCTGAAGCTGGAGCCCCTGGCGATCGAGGAGATGGAGGAGGTCGTGCGGCGCGGCCTCGATCATCTCGCCGGCAAAGGTATTGCGGTTGAGCTTGCCCCGGCACTGCTGCGGCGCATTGCCGGTCGCTCCGGCGGAGACGCGCGCCGTGCTCTCACCGTGCTCGAAAGCCTTGCCGTCGGCCATCCTTCGGGAAAGCCTGTGGTGATCACGGAGGAGATGGTCGATGAGGCCTATTCGGCGGCGCCGGTCAATCACGACCGCTCCGGTGACGCGCATTATGATGTGGTGTCGGCCTTCGTGAAATCCATGCGTGGCTCGGATCCGGATGCAACGCTCTACTGGCTGGCGCGGTTGGTGCATGGCGGCGAGGATCCGCGCTACATCGCCCGCCGCATCATGATCCACGCCTCGGAAGATGTCGGGCTGGCCGATAACACCGCGTTGCAGACGGCTGTTGCCGCACTTCATGCGGTGGAGAAGATCGGTTATCCGGAGGCGCAGATCGTGCTTGCGCATGCAGCCCTTCATGTGGCGCGCGCGCCGAAATCGAATTCCGCCTGCCGCGGCATTTCATTGGCGCTTGCCCATGTGGCAAGCGAGGCGCCGTCATCCGTGCCGATGCATCTGCGCGACGCGCACTACAAGGGAGCGGCGGCGCTCGGCCATGTCGGTTATGCCTTTCCGCATGACGATGGTCGCGGCTGGAGCGATCAGGTCTATGCGCCGGACGTGCCGCATGGCTCCTTCTACCAGAGCGATGCGCGCGATGCCGCAACCTTCGAGCGGCGGGCGGACGAACATTGGGAGCAGGTGACCGGCCGCGCCACGGCGCGGCGTTTCGGCGACAAACACTGATATTGGCTTAACCGATCAGCGCGGATCGACCAGACCGGCTCGCACACGGTTGACCACCGTCCAGATCAGCAGGACGCAGGCCATTGGCTGGATATGCCATGTCCAGTCGGGCAGGGTCTCGAATATGGCGACGAGCGCGCCCAGGGCTCCGAAGAGCAGGGCACGGTCGCTCTTGCCCATCGGCCCTTCGTAATTGCGGCCGTTTCCATGCGCGATGCCGAGAACGCCGGCAAATTCCGTCAGTACCGCAAGAAAGACGATGGTTGCGATCCATGGCAGGGAGAAAGGCGCAATCAGCGCGAAGGGGATGTAGAGCGCTGCGTCCGACACGACGTCGGTAATCTCGTTCAGATAGCCGCCAAGCGCGGACCTTTGGCCATGTTCGCGCGCCAGCATGCCATCGACGGCATTGAAGGCCATGCGGAGAAACATCCAGATCGGCACGAGCGCAAACAGCGCAGGCAGCGGCTCGATGATCAACAGGACGCCGATCGCAACGGAAACGAAGGAGGCGAACAGTGTCACCTGGTTGGCGGTCACCCCTATTGCTGCGAGGTGCCCAACCAGCGGGCGAAGGAGGGCCTGGAATGACGACTTCAGTTTGTAGATCGACATGAAAGCTCGAATCCGCTTGATTGCGTTCAACAAATGCAGACGCAAGTTGAAGAAATCAACTGCAAACCTGGGGCTTTCATCCGTATAGGTTACGGAACAGATGGGCGGGAGTGACAAAAGCATGATCGAAACCGCGTTTGCGAGCCATGACGGCGTCGAACTCTTCTATCGCCACTGGCCCGCTCGCTCCGGTACGACGAAGGGTGCAATCGTTCTTCTGCACCGCGGCCACGAGCATGGCGGCAGGGTCGCCCATCTTGTCGAAGAGCTTGGTCTCGACGATTTCGCCTTCTACGCCTGGGATGCGCGCGGGAATGGCCGCTCTCCCGGCGAACGCGGCCACTCGCCATCTTTTGCTCATTCGGTGCGCGATCTCGACTGCTTCGTTCGTCATATCCGCGAGACCGGCGGCTTTGCCATGGATCAGGTCGCCGTCGTGGCCCAAAGTGTCGGCGCGGTGCTCGCATCCACATGGGTGCATGATTATGCGCCTGGCATCCGCGCCCTGGTGCTGGCTTCGCCGGCATTCGACGTCAAGCTTTACGTGCCTTTCGCCCGGGAGGGCATTGCGCTGTGGCAGAAGCTGAAAGGCACGTTTTTCGTCAACTCCTACGTCAAGGCACGGTTTCTGACGCATGATGCCGAGCGCATCGCATCGTTCGAGAGCGATCCGCTGATTACCCGGCCGATTGCGTCCAATGTTCTTCTCGAGCTTTACGAGGCTGCTGACAGGGTTGTCGCGGACGCCCGCGCGATCACGGTGCCGACGCAATTGCTTATTTCCGGCAGCGATTTCGTCGTGCGCCACGCGCCGCAACATCGCTTTTTCGAAAACCTCGGCAGCACGATCAAGGAACGTCATGTGCTGCCCGGTTTCTATCACGACACGCTCGGCGAACGGGACCGGGCCAAGGCCGTGAAAAAGGTACGTTCGTTCATCACCGAACGCTTCCAGGAGGTGCCGGTCGTTGCTGATCTTCGGCAGGCTCACCTATCCGGTTACAGCCGCGACGAGGCCGACCGGCTGGCGACGCCATTGTCGATAGCCTCGCCGCGCGGATTGTATTGGGCTTTCACGCGCGCCTCGATCCGCTTCGGCGGTCTCTTTTCCGACGGTATCAAGACGGGCCTGCGGACCGGTTTCGATTCCGGTTCGACACTCGATTACATTTATGAGAACGATGCGCGGGGCCTTGGTCCAGGTGGCCGGCTGATTGACCGGCAGTTTCTCGATGCGATAGGCTGGCGCGGTATCCGGCAGCGTAAGGTGCATCTCGAAGAACTGATCGGAAGGGCGTTTGCGCGCCTGAAAGCCGAGAACAAGCCGGTACGGGTGCTCGATATCGCCGCCGGTCACGGGCGCTACATTCTCGACGCAGTAGCGGCATCCGAGGTGAAACCGGACAGCATCCGGCTGCAGGATTATTCGCCGATCAATGTCGAGAAAGGCACCGCGCTCATCGCCGAGCGTGGCCTGAGTGACATTGCGAGCTTCCATCGCGCCGATGCCTTCGATACGGCCGGCCTGACTTCGATCGAGCCCAGGCCTACGCTCGCCGTCGTTTCCGGCCTTTACGAACTGTTCCCGGATAATCACGCCATCGAAGCCTCTCTGCGCGGTCTTTCGCAGGCGCTGGAGCCGGGATCGCTGCTGCTCTATACCGGCCAGCCATGGCATCCGCAGCTTGAGATGATCGCGCGGGCGCTCACCTCTCACCGCGGCGGCGAGGCATGGATCATGCGCCGACGCACACAGCAGGAGATGGACCAGTTGGTCGCCGCTGCCGGTTTCCGCAAGATCGAGCAGCGTATCGACAAATGGGGCATTTTCACCGTGTCGCTGGCCGAGCGTATCTGAGGCCGAGATGGGGGAGGGGAATGCATCTGTTCCGGTTGGCGTGCGCGGCGCTGTGATGCGAACGGCAGCGCTGTGGCTGCTTTTCCTCGCTCCGTTTTTCTATCTCACCTATGGCGTGGCGAACTGGCTGGCTTCGCTGCGCGCCGACGTGCCGAACCTTGCCTTCGGCTGGGAAAAATACATTCCGTTCTTCGCCTGGACGATCATTCCCTATTGGTCAATCAACGCGTTTTATGCGCTGTCTCTCTTCGTCAACGATACGCCGCAGGATGTCGGCCGTCTGGCGCGCCGGTATCTGACTGCGCAGGTCGTGGCGGTTATCTGCTTCATCGCGTTTCCCCTGCAGGCGATTTTCCTGCGGCCGGAAACCGATGGCCTTCCGGGCTTCATGTTCGATGTTCTCGGCGGTTTCGACAAGCCGTTCAATCAGGCGCCGTCGCTGCATATCGCCCTTCTGGTGATCATCTGGGACCATTGGCGTTGCCGCTTGAAGGGTTTTCCGCGCACAGTCTGGCATGTCTGGTGTGTGCTGATTGGGCTTTCGGTGCTGACCACCTGGCAGCACCATGTCATCGACATTCCGACCGGAATGCTGCTCGGCCTGTTTGCGCTCTGGTTGTTTCCTGCGGACAAAGCCTCACCGCTTGCCGACTTCCGCCTCACGAAGGATCGAAAGGCGCGGCGGCTGGCGATCGTTTATGCGGTTGGCGCGACAATCTTCCTGCTGATTGCGGTGATTTCGGCGCGCAGCAATGGTGCAGGCCTGTTGTGGCTGTGGCCGAGCCTTGCTCTGGCGCTCGTTGCCATAGGTTATGCCGGAGCAGGACCGCGGGTCTTTCAAAAGCAAGGAGACGGGGTGACGAGCCTTGCGAGCCGTTATCTGCTCTGGCCCTATCGTCTCGGTGCGCGGGCGAACCGCTGGTGGTGGACGCACAGGCTTCCGGCTGCGGTCAAAGTTGGCGACGGGGTGTTCCTCGGGCGCGCTCCGGGCCGTGACGAACTTAGGGCCTATGCCTCGGTCGTCGACATGACGGCTGAATTTCCGGCGCGCCGCGCTGCCGGTCTCGTTTGGCGTGCGATACCGTCGCTCGATCTGCTGCCGCTATCGGTGGCAAGTATTCGTGATGGGGCGCTTGCTGTCGAGGACGTCCGCAGCCGTGGCCCGGTGCTCGTCTGCTGTGCACTCGGGTTTCAGCGTAGTGCGGCGGTCGTCGCATGCTGGCTCGTGCGGTCCGGTCATGCGGCTAATGCTGCTGCGGCAGCTGAGCAGATCAAGGCGCTCGGCCGTCCTGTTCATCTCAAGCCGCAAACCTATGCGGCAATCGACGAGGCGGCGCGATGAGCGACTGGAAACCAGCGACGGCAAAAGCGGTCCGGCGATTATGCTGCAACGGCATCGGTGGTGGCCTGGTCGCTCTGTTTCTGCTGGCCATCGCACCATTGACGGAGGGTTCAAACGGGTTCGGCTCGGCACTTGGCTGGTTGCTTCTGCTCGCTTTCTGCCTTGTCGCTCTCGCACTGACGGTTCATCTCCTGTTCGATGCCGCACTGTTTCGCATAGCGCTTTCGCATGATGGCGAAGAGGCGGGCCTGGCTGCGATCGATGACGTTCTGGTGCGAATGGGGCTGAGGGCGAAGCCTGCCGTTCCGGCACCCTTGTCGCAACGGTTTTTCGGATGCCGTCGGCTTATCCTGCTGCAATGGATGAGCCTTGTCGCCGGCATTGTACTTTACGGCATTCTTCTCCTCGATGCGATGAATGGAGGTCTTGCATGAGAGGCGGTGCATCCCTGCTTCAGATCGTGTCCGGTTCCTTGCTCGCCGTATTCGCGCGGGCGGTAACCGGAGTGCGTCCCATATGGGCGGGATCCGCGCCGAATGGTCGCCAGCGCATCTATTTCGCCAATCACGCCAGCCATGGCGATTTTATTCTGGTCTCGACCTGCCTGACGCCTGTCGAGCGCAGCCGGACGGCGGCCGTTGCCGGGGCGGATTACTGGGATTCGGGCCGTGTGCGCCGATTCATCTCCCGCCGGCTGCTGCGCACCGTGCTTGTCGAGCGCAACTGGGTGGAGCGAACGGCCGATCCCATGCAGGTGATGATCGATGCGCTTGGTACGGGGCAGTCGCTGATCTTCTTTCCGGAAGGCACGCGCAACATGACGGAAGAGCCGCTCTTGCGGTTTCGGTCCGGCCTCTACAATCTTGCGGCTGCCCGGCCGGATGTGGAGCTGGTGCCCTGCTGGATCGAGAACATGTCGCGCGTCCTGCCCAAGGGCGCGCTTCTGCCGATCCCGCTTCTCTGCCGGGTCGTTTTCGGCGAGCCGGTGAGGCTCGACGAAGGCGAAGACCGCAAGACCTTTCTCGACCGCGCCCGGCAAGCCCTTCTTGCGCTTGCGCCCCAAAGGGATGGAGACAGCCGATGAGCGATGACACGACGCGCCTTTTTATCGGTCTGGTCGGCGTGCTTTTAACGGCAAGCGTGATTGCGGGCGTGCTCTCCTGGCGCAGCCCGAAGCCGTTGCCGCCGACGCTCGACAATCTCAATGCACGGATCAAGGCGTGGTGGATCATGGTGGCGGGCATCAGCTTCGCCTTCCTGTTCGGCACAGGCGGGGTGATCCTGCTTTTCGCCTTCGTGTCCTTTGCCGCGCTGCGGGAATATGTGACGCTGACCAATACGCGCCATGCGGACCGCTGGACGCTGCTCGGCATGTTCCTGATCGTCAACCCGGTGCAGTATTATCTGATATGGATCGACTGGTACGGGCTCTATTCGATTTTCATTCCGGTCTACTGCTTCCTGGCCATGCCGGCGCTGACGGCAATGCGCGGCGACACGTCCCGTTTCCTCGAGCGGGTCAGCGAGCAGCAATGGGGCATCATGCTATCCGTCTACTGCATCAGCCATGTGCCGGCGCTGGTGACCTTGCCCATTCCGGGTAATGAAGGGCGGGGGCTGCTGCTGATCGCCTTCCTGATCGCGACAGTGCAGGGCAGCGATGTGCTGCAATATGTCTTCGGCAAGCTTTTCGGTCGTCACAAGGTTGCTCCCAGCATCTCGCCGTCCAAGACCTGGGAGGGACTGATCGGCGGGATCGCCAGTGCCTCGCTTATGGGCGCAGGGCTTTACTGGCTTACTCCCTTCTCGCCTATTGAAGCGGGAGTGCTGGCAGTACTTTCCTGCGTCATGGGCTTTTTCGGCGGCCTTGTTGCTTCCGCCATCAAGCGGGATCGTGGCGTCAAGGACTGGGGCCACATGATCGAAGGCCATGGCGGCATGCTGGACCGGGCCGACAGCCTGGTTTTTGCAGCGCCCGTCTTTTTCCATATTGTCCGCTATGCCTGGACATAGCGCTGGATCCGTCTAACTGGCGCAAACCGTGATCGTTATATTGCCGAGTCGGTGACAAAGCTGGCCATTGTCCAGGAGGGAGAGCGTGAAACCAGTGAGCAAGAAGCTCGGCTTGGTTCTCGCAAGCCCTGATACAATCTCCTGATACACGCAGTCACGTTGGCGCGCAGGACGAGATATTTCGTGTTTCGATATCTTTGGATCATTCTTCTGCCACATGCGTTAGTAATCGCTGTGTGTCATCCGCACCCGAACGGATGAACATAATATTACAAGGAGTACAGGGATGAAAAAGACAATTGCCGTGGCCCTCGCAGCCCTCCCGGTCGCATTCGTTGCAACGGCCGCATCCGCAGCCGACGTCATCAGCCGGCGCGACAGCGTGCCGACCTATCAGGAAAATGATCAGCGCGGCGGTGTTCGCATCGGTTACCTGGATTGCTCGATCGGCGGCGGTGTTGGCTACGTTCTCGGTTCCGCCAAGGAAGCAGACTGCGTCTTCAAGTCGACCATGGGCAGCGAGCCGCTTGACCGCTATACCGGCGTCGTTCGCAAGATGGGTGTCGATCTGGGCTTCACGACCCGCAGCCGTTTGATCTGGGCGGTCTTCGCGCCGACCGCAGGCTACCACCACGGTTCGCTCGGCGGCCTTTATCAGGGCGCAACGGCAGAAGCCACGGTTGGTGCCGGCATCGGCGCAAACATCCTGGTCGGCGGCACGTCCGGATCGATCCACCTGCAGACGGTAAGTGTGACCGGCCAGCTCGGCCTCAACCTTGCTGCCACCGGCACGTCGGTAACGCTGTCGCCTGCAGCAATGTAATCTGATCAATCGGCCTGCCTCGTAATTTCCTGAAGGCAGGCCGAATCTATTATGTGCGACGATTGGTGCGTTGATCGGTTTTTTTGGGGTTTACCTCCGGTCAAAGCGACGCAGCGGCACGCGCTGCCTGATCATAGTGACCGGAAAGCGCGCGTAGCCTTGCGGCCACTTGAGACAGGCTGTCTATCGCAACCTCCGTCGACAGCACCGACTTGACGAGCAGGCTCTCGCGGGTCGCCTTGTAGCGGGCGCAGGCATCGGCACCGGCTTCGGTGACCATTACCAGCTTTTCCTTGCCGCGACGGCCAGACTTGATCAGCTTCATCCGCTCCAGCTTTTTCAGCGCGTAGGTAACCACATGCGTGTCCTCGATATTGAGGACGAGGGCGATGTCGGCGAGAGTTTTCGGCTTGTTGCGGCTGTTGATGTTGTGCAGGACGAGGATATCGACCGGCGACAGATCCGGCACGCCGGCTGCTGCCATGCAGCGGACCATCCAGCGGCTGAAGGCGTGGTTGAGCATGACGAGGCCGAACTCGATCTCGGAGAGTGCGGGCAGCGCGCCGCTTGCCAGATGTTCCGAGGATACGATGGGGCCGAGGCTATGCTCCGCCAGAGGCTGCTTTTCCTGTGACATGATCCCTCCTCTCCCGCGAAGGAAAGGCGCCACGGCATGGTCGCCGCAGCGCCATCCGATTATTTCTTGTATGCGTCGAGAATGGCCTGGCCGTCGGCTCCGGCCTTCTTTGACCAGTCTTCCGTCAGCTTGGCGCCGACTTCCGACAGGCCAGTCTTCAGTTCGGCGCTCGGCTCAAGGACCTGCATGCCGTTCTTCTTGAGCGTGTCCATATAAGACTTTGTCCTCTCGGCGGCGAGCGCCCAGCCACGGGTTTCGGCCGCCGCCGCCGCATCGGTCACGGCCTTCTGCGTGGCGGGATCGAGTGCCGCAAAGGCGGCTTTGTTGACGAAGATGGCGTTCTTCGGGATCCAGGCCTGCGTGTCGTAATAGTGGGTGAGCGATTCCCAGATCTTCGAATCGACACCGGTCGCCGATGAGGTCATCAGACCGTCGACCACGCCGGTGGCCAGTGCCTGCGGCAGTTCGGCGGCCTGGACGGTGACCGGCTGCGCGCCGACGATTTCAGCAATGCGCGACGTGCCGACATTATAGGCGCGCCATTTGAGGCCCTTGAGGTCGGCAACGGAATTGACGTCCTTCTTGGTGAAGATGCCCTGCGGCGGCCACGGTGTGGTGTAGAGAAGCTTCAGACCCTGCTTGTCGAGCGCCTGTTCGATAGCCGGCTTGGAAGCGTCGTAAAGCTTCTTCGACTGATCGAAGCTGGTTGCCAGGAAGGGCACGACATCGAGGCCGAAGACGGGGTTTTCGTTTTCATGCAGCGACAGCAGAACTTCGCCGACCTGCGCCTGGCCGGTCTGGACGGCGCGCTTGATATCCGGTGCCTTAAACAGCGAGGCGTTCGGATGGACGGTTATCTTCAACTCGCCCTTGGTCGCCTCGTCGATATCCTTGGCGAACTGGTTGAGGTTCTCGACATGGTAGTTTGCCGGCGGGTAGGCCGACGGCAGGACCCAATTGGCTGCGAAGGACGGTGCGGTGGTGGCGAGAAGGGCGGCAGCAGCGAGGCCCCATCGCGCAAATCTTGCAGTTACGTTCATCTTGTCAGTTCCCTCTCTTGTTATCCCGGAAACGCCATTTGCGGCAGAACCATCACGATTTCCGGGAAGACCGTGATGATGGCGACTGTCGCCACGAGCAGGAAGAAGAACGGTAACGAAGCCTTCGCTACCGTCAGGCTGTCACGGCCGCTCATCGTCTGGAGCACGAAGAGATTGAAGCCGACAGGCGGCGAGACCTCGGCCATTTCAACGATCAGCACGAGGAAGATGCCGAACCAGACAAGATCGAAACCGGCCTGCTGGATCATCGGCAAGACGACGACGGTGGTCAATACGATCATCGAAAGACCGTCGAGCGCCGCACCCAACAGGATGTACATGACCGTCAGGACGGCGATCAGCGCGAAGGGGCTGAGGTTGAAGCTGTCGACCCAGGCGGCCAGCGCGTTCGGAATGCCGGTATAACCCATGGCGATCGACATGAAGCCGGCGCCGGTGAGGATCAGCATGATCATGCAGGTCAGCCGGGTTGCGCCCATGACGCTGTCCCAGAAGGATTTCCAGGTCAGTGACCTCGACCATGCGGCAATACCGAGCGAGCCGAGTACGCCCCATGCAGCGCATTCCGTTGCCGTCGCCCAGCCGAGCAGCAGCGTTGCGAAGACGAGGATGATCAGCAGCGTGACCGGGATGAGGTTGGCCGATTCCTTCAGCTTTTCCTTGAAGCTCATCTTCGGCGGGGCAGGCGGCGTCTTGTCCGGGTTGAGCAGCGACCAGACGGCGATATAGCCGCAATAGAGGACCATCACGATCAGGCTCGGCAGGAAGCCGGCGAGAAAAATCTGGATGATCGAGACGTTGGCGGCCACCGCATAGACGACCATGGTGATCGACGGCGGGATGAGGATGCCGAGCGTGCCGGCGCCGGCAAGCGAGCCGAGGCTGACCATTTCGTCATAACCGCGCTTCTTCAGTTCCGGCAGGGCGATCTTGGCGATCATCGCCGTTGTTGCCGCCGATGATCCGGAAATCGAGCCGAACAGGCCGCAGCCGAGCACGTTGACATGCATGAGCCGGCCCGGAAGCCAGCCGAGCCAGGGGGCGAGGCCGCGGAACATCTCTTCTGAAAGTTTTGTCCGAAACAGGATTTCGCCCATCCAGACGAAAAGCGGCAGCGCTGCGAGCGACCACGACGCGCCATTGCTCCAGGAATTGGTGGCAAGCACGGCGCCGATCGGGATGCCGGGCATGAACAGCATGGCGATGAAGCCGCAGATCAGCAGCGAGAAGCCGATCCACACGCCGCTTGCCAGAAGTGCGAGAAGGGCAACCAGAATGATGCCGGAAATTTCGACGAGTTCGACTGTGCCCATGAGATCAGGCCCCGCTCTGGATGGCGCGTTCGATGGCTTCTTCCGGTGTGTCCGGCGCGGGTTTTTCGTAACGGGGCAGGCCGCCGAACAGCACATGCACAAGCTCGTCGACCATGGCGACGGCAAGAATGATCAGACCGCCGGAAAAGCCGATCTGCGGGATCCATAAAGGCATGGCGATCACGCCCTGGGCTAGGTCGTTAAACGCCCATGAGGTGCGGTTCATGTCAAACGCATACCAGGCGAAATAGACCGCAGCAGCAGACCCGATCAGCAGGGCCACGACCTCGAAGAGCTGGCGGGTGGGTCCGGTCATCCGCTCGATCAGCAGGCCGACGCGGATCATTTCTCCTGAACGAAAAGTATGCGCCAGGCCGAGAAAGGCGGAAGCCGCCATCGCCCAGGAGGCGAAGTCGTCACCGGCCGGGACGTCGATGCCCAAGGGGCGGCCGGCGGAAAGCGCCAGCATGATGACGAAGATCGAGATGAGGAAAAGCCCGGCCAGCCAGCCGGAGACGAGATACAACCCATCCAGCCCCTTGCGGAGCCATTCGGGGAATATGCTGTGGTGCGGATCAGCGGCGGACATGACGTGTCCTCCGCTCGAAAATGCGGAAATCGCTCATGTGGCTTCCCCTCGGTTGCCGTTGAAGGCAAGGCTCTTTGCGGCCCTTTGCCTGTTCGATAGGCATGATGCAGCATTGTGCATTTTCCTGTCAACTAATCATTGACGTTTTATCGACGAACTGTTTTCGTTGGGTCAGATCGAGCTTCCAAGGGGGACAGCATGGCTGGCAACGCAACCGGCAGTAAGTGGGATTTCTGGGTCGATCGAGGCGGTACATTCACCGATATCGTCGGTCGCAAACCGGACGGAACCCTCGTTGCGCACAAGGTTCTCTCGGAAAATCCGGAGGCTTACCGGGATGCGGCGGTGCAGGGCATTCGCGAGCTTCTGGGTGTCTCCACCGGAGAGCCGATCCCCTCAGGATTGATAGGCGCGGTAAAAATGGGCACGACGGTCGCCACCAATGCGCTTCTGGAGCGCAAGGGCGAAAAGACGCTGCTCGTCACCACACACGGTTTCCGCGATGCGCTGGCGATCGGTTATCAGGCCCGTGCCGACATCTTTGCCAAAAGGATCATCAAGCCCGAATTGCTTTACAGCGCCGTCGTCGAAGTCGGCGAGCGTGTCCGTGCTGATGGCCAGGTCGAGGCGGTGCCGGATGAAGCAACCGTCCGCACCGACCTGCAGGCGCAGTTCGATGCCGGTTACCGCGCCATCGCCATCGTCTTCATGCATGCCTATCGGTATCCGGCTCACGAGCAGCTTGTCTCGCGTATTGCCGGCGAGATCGGCTTTACCCAGATTTCCGTCAGCAACCAAGTCTCACCGCTGATCAAGCTTGTCGGCCGCGGTGATACGACGGTGGTCGATGCCTATCTGTCGCCGATCCTGCGCCGTTACGTCGAGCAGGTGGCGGAAGAACTCGGGGCGGATGCGAACGGGTCGGGTGACGATGGCCCGCAACTGATGTTCATGCAGTCTTCCGGCGGCCTCACCGCCGCACGGCTGTTTCAGGGCAAGGATGCGATCCTTTCCGGTCCCGCCGGCGGTGTGGTTGGCGCGGTGGAGACATCACGGCTTGCCGGGTTCGACAAGATGGTCGGCTTCGACATGGGCGGAACGTCGACAGACGTTTCCCACTATGACGGAGAACTCGAACGCTCCTTCGAGACGGAGGTCGCAGGCGTGCGCATGCGCGCGCCGATGATGTCGATCCACACTGTTGCTGCCGGTGGTGGCTCGATCCTGCATTTCGAGAATGGCCGTTTTCGCGCCGGCCCGGATTCCGCCGGCGCCAATCCCGGACCGAAGGCCTACCGCCGCGGCGGGCCGCTCACCGTCACCGACGCAAACGTGATGCTCGGCAAGCTCTCTCCCGATCTTTTCCCGAAAATCTTCGGTCCCAACCGTGACCAGCCGCTCGATGCAGCGGCCGTCCGCAAGGCTTTCGAGGAGATGGCCGAGGTGGTCGGCGATGGCCGCTCGCCCGAACAGGTGGCCGACGGTTTTCTCGCCATTGCGGTGGAAAACATGGCGAATGCGGTGAAGAAGATTAGCGTTCAGCGCGGTTATGATGTCACGCATTATGCGCTGACCTGCTTCGGCGGTGCCGGCGGTCAGCATGCCTGCCTGACGGCCGATGCGCTTGGCATTTCGACCGTGTTGATCCATCCGTTTTCCGGCATTCTGTCGGCCTATGGCATGGGGCTTGCCGATATCCGCGCCACCCGCCAGCGCACGATCTCTGAAGGTCTTGCGGCGGCACTTGCATCGCTGGGCCCGGTTCGTGATGAGCTGACGGCGGCCGTGCTTGGCGAAATGAAGAGTCAGGGCGTGGCGGAGACGGATATCGAAGTCCTGCATCGCGCCCATCTGCGGTATCAGGGCACGGATACGACCCTGTCCATCGCTGTTTCCGATGCCGCCGAGATGACTGCCGCTTTCGAGACGGCGCATAGGAAGCAGTTCGGTTTCATCTTCGAGAATCGCGAGATCATTTTCGAAGCCTATGAAGTCGAGGCGATCGGCGGCGGGGCGGATAGTTCAGAGCCGGAATTCGCGCTGGAGACTCCAGCGCCAACATCCACGGAAGCGACGAAATTCTTCTCCGGCGGAGCCTGGCGCGATGCTCCCATCTATCGCCGTGCCGACATTTCACCTGGTGCCCGAGCCAATGGCCCCTGCCTGATCGTCGAACCGCATCAGACGATCGTCGTCGAGGATGGCTGGGCTTTCGAGATCACAAAACTCAACCATGTGGTGCTGAAACGCGTCGCGGAGCTTTCCCGTGCAAAGGCGGTCGGCACTCAGGCCGATCCGGTCCTGCTCGAGGTCTTCAACAACCTGTTCATGTCGATTGCCGAGCAGATGGGCGTGACGCTGCAGAACACGGCGTCTTCGGTCAATATTAAGGAACGGCTGGACTTCTCCTGCGCGGTGTTCGACGAAAACGGTGCGCTTGTCGCCAATGCTCCGCATATGCCGGTGCATCTCGGCTCGATGGACCGTTCTGTCGAAAGCATCATCGCGCAGAACAAGGGCAGGATCCGTCCCGGCGACGTGTTCGCGCTCAACGCGCCCTATAATGGCGGGACGCATCTGCCGGATATCACGGTGGTCACGCCGGTTTTCGATGAGGCAGCTGAAAAAATCCTGTTCTACGTTGCCTCGCGCGGTCACCATGCTGATGTCGGCGGTACGGCTCCCGGCTCGATGACGCCGCTTGCGACGACGGTCGATGAGGAAGGCGTGTTGTTCGACAACGTCCTGCTTGTCGATCGCGGCAGGTTCGACGAGGCGGGCATCACGAAGCTGCTTTCCGATCACCCCTATCCGGCCCGCAACGTTGCCCAGAACGTTGCCGACCTTCGCGCCCAGATCGCCGCCAACGAAAAGGGCGTGCACGAGATGCGCAAGATGATCGCGCAATTCGGCCTGGATGTGGTTCAGGCCTATATGGGCCATGTGCAGGATAACGCGGAAGAGAGCGTTCGCCGGGTTCTGGAAAAGCTCGGCGATGCCGAATTCTCCTATGCGACCGACCAGGGCAGTACGATCAGGGTGAAGATCACCGTCGATAGAGCGAAGCGCGAGGCGACCGTCGATTTCACCGGAACCAGCGAGCAGAAAAAGAACAATTTCAACGCGCCCGAGCCCGTGACACGGGCGGCGGTTCTCTATGTCTTCCGCGTCATGGTGGAAAGCTCGATCCCGATGAATGCCGGCTGCCTGAAGCCGATCAGGATCATCGTGCCGGATGGCTCGATGCTCAAGCCGCAATATCCGGCAGCGGTCGTTGCGGGTAATGTGGAGACCTCGCAGCATGTCACCAACGCGCTGTTCGGCGCCTTGGGCGCGATTGCTGCCAGCCAGGGAACGATGAACAATCTCACTTTCGGCAACGCCACCTACCAGTATTACGAAACCCTGTGCTCCGGCTCGCCCGCAGGCCGGTTCAACGACGGCACCGGTTTTGCCGGTACGGATGCGGTGCATGTTCACATGACCAATTCCCGCCTGACCGACCCGGAAATTCTCGAGACGCGTTATCCGGTGCTGCTGGAAGATTTTCATATCCGTGAAACATCCGGCGGCAGGGGTGCGTTTTCGGCCGGTGACGGCACGAAGCGGACGATCCGCTTTCTCGAAAAGATGGATTGCGCCATTCTCTCGTCACATCGCACGATCCGGCCGCATGGGCTTGCCGGTGGCGGAGAGGGCGAACTCGGCCTCACCACCGTGCGCCGTCTCGACGGCTCGGTGGAAGAACTTGCCGGCTGCGCCCAGACGCTGATCGAGGCGGGCGAAGCCGTCACGGTCGTGACGCCGACGGCGGGAGGTTATATGGCGGCGGAATAGGAATGGCGAGCTGAGCTAGTTTTCCACCAGCCAGCTGGAGACCTGCTCCAGGGTTTTGCGCTCCTGGTCCGCCTCCATCGAAAAGGCCGGGCGCAGGTCGGCGCCCGGCATATGGGCGCGCAGCACGTCGATACTGTTGCCCAGCCCATATCCCCCATGGGTGATGAAGGGAATGACTACTTTGCCGGAGAGGTTATGGGCGCGAAGGAACGAGCGGATCACCGGCGGGGCGGTCATGCCCCAGATCGGCATGCCCAGATAGACGGTATCGTAGCGACCGATATCGGCAACGAAATGCCCGAGCGGCGGCAGATATTGCGACTGCGTTTCGCGGCGTGCCTGTTCGACAGTCGCTTCGTAGTCCTCCGGATAGGGCGTCTCCGTCTTGATCTCGAACTGTGTCGCATCCATGGCCCGCCTGATCTGGCGGGCGATGACGGCGGTGTTTCCCGTTCGCGAATAATAGGCGACGAGGATGCGCCCCGCTTCAGCAGGGCGCTGTTCGGCCGATGTCTCAGATGCTGCCAGCACCAGGCCGGCGGCAGTCAGCGGCAGAGCCTTCAGCAGGTTTCTTCTCGGCAATTCGGTTCCCATGATCGGCTGCCTCCGGCTCCCGGTTTCGTCAGTCTATGGCACCGGCCGTGGCGTAATCCTCGTCGGAAACCTTCTCCATCCAGGTGACGACACTGCCGTTTTCCGCCTCGGCCACGGCGAAATGTGTCATGGCTTCATCGGCGGACGCGCCATGCCAATGTTTCAGATGCGGCGGGATCCAGACGACATCACCGGGACCGACCGTTTCGACCGGGCCGCCTTCCTTCTGCACCCAGCCCTTGCCGGAGGTGATGAAAAGCGTCTGTCCGAGAGGATGGGTATGCCATGCGGTGCGCGCGCCGGCCGAGAAGGAAACGGTTGCGCCACTGATGCGCGCCGGATCGGTGCCCTTGTAGTGGCCGGCAACGCTCACTTCTCCGGTGAAATAGGCGTCCGGCCCGGGGCCGGAATTGCTGTTGGCGCGTGTGACCTGAAGGTCCATGTCTGCTCCTTGGGATTTGACTTGTGTCGGCTTTGCTTGAGCCGCAGCGTTACGGCTATCGAAGACCGCCTTCAGCACAGGGACTGCGGACATGGCGCGTGGCCAGCCTGCATAAAAGGCGACATGGGTTATCGCTTCGGATGCCTCGGAAGCGCTCAGGCCGTTATCCATCGCGCGGTTGGCGTGAAATGGCAGCTGTTCCGGCTGGCCGATCGCCACGAGTGCGACCATGGTAATCAGGCTTCGGTCGCGGGCGGAAATATCCGGCCTCTGCCAGAGATCACCGAACAGCACGCGGTTGGTCAGGTCGGCAAGGGCAGGGGCAGTCGGAGCGACCGCCGTATTGACCGTCGCGGTACGGGCAGCTTCCGCCGCCGCTTCAAGTTCGATGCGTGCGGCATCGCTGTTTCTCACCGGCGCGATATTGCGTTCACCGAAGACCTGGGCGACTTCCTGCACCGCTGAAATCGAATTGGGCCAGCCGGAATAAAGCGCGAGTTGGGTGATCAGTTCACCGATCTCCTCGGGCTTTACACCGTTATCGAGCGCGCGCCGCACATGGCTGCCGATCTGTGCCGACTTGCCGGTGGAAACGAGAACCGCGACCGTCACGAGGCTGCGGTCGCGGGGCGCAAGTTCGGTTCGCTCCCACACCTCGCCGAAGAGGACGCTATCGGTGAAATGGCCAAGCCCCGGTGCAACGTCATAGACCGCCGGCGGAGCGACGCGCCGCCGTTCCTCCTGGGCTTCGACGCCTGTGACGGCGAGCGTGGACATGGCGATGCTGGCGGCGATGTTCTTCATCCGGATTTTCCTCTTCATACGGTGTCGGTTGGCCAAAAGCGCGGATTTCCCGCCCTTGATGTGGGCCGGAATTGCCGCAGGATTAGATGGTTGAAACCGATTGGGCCTATGCGACGGGTTCATGAATGGTCGGCCGGTCGCGCCATCGATATCGGCGACGCGACCGGTCTCTTTTTAGAAGCGCAGGAGTTTTAGAAACGCAGCAGTGTCTTGATCGCCCGGCGCTCGTCCATCGCCCTGTATCCCTCCGCCACGTCGGCCAAAGGCAGTTCGAGGTCGAAAACCTTGCCGGGATTGATCGTGCGGTCGAGAACCAGATCCATCAGATAGGGTAGGAAGCGGCGCACCGGGGCGGGGCCGCCAAGCAGGCTCTTCTGCTGGAAGAACAGGTTCTGGCCGTCGAATGTCACGCCATGCGGAACACCGACAAAGCCGATCTTGCCGCCCGGACGGGCGCAGGCGAGCGCCTGGGACATGGATTCCTGCGTTCCGACGCATTCCAGAACGGAAGCAGCACCTACGCCCTCGGTCAGTTCCTTGATGCGGGCCACGCCTGCGTCACCACGTTCAGAAACGATATCGGTTGCGCCGAATTCCATCGCCAGATCCTGGCGGGTCTTGTGGCGGCTCATCGCGATGATGCGTTCGGCACCCATCTGTCTGGCGGCGAGAACGCCCATCAGGCCGACAGCGCCGTCACCCACGACGACGGCGGTCGATCCCTCCTGGACGCCTGCCGCGTCGGCCGCATACCAGCCGGTCCCCAGCACGTCGGAGGTGGCAAGAAGGCTCGGGATCAGATCGTCGGCGGGCAGGTCGGCGGTTGCGACAAGCGTTCCGTCGGCCAGAGGCACGCGGGCATAGGGCGCCTGAGCGCCGGTCATGAACTCGCGCTGCTCGCAGGACGACTGGAAACCGAAGCGGCAATGCGGGCAGGTATTGTCCGAGAGGCAGAAGGAGCCGACGACGAACTGACCCGGCTTGACGTTTCTGACCGCACCGCCGACTTCAACCACCACGCCGCAATATTCATGGCCCATGGAGAGCGGTGCGGTGACTTCGTTGGCGCCGCGATAGGGCCACAGATCCGATCCGCAGATGCAGGATGCCGACAGTTTGATGATGGCATCCGTCGGCTTGAGGATCTTCGGTTCGGAGACTTCCTCGCAGCGAACGTCGCCGGGACCATGGAGAATTGTCGCAAGCATTATGTGCTTCCTTCTGATTTCAACTTTGTTGTCGGGAACGGATGAGAGGTTTGATCAGTCCTTCGAAGATGTCGAGATGACGAGCCAGGCGCAGAGTGCTGCACCTGTCGCCATCACCGCGATCACCCAGCCCATCGGCCAGGGCGTGCCGTCCGCAAGAGCGCCGACCAATCCCGACCCGGCAATGCCGCTGCCATATTGAATGGCGCCGACAAGCGCCGAAACCGAGCCGGCCTGTTCGGGGTAATCGGCCATCGCACCGGCGATCGAATTGGCGACGACGAAGCCGGTGACGGAAACGAAAGCCAGAAGCGGCAGGAAAAGCCCCCATAATCCGCCGAAATCGAAATAGGAATTTATCGCAAGGACGATGCCCGAGAGCATCGCAAAACCCGTACCACCTGCCAGAATCCGGTTCATGCCGAAGCGATGGACGAGCCGCGCGTTGATCAGGTTGGTGATGACGATGCCGATGATGCCTGAACCGAAAAGCAGCCCGTAATATTCGGCCGGAACCTTGTGGTAGGTGATGAAGGCGAACGGGGTTCCGGCGATATAGGCATACATGCCCGAGTAGAAGAAGGCGCCCGTACCGGCATAACCGATGATCTTCTTATGGGTGAGCAGGTTCGCGTAACGACGGAATGCTCCTGTCAGTGGCTCCGTACTCCGCCGCTCGGCCGGCAATGTTTCCGGCAAGGTGAAAAGACCTACGAGCGCCAAAGGCCCGAGCAGTACCAGCACCCAGAATATTGCGCGCCAACCGGCGATGGCCGCGATCTGGCTGCCGAGGATGGGCCCCAGCAACGGGGCGATTGCCATCACGGCAATCAGCGTGGAGAGCATCTGTGCGGCGCGCGCACCTTGATAAAGATCACGGACGATGGCACGTGACAGAACCACACCCGCACAGGCGCCTATCGCCTGCAGGATGCGCCACAGAATGATCTCCTCAACGCTTGCCGAGAGCGCACAGCCGATCGAACCGATGACGAACAGGACAAGGCCGATCGCGACCGGGAGCCTCCGTCCGTATTTGTCGCTCAGGGCTCCCCATAAAAGCTGTCCAAGGCTGAAGCCGATCAGGAAGCCTGAAATGGTGAACTCGACACTGCCTGCATCGGCGCCCAGCTGATCGGCCATTTCCGGCATCGCCGGCAGATAAAAATCGGTCGGGATCGACGCAAAGCCCATCAATGCGCTGAGGATGGCGAGCACCTGCCAGCGCTGCGTGTGCGGTGTGGGGGCGCTGTCGATGATGGTATCCGCCGAACAGAGCTGAGTTTGGGATGGCATGAGGGTGTGGGTGTCCTGTTGCCGGATAAGTGCCAGCGCCCGGCAGGGCATGCTGCTCCTGCCGGCCTGAAATAATGCGGGAATGTTAGAGACCGGTCGTCCTGAGCAGATGTTCGGGATAACGCTCACCCTCGATCCGGATCTCGGCGGCGGCTTTTTCTATCCGTGCAAGCTCACCCGATGTCAGTTCGACATCCGCGGCTGCTAGGTTCTCTTCGAGCCGGTGCAGCTTGGTGGTACCGGGGATCGGAACGATCCATGGCTTCTGCGCCAAAAGCCATGCAAGCGCGATCTGGGCAGGCGTACCACCCTTTTCATCGGCAATCGTCTTCAAAAGATCGACCAGCGCCTGGTTTTTCTCCATCGCCTCCGGCGTGAAACGCGGCAGGATATTGCGGAAATCGCCTTCGCCGAGCTTCGTATCCTTGTTCATAGCGCCGGTGAGGAACCCCTTGCCGAGCGGGCTGTAGGGAACGAGGCCGATGCCGAGTTCCTCGCAGGTCTCAAGAATGCCGTTGGTCTCGACACCGCGGGTCCACAGCGAATACTCGTTCTGCAGCACGGTGACCGGCTGCACCGCATGGGCGCGGCGCACGGTGTTGGCGCCCGGTTCCGACATGCCGAAATGCTTGACCTTGCCCTCGGTAATCAGGTCTTTCACCGTGCCGGCGACATCCTCGATCGGCACATTGGGATCGACGCGATGCTGATAGAGCAGATCGATCACCTCGACGCCGAGGCGCTTCAGGCTGCCTTCGACGGCTTGCCTGATATGCGCCGGCTGGCTGTTCAGGCCGGACTGCTTGCCGTCGACGAAGTTGAAGGCAAACTTGGTGGCGATGACGACCTGATCGCGGAAAGGCTTCAATGCCTCGCCGACCATTTCCTCGTTGGTAAAGGGGCCGTAGACCTCAGCCGTGTCGAAAAACGTTACGCCGCGTTCGACCGCCTGACGGATCAGGGTGATGCCTTCCTCTTTGCTGACCTTGTTGGCATAACCAAAATCCAGCCCCATGCAGCCAAAACCGAGTGCCGACACTTCAAGGCCGGCCTTTCCGAGGACGCGCTTTTTCATATCCTGTCTCCATTCACGGACAATAACGAGCGGGTGTCTTCCGGCCAGTTTTCGCTGGCGATCACCTCACCGTGGATGGAGATGTAAACCTTAAGCAGTCATTCTATTAGGCGCTGGATACGGCATGAACTTATGCTTAAAATTCATGAATTGGCTCGAAGCCAGGTCATGCCGCAGCTCGCTCGCCGTAGATGATAAATGTGATTGTCGAGCCTCACCGCTTATTCAGATAGGTTCCTGCCCAACAGGCGATAAGCGCTATCCGTATCGGTAATCACGGTGGTCGCCAGGCCTGCACGGAGGCACGCAGTCAAAATCGCCCTCTTATGCGCTCCTCCAGACGCAATGATCCGTGTTGGAATTCGGCGATAATCGTCGATCGATGGAGATATGACCTGCCGGTTCAAGGGGTGATCAATCTCCTGGCCATTACCATCGAGATATCGTCCCAGAAGATCGCCGACAGCACCGGCATCCGTCAATTTCCCAACATCGGTACCAGTGGGCAGGCCGTATCGAACCTGAAGCGATTCCGGTGAAATGTCGCCGATGCTGAGGATAGAGACATCTACCGCGGTTGCTTCTTGAAGCAGGCTCTGGAACACCGTCTGCGCAACGATCGTGTCACGCGAAGCCGGATCGTCCGCATAGATCGGTGCTGCCAGATAGTGACATTCCGCATTCATGACCTTGGCGAAGCGCCGCACGATTTCGAACGTGTTGATTTCCGAGCCGCGCGTCAAGCCACCCATCATCGATCGAACCTTGACGTTCGGTACATTCGCCGGCGCCATATGGTGGACGGTCTCGCGTAGCGTTGCGCCCCAACCGACCCCAAGTGACGCCGGCTCGCTTGCCTGGATCAGTCGCTCCAGAAACATTGCAGCCGCGCGACCGATCACGGTCGCCATCTGTTTTTTGTCCTCGGGAGTCGGAACGATGACCACGTCAGTCAGGCCAAATCGCTGCCGCAGCTCAGCCTCCAGCTCGATGTTTTCGGTCAGTGGAGAGTTGAAGCTGATCTTGACGACACCCTGATCAAGCGCTGCTGAGAGCAGCTCGTTGACCTTGCGGCGTGTGAGCAGCATCCGCTCGGCAATCTGCGCCTGCGTCAATCCTTCCACGTGATAGAGCCACGACGCTCTTACCATGAGCTGCTGATTGGACATGTTGCCTCCCGCCCAAATGTCACATCAGCGTAACATTTGTAACCTAGAGCTACGCGAAGTCGGCGGGGCGGTAAAGCGGCTTTCATCAACCACAGCCTCCTGACGAAATTTTGTCTGTCGATTTCCATGCGACGCCCGACGCCGAGGTCCTCCCGACCGGCGAAGGCGTCCGCGCGCCCATATCGTTCATTTGGTTCAACAGGAGAGATCCATGCTTTCTATCAACCGTCGCCATGCGCTGGGACTGATGTCTGCTGCGGCCGGCACCATCATCCTGCCACGCATGTCGTTCAGCCAGGGTGCACGTCCGTCGATCACGATCGCCGTACAGAAGATCACCAACAACAACACGCTCGATGTTTGGAATGAACAGTCCAACGTCGGCGAACGCGTGTTCTTCCCTAACCTCTGGGAAGGCCTGATTAACCGTGACTGGATGGGCAATCAGGGTCCGGTTGCGGGTCTGGCCACCGAATGGAAGCGTATTGACGACAAGACGCTGGAACTGAAGCTGCGCCAGGGTGTGAAGTTCCATAACGGCGACGAGCTGACCGCCGAAGATGTTGCCTTCTCCTTCTCGAAGGAGCGCGTGTTCGGCAATACCGAACCGGTCGGCGGCAAGACCATCTTTGAAGCCGAGAACAAGCCGACCACGGTCAAGGAACTGCCGGCGATTGTTCCGGGCGTTGCCCGTCGCCTGTGGCCGGCACTCACCGGCGTCGAAGTGGTGGACAAGTACACTGTCCGTTTCCACAATGCGACGCCGGACGTGACGCTTGAAGGCCGTCTTTATTCCTTCGGCAGCCAGATCACCAGCCGCCGTTCCTGGGATGAAGCCAAAAGCTATACTGACTGGGCGCGCAAGCCGATCACCACCGGCCCTTACATGGTTGGCGAATACAAGCCGGACGTCTCGCTGACGCTGGTTGCCTTCGATGAATACTGGGGTGGTCGTCCGCCGCTGCAGCAGATCCGTTTCGTCGAGGTTCCGGAAGTGGCGTCCCGCGTCAACGGCCTTCTGTCGGGCGAATATGACTTTGCCTGCGACCTGCCGCCGGATCAGATTGCCACGGTCAAGGCTGCTCCCGGCCTTGAAGTGCAGAGCTCAACGATCTGGAACCATCGCGTTTCTACTTTCAATACCCAGAACCCCATTCTGGCAAACCCGCTGGTTCGCCGCGCCATGACCCATTCGATCGATCGCCAGGCGATCGTTGAGGCACTCTGGGCCGGTCAGACCGTGGTTCCTGCCGGCCTGCAGTTCGAATCCTTCAAGACCTCGAACATGTTCGTCGAAGGCTGGGCAGCACCGGAGTACAATCCGGATCTCGCCAAGAAGCTTCTCAAGGAAGCCAACTACAAGGGTGATGCGATCCCCTATCGCCTGCTCAACAACTACTACACCAACCAGACTGCCAATGCGCAGATCATGGTTGAGATGTGGAAGCAGGTCGGTCTCAATGTCGAGATCCAGATGAAGGAAAACTGGGCGCAGATCCACGACCCGGCAGGCGTCAAGGGTGTACGTGACTGGTCGGCTTCGAACACGATCAACGATCCGATCACCCCGCTTGTCGTCCAGTTCGGCCCGAACGGTGAAGCCCAGCAGAAGAAGGACTGGAGCAACGAGGAGCTGAACAAGCTCTCCGTCGTCATGGAAACCTCCACCGATCGCGATCTTCGCAAGAAAGCAATCACCCGCATGCTGGAAATCGCCGAACGTGAAGACCCTGCCTATCAGGTCCTGCACCAGAACGCCGTCTTCACCGGCATGAAGTCCTCGCTGAAGTGGAAGGCCGCCCCGGCTTTCGCCATGGATTTCCGCACTGGTAACTGGAACGCCTCCTAACCGTTCGATATCGCGCGCCGGCCGCCCCCAGCGGCCGGCGTCTTCTATTGCTGAAATGGAGATGAGCTCCGATGGTTTCCAACAACCTCGTGGAACTGCGCGACCTGAAGGTTGCTTTTGACGGTATCCAGGTGCTGCACGGTATTGATCTCACGGTCGGCCGTGGTGAGGCGATCGGCCTTGTCGGCGAATCCGGGTGTGGCAAGTCGGTCACATGGCTTGCAGCACTCGGTTTGCTCCCGGGCAAGGCAACGGTTGCTGGTTCGGTGCGCGTTGACGGGCAGGAGATCCTCGGCACCCCGCGCAGCGTGCTCGAAAGTGTGCGCGGCAAACGGATCGCGATGATCTTTCAGGATCCATCTAGCTCGCTCAATCCCGTTCTGAAGATCGGCCGTCAGATTACCGAAGCGCTCGTCCTTCACCGTGCCTTGACCGGCCAGGCGGCAAAGGCCGAAGCGCTGCGGCTGATGGACATGGTCGGTATTCCCGATGCACGCCGGCGTTTTGATCTTTTTCCGCATGAATTTTCCGGCGGCCAGTGTCAGCGCCTGATGATCGCCATGGCGCTTGCCGGCGAACCTGACCTGCTGGTGGCTGATGAGCCGACCACGGCACTCGACGCGACCATTCAGGCGCAGATTCTTGACCTCCTGATCGAGCTTCGCGCCGAAACCGGCATGGCGACGATTTTCATCAGCCATGATCTCGGTGCCGTTTCCCAGGTCTGCGAACGCGCCTGCGTCATGTATGCCGGCCGCATCGTCGAACAGGGCACGATCGAGGCACTGTTCGACAATCCGCGCCATCCCTATACGCGTGGCCTGTTCGATGCCATTCCACGGCTTGATGGTCCGCGCGAACGGCTGATCCCCATTCCGGGCACCGTTCCCCATCCACGCGATCTGCCGGAAGGCTGCGCCTTCTCGCCACGATGCTCGCATGCTGCCATAGACTGTCGCAGCCGCAGGCCTGCTCTCTCTCCGATGGATGATGGCCGCCTTCTTTCCTGTTTTCACCCGGTCAACCAGACCTCCGATCTGGCGACTGTTGCGGCAAGCCGCGTTGCGGAGGCCGTATCGTGATTTCCCATACTGCGAATGCCCCTTTGATTGAAGCGAAAGATCTGGTCAGGACCTATGAGGTTCGCCAAGGCATGTTCGGCAAGGCGACGCCGGTGCGCGCCGTTGATGGCATCAATCTCACTGTCATGCCGGGCGAAACGCTTGGCGTGGTCGGCGAATCCGGTTCAGGCAAGTCGACACTTGGGCGCATGTTGCTCGGCATCGACCCGTCGCAGGAAGGTGAGACCTTTTTTGAAGGCACGCCGATGCCGAAGCTCGGCACGCCGGAATGGCGCGCGTTACGGGCCAGGATGCAGCTCGTCTATCAGGACCCGCTCGCTGCTCTCGATCGGCGGCTGACGATAGCAGAGCAGATCGGTGAGCCGCTTGCGATCCACAAGCTGGTGCCGAAGGAACATCGCGGGACCCGCGTGGCCGAACTGATGACCGCCGTGGGCCTGCGTCCCGATCAGGCGGATCGTTATCCGCATGAGCTTTCCGGCGGACAGCGCCAGCGCGTCGTGATTGCCCGTGCGCTCGCCTCGCGCCCGAAACTTCTCGTCTGCGACGAACCGGTTTCGGCGTTGGATGTGTCGATCCAGGCGCAGGTCGTCAACATGCTGCGCGACCTACAGGAAAAGAACGGCATCGCCATGGTGTTCATCAGTCATGACCTGAAGGTGGTGCGCAACATGGCTGACCGGGTTGCGGTCATGTATCTGGGACGGATCGTCGAAGAAGCCTCGTCCGATGTCATTTTCTCAGCACCGCTGCATCCCTACACCAAGGCTCTGGTGTCCAGCGTGCCGGTGCCGGGAAAACCTCTCAAAGGGCGCGTGATCCTGCAGGGCGAGCCGCCGAACCCGGCCAATCGTCCGTCCGGATGTGCCTTTCATCCTCGCTGTCCGCTGGCGACCGATATCTGCCGCACAAGCGTGCCTCAGCTCCGTCAGGTTGCAGATGGCCGCACTGCCGCCTGCCATCTGGTGGTCGGCGCCGATCAGCCTGTTGCTGCATAAGGAGCGCCAGAGACATGTTGCGTTTTGCCTCCATCCGTCTTCTCCGCGCGATGATTACCATTCTGGCGGTCCTGACCTTCGCCTTCGTGGTCCTGCGCATGTCCGGTGATCCGGCGCAGGTCATGCTCGGGCCTGACGTGCCGCAGGAATCCGTCGATGCCTTCCGCAAGGCCTGGGGTCTCGATCAGCCGCTCTGGATCCAGTATCTCGCCTATATCAAGGCGATCTTTACCGGCGATTTCGGTGTATCGATGCGCGACAAGGCGTCTGCCATGCAGCTGGTCATCGATCGAATTCCCGCCACCCTGCAGCTCACCATTCCGGCGCTGTTCCTTAAGGTCGTGATCGGCATTCCGGCCGGCGTCTACGCCGCGCTGCATCGCCAGAGCGCCGTCGATCGCGGCGTCATCCTGGCTGCCATCTTCGGCTTCACCATTCCGTCCTTCGTCATGGGCCTGCTTTTGGTGCTGATCTTCTCGATCACGCTCGGCCTGCTCCCCTCCGGCGGACAGGACACCTGGCAGCACGGCATTCTGCCGACACTGACGATGAGCATCGGTGGCATCGGGATCCTCGCCCGTTTCTCGCGCAGCGCGATGATCGAAGTGATGAGCCAGCCTTACATCCGCACGGCCTCGGCCAAGGGCATGGCATGGCAGGATGTCGTCTGGCGTCATGCGCTTCCCAATGCCGCCGTGCCGATCGTCACCATTGTCGGCTTCATGGTCGGCTCGCTGATCGCCGGTGCGGTCGTGGTGGAATCGATCTTCTCTTGGCCCGGCATCGGCCGCCTTCTGGTCGTCTCGGTCACCAACCGCGATCTTGCCGTCGTTCAGTGCATTCTCTTGATGATCGCCGCCACCATGGTCGTGTCCAACCTGATCGTCGACCTGCTCTATGGCTGGCTCGACCCGCGGCTTCGTGCCCAAAGCGCCCATTAAGGAGAGACGGACATGACCATCGTCGATACATCCCGTCAGCCGGCCTCCGAACTGCCCTTCTTCATCCGCTTCATCAAGCAGGTGCGCAAACTGCCTTTCTCCGTCGGTTTCGGTATCGCATGGCTCGTTGCCATGGTGCTCGTCGCCTTCCTCGCCGACCTGATCCGTCCCTATGGCATTACCGCCATGGATTTACGTGCGCGTCTGTCGCTGCCCGGCAATCCGGCGCATCTTCTGGGAACCGATGAGCTCGGGCGTGATGTCTTGTCCCGCCTCATCCAGTCGATCCGCGTGTCGCTCGCCATTGCCTTCGGCGCAACCATCATCTCGGCTGTCTTCGGAACGGCGCTTGGTTTTGCCGCCGCAAAGTTCCGCGGTGCGGTCGAACATATCGTTCTGGTCCTAGCCGATTTCCAGGCAGCCTTACCGTTTCTCATCATGTCGCTTGCGGTTCTGGCCTTCTTCGGTTCGTCCATGCCGCTTCTGATCGGCCTGATGGGTTTCTACGGCTGGGAGCGTTACGCCCGCATTGCCCGCGGTCTGGCGATCTCGGCAAGCGCGCAAGGATATGCCGCGGCAGTCGTGCAGCTCGGTGCGACGCCGACCCGGGTCTACATGAAGCACATCCTGCCCAACGTCGCCTCGACGCTGATCGTCTCGATGACGCTGACTTTTCCGGAAATCATCTTGATGGAAAGCGGGCTTTCCTTCCTCGGGCTCGGCGTTCAGCCGCCGGAAACCAGCCTCGGAAACATGGTGGGCTTTGGCCGCGAATATCTCACGCGTGCGCCATGGATCATGCTTGCCCCCGCCTTCGTCATCATGATGACGACGCTCTCCATCTCGCTGGTCGGCGACTGGCTGCGCGACAAGCTCGATCCGACACTTCGATAATCTCTTCCGTTTCATTCAAGGATTTTCTCATGACTAGAACCAAGATCACCGGCCACCGCGGCGCCCGTAATCTGTGGCCGGAAAACTCACTGACCGGCTTTCGCAACGTGCTGGCGCTTGGTGTCGACGCGATCGAATTCGACGTGCACCTCACCGATGCCGGCGAACTGGTCGTTATCCATGACGCGACGCTGGAGCGCACCACAGACAAGTCCGGCCTCGTACGTCATCTGACGCCGCAGTCGCGCACCGAGACGCATCTCGAAGCGACGGCAGATACGGTGCCGACGCTTGCTGAAGTGCTGGCCATTCTGGTCGATGCCGGTGAGCGTCAGCTGCATGTCGAGATCAAGTCCGATGAAGCGAAGAATCCCTATCCCGGTATCACCGAAAAGGTGGTCGCCGAGATCGAACGTTTCGGCCTCGCTCACCGCTGCCACCTGACCTCGTTCGATGTGTGGGTACTGGAGGAATGCCGCCGCGTGGCGCCGAAGGTCGAGCGCCTCGTTTCGGTGAATGCGGAATGGGCAGCCAAACAGGGCGGCCTTTCAAGCTTCATCGATAATGTCGATGGCCTCGTCGATATCGTCGCCATTCACCACGAGCTGATGGCGGCCGAGTGGGACCTCATCACCTCCAAGCTGCCGCTCGATCGTCTCTGTGTCTGGACTCTGAATGACGAGGCACTGATCCGGCCGTGGCTGGAGCGTGGCATCGGTCACCTGACTTCCGACAGTCCCGATCTCGCGCTGACCCTGCGCGGAAAAATCCAATCACAATCCGAACCTGTCTGAAGAGGAAAGATCAACCATGGGCAATATTATTGGTACAGGCTTCAACGCCGGCTCCGTCAACGGGGAACTGGCAAGCCTTGAAGAGGAACTGCGTGTCCTGGCTGGGATCGGCGTCGATACGGTCGAATTGGGTCTCACCAGCCTCGATCTGATTGCCGGCGGCCGCATCATCGAGGAGCGCGCCGAGAGACTGGTCGCTATCACCAAGCAGTTCGATTTCCGCTATACGGTGCACGGCCTCGTCTCCTCCAATTTCATGGATCCCGACACCTGCCGGTACCAGATCGATGCCGCCAAGGCATTGGCTCAGGTCTGCGACCGGATCGGCGCGCGCATCCTCGTCCAGCACGGCGGCAATCTGCGTGCCGATCAGTTGGCGGAACGCGCTGAAGCTGACAGAAGAGAGCGTGAAGCGCTGTTCGAACTTGCCGAATTCTGCAAGCCTTATGGTGTTCGCATCGCGTTCGAAAACATCTTCACCACGGAGCTCGGCCAATACCGCCAGACGCCGACGCAGGTTGCTGAAACGGTCAAGGCGGTCAATCATCCCAACCTCGTGGCACTGATCGACTTCAGCCACGCCTATCTCGAATCCACCTATCGCGGCCTGAATTTCCGCGAAGAACTGCGGGCCATGGCATCGGTAGCCGGCCATCTGCATGTCCATGACTCGTTTGGCCGCCCACAGGCTTTCTACAAGCCCTTCCATGTTCAGGAAAACACCGCGCTCGGTATCGGCGATCTGCATATGCCGCTCGGTTGGGGCGATATCGACTGGGAAGATATCTTTTCAGAGCTCAACTTCCTGCCGGGTACCGTGCTGATGATGGAGATCGGCCGCCGTTACCATGCGGAACAGCCCGAAAGCCTTGAACGTGCAAAACGGCTGATGGCTCTCAACACCAGTCAGCCGAAGATTGCCGCTGAGTAAAATTTTGAAATGGCCTTCCTTTCGCGGATCCATGTCCGCAAAAGGCAAGGCCATTTGCAATCTCGTCGCGGCTGCGGATTGATTGCATCACGCTTTGCGCTCAGGCAGTCCTTGCCGGTTGGACACGACCGACGATCTGCACGAGATGATGAGCCAGTCGAATCCCGAAAGCGACTGCAGGAAATGTCGGATTGGCTTGTCCCGAAGTCGGGAAAACCGAGCTGCCTGCAACGAAGAGGTTATCGATGTCGAAGGCACGGCAGTCCGCATCAACGACACCCTCCCGACGGTTAGTGCCCATTCGCGTCAGTCCGATCTGATGATAACCGTCATGAGCCTGCGATATCACCATTTCTTCGAGGTCGCCTTCCAGGAAACGAAGTGAACCGAGGCCCGCTGCCCTCAACCACTCGTCAAAACTATGATGTATCTTCAGCACGGATTGATAATCCTCCGGGCAGTAACTGAATTCGGTGCTTATCCCGAATTGACCATCCCGGTCGGCATCGTTGATCAAGCCAACACGGCTTAGCCTGCGCGGCGCCTGCTCTGCATGATAGGTCAGGCTGTATTCGTTATGGACGTCACGCATCTGAAGGTGCGGCAGTCCGTAAAAATATCTTTCATGCGCAACCTTGGAAATCGAAGCCAGACCGTTGATGGGATGCCGCATCAGGTACATTCCATGCGTAATGCAGTCCTGGCGGGATGCACTGCGTTTGCCCTGCAGCACTTCTCGCAGGAATACGGCAGAAGCCAACGGCTGACGCGGCGGTAGTTTGCCTACGTCTGAATTGTGTGGCCACATTACCGTGTTCAGTACGCCTAGATTTCGTTGGGTCTGTGGAGATGGCTGCAGGCGTCTGCGCGTGAAGCGACCATCCTGCTGCCGCCTGAAGAAAAACTGCTCTGCGATTGCCTCTGACCGAAACCGGATTTGAGCAATCTGGCCCGTCAGATGCCCCATGTAATACCGCCCGAGCGGCCCTTCCTTGCCGGCAAACAGATCTGGAAATTGGGCCTGCAGGTTCAGCAGGAGACGCGAATTCTCCCTGCCTCCACATGCCAGAACGAAGTGGTTCGCGTGAACCGTACCCAATTGCTTGTCGCATCGAATGGCCGCCGAGGTCGTCCGGCCTGTTGCACTATCAAAATTCAATTTGATCAGTTGGGCGTCGAGAAGAATGTGCAGAGATTTCGAAGACAGAAGAGCAGAGCGATTTGCTGTCGCAGTGTTTCGAGGAAAAGCCCAGCTTTCCATCGATTCCAGGAATGCTTCGTTTGCCAGCGGCGTATTGTGTGGGCGCGGCGCCTTCATGAGTTTCGCCGCTTCCACGTAATGCGGCTC
Organism: Neorhizobium sp. LMR1-1-1.1; assembly: GCF_040675795.1. NCBI lineage: Bacteria > Pseudomonadati > Pseudomonadota > Alphaproteobacteria > Hyphomicrobiales > Rhizobiaceae > Neorhizobium > Neorhizobium sp. LMR1-1-1.1. The sequence goes on from NZ_JBEGHE010000069.1 coordinate 132,495, forward strand.
AAGTTCGCTATGACTGATTGGCCAGCGTGCATCCTCGCCAAGATAGTCGCGATGCTCGAAATCAATGTCGTCGAGTTCGACGCATCGCCCTCCCCATCTGCTTGAAGTGCCTCCCAGGCCAAATGCCAGCGTATCGTGATCGGGTGCGTGAGGGACAGTATCATCCAATCGCACTCCTTCCCGTCTCTTGGGCGGTATTGCATTCCGTGCGCCACGTTCGAGAAGGAGTGTTCGAACGCCGGCCTGGCTGAGAGTAATTGCAATACAGACGCCGACAGGGCCGGCGCCGACAACGCATACATCGAATCCGCTATTCAGGACGTCGCGGCTGGACAGCATGAAGATACCCCCGTCACTGGTCAGTCATATTGTTCATGCGCCGATAGTGCGCCCAACATGACCGATATCGCCTCGTTACATGGTCGAAGGCCTGCCTTGCCGCCTTCTGATTTCGATTGACTGTCCCAGAAGAAACATCGGATCTGATTTAACAGAAGAGATGTGTCTATGTATTCATGGCAAGCAACGTAACGTGTGTTTTATTTAAGTTAAATTCTTGTTTTTATATGATATTGCGGAGTTTAAGCTCGACTTATTCGAATATATGATGGATCGAAGGCGTAAGAAACGCAAGATTAATCGAGACTCTTCTTGAATTTTGTTTTATCCCGATCCAAATCGGTTTTCTGCATTCTCGCAGAGGAGCATCAATGTCAAACATGGGTGTCACCATAAGAAAAACCTGCGGATTCGCCGCGGTGCAAACATGAAAGTCAGGCCGGAGCTCTCCGCATTTCTCGCCTGTTCACTGGCCCTGGCCGGCCCAGGCAATGCCGCCGAATATTTTTGGTCAAGCAGCAGCGCTTGCATTGAAAGACAGTTGCAGGTTCAGCGCATCCGGGAGGGCCTTAGAGCGGGCCTTATAGAGCTTCGTCTTGCAGAGCTTGGGCATGGCAGCGTCAAAGGTGATAAGGATTGGACACCTCCCCAAGTCATTGAGGATACTGCTTTCAAAGGTATCGATCAGTATATCCTTAATCTGCAGATAATCTGCAGGCTTCGATATCCTGGTTGAATGCCGGGTTTGCATATGCTCCAGACGGATTGCCAGGCAGACGCTATACCGACCAGTAAATGGTAAGGAACACTCGGGCGTATCTCATGGAACAAATTGCTCGCCTGGACGTCCCATGCTGGTTAGCTTACGTTTCTCGTGCGCTGAGTTTATCATCATACGGCAATATCTTCCGGGATCCTCCCCGGCTTGTTTTGAGGATTTGCACAATGGATTTCGAAAAAACCTTGCGGTCGCTCGTCGCTGTCCGTGCCTCCGTTCCGGAAAAGGCCTTCACGGCTGGCACGCTCGGCACGCGCCGGGAGGGTAGCGGCGTGGTGATCCGCGAAAACGGCTTGGTGCTTACAATCGGTTACCTGATTACAGAGGCAACGGAAGTCTGGTTGACACGTCACGACGGTCGCGTCGTGCCGGCTTATGTTACGGCCTATGATCAGGAAAGCGGTTTCGGTTTAGTTCAGGCGCTTGCGCCACTCGAACTGCCGGCGCTTCCCATCGGTGATTCAGATGAGGCATCTATCGAAGATGCTATCGTCTTTGCCGACGGTGAGGGACAATATGTGCGGGGGCATATCGTCGCAAAACAGGAATTCGCCGGTTATTGGGAATACTTGCTGGAGGAAGCGATCTTTATTACGCCCGCCCATCCGTCGTGGGGGGGAGCTGCTTTGATCGACAGTGAAGGCAAGCTCGTCGGGCTGGGATCACTGCGATTACAGATGAGCAAGGGCGGTGAGATCGCCGACATCAATATGGCGGTCCCCATCAATCTGCTGAAGCCTATACTCGATGACGTCCTGAGCCAGGGAATAATCAATAAACCGCCAAGACCCTGGCTTGGGGCATATTCGGCTGAGACCAATGGCGAAGTCGTGGTCATGAGCGTTACGGAAAACGGGCCGGCCGCCAAGGCGGGGTTGCGCAGCGGTGATGTCATTTCCGAAATCCGGGACGGTGAAGTCGATGGATTGGCGGACTTCTATCGGAAAGTCTGGGAGAGCGGCTCACCGGGCGCCGAAATTCCTATGCGCATACTTCGTGACGGACGTGAAGCCTGGCTCAGGGTGAAATCTGCAGACAGAAACGACTTCTTGATAAAGCCGTCGTTGCAATAATAGTCTAGCGTATCAGGATAGCCCTGAAATCATTGACATTTGTTCCTGTTGGTCCGGTTTCGAACAGGTCGCCGATTGCAACAAAGCCTGAATAGCTGTCGTTGCGCTCGAGCAGAGCGCGGCCTTCGGTTCCGGCATGCAGCAGACGTTGTGCAGTCGTGCCATCAACAAAGGCGCCGGCATTATCTTCCGAACCATCGATCCCGTCCGTGTCGGCGGCAAGCGCCACGATCCCGGTGCCGCCAATTGCCAAAGCAAACGATAGGGCGAATTCACCGTTCCGTCCGCCTCTGCCGCCTTTCGAGCGGATGGTTACGGTTGTCTCTCCACCGGAGAGCAGCACGGTCGGCTTGGTAAATGGCTGGTCTTTCAAGGCAACTTCTCGGGCGATGGCCGCATGAACGAGGGCGACATCACGTGCCTCTCCTTCAATGGAATCCGAGAGGACATGCGCTTCGACGCCATTGCTGCGGGCGAGATCCGCTGCAGCGCGAAGCGAGACGCCGGCAGAGGCAATGATGTAGTGTTCGTTTTTCGCAAAATGTGGCTCTTGCGGCATCGGCGCGTCGGCTGCCTGCGAATTCAGATGGGCAATGATGGCCGACGGCAGGTTCATTCGATATTGTTCTATGATTGCCAGAGCCTCATGGCGCGTGCTGTCATCAGGTACGGTCGGGCCGGAGGCGACGAAGGCTGGATTGTCGCCTGGTATATCCGAGACGATCAGGCTGACGACACGTGCCTTCGTCGCTGCCGCCAACCGGCCCCCCTTGATTGTCGAGACGTGCTTGCGCACCACGTTCATGGCCGAAATGGGTGCGCCGGAGGCTAGCAGCGCCTCGTTCAGCGCAATCTCGTCCTGAAGCGTCAGCCCTTCCGGAGGTGACGGAAGCAAGGCGGACCCACCACCGCAGACAAGCGCTATGACCAGATCACCTTCCGAGAGGCCTGAAATAGTCTCGATCAGCCGGCGGCTTGCCGTAAGTCCTGCCTCATCCGGTACCGGGTGGGCAGCTTCGATGATCTCGATACTCTTTGTCTCGCAGCCATAACCGTATCGCGTGACGACCAGGCCGCTGAGCGGAGGGCCATTCCAGACGGCCTCCAGCGCCGCGGCCATCTGTGCGGCTCCCTTGCCTGCACCGATCACTACTGTGCGAGCGTTCGCGGGTGGATTAGGTAGATACTTGCGAATTCCGTTAAGAGGATCAGCGGCCTTTACAGCGGCATCGAACAGCATCTTCAGCAGTTGGCGTTCACCGATCATATCATTTCCTCGCCTTGGGCGAACTGTTCTGACCATGGTGGTCAGCACGCGTCAATCGCACTTTTCCTTGCTTTCATCGATGAAGCGGGATGTGTTTATGGGAAACAGCGATCTCCCGGTCTGCCACGGCAGGAAATAGGGCATCCTCTTCTCCGAGGCTCTGTCACCAGGCCCCAACGAGACTGTGGCCGACAAGCGGAACTTCCTTGATCGCCCCGTGCTGCCCCTCAATCGAAATGGATGACGGGATTTGTCTCGGCGATTTGCGAAACCATTTTGCAGCAATCGTAGCCAGATCTCCGATCATCGCGTGTTTGCGCCATTCGGCGAAGCGCCGGGCAGTTGCTTCAGGTTCCGACATATAGAAGAAGTCGCCCGACTTTTCGATCTGATTGATCGAGATCGCCACATCGGACATCGGACGTTGAAACATCCTAGAGGAAACCGAGAGTTCTTTTGCGCTTTCGGAAAACGCAGGCGCCATGAAATCGATTGCCCAGCCATCCACTTCCACCCAGCAATGAAAGTTCTCACCGGCTCCGGTTACAAAACCGTCCTCGCGGTGATCGGCAAAAAGGATGACGGTTCCGCCAAGATTATAGGCCGCCAAACCACCCTTCGGTGTCGCATCCAGCTTATAGTGCTGTTTTAGAATAAAGGCTCCGAATGTGCTGAAATACATGGAAGCTGTTGCGGGGTCAGCATTTTCATTAACAAGAAGGCTGTTGATGACCCTGTAGATTCGATGATAGTCGCTCTGCTTGATCAGCATTCGGTGGCCCTTCAAATCTGCTAATTCGGGGGCTGATAGCGTATCGCCCGACAATCGAATTCTCTTGGGAAATAAGACACTCAGGCCCTCAGGCGCCGCAGTGTTCGTTGTGTGCAGACATCATCTACGACACAGCTAATGGGAAATGTATTCGCCCAATCAGCGGAAGGTCGACGTTCTTAAGCTCGCCGGGAGCTGAATATCTGAACCCGCCTTCGGAAATGATGCCGCGTTTTTGCACGCGACATCATCTATTCCGTCAAAGAATCCGCTTACAGCGGGTTGACGTTCTCAGCCTTCGACTTGCCGGTCTTGCGATCCTGGCCCAGTTCGTAGCTGACCTTCTGGCCGTCACGCAGAGCGGCGCCGTAGGCTACTGCCGAAATGTGCACGAACACGTCCGCGCCGCCATTTTCAGGCGTGATAAAGCCGAAGCCCTTGTCTTGGTTGAAAAATTTAACTGTGCCGGTCGCCATCAGAAATCCCTGTTCACTTGGGGAACTCGCCCCACCATTTTATATGGCGACGCTGAAAGCCTCGCCATACAGATACCACGCCGCAAGACGCTTAATCGTTACATATCCCGAACTGGGTGCTCAGGTAAACCGTTTGAACGCTTCCTCTAGCAAAATCCGTTCAGCTTCAGGATTTTATGCGCCTCGATTGACGCTCGAAGCAGGTCTTCTGAATTGCGATTGCCCTGATTTGCATCAGGATGGTGCATCTTCAGACGTTCCTTGTAACGGGTTCTGATTTCCTCAGGCGTCGCATCCTCCGAAAGTCCGAGCACCTCGAAAGCTTTTGCTTCGAGGACTTTCAGCTTGCGCGCTTGAGTTTGTCGTTTCTCAAGCAGGCGCTGCGCTGCGGACTTGCGGGCGTTGATCGACTTGGCCGAGCCGGACCGGGCGGTGGAAGGAAGCGGAGCCTCTTTCGCCTCGGTAAAGGCCGTGCCGGATGTTACCCGGCTGCCTGCCGCAGCTTCCTTTTGGTAACGGGCAACTTCAGGCGTGGAGAGGGCCGGGGAGTAATTATAGCCCTTGTTGTATTCCTTCACATGCTCGATACAGAAGGACAGATACAACCCATCTGCCGCGCCGCCGACAGGCGCGCGATGCGGAGCGACCTTGTCGCAACCATCCCACTGACACTTGGGGCCAACGGGTTCAGCAGGCTTGGCAGCCCGCTTCTTAGTGGACTTCAGGCTTACGAAAATTTTTGAATCAGACGTCATGGCCCGTATATGACGACAACAGGTCGGCATGGCAAGAATGGTCTTCCATGCCGACGCCATTGATCCGTGATCAACAGCTCGAGTGTTGCGAATGTGTTCGGATATGGTCAGCCCGCAGGGGTCGGCTCGCCGATCGAGAGCATCAGCCTGTTTGCCCAGTTGAAGAACGCGGCGCCATGAACGACGTCGGAAATTTCTTCGTCTGACAATCCGGCTTCACGTAGACGCTTTGCGTGGTCTGCAGTGAAGCTGGGCGGCGTGGTGCTGAGCGCCACCGAAGCCGAGACGATTGCGTTCCAGCGTTCGCCAAGATCGGCCCCCACTCCTTCGTCCAGCAGCTTCTGCACATCCGCTTCACGCTTGGAATATTGCGAGGCAAAGCGCGAATGGACCGAAGCGCAGAGAATGCAACCGTTCAGCCTTGAGGCAGCCGTTGCAGCAAGCTCCCGCTCTGCGCGCGGCAATCCATCCTTGGTGTTGTAGAAGATGTCGTTGTCCGTCTTGGTGCGGGCTTCGAGAATATCCGGATCGCGGACCAGAAGCGCGAAATAGGCAGACTTGGCGCGCGCCTTGTCGACCAGCGCCTCATAATGGCGGTCGGTGAGTTCGCCCTCTGCCAGTGGCTGAAGCCAAGCGGTCCAGCCAATCTTGTCCTGGGTGAAGACAACCGGTGGGTTTTCGACGGTGGGTTCAATAACGGTATCAGACATGGAAGGTTCTCCGTTAGGCCGCAGCCAGGACCCGAAGGCCGGCGACGACGCGGATCTGGAAGGCGAGGAAGGAGACGAGCTGGGATAGCGTGACCACGCCCGTCGTGCTCCATCCGGCTGAAAGCAGTTTTTGCAGTTCCGCGGGGCTGGCGTCCCGAGGGTGGTATGTCAGCAAATAGGCGTGTTCGAGCGCTGCGGAGAGCCGATCCCCGAGGATGGCGCGATCGGTGGGGCCGATATCAAGAGCCGGCCCATCGGTGTTTTCCGCGCTCAAAGGCCCTTCGGGATAATGACCATAGGGGCCTTTCGCCGCATTGAGCTCGGCCAGAGCCTTCACGGTCGCGAGAATGACCGTACCGTTTTCGAGCCCTGCCAGTTTTGTCCCGTAAAATTCCTTGATGCTTTTGTCGCCATGCAGGACTGCAACAAAGACTGCGACGGCAAAACGCTCGACAAGCGATGCCTGGCTTTCATCTACGGGTTCGAAAAGAGCCGTCCAGCTTTTCTGTGCGTGCTCCTTGGTGATCGGGCGCCGGCTGCGCAGCGCGTCGGCAGGCGCGCCCGGCGTGATCCCGACGAGGTGGTCGATAACGTCGATCGTATCGGTCATGAATGTCTCTTTCGATTATCGGCTATTACTGGGCGGCAACGAGCTGCGGCGCTGAAGACCGCGTCCAGCCCAGGGCCGGCGCGACTTCCGCAGCGATCAGTTCGATCGAGCGCAGGATTTCTGCATGAGGCGGGTCGATGGAATGGACCTGGAAAACGATGTCCGTCGCGCGTGCAAGGGCCGTGTCCTTCTTCAGCGATGCGATAACATCGTCCGGCGTGCCGACGTGGCTGTCGAGCGCCTTGATCAGGTCTTCGAGCCTGTCTCCTGCAATCCGGTGGCCGGCGGCTGCGAAACGATCGGCGACACGGCGGAGGCCGGTTTCGGCAAAGGCGAGCGCTCGTTTGCGATCGTCGGCGACGAACAGGCTGCGCGAGCCGAGAATGCGCGGTGCGCGGCCCTGAGGCAGGCCGGCAAGATAGGCGTCGATGATCGGGTTCTGGATGTCGTCCAGCGTCGCATCGGGATTGTCGGCCGGGCGGGGCTGGGTTCTCGACAGCATCAGGCCATCGCCGCTAAGTCCCGCGAGGCGTGCGCCATTGGCGGAGAAGGTGGCGAGCCAGACCCGATCGAGCAGATGCGGGGCATCGGGATAAAGGCGGTTGCCGCCATGCAGAACCTTTCCGGCCCAGGCATCGCGAACCACGGTGAGGTTTTCGGCATAGACTTCTCCGCGACGATCAGCGTCGATGCCGAAAGCCTCGAAGGATTCCTTCGTGCCGCCGGTGCCGAAGCCCACTTCCAGCCGCCGGCCTGAAAGCAGATCTAGCACGGCAGTATCTTCGGCCACGCGCAGCGCATTTTCCATCGGTAGCGTGATCACGCCGGTACCGAGGCGGATGGTCGATGTGCGGGCAGCGACATGCGAGAGGAAGACCGCGGGGGAGGGAAGCCCGCCTTCTTCCGCGTGAAAATGGTGCTGCGCGATCCAGGCGCTGTCAAAACCGTTTTCTTCGGCATGGATGATCTGTTCCGCCGCCAGCCGATAACGTTCGCCGGCCGGAACATCGTCGAGTAGACGGGTGAAAAAGCCGAGACGTTTGGGGGCAATCTTGCTGGTCATGATAAAAGTCCTGTTTTTATAGGCTGGCGCGATATCTCGGCGCGTGGAAATTTCTGTCCGGGAATGGCTTCGATGAGTTCGCGCGTGTAGGCGGTCGAGGTTGAGGAGAAGACCTCGTCAACGGTGCCGTAATCGACCTGCCTGCCATTGTGCAGGACGGAAACCGTGTCGGCGATCTGCCGCACGACCGCGAGGTCATGGGAGACGAAGACATAGGTAAGGCCGAGATCCCGCTGCAATTCTGCAAGCAGTTCGAGGATCTGCGCCTGCACGGTGACGTCGAGTGCAGAGACGGCTTCGTCAAGCACCACGACCTCAGGCTCCAGAACCAGCGCGCGGGCGATTGCCACACGCTGGCGCTGGCCGCCGGAAAGGGCGTGCGGCAGACGGGAGAGAACCGTGGCGGGCAGGCCGACGCGCTCGATGATGGCGCGGACGCGCGCTTCTCGCTCGGCCCGTGGTAACGGGTCGAAATTGAGCAGCGGTTCCTCGACGATCGCCTGCACCGTCTGGCGCGGATCGAGTGATGCCCAGGGGTTCTGGTAGACGAGCTGCACCTTGCGCCGAAACTGCCGCAAGGCCTCGGAACGCAGGCTTGCGACATCGAGATCGCCGATGCGGATCTCGCCGGATGTCGGTTTCTGGAAACCGGCGATCGAACGGATCGTCGTGGTTTTTCCCGAGCCGCTTTCGCCTACCACCGCATGGGTCGTGCCACGCGCGACACTGAAGGAAATGTTATCGACGGCGCGAAAATTCTTAGCCGTCGGCAGCGAAAAATCCTGAACCAGATTGGTGACAGTCAGCGCGGCTGGCCGGCTCGGCTCGACCGGCGGGCGCGGCTTGGCAACAGAAAGCGATGGAGCATCGGAAAGCAGCTTGCGGGTATAGGCGCTTTGCGGCGAGGCCAGCACGTCTGCGGTCTTGCCCTGTTCCTGAATACGCCCGCCCTGCAGTACTATGAGCCGGTCCGACCGGTCCGCGGCAACGCCGAGATCGTGGGTGACAAGCAGGACCGAGGTACCGTGTTCGCGGCGCAGATCGTCGATCAGGTCGAGGATACGGCGCTGTACGGTGACGTCGAGTGCGGATGTGGGTTCGTCGGCTATGATCAGCGCCGGACGCAGAGCGATGGCAATGGCGATCAGCACCCGCTGCTTCATGCCACCGGAAAGCTCGTGGGGATATTGGTGTATCCGCAGTTCCGGCTGGGAGATTCCGACATTGGTGAGAAGCTCGATAACCTTGCGATCGGCTGTGCGGCGATCGAGCCGTCCGTGAATTTGGAGGATCTCGCGCACCTGCGCGCCGATAGTGAGGACAGGATTGAGGGAACTGCCCGGATCCTGCGGAACGAGGCTGACGACGGCGCCGCGGATCGATCGCAGGCGCCTTGCGCTCCAGCGGCTGATATCCTCGCCATTGAGGAGAATGGAACCGCTTTCGACCCGACCGTTCTCTGCAAGCAGGCCGATGACGGCCTGTGCGGTCGAAGTCTTGCCGGATCCGCTTTCGCCGACCAGAGCCACGACTTCGCCCGGCTCAACGGTGAAGGAAACGCCATGCACGACCGTCGGGCGCTCCTCGCCCTGGCTGTAGGAAATGTGCAGGTCACGGACGTCGAGTACGGAATTTGGGGAGGTGCTCATCGTGTGCTCCTTCCGATGGACTGGCTGATGCGGTTGGCCGAAAGAACGACGGCAACGACGATCAGGCCGGGGGCGGCGGTCAGCCACCAGGCGGTTGCGAGGTAGTTGCGGCCTTCGGCAATCAGCAGGCCCCATTCCGGCGTCGGCGGCGGTGCGCCATAGCCAAGGAAGCCGAGGGTGGAGATCTGCAGGATCGCCCAGCCGAACTGCACGGCGGTATAGGCTACGACCGAGGTCAGCGAATTGGGCAGGATATGCCGCCACAAAACCTTGCCGAACGTGCCGCCGCTTCCGAAGGCCGCCTCGACGAATTCGGCATTGCGCACGCGTACGACTTCCGACCGCATGAGGCGGGCGAAACCGGCAATTGCCGTTGCGCCGACGGCGATTGCTGCATTGAGCGTGCCGAAGCCGAGCAGGATGATGATGCTGAGCGAAAGCAAGAGGGTCGGGATAGACAGGAGCACATCGACCAGCCGCATCAGGACTTCATCGACACGTCCGCGGACCGAACCTGCGATCAGGCCGAGCCCGCTGCCGACGACAAGCCCGACGCCGACGGCAGCAATGGCTCCCGAAAGCGAATGAACCGCGCCGTAGACGATGCGGGCGAAGAGATCGCGGCCAAGCGAATCCGTGCCCAGAATATGCAGGGCTGAGGGCGCCTTGAGCTGGCCGCCGGGCGTGCCCTGCAGCGGATCATAGCTGGTAAATACCCAAGGCACGGTTGCCCACAGAAGCACAAGGGCAAGCACCAGCCAGGCAAGCGCGAGACCATAAGGGAAGTTGCGCAGGACGCTCAGCACGTCGCGACGATTGCCGGGGCGGCTCGCGGTCTCGGCAGCCACCGTTGGAGTGAGGTGAACGAAAGTGTCGAGGCTGGTCATGCTGCAGCTCCCTGTCCGGTCCGGAGGCGTGGGTCGAGCAACGGATAGGCAAGGTCGACCGCGAGATTGATGGTGACAAAAGCGGCAGCGGAGATGACGACGACTGCCTGAAGCACCGAGAGATCCTGATTGCCGACCGCCTTTTCTGTAAGGCCGCCGATACCGTTGAGGCCGAAAACGGTTTCGGTGACGACCGCGCCGGCGATCAGTTCGCCGAAGAGCACGCCGGCGATCGTCAGCGTCGGGAGGATGGCATTGCGGGCGACATGCCGCCAGAGCAGCCGCGTCTCGCTGGCGCCCTTGGCGCGGGCGACGGACACGAAGGGACGAGTGCGGATTTCATCGATATTGCGGATAAGGATCTGCGCCAGCGGCGCGGCGATCGGAACGGCAAGCGTTGCGACCGGCAGAACAAGGCTTTCCCACGGGCCGGGATTGATGACCGACACCAGCCGGAAGCGAAAGGAGAATATCTGGATCAGCATGATCGCCAGCCAGAAGACCGGGACCGAGATGAACAGCGACGGCAGTGACTGGATGGCGTTTCTCAGCCACGCGAAAGGCGCCATCGAGGAGAGAAAGGCGATGAAGACGGCAAGCAGGGTCGCCGCAAGAAAGCCGAGGCCGGCAAGCTTCAATGTCGGTGGCAGGTTGGTGGCAAGCTGGGCTGAGACCGGAACGCCCGCCTGCAGCGAATAACCAAAATCGCCTTGCAGGAAATTGACGAGTGTGTGTCCGTATTGCACGACCACGCTGGAATCCACCGCATAGGCGGCGCGGATTTCCGCGACCTGATCGGCGCTCAGGCCGAATTCCGGATTGAGGAACTTGATCAGCACCGCATCGCCGGGCATGGCCTGCAGCAGGATGAAGGACAGCGTGAAGGCCGCCCAGAGAACGAGCAGCGCCTGGCTGATCCGTCCTATGACATATCGCGTCATTTCATATCTCCAGCAAAGGGTGGATGGCAGCCCTTAAGGCTGCCATCCGTGCGGCTTGGGAGGCCTGTTGGTTATCGGCGCTTACTTGTCGAGCCAGGTGCTATAGAAGGCCGGGCGACCGACCGCTTCGAAGGCGACGCCCTTGACATAGGGTGCTCCAGCGAAGGCCTGCGGCTCCTCGAAAATCGGAACGGCATAGGCCTGATCGAGAACATAGGCCTGCGCATCCGCCACCGCCTTCAGGCGCTTTTCGCGATCCGGCTGCGAGGCGATTTCGTTCAGGATGGCGTTCAGCTTGTCGTCGGAGAAGGTCTTTACCTTGTCGCTGACGCCGCCCTTCTGCACCAGCACGTTGCGGTTGGTCGGATAATACTGGCTCTTGATCACGTCCGGATCTGCACGGCCGACCATGGCGACGGCGACCGGCGTTTTCAGCGGATCGAGTTCATCGACCACTTTGCTGCCGGCGTCACCGGCCAACACGTTCAGCTTGACGCCGAGTTTCGACCATTGCTGTGCAATCAGCTGCAGAACCGCACGGCTCTGCGGCTGTGGCAGCGATTCATAGGAAGTCAGGACGAGCTTCTGGCCATCCTTGGCGCGGATGCCGTCTGCACCGAGCTTGTAGCCGGCTTCGTCGAGCAGCGCTTCCGCCTTTTCCGGATCATAGCCGAGCTTGTCTTCCTGCGGTACGTAACCGATTGCGGTCGATGCGATGATCGAGGTCGCCTTCGGGTAGTTCTTCGAGAAGATCGTCGAGAGAATCTCGTCGCGGTTGACCGCGAGCGACAGCGCCTTGCGCACCTTGAGGTCTGCGACCAGTGGATTATCCGGGCGGAATACGATCGAGTTGTTCACGCCGCGCGTGCCGGGCGCATAGATGGTAAAACTCTGCGCCTCGACCTGGCCTTCGTCATAGGCCTGGATCTGACGAATGAAATCGGCCTGACCGGCGAGAAGAGCGCCGATACGCACGCTGTCTTCGGCGGTGATGATGTAGTTGATCTCGTCGAGATAGGCGCGGCCCTGATGTTCGAGCTTCGCCGGTCCCCAGTTATAGTCCTCGCGAACCTTCAGATCGAGCGACTTGCCCAGCGTCTCGGCATTGACCACGAAGGGGCCGGAGCCGATGATCTTCGTTGCATCGCCAAGCTGCTCGAAGGGCAGCGCCAGGGTCGAGAGCGAGACGATGCCGGAGCCGATCACCGACGTGCCCTGCAGGAAGCCGGGGGAGGGCTTCTTGAAGGTGAACTTTACCGTCAGCGGATCGATGACTTCGCTACGCTCGTAATTGTTGACCACTTCGGAAACCGGCTGTTTCAACTCCTTGTTGCCGAGGCCGTAGGTGTCGAAGTTCTTCGCGACGGCTGCGGCATCAACCGGTGTGCCATCGGAGAAGGTGACGCCGGGACGGAGCTTGAACGTGTATTCGGTGGCGTTGTCGTTGACCGTCCAGGATTCCGCCAGCCAGGGCTCGATCTCCAGCGTCTTCGGGTTCTGGTAGGTCAGTTTGTCGGTGATCTGGTTGAGAATACCACCGTTGGGGTAAAAGCCGCCCGCCGGCGGGTAGAGATTGGTGTGGGCTTGCTGCTCAAGATAGACGAGCGTGCCGCCCTTGACCGGCGCGTCTGCCGCGAGGCTGGCCGTTGCAAGTGTCGTGGCAGCCAGCAATCCGAGGCTGAGAGAAAGAAGTTTCCGATAGCGCGTCATAGGTCCGGTCTCGCGGTTGATCGATGACCATGAGCCTATCCAGTTGCTTCAGATTTCTATGGATTTGCTATTCTATTTTGAAGGCAAGCGCGGAAGTTTCTTTGCTGTCTGGAGGCTGTTAGAACAATCGCATTCCGGTCTTGCTGCCGCTGCGTTACATCCACTCAGGCGGACGCCGGACGAAAATCCGCGGTGACGACGTGGCGATTGCCGGGATAGGTCATGCGCACCCAGGTCACCGCTCCCGATGTATTCCAGGTGCGGCGCTCGATGACGAGGCAGGCATTTTTCGGGGTGAGATTGAGGAGCTTGTGTTCCTTGCGGTCGGCAGGCACGGCCTGGATGCGGTGCTGGGCGGTGATCCAGGGAATTTGCGAAGAGAGCCAGGGGCCGGGTGCGACCGAGATGAAATCGGTTTCGAGCGCGGCCGGTACGGTGACAAGATTGATTGCGCGCTCTTCGAGGCAGAACGGCTGGCCTGCGGCAAGATGCAGGCAGGTGACGAAGAGGACGTCGCCGGGCGTGCCGGTCGCAAACCATGCTAGCTCTTCCCCGATCGCCTTGCGGCGGGTGATCGACAACCGCTGATAGAAATATTCAAGGTTGAGGGAGCGCACCTCGTCGGCAATATCGTGGATCTCCAGCACGGCTGATTGTGCCTTGGGCTGGGATACGAAACTTCCACCCTTCTTTCGGCGCTCGATCAGGCCAGCCTGTGCCAGTTGGCCCATCACCTTGTTCACAGTCATCCGCGAGACGTCGTAATGCGCGGCAAGATCGACCTCGAAAGGGATCCGGTGGCCGGGCGGCCATGTGCCGGAAACGATCTTTTCCTCGATATCCGCCAGAATCTTGCGGTGAAGGGTCAGGGTTTTGGAAATGCGGGCGGTCTCCGGTTGGGCAGTGTCGATGCAGGTCTACACTTCACGCCGAGCCCGTCAATCGCCGCTTATCTGCGCTCTCAACAGTTTCGGTTCGGGCGGCTTTGGATCTAGCGCCTTCTCCGGAGGTATAGGCGTTGGGAGACCATTTCGACACACCACTGTTTCACCATTCGGTCAACGCGCTCTCGTTGACAACCGAAGATGAGCAAGTGATCCCGGTGGCTTATAAGGTCATCGGAGCCATTGAGGTAATGGGCGATAAAATCTCACCCGAGCACATTTCCGTTGCCGGCGGGTTAAGGTCAGTCTATCTGCGCCGCTTCGCTTTTAGATAAGCGCTCGGATGCGGATTTTTTCTGAATAAATTTCTTGGCCTGTTGCCCTATAAGTTGGGCAACGAAGTTTTGCTCACTGCGCCGTATTATTCTGCCGCTCGGGATGTCTCAGGTTACTAAACAACATCAGCGCCAGTGCAGTATTTTTTGCAATTGCGGCTTCTCAGTCATCTCTTGCCACATTGCTGAGCGGCGATGCGCCGCCATCCGCAAAGCCGCGATAGCGCAGATGGCTTCGGTTCAAGTGCGCCCGCATGGCCTCACGCGCCTTTTCCGGGCTTCCGGTGCTGATCGCCTCGCAAATTGCACGGTGTTCGACAACGGTGTTCTGCACATAGTCAGACGTTATGAGCGCAGGGTTCAGCTCTTTGGAAAAAGCGGGCTGCGGCAGGATCTGCAGGCTCATGAGGCTGAAGAATTCGATGAAGGCGCCGTTGTTGGTCGCTTCCGCAATGGAGCGGTGGAAGACGAAATCGAGATGATCGAGTGCAGCCTCGTCATCCAATGAAGCCTCGAACTGACGCGCGGCATTCCATATGTTCGATTCCTGCGCCCAAGAGCGCCGGACGGCGGCGAGGCCTGCCGCATGCACCTCGAATGCCATCCTGAGTTCGAGAAGATCCATGAAGGATGTCTTGAGCCGAGATAAAGGGGCGAGGGCAACGTCAGCATCGAATGTGCCCGGGTCTTCGGCGCCGGCACGTGGGATATCGCGGACAAACACGCCGACGCCATGCCGTGCTTCGACGACACCTTCAGAACGCAGCGCCGAGACCGCCTCTCGGATAACGGTTCTGCTCACTCCGAATTGCTGTGACAGCTCGTTGAGTGAGCCGAGCTTTATGCCGGCCGAAAGCTGGTTGTCGCTGATATGCGTTTTCAGTGCCTGTATGGTTCGGCCCGTCAAAGTGTCCAAAAATCACCCGTCTTGTGAAGCGCTGGCGGTCTGCGCATGTCTTGATAAGCAGCAAGGTAGCACGACCTATCGTAGTGATGCTATCTCTTTAATACATCTTTTGTTTGATAGAGTGCGCACACTGGATTTTTCCGTGTGTTTCGATCCCTGCGATAGCAGTAAAAAGAATCCGAGAAGTGCTTTAAATGATGCAATCTTTATGTCGTATTATCACGTCTAAATACATATAAATCAGATAGTTAGATTTGATAAATCGCCTGAATTCACCAAGTGATAGCATCACTAATTTTCTTATTGACAAGAGATAGTATTTCAATAATCTCAAACCATAAGAAGTGAGCAGGCGATCAGCCAAGGCCATCAAGCCTATGACGACCTGCTCCGGGAACATGGTTGCGCTTCTGGCGCATCTTTAAAAATCGGATGGAAAGTCGCTATGGGTGTCGTCTCCGCACGCCTCTCAGAGCTCGGTATCGTATTGCCTACGATTGCGCCAGCCTCTGGGAATTACATATCGCATCGCATCGTTGGGAGCCTTCTCTTCGTATCAGGTCAGATACCAAGGATCGATGGCGTCGAGCATTATGTCGGTGTCGTCGGCAAAGACCTCTTGCCCGAAGATGGCTACAAGGCTGCCCGGCTTTGCGCACTGAATATCGTGGCACGCGTCAATGCGGCGCTGGAGGGAAATCTGGATCGTGTCGTTGCGTGCGTCCAGCTGCGCGGCTTCGTCAATGCACCGGCGGACTTCAAAGGACATCCCGCGGTCATCGATGGTGCGTCCGATCTTCTCGTCGAGATCTTTGGCGACAAGGGTCGCCATGTACGCACGGCGCTCGGTGCCGGTTCGCTGCCGCGCGGATCATCCGTCGAAGTCGATGCGATCTTCGAAATCGCACCTGAAGCCTGACAAAAAGGGGAACTGGCCATGAACGAGACCAGCATTTCGGAAAAAGCCATCTCCATGAGCGGCGTCAACAAGTGGTACGGCCACCTGCAGGTGCTGAAGGGGATCAACCTTGAAGTCGGGCGCGGCGAGCATATCGTGCTTTGCGGCCCATCCGGATCCGGTAAGTCGACGCTGATCCGCTGCATCAACCATCTGGAGGAAATCCAGGAAGGCAGCATCGCCGTCAACGGCACGACGCTCAGCCAGAAGGGCTCCAATGCCGACCACATCCGCCGCGATGTCGGCATGGTGTTCCAGCAGTTCAATCTCTTCCCGCATTTGACGGTATTGCAGAACTGCATGCTGGCGCAGCGCCGCGTGCGCAAGGCTTCCGCAGCAGAGGCAAAGGACAAGGCGATGCGCCATCTGGAACGGGTGCATATTGCCGAGCAGGCACAGAAATATCCCGCTCAGCTCTCCGGTGGCCAGCAGCAGCGCGTCGCAATCGCTCGGGCGCTTTGCATGGATCCACAGATCATGCTGTTCGATGAGCCGACATCGGCGCTCGATCCGGAAATGGTCAAGGAAGTGCTCGACACGATGATCTCGCTTGCAGACGATGGCATCACGATGATCTGCGTGACGCATGAAATGGGCTTTGCCCGCGCCGTGGCGCACCGCGTCATCTTCATGGATCGCGGAGAGATCATTGAAAGCGCCAAGCCGGATGTGTTCTTCAGCAATCCGAGCCATGAGCGTACCAAGACCTTCCTCAGCCAGATCCTCAATCACTGAGGGGCGGGTGATGAATTACACATTCGACTTCGCCCCCGTGTTTGCCGCCTGGCCGTCGCTGGTCGATGGCGTGATCGGTACTCTGAAGATGTCGTCGCTATCGATGATCTTCGGCCTGTCGCTCGGCATCGTCTTCATGATGATGCGGATGAGCAAGAAGCCGGCGCTGAAAGCAATCGCCGTCGGCTACATCGAGATGATCCGCAACACGCCGATCCTCGTGCAGGTGTTCTTCGTCTTCTTCGGCATGCCGGCGATCGGCATTCGCCTGAGCGGCGAACAGGCCGCAATCCTTGCAATGACGCTCAACTGTGCGGCCTATGCGGCCGAGATCGTCCGCGGCGGCGTCCAGTCCATTCGCCCCGGCCAGATCGAGGCGGGTAGGGCGCTCGGCATGCATGCGGTCGACATCTACCGCTTCATCGTGTTTCGCCCGGCGATCCGCGCTGTCTATCCGGCTCTGTGCAGCCAGTTCATCCTCATGATGTTGAACTCCAGCCTGATGTCATCGGTTTCCGCCGAAGAACTGACCTATTTCGCCCAGACGCTCGATGCCCAGACATTCCGCAGCTTCGAGATCTATCTGACGCTCGGCGTCATATACCTGGCGCTGTCGCAGTTCTTCTCCATCGCTCTCGGCGTGATCGGCCGGGTCTATTTCTCCTATCCGGCAAAGTGAGGCAGCGAGATGATCCGTCAATTCGGTTGGGGTGAGTTCCTCTTTCTGCTCGAAGGCGCACGCTGGACGGTTGTCCTGTCGCTGCTTGCCTTCACCCTCGGCGGCGCGCTCGGGCTTGCCGTGGCACTCGGGCGAACCAGCAAATGGGGCTGGCTGCGCATCCTGATGGCGACCTATATCCAGATCTTTCAGGGCACGCCGCTGCTGATCCAGCTCTTCTTCGTCTATTTCGGCCTGCCGCTTCTGGGGCTCAAAGTGGATATCTGGGTGGCGCTGACGATCGGCCTGTCCTTGCACACGAGCGCCTTTCTCGGCGAAATCTGGCGCGGCAGCATCCAGGCGGTGCCGGATGGTCAAAGCGAAGCGGCGCGAGCGCTCGGCATCGGCTACATGCACCGGATGATCGATGTGGTCCTGCCGCAAGCCTTCCGCATCGGCCTGCCGGCGACCATCAGCTTCCTCGTAAACCTGATCAAGGGCACGGCGCTCGCCGCCCTGCTTGGCCTCACCGAGCTTACCCGATCGGGGCAGCTGATGGCCAACATCACCTTTCAGCCGCTGCAGGTCTATGGGGCGGTCGCACTGATCTACTTCATCATCTGCGTACCCCTGACCTATTGCAGCGCAAAGATCGAAAGGCGCCTCAACGCCGCTCGGTAAAACAAGAACGCATGAAAAGAAACCAACCAGAGGTGACCACATGTTCAATACAGCATTGACCCTTGCGCGTTCGAAAGTCATGGGCGGGTTCGCCGCCGTGCTTCTGGCTGCGACCTCCTTTGCCACAACGGCTTTCGCCGTGACGCCGGAAGAGATCAAGGCCAAGGGTACTGCCACGATCGGTGTGCAGATGGATCAGTTTCCATGGGGCTTCATCGATCCCAAGGGCCAGAACGACGGGTTTGACATCGAGATCGCCAAGCTGATCGGCAAAGAACTCGGCGTCGAGGTGAAGTTCGAGCGCATCACCGGCCAGAACCGCATTCCGCTGCTGGTCAACGGCAATGTCGATTTCCTCGTGCCGTCCATGACGATCACCGAGGAACGCGCCAAGGTGATCCAGTATGTCATTCCCTACTCGTCGAACGACATCACCGTCTGGGGTAAGAAGGACGCGGCCATAAAGGCCAATGAGGATCTCGGCAAATACGTGATCGGCGTCAATCGCGGCAGCGCCTTCGATCCGCTTCTCGTCAAGGTCGCCCCGCCGAATACGCAGATCAAGCGTTTTGATGATGACGCGACGACGGTTCAGTCGCTGCTGTCCGGCCAGGTCGACGCTATCGTCGGCAGCATTACCTACGGCCTCGTCATCAAGCAGGCTGGTTATGATGCGCAGTTCGAGCGCAAGTACAAGGTTGCCGACAACTTTCAGGGCATGGCAGTTCGCAAGGGCGACCAGGAAATGCTCGCCTTCCTCACCGATTTCGTGACCCGTCACACCGCTGACGGCACGCTCGACGCGCTCTACAAGAAGTGGATCGGCGTCGATCGCGCAAAACTCCCGACCACGCTGCCGGGCGTCGACTTTACAGGCAAGCAGTAACATCTCGATCCAGCGCGACCGCTGAAGGCCGCCGCGCCGGACAGAAAACATCAACAACTGAAGAGCTCTTGGCCCCCGCCTGTTCGCGCGGGCGGGGACAGGTCGCTGCACGCCGAAAAACGGGTTTTCGGGCAGCACGCAACAACAGCTCGCTTATGGAGCATGAGACAGACAATGGCGAAAGATGGCAAGCAGATCAGGGTCGGTGTCGATATCGGTGGCACCTTCACCGACGTTGCGATGGAGGTAGGCATCACGCTCCATTCGATCAAAGTGCTGACCGACTATTCCTATCCCGAAAATGCGATCGTCAAGGGCATTCGGCAGGTCGCCGAAGTCGCCGGTGTCGAGCTTTCCGAAATCGATACGATCATTCACGGCACGACGCTCGCCACCAATGCGCTGATCGAGCGGCGCGGCGCCCGCACCGCCTTCATCACCACCAAGGGCTTTCGCGACGTCATCGAAATGCGCACCGAAAGCCGTTTCGAACAGTATGATCTTGATATCGTTCTGCCGGCGCCGCTCGTGCCGCGCAACGAACGGTTTGTCGTCGATGAACGTATCGGCGCCGATGGTCTCGTGCTGAAGCCGCTTGATCTCGATGAGGTCGATGCCCTGTGCGATCACATCATCGCCGCCGGCTATGAGAGCGTCGCCATCGGCTTCATTCACTCCTATCTGAACGGCACGCACGAGAAGATCGTGAGAGACCGGCTTCTCGCCAAGAAGGCAGACATTTCGGTTTCGATCTCCTCTGAAGTTTCGCCGCAGATGCGCGAGTTCCAGCGTTTCAACACCGTCTGCGCCAATGCTTTCGTCAAGCCGCTGATGGCGTCCTATCTGAATCGCCTCGTCGGTCGCCTGACCGAAGAGGGCACGCGTTGCCCGGTCTTCATGATCCACTCGGGCGGCGGCATCATCAGCGTTGAAAGCGCCATCGAATTTCCGGTACGCCTGCTTGAATCCGGCCCGGCCGGCGGCGCGATCTTCGCAGCCCATATCGCCAGCAGCTATGGTCTCGATCAGGTGCTCTCCTACGACATGGGTGGCACCACGGCAAAAATCTGCCTGATCGAAAAGCAGACGCCGAAAACCTCAAAGACCTTCGAAGTGGCACGTACCTGGCGCTTCAAGAAGGGCAGCGGCATGCCGATCTCTATTCCCGTCATCGAAATGGTGGAAATCGGCGCAGGCGGCGGCTCGATCGCAACGATCGACAGCATGCGCCAGATCCGCGTCGGCCCGCATAGTGCTGGCTCCGAACCGGGTCCGGCCTGCTACGGCCGCGGTGGCGCAAACGCGACCGTCACCGATGCCGACCTCATCCTTGGCCGTCTGGATGCCGACGAGTTTGCCGGCGGCGCGATGAAGCTCGACCGCCCGGCATCTGACAAGGCGATAGATACGGATCTTGCCTCCAAGCTCGATACCGATATCGCCACAGCCGCCTATGGCCTCAGCGAGGTGGTCGACGAAAACATGAGCAATGCGGCACGCATGCACGCCGTGGAAAACGGCAAGGAACTCTCCGAGTTCACCATGATCGCCTTCGGCGGTGCTGCCCCCATCCACGCCGCGCGCCTTTGCGAAAAGCTCGGCATGGCCGAACTTCTGATCCCGCCGGGCGCGGGTGTCGGCTCGGCTATCGGCTTCCTGCGAGCACCCTTCGGTTTCGAAAGCGTTCGCAGCGCTTATAGCCGCCTCAGCCGCTTCGATGCGGCCGCGATCAACCATACGGTGTCTGAGCTGATCGCGGAAGCGACATCCTTCGTGCGCTCCGGCGCGCCAGATGCCGATCCGGATCTCGAATGCATCGCCTACATGCGCTACGTCGGTCAGGGCTGGGAAGTGCCGGTGACGATCGAAGTTCGTGACTATGCGGATGCCGATGGCGACCTGTTCCGCAAACTGTTCGACGAGCAATACGAACACTTCTTCGGTCGCGTCATCGACGGGCTCGATGTCGAGATCGTCAGCTGGTCGCTGCGGGCCACATCCAAGGTCGCGCCGCCGGAGCGGATCGGAAAGACGGCAAAGGCCGGCGCGGCAAAGGTTCGTGGCACACGCGACATCTTCGATGTGCAGGAAGGCAGCTTCCAGAATGCTTCGATCGTCGACCGCACAGACATGAAACCGGGCGATTTCGTCTCGGGGCCTGCCGTGATCACCGAACGCGAAACCTCGACCATCATCACCGCCAGCCGCGAAGTCATCATGCAGGCCGATGGCTGCCTGCTCGTACGCGTCAAGCAGAGCGCTTGAACGGAGGATACTATCCATGAAAACCAATGCACTTTCCGACGTTCACATGCAGATCATGTGGAACCGGCTGATCTCCGTCGTTGAAGAGCAGGCCGTCACCCTCATCCGCACGGCATTCTCCACCAGCGTGCGTGAATCGGGCGACTTGTCCGCCGGCGTCTTCAACCGCGGCGGCCTGATGATCGCCCAGGCGGTCACCGGCACGCCCGGCCATGTCAACGCGATGGCGGAAGCCGTCGGTCACTTCATCCGCGATATCGGGCCTGAAAACATTTTCGAAGGCGATGTCTTTATCACCAACGATCCATGGAAGGGCACCGGCCACCTGCACGACTTCACCGTCGTTTCGCCGAGCTTCCGCAACGGCGCGCTTGTCGGTTATTTCGCCTGCACGGCACACGTGGTCGATGTCGGTGGTCGCGGTTTCGGGCCGGATGCGAACGAGGTCTATGAAGAGGGTATCTTCGTTCCGATCATGAAATTTGCCGAGCGCGGCAAGGTCAACAAGGATCTCGTCAACATCCTGCACAACAATGTGCGTGAGAGCCATCAGGTGGTCGGTGACGTCTATTCGCTGGCCGCCTGCAACGAGATCGGCCATCGCCGGCTGATGGACATGATGGAAGAGTTCGAGCTCGACGATCTGGAGACGCTCGGCGAATTCATTTTCAAGCGCAGTTATGACGCCACGATCGAGCGAATTGCTGCCTTACCGAAGGGCTCCTATTCCAACACGATGCGGGTCGATGGTTACGGTTCACCGATCGATATCGCGGTACGTCTAGATGTCGAAGGCGATCATATTCTCGCTGATTTTGACGGGACCTCGCCGCCGAGCCCGAAGGGCATCAATTGCCCGATCATCTATTCGGCAGCTTATGCATGCTACGGCATGAAGGTCGCGATCGCACCCGATATTCCAAATAACCACTATTCGCTCCTGCCGTTCCGCGTCGTGGCACCGAAGAATTGCATCCTGAATGCCCAGCATCCGGCGCCTGTCTCGGTGCGCCACGTACTTGGCCATCTGGTGCCCGATGCAGTGCTCGGCGCCGTGCACAAGATGTTGCCGGGCAAGGTGCCGGCGGAAGGTGCTGGCGCGCTGTGGAACCTGCATGTCAGCGTTCGCCCGCTTCAGGGCGACAAGGCTCCGGCTGATGGCGGCCAGCGTGCCGAGGTTCTGCTGTTCAACAGCGGTGGCTCCGGCGCACGCCCGACGCTCGACGGCATGAGCGCAACGGCATTCCCGAGCGGCGTGCATTCGATGTCGATCGAGGCGACAGAACATGTCGGTCCGGTCATCTTCTGGCGCAAGGAACTGCGCGACGGGTCCGGCGGTGCCGGCCAGTTCCGCGGCGGTCTCGGTCAGGTGGTGGAAATCTCGCCGACCGAGGGTCACGAGATGCACTTCAACGCCATGTTCGACCGTGTCGATCATCCCCCGCGCGGTCGCGAAGGTGGTGAAAACGGTGCCGCCGGTGCCGTGATGCTGGATGACGGAACCCGTCTCGCTTCCAAGGGTCGCCAGCATGTTCCGGCCGGTCGCAGGCTAATCCTGCAGCTTCCGGGCGGCGGCGGTTACGGGTCGGCTGACAAACGGGATGTCGCTGCGGCAGAACGCGATATCGCCTTTGACTACGTCGCTTCGAAATAACTCTCCCAAGAGTGTCGGGCGAGGCAGAGGCCCCGCCCGGTTTCGATCAAGTCAAATCCTCCAGGGAAGCCGAAAATGAGTTTCGAGAACCGCCGTGCCGCGGGCATCAAGTCGTCTCCGAGCATGGCGATTGCCATGGCGGCAAAGAAGCTGGCATCAGAAGGTCACGACATTATCGACCTGTCGCTCGGCGAGCCGGATTTCGAACCGCCGCCGCATGTTGCGGAAGCGGCCGTCGAAGCGATCCGCAAGGGCGGTATCCGCTATGGCGCGCCCGCGGGAATGGAAAGCCTGCGTCAGGCGATCGTGAAGAAGTTCAAGACGGAAAACGGACTGGATTATTCCACCGACGAGGTGATGGTTGCCAATGGCGCCAAGCAGATCCTGTTCGACGTGTTTCTCGCAACGCTGGAAGCGGGCGATGAAGTCATCATTCCCACACCTTGCTGGGTATCCTACGGAGACATCGTCTCGCTGCATGGGGGCACACCGGTCTATCTGACCTGCGGTGCGGATGCCGGTTTCAAGTTATCGGCCGAGCAGCTCGAAGCAGCGATCACGCCGAAGACCAGATGGCTGATGCTGAATTCTCCGTCCAATCCGACAGGAGCGATCTATTCCGGCGAAGAATATCGCAAGCTTGCAGATGTGCTGGCGCGCCATCCGCGTGTGCTCATCGTCTCCGACGAGATCTACGAGCATGTGCTGTTGAACGACACGCCCTTTGTCTCCTTCGGCGAGGCCTGCCCGCAGTTGCGGGACCGGACGCTGATCGTCAACGGCGTCTCCAAGGCTTACGCCATGACGGGTTGGCGGCTGGGTTATGCCGCCGGTCCGAAAGCGCTGATTTCGACGCTCAACAAGATGCAGTCGCAAAGCGTCTCATGCGTGTCGCCGGTCGCTCAGGCGGCAGCAATCGCGGCCCTCACCGGAGATCAGACTTTTGTCAGCGAGGGTGCCCGAACATTTGCCGGGCGCGCGAAGATCGTGGCCGGCCGGCTGGCCGAGATCGAGGGTATCGATTTCATAGCGCCCGATGGAGCCTTCTACGCCTTCATCGGCGTGCAGCGGCTGATGGGCCGCAAGACCGCCGAAGGAGACGTTCTCGGCGACGATACGGCGTTTGCTGCGCATCTGCTGCAGACATTCGGCCTGTCGAGTGTGCCGGGGGCTGCGTTTGCTGCGCCCGGCTTTATTCGACTATCGATCGCGGCATCCGAACCTGAACTCGAAAGTGCCTGCGAAAGGCTGGCCAATATGGTGCGCTCGCTCAAACCTTGAGACGCAAATCCCCCGGATGGCGCAGATTGTGAAATAGTGGGCATGCCGCCCTTGATTGGTGTGGCGTAGCGTTGGGAAAGAGGAAAGCTGACGCCGGGACATGGTGATGCCTCTGAATGAAGCGGGGACGGCGACGGAGGAGGATACACCGCTCCCGCGAACCGATAGTTCAGGCTGCGATGCCCATCACGCCTGGAACCTTCGGGATTAACAGTTTGGCCTCCGACGCGGCGACAATCTGTTCGACTGTCACGCCCGGCGCTGTCTCGAGAAGCACAAGGCCTTCTTCTGTTGGCTGGATGACGCCCATCTCCGTGACAATCAGGTCAACGCGGCGAACGGATGTCAGCGGCAAGGTGCATCTCTTCAGGATCTTGGATTCGCCTTTGGCGGTATGCGTCATCGCAACGATGACGCGCTTGGCGCCGGATACGAGATCCATTGCGCCGCCCATGCCCGGCACGATCTTGCCGGGCACCATCCAGTTGGCAAGGTGTCCTTCTTCGTCGACCTGAAGCCCCCCCAGCACAGTGACATCGAGATGGCCGCCGCGAACCAGTGCGAAGGACATGGCGCTGTCGAAGGCACAGGCTCCCGGCAGGGCGCCTGCAGGCGTCCCTCCGGCGTCCGTGAGATTGCTTCCGGCAAGACCCGGATCAGGCAAGGCGCTCATGCCGATAATGCCGTTTTCCGACTGGAACGAAACGTCGAGCCCAGCAGGCAGGTAGGAGGCGACCATGGTGGGCAAGCCGATCCCGAGATTGACGAGCGTGCCGGCCTTGAGTTCCTGAGCAACCCGCCTCGCGATGATCTCTTTCTCGTTCATAACGAGGCTCCCTTTGCAATCAGCAAGTCAACAAGAACATGCGGCGTAACGACGGCATCGGGCTCGATGCAGCCAACCGGCACGATTTCGTCCGGCTCCGCGATAACGATTTCAGCAGCCATGGCCATCAGCGGATTGAAATTACGCGATGTCAGCGAATAACGGAGGTTCCCGGAGTAATCAGCGCTGCGTGCCTTGATCAAGGCGAAGTCAGCCTTGAGCGCCGTTTCCAACAGATAGGGGATACCGTTGATTTCGATCGTTTCCTTGCCGATCGCTGCATCCGTGCCGACACCGGTTGGAGTCAACACGCCGCCAAGCCCGGAACCTCCGGCGCGTACCCGCTCGGCGAGCGTGCCCTGCGGAACCAGTTCGACTTCGATCACACCGCTGATCAACTGCTTTTGCGTGATAGGATTGGTGCCGATGTGGCTGACGATGGCCTTTTTCACCAGCCCGGCGTCGATCAGCTTGCCAACGCCCACATTCGGGCGCGCTGTATCGTTGGCGATGAGCGTCAGATCCTTCTTTCCCTGACGCACCAGTTCATCGACAAGATCCTGAGGCGTCCCAATGCCGACGAAGCCACCGATCATCAGGACGGCTCCATCCGGTATCCGTCGCACGGCTTCCTCGGCGGTATTCACCTTATACATTTTTGAGACCTTTGATTTCTAAAGAGCTGAAGCTTTGCTGCCGTGCTGGAACGCCCGCCCGAGGCAGCGCCTTGCGCACTTTCGAACAGGCACATTCCAGCAGAGGGCCGACTGCTGCCAGCCTGGCCCTCTCCCGCTGGATTACCGGGTGCCCGGCATTGGATAGTCGGCATCGTTCAAAACCCAGCCGGGCTTAAGCGAAAAGTCCAAGCGCGGCGGGCAGAAGATATCGACCAGATCGTTGTTGCCGTCGCTGCTGGCCCGCGTCGTGTGAATGACCGGAGGCGGGATGACGAGCACCGATGGCGAGCCGACATCAATCGCCTTGTCCTCGCGCCAATCGGCCATATCGGTCGTCCAGGCCCAGCGCAGGTAGTGTGTAAAGCTCCCGCCCAATGCCAGCGAGCACTGTTCGAAATCGTCGTGATGATGCGGCGACATCTTTGCCGGATCGCGCGGTCCGACCTGGGACGGAAGGGCATTCACCATGAATGTCGTGCAGCGGAAGATTCGCCCGAAACGACCCGGCTCATCGGGAACGTTCAGCGAATACTGGCGTACTTTCCACCCACCCACGGGTTCCGGCCAGGGCTCGAATGCGGGGATGTGCTGGCGCGGCACATCGTAAGCGTCGGCATTGGGGCATGCCTTGACCAGATCCTTCGAGGCCGTGGTGAAAAGCCGTGCGAGCTTGCCGCCAGACGGCAGGACGATCCGGCTGTCGCCCGGCGGTATGAAGGTGACGGAATAACCCGCAACCTCGACCTTCTGACCACCCCACTCGACGATCGCCCTGTCGGCCGGATTGGCAAGATAAAGAACGTATTCGTCAGCTTGTCCCTTGCGCTCCAGGGTCGCCCCGTCCCTCGTTTCGGAATAAGCGAGGACGAAATTACAACCCCTGACATACCAGGTGCGGCTTCCATTATGCTCATCCTGCGGTGGCGTATCATAGAAGGTCACCAGTTGCTCTTCTGCAACCAAACCCGTTGCCGGCGGCTTTGCCGCCGCGGCGAAGAGATCTGCGCGCGGATCCTTGTCGTTGTACATGTTTCACTCCTTCTCGGTTTTTGCTGTGATCATCATCTGGGTGGCGGATTTGCGCAGAAGCGCCTGATCGGAGCCGCAGACGAAGACGGTCACGCCAAGGGCGTGCCATTTGGCGATATGGGCGGGATCGCCGACGAACAGGCCGATTGCGATGCCCGCCTTCTTGCCGGCTGCGATGATCTGGTCGATGGCGGCATCCAGTTCCGGCGAGGGATAACTGACCCCCATCGATTGCGAGAGGTCTGCCGGCCCGATGAACAGTAGATCGACATCCGGCTCGCCGGCGATCTCATCGAGATGATCGAGCGCCGACTTGTCCTCGATCTGCACCATAACGACACTCTCCGCGTCGCATTTGACACGATAGTCGGCGATGCCGATGCCACCGTAATTGCCGGCCCGTGGTGATGGCGAAAGGCCACGTTTCCCACGAGAGAAACGCACTGCATCGCAGACGGCACGGGCACCTTCGGCATTCAGCACGTGCGGCACCATCACTCCGGCAAGTCCGAGGTCGAGCAGCGGAGAGATCCAGTCGACCGAGGCACCCCAGCGACGGGACAGGAGCGGCAGGCCGATCGCCTTGCCGGCAAGTGCCAGCATGTCTACCTGGGCGATGCCGATCGGCGCATGTTCCTGGTCGATCACCGCAAAATCCAGTTTCGCATGACCAAGGATTTCTATCACATGCGGGGAAGGCGTCTTGATGAACGACCCGACAAGCAGCTCACCTGCGTGGATCCGTGTTCGCAAATTCGAAGTCATTTTTCCTCCTGAAGTCTACGCGCGATTGGCCAGGCAATTCTCGATAACAAGAGCGATCCCCTGCCCACCGCCGATGCACATGGTGACGAGACCGTAGCGGCCGCCGATGCGCTCCAGTTCATAAAGAGCCTTGACCGTCAGGATGACGCCGGTCGCGCCCAGCGGATGCCCGAGCGCGATTGCACCGCCATTCGGATTGACCTTTTCGAGAGGCAGACCGAGCAGCCGGTTCACGGCAATCGCCTGCGCGGCGAATGCCTCGTTTGATTCGATCACGTCGATCTGCGCGAGATCGAGGCCCGCGCGCTGCAGCGCCAGCGGAACGGCATGAGCCGGGCCGATACCCATGATTTCCGGCGGAACGCCGGCAACGGCCCACGAGAGCAATTTTCCACGCGGACGAAGATTTCGGGCAGCAACTTCTGCGCCGCTTGCCAGCACGACGGCTGCAGCACCATCATTGATGCCGCTCGCATTACCGGCAGTCACCGTACCGTCCTTGCGAAAGGTCGGTCGCAGAGATGAAAGGCCTTCGAGCGTCGTATCCGCGCGGGGATGCTCGTCTTGCGTGACGATCTGCTCCCCTTTCCGGGTCTTGACCGTGACCGGAACGATCTGAGACGCGAACCGCTGCCCGGCGATCGCGCGCACTGCCTTCTGCTGGCTGTCGAGTGCGAAGACATCCTGCTCGCTGCGGCCGATATCGTATTTGGCAGCAATGTTTTCCGCCGTGATGCCCATTCCCCCACAGCCAAACGGATCGGTAAGCGATCCGAGCAACCAATCGGTCAGCCCGGCATCCCCCATCTTCTGGCCCTTGCGCAGGCTGTCGATCGAATAGGGGGCACGGCTCATGACTTCGGAGCCTACGGCGAGCGAGAGCCTGCTTTCGCCGGCCCGGATCATCGAAGCTGCCGTTGCGATTGCCTGGGCGCCGGAGCCGCAGAGCCGGTTAAGCGTGAGGCCCGGTGCAGAGGCAGGCAAGCCGCTTTCCATGCCGATCACGCGCCCGAGGTAAAGATCGCGAGGCGAGTTCGGAATGACATTGCCGGCGACGGCATTGTCGAGATCGGCAGCGGCAACACCCGAGCGTTCAACCGCTGATTTTGCGGCAATCACGCCGAGTTCCGCCGGTGTAAAGGTGCTCAATGCCCCCCCGAACGTACCGATCGCGGTACGGGCCCCATCGAGAATGAATATGTCCTGTTCCATTTTTAACTCCAATCAGAGGTGACGAGGCAGGCTCGTTCCAAATGTATCCTTGCCGACGTCATCGGCCTCTCGCCCATGCTCCGTCCTCAACCAGAGACAGCGGGTCGGCGGGATAAAGCGATTTGTCCGTGGGAAGCCTGGCGATCTCGAGCACCTGTTTCGCCCAGAGCGACAGATGGGTCTGGCGATCCTCCTCGCTCATGCGTGGTGCGCCGTAGCAAACGAAGGATGGCGCGACTTCGAAGCCCATATATTCCAGCGCACCGCGCTTGATCGGGCGCAGGAGTTGTTCAATCGGTCCATAAACGCCATCGTCGCTGAAACGGGCGGGTGTTCCGCCTGTGGTCACCGACAGGATCGCATGCCTGCCGCGAAAGAGGCCGGTGTCAAATCGATAACCGTCCACATAGGCGAAGCCATAGGCCAGAACCCGGTCGAGCCAGCCCTTTAGGATGGCGGGCGGCCCTCCCCACCAGAGCGGGAATTGAAAGATGACGACATCGGCGGCAGCAAGCTTGGCCTGTTCGCGTGCTATGTCGGGCGCGAAGGATTTGGTGCGAACCGCATTGGTCTGTTCGTTCTGATAGTGCAGGTGATCGGCATCCGCACGGGCGGTGAAATCGCCAGGTCCGGAGGAGGCGCCGAAATTTTCGGCATAAAGATCCGAAACCACGACATCATGTCCGGCGGAACGCAGCGCAGCGGCGGCGCTTTCGGTCAACGCATGATTGAAGGACCGTTGTTCAGGGTGAGCGGTAACGATCAGGATGTTTCGATTCTGAATTGTCATGGTGGTCACGCATTTCAGCTGAGATGTTGAGGTTCCGGGTGTCGCGCACTACCGCCCCCCAACGGCCTGGGGCCGTTGGGAATTTCAGATTGCGTTTGACGGTATTGTTAAGGGTTGGCTTCGTTTGGCTGTCCGCTCGGCGCGACGGGCGTCGCATCGACTTTTCCATCCGTCGTGGTCAGATCCCGGCCGTTGGTCTCCGGCAGGATTGCGACGGCTAGCAACACGAAGACGTAAGCGGACATTGCCGTCACACCCATTGCGCTGTGCAAGGGCAGCAGTTCAGCGGATGCCAGCATGCCGACGATGGCCGGGTAGAAGGCACCCACGGCTCTGCCGAAATTGTAGCTGAAAGCCTGCCCGTTCGCACGGATGAGACTGGGGAACAACTCGGTGAAATAAGGGCCAAGTGCACTGTAGATACCGAGCAGCGAGAAGCCGAGCAGGAAGATGAGCAGCAGCGACACCGCACCCATTTCCGGCACGAACAGGAACACCGGTATGATGATCCAGTTCAGGATGGTGAAGACGAAGAAGCTGAGTCGGCGGCCGATGGAATCGCAGAGATAAGCAGCGACGATATAGCCGACGAACGATCCGAAGGTCAGTACGAAGACATAGTAACCGACTTCGACCGAGGTGAGGTGATAGTTGCTCTTGAGGAACGACGGCAGCCACATGACGATCGAGAATGCGCCGCCCTGTACCCCCAGAGCAAGCAGCGAGCACAGGATCGTCGTCTTCAGGTAACGCGGTGCGAAGATGACCAACGGATTGACACGTTCGCCACGGGCGTGCTGTTCCTTCTTGGCTTTCAGGAAGACTTCCGGTTCCTCCACGCCGCGCAGTGCCCAGAAAACCCAGACGGCAGGAAGTGCGCCGATCCAGAACATCCAGCGCCAGGCCTCGGACGGTTCGATCGTGGCGAAGAGCACCGAAGACAGGATGGCCGCAAAGCCGTATCCGAGTGCATAGGCGCTCTGGACGCTACCGACGGCCTTGCCGCGATAGGCAGGGCGAATGACTTCACCCATGAGAACTGCGCCTGCTGCCCATTCGCCACCGAAGCCGAGGCCGGAGAGAATGCGGGCAATCAAAAGGTGCTCATAGGAATCGGCAAAGCCGCTTGCGATGGTAAATACGGTGAACCATGCGATGGCGATCTTCATGACCTTCACGCGACCGATGCGATCACAAAGAATGCCGGCGACCCAACCACCGACTGAAGAGGAGATCAAAGCGGATGTGCCGAGCCAGCCGGCTTCGGCATTGGTAATCGACCAGAACGCAACAAGTGTCGGAATAAGAAAGCTGAAGAGCTGTGTGTCGAGCGCATCGGTCGCCCAACCGGCAAAGCAAGCATAGAACGTCTTTCGTTCTTTGCTGTTAAGCTCGTGATACCATTGTAACATTTTTTCCTCCAGAAAAGCTGCTTCGGATTCCCGGTCCGGAGCAGACAGCGCTAATAGTTTTGAAATGCGCTTTCAGGCCTACCTTTTGGCTTGATAGCAAGTATCAAATGGTCAGCCGGTGAGGCCGAGGACATTCGCCGCATTGGTCGCCACCATTTCGTGGATCTGGCTGTCGGAATAGCCAAGCTTGATGCAGGCGAGAACGCCATTTCGGAAACCTTCAATCGGTGTGAATGTGCCGACTTGTCCGAGATCAGAACACAAGATTGTCCGATCTACGCCAACGATATCGATATGAGCCTTAAGCTCTTCTTCCTTGCGCGTCTGGAACTTCGAACCGTTCAGGAAGAAGGCGAGCGAATGCTCTACATAGGCCCCCATTCCGGCGAGTTCGCGGGCGTCTTCCAGGGACGCACCGACGATGTCTTCCGGATGAGTGAATATGAGGTGTTCTACGCCCCGCTTTATAGCCTCCGCGAATATCACCTTTGTCTCTGAGACGTGGATGTGGCCGCTGGCTAAGGCCATGCCAGTTGCTGCAACGACATCGAGAACATCAATTACTGGTTCGAGAAGCTTGCCGTCGCTGTCGAAAAGCGGAACCGCGGTCGCTGGGCGGATTTTCTGCGTCGATGCAGGATGAACCCAGCCCGATGATTTTTCCCATTTAAGATGGTTTTCGGCGGCAAGTGTCGGCAACCATACAATTTTCCCGCCCATGGCAGCGGTGTGCTCGACCGCATAAGGATTGAAGCCACCCACCACGTTATTCAGTACGATGCCTGAATAAACCTTTGTCGAAAGTTCGGGGTGATGCTTGCGGATCATCTCCGTTGGCACGACGCCGGAGTAGTCGTGATCCTTGG
Source organism: Neorhizobium sp. LMR1-1-1.1 (assembly GCF_040675795.1). Classification (NCBI taxonomy): domain Bacteria; kingdom Pseudomonadati; phylum Pseudomonadota; class Alphaproteobacteria; order Hyphomicrobiales; family Rhizobiaceae; genus Neorhizobium; species Neorhizobium sp. LMR1-1-1.1. Next base: position 164,346 of record NZ_JBEGHE010000069.1, read on the forward strand.
TGACGGCCGCAATGAAGCCCGCATCCGAGAGTTGTCTGGCCAGTTCCAGATGATCGACAGCCCGAGCTGCGATCGATGGGCCGCTGTGAACATGCGGGTCGACGCCCCCGCGCAATATCTCATCGACACGGGCGTCAAGTTCCGAGGTCCTTGAGGCAATTTCAGCCATTTATATTCCTCCATTCTCCTCTGGCGGCATCTTCACGTCACCAGCTCGATTTCCGTTATTCCAAGACGGACCTCCAGAAGAGGGATGCCATTCCATCAATCACGGCACCGCATTCTTTTGTTCCGCTGAAAGAAACGTTGTTCTGATTTATTTGCTTTCCGCGATCATTCGTCAAGCGGTTGGTTGGGGACGGCTTGCGCGTCAAACGGACGCGGCGGTCAATATTTCTGGGATTTAAACGCCGATAGAAGGCTTGCTGTTTCGCAAGCGGAAAGCCAAATACCTTGATTTCTCAGAACTTTGTTCTTACCAGTTTATGTTCGCGAATGAGCGGTTACGCCCGTGGACGAAATTGCGCACGAGTGTTTTGCGGCGTCTTGGGAGGGAATGAATTTTCTGAAAGACGCTCCAGCAGAGCGTTCCGGAATGGAAAAATGGCAGGCTGCTATTGTTTCAGACTCGACCAGAAATCTCGGATGCCTGGATTTAGCATGCTTCGGAAGCACAAAGCGGCTCCGATTATTTTATGGACGTTTGGATGAGTTTTAAAGGTGTAACGGCAGATGACTGATACTGAAGACAAAAATTCAGATGGCCTCCAGTCCGTCATCCTTACGATGAATATTATCGAGCAGGTCGTCCGCACTCCCAAGGGTGTAGGTGTGACCAGCCTCGCCAATACGCTAGGGACAAGCAAAAGCCGTATCCACCGCCATCTCCAGACGCTTGTTCAGCAGGGATATGTATTTCAGCAGGATGATTCCGAACGATATGAATTAGGCTCCAAGCTGCTATCTCTCGGCCAATCCGTTTTCGACAATATGGGTCTTATTCGTGCCTCCAACGATCCGCTTCTCGATCTTCGGGATGCGCTGGGCCACTCTGCTGTCGCATCGCAACTGACGCCGGAAGGCATGCTTGTCATTGCGACCGTTCCTGGGCGGGCTTCGATTGAAATCGGGGTTCGGGTCGGATCGATCCTGTCATTTCACGGGTCTGCTCAGGGCAAAGTCGCAACTGCCTTTTCCTCGCAGGCTTTTCAGGCGCGTGTATTACGAAACCGGCTTGAGCTTTTCACCCCTGAGACAATCGTTTCGCCGACCGTGCTGGCGCAAGAATACGAAATCATCCGGCGGCAGGGCTGGGCTGTCGCGCCCAATCAGGCCGCTCTCGGTTTGAACACGCTCGCCAGCCCGATATTCAACGCAGCAGGCATGGTCTGTGGCGCTGTGGGCATCGTCGACATGATCCAGTTCCTCGGCGAGGTTCCATCAGAAGAACATATCGAAAAGACGAAGAGCACCGCCGTGCGAATTTCGCGGCTTCTGGGGTATTCGGGGTAACAGACTGCCTGGCCCGGCATAACCGATGTGAAGCCGGGTGGTCATGATTTCGCGAACACCCACGGGTGAACAATTCAAGGCGGTCCAAGCCCGGTGCTTTCTCAAGGATGGCGTGCCCGCTCACAACAAGCGAGCGATGCTGTTTCGCCGGTACGGATCATATCTCCGCCAAAATTCAAGCATGAGACGACCTGTCGGCGCAGAGCGTTCAAATTCCGGCAAACCGTAAGAGAGAGCTGTATCTCCCCGCAGCCAAATCCGCTGAGCTATTTAAGAGCAACGCAGGTCGATCAAGCCACGATGAGCGGAAATTGCTTTTCGCATTGCGGGAATGGTGTCGTTTCCCTCGCGAAACAGGTTGATGACGATCGCCGCTGCCAACTCTGCCTCAGGACTTTGTTTTTCAACTTTTGCTTGATCAACCCATTCGCTGAAAGCAGCCTCAACAATGGCAAGTTCGGTCGGGCCGAACGTCTTTTCTAGAAATGTTGTCATGCTATGCATCTTGTCCTGATCGCCGGGGATGTGGGTCGGGGAGGTGGGTTCGTCAAGATCGTTCACGAACCTCTTTTCCCGTCTACCTCCAGGTTACCGCCAGCCTATCCATAGCTGAGCAAGGTTTTTGCATTGTCGCCTCAAGCTCGGAAGGCTAAACGCGTCGCCGTTCTCGTCGTGCGAGAGCTCAGATGAACGGATGTGCCAGGCGTACTAATCGCTCATCCGGCCAGCAGCAAAAATAACCGAGACGAGACCAGCTGCCAGGCTGACAGCGACAAGGCAGCTGGGTATTCCGGTGTCGAAATTGCGCAAGACCAAGCTTGCAACGATGAGGGATGCACCAACCGTCAATGTCCGGTTGCCGGTTACTTTCAGAATGTCTTTCATGGATCTCTCTGGGAAAACGAGTTTGTCGAGCGCGGGCGTGACGCCGACGACCAAGTTTGGCACTTGGTCTGTCGTCGTCAGGCAGCAATCGGCCTTGAGGATCTGAGATGGTCGCTGATCGCGGCCCTCAGTTCGCCAAGCGTTGCAAAACGCTGATCATCGAGATCGATGACATGAAACTTCACAGCTATAAAACGCAGCTTCCCGCTATCCGGAATAGCTATACCGACCGGCAACCCACCATGCTCAACGACTTGCTTCTGCATGTCCTTCACTCCAATCTCGCAATCTTTCCTCAATGTTCTCGGCCGTAATGGGCGCAATACACATCTGCATTCGCGAGTGAAGGTGGCATCGGGAAACGGAAGAACCTACAAACTGGCTGGTTTTGGCTTGGCCTGCAGTGATGAAGTTTTTCATGTCCGACTTCCATTCGTTCTGTATTCGATTTCTGTAAATTACCGGATCATGTTGCGCGCAACGAGGCAAATTAATCTATCTTTCTGGTAGATTTTGGATGAGCTTTCGCCGACGCAACGTGACCGCCCGCCTATCTTCTACAAGCGTTAGAAACGTATGAGGCGGTTATGATCCAGACGCTTGTCATTCCGGGTTTGAATGGCTCTTCCGATGAGCATTGGCAGCGACACTGGGTACGCGAGCAAGTATCCGCGTCGGTCGTGGAACAAGAGAACTGGACCTGTCCGGTTCTTGCGCATTGGCAGGCGAAGCTCGATGAGGCGCTGTCGAACACCGATGGCGCCTTTCTCGTTGCACACAGTCTCGGTTGCCTCCTTGCAGCAAGCTATGCCAGCCGCCGTGGGGCAGGCCTTATCCGTGGCGCGCTACTGGTCGCTCCTTGTTCGCTGGAAACAACCATGCAGATGCATCCCTGTATGATTGAATTTGGTGCCGAACCGCTCGAGCATCTTCCCTTTCCAAGTCTCGTTGTCGGTAGCCTCAACGATCCCTACATGAGCGTCCCGCAGTTGGAACGTCATGTGAAAGCCTGGGGAAGCGATCTGGTGACGATCGGGTTTTCCGGCCACATCAATGTTGCAAGCGGTTTTGGGCGCTGGCCTGAAGGATATGAATTCTTTGAGCGGCTGGTGCGGCGTTCTCTATTGAGGGAGCAGTGGGCATCCCCCACCGCGTCGCCATCTGGACAGCTCGTCGAGGCTTTAGGCCGAAGCTATAGATAATCGGCATGCCTGCTTTCAGCATCCGGCGATCGCCTGTTCAGAATTGGCCGTTCGGCCTGGGAAGCCTGCCATTGAGGTGAAAGTCGCCGATGGCGTGATATTTCCAGCGTACCGGATCATGAACCGTGTGGGTTCGTGCATTTCGCCAGTGGCGATCGAGATTGAAATCCTCGCCTGTCGCGGACGTTCCTGCAAGCTCGAAAAGCGCGTTGGCGGCCTCGAGCGCGGCTTCGGTCGTCAGGATTTTGGCAGTTGCCACGGCCAGAGAGGCATCCGAGGCTGCGGATGCAGACGGAGATACCTGGGCTACGTCCACTTTTCGGCCAGCGCGCTCGATCATTGCTGCCGCCGCTTCGATCTTGACGGCGATCGATCCCGTTTTTGCGATCGCCAGAGGGTCGGTGCTCGTGCTTTCGATGTCGAGATTTCGATTGCCCCGTGATCTGGTCTGAACGAAATCGATCATGTCGGCAAAGGCCGCACGGGCAATGCCGAGATCGACGGCTGCGTGCAGCAACTGGCCAAGCGATCCCAGCGTTGCCGGTTGTTCGAGAGCCCTGTCGTGAGCGATAACGGAATCTGCCGATACATACATGTTGTCGATGATCACGGAGCCACTTGCCGTCGTCCTTTGGCCGAAGCCTGCCCAATCATCGATGATAGTCAGCCCCTCGGTGTCGCGAGGGACTATCGCCATGACAAGATGCTCACGATCGTCCTGCGCGAAGACGGCAATCCAGTCGGCAAACAAGGCGCCGGTGGAGTAATATTTCTGGCCGGAAATACGATAACCGATCCCATCCGGCACGAGGCGGGTGGTTATCAGTCCTGCCGCCTCGGTATTTCTTTCGGCAAGGGCGTTGGCAAAGTGATCGCCTGCCAATGCCCTGATGAAGAAATACCGCTTCTGCTCTTCTGTACCGGCAAGGCGGAGTATCTCAAGGATTTGGAAATGGCTCTGGGGGATCTGCCCGATGGAACTGTCCGCCTCGGACAGGATCGCCAGCACTTCGGCCAGAAACGGGTTCGAGATATCGGCTCCGCCATATTCAGCCGGAACCGTGATGCCCAGAATGCCGGATTGAGCGACACGCTCCAGTTCGTGATGGGGTAGGATACGTTGCCGGTCACGACGGCTGGCGCCGCTGCGAATTTCATTCGCTAGGGCTTTTGCAACCTCAATCGCTTCATCTTCAGTTCTTATATAAGGGGAAACGGCCCTGAGCGTTCCTGCCAAGTTGATGACCTTGCTCATCGCACCCTCCTGCACAAGGGCGATATTCAGCCATGGTCCTCATCGCGATAGAAGGAACAAAGCATTAAATAACGCGACTAGCGGAGCGTTTTTTTCTCTCAGTACTGCACCAGGAAGTTTATCAGTCATGCAAACCTTCTTGCGGTCACTTGTACGAAGCCGCGCTGAGTTTTGCGAACCCCGCTCCGGCGAGGTCACTCCGTCACTCTGTTGCGAAGCCTGCCCTCATCGAACAACAGCTTTACCGTTTTTGCTGCATTCGTGCGCATCTCTATGGCTGCGTGATCGGAGTAAAATGCATTGTGCGGCGTGATGACCAGGCGGCCTGCGAGCCAATCCTCACGGTTGCGCCATGCTTCCAACAGAGGGTGATTTCCCGGCGGTTCACGCAGTAACGTGTCGATTGCTGCCGCTGCGACCTGCCCGCTCCGAAGCGCTGCTTCAAGCGCATCGAGATCTTCGATCAATTCCCCTCGCGCAGTGTTGACGACAATCGTGCCGTGTTTCAACCGGGCGAGGCCTTCAGCGTTCAGAATGCCGCGTGTCTGCGCTGTTGCCGGGCAATGAAGGGTGACGATATCCGACTGGGCGAAAACGTCATCCAGTCGCTCGGCCCGTTGATAACCGATGGCTTTCTCGTGCCCGGGTGGCTGGCCGGGATCGTAACCAAGCATGCGAAATCCGAAGGGCTTCAATCTGTTGATGACTGCCGTTCCGATTCTGCCGACGCCAATGACCCCGACCGTAGCACGGTTCGAGCGGGAAAGCGGCTTCAAGCTGTGGATTTGCCAACCGGAACTATATCCTCGGGCGCGTTCGTCATGTTCCCAGAGACGCCGATGCAGGGAAAGGATCATCGCAAGCGCATGATCGGCAACTTCCTCTGTCCCATAGTCGGGATTATTGGCAAAGGGGATGCCAGCAGCGGCAAGGGCCGCAAGATCGATCTTTTCGTAACCGACGCCGTAACGAACTACGCCCTTGCAGCGGGTCAGGTGGTTTATGGTCTTGGGTCCAAGCCGCGCGCCCCATACCATCAGCGCATCAAGCCTGGCCAGACGACCGGGGTCAAACGACGTCTCGTCCGTGCTGGCGAAGAAGTCGATCTCGACGTCATCACCAAGCACTTCCGCTTCGAGATCGGGCCGGCCGATCATGTGATCGGTAATCCCGACCACATATTTTTTGGCTGTCATCCCGTCTGTCCCTATGCCGCTGGCTTATCTTCCGGATCCGAGGCCAGCGAACCCGCGGCCTATTCGGCTGCAATCGCCGCAGAGATCGAACGAGCGCTGATCAGCAAAGACGCTTCGGCAAGCGCCTGGTTCACGCGACCGAGGATGGCCGGTGAGGGAGCACCTTCGACGAAATCACGGCCCGAAGCGTAGATTGCAGTCGGTGTGACAAAGGCTTCGAAGAAGGCAAAGAGCGGTCGCAACTGATGTTCGACCACAAGCGAGTGCCGGTCCCCGCCACCGGTAGCGGTTAGAACGATCGGCTTGCCGCGCAGGTCGGAAGGATCCAGCAGGTCGATCACATGCTTGAATAGACCGGTGTAACTTCCCTTATAGGTCGGCGAACCGATGACGAGGGCTTCTGCCTCGATAATCGTCCTGATCACCTTGCGGGCGGCTGGATCTAGATCCGTGACCGATCTGGCGGTCGCCAGCGATGGGCCGAGGTCCTCAACATCGAAGACCACGTGCTGAAAACCGGCTTGCGCCGCCAACGCTTCCGTCACATTCTCCACGAAGCGTCGCGTACCTGAAGGGCGCGAGATGTTGCCCGAGAAGCCGACAATAAGATTGTTACTCATTCAAATCCCTTTCAGAAATGCGGTCACAGGCTGTTAGCCGTCAGTGAGGTTTCTCTCGCTTGCTCAGGCGGTCTTGAGGATCGCAACATTGGTCACATCGTCGGACCGGCCGGCATTTCTTCTTTTCCACTTATCGAAAGCGGCGCGTCCAAGGATGGAGACGGTAGTATCCTCCTGCGGCGCGTGGACCAGTACGGATTGGATATCCCGGAAATGACGTTCAAGGCCCAGGTCCGAGCTCAGGCCCGGATTGCCGATGCCGCGTACCGCAATCTCGACAGCGTCCCGGATCTGCCGGCCGGCAAGTAGTCTTGCCCTTATCAGTGCCTCCGCGTCGTCACTATTGTGATCCAGCGTGCCGAATATGATCTGGCGGGCGCCTGAAATGGCCAGATCAATTTCCCCTGAGAGCGTAACAAACCGCTCTGTCCGAGCGATGGGATGGCCGAGGTTGGCCGGTATGCGTTCATGCGCGAACTGGATGAAGACAGCTTGGGCCGCTTCGGCTGCGCCGAGATAGATAGCAGTCAATGCCAGATTGATCGCAGCATGAGCTCGGTTATCCTGTTGGGCGATAGAAGGATCAACCAGGTCCAGCGCGTTTTCTGTCGGAATTTCAACATCCGTGTATGCGACGTCATGGGACCCGGTCGCTCGCATGCCAAGGCTTTTCCAGTTCTCGATGACCTCAATACCCGGAAGGCCGTTTGGCACGACGAAGGTTCCGACGCGCGCCGGCACTTCGTCCGTATGTGCCCAGACGAGAAAATGCGTCAGGCCATGGGCACCCGTCACGAAACGTTTTCGGCCAGAGATCGACCATCCGTTTGCCGTGCGGCGCGCGATCGTTGCAGGCAGGCCGCCGCGTGCGGGCGAACCGAGTTCAGGCTCCACGCGAGCCGCGTTAAGCAGCAAGGGGCGTTGTTTGGCCTCTTCCAGCAGTTGCCTATAGAGGCCATCCGGCCAATGGCTCTTTGTCGCCTGGCCGAGATGGTTAAAGATCGTCATGGCACTGATCAGTGCCACCGAAGGATCGCCACGACCAAGTGCTGCCAGAATATGCGCGGCATCACTCAGCGTTGATCCTTCACCGCCATAACGGCTGGCCACGGTGCTTTCCAGCAAACCCGCCTCATGAACGGCACGGATACCGACCCATGGGAACTGGCCGGTCTGATCCGCATCGGGTGCGGCTTCTGCAAGGATGCGTGCCGTAGCATCTAGGAGAGTTGGATCATAGGACATGCAGTTCTGGGCTTTCCGGATTGCAGGGAATATCTCCCCGAAGAAGCGATTGAGTTCGCTGTTTTAACTGAAGTGGGTGAAGATCCGGCAAGGTGCCGGACTTTCCAGGTTTACGCGGCCGTCTTGCGCTTGGCCTCTTCCCGCTCGCGAATGCCTTCGCGCACGAGTGGAAGCACGTAGCGTCCGTAATCGACGGCATCGTTGTAATTGTCGTAGCCGCGGATCGAGATCAGATCGGCGCCGAGATCGATATAATCGAGGATCGAGTCCGCGATCGTACGTGGTGAACCGACGAGTGCCGTGGTCGCGCCGCTGGCATTGGTCGCGGTGACTGTCGGATACCAGAGGGCGCGGTCATGCACGTCGCCACGCTTGGCGATTTCCAGTAGTCGCTGCGAGCCGACATTGGCCGGCGGCGGAGCGTTTACCGGAGCACGATGAAGACCCTTCTGGCGGTTCTCGTTCAACTGGTCGAGAACCCTGTGCGCCTTTTGCCACGCAAGTTCGTCGGTTTCGGCGACGATGGGACGGAAGGTGACCCAGATGCGCGGGCGATCTGTCCGGCCGGCCTTTGCCGCTTCCGCATAGATCCGTTCGATCTGCTGTTTTGTTTCGGCAAGCGGTTCGCCCCAAAGGCCGAAGATATCGCAGAGGGAGCCGCCGATGCGATAAGCCGCGTCGGACGAACCGCCTAGCGAGATCGGGATCAGCCCGTTGGTCGGGCGCACGGCACTGCGAAACTGCTTGAACTGGTAATATTTCCCGTCGAAATCGAAGGGTTCCTTCGATGTCCAGGCGAGGCGCAGGATGCGGATATACTCTTCCTGCCGCTCGTAGCGCTCTTCCTTGTTGAGGAAGTCACCCTCGCGCGCCTGCTCCTCATCGCTGCCGCCGGCGATGAAGTGGACGACGACGCGACCGCCGCTCAGCTGGTCGAGCGTAGCGAGCGATTTTGCCGCAACGGTCGGGTAGACAGTGTTTGGCCGCAGCGCCACGATGATCTTGATGTGCTTGGTATGTGCCAGCACCGTTGCGCCCAGCGTGAAGGGATCGAATGACGACGAGGAATAGGGGATCAGCGTATAGTTGAAGCCGTAATCATCCAGCGAACGAGAGTAGCGTTCGAGGAACCGTGGATCCACAGGGGCGTCGGGAATGGGGTGCAGATCATTCGACGCATTGGGAAAGCTTACGCTGATAAATTCCGCGGTCATGTGAGCTCCTTAAGTTTGGCAGCCGATGCGCAAAGGTTAAGCAGCGGCAGATGGATGAGGAAGACAGGTCGTTCTTTTTCTATGGAGTATGTAGAAAATATTCTCTGCGGTTGATGATGCTTTAGACGGTGTTACCGCGACCCTGACCGTTCTTAGTGCTGCAGGGCGGGCGACCAGCCGAATGCCGGGGCTACGGTTTGGGCAAGGTCGCTCAATAGCCGGATGTTTTCGGTGAGCCCGAAGGCTGGTGGCAAAAAGAGGACCAGCTCGTCAGCTGCGCTGAGACCTGGATCGTTAAAGATGGATTCGATCACCTGATCGGGTGTTCCCTGGAAAACGGGAGATATGAGTGCTCCGACCGGCTGGCTGGCGGGTGCGAGCGCGCCCTTGGGACGTGATGCGGCAATGCCATTGGTCCGACGATCCAGATCATACGCGGCATATTTTTCGCGAAGCTCGGCGGTTGTGCCAACAAGAACAGAGGCGGCGACGGCTACCGGCGGTGGCTCGGTTGCCCAGAGCTTGCGCCAGGTCGTGCGGTAGGCTTCGATGATCCGAGCCTGATAGTCGCCGAAGGTCTCGCCTTCGGACTGATCGTGCAGCACGGTCCCGGAAATCAGTCCGATACCGAGTTCGGCAGCCTGGATCGCTGAGCCGAGGCTGGCTGAACCCTGCCGGATACGGCTGCGCAGGGTCGGGCTATGTGGGGTGACCCGTAGCTCGGCTCCCAGTGATGCCCCCTGAACCGGCTCGGTGACGGTATGCAGGATTTCGCCGGAAACAGCCGAGAGGAAACGTGCCTGGCGGCGTTTGGCCTCCGTGCGGGCGTCGGTATCGACGGTGCCGAAGACAGCATCGAAAGCCCCATTGGTCCCGGTCGAGATGGCAAGCTCAAGCCGGCCGCCGATCAGAAGGTCCGTCGTACTGGCAGCTTCTGCGAGAAGGATGGGATCCTGATAACGCATCGGGATGACGGCTGATCCGAGCGTGATATGCCGCGTATGCTGGCCGACGGCTGCGAAAAATGGAAGCGGTGAGGACAGGTAATGATCGAAATGACGCTGATAGGCCCAACCCGACTGGTAACCGAGTTGCTCGGCCTGTCCGAACAGCTTCAGTCCGTCGCGCAGTCCTTGAGCTGGTCCGGCATCGTCATTGAATGACACGCGTGTGTTGAAACCGAGCCGCTGCTTGGGACGGAATGAGCCGGGTAGGCTTTTGGCCGGAACGGCGATGGTCATGCGATCTGTTCCTTTCTAAAGACTTCCCGAGGTTTCGGCTGGGTGGTGTTGGCCAGATTGGTAATGCCCGCCGGGATCGATTCCAGGAGGGTCGCCGTGTAGGGATGCTGCGGATTGCCAAAAATATCCGCGACGCTGCCATGTTCGACGATGCTGCCTTGCTGCATGACGGAGACGGTATGTGCGAGCTGGCGGACAAGCGCGAGGTCATGCGAGACGAAGACATAGGTGAGGCCCAGCTTGGCCTGCAGCGACAGAAGAACCTCGACGATATCCGCCTGGACGCTGACATCGAGTGCCGATGTCGGTTCATCGAGAACAATCACATCGGGTTTGAGGACAAGCGCTCTCGCAATTGCCACACGCTGCCTTTGCCCGCCTGAAAGTGCACCCGGCTTGCGGGTAAGCAGGTGTTCAGCCAAGCCGACATTGGCGAGCGCCTCGCGTACCCGTTCTGCACGCTCTTTCGGTGTTCCAACCTTGAAACGGTCCAGAGGTTCGCCCACCAGATGCTCGACGGTCCAGGTCGGATCGAGTGAGGTGAAGGGGTTCTGGTAGACGAGCTGGAGGTGCCGCCATACGGCACGCAATGATGCGTGCGAGCGGCCGGACAGTCTTTCACCAGCAACTGAGATCTCGCCCGCGTCCGGCTCTTCAAGCCCGAGCAACAGCCGGATGGTTGTCGTCTTGCCGGAACCCGACTCTCCGACCAGTGCATGAGTTGTACCGGGAGCGACGGCAAAAGAGATATCGTTGACAGCTGTCAGTGTCCTGCCGTCAACCGTAAAGCTCTTTCTTACCGCGTTGACCTCGATCTTCGGAGCCTCGTCGGCACTGCGCAAACGCAAGCCCGTCTCCCTTAGCCTCGCGTACCGATCCGGATTGAGAGCCGGTACATCGGCATGCAATTTCCGCGCATAGGCCGAGGTCGGGGACGAAAATACCGAGGACGTCTTTCCGGCTTCCTGCACCACACCGTTCTTCAGCACGACGAGACTGTCCGTCCTTTCGGAAGCGATGGCGAGATCGTGGGTGATGAGCAGCAGGCTAATATTCAGATCATGCTGCAACCGGGAGAGAAGATCGAGAATCCGCTTCTGGATGGTTACATCGAGCGCGGATGTCGGCTCGTCGGCAATCAGAAGCGCCGGCCGAGGCAGAACGGCGAGTCCGATCAGCACACGTTGCAGCATGCCACCAGAGAGCTGGTGAGGGTAGGAAGAGAAAACCCGTTGAGGATTTTCGAGCCCCACCTGGGCAAAGGTTTCGAGGACGAGAGCTTTGCGGATCGAGGCATTCGGCTCGTCCGTCAGCTCTGCCGCTTCCATCGCCTGTGCGCCGATCGTACGCACCGGGTTGAGTGCATTGCCGGGATCCTGAGGGACAAAGCCGATCTGGCGTCCGCGCAGTGGTCGGAAACGGCGCTCGGGAAGGGCCAGCAGGTTGTCTCCGCCAAACCGAACGGCGCCGGAGGCTGTTGCACCGCTCGGCAACAACCGCAGAATGGCGCGGGCAATCGTCGATTTTCCGGAGCCGGACTCGCCGATCAGGGCGAGGCTTTTGCCACGTCCGAGTTCGAACCCAACATCGTGCACGACATCCTGCCGTCCATAGGACACAGACAGATTGTCCACACTCAGCAGAGGGGTGACGGGTTGCGGCGCCGGAGCGACCGTAATTGCGTGAATGAGAGCGGCGCTCAGTCTGTCTTGCGAAGCCATCGGCTGATCCTGTTCACTGAGAGTACGGTTACGATCGTGATGAAGGCGGGCGCATAAACGAGCCATGGCCATTTGAGGTAATCCTTGCCGATCGAGATCAGCAGGCCCCAGTCTGAGGCAGGCGGCGGGTCGCCGTATCCAAGGAAGGCAAGGCTGGCGATGACCAGAATGGATTCGCCGAACTGCAGCACCGCAAGCGGCAGCACCGAGCGCGAAGCATTCGGCAGGATATGCCGCCAGAGGATGTACCAGCGCGAACCGCCGGACAGGAATGCGGCCTCGACAAATGTCGCCTGTCTGGTCTTGATGACCTCTGCGCGGGTGACGCGTGCAAAGATCGCCACAGCCGATACGCCCGTCGCTATTGCAGCATTGATCGTCTCGAAGCCGATCGCGGTGACGACGATGACGGCGAGCAGGAATTTCGGGATGGAAAGCAGGACATCGACGAGACGAGCCAGAACGACATCGACCCAGCCGCCAAGGAAACCTGCCAGCAGCCCGATCAGTCCGCCTGCCAGAACGCCGATCACCACGGCAACCAATGCGCTCGATACCGAGGAGGCCGTGCCGTAGACAACGCGAGCGTAAAGGTCGCGCCCGAGGTGATCTGTGCCGAACCAGTGCGCGGCACTGGGGCCGAGCAATTTGTCTGCCGGAACACCCACGACCGGACTGTATGTGGTGAATAGCTGCGGCGCGATTGACCAGGCAATGATGGTCGCGGTGATCAAGAAGGAGAGCGCAACAATCGGCGGCATTCGAAGCGCTTCCGCCCAGCCGCTTCGGCTTCCGCGTGAAAGTGTGGAATTCGCGACAAAGGTCATGGCATCACCACTCTGGTGGGGCCGATCGATGTCTCGTCCGCAGTGGTCGGCTGGCGTTTCCGCCCGCCCAGAATTTTCACGCGCGGATCGAGGAGGGGGTAGAGAAGGTCCGCAACGAGATTGACAAGAACGAAGATCACGGCGCCGAGCGAGACAATGGCCTGCAGGACGGGCAGGTCCTGTGTGCTGACCGATCGTTGTACGAGACTGCCGATACCGGTTCGCCCGAATACCGTTTCTGTAATCAGAGAACCGCCGAGAAGTTCACCGATCGTAAGGGCGATGACGGTGACGACGGGGAGCGAAGCCGGCTTCAGCAGGTGGCTTACGAAAAGACGCGCCTGACCGAGGCCGCGGCTGCGGGCGACGGTGGCATATTCCTGCTCCGCCTCCTTATCGAGATTGGCGATGAGGACCTCTGCGATCTGTGCGGAAATCGGGATGCCGAGCGCGATTGCCGCAAACAGGGTTGCCCAGAAACTATCCGGATTGATCACCCGGAACAGCCCGAGCTGGAAACCGAACAGGTGGATCAACACCAGGCCGATGACGAAATTCGGTACAGACAGGAACAGCGAGGGAAACCCGCGAAGCAGGCCCTGCCCGTATCGCTTGGGAACAAAACGGGTGCCATAGGCAACAAGCATGGCCAGGACCAGCGCGACGGCGAGACCCGCCGATGCCAGAATAAGCGTCGAGGGCAGGACCTCGGCAATCAGCGTCGAGACGGGCCGGTTGGACCGCATCGAGATGCCGAGGTCGCCGGTCAGGAAGCCGGACAGCGAATGCCAGAGCTGGACGATGATCGGCTTGTCCAGCCCCTGTGCGGCGATGATCTCGGCGATTTCTTCTTCACTGAAGCCGTTCTGCGGGTTGCGCAGAACGCTGGTGATCGGATCGCCGGGAAGAATGCTGACGACCACGAAGGTGAACACATAGGCCAGCAGGATGACGACGACCGCCTGGCCGAGCCGTTTTGCGGCATAGGTTAGGTAGGCATTGCTCATGCCGGTGCCTCGCATTGGTTGGTTGCTTTATGCGTCAATCGGCAATAAAGGCCGTGTAGTAGCTGGCATAGGCAACGCCGTTATAGACCTCGCCTTTCAGCGTCGGCGATTGCACATAGATGCGCTGGACGATCTGCGTGCGCGGGATGAAATATCCCTGGTCGAGAACGTATTGCTGCAGATCATTCAGCAGCGGGTTGCGCTCATCGAAAGTGCCTGCTCCCGCGATTTTGTCGCGCAGATCGTTGAGCCTGGCATCGCGGTCATCGAGTGCGAACCAGTTCTCGCCATTATTGGCATTTGTCAGGATACCGGCAACCGTTCCGGCGTCGATGAAGCTGCGTGTGACTTCGTATGTCGGGATGGCAGGACCGCCATATTTCACCTTTTCTCCATAGGTCACGACGTCATAAGCACGGATAGCTACCTTCCAGCCAAGCTTGCCGAGCTGCTGGGCGATAAGCTCGTCCACAGACTTGGAGGTGGCGAGATAGGGATTGGAATGGAGCGTCAGCGTAAGCGGTTTGCCGTCCTTGGTGCGAACACCGTCTGCGCCCTTTGCCCATCCCGCCTCGTCGAGCAGCTTTTCGGCTCTGTCGGGATTGTAAGCTAAAAGGCCGCTCTGGTCTGTGGCGCCGGGCACGTTGCTCTGGATGAACGAGGTCGGCAGCTTCCAGTCGGGCGTGTAGACCGTATCGATGATTTCCTGACGATTGATACCGGCCTGCAGCGCCTGGCGAACTTTTACGTCGTCATAGGGCGCGATCTTCGTATTGACCGCCCAGCCATTGACGAAACCGAGATAACGCGGCGTAGCAATCGTATAACCTTCTTCCTTGAGCGACTTCAGCTCCTGGGGGGAGGCATTATAGGCGACATCTGCCTGACCGGACTGGACCGAGGCGACCCGGAGCGAGGGTTCTGACACAAGCTTGTAGGTGATTGAGTCGAGGAAGGCCGGACCGGTATGGCCGACGGCGGCCGGTCCCCAGTTATAATCCTTGCGCTTGACCAGCGTAACGTGATCGCCTTCCTTCCAGCTCTCGACCACATAGGGTCCGCTGCCGGCAGTCTTGCTCAGGTCGGCTTGCTGGGAAGCCGGTTGGGCTAGGCTTTTGGGCGATACGAGGATCGAGCCGTGGTAGCCCAGCGTCGGAATAAAGCCCAGTGTAGGCTTCTTGAAGAACACCTTGACGGTGGACGGGTCGATAACTTCGGCGCGATCGTAAGTCTTGGGGAAAAGGCCGATTGGGTTGATGCCTTCGTTCTTTCGGCCTGCATACCAGATGTCGAGATTGGCAACGACCGCGGCGGAATCGAGCGGTGTACCATCGGAGAAGGTCACACCGTTCTTGAGGTGTAGCGTGAATTCCGTGGCATTGTCATTCTGCTCCCAGCGTTCGGCGAGCCAGGGGCTGACCTTGCCTTCAGCATCAACATAAAGAAGCTTGTCGGTGACATGCCCCCAGATATGTCCTTGGAAGCTGGAGATGGCGCTGTTGTTGGGGATCCAGGTATCGCCGAGAGAGTCAATCAGGAAGGTTATGTCGCCACCATCTTTCGGCGTTTCGGCGGCCTGAGCCGGAGTGAAGCCCGTTGTCGAGACCAAAAGAGCCGCTGCAACCGTAGCCGATGTCGTGATCAGCAGGCGGCGCCGGGAGAGATTGAGAAGAGAAGATCGTTCGGTCATGGGGTGATCCTGATGTTTCGGGGTGTAGGTTGTGTTTTCGATGTTCTGCGAGCGCGCATGCTGGTCCGCGATAAGCGGAAACTGCGCGCGTCAAGCCGTTGCCGCTGCGGTTCCGTGCCGAGCGGGCGAATAGGAAAATGCAAATTCCGATGACTGGACTTCGGCGGAGCCGCTGTTAACTGGTCCTGGCAGGCCGTATCGCGCGCAGAGCGCGCTCGGCGCTACATATTCCGTTCATGACGCGGTCCTCCGTTGTTCAGCAAGAAGATCATGACACACAGCCTATCAGCGCAGCGCCAAGGAGAAAGACTGGTTATTCTTTTTCCATGGAATTAGTGGATTAATTTGTCGCAGTTTAGGAAGCGTTTGGGATTGATGTTTCAAACGTGGTGACGGGGAATGGGGGAGGCCTGAACGCCGGATTGCGAGGCAGGCGGTGAGAAACTGAAAATGCAGCGAACTGCCGGCCTACATCTTGGTCGAGACCGCATACGAGAGATGATCGGCCGGCACAAAGGTGAGGATTTGCGGTCCGGGTTTATGTCTCGGGACCATTCTCATTCGTCACGAATGTCATGCCCTCGAAGACCCGGACCGGTGGAGTGTTGCCAGAAAACCGCTCGACCTCCACTTTGGTGATCTGACCGGTGCAGCCTTGGGCCAATCTGGAAGTGCCTATATCCTGCGTGAGGATATTCGGATTTCCATGGATGCACATCGGGTGTTCCGACTTCGGATCATCCGGCTCGAACCATGCGCCCGTCGAAAGCTGCATCACGCCTTGCCTTACTTCGTCGCTCAATATCGCTGCTGCAAGGCAACTGCCACGATTGTTGAAAAGCCTGACTATATCGCCATCCTCTATATCGCGCGCTGCCGCATCGGCCGGGTTGATGCGGACCGGCTCGCGCTCCTTGATCTTCGTAGAGCGGCTGAAGTCACCATAATCGAGCTGGCTATGCAGTCGCTGGTGCGGCTGGTTGCAAACCAGATGCAGCGGGTAGATCGTTTTATCGACCGCCGCTTCAGCCCTTGCGGGGTACCAATATGGATGACCGCCGCAATCGTCATAGTCGAACGCTGCGATCGTCTTTGAGAATATCTCTATCTTGCCGGATGGGGTCTGCAGCGGAGATGCAGACGGGTCGTCACGGAAGGCACGTGCTGGGCCGCCATCATCGGGTTTGATCGGCAGCCGCAGTTCACCGCGTTCCCAGAACTCTTCGAAATCCGGAGCGTCATGCCCGCCGGCTGCGAGCGCCTGACGTGTCGTTTCGAAAAGGAAGCCGAGCCATTCCCGGGCCGTGCGGTTTTCGGTAAACGCGTCGAATTTCCCGAGATGCCGGGCGATGGCGGAAAAAATCTCATAGTCGTCGCGTGCTTCGCCGACCGGTTCGATCAATTTCTTCATCGCTACCATCAGATCGTCGCGGTCTGCCGCGCCGATATCGTCCCGTTCAATCGTTGTCGTTGCCGGCAGAACGATGTCTGCGTGACGCGCGGTGGACGTCCAGGCCGTCTCATGAACGATGATTGTCTCGGGTCGCCTGAATGCGGCGCGCAGCCTGTTGAGATCCTGATGGTGATGAAATGGATTGCCGCCTGCCCAATAGACAAGGCGAATATCCGGATAGTGCAGATCATTGCCATTATACTGGAATTCGCCACCCGGATTGAGCAGCATGTCCGCGATACGGGCGACGGGGATATAGTCCGCCAGAGGATTCTTGAACTGAATGAGCGTTGGCAGCGGCACGGCCAGCTGGCGTTTTCCGATGTTTCCAAGCGCTCCGAGCGAATAGGAATATCCGCCTCCATCAAGACCGATCTGGCCGAGCATCGCGGCAAGCACAATACCCATCCAGACTGGTTGTTCGCCGTAGTCGGCTCGCTGGAGCGAATGACTGACGGTCACCAACGTCCGCAAGCGTGCCATTGCCCGCGCCAAATCCCTAATTGTTTCTGCGCTTATGCCGCAGATTTCCGCTGCCCATTCGGCCGTTTTCGGCAATCCATCGTTGCGGCCAAGCAGATAGTCCTCGAAGCGCTCATATCCGACCGTATAGCGCTCAAGAAACTCGCGGTTATGCAGTCCTTCTGCCGCCAGCACATGTGCTATTCCCAGCATGAGCGCAACGTCGGTGCCCGGAATGATCGCCAGCCATTCAGAATTCACTTCAGAAGGAAAGTCGTCCTTAAGCGGGGTGATGGAGACGAACCGGGCGCCGCGAGCGCTGGCGCCCGACAGTTTCGGCCGCACGATATGGGCACCTATACCGCCGCCATGCACGTCGGCGTTCTTGATCGCCATTCCGCCGAAGGCGACGACGAGTTCTGTGCTGCGCTCGATTGCATCCCAGGTGACGCTCTTGCGGTCGACCGTGTCATAAGGCCCCAATACATGCGGGATGATGACCGATGCCGCGCCGGAACTGTAGGTGTTGACGGATCGCACGTAACCGCCGAGCACATTTAGAAAACGATGGATCTGGCTCTGCGCATGATGAAAACGGCCGGCACTCGACCAACCATAGGAACCGCCGAATACGGCTTGCGGGCCAAAATCCCGGTAAACGCGGTGAAGTTCGTTTGCGACCAGCTCCACCGCTTGGGGCCAGCTAACTTCAATATAATCATCGGCGCCACGTTTTTTTGCGTGGGCAGGTGCTTGCTCAAGCCAGCCACGCCGGATGGCGGGGCGTCTGACACGAGCAGGACTATCGGCAATCGCCGGAATGTTGCCCAGCAGGGGAGACGGGTGCGGATCGTCGGGATGAGGCCGGATGTGGAGGGTGCCGTTTTCATATCTGCCTGAAAAGGCGCCCCAATGTGAGCTGTGAGGCTTGAACGAGCTCATGGCGGGTATCCTCGGCGATCAATGTGTTTCAGCTGTCGGTCAAGGGCTAATTTGGCAAAACCTTGCCAGGGTTCATGATGCCCGCCGGATCGATAGCATTCTTGATGACGGCCATGAGATCAACGGCATCACCATGTTCAGCCCGAAGATAGGCAATCTTGCCCGTGCCGACCCCATGCTCGCCTGTCGATGTACCGCCGACGGAGATGGCATATTGCACCATCTTCTTATTGATTGAAGCGACTTCGTCGAGTTCCTGCCGGTTGTTCGGATCGACGGCGAAGACGACGTGGTAATTGCCGTCCCCGACATGTCCGAGAATGGCTGCCTGGACACTGCAATCCTTCAGAAGTTCGCGTGTCTTCAGGATGCAGCCACTTAACTCGGAGACAGGCACGCAGACATCGGACGACCAGCCCTTGGCGTTTTCTCGCTGGGAGACGACAGCATAAAAGGCGCTATGACGCGCCTTCCAAAGCCGGTTACGCTCTTCTGCTGCATTTGCCCATTCAAAATCCCGACCGTCGTTTTCCGCGACGATTGCGGCAACCATTTCGACCTGTTCCTGCACGCCGGCCGGCGAGCCGTGAAACTCGAAGGCAAGCGTGTCCTCGATCTTCAGCGACAGGCTGGAGTAGGCGTTGACTGCCTTGATCAGGCCGCGGTCCATCAGTTCCATACGGGCAACGGGAATGCCGAGCTGGACTACCTGAATTGCAGCGGCTACCGCCTGTTCGACGCTTTCGAAAGAGCAGAGCGCAGCAGAGATCGTCTCTGGAATACCGTAGAGACGCAATGTGACCTCAGTAATGATGCCGAGCGTGCCCTCCGAGCCGACGAAGAGCCGGGTCAGGTCGTAACCTGCGGAGGACTTGCGCGCCCGGCCCCCGGTACGGATGATCTGGCCATTCGGCAATACGACGGTTAGCCCAAGCACGTTTTCACGCATGGTACCGTAGCGCACGGCATTGGTTCCGGAAGCGCGTGTAGCTGTCATGCCGCCGATCGAGGCATTGGCACCCGGATCGATCGGGAAGAACAGACCCATGTCACGCAGATGGGTGTTCAACTGCTCGCGCGTAACGCCCGCCTCGACGGTGCAGTCGAGATCCTCGGAGCTGATGCGGGTGATCTTCGCCATGCGCGACAGATCGATGGAAATACCACCGCGCACTGCGGTCAGGTGGCCTTCGAGCGATGTTCCCGCGCCAAAGGCGATGACCGGAACGCTTTCGGCAGCGCATAGCCGCACGATATCGGCCACCTCTTGTGTGTTCTCCGCAAAAACGACGGCATCCGGGATGGCAGGCGTGTGATGGGATTCACCGCGGCCATGCTGTTCGCGCAGGGCCTGCGATATCGAATAACGATCACCGAAGCGTTTGCTCAGCGCTTCGGAAAGGGAGAGCGGAAGCGCGCTCATTTTCCGTCTCCGGTCTCAACAGGTGTATCGCCTTGCTGCCCCCATTCTGTCCAGGCTCCGTCGTAGATCGCCACGTCGTCCTTGCCTGCAAGATGAAGGCCGAAGGCAAGCGCTGCTGCAGTTACACCTGAGCCGCAGCTTGCGATGACAGGTTCGGAAAGATCGAGCCCGGCCTGTTCAAAAGCCTTCGCGATGCTTGGGGTATCGAGAAGTTCGCCGGTCTGGGGATCGGTCAGCGCATTGAATGGCAGATTGAGGCTGCCCGGAATATGACCGGAGCGAAGACCCGGGCGGGCTTCCTTTTCTGTCGCGGTGAAGCGTCCGGCGGAGCGGGCATCGATTACCTGTTCTGCCTGGCTTGCGATATTATCGAGGACCTGTGCTTTCGAACGCACCGCCCCGGGATTGAAATGCGCCTTAAAAACGCCTCTGGAGAATGGTGCAACCTCCTCGGTTACCGGTCGACCTTCTGCCAGCCACTTCCGCAGGCCACCGTCTAGAACTGCGACCTTGTCGTGTCCGAAAGTCCGCAATGTCCACCAGACGCGGCCAGCCGACATAAGGCCGGGCGTGTCATAGACCACTACGATGCTGCCGTTCGAAATGCCGAGATCCGCCGCATATTGCTCGAAAGCTTCGGGCGAGGGTAGCATATGCGGCAACGACGTTTCGTGGTCGGCAATCTTGTCGATATCGAAAAACCGCGCCTTCGGAATGTGCCGGGCGGCAAAATCGTCAGCCGCGATCGGGGTGGCGCCCGGCAGTTTGAAAGATCCATCGAGAATGACGAGATCCGGCTGGTCAATATGCGCTGCAAGCCATTCGGTGGTGACAAGAGAGCCGGGCAGGGAAAGAGACATTGGGAAACTCCGAAAATATAAGCGGATAAACAAACCTGTGCCGCGTCTGCGGCGCATGAGGTCGCTTGAGTGAAAATCAGGCGACCAGCTTTTCGCCCTTCAGATGGCGTTCAAGGAAAGGCAGGCTGTCCTGGCCCCAATAAAGCTCGCCGTCATACAGGAAGGTCGGTAGCCCGAAGACGCCGGCAGCCTTTGCAGTCTCGTAGCTGGATGTGCGGCGTGCCTGCACGGCTTCGCCCTGGCCCAGGTCATCCAGTGCTGCTGAATCAAAGCCCGCTGCCGTCGCAATCGACCGGCGGATCTCGGTATCGCCAATATCTTCGCCACGTCCCCAGAACGCTTCCTGAAGCGCTTTCGTCAGCTTGAGCCAGTCCTGATTGGCCTCGATCGCGGCGACGACCATCAGACCGGCCGGTGCTGGATCGGAAAGTGCGGTGCGATTGTCGAAGTTGAGCGTCTTGCCTCTCAACGCCGCCCAACGTTTCAGGTCTTTCGTCCAGTAGGCGCGGCGCGCTTCGGGTCGATTGCGGGAGTAGATACCGCCATTGTCCTCGACCAGCGGAATGACGTGAGGACGGATCGTGGCGCCATGTTCAGCTGCCAGCGTGGCAAATGGTTCCAACCCGATAAAGGCCCAGGGTGAGCCAATGCTGAAGAAGAAATCGATCGTTTTTGTCATGGTCTGCTATCGCTTTCAGGAGGGCTGCTTGGTGGACACTGCCATATCGAAGACGGAAAGTGCGCAATCACGGGCAATGAGTACGGCACTCGGGTCGCGTCCGACTGCCACGGTAGCCAGCGCGCCTTCGTAAAGAAGGGAAAGATGGGCGGACGCCTGTTGAGATCCGCTGTTGGCCTTTGACATAATGGCAGAGAATATGTCCCGAACCATTGTTTTGTGAGTTCGAGCTACAGAGACGACACGTTCGGAATCGCCGTGTTCCGCGACTGCCAACGCAAATGCGCACCCGCGAAACTCCGGGCTGTCTGCCTTTTCGTGCAAGCGTTCGAAGATCAGCTTTATCTTGTCTCTTGGGGCCATCGCCGCTTCGGTGACGTCTTCGAGAGATCGGATAACTCGATCGTGGCGGGCCTGAAGGTAGGCTGCGACCAGATGGTCCTTGGAAGGGAAGTGCCGATAAAGCGTCGCCTTGGCGACATTCGCTTCTTCTATGATGCGGTCAATTCCCACCGCTCGAATGCCTTCTTTATAGAAAAGTGCTCCGGCAGCAGTGAGGATCTGGTCAGGTATGGCTTCTCTCATCGCATCGCTTTAAATTTTGGGCCTATTACTTCGATGATCCATAGACGGTCCCAAATCGACGGAAGCAAGACCGGTCTGTCTCTCGTTGGTGGAGTTGTCAACGATTGACGGGATTACGTCAAGCGGCCCGCAGCCCTCTCACGCATGAAGTGGCAGAAAATCGCATATGATCTTGATGTATTGTAGGATTTATTCAATATCCTGTTATGGCTTTGGCTGCTGAAAAACCATACTTGCTTGTCGAAGTGCTTCAGTCATTTCTATTCGTGCCGCGCCGATAAGGTGTGCCATGGCATGGTGCGCTGCCTCGGGTCGTCGCATGCGAATGGCCTCCAATACAACCTGATGGCTCAAGATCGCCTGTTCGTGTGATTGGCTGGCACGGTTGGTGAGCCGGAAGCTCGCGAGCAGCGCTGCCTGGATGGCGCTTGCGAACTGCCGGTAGACCCAGTTTCCGCTGGCATTGATGATTGCGGTATGGAATTCCAGATCGGCCCGACTCCAGGCCTCTGTATCTCGGGAGTTGGCCTCGACCATGTCCTCGAATGCTTTTGAAATCTGGTAGAGCTGGCGCGCGTTGGCATTGGCGGCGGCTTGCGCGGCTGCTGCAGGTTCTAACAGTTGTCTCGCGTCGATCAGCGAGGAATAAAAGGCGTCGTCAGCTCCCACCGACAGTATGACCTCAAGGACGATCGGATCAAGATAGTTCCAGTTTTCCTTCGGCAGGATGGTAGTGCCGGCCCTTGTTCGCGATCGAACCATGCCGAGGGCAGAGAGATATTGCATGGCTTCCCGCAGGCTGGTGCGGCTGACGCCAAAACGTTCGGTAAGCTCGGCCTCGTTAGGCAGGGTGGAGTTTTCGGCAAACGCTCCCGATACGATCATTTCGATAAGACAGTGAAGCAGCGCTTCTCGGACAGTTCGTTTTCCGCGCTGTGCGATCGGTTCACCGTCCTCTGTCAGCACCCGTGTCATCGAAGCGTTTCTCAGCAGAGAGCCTTCTTTTGTCATTGCTCGATCTCTCTCCTGAGGGGTGCCGTTTGTCGTTTGCAATTCATAGTATGGAACGATCTTATTTTTGGATCAAATCCAGAAATAAATCATATTTATATTGACATCCATCCTATGAATTTTAATCCTTGTGAGCAGAGGATTAGATCGCCTGGTGCCGACCGTTTCTGGAGCAAAAGGAACACCATCGTCCGCGCTATAGTCGGCAATGCAGCCGCACGACTTCATATTTGGAGCACTTTGATGAAGATTACCAAGCTTACCACCTACATCGTCCCGCCGCGCTGGCTGTTTTTGAAGATCGAGACCGACGAAGGCATCGTCGGTTGGGGTGAGCCGGTGGTCGAGGGCAGAGCACTGACGGTCGAGGCCGCCGTGCATGAGATGTCCGATTACCTGATCGGCAAGGACCCGTTTCTGATCGAGGATCACTGGACTGTTCTTTATCGCGGCGGGTTCTATCGGGGAGGGGCCGTTCACATGTCGGCGCTCGCCGGCATCGACCAGGCGCTCTGGGACATCAAGGGCAAGGCGTTGGGCCAGCCGGTCCATTCGCTCCTGGGCGGCCAGGTAAGGGATCGGATCAAAGTCTATTCTTGGATCGGCGGCGACCGCCCGTCGGATGTCGCCAACAATGCAAAGGACGTGGTTGCCCGCGGGTTCAAGGCCATCAAGCTCAACGGCTGCGAGGAAATGCAGATCGTCGATACAAATGAAAAGGTTGAAAAGGCAGTCGAGACGATCGCCATCATACGTGAAGCCGTTGGCCCGCATATCGGCATCGGCGTCGATTTCCATGGCCGTGTCCACAAGCCGATGGCAAAAGTCCTTGCCAAGGAACTCGAGCCCTACAAACTGATGTTCATTGAGGAACCGGTGCTTTCCGAGAACCGCGAGACGCTGAAAGAGATCGCCAACCATTGCTCGACACCGATCGCGCTCGGTGAGCGGCTGTTCTCACGCTGGGATTTCAAGCAGGTTCTGTCGGACGGTTATGTCGACATCATCCAGCCGGATCTATCGCATGCTGGCGGGATTACCGAATGCCGCAAGATAGCCGCCATGGCGGAAGCCTATGATGTGGCGTTGGCGCCACATTGCCCGCTCGGCCCGATTGCGCTTGCCGCCTGCCTGCAGGTCGATGCCGTCTCCTATAACGCGTTCATTCAGGAACAGAGCCTCGGCATCCATTATAACCAGGGCAATGACATCCTCGACTATATCTCAAACAAGGAAGTCTTCCATTACGCCGATGGCTTTGTCAGCATTCCACAGGGGCCGGGCCTCGGTGTTGAAGTCGACGAAGCCTATGTGATTGAACGATCCAAGGAAGGCCATCGTTGGCGCAATCCGATCTGGCGCCATGAGGATGGAAGCTTCGCCGAGTGGTAAGGTAGTTTCCTCAAGCAATACGCGTCCGGCTCGTTCAGGGCCGGGCGGTTTTTATCCGATGAAATCGGAAATCGTCGACGACCGCATATTCTGAAACACGCTGTCTCCGTAGTCGGGAAGGTCGTGCAGCACGCTTCCAAACTGAAGGCCCAAAACCCAGGCACCCAAGGCGAAAATCGACAGGAGGATCGAGAATGACGGTCCAAAGTCCGTGAGCACGATGTGGCCTAAGCGTAAAAGGTTGCTTGCGTTGGGCATATCATCAATCCTCGGACATCAAGCTTGTGGTGAGAGAAAGAACGAGGGCGTAATGCCTGTCAGGGCTTCCGGTTCCGACGATGGCTCGGTTTTTTGATGAAATTGCGAAAACGTTTCCAAGAGTACGGAGGATCAGTGTCCCGCGCCGGATGACTGGGGCTGCTGCCCCTCTCGATCCGATAATGACATCAAGCCTTCATGACGCCACGGGCCGCCCAGATAACTCCATAGATCGAGCCCGGTCATGCGGATGGATTTCGGTTCGAACCGGCTGGTCAGCTCGAAAAACAACTGGTCGGCTTTTGCCCGCGATACCTTGTTCTGGATCGTGATATGCGGGCGGAATTTCTGCAGATCCTGCGGGCCGGGCCAGGAGCCGAAACGACGGGAGAGTTCGGCTCGCAGCTCCTGCAGTTCGGGGCTTTCGATCTTGAATGCGACGCCTGCTCCCAGATGCTGAATGCCGCTGACGGTTGCGAGGAAATCTGTCCGCTCCAGCAGCGTTTCGGCCAAGATCTCCTTGACCGCCGCGAGCCGCTGGCCGGGGAGATGGTGGAAGATGGTGACATGCGCCTTGAGGAAATTGCGGGCAGGCGGAAAATGCTCCTGTCGGAGACGATCGAATGGCTCCATGTCGTCAAGCTCGACATGAGCGGTTATGATCAATGGCGGCAATGTCACCCGGCGATCAGATCATTCGAATTCGATGATCAATTCGTCCACGGCAAGGCTTTGGCCTTGTGTGGCGGCAACGCGTTTGACAAGCGCCGCTTTCTCGGCCTTCAGAACGTTTTCCATCTTCATCGCCTCGACCGTGGCAAGCGTCTGGCCGGCCTCCACCTTGTCACCCGCGCTCACTGCGATCGAAGTGATGACCCCGGGCATCGGGCAAAGCAGTATTTTCGACGTGTCCGGCGGCAGCTTGACCGGCATGAGCTTGGCAAGCTCGGCAATGCGCGGCGAGCGCACCCGCGCCAGAATATCCATGCCGTGCCAGCGCAGCCGGATGGCCGACCCCACCAGATCAACCTTCACCATCAGGCTCTCACCGCCGACATGGAAATCCCCAAGACTCTGCCCCGGAAACCAGCCGGTCGCAGCAGAGATATGATGGGCATCGTCGAAACGCACGAAGGCTCCATCGGCCGCCGTATCGAGCGTGACCGGGCCTTCGAATGTGGACTTTGCCCCGGCCGAAAGTGTCACGACCCAGTCCTTCGCCACCGCCCGGCGGCGTTTGGACAGCGTGCCGGAAATCCAGCTTGCACGTTCCTCCAAAGCCTGGTTGACCAGCACTGCAATGACCGCAAGCTTGCGCGCGTCGCCGACATCGGGCTCCACACCGGAAAAGCCATCCGGAAACTCTTCAGCGATATAGGCGGTCGTCAGCTCGCCGGAGCGGAACCTTTCCTGCCCCATCACGGCAGACAGGAAGGGAAGGTTGTGACCGATCCCTTCCACCTCGAACGCATCGAGAGCCGTCCCCATGGCGTCTATTGCGGCTTTCCGGTCCTCGGCCCAGCTGCAGAGCTTGGCGATCATCGGATCATAATACATCGATATCTCGCCGCCTTCGAAAACACCGGTATCGTTGCGGATAACGGCGCCGCTATCTTGCAGCCCCTCGACCGGCGGGCGGTAACGGGAAAGCCGGCCGATCGACGGCAGAAAATTGCGATAGGGGTCTTCGGCATAAAGTCGGCTTTCGATCGCCCATCCCCTGAGTGATACGTCCTTCTGCTTGAACGAAAGCTTTTCGCCAGCTGCAACGCGGATCATCTGTTCGACGAGGTCGATGCCGGTGACGAGTTCGGTCACCGGATGCTCCACCTGCAGGCGGGTATTCATTTCGAGGAAATAGAAATTCCGGTTGCCGTCGACGATGAATTCGACCGTGCCCGCGGAGAAATAACCGACGGCCTTTGCAAGTGCTACCGCCTGTTCCCCCATCGCCTTGCGGGTCGCATCATCGAGGAAAGGCGAGGGGGCTTCCTCGATGACCTTCTGGTTGCGCCGCTGGATGGAGCATTCGCGTTCGCCGAGATAAAGCGTGTTTTTATGCTGGTCGCCCAGAACCTGGATCTCGATATGGCGCGGCTGGTCGACGAACTTCTCGATGAAGATACGGTCGTCGCCGAACGAGCTTTTCGCCTCGTTGCGGGACGACTGGAAACCCTCGCGGGCTTCCGCGTCGTTCCAGGCGATGCGCATGCCCTTGCCGCCGCCGCCTGCGGAGGCCTTGATCATGACCGGATAGCCGATCGAAGAGGAAATCTTCACCGCCTCGTCGGCATCTTCGATCAGGCCCATATGCCCGGGCACGGTCGAGACACCGGCCTTCGAAGCGATCTTTTTCGAGGTGATCTTGTCGCCCATTGCCTCGATGGCCTTCACGGGCGGGCCGATGAAGGTGACATCGGCATTTTCGAGTGCGGCGGCGAAAGCGGCATTTTCCGACAGAAAGCCATAACCCGGATGTACGGCATCCGCACCGGTCCGGGCGATCGCATCGAGTATCTTGTCGATGACGATATAGGACTGGTTGGAAGGTGCGGGGCCGATATGCACCGCCTCGTCGGCCATCGACACATGCAGGGCATTCGCATCGGCGTCCGAATAGACGGCGACGGTTGCGATGCCCATCTTCTGCGCTGTTCTGATAACCCGGCAGGCGATTTCGCCACGATTGGCGATGAGGATTTTCTTGAACATGGTTGCGGGCCTTCAGAGCGGTATCGTGTCGTGTTTTTTCCAATGCGTCGTTACCTGCTTGTTACGCAGCGAGGCAAAGGCGCGGGCGATACGGCGACGGGACGAATGCGGCATGATCACCTCGTCGATGAAACCGCGCTCGGCGGCAACGAAGGGATTGGCGAAACGTTCCTCGTATTCCTTCGTGCGGGCCGCGATCTTGGCCGGGTCTGAAAGTTCGGAGCGATAGAGAATTTCGGTCGCCCCCTTGGCGCCCATCACCGCGATCTCAGCTGTTGGCCATGCATAGTTGATATCGGCGCCGATATGTTTTGATGCCATCACGTCATAGGCGCCGCCATAGGCCTTGCGGGTGATCAGCGTCACCATCGGTACAGTCGCCTCCGAATAGGCAAACAGCAGTTTTGCGCCATGCTTGATGACACCACCATATTCCTGCGCGGTGCCCGGCAGGAAACCGGGGACGTCGACCAGCGTCAGGATAGGAATGGAAAAGGCATCGCAGAAACGGACGAACCGCGCCGCCTTGCGCGATGAATCGATGTCCAGGCAGCCGGCCAGAACCATCGGCTGGTTGGCAACGACGCCGACCGTCTGGCCTTCGATGCGGATGAAGCCGGTGACGATGTTTTTCGCGAAGGCCTGCTGGATCTCGAAGAAATCACCTTCGTCCGCAAGTGCCGTTATCAGTTCCTTCATGTCATAGGGTTTGGCCGCGCTGTCCGGCACCAGCGTGTCGAGCCGCATTTCGACCCGTGATGGGTCGTCGTGAACCGGCCTGATCGGAACCCTGTCGCGATTGTTGAGCGGTAGGAAATCGAAAAGCCGGCGAACCGCTTCCAGCGCCTCGATATCGTTTTCAAATGCCGCGTCGGCCACGGATGACTTTTGCGTGTGGGTGGCTGCGCCTCCCAGTTCTTCCGCGGTCACGATCTCGTTTGTCACCGTTTTCACCACATCCGGGCCGGTGACGAACATGTAGGACGAATCGCGGACCATGAAGATGAAATCGGTCATGGCAGGCGAATAGACGGCGCCGCCGGCGCAGGGGCCCATGATCACGGAAATCTGCGGAATGACGCCGGATGCCTCGGCATTGCGGCGAAACACTTCGGCATAACCGGCAAGCGAGGCGACACCTTCCTGGATGCGCGCGCCGCCTGAATCGTTCAAGCCGATCACCGGTGCGCCGACCCGCACCGCCATATCCATGATCTTGCAGATCTTTTGCGCATGGGTTTCCGACAGCGAGCCGCCGA
The DNA here is from genome assembly GCF_040675795.1 of Neorhizobium sp. LMR1-1-1.1. NCBI lineage: Bacteria > Pseudomonadati > Pseudomonadota > Alphaproteobacteria > Hyphomicrobiales > Rhizobiaceae > Neorhizobium > Neorhizobium sp. LMR1-1-1.1. The sequence continues at coordinate 192,997 of NZ_JBEGHE010000069.1, forward strand.
GTACGGTGAAATCCTGGGAAAAGACGTAGACCTGCCGGCCGTTGATCGTGCCCCACCCTGTGACTACGCCATCACCGGCGACTTTCTGGTCCGCCATGCCGAAATCTACGGCGCGATGGGTGACATACATGTCGAATTCTTCGAACGAACCCTCGTCGAGCAGCACCTCGATCCGTTCGCGGGCCGTCAGCTTGCCTTTGGCATGCTGGGCCTCGATCCGCCTGACGCCGCCGCCCAGCCTCGCCTCCGCGCGACGCTTTTCGACCTCGTTCAACATTGCCCGCATATTTCCTCCCAAAGAATGTGCGAATGCAGACACATATAAAGATAGCAAAACCGGAGCGAGGGAAAGGCCGGTTTCAGTCTTAAGACCATGAAGGAAAATGTGATGGCGACCGGAAAACATGGCGCAAGACGACGGCAGGGCAGAGCGGGAGCCGGCTCGCGACAGCAATTTTGTCGATAATGTGGGCGTTAGACACAAATTATTGCGCATAGAGTTGGGTTGCTAAAACGGCACGGTTGATGCAACACCTGACAGTCTGTTTATTCTGCACTTGGGATTATAGCTGAATGCGCGCTCGTTACGGTTTCGTTGGCCTGTTTCTTCTAATGGCACCGTCGGCCTATGCCCTGGAGCTTGGCCCGCCACCGGTTCTTGCGCCGCAAAAGAGCCAGGCGGAGGCCGCAAATCTGAGCGCGCAATTCCTTGAGCGCTATGCCTACAAGCCGGTTCCGCTCGACGATGCCCTGTCTGCGAAAATAATGGATCGATATCTGAAGTCGCTCGATCCGGACCGGAGCTTTTTCCTGCAGGCCGATATCGACAAGTTCATGGTCAACAAGACCAGGATCGACGATGCCATCGTCAACGAAGACCTGAAGATCCCGTTTTCGATATTCAACGTCTATTCGCAGCGCGTTGTCGATCGCATGGCATATGCGCGGGACCTGCTCAAGCAGGGCTTCGATTTCAGCGCCAAGGAAGATTTTCCTCTGTCGCGTGAGGATGACCCATGGGCGCAATCGGAAGCACAGCTTCATGACCTGTGGCGCAAGAGTGTCAAGAACGACTGGCTGCGGCTGAAACTAGCCGGCCAGACAAGCGACACAATTCGCAATACGCTCGACAAGCGTTACGAGAACATCCAGCAGCGCGTCTACACCTACAAGAGTGATGACGTGTTCCAGTCCTTCATGGCTGCCTACACAACCTCCGTCGATCCGCATACCGACTATTTCGGTGCTGCCGCCTCGGCTGATTTCGACATTTCGATGAAGCTTTCGCTGGTCGGCATCGGGGCGGTTCTGCAGGAACGGGACGGCTACACGACCATTCGCGAACTCGTGCCCGGCGGTCCGGCCCAGCTATCCGGGCAGCTGGCGGTCGGAGATCGCATCATCGGCGTTGGCCAGGGCAAGGATGGCGCGGTCAAGGAAGTCGTCGGCATCCGCCTCGACGAAGTTGTCCAGCTTATCCGCGGCGAGAAGGACTCCGTCGTGCGGCTCGATATCCTTCCCGCCGAGACTGCCGCGAATGCAAGCCATCGGGTGATCAGCCTGGTGCGCGACAAGATCAGCCTTGAAAAACAGGCTGCGAAGAAAACCGTCCTGCCCATCGATGATCATGGTGTGCCCCGCAAGATCGGGGTCATTACCCTGCCGGCCTTCTACGAGGATTTCGATGCGCGCCGCAAAGGCGACAAGGACTACCGAAGCGCCAGCCGCGACGTCGCCAAGCTTCTCGGGGAGTTGAAGCAGGAAAAGGTCGATGGCGTCCTGATCGACTTGCGCGACAATGGCGGCGGTTCGCTGACCGAAGCGATCGACCTGACCGGTCTGTTCGTCGGCAAGGGTCCGGTCGTTCAGCAACGCGATGCGGCGGGCAGGGTCGAGGTCGAAAGCGATGATCTTTCCAAGCCGGCCTGGGCTGGCCCGGTCGGCGTGCTGATCAATCGCGGCTCTGCGTCGGCATCAGAAATCTTTGCAGCGGCGATACAGGATTACGGTCGCGGCGTGATCATCGGCGAGCCCAGTTTCGGCAAGGGCACAGTGCAGACTGTCATCGATCTCGACCAGGCCGTTCGCAACAATACGCCGAAATACGGCCAGTTGAAGCTGACGATCGCGCAGTTTTTCAGGATAAACGGCGGCACGACCCAGCTTCGTGGTGTGACGCCTGACATTACTTTGCCGGGTCTCCTTGATCCGAAGATCGTTGGCGAGTCGAGCTATGACAATGCCTTGCCGTGGGACAAGATCAAGCCTGCCAGATATACCGCATCAAACAAGACGACTTCGTTGCTGCCGCAACTCCTGAGCCGTCATGAAGCCCGCGTGAAAGACGATAAGGATTTTCAGCGTTTCGTCGAAGACGCTGCGGAGTTGAAGGCGCAACGGGAAAAGCGCGTCATCTCCCTGAATGAGGCCGAGCGCCGAGAAGAGATGAAAGCCCTTGAAAGCCGCCTGAAGGCACGTGCAGAAGGTGATGACGGCGTGCTGCGTGGCGAGGATGACGGCTTGCAGGCCAACGAGCGCAGTCTGAGTGCGGATCTTGCGCTTGAGAATGCCCGCAAGAACGCAAAGGACGTCTTGAGGACCGAGGCTGCTTCCATCGTTGCCGATCAGGCGGAATTGCTGGCTCCAGTGCGAAAGGCCGCCAATCAGCCGTAACGAAGCGCCGGCAGGAAAGGCTCGCTCTGGGTCAGTTCTGGATCAGGTGCTGGATCCTGTTGATGATCTCGTCGAGGATGGCGATCCGTTGACCGCCGCTCGGGCGTATGGCGAAATAGGAAACCTCGATATTCGGTTCGAACGGGATGGAGATCACATCCGCCTCCGCGGACCTGAGGCTGGTGTGATCGACGATCCCCACTCCCATGCCGGCGGCGGCGAAGTAGCAGCAGTTCAGCATGGATGTTTCCATTGTGCTGACCGGCTGATGCTCCTCGCGAGAAAAGGCCCTGTCGAGCGAGAGGCGCAAAGGCGAATTCCGGCCTGGTATCAGCACCCGCTCATCGATGAGATCGGAGGGCGTAATGACGGAACGCCCCGCCAAACGATGGCCCGGCGCCATCGCGGCAACGGCATGCGTGCTGTGCAGACGAACGGCGTTTTTGTCGGCCATGCGCGGTGAAGCGAAGACCAGGCCGAGATCGTAGCGGTTTCGCTCGACCATGTCCCAGATGTAACGACTGTTCTCGACCTCGATAACCAGAGGAATATCCAGCCGCTCGCCGATCACGTCGACTATGGCCCGATGCAGATAGGGACGGACAAGTGATGTCACGCTGCCGATACGAAGAACGGTATTCTTGTGCAGGCGGATATCGTCGGCGGCCTGGGCAATCTGGTCGAGACCCAGATAAAGCCGCTCGACCTCCCGATAGAGCTGGGTCGCCTCTGCGGTCGGTATGAGGCGTGCGCCGATCCGCTCGAACAATGTCATCTGAACGACGTCCTCGAGATCGCGGATCAACCGGCTGACGGCGGGTTGGGTAACATTGAGGGCATCTGCCGCCGCGGTAATGCCCCCGGCCATCATCACGGCCCTGAATGCCTCTACCTGACGTGGTTTCAATCGCATGCTGGTATCCTCTCCATAACATTAAGGCATGGATCGAGTACAAAATGCAATTTTTCTTTCTTGTAAGAAAGCTTTAACTCATCTCCACCCCGCAGGGAGAGTGCGGAGATTGGACAACCCGGAGGAGTCCTCACCATGAAGTTTTCTGTGTTCGCAGCCGCATTGGTCGCGTCTGTTTCCGCCATGCCGCTCGCAAGCCAGGCAAAGGATTTGACCGTCGGTCTTTCCGCCTCGACGACATCCATGGATCCGCAATTCTATGTCGTCGGCCCCAATAGCGCGATGGCGCGCAATATTTTCGACGGCCTTGTCAATCAGGACGACAAGCAGCAGATCCAGCCGGCTTTGGCAGTCTCCTGGCAGATCGTTGATGACACGACCTGGGAATTCAAGCTGCGCGAAGGCGTGAAATTCCACGACGGCAGCGATTTCACCGCTGAAGACGTGGTCGCCAGCATCAAGCGCATTCCGCTTGCATCCACCAACAGCCCTAGCTCGTTTGCCGCCTATGTGAAGGCGATCACCGACGTGACGGCAGTCGATCCACTGACGGTGCGCATCAAGACCTCCGGCCCGACGCCGCTGCTCTTGAACAACCTCAGCCGTATCGCCATCCTGCCGGCCGAGATGGAAAAGGTCACGACCAGTGAGATGAACACCGGCAAGGGCGTCATCGGCACCGGGCCGTTCAAGTTCGTTTCGTGGTCTCCGGATGATAACGTCGTCGTTGAGAAAAACGATGCCTATTGGGGCGAAAAGGCTCAGTGGGACAAGGTCACCTTCCGTGTCTTCAAGAACCCGAGCGCCCGTGTTGCCGCCATGCTTTCGGGCGATGTCGACATGATCGAAAACATCCCGACGGCCGATACCCGCCGCCTGGAAGCCTCCGACAAGATGAAGGTCGTCAACATTGCCGGCAACCGCATCATGTATCTGCATATGGACCAGAACCGCGAACAATCGCCGTTCGCCAAGGGTCCTGACGGCAAGAACCCGCTCTTGAACGCCGATGTGCGCCGTGCGCTTTCGCTGTCGATCAACCGCGAGGCGCTGGTCGATCGGATAATGGACGGGCAGGGCGTACCTGCCGGCCAGGTCGTGCCGGAGGGTTATTTCGGTTATGATCCGGCCATCAAGGTCGATGCCTATGATCCGAACAAGGCGAAGGAACTGCTTGCCAAGGCCGGTTACCCGGATGGTTTTGCGCTGACCTTCCATGCCTCCAACGACCGTTATCCGAACGACAGCAAGGTGGCACAGGCAATCGGCCAGTTCTTCAGCCGCGTCGGCGTGAAGACCGAAGTCGCCACCCTGCCAGGCAGCGTTTATTTCACCCGCGCCTCGAACCTCGAGTTTTCGTTCATCATGGGTGGTGCTGCCGTCGAAACCGGCGAAGCTTCGGGCGTTCTCGGGCCTATCCTTGAGACCTATGGCGAAAAGGCCGGCCAGGGCAATCGCGGTCGTTATTCCAACCCGGAATTCGACAAGGCGCTCAACGAAGCCCGTGCAACGCTGGACGATGCCAAGCGCGAGGACCTGCTGAAGAAGGCCACGGAAATCGCGATGACCGACCTCGGCGTCATCCCGGTCTTCTATCTCGCCAATACCTGGGCGGTGAAGAGCGACATAAACTATGCGGGTCGCTCCGACGGCTACACGCTTCCCTATTACGTGAAGCCGAACTGATCGAAAGAGGAGCGGTTCACCATGTCCTTCAGCGGTGTATTTCCCTATCTCGTTTCGCCGATCGACGAAGCCGGCAATGTGATGCGGAATCTGCTTGCAGATCTCGTGGACCATCTCATCGATGAAGGTGTCCATGGCCTCGCGCCGCTCGGCAGCACTGGTGAATATGCCTATCTCTCCCAAGAGCAAAGGCGCCGCGTCGTCGACACGGTGATCTCGGCCAGCAGTGGCCGTGTCCCCGTTGTCGCCGGCGTGGCGTCGACATCAACAGCCGATGCCGTTGCCCAGACCGAATATATGGTGAACTCGGGCGTCGACGGGATTCTGGCCATCCTGGAAGCCTACTTCCCGATCAGCGACGAGGGCGTTGAAGCATATTTTACCGCAATCGCCAAGGCGGCAAAAGGGCGCCCCGTGGTGCTCTACACCAACCCGCAGTTCCAGCGCTCCGACCTGTCGCTCCCGGTGATCGAGCGCCTTAGCCGCATCGACAATATTCGTTACATTAAGGATGCCTCCACCAATACCGGTCGTCTTCTCTCCATCATCGAGCGGACGCGTGGCCGGATGGAAGTGTTTGCAGCTTCCGCACACATTCCGACCTGCGTGATGATGATCGGCGGGGTTGGCTGGATGGCTGGACCGGCCTGTATCGCGCCCAGACAGAGCATTGAACTCTACGAAACCGCCAAGGCGGGTGATTGGGCGCGGGCAATGGAGCTGCAGCGGCCGCTCTGGAAGCTGAACGAGGTTTTTGCGAAATACTCGATCGCCGCCTGCATCAAGACGGCGCTCGACCTGCAGGGATTCGCCGTTGGTGCGCCGATGCATCCGCAAATGCCGCTGAATGACGCGGCGCGCGAGGAAATCGCCGGCGTTTTGCGCAGTATCGGCGCCCTTTGACGTTTCTGGTTCCCACATTGAAGGCATTTTGTATGAAGCCGACTTCGATCATCGTCGATTGTGATCCCGGTATCGATGACACGATTGCGCTTTTGACCGCATTCGTTTCGCCGGAACTGAAGATCCTTGGTATAACTCCGGTCTGCGGCAACCAGCCGCTGGAGCGTACGGTGCGTAATGCGCTGCAGGTTTGCGAGCTCGGAAACCGCACTGATATCCCCGTCTATGCCGGTTGTTTCCGGCCGATGCTGCGCGAGCCGATCCATGGACAGTTCCATGGCAAGACGGGCCTCGGCAACACGACGCTGCCGGAGCCGGTGAAGAAGGCGGAAGCGATGTCCGCCGTCGATTTTCTTATCGAAGCGCTTGGCAATGGTGCCGAAACCGGTGAGCGCATCACGCTCTGCTGCCTTGGACCGCTCACCAATGTTGCGGTGGCCCTACGGATGAAACCGCAATTGGCCGACGGTATCGAACGCATCGTCATGATGGGCGGTGCCTATCGCGAGCCGGGCAACCGCACGATGACCTCGGAATTCAACGTTCTCGCCGATCCACACGCTGCGCATATTGTATTTTCGAGCGGCATCCCGATCGTGGCGCTGGCGCTCGACGCGACCCATCAGGTGATGCTGAAGCCGGAGCATGTCGCCGAGTTTTCGCGCGTCAGCGGCCGTATTTCCGAAACGCTGGCCGAACTCATGGCTTTCTGGGACCGCAACGACGTGCGCCGTTACGGCTCGCGCGGCGGCCCGCTTCATGACCCGCTGGTCATGGCCTACATCCTCGCGCCGCATTTGTTCGAGACGCAGAAGGCGCGCGTCTTCGTCGAATACGAAAGCGAGCTTTGCATGGGCCAGACGATTGCCGACTGGTATGGCAAGAGCGGGCTGGCGCCGAATGCAGACATCGTCACCAAGGTCGATGCGGAAGGCGTGATTGCCTTTTTCCTGGAGCGCCTGTCGCGCTACGCTGACGAAAAGGCTGTCGCATGAGCAGCCACAAGGTCATCATCGATGCGGATCCGGGCGTGGACGATGCCGCTGCCATCCTGATGGCGCTTGCCTCGCCGGAAATCGAGGTTCTCGGCCTCTCTATCGTGGCCGGCAATGTTTCGCTGGAACATACGGTTACGAATGCCTGCAAGCTGGTGGGCGTGAGCGGCCGCCGTGACGTGCCGGTTTTTGCCGGCGCAAGTGGCCCGCTTGTGCGCGAACAGGTTTATGGCAAATACGCTCGCATCGGTTCGTTCGATGACAAGCTGGTCAAGGCGGGCGATGTCGTGCCGGCAGAAGAGAGTGCAATCCAGTTTATCGTGCGTTCGGCTCGCGCCGCCGTAACGGCGGGTGAGCAGATCACCATTTGCGCCATCGGACCGCTCACGAATGTCGCACTGGCGCTGATCCAGCATCCGGATGTCGCGCGCGGCATTCGCCAGATCGTATCGATGGGCGGTGCCTTCACGGCGCTTGGCCATCGCACGCCCTGGGCGGAGTTCAACATCTATGCCGATCCGCACGCGGCCGAGATCGTTTTCCAGTCCGGCGTGCCGATCGTGCTGATGCCCCTCGACATGACCTTTCAGGCTTTGTTTACGGCAGACCATTTCGAGCGGTTCCGCGCCGGCGGCGAGGCGGGTGCCGCACTCTACAATCTCTTCACCACTTTCGACCGCAGCGACGAAAAGCGCTTCGGTCGTCCGGGCGGCCCGATCCATGATGCGACGACTATCGCCTGGCTCATCCGCCCCGAACTGTTTACCAGCCGCGAGGCTTTTGTCGGCGCGCAGGTTACCGGCCTGACGATGGGTTATACCTATGCCGATTTCTACAACAAGATGAACCGGCCAGCCAATACCACTGTCGTCACCGATGTCGACGAAACCGGGTTCATCGAATTGCTGATCGAGCGCATTGCCCGCCATGGCGGGGAAACGTTCGGTAGCCGAACTATGGGAGGCTCACACGCATGAGCGGATATCTATTAAGCCGGTCCCTGCAGACCGTGCTCACACTTTTCGTCATGTCTGTTCTGGTCTTTGCTGGCCTCTTTCTCGTCGGCAACCCGGTCGACGTCCTCTTGAGCCCGACCGCGACACCGGCCGAACGCCTGCAGGTCATTCAGGCCTTCGGTCTCGATAAGTCGGTCTGGGAGCAGTACTGGATCTTTCTGACCAACGCTCTCTCCGGTGATCTCGGCAATTCATTCGTGTTCAACCAGCCGGCCCTGACGCTGATCCTGAACCGGATGCCGGCGACCTTGGAACTGGCTTTCGTGGCGCTCGCCATGGCGCTGGTCATCGGTATTCCGCTCGGCGTTTATGCCGGCTTGAAGCCCAAGGGTTTTATCTCAAAATCGATCATGACCTTCTCGATCCTCGGCTTCAGTCTGCCGACCTTCTGGATCGGCCTCGTCATGATCATGTATTTCAGCGTCTATCTCGGCTGGCTGCCGTCATCGGGCCGTGGCGATACCGTCAATGTATTTGGCGTGCCGCTGTCGATGTTCACATGGGATGGCCTGTCGCATCTGTTCCTGCCCGCCTTCAATCTGGCGCTGTTCAAGATCTCGCTGGTCATCCGCCTCACCCGCGCCGGCGTGATGGAAACCATGCAGCTCGATTTCGTCCGTTTCGCCCGTGCCAAGGGACTGCCGGAACGTCGTATCGTCACCGTGCACGTATTGAAGAATACACTCATCCCGCTGATCACCGTCATCGGCCTCGAACTCGGTTCGCTGATCGCCTTTGCGGTCGTGACCGAAACCATCTTTGCATGGCCGGGCATGGGCAAGCTGATCATCGATGCCATCGGTGTTCTCGATCGCCCCGTTATACTCGCCTACCTGATGATTACCGTCGTGATGTTCAGCGTCATCAACCTTCTGGTCGACATTCTTTACTCGATCGTCGATCCCCGCGTCCGTCTTGAGGGGAACTCGTGATGACCGACAATACTTCGTCCTCCACCACTTCAGTTCATGCCACTGCAAACAGCGGTGCAAAATCCACCTCCCGTTCGCCTGCGCGCGAAATCATCTATGCCTTGCTGCATGACAAGCTTGCGCTACTCGGCATGGTGCTGGTGACCATCTTCATTCTTGCGGCGATCTTCGCGCCGCTGATTGCACCGCAGAACCCCTACGATCTCGCGCAGCTCGACATCATGGATGGCCGACTGCCGCCAGGTTCGGAAAGCATGTCGGGCATGACCTACCTGATCGGCACCGACACACAGGGGCGCGACCTGTTCAGCGCCATCCTTTATGGCCTGCGCACCAGCATCCTCGTCGGCCTTTCCAGCGCGGCGATCGCATTGGTCATCGGCGCCTCGATCGGCCTCGTCAGTGCCTATGTCGGTGGCCGGACCGACTCGATCCTGATGCGTATCGTCGACATCCAGCTCAGCTTCCCCGCCATCCTGATCGCGCTGATCTTCCTCGCCATTCTCGGTCAGGGCGTCGACAAGATCATTCTGGCGCTCGTCGTGACGCAGTGGGCCTATTATGCCCGTACGATCCGCGGTTCGGCACTGGTGGAGCGCAAGCGCGCCTATGTCGATGCCGCCCGCTCGATGGCGCTGCCGGACCGCAGCATCCTGTTCCGGCACATCCTGCCCAACTGCCTGCCGCCGCTGATCGTGGTCGCAACCATGCGCGTTGCCTATGCAATCATGCTGGAAGCGACACTCTCCTTCCTCGGTATCGGCCTGCCGGTCACCGAACCGTCGCTGGGTCTCCTGATCTCGAACGGTTTCGAATACCTGCTCTCCGGCGATTACTGGATCAGCCTCTTCCCGGGCATCGCCCTTCTGTTGCTCATCGTCGCGATCAACCTGATCGGTGACAGCCTGCGCGACATCCTCAATCCGCGTCGCGAGGGCTAAGATCATGACCAATCCTATTCTCTCCATCTCCAAGCTCAACACGGCCTTCCGTGTCGGTAGCGAATGGCGCAATGTCGTCAATGATGTGAGCTTCGACATCGCACCGAAGGAAACCGTTGCCGTCGTCGGCGAATCCGGCTCCGGCAAAAGCGTCACGGCCATGTCGATCATGCGCCTGCTGTCGCCCGGAAACTCCCGCGTGACCGGCAAGATTGAATTCGAGGGCAAGGATCTTCTGTCCATCCCGCTCGAAGACATGCAGAAGATCCGCGGCAACCGTATCGGCATGATCTTTCAGGAACCGATGACCTCGCTCAACCCGGTCCTGAAGATCGGTGAGCAGATCACCGAAGTGCTGCGTCAGCATCGCGGCATGTCGGAAAGCCAGGCTCAGGCTGAAGCCGTACGGCTTCTCGAAAAGGTCCGGATTCCCTCGGCCAAGTCGCGTCTCAACGAATATCCGATGAACTTTTCGGGCGGCATGCGCCAGCGTGTCGTGATCGCGATCGCGCTTGCCTGTGATCCCAAGCTTCTGATCGCGGACGAGCCGACCACGGCTCTCGACGTCACCATCCAGGCGCAGATCCTCGAACTGATCAAGACATTGCAGGAAGAGGAGGGCATGTCAGTCCTCTTCATCACCCATGACATGGGCGTGGTCGCGGAAATTTCCGACCGCACCGTCGTCATGTACCGCGGCGAGCAGGTCGAGACCGGCACGACGCACGATCTCTTTGCCGGCGCAAAACATCCCTATACCCGTGCGCTTCTGTCGGCCGTGCCGCAGCTTGGCTCGATGACCGGCAAGGATCGTCCGCTGCGGTTCCCACAGGTCGACATGCAGACCGGCGAGATCAAGCCGGTCAAGGCGACCGAGGACACCGTCAAGCGCGATCAGCCGCCGATCCTCAAGGTCGACAACCTGATCACCCGTTTTCCGGTCAAGCGGGGCTTCCTGCGCAAGACGATCGGCCGTATCCATGCCGTCGAAAGTGTTTCGCTGGAGCTTCGTCAGGGCGAAACCCTGTCGCTGGTCGGCGAATCCGGTTGCGGCAAGTCCACCACCGGCCGCTCGATCATCCGCCTCACCGATCCGGTGTCGGGCGAAGTACGGATCGATGGCAAGAACGTGCTGAAAGCCGGAAAAACGGAACTGACGGACATTCGCCGCGAAGCGCAGATGATCTTTCAGGATCCGTTCGAAAGCCTCAACCCGCGTATTCGTGTCGGGCAGGCGATCGCCGAGCCGATGATCACCCATGGTCTGGTGAGTGCATCGAATGCGCGTGACCGTGTTGGTGAACTCCTGGAGCGTGTTGGTCTTGCCGCGTCGATGGCGGATCGTTTCCCGCACGAGTTTTCCGGCGGCCAGCGGCAGCGTGTCTGCATCGCCCGTGCGCTTGCTCTGGAACCCAAGCTGTTGATCGCCGACGAATCCGTTTCGGCGCTCGATGTGTCGGTCAAGGCGCAGGTCATCAACCTGATGCTGGACCTTCAGGAAAAGCTTGGGCTGGGTTACCTCTTCATCAGCCATGACATGGCGGTTGTCGAGCGCATCAGCCACCGCGTTGCGGTCATGTATCTCGGTGAAATCGTCGAAATCGGCCCGCGTCAGGCCGTGTTCGAAAACCCGCAGCACGATTATACCAAGCGTCTGATGGCGGCGGTTCCGATCGCCGATCCGTCACGCAGGCAGACGCGCCGCATCTCCAATGACGAGATCAAGAGCCCGTTCCGCGGCGCCGATTACGTTCCGCCCAAACGCACCTATGAAGAAGCCGGCGAAGGCCACTTCGTTCAGGTCGCTTGAAGAAAGACATGCCATGATCATCACCTTCGGCTCCATCAACGTCGACTTTGTCTACGAGGTCGAGGAGATGCCGCAACCGGGGCAGACCCTGCTTGCCAGACGGTTCCGCACGGAATCTGGCGGCAAGGGCGCTAATCAGGCGCTGGCAGCGGCACGGGATGGCGCCGAAGTGGTGATGGTCGGTGCGGTCGGCAAGGACAGCCTTGCCGAAATCGGCCTTCAAAATCTTGCAACGACGGCTGATATCAGCCGCGTTGCGCGCGTGAGCGAGCCGACCGGCAATGCCTCGATCCATATCGATGCCAAGGGCCGCAATATGATTGTTGTTGCGGCTGGCGCTAATCTTTCCGTGTCTTCGGATGCCGTGGAAGAGGATCTGCTGCAGCAGGCAAATGTCGTGCTGATGCAGATGGAAAACGATGTGGCGGAAGTGGAAAGGCTCATCCGCCTCGCAAGTGCCTCGAAGGCCCTGTCGATCCTCAATCTCGCTCCGGCTTTCCCTCTGTCCGAAAAGATTCTGTCGCTCTGCGGCCTTGTCGTCGTCAACGAAGATGAGGCCGAGGCGCTGGCCGGTTGGCTAGGCTGCCGAGCATCCGCCGCAGCGCTCTCGATCCGCCTTGGCACCGGCGTTCTGCGAACTCTGGGTGGAGACGGTGCGGAAGCCTGTGTCGATGGAGATGAAATCCGGGTCACGGCTCTGCCGATCGATGTAAAGGACACGACAGCGGCCGGCGACTGCTTTGTCGGCGTGCTTGCTTCAGCACTCGATCGCGGCCTGCCGCTCAAGGCGGCCATGCAACGCGCTTCGGTCGCGGCCGGTATAGCCTGCTCGCGACGCGGCAGCCAAAGCAGCATTCCTGCAGCCGGGGAAACCGACAGGCATCCCGGATTGCTCGCACTGACGTAAATGCAATCGCCTCAGAGCAACCGCGCCTTCGGGCGAACGAATGTCTTTCGCCCGCGCTTCCATCCCGCAAGGGTGGGAGCTGAGGAACGGACGATCTCGGATGGATTTGCGGCATCGAGAGCGACGATATCTGCCGGTTGGCCGACCGACAGATCATGTCGAAAGCCGGTAATTGCTGCTGCTTGCGCTCCCACCATGTCGAAGACAAGCTCGATGTCGGCGTCACGCGAAAGCTGCATGACATTGGCATAAAGATTGGCCATGCGCGCCAGCGATGCATCACCGAAGGGCGTGAACGGGTTCAGCACATTATTGGTCGCGATTGCCGTTTTGACGCCCAAAGCTGCAAGGGCGTTGGCAGGTGCGATACCGCGCGGAACATTCGAACCATATTGCCGCCCCATAAGAAAAAGGTCGGTTGCAGGCAGGACCGTGAGTGCGATACCCGCCTCGACAATCTTCTTTCCAACTGTGGAAAGCGCATCGGGATCGAGCGCTGACAGATTGGTGACATGCCCTATCGTCACGCGGTCGGCATAACCGTTTATTCGTGTCGCTTCGATCACGGCCGGAAGATCGGTCTTTGCCGGATCGAGGCTGAAATCGAGGTGGAAATCGACATCGACGTCATGTTTTCGCGCCAGTGCGAAGATCCTGCGGACATGTTCTGTTGGATCGGCATCGGTATAGGGGCAGCCGCCAATCAGGTCCGCCCCCGAGCCAAGCGCCTCGTCGAGCATGGCTTCCGTTTCCGGTTCCTGTGTCAGCCCTTCCTGCGCGAAGGCGCAGATCTGGATATCGATTGCGAAGACGTAATCCTCGCGAACCCGCTTTATCGCCTCGAAGGATCGCATTCCGGCGCGTGGGTCGATTTCAACGAATGTCCGCATGCGGTTGGTGCCATGCATGATGGCCTTTTCGACCAGCGCCGATGCCCGCTTGTAGACGTCGTCCTCCGAGAACCCGGCCTTTGCCTTCGCCGTCTCGCGCACGGCCTCCTCGAGCGTTCCCGCACAGATCGAGCAGCGTTCCATGATGCAGGCCTTGTCGAGATGGATATGGCTGTCGACAAAGCCGGGAAAAGCAAAGGCTCCTTTGAGATCCTCTACCTCGACCGCCTCGCAAGTGATCCGGCTTCCTATTTCTGCAATCAGGCCGTCCCTGATGGCGATATCGACTAGGCCCGGATGGCCGGCGATCAAGGCATTGCGGAGAACGAGATCGACTTTCATCTGAAACCTATATTCCGATGGCGCAGCCATCGCTGCGCGGGTCATGCGCCCCGTCCATCCCGCCGTCGCCGTCCAATCGAATGACGCCGGCCTGACCGGAAAGGGCATTCAGCGCCGAGATCGGAATGACCTCGTGCCCGCGACCCGCAAGCTCGGCCAGAACATCATCGCCGACGGCATCCTCGATCTTGAGGTTGTCGCGGGTGTCGGAGAAGGTTCTGCCCAAAAGGAAACGGGGCGCCGAAAGGGCGGAGAGCGGGTCAAAGCCGTGGTCTATAAGACGGCTGAGGAGAACGGTCAGCGTCTGCGGCTGGCCGTCTGCACCCTGGGTACCGTAGAGAAGATGCGGCATCCCGTTCTTCAGGCCAAGGCCGGGATTGAGCGTGTAAAAGGGGCGTTTGCCGGGCGCCAGCACATTCGGGCTTTTCGGATCGGTGCTGAACGCGGCTCCTCGGTTCTGCCAGAGAATGCCGGTATCCGGCAGCAATACGCCGCTGCCCCAGTCATAATAGGTGCTCTGCAGCACGCTTGCCGATCGGCCTTCGGAGTCGACTGCTGCGAGATAGACAGTATCGCCGGTCTGGAAACGGTGAGGCCAGGGCAGGGCGGATTTGGGATCGATCGCCTCCGCCTTGGCCGCAAGATAATCGCCCGCCAGCCATTCTGCGCAACGTTGCGCGGCGAAATCCGGATCGGCGATCTGCTCACGGTCGAGAAACGCCTGTTTTACCGCCTCGACACAGAGATGGTAGAAATCGGCAGAGGTCGGATCGACATTCCGCATCGAGAAATTCGACAATATGCCCATGATGGCGAGTGTCGAAATACCCTGCGAGGGGGGCGGCGGGCCCAGAAGCTCGATATCGCGATAGGTGACAGACACCGGGTCGGCAAGGGTGGCCACGGTCTTTGCCAGATCATCTGCCCGGATCTGGCTGCCGGCTGCTTCCAGCGCCCTGGCGATGCGGTTAGCGAGTTCGCCCTCGTAGAATTCGCGATGCCCATGCAGAGCGATCGCTTTTAGCACTTCGGCAAGCTGTGGTTGGCGTTGATGCCCTTCCGTGACGAAAGCATTTGCGACCCCCGGCCAGCTTTCGATCTCGCCGCTTCGAAAGGCATGCCAATGCTGTTGCGAGCGGCTGACCGGAAAACCTTCCTCCGCCAGTTCGATCGCATCGCCAAGCAGTGAGGCAAGGCTCTCCTTGCCCTGCCAGTTTTCCTGCGAAAAATTGAGTGCCTGGCCCCAGCTGTCGACGACCGCCGCAGTGGTCAGGGCAGAAAGCGGGCCGCGGGCAGGTATGGTTTCAAACTTCGGCAGGTCATTCGCTGCCTGGCCGATCCCCATGATGGCCTTGCGCCGGCCGGCGCGGTCGGCGACGATCCAGATAGCATCGCCGCCCAGCCCGCAAAAATGCGGATAAAGCACTGTCAGCGCGGCACCTGCAGCGATCACCGCCTCGATCGCCGTGCCACCGCGGCGCAGGACCTTGGCTCCGGCTTCGCTGGCGAGATGGTGCGGGCTTGTCACCATGCCGCGCCTGGAGCGCGCAGCCGTCTCTCTTTGCTGGCTCATTTCAATCGGATGCCGACATGTAGCGATTGAGGATTTCGGTAATGTCGGGGCCGTCATCCTTGTCATCCGTCTTGGCGCGGTCTTCGACTGCATGCAAATGGTGGTCCATGATCCGGCAAGCCGTCTGTGGATCCTGCTCCTTGAGCGCCTCGATCAACTGCACATGTTCGTCGATCCCGCATTCGGCGGAATGCGGTCTTCCGAAACGCGCGAGGATCAGCGACGAGCGCGAGACGACCTGGCTGATGAAGTCGATCAACAGTTTCGATCCGGTGAGTTCGGCAAGCAGGATATGAAACTCGCCGGCAAGCCGGATGGAGCGCGGCGAAGATGCCTGAAGCGCCCTTTCTTCTTCCCGAACATGGCTGATCAGCGCGTCGATGCCATCGCGCGGCATGCGCTTGCACAGCCTTTCGATCACTTCACGCTCCAGGCAACGTCTCAGAGCAAAAACCTCTTCCGCTTCTTCCAGCGTCGGCATGGCGACGGCTGCGCCGCGGTTCGGCTTGATCTCGACAAGGCCGTCGGAAGCCAGCCTTAGCAACGCATTACGGGCACTCGTGCGGCTGACACCGAACGTATCACCGATGGAATCTTCCGGCAGCTTGGTGCCGGGCTTCAACGCCTGTTCGAGGATTGCGCGACGAAGCGAAGCGTAGATCGCATCGCTTCTGCTGAGATTGGTGGACATTGCTGTCGCTCTTTCGAATGAATGCAGTTTCATCAGCATATCGCATAAAAATCGTACGTCATCCAGTCTAATAAATTGCATGCAATTATCTATTGAGTTTGCATTCGTTCTGATCTAGCCTGAAGTCAAGCTGATAGAGAAAGCGCCAAAAGCCACCTTCAGCAGCCGGTTTTAACGTCATGCATTCCAGTTCCAAGCATCGTCTTGTGAGAATTGCATGCAATCCGAGGGGAATTATCAATGCGTTTATCGAGAATTCTGGTGGGGGGCGTTGCGCTTCTTGCTCTTGCGATGCCGGCCACGGCCGGAACGTTGAAATGGGGTGCCTCGCGCGATATCAGCTCGCTCGACCCCTATTCCTACGGCGACAGTTTTGCGCTTGGCGTCCTCAATCACACTTATGAGGGACTGGTCCGCTACGATCGCAATCTCAAGATCGAGCCTGCGCTCGCTACATCCTGGGAAATCGTCTCGCCGACGACATGGCGGTTCAAGCTGCGGGAAGGCGTGAAGTTCCACAACGGCGCCGATTTCACGGCTGAAGATGTGCAGGCTTCGCTGAAGCGCGCCTCGGACCCGAAGTCGCCGCTGCGCGGCAATATTCCGGCCTATAAGGGCTCCCGCGTCATCGATGCACACACGATCGAGATCGATGTCTCGGCCAATTACCCGCTTCTGCCGAATGACCTTACAACCATCTACATCTTCGATGCAGGTTGGCTGAAGGTCAATAATGCCGAAGCGCCGACCGATGTCGGGTCCGGCACCGAAGGTTATGCCACCTACAATGAAAACGGCACCGGCCCGTTCAAGCTCGAAAGCCGCCAGCCGGACGCAAAGACGGTCTTCACCAAATTCGATGGCTGGTGGGACAAGCCTGAACACAATATCGACCGGATCGAGCTGACCCCGATTGCCTCGCCGGCAACTCGTGTTGCTGCCCTTCTCGCCGGCGATATCGATTTCACCGATCAGGCGCCGGTGCAGGATCTGCCGCGGCTTGCCGCTTCGCCTGAGGTCAAGGTGCTGGAAGGCACCGACCTTCGCACTGTGATGATCGGTTTTTCCCAACGTGATCAGCTTCTGTCCGGTGCTGCAAACCCGATGAAGGATCTGCGTGTCCGCCAGGCAATGCAGCTCGCCATCGATCTCGACCTGATCAACAAGAAGGTGATGCGCGGAAAATCGCGCAATGCCGGCGCGCTCGTGGCTCCGCAGATCCCCGGTTATGACGCGGCACTTGATACGCCAGTGAAAGCCGATCCGGAAAAGGCCAAGGCTCTGCTGAAGGAGGCAGGCGCGGAAGGTTTCGAATTCGAGTTCAACTGTGCCGACAGCCTCGTCAACGAGGAGCAGATCTGCCAGGCGGTGGCTTCCATGTGGTCGCGCGTCGGCCTGAAGCCGAAGCTGGACCAGGGCACCCGTGCGGTACAGACGCCGAAGCGCTCGTCCGGCAAGGTCGATGTCTACACGCTCGGCTGGGCGACCCTGCCCATGCTCGACACCTACAGCCTCACCTCGCAGGTTCTTCATACGAAGGAAGGCTCGTTCGGCATCTTCAACTGGGGCGGCTGGTCCGATAAGGAATTCGATAAGGTAACCGAGGCTTCCGCCGTCGAACTCGATCAGACCAAGCGGCTGGCGATGGAAGCGCAGTCGCTGAAAATCGCCAAGGACCATGCCCTGATGATCCCGCTGCATCAGCAGCCGCTTGCCTGGGCGACAACCGCGAAGATCAAGGATTTCCCGCTCTTCTCGGACAACCTTCCCCGCCTTTGGCTGGTGAAGATGTAAGTCGCCATGCCCCTTGCCGTCGATCACACCGGCAAGGGGTACCATTCGCTTTTCTGAAACCAGGGACGCCGCGACCATGATCGCCTTCCTCGTAAAACGCGTCGGCAACGCCATCCTTGTCATGCTGACCGTCGCCTTTTTCGCCTTCCTGATCTTCCGTTTCCTCGGCGATCCCGTCGAGATGATGGTGAATGAAAGCGCCACCCAGGTGGAGCGCGACGAGTTGCGCAGCCGTCTCGGCCTGAATGACGGATTTCTGGTGCAATATCTGCGTTTCGTTACCAATGCCGCCCAGGGTGAATTCGGTCTTTCCTGGCGCAATCAGCAGAATGTCATCACCCTGATCGGCGAGCGTTTTCCGGCAACTTTCGAACTCGTCATCATCGCCACCATCCTGTCGCTGGCGATCGGTATTCCACTCGGCGTCTTCACCGCGATCGGCCGCGGGCGCTGGTGGGCTGAAGGCCTGCAGTTTTCCTCCATCGTCGGTGTCTCGCTGCCGAGTTTCTTCGTCGGCATCATCCTGATCCTTGCCTTTTCCGTCAGCCTCGGCTGGCTGCCGGGTTATGGTCGTGGCGAGGTCGTGCAGCTTGGCTGGTGGTCGACTGGACTGCTGACGCCCTCCGGCCGTGCCGCAATCGTGCTGCCGGCGCTGTCTCTGTCGCTTTTCCAGATCACGCTGGTTATGCGCCTCGTCCGCGCCGAAATGCTGGAAATATTGCGGGCCGATTTCATCAAGTTCGCCCGTGCCCGCGGGGTGAAACGCCGGGCGCTCTGGTTTCGCCATGCACTGAAAAACTGTCTCATGCCGGTGGTGACGCTGACGGCAATGCAGGTGGGCAACCTGATCGCCTTTGCGCTCGTCACCGAAACCGTCTTCCAGTGGCCCGGCATGGGCATGCTGTTCATGCAGGCCGTCACCTTCGTCGATATCCCTGTCATGGCGGCCTATCTCTGTATCGTATCCTTCATCTTCGTGACGCTGAACACGTTCGTCGACATTGCCTATGCGCTGATCGACCCGCGCCTGCGCGCCGCGTGACGGGAGACAACCATGACTATCGTTGAACAGACGACAAAGCAGCAGCTCCGCTCTTCTCCTTCCCGGTTTTCCCGCCTGCGGGATTCCGATCTGTGGTGGAGTTTCACCCATCACCCTTCCGCTGTCGGGGCTGCAATCCTGCTGTTGCTTCTTATCGGCTCGGCGTTTTTCGCGCCGCTGATCACCGTCCAGAACCCGTACGATCTCGCCTCGCTCGACCTGCTGAACGCCGAGATTCCGCCGATCTGGATGGAAGACGGTCAATGGCCGTTCATCCTTGGAACCGACACGCAGGGCCGCGACCTGTTGTCGGCCATTCTTTATGGCTCGCGGGCATCGATCGTCATCGGCGCGGCTTCTGTCGCGGTATCGCTGATCGTCGGCTCGGCGCTCGGATTGGTCGCCGGTTATTACGGGAAATGGGCGGATGGTCTGCTGATGCGGGCCGGAGACGTTCTCCTGTCGATGCCGACCATGCTGATCGCCATCCTCGTCTCGGCGCTCGCACGGCAGGCTCTGCCGCCATCCTTGCGTGAGGTTGGCGCTTCCGGTGTCATCGTGCTGGCGATTTCACTTTCCGCCTGGGTGCAATATGCGCGCACCGTCCGGGCGCTGACCATGGTCGAGCGCAACAAGGAATATGTGCAGGCGGCAAGGCTGATCCGCGTGCCGACATGGCGGATATTGATCAAGCATATCCTTCCCAACACCACCACGCCGCTTCTGGTGACTGCGACGCTGAATTTCGGCCTCGGCATCCTGATCGAGGCGACACTTTCCTTCCTCGGCGTCGGCATGCCGCCGGAGCAACCGTCGCTCGGCACCCTGATCCGCATCGGCAATCAGTTCCTGTTTTCCGGACAATGGTGGATCGTGCTTTTCCCCGGCCTGCAGCTCTGTCTGCTGGTCGTCTCGATCAACGTGCTGGGCGACTGGCTGCGTGACGCTCTCAATCCCAAACTGCGCTGAGGCATATCCATGAGTGATCTTCTGATTAAGAACGCAAGACCCATGGGGGGCGAGGCGTCCGACATCCTGATCAGGGACGGCCTTATTGCCGCAATCGGACCGGGACTTGCCGACGAAGGCATTGCAACGGAGGACGCCGGTGGCCGTATCGCCATTCCGGGCCTGGTCGATGCGCATACCCATCTCGACAAGTCGCTGCTTGGTTATCCCTGGTATGTCAACGAGGTCGGCCCGCGGCTGATCGACAAGATCGACAACGAGCGCAAGGTGAAACGCGACTACGGGCTTGATGCCCATGTCCAGTCCATGCGCCAGTCGCTGCAGTCTGTCGGTTACGGCACGACGCTGATCCGTACCCATGTGGATATCGACACCGATCAGGGGCTGGTGGCGCTCGAAGGCGTGATGGAAACGCGTCGCAAGCTTGCCGGTGTCGTCGAGATCGAGATCGTCGCCTTCCCGCAATCCGGCCTGCTGCGTCGGCCCGGTACGGTCGAACTGCTCGATCAGGCGATGGCGATGGGTGCGGATCTCGTCGGCGGCCTCGACCCTTGCGGCATGGACCGCGACCCGAAGGGACATCTCGACACGATCTTCGCGCTGGCGGAAAAATACGGCAAGGGCATCGATATCCATCTGCATGAAGGCGGCGAACTCGGGGCCTTTTCGATGGAGCTGATCTTCGAGCGCATTCGGGCTTTCGGCATGCAGGGCAAGGTGGCCGTCAGCCACGCCTTCTGCCTCGGGATGCCCGACTGGAACGTAAGCCAGGGATTGATCGATACCTGTGCCGAACTCGACGTGCCGATCCTGACCACCGCGCCGCCGTCGCGCGAAGTCCCGTCGCTCAAGCGGTTACGTGCTGCCGGCGTGCGCTTCGGCGCAGGCGTCGACGGTTTTCGCGACACATGGGGGCCTTATGGCAATGGCGACATGCTGGAGCGCGCCATGCTGCTCGGCATGAAGAACAATCTGCGCCGCGACGATGAATTGCTGATGGCGCTTGATGTCTGCACGACAGGCGGCGCGGTGGCGATGGATCGCGCCAACCATGTGCTCACTGTCGGTGGGCGTGGCGATGTGGTCATCGTCGAGGGCGAGAGTGTCGGTGAGGCGATCGTTACCCACCAGCCGCGCAAGCTTGTCGTGACGGCCGGCAATGTTGTTGCACGTGACGGCAAAAGCCTGCGGGAACGGCCATGATGAAAGACCGGAACTGGTCCGCCCTTCCGCTCGGAAAACGGCCGCCCGGCCGGTGGGCGCTGAAGGCTCGCTACATGATCGCCGATTTGCCCGAAGGCCGGCGGCTCGTCGAAGGTGGCGAAGCGGTGATCGAGAATGATCGCGTCATCTGGATCGGAAAACGGTTCGAGGGCGACGTTGCGGCATGTTACGACATGGGCGACGCCCTGATCGGCCCTGGCTTCGTCGATCTCGATGCGCTATCCGACCTCGACACGACCGTTCTGGGCATGGACAACCAGCCAGGCTGGAAGAAAGGCCGTGTCTGGCCGACGGATTACGCAGCACGGGCTTATGAAATGTACAGCCCGGAAGAGCTTGTCTTTCAGAAGCGTTATGCCTTTGCGCAGCTTCTTCTGAACGGCATTACTTCGGCTCTGCCGATTGCATCGCTCTTTTACCGCGCCTGGGGCGAGACGGTGGCGGAATTCGAGGCGGCGGCGGTGGCAGCCGAGGAACTCGGCCTGCGCGTCTGGCTCGGGCCTGCCTATCGCAGCGGCGGCGTGATCCTCGATGAGACGGGCGCGATGCAGCCGGTCTTCGACGAGGAGCGGGGGTTGGCGGAACTGGATGCCGCCGCGGCTTTTGCAGGCCGTATCCACGGAACCGCCGCCGGACTGATCTCCGGGATGTTTGCCCCGGACCGGGTAGAGACCTGTACCGAGATCCTGTTGCGCCGGACATTCGCCCATGCCGATGAGATGGACCTGCCGGTTCGCCTGCATATGGCACAGGGCGAGATGGAACTGCAGACCGTGCGGCGCCTGCATGGGGTCACCGCGCCGGAATGGCTGGATGGCCTTGGCCTGTTCTCCTCACGCCTGATCGCACCGCATGCGACCGTTGCCACGAACGACGATCTTGCCCGCTATGCCTCAAACGGCGTCACGGTCGTCCATTGTCCGCTCGTTTCGGCCCGGCATGGTTCCTCGCTCAAGTCCTTCTCGAAGATAAAGGCGATGGGTATCCGCATCGGGATGGGCACCGACACCGCGCCGCCGGACATGGTGCTGAACATGTCGGTCGGCCTGATGGCAAACCGCATTGCCGAAGGGTGTGGCGATGCCGGATCTGCCGCGGACTTCTACGACGCTGCGACGATCGCAGGTGCCGACGCTCTCAAACGCCCCGATCTAGGTCGGCTTGCCATCGGCTCCAAAGCAGATATCGCCGTCTTCGACATGGCCGACCGGATGATCGCACCGCGCATCGATCCGATCCAGACGCTCGTCTATGGCGCGACCGGGCGCGTCACCCGCGCCACCATCGTCGATGGTCGCCTGTCGATGCGTGACGGACAGGTTGCCGGCATCGACCTTTCGGCGGCTCGCGATGAGGCACAGGCGCAGTTCGACAGGCTTGTGACGCGTTATCCCGAACGCACTTACGGGCATCCGCCGGTCGAGACGATCTTTCCTCCAAGCTATCCACTGCATCTCAGCCAAAGCGAGGTTGCGTCATGAGCATACCCTGCCATCCACCAGCCTCCGATGCGCTCGCGCTGGATGTTCGCGGCCTGTCCGTCGAATTTCCGACCCGCAAAGGAGTACTCACCGCACTCTCCGATGTTTCGTTGACGATCAAACGCGGCGAAATTCTCGGTGTCGTCGGCGAATCCGGCGCGGGCAAATCAATGACGGGCATGGCCGTGCTCGGCCTGCTCGAACCGCCCGGCCGAGTGGCTTCTGGCGAAATTCGCATCGGCGGCAAGCGCACGGACAATCTCGGCGAAGCGGAAATGGCATCGATCCGCGGCAGCATGGTCGGTGCGATCTTCCAGGATCCGCTCACCTCGCTCAATCCGTTGTTCTCCGTCGGCCAGCAGTTGATCGAGACCGTCCGGCTGCATTCCAGCCGAAGCCGTACGGAAGCGCGCGCCCAGGCGATCGCATTGCTGAAACAGGTCGGCATTCCCGGCGCGGATGAGCGGATCGATCACTATCCACACCAGTTTTCCGGCGGCATGCGCCAGCGTGTCGTCATCGCACTGGCGCTTGCGGGCAATCCACAACTGATCATCGCCGACGAACCGACGACGGCGCTCGACGTTTCGATTCAGGCGCAGATTACCGCATTGCTGCGAAAACTTTGCCGTGAGCACGGTACGGGCGTCATGCTGGTGACGCACGATATGGGCGTGATTGCCGAAACCGCCGACCGTGTGGCCGTGATGTATGCCGGCCGCGTCATTGAGATCGGTCCGGTCGAAGAGGTGCTGAGCCGACCGAAACATCCCTATACGCGCGGCCTGATGGGCTCGATCCCGGCCCTCGGCGCCCGTGTCGAGCGTCTTGCCCAGATCGACGGTGCAATGCCGCGACTGAATGCCATTCCCACCGGTTGCGCCTTCAATCCGCGCTGTCTTGAATCCGGGTCGCGGTGCCGGCAGGTCCGCCCCGTGATGGTTGCCGAAGGGCAGGGCAGTGTTGCCTGTCTCGTTCATGATGGAGGTGTTCAGTGAGAAGCACAAACAACGCCCTGGAAGTCGATCAGCTCTCCCGCATTTTCGATGTCTCCGCGCCCTGGTTGAACCGGGTGATCGACCGCAAGCCGAAGCGTTACCTGCGCGCCGTGCAGGATGTCACCTTCACGGTCGAGAAGGGGAAATGCCTCGCACTTGTCGGTGAATCCGGCTGCGGCAAGTCCACGGTCGCGCGGCTTGTCACCGGGCTTTACGCACCGAGCGAAGGCGCAATCCTGTTTGCACCCGCGGACAAGGGCCGAGGCCGCGGCAAGCCGATGGAAGCGCAGATGATCTTCCAGGATCCGCATGCGAGCCTCAATCCGCGCTGGCGTGTCGGCGATATCATCGCCGAGCCGATCCGCGAATTCGGCCTGCGCAATGGCGCTGACGTGATCGAGGCGCGTGTCGCCGAACTGCTGCGCACGGTCGGTCTTTCTGCGGATGATGCGAAACGGTATCCGCACGAATTTTCCGGCGGGCAGCGTCAACGCATCTCGATCGCCCGGGCGCTCGCCAGCGAGCCGGAATTCCTCGTCTGCGACGAGCCGACCTCTGCACTCGACGTTTCGGTGCAGGCGCAGATCCTCAACCTGATGCGCCGCCTGCAGGACGAACTCGGCCTTACCTATCTTTTCATCAGTCACAACCTTGCCGTCGTGCGGCACATGGCGGATCGGATCGCAGTCATGTATCTCGGCCGGATCGTTGAGGAAGCGGATACGGAGGCGCTTTTTGCCGATCCGCAACACCCCTATACGCGTCTGCTGCTCCAGACGATCCCGGATGTCGCGGCTCCCAATCGCGACCGGGAACTGATGGGCGGTGAACCACCAAGCCCGCTCGATCCGCCGAAAGGCTGCGCCTTCCACCCCCGCTGTCCGATGGCGACGGATATTTGCAGCAAGGCGGCGCCCGAGGTTCGGGCACGCAAGGGCGGCGGTTTGGTTGCCTGTCATCTGGCGCTAGCCATCTGAATCCTTCAACGACCAAGATTTTCAGGAAATACCCGATCATGACCAAGACGATATTCACCAATGCGAAGCTTGCCGATGGGAGGCTGCATGATATTCATGTCGAGAACGGCCGGATAACCGGTATCCAGCCGGCGACCGAGGCATCCGCTTCAGGCATTGTCGTCGATATCGCAGGGGATCTGCTCGTTCCGGGTTTCGTCGAAGGTCACATCCATCTGGATACGAGTTTCTACGGCGGAAAATGGGTGCCGCATCGTCCCTGCACCAACGGTTTCGACGTGCATGAACGGGTCGCCTTCCAGGCCGAAAACATGGCGAAAGCGGAGCCGATGGCCGAGCGTGCCATCAAGCAGCTCGAACTTTGCGTTTCGCACGGCACGCTGCAGATGCGCAGCCACGTCATGGTCGACGGGTCGGTCGGGTTGAAGTCGCTGGAGACCATCCTGGCGGTGAGGGAAGAATACCGGGATATAATCGATATCCAGCTCGTCGCCTTTCCCCAGAGCGGCATTCTGAAAAGCCCCGGCACTCCAGAGCTTCTCGATGAGGCGATCGGCCTTGGTGCAGACCTGATCGGCGGCCTTGACCCGGCCAGTTTCGACCGTGATGTCACCGCCCATCTCGATGTCGTCTTCGGCATCGCCGAAAAACGCGGCGTCGATGCGGATATCCATCTGCACGAGGGCGGCACGATGGGAGCCTTCACCATCGAGGAAATCTGCGCACGGACGGAAGCGCTCGGCATGCAGGGCCACGTTTCGATCAGCCACGCCTATGGTCTCGGCGATCTTCCGGCCGATGCAGCGCGCAGGATCGCCGCAAGAGTTGCCCGGAGCGGTATCTCGATCATGACCAACGCGCCGGGACATCACAGCTTTCCGCCGGTCGCGCTGTTGCGCTCGGAAGGCGTCAACGTTTTCAGCGGCAGCGACAACATCCGCGATAGCTGGTGGCCTTATGGCGATGGCGACATGCTGCGCCGGGCGGAAATCATCGGTTACCGCTCCGGCTTTTTTACCGACGCGGAATTGCAGGCGGCCTTCGATATCGTCACCACGGCGGGTGCCAAGGCGCTCAGGCTTGATGGTTATGGGATCGAAGTCGGTGCCAAGGCTGATTTCGTTGCGATCGCCGCCGAACATGTTGCGGAAGCGGTCGTCGGCTTCCCCGGAAATCGCAAAGTATTCAAACAGGCGCGCCTGGTGGCCGACCAAGGCCAAGTCAGGCAAAAGTAACTAGCATAAAATCGCGTTTCGATCGAGAGCCTCGCCCCACGTCATGGTAGGCGGCCTCGGTTGGAGCGGTAGAAGAAAATCATGGCAGTCCAAAGCTATTTCCGTATAGCGAAGAGCGGGCTTGTGACTGGCAGTCGAGATTTCACCGAGTACCAGTACGCCACCGCATCGATAAAATACCGCATCCCTGCCATTCGGAAAATGTTCGTCAAGTTCCAGAAGGGCTGAGCTATTGCTGCTGCCCTTGTTTTCTTTGCAATTGATCAAAACGGCGAAATTGCTGTCGATTCGATAGCTGGCCTTGCTGATGCCTTTGGTTGATGGCTGCGAGGTTTCTCTCCGATCGCAGGCCTGGCAGAGTAGGCTTTACGTCCCCTCGCTTTGTCAGAAGAGGTGATCTCATTTGTAATTTAGTTCTATATTATTGTTGACATATAAGCGTTTTTTTATGGTATAAAGATTACAACATAAGTGGGCGGAGACATATGTTAGCCATTCTCGCGGACGATTTGACAGGTGCGCTCGACTCTGCAGCCCCTTTTGCCGGGCGTGGTCTTCGTACGGAAGTCGCGCTCGACCGGGATGCAATCTCTGGTGTCGTTGGGGACCGCCCAGACGTTTTGTCGATCAATCTTAATACGCGGGAAATTGATTCAGATAAGGCTCGTGCTGTAACGACTGCGGTCATTGCTCTGCTGCCGAAGGGGACGAAACTTTTCAAGAAGGTCGACTCCCGCTTGAAGGGCAATATTGTCGCCGAGTTGGATGCTACCCCCTTCAAGAAAGCTCTCGTCGTGCCGGCGATCCCGGAATTTGACCGTATCGTGGAGGATGGGCGCGTCTCCGGTTTCGGCATAGAGACACCGATCGTGATTGCCGATCGGCTGGGCGCCCATGCTGCCTGCGCCCGCATTCCGAATACCCGCACGCCGGCCGATATGGATGCCATTCTGGCTGAGGCGCAGAGCGATGGCACGGACCTGTTGGTCGGAGCTCGTGGCCTTGCCGAAGCGCTTGCTCGACGCATGACCGCCGGAGCCGAGGCACGTGCGGCAGCCATTCCCTCCGGCCGGATTGCTTTCGTTATCGGCTCGCGCGATCCGATAACGCTTAGGCAGATAGAAATTCTGCGCCATGAACACAGGTTGAATTATCTGCCTGCGCCCAACGGTCATCTCGACGCGGCAACCGATACCGGATCTGACTTGACGCTGGTTCAGGCAACGCCGGGTACCGACGATGTAAACCCTCAGCTTGTCTCAGAAGCTCTGGCGGACGGTCTGAAGCGGAATTTTGCCGATTACGATGGCATACTGCTTCTCTCTGGTGGCGCGACTGCGGAAGCCGTGCTGCGCAGGTTCGGTCTTTCGCGGCTGCGCCTGCATGGTGAATGCATGCCGGGCCTAGGTCTTGCTTCAGCCAACGGGCGCTGCATTATCGCCAAATCGGGTGGTTTCGGTCAGCCCGATACGTTGAAACAGATTGCAGATACTGTCCTGCAGAAAGCAGGTTGATGATGGGATTGGAAACAGGAACAGCTCGCAAAGGTCTCGCTGACGTCGTTTTCGAGCGTATGCTGCGTGCGATCAAGTCCGGTGCCTACAAGCCGGATGAGCGTCTGCCGACGGAACATGATCTCGCCGCCGAATTCGAGGTTTCCCGCCCGGTTATCCGCGAGGCATTGAAGCGCTTGCGCGACCAGAGCCTGATCTATTCCCGCCGAGGGGCGGGTAGTTTTGTCCGCTCGATGGGTCTGAGAAATCCGCTCGGTTTTGGCCAGTTGGAAAATGTCGCCGACCTTCTGAATTGTTACGAATTCCGCCTGACGCTGGAGCCGGCTGCAGCAGCTGCCGCCGCCACGCGGCATGATGCCGAAAGCCTGAAGGCGATCCGCCAGGCGCTGGAACTGCTGCGTGACGCGACAAACCGCCAATCACATCGCGAAGACGCAGATTTTCAGTTCCATCTCGCAATCGCCCGCGCCGCCCAGAACAATTATTTCTCCACCGCCATGGAAGCGTTGAAGGACCATATTGCCGTCGGAATGAAGTTCCATGGCGCCTCGATCAAGCGGGAGGCGTCTGGCTTGTCCCGCGTGTTTGGCGAACATGAGGCTATCGCCACTGCGATTGCCAGCCGTGACGAGAATGAAGCGCGGCGGCTGATGCTTGAACATTTGAAGGGCTCGCGCGAGCGGCTTTTCCAGTCATCTCATAAGTAGGGTGGGAGAGAGCGAAAATAGCTCTCTCAAGTCTATACCGCAGCGATATCAGACAAAAAAGGTGGCGCGAGCTATCGCGCCACCTCTCCTCCTCCAGCGGCCTGTGATCAGAAGCTGGCCCTGTAGATCCCTAGAACGTCGTTAACACTCATATCGACCGGGTTATTGTCCATCAGTCGGCGAATGGCGTGGGCGTCCGCGGCAAAGCGGGGCAAATCAGCTTCGGCGGCACCGTGTTTGGCGAGAGACATCTGGATGCCAAGATCAGCGCAGAAGCCATGTGCCGCACTGCTCAGGTCGGCCTGTGAAAGGTTCTTGCCGAGGCCGAGTGCCTCAGCAACTTCTGCCGTCTTGTCCCTCATGACCGGTTGGTTGAAGGCGAGGACGTGCGGAAACACGATGGCGTTGGCGAGCCCATGCGGCAGATGCAAAAGCGTCCCGAGCGGATAGGCAATGGCATGACCTGCCGCCGTGTTGACCGGGCCAAGGCAAATGCCGCCGTAATAGGACGCGAGCATCAGCCCTTCGCGGGCTTCTCGGTCCGATCCATCCTTGACCGCACGTGCCAGGAATTTGCCGACAAGATGAAAGCCCATACGGGCAAAACCGTCGATCATCGGATGGGCGCGTCTGTTGGTGAATGCCTCGACGCAATGCGCCATGGCATCGACGCCGGTTGCGGCTGTTACGGCCGGCGGCACCGAATAGGTCAGTTCCGGGTCTA
This sequence comes from Neorhizobium sp. LMR1-1-1.1, assembly GCF_040675795.1. Taxonomy (NCBI): domain Bacteria; kingdom Pseudomonadati; phylum Pseudomonadota; class Alphaproteobacteria; order Hyphomicrobiales; family Rhizobiaceae; genus Neorhizobium; species Neorhizobium sp. LMR1-1-1.1. The sequence continues at coordinate 221,934 of NZ_JBEGHE010000069.1, forward strand.
GGACCGACAGATCGGCGATCAGATGCGGGCTCTCGACCGCGATCTTGCTGCCCTTGACCGGGTCGGTAATCAGCGAGCGGATACCGGCTTCCGAACCGGTGCCGGCTGTCGTTGCCACCTGCGCCAGCCGGGTCTTGCGGCCGGTAACCTTGTTAGGCCCGGCAACGTCGGCAAGCGCCTGTTCGCCGTCCCACAGGGCTGCCACCAGCTTGGCGACATCCATGACCGAACCGCCGCCGAGACCGACAACGAGATCCGGTTTTGCTGCCCGCGCTGCAGCAAGCGCTGCATCGAGCGTCGCAATTTCAGGCTCGCCCGGAATGGCATCGAAAACTGATATTTTGCCCGGCAGTTTAAGGCGATCGACAAAGCCGACAGTAATCGGCGTCGCGATCACCAGCGTCGAGGATACGTCACCGGCCCATGGCCCAACTTCGCTGATCGTGCCGGCGCCTACAAGAAGTCTTTTCGGCTGATGCAGGGTGATAACGGGAGCGCTGCTCATGCCTGTTCTCCTTTGCCGCCGTTCACCAATTTGCGGGCATAGGCTATGGCCGAGAGCATGTTGCCGTGGTTGGCAATGCCCTTGCCGGCAATGTCGAAGGCCGTTCCGTGATCGACCGAAGTACGGTCAATCGGCAAATCGACGGAGACATTCACGGCAGTATCAAAGGCAACAAGCTTGATCGGGATATGACCCTGGTCGTGATATTGCGCGACCACGAGATCGAATGCGCCGGAATAGGCACGGTGGAATACAGTGTCGGCAGAAATCGGACCATAGGCATCAATGCCTTCGGCACGCGCTGCTGCAACGGCCGGTGCTATCTGGTCATCGTCTTCAGTGCCGAAAAGGCCGTTTTCGCCGCAATGCGGATTGATGCCGGCAATCGCGATGCGGGGAGCGGCATAACCGGTGCGCTTCAGGTGGTCATTGCCGGCCTTGATCGTTGCCAGTACCCGTTCGGTCGTGGCGCGGCGGATGGCTTCCTGTAGCGAGACGTGCGTGGAAACGTGGATGACCTTCAGCTTTTCCGATGCCAGCAGCATATAGGCCGCCGCTGATTTGGTCAGGCTTCGCAGCATGCCCGTATGGCCATCGTAATGGTGGCCGGCAAGGTTGAGTGCTTCCTTGTTGATGGGGGCTGTAACGACGCAGCCGATCACTCCGGCTTCCGCATCTCGCACCGCTTTTTCGATGAAACGGAAAGCTGCGTCGCCGGCGACCGGCGACAGCGTGCCCCATGGAAGCGGCGCACCTTCGATAGGGAGGTCAACGACATAAGGTTTGAGATCGATATCGACATTCAGTGCCTCACGGGCCGCTTCCAGCGTGGGCAGATTGCCGTAGATGCGGGTGGCAGCGCGGTCCGCATCGTCCATTTCGGCCAGCGCCCGCACCGTGATTTCCGGTCCGACGCCGCAGGGGTCACCCATGGTGATGCCGATGATATTGCTCATGATTATTCTCCCACTTCTGCACTCGAACTGGCATTGGCCCAGCCCGGAGCCAGACGAACATATTTGATGGCGCGCCTGTAATAGGTGTAGGCGATGTGGAGGCTGCCGTCTGGTCCTTCCAGCAGCCACGGATAGGACATTTCCTTGTTGTGGCCGTCGATTGAATTGTTCGACATGCAGGTGCCAGGACCATTTTCAATCACGATCCGCTGTGAAAAACTTCTGGCACCATCAGCCGAAATGCAGACGGAAACCGGAGCGCGTGGCACGCCCCAGATGGGCACGCAGCCGCCATCCGGGTTGGCATCCGGCCGGTCGTCTTCTTCGCCCAACTCATCGTAAAGCGACGCGCGGCGATCTGCAGACATTTCCGCATTGGTCGGGTTGCAGATCATTGCGATCCGGCCGTCTTGCAGGCGGATCGCTGCAATTGAAGAATTGTTGTTTGGCACATCGGTTGCCTGCGGCGCGGACCAAGTGCGGCCGCCGTCCCCACTTTCCGTGCGATAGACGGAATCGGCCTGGCGGCGGCGGAATACTGCCGCCAGTTTATTCTCGCCGATCAAGACAGGGCTCATATGCACGCAGCCTGTCGACTGGTCGATATCCTCCAGTCGCCATGTCTTCCCGCCATCTTCAGAGATGCCGACAGCGGCACGGTCATGGCTGCCATTCCACTTTTGGCCTGGACGCTGGATGCAGCGGAAGATCGGCAAAAGCCACGCGCCATCATCGCGTACCACCAGAGGAGCGCGAACGAAACAGCCGCGCGGCAGATCGAGATATTGTCCCTCGCTTGCCGTCAGCTTGGTCGGGTCGCAGGCATCGCGCGAAATCTCTGCCAGACGAATCCGGCATTCGTCCTGATTGCCGGATGGCTGCGAGGTGTGAAACAGGATGAGCTTGCCATCAGGTGCGGCAAACAGAACCGGATTCTGTTCGGAATGATCTGGGTCGAAGCTCAGCCGCTGCGGCTCGCCCCATTGGTCGGAGCCTTCAGGCAGGACCGAAGCAAAGATCGAGATATCCGACTTCCCTTCTAGCGTGCCGCCAAACCAGGCGCAGATAAGTGCGCCTTCATCGGTCATGTGAAGGAAGGAAGCATGGTTCTGGATCATCGGAGAGGCCAACATGGCCTCATGTCGTCCATTTCCGGCAACGTTTACCGCGCCGTTCATGGCGGATGCAATCTCTTCAGGCGTCATCGGGGTCTCCTCTTGACCCTATGAAAATCACTCAAATAACAAAGTTGTCAAGTTTGAAAAAAAACGAAATTTGCCATTGATGACCCTATGTTGCGATACATCTATCTGAAATTAAATCGTTTTATGAAAGTTAAGTTTGTACAAATCGATAGTTCCGAATATTTAATTTGACAAACTTATCGAGAAATCCGATGGTCGGTGCCAGCTCGATCAAGGCGATCGTTAAGGACGGAGGCATCCCGACCGACGCACAGGGCTTCAGGAGGAGTGCCTTCAGCACGCGAACGCCAATGCGCCGCGAGATGAGCAGCAAACGGTGCGACATGCACCCCAGAGGGAGGAAATGACATGAAAACCTCGCATCTATTTGGAGCCGTTCTTGGCTCTGTCATGGCATTCGGTGCCGGCATTGCACCGGTTCATGCCGCGTCTACGGATATCAAGATCGTTCTCCCGGAAGAGGCAGACCTTCTCGAGCCGTGCATGGCGACCCGCTCAAATATTGGTCGCGTCATCATGGAAAACGTCAGCGAAACGCTGACCGAGCTCGATGTCCGCACCAAGAACGGTGTGATGCCTCGTCTGGCTGAAAAGTGGGAGCAAAATGCCGATGGAAGCTGGCGTTTCCATCTGCGCCAGGGCGTGAAATTTTCCGACGGCAAGGCTTTTGGCGCCAAGGATGTCAAATATAGCTTCGACCGCATTTTCAGCGACAAGAATGTCTGCGAATCCCGCCGCTATTTCGGTGGCATGAAGTTTGACGTGAAGGTCGTCGACGACAACACGATCGATTTCAAGGTTGATCCAGTCCAGCCGATCTTGCCGCTGCTCCTGTCGCTCGTCACCATAGTTCCGGAAGGCACGCCGCTAGAATTCGTTCGCGAGCCGATTGGCACCGGTCCTTACAAGCTGTCCAACTGGACGCCGGGTCAGCAGATCGTGCTTGATGCGCGTGACGATTACTGGGGCAAAAAGCCCGCCGTCACCAAGGCAACCTACGTCTTCCGCGCCGATCCTGCCGTCCGCGCCGCCATGGTTCAGGCCGGTGAAGCCGATCTCGCACCGTCGATCTCGCAGGTCGAAGCCACGAACGAGAAGACCGACTTCTCCTATCTCGACAGCGAAACGGTCTATCTGCGTATCGACGGAAACATCGCGCCGCTTAACGATGTCCGCGTCCGCAAGGCAGTCAATCTGGCGATCGACCGTCAGGCGTTCCTTGGTACACTCGTGCCGCAGGATGCTGTTCTGGCAACAGCCCTTGTGCCGCCGACCACGCTCGGCTGGAACCCGGACGTCAAGGTTTTCCCGTATGATCCGGATCAGGCCAAGAAGCTGCTTGAAGAAGCCAAGGCTGCCGGCGTTCCGGTCGATACTCCGATCACAGTCGTCGCCCGTACTGCGAATTTCCCCAACGTGACGGAAATCATGGAAGCCGTCCAGGCGCAGCTGCAGGACGTTGGTTTCAAGATCGACCTGAAGTTTGTCGAAGTCGCCGAGCACGAAGTCTATTACTCGAAGCCATTCAAAGAAGGCCGTGGCCCGATCATTGTCGCTGCCATGCACGACAACTCCAAGGGTGACCCGTCCTTCACCATGTTCTTCAAGTACGACTCGAAGGGTACCCAGTCCGGTTACGCCGACCCCAAGGTCGATGATCTCATCGCCCGCGCTTCGGCCGCCACCGGTGATGAGCGTGCAAAGCTGTGGTCGCAGCTGATCGCCTATGTCCACGACGATCTTGTCGCCGACGTCCTGCTCTTCCACATGGTCGGTTATTCTCGCGTATCCGAACGTCTGGACTTCAAGCCCAGCATTGCCACCAACGGGATGCTGCAGCTCTCTGAAATCGGCTTCAAGAAGTAACTACCGCCAGGCGATTTGATCGCCCTATCGAAGCGAAGTGGGCGGCGAGGCGTTCGCCGTCCATTCCAGCAAGATCGAGGTCCCAATGCTCAGATTCATCCGCAAACGCGCCCTCGCCAGCCTTATCTCGCTGATCGGGCTGCTGGTCATGGTATTCTTTCTGTCCCGCCTGACCGGCGATCCGGCATCGCTCTTTCTTCCCGTCGAAGCGTCGGCCGAAATGAAGGCCGAATTCCGTGCCCTGCATGGGCTGGACCAGCCGCTTCTCGTGCAGTTTGGCCAATATGTCGGCGATGTCGTCACCGGTGATCTGGGGGAGAGCCTGCGCAAGGCCCGTCCCGCACTTGACGTCGTGCTCGAAGCCTTCACATGGACTCTGTGGCTTGCGGTCATCACCATGACGCTGGTCACAGTCTGCGCCATTGTCGTCGGTTCGCTCGCAGCCTTCCGCACCGGTGGCTTTTTCGATCGCTTTTCTTCGATGTTGTCGTTGATAGGCGCCTCCGTACCGGATTTTTGGCTGGCCATCGTCGCCATCGTTATCTTCGCCATCCAGCTTTCCTGGCTGCCGACCTCCGGTACCGGTACGCTCGCCCATTGGATTCTGCCAATCTGCGTTCTGTTCGTGCGTCCCTTCGGCATCATCGTTCAGGTGGTGCGCGGCTCGATGATCTCGGCGCTTTCTTCCGCCTATGTGAAGACTGCACGCGCCAAGGGGGTCAAATCCGGCCCGATCATCTTCGTTCATGCACTGCGCAACGCCATGTTGCCGGTCATCACGGTTATCGGCGATCAGGCGGCAAGCCTCTTGAACGGTGCTGTCATCATCGAGACGATATTCGGGTTCCCCGGTGTCGGCAAGCTGATGATCGACAGCATTCTCCAGCGTGACTTTAACGTCGTGCTAGCGGCGATCCTCGTCACCGCTTTCGCCATCTTCCTCATGAACCTCGTGATCGACCTCGCTTACGCGCTTCTCGATCCGCGCATCCGCTACTGAGGATCGACATGACCATGGCCATTCAATCTACCCACACCCCAAAAGAAACAGTCGCGGAAGAACCAAGTGCCATTGTGCGTATGGCGCGTATGCTTTGGGCAGACAAGTTCGCCCTCTGTGCCGCAATCTTCCTCGTCTTCGTCATCGTCATGGCGATCATCGGCCCGACATGGCTCGATGAGCTTGCGACCAAACAAAACCTGCGTGGCCGTAACCTTGCGCCATTCATGTTCGACCGCGAATGGTATATGTGGCTCGGCGCCGATGCGCTTGGCCGCCCGCTCTGGCCGCGCATCATTGTCGCCACCCAGAACACCATGATGGTTGCAGCAGGTGCCGTTGTCATCTCGGCCATCGTCGGCACGCTGCTCGGCCTTATCGCTGGCTTTGCGTCGGAACGCGTCAGCCAGGTCATCATGCGTCTGGCAGACGTCATCATGTCCTTTCCGTCGTTGCTGGTGGCCGTGATCGTTCTCTACATCCTCGGTTCGTCCATCCTCAACCTCATGCTGGTACTCGCGATCACCCGTATTCCTGTCTATCTGCGCACCACCCGAGCGGAAGTTCTGGAAATCCGCCAGCGTATGTTCGTGCAAGCCGCACGGGTCATGGGGGCGTCGTCCAACCGTATCCTCTTCCGCCATATCCTGCCGGTCGTCATCCCTACGCTGACGACGTTGATGACGCTCGATTTTGCCTATGTCATGCTGGCGGAAAGCGCGCTGTCCTTCCTCGGCATCGGCATCCAGCCGCCGGAAATCACCTGGGGCCTGATGATCTCTCAGGGCCGCCAGTACCTCACCAATGCCTGGTGGCTGTCCTTCTGGCCGGGCCTTGCGATCATCCTCACCACGCTCTCGCTCAACCTTCTGTCCAACTGGCTGCGTATCGCGCTCGACCCCGTGCAGCGCTGGCGCCTGGAAATGAAAGGACCGAAACATGGCTGATCATCTGCTCGAAGTCCGCAACCTCTCGGTCGACTTCCACACCGCATCAGGTGTTGTGCACGCCGTGCGCAACATCTCCTACCATCTCGACCGTGGCGAGACCCTCGCCATCCTCGGCGAGAGCGGTTCCGGCAAGTCGGTGTCGTCCTCGGCGATCATGAATCTGATCGACATGCCACCCGGCAAGATCTCCTCCGGGGAAATCCTGCTCGACGGCAAGGATCTCCTGACGATGAGTGGTGAGCAACGCCGCGAAGTCAACGGCCGCCGGATCGCCATGATCTTTCAGGATCCGCTCAGTCATCTCAATCCGGTCTACACGGTCGGATGGCAGATGCGCGAGGCGCTGAAAACCCACGGCATAGGCAATACGCAGGCCCAGGCCGAGGCGCTCCGCCTCTTCAAGCGCGTCGCCCTGCCTGATCCGGAACGCGCGCTCGACAAATATCCGCACGAGTTTTCCGGCGGCCAGCGCCAGCGTGTCATGATCGCCATGGCGCTTGCCCTGAAACCTGACCTTCTGATCGCCGACGAACCCACCACGGCTCTTGACGTCACGGTGCAGGCGGAAGTGCTGAACCTGCTGAAGGAACTCCAGCGCGAAACCGGCATGGGTGTGCTGATCATCACCCACGATCTTGGCGTTGTCTCCGAAGTCGCCGACCGCGTCGTCGTCATGGAAAAGGGCCAGCTGGTCGAAAGCGGCACGGTGCGCGAGGTCTATCACAATCCGCAGCACGCCTATACGAAAAAGCTGATCGCCGCCGCTCCCGGCAAGGGCGAAATGCATGAACCGGAAGCTTCCGGCGACGCCATCCTCAGCGTCAAGGACGCCCGCAAGTTTTATGGCGGCTTCGAAGCCCTGAAGGGCGTTTCCTTCGATCTCAAGGCTGGCGAGACCGTTGCTGTCGTCGGCGAAAGCGGCTCGGGAAAATCCACGCTCGCCCGTATCCTGCTGCGTCTCGAAGAAGCGGATGGCGGGACTGCAAAATGGAAGGGCAAAGACCTTTTCACCATGTCGCCGGGTGACCTGTTCAAGCTGCGCCGCGATCTGCAGATGGTGTTTCAGGACCCAACCCAGTCGCTGAACCCGCGCATGACTGTCTACCAGCTGATTTCCGAGGCCTGGGTCATCCATCCGGAAATTTTGCCCAAGGCGAAATGGCGCGAGCGTGTCGCCGAGCTGCTTGGTCAGGTCGGCCTTTCTTCCGAACATATGGGCCGTTATCCGCATCAGTTCTCCGGCGGCCAGCGCCAGCGTATCGCCATTGCCCGCGCGCTTGCGCTTGAACCGCAACTGATCGTCTGCGACGAGGCCGTCTCGGCGCTCGACGTTTCGGTTCAGGCGCAGGTGATCACGCTTCTCGACAAGCTGCGCAAGGAAATGGGCATCGCCTTTATCTTCATCGCCCACGACTTGCCGCTGGTGCGCGATTTCGCCGATTATGTGATGGTCATGCAGAAGGGCGAAGTGGTCGAATTCGGCACTGTCGCGCAGGTCTTCGACAATCCGCAAAAGCCCTACACGCAGGCCCTACTTGCCGCCAGCCTCGATCCGGACCCGGACGTGCAGGCGGCCAACCGCTATGCCCGGCTGGCAGCCGCATCCTGATTTGATTGATTCCGGAGTAGAATGATGACCAAGAAAGCCTTCGTCGCGATCGTGACATGCTTCAACGACGACGAAACGATCAATTATGAAGCGACGCGCGCGCAGGTGCGTCGTCAGGTGGCGGCCGGCAACAACATCATGTGCGCCGGCACCAATGGCGATTTCTCCGCGCTGACACACGGCGAAAAGATCAAGCTGCTCGAGGAAGTGGTCGATGAAGTCGGCGGCAAGGTCGACGTCATCGTCAATGCCGGCATGCCCGCCACGTTCGAGACGCTGCAGCTGGCAAAAGAATTCGACCGCATCGGCGTCACCGGCATCGCCGTCATTACCCCCTTCTTCATCGCCTGCACGCAGGACGGCCTGATCCGTCATTTTTCCACCGTCGCCGATGCCGTCAACACACCGGTCTATCTCTACGACATCCCGGCCCGCACCCAGAACCACATCGAGCCGGAAACCGCCCGCAAGCTTGCAGCCCACGGCAACATCGCCGGTATCAAGGATAGTGGCGGCGCACAGGAAACGCTGGCCGCCTATCTGCAGGTTTCCAAGGACGTTGAAGGGTTCGAAGTTTATTCCGGCCCTGATCATCTGGTCCTGTGGTCGTTGCAGAACGGCGCTGCCGGCTGCATTTCAGGCCTGGGCAATGCCATGCCGGACGTTCTCGCCGGCATCGTCGGCGGCTTCAACTCGGGCAATATAGAAGAAGCCCAACGCCAGCAGGAAATCTACACTGCCTTCCGTACCGATCTTTACGCCCACGGTTTCCCGCCTGCCATGGTCAAGCGTGCGCTCTATCTTCAGGACGCTTCCGTTGGTGCCAGCCGTCAGCCAGCACTTCTCCCCAACGCTGAGCAGGACGCCAAGATCGGCGAGACACTGAAGAAGTTCGGCCTGCTCTAAGGGAGGCAATTATGTCTATTGCTGTCGCTACGACGTCGCCCGGTCGGGCGGCATGGCCGGTTGCCGCAACTGCTTGAGGAAACCGGCTGGGAAATCATCCGCTGCACCGATACAGCGCTACCAGATGGCGGCCTGCCTCGGCATATGGGAAGTCGATTTCCCAGCTGTTGGGCGGGTATCGGTCAATTCGGCGACGTTTATATGTCGGCATGATAGATTCATTGCTGCCGCATGCCGAACGTCTTGGCCTTGAGCTTCAGAAATCTTTGTAACAACGGCAAATCGGCAAAGTAGGGTGACACCCTGCACGCCAAATCAAAACCTGAACAATTCGGAGATGATAAATGAACGATAGTCTGTCGACGGTTTTCGATGTTCAGGCGCTCGCCGACAGCTTGTATGCGTTACGCGAAGCGTGCCGATCGCAAGCGACCGCCGAATTTTCTTTGCCTCAGAACTTGGTGACCGCGATGCAGGCTCAACAGGCACTTGCCGCAAAGGAAGGCGTACCGGGTAACGCCTGGAAGGTGGCGATGTCCCCTGACAAACATGCCGTCGTGGCGCCGCTGCACCCTTACGTCGAAACCTCGCGCGATGCGGAATTGCCCTATCTTCCCGGCATGAAGTTCGAGGTGGAGATCGCCGTCCGCCTCGGCCGATCCCTTCCGATCAAAAGTGATCTCTATTCCCGTGAAGAGATCTATGATGCGGTTTCAGAGGCTTATCTCGGAGCGGAACTATTATCATCTGCCATAAAAGAGGGCGGAACGTTGTCTTTCCCGCTTTTTGTGGCAGATCGCATAGGAAATCGCGGATACGTGCTAGGCCCGGCTGTCCCTAAAACCCTCCTTGATACGGTGGGTGAGGCTGAGCTAATCGTCACTCAGGGAGGCAACCCGATCTATAAAGGACCGGTAAAGCATCCGGTTGGCGATGTTCTTGCGTGGCTGGTCGCCTATGCGAACGACAGTGCCCGTCCCGCAAACTCGCTGAAGGCCGGTGCGATCATCACGACCGGTGCTCTTTCTGGCGCAATGCTGTTGCCGGGATCTGGCAAGGTCGAAGTTCTGCTATCCAAGGTGCATGCGTTAAACGTGGTGCTCATGGCATAAACTCTCCGACTGTTCGACGCTGCCGCGCTCTCCTGCCATGTTCCGACCTCTAATTTCCGGCCATGCAGGCTGCAACAATGTCCAAGGCACAAAGGCTTCCTCGTTCGGCCTTCGCTAAACTTCCGGTCACCAAGGAGATTATCAGCAGGAGCGCTGCCGTCCATAGAAGCGGCAGCCTCCCGATCAGGAGGAAAAGAACGAGATGGCATTTCGACTGTGTTTCCCAAAAATCAACATCAGCGGTGCCGGCAGTCTGGCCGAAGTTCCCGGTGAGCTTGCTGCTCGCGGCTTGAAGCGGCCGGTCATTATCACCGACGCGACGCTGGTGAAGTTCGGACTTGTCGCACCACTTCTGGAAGGCTTGAAAGAAAAGGGTATCGAGGCTTTCGTTTACGATGGCGTCGTTCCCAACCCGACCGTTCCGGTCGTCGAGGCTGCCTACAAGGTGTTTGTCGACAACAGGTGCGACGCGATCATCGGTGTCGGCGGCGGCAGCCCGATCGACACGGCCAAGGCCGTGCGCATCCTCTCGGCCAATCCCGGCCCGATCACGCTTTATGAAGGTGTCGGCAAGGTCGCCAAGGCAGGCGCATTCCTGGCTGCCGTCAACACGACTGCGGGAACTGCCGCTGAAGTCACCTCCAACGCGGTCATCACCGATCCGGTCGCTCAGGTGAAGATGGTCATCATCGACGCCAACATCATCCCGGATATTTCGGTCAACGATTCCGCCATGATGACCGGTATCCCGGCTGCAACGACAGCTGCAACCGGCATGGATGCTCTGACCCATGCAATCGAAGCCTATGTCGCCAAGGGCGCGCATGTGCTGACCGATTATGCAGCGCTCGAAGCGATCCGCCTGATCGCGGCCTATCTGCCGCGCGCAGTCAAGGATGGCAAGGATCTGGAGGCACGCGAGATGATGGCCTATGGCCAGTTCATTGCCGGTCTCGCCTTCAACAGCGCCGGTCTCGGGCTCGTCCATGCCATGGCGCACCAGCCGGGCGCAGTGAAAGATCTTCCGCATGGCGTCTGCAACGCAATCCTGATGCCGCTGGTCGAGGAGTTCAACCGTCCTTATGCCGTCGAACGGTTTGCACGCATCGCCGAAGCAATGGGTGTCGATATCAAGGGATTGAGCATTGAGGATGCCTCCAAGGCCGCGATCAAGGCGATCCGCGATCTGTCGGAAACGGTCGGCATTCGCAGCGGCTTTGCCGAACTTGGCGTAACCGAGGACGACTTCCCGCTCTGGGTCCAGAAGGCACAGAAGGATCCTTGCGCACCGGGCAACCCGGTCGCGGCCACGGATGCGGATATTCTGGACCTCTACAAGAAAGCTCTGTGATTACGCGCGGAAGCGCGATTTGCGAATAGACACGAAAGGCCCGCTCATAAGGCGGGCCTTTCGGCGTTCCGGCCGCAACGCCGGCCGCCTCATGCCCCTTGTTCGGGTTCAGGCGTGGTTGTGACGCGGCATGCGACGATATTCGCTCGGCGCCATGCCGGTCATCTTGCTAAAACTGTAGGAAAAATAGTTGCTGTCGTTGAAGCCGCAGGAAAAGGCGATGTCGGTGACGCTGTCATTGGTCGCGCGCAATGCCCGCATGGCTTTGCTCAGTCTGAGCTTGACGAGATAGTTGTGCGGCGTCGTGGCCGTCGCCTCGCGAAACAGCCGGCTGAAGCTGCGCGAGGAATAGCCGAAGCGCTGAGCGACACTTTCGAGGTCGATATCTTCGGTGCAATTGTGCCTGAGATAGTTGAGCACATGTCCGAGGCGTGCCGAATTCGGCAGGCCGCGTGCGTCCGTGGCGAATTGAGAGCGCGACAGGATGATCGAGAGCTGGTTGAACAGCGCCTCCGACATCGCGTCCGAAAGCGGATCTGACCGGCGGGCCTCGTTCTCCAGCGCTTCGATCAGCGGCTTGACCTGCGCAAGTACATCCTCGGTAACCTGCCAGTGGCGCCTTGTGCCATCTTCCCCATCTGCCGAACGCCGCATGATGTCGAGAAAATCATAACGCCCGGAGGCCCTATCGGGCCGAAACAGGATGTTGGTCAGGTAGAGGTCGTCGACCTGCTCATAGGCGTGGTGGTCCTCTGCCTTGATGTAGAAAAGTTCTCCGCAAGTGATGAAGTGCGGTTCATCATTCAACATATGCCAGCCATTGCCGGAGAGAACGATCATGACCTCGTGAAAGTCATGGTCATGCAGAGGAAACGGTGTCTGCGGAGTTCTTTCCTCCACGATGACCGTTTGAGCGTCCGAGCGGAAAAATTCCTTGGCCAAAAGCTTCATCGAATCAAAACTTCATAATCGCGCACAACGGTACAGATAGCCCATTCGAAAACGCCGATCCGGATCTGCATCAATGCGGCGCTGCGACTTAATAATGCAGCCAGGCAGCTTGCCGCGAAAGCCCCGATGTCATCTTCGAATAATGACACGTATCAGCAAATCTCATGTCTGCATCTTCAAGGCGCCATGCCCATCAACAGGGCTAAGCTGCTGAAAACGAACAAGAGAACAAGCATGAAAGTGCCTGAGAAAATCGTTGCCGTCGATATCGGTGCCAGCAGTGGCCGTGTTATCCTGAGCGAAGTCAGGGATGGCATTTTGTCGCTGACGGAAATCCACCGGTTCGAAAACAACCTGTGTGGCGACGATGTCTTTGCGCATCAATGCTGGGATCTCGATTTCCTTGAAGCTGAAATGCGAAAAGGGCTGGCGATTGCCCAAGAGCAGGGGGGCTTGGCGAGCGTCGGGGTCGATGCCTGGGGCGTTGACTACGTATTGCTGGACGACAATCTGGAGCGCATCGGCCCCGCCGTGTCCTACCGGGATCATCGCACCGACGGCATGATGGAGACGGTCTTCGCTGAGATCTCGCGCGCCGAAATATACCACCGCACCGGCATCCAGTTCCTGCAATTCAACACGCTCTATCAGCTAGCAGCCACCGTTCGTCAGCATCCCGAATGGTTGGCTCGCGCCCGCCACTTCCTGATGATCCCGGACTATCTGCATTTCCGCCTCTGCGGCGTGCTTTCCAACGAATACACCAACGTGACGACGACGCAGTTATTCAATCTGCATGAGAACGATTGGGATACTGATCTGCTCGAAGTCGCGGGATTGCCCAAGACGATGATGATGCATCCGGTCGAGGCAGGCACCATCATCGGCGAGATACCGGCCTTGCAGAGCGAGGCAGCCATCAAGGTCGTTGCCCCGGCCACCCATGATACGGGGTCCGCGGTTGCGGCCGCACCGTTGGAAACCGAGGATGAGGCCTTCATCAGTTCGGGCACATGGTCGCTGATGGGGATCGAGAGCAAGACGCCATTTGCCGATGCTGAGGCGCTGGCCGCAAATGTCTCGAACGAAGGCGGTGTCGAGCGGCGTTACCGCGTCCTCAAGAACATCATGGGTTTCTGGCTTATCCAGCGGGTCCGCAAGGAACTGGGATCACCGGATCACGGCGGGCTCGTGTCGGAAGCGCGTGACGGCACGCCCTGGCGAAGCCTGATCAATCCCCAGGAGGCGCGGTTCCTCAACCCCGATAACATGACGGCGGAAATCCAGGCGTTCTGCCGGGAGACGGGACAGCCCGTACCGGAGAGCGCCGGCGCCCTTTCGCGCTGCATCTTCGATAGCCTGGCCCTTTCCTATCGCCAGGTGAAAGAGAAGCTGGAAACCCTGCGCGGGCGTCCTGTCAATCGTATCCGTATCGTCGGTGGCGGCAGCCAGAACGACCTCGTCAACCAACTTTGCGCCGATGCTTGCGGCGTTCCGGTAACGGCCGGTCCGATCGAGACGACGGCGCTCGGAAATGTCTGCGTGCAGATGATCGCCCTCGGCCAGCTTTCCAACCTCGATGAAGCGCGCGCACTCGTGCGCCGTTCATTCCCTCTAACCGAATATCTTCCCCGCCAGCGTGTACCCCAAGCCGTCTGGGATCGTTTCCAGTCGTTTAGCGCGCTGCCTGCTCTAGAAGGACAAGATTGATGAGCCAATCACAGAAAGTCGAAGCCGCCTATACCATGGCGCGTGATGTCTTCGCCGCGACCGGGATCGATACCGAGGCGGCTCTCAACCGCCTCGACAGCATCCCGATCTCGATGCATTGCTGGCAGGGCGATGACGTTCGCGGCTTTGAAAACCCGGCGGGCGAACTTACCGGCGGTATTCAGGTCAGCGGCAACTATCCCGGTCGCGCAAGCACTCCGGGCGAATTGCGCGCCGATCTCGATTTCGCCATGGCACAGATCCCGGGCCAGAAGCGGCTCAATCTTCACGCCATCTATCTCGAAACCGACAAGCCGGTCTCGCGTGACGCGATCGAACCCCACCATTTCCAGAACTGGGTCGAATGGGCCAAAAAAGCCGGCATTGGCCTGGATTTCAACCCGACCTGCTTTTCGCATCGCTTGAGCGAAGATGGGCTGACGCTCAGCCATCCCGACAAGGCGGTGCGCGATTTCTGGATCGCCCATTGCCAGGCAAGCCGCAAGGTCAGCGAATATTTCGGCAAGCAGCTCGGCACGCCATCGGTGATGAACATCTGGGTGCCGGATGGCATGAAAGATTTGCCTGCCGACCGGTTTGCACCGCGTGAGCGTCTCGCTCAGTCGCTGGATGCGATCATTGCCGAAAAGATCTCGCGCGAGTTCCACAAGGATGCCGTCGAGAGCAAGCTTTTCGGTATCGGAGCCGAAAGCTACACGGTCGGCTCCAGCGAGTTCTGCATGGGTTATGCCACGAGCCGCAAAACGCTGCTTTGCCTCGATGCCGGTCATTTTCATCCGACCGAAGTCATCTCCGACAAGCTGTCGTCGGTGCTGCAATTCGTCGATGAAGTTTTGCTCCACGTCTCTCGCCCGGTCCGCTGGGATAGCGACCACGTCGTGCTGTTTGATGATGAACTGCAGGCAATCGCCAACGAACTGATCCGGGGCGACGTACTTGGCAAGGTCAATATCGGCCTCGACTTCTTCGATGCCAGCATCAACCGCGTGGCGGCCTGGGTGATCGGCACGCGCAATACCCGCAAGGCGCTTCTGCGCGCTCTGCTTGAGCCGGCTTCCAGGCTGAAACAGGCGGAAAGCGAACGGGATTTCACGACACGATTGGCGATAATGGAAGAAGCCAAATCAATGCCGTGGTCTGCGGTTTGGGATTTCTATTGCCTCAGCAGAAACGTGCCGGTCGGCATCGCCTGGCTGGACGAGGTTAAAAATTATGAACGCAACGTGCTGAGCAAACGAAAGGCCGCATGATCATGACACTGCATACTGCAAATTCCTGGTTCGTAACCGCCATGGTCAAGGCGACCTCGGACATGTGGCTGAAGGGGTGGGACGAGCGCAATGGCGGCAATGTCAGCCTACGCTTGCTGCCGGAGGACGTTGCTCCCTATCTGGCGCAGTGGCCTGCAAACCGTAGCGCTCCGATCAGCGATCCGCTGCCGGAACTGGCCGGCCAGTACTACATCGTTACCGGAACCGGAAAATATTTCCGCAACGTTCAGCTCGATCCGGCAGCCAATATGGGTGTCGTCCAGGTGGCACCTGACGGAACCTCGGTGAAAATCCTCTGGGGCTTCACCGATGGCGGCGCGCCGACCTCCGAGCTTGCCTCCCATCTGAAGTCCCACGGCGTTCGCCAGAAGGTCAGCAATGGTCGCGATCGTGTCATCATGCATTGCCATGCGACCAATCTCCTGGCGCTGACCTATGTGCTGGATCTCGATCCGGCCAACGTGACCCGCGCCCTATGGGAGAGCAGCACCGAATGCCTCGTCGTCTTCCCGCAGGGGGTCGGCACCATGGGCTGGCTGGTTCCCGGTACCGATACGATCGGTGATGCGACCGCCAAGGAGATGGCCAATCACACGCTGGTCATGTGGCCCTTCCACGGTATTTTCGGCACGGGCGATACGCTCGATGAAGCCTTCGGCCTGATCGATACCGCCGAAAAGGCAGCCGAAGTTCTCGTCAAGGTCGTCTCCATGGGCGGTGCCCGCCAGACGATTACGACCGCCAACCTCGTCGATCTCGCTGCGCGCTTCGGCGTCGAGCCGATGGCGGAAGCCATGGCCGTCGAAACCTGGCGACTTGCCGGAAAATAAGGGAGTAAAGCCATGGTCGCAGTGGAAACGAAGATCCGGAAGGCATTTGTCATGCAGGTCTTTGCCGACAAGCATGAGGAATATAAACGTCGCCATGACGAGATCTGGCCGAAGCTTGCCGAGACGCTGAAGGACCATGGCGCATCCTCTTACGCCATCTATCTCGACGAGGCGCGTAGCCTGCTTTTCGCCTCTGTCGAGATCGTGTCGGAAGAGCGCTGGGCGGCTGTCGCCGACACCGCGATTTGCAAGGAATGGTGGGCATTCATGACTGAAGTGATGCCCAGCAATCCCGATAACAGCCCTGTTTCGCAGGAATTGAAGGAAGTTTTCTACCTGCCCTGATCAGCCAAAATGTGCCGACGAGAACATGTCTCGCGACGGTGAGCTGGAAACCGGAAATAAACGGTGCGACGGGGTTGGATGCAGCGATGTCACACATTTTCGTTGTGGCATCGCTGAACTGAAGACAGAGAATAACGAAATGCGGGCCAGCGGAAGCCGGGTTCGCGGGGAGAGATATGTCATGGGACCGGTGCCGAAGCCGCTTATTGCCGGGAACTGGAAGATGAATGGCATGCGCGGTAGTCTTGCGCAGATCAAGGAGATTGCAGCCAGCAACATGCATGCTTCAGGCAAGTTCGATGCGCTGATTTGCGTACCAGCCACGTTACTGCATTCAGCGACCTTAATGACGGCAGATACGCCGTTGAAAATTGGAGCGCAGGATTGCCATGATCGGGAAAACGGTGCCTACACCGGAGATATTTCCGCCGGCATGATTGCCGATAGTCTTGGCAGCCATGTCATCATTGGCCACTCCGAACGACGCACCAGATACCGGGAAGACGACGCCCTGGTGCGATCCAAGACAATTGCCGCACATAAGTCCGGATTGATTGCCGTCGTCTGCATCGGCGAAACGGAAGAGGATAGATCGAGCGGCCGGACGCTCGACGTGCTTCGGTACCAACTGGCTAGATCATTGCCCGACGGCGCGACGGGAGAGAATACCGTTATTGCCTATGAGCCGGTTTGGGCGATCGGTACAGGTCGTACGGCCTCGATCGCAGATATTGCAGAAGCACACCGCTTTATCCGTTCCGAACTCTGCAAACGCTTCAATAGCGAGGGCGATCGCATGAGGATTTTGTACGGTGGGTCGGTAAAACCCTCGAATGTCGATGAAGTTCTGCACGTGGAAAACGTGGATGGAGCGCTTGTCTGAGGTGCCAGCCTGACGGCCAATGACTTCCTGTCCATCTGCAGCGCCTATTGACGGTCCTCGCCGTCAACCAATCGGTTTTCGGGGCGCCCGTCGCTTCTATATGACGGGCGCCACCAAGTCCTCAAGTGCGGATGCGCGCGGCCTCAGCTAACCGGGATCGAGTGAAGCCAACCGTGGCTGTCGGCAAGTGCCTGGGTCTGGATACCGACCAGCTTGTCTCTTAACAGGGTCGTGACCGCTCCCGTCTCGCCGGTGCCGATGGTGAGCGAGCCGCTGCGATGCTTCAATTCTCCGATACCGGCAACGACAGCCGCCGTGCCACAGGCGAAGGCTTCGACCAGGCGGCCGGAGGCGACATCCGCCTGCAGCTCGTCAAACGCGTAAGGGCGTTCTTCAACGGCGATATTGTTGTCCTTCGCGAGCGTCAGGACGGAGTTGCGGGTAATGCCGGGCAGGATTGTGCCGAGCGGCGGCGTGACCATCGATCCGTCGTTGATGATGAAGAAGATGTTCATGCCACCGAGTTCCTCGATCCATTTGCGCTCGGCGGCATCAAGGAACAGGACCTGATCGCAGCCTTGGCTGCCGGCTTCGGCCTGGGCAACCAGGCTTGCTGCATAATTGCCGCCACACTTGGCAGCACCCGTGCCACCGACAGCCGCACGGGTATAATCTTCGGAAACCCAGATCTTCACCGGCTTGGCGCCGCCCTTGAAATAGGGACCGACAGGCGAGGCGATGACGCAGAAGATATATTCCTTCGACGGCCGGACACCGAGGAAGGACTCGTTGGCGAACATGAAGGGGCGAAGATAGAGGCTGCCGCCATTGCCTTCCGGCACCCATTTCCTGTCCACGGCGACCAGCTTCTCGATGGCGGCGAGAAAATCCTCTTCAGGCAGTTCGGGCATTGCGAGCCGGCGTGCCGAGGCGTTGAAGCGTTTTGCGTTCTGATCCGGGCGGAACAGCACGACCTTGCCATCGGCAGCCCGGTAGGCCTTCATGCCTTCGAAGATTTCCTGCGCGTAGTGAAGCACGCTGCTGGCCGGATCAAGAGCGAAGGGTGCACGAGCGGTTACCTGCGCCGAATGCCAGCCCTTGTCGGCGCTCCAGTGAATGACGGCCATGTGATCGCTGAACAGCGTTCCGAAACCGAGGTTCTGGAAGGCGAGGGCGCGATCGGCCTCTGCCATGGGTTTAGCATTCTTGACGATTTCGAATTCCAGCATGGGTCACCTAGAGATATGGATCGGCCGCTCAAACGCGGCTTTGTCGGCGTTGTTGAATCACGGCGACTGCCTTTCGGCAAGCCCAAGCAGTCGTCTTGCCTGTTTCAAATGCGGTTTATCGATCATCCTGCCGTTGAAGTTAAGCACTCCCTGTCCCGGATTGGCGGAAAATGCGTCCACAATCGCCTGTGCCTGCGCCAATTCCTCGGCTGTCGGGGTGAATGCCGCATTGATGACAGGCAGCTGTTCGGGATGGATCGCCATCATGCCGGTAAAGCCGTCCCGTCTTGCACGCCGGGCATAGACGGCCAGCCCGTCGAGATCACGAAATGCCGGATAGACCGTTTCGATTGCCTCCACGCCTGCGGCATGCGCGCCGAAGAGGGTGAGCGAGCGGAGCATTTCATAGGGTGGTGTATAGCGCCCGTCCTCCTCGCGTGAACCCGTGGCGCCGATTGCAGCCGGCAGGTCTTCCGCGCCCCAGGTGAGGCCAAGGATCAAATGCCGGACGCTTCGATAACTACCGAGTTCGAACACCGCCGCCGGCGTTTCGGTGGCAATCGGCAGGATGGGAATGCCCGGAGCGCGTACAGCCATCGCCTCGACACTTGCTCCCCCCTCGGCTTTAGGCAGCACGAAAGCATCGGGCTTCACATCCTTCAACGTGTCGAGATCATCCCCCAGAAAGCCGCTGTCGAGCGGGTTTATTCGGACGAAGAGTTTTCGGTCTCGTCTGGCGGAACGGAGAAATTCGGCGGTCATTTGCCTCGCCGTCGCCTTTGCCTCGAGCGCGACGGAATCTTCCAGGTCGAGGATCAGCGCATCGGCATCCAGCCCGAGCGCTTTTTCCATCCGGTCCGGCCGGTCACCGGGGACGAAAAGCAGGGAGCGCAATGTCATTGCGGCCTCCGGTGAAGAAGGGCGCTGCGCAGGCATTGGCAGACGATCTCGTTGCGCTGGTTGATCAGTTCATGGCGGAAGGTGACGATACCGGCCGCTGGTCGCGAACGGCTTTCCTTCAGCTCGACTATTTCGGTTTCCGCCCTCATCGTGTCGCCAATAAAGACCGGCTTGGGCATGGTGAGCTTGTCGTAACCCAGATTGGCAACGAGTGTTCCGAGCGTCGTATCGCTGACGGAAAGCCCGACCATCAGCGCGAAGGTGAAGGTGCCGTTGACGATGATCCGGCCGAATTCGCTCGCCTTTGCCGCCTCGATATCGAGATGCAGCGGCTGTGGATTATGGGTCATGGTGGAGAAGAGGAGATTGTCGGTTTCCGTCACCGTGCGGCGGATCTCGTGGGCGATCCGGTCGCCGATGGTCCAGTCCTCGAAATAGCGTCCGGCCATCATTGGTCTCCCTCGATGCGCACGAGCAGGCTGCCTTCCGTAACCTGTGCGCCGGACATGGCCTTGAGTTCGACAACGGTGCCGTCGAAAGGCGCACTCAACGTCTGTTCCATCTTCATTGCCTCGATCACCACGAGTGGCTGGCCGCGGACGACCTTCTCTCCCTCACCGACAGATACGGCGATGACGGTGCCGGGCATGGGGGCGATGATCGCGCCATCCGCATGGTTGTGGCTTCCACTGGCGTGATCGGCGCGAGGCGAGCTGAAAGGCCATGCCGCGCCATCGACAAAGACGACATCTGCGGGGCCATTACCGCTTTTGCGCCGGGAAGGGTCCAGGGTCACCAGATAGGGGCGGCCGTCTACTTCCACGCTCACCAGCCGATAGGCCTCCGCATTCAGGCGGAATCCGGCAAGCGCGGTCCATGGCTCCTGCGCGCCGGTCGGCAGGAGTGCTGCGGCAGCCGCCTGCAACACGCGCTCGTCGGGTTCTGTCGATGGAACAAGATCGGCCAGATGGCGGGCGATGAAGCCGGTATCGACGGCGCCCTCCAGAAAATCCGGGTGTTTCAAGGTGCGTGCCAGAAAGGCGGCATTGGTGCGAACGGGCCAGATTTCGACGCTCGCCATGGCATGGGTAAGTGTGTTTGCTGCCTGTCGGCGGCCTGGGGCATGGCTGATCAGCTTGGCGATCATCGGGTCGTAATGGGCGGTCACCTCGTCGCCTTGCTCGACGCCGCTATCGACGCGAACGCTTGGCGGAAGGCGCAGATGCTCCAACAGGCCGGTGGAGGGCAGGAAATTGTTGGACGGGTTTTCGGCGTAAAGCCGCGCCTCCATCGCCCAGCCGTTGATGGAAAGCTCGTCCTGCCTCAGTGGCAAGCGCTCGCCCGAAGCGACCCGGATCTGCCATTCCACCAGATCCTGCCCGGTAATTGCCTCGGTAACCGGATGTTCTACCTGCAGCCGCGTGTTCATTTCCATGAACCAGATGCGGTCGGCACGCAGTCCTTCGGAGGCATCGGCAATAAACTCAACCGTTCCGGCCCCGACATATTCCACCGCCCTTGCTGCTTTGACGGCGGCATCGCAGACGGCGTCGCGTGTTGCCGCGTCCATACCCGGTGCGGGGGCTTCCTCAATCACCTTCTGATGGCGGCGCTGCAATGAGCAGTCGCGCTCGAAGAGATGCACGACATTGCCGAACGTATCGCCAAAAACCTGAACCTCGATATGCCGCGGCGACAGGATGTATTTCTCGATCAGAACCCGGTCGTCACCAAAGGAGGAAGCCGCCTCGCGCCGGCAGCTTTCTAGTGCTGCGAGAAAATCGGAAGCCGTATCGACCTTGCGCATGCCTTTGCCGCCGCCGCCCGCAACGGCCTTGATCAGCACCGGATAACCGATCGCTTCGGCTTCCCGCTGCAGCCGGGCGGGATTCTGGTCTTCGCCGAGATAACCCGGCGTGACCGGCACGTTTGCGGCGATCATCCGTTGCTTGGCGGCGTCCTTCAGCCCCATGGCGCGGATGGCGGCGGGCGGAGCGCCCACCCATGTCAGCCCATTCGCGATAACAGCCTCTGCAAATTCGGCATTTTCCGACAGAAACCCGTAGCCGGGATGAATCGCCTGAGCGCCTGTCTGTCGGGCCGCGTCGAGAATACGGTCATGGCGGAGATAGCTGTCTCGCGCCGCGGCTGGACCGATATGTACCGCTTGATCGGCCTCGCGCACAAAGGGCATGGCGGCATCTGCATCGGAATATACGGCAATGGTGCGAATGCCGAGCCGGCTTGCGGTGCGGATGATGCGGCGGGCGATTTCTCCGCGATTGGCGATCAGCAGGCTTTCAATCACCGGTCATCCTCCTCACATTCTAAACAGGCCGAACTGCGCACGGTCGGGGATCGGCGCGTTCAGCACTGCGGAGAAGGCCAGCCCCAGCACGTCGCGGGTCTGGGCGGGATCGATTACGCCGTCGTCCCAAAGCCTGGCGGTTGCGTAATACGGATTGCCCTCGTCCTCGTATTTCTGCCGGATCGGGGTCTTGAAGGCTTCCGCTTCCGCTGCACTCCATGTCTCGGCATTGCGATGCACGGAGGCGAGGACGGATGCCGCCTGTTCGCCGCCCATGACGGAAATCCGCGCATTCGGCCATGAAAACAGGAAGCGTGGCTGGTAGGCGCGACCGCACATGCCGTAATTGCCGGCGCCGAAACTGCCGCCGATCAGCACGGTGATCTTTGGAACGGAAGCCGTTGCGACAGCCGTCACCAGCTTTGCACCGTTCTTGGCAATGCCTTCCGCCTCATATCTGCCGCCGACCATGAAGCCGGAAATATTCTGCAGGAAAAGCAGCGGAATACGGCGCTGGCAGGCAAGCTCGATGAAATGCGCGCCCTTCAAGGCGCTTTCCGAAAACAGCACGCCACTATTGGCCAGAATGGCGACCGGAATACCCCAGATGCGGGCAAAACCGCAGACGAGCGTCGAACCGTAGAGGGGCTTGAACTCCTGCAGTTCCGATCCGTCGACGACGCGGGCGATGACCTCGCGCACATCATAGGGCGTGCGCACATCCTGCGGCACGACGCCGTAAAGCTCTGACGTCTCCCGCAGAGGAGGGCGCGGATTTGCGATCTCGATATCGACTGCCTTTGGCCGGTTGAGGGTCGCCACGATATCCCGGACGATCAACAGCGCATGTTCGTCATTCTCGGCGACATGATCGACGACGCCTGATTTTCTTCCATGGGTTTCCGCGCCGCCCAGTTCCTCGGCCGAAATCACTTCACCGGTCGCGGCCTTCACCAGCGGCGGGCCGGCGAGGAAGATCGTGCCCTGATTGCGCACGATCACCGTCTCGTCGGACATGGCCGGAACATAGGCGCCGCCCGCCGTGCAGCTTCCCATCACGCAGGCGATCTGCGCGATACCCGCCGCCGACATCTGCGCCTGATTGTAGAAGATCCGGCCGAAATGATCGCGGTCCGGAAAGACTTCCGCCTGATGCGGCAGGTTGGCCCCGCCGGAATCAACCAGATAGATGCAGGGCAGGCGGTTTTCAGACGCGATCTCCTGTGCCCGCAAATGCTTCTTCACCGTCATCGGGAAATAGGCGCCGCCCTTCACCGTCGGGTCATGCGCGACGATCATGCATTCGCGGCCCGACACCCGACCGATGCCGGTGATCATTCCAGCAGCCGGTGCTTCATCGCCATACATGCCGCCTGCTGCAAGCTGGCCGATTTCCAAGAGCGGCGAGCCGGGATCTAGCAGCCGCTGCACCCGGTCTCTGGGCAACAGCTTTCCGCGTGCGACATGGCGCTCGCGATGGCTTTCCGATCCGCCGCGCGCAGCCGCCGCAACTTTCTCCCGCAGTTCTTCGGAAAGCGCGCGGTTATGCGCCTCATTGGCCTTGAAGCCTTCGGAATTGCGATCGAGCGTGGTCCGGATCTGGGGCATCAGCCGTTGCCCCCCGCACCAATCACTTCCCGGCCGATCAGCATGCGGCGCACTTCATTGGTGCCGGCACCGATATCGAGCAGCTTGGCGTCGCGCCAGAAACGCTCCACCGGCCAATCCTTCGTATAGCCCGCGCCTCCGAGCGCCTGGATAGCCTGTTCGGCGACCTTTACTGCGCTTTCCGACGCATAGAGGATGGCACCGGCGGCGTCCTGCCTTGTTGTGCGGCCTGCATCGCAGGCGCGTGCCACGGCATAGACATAGGCCCGGGCTGAGTTCAGCGCCACGACCATATCGGCGACCTTGGCCTGCATCAGCTGGAAACTGCCGATCGGCACTCCGAACTGTTTTCGCTCCCGCAGGTAAGGCAACACGACATCGAGGCAGGCCTGCATGATGCCGAGCTGGATGCCGGACAGCACGACCCGCTCGTAATCGAGGCCGGACATCAGCACTTTCGCGCCGCCGTTCAGCGGTCCCATGAGATTTTCCTGCGGCACGAAGCAGTCGTTGAAAACGAGCTCGGCGGTCGGCGAGCCGCGCATGCCGACCTTGTCGATCTTCTGGCCGATGGAAAAACCGGCAAAACCCTTCTCGATCAGGAAGGCGGTGATGCCCTTCGATCCGGCGTCGGGTTCCGTCTTGGCGTAGACGACGAGGGTCTGGGCATAGGGCGCATTGGTGATCCAGAATTTGGTGCCGTTCAGGCGAAAGCCGCCTTCGACCCTGTCGGCTCGCAATCGCATGGAGACGACATCCGAACCTGCACCTGTCTCCGACATGGCGAGGCTTCCGACATGGTCTCCGGAAATCAGGCCGGGGAGATATCTTGCCTTCTGATCGGGCGTTGCCCAGCGTGCGATCTGGTTGATGCAGAGGTTGGAATGCGCTCCGTAGGACAGGCCAACGGAGGCCGAGGCGCGGCTTACCTCCTCGCAGGCGATGACATGTTCCAGATAACCCAGTCCAAGCCCGCCATCGTCTTCCGCAACCGTGATGCCATGCAGCCCGAGCGCACCCATTTCCGGCCAGAGTTCGATGGGAAAGCGATCCTTCGCATCGATTTCGGCGGCGATTGGCACAATGCGTTCGCGCGCAAAACGCTGCGTCGTCTCGCGGATCGAGCGAGCCATATCGCTAAGGCCAAAATCCATGTCAGTCATCGGGCCTCCTCCCAGATAGCCGTTCCGTTTAGATATGCAGCGCGTGTCCCATCGCCTTGAGCGCCGCCTCCTGCAGGGCTTCGCTGCGTGTCGGATGGACATGGATCGTGCCGGCGATATCCTCCAGCCGAGCCCCCATCTCGATTGCCAGCGAAAATGCCGCCGAAAGTTCGGATACGCCTGACCCGACCGCCTGCAGCCCCAGTACGAGATTGGTATCGGCGCGCGCCACAATGCGGACAAAACCGTCTTCGTCCTGCATCGTCATCGCCCTTCCATTGGCGGTGAAGGGGAACTGCCCGACCTTCACTTCGTAGCCTTGAGCGCGTGCTTCTGCCGGTGAAAGCCCGGCGCTGACGATTTCCGGATCGGTGAAGCAGATCGAGGGGATGGAGCGCTTGTCCCAGGCGCGCTTTTTCCCCGCAACTATCTCCGCCACCATCTCGCCCTGCGCGATGGCGCGATGCGCCAGCATCGGTTCGCCGGTGACATCGCCGATCGCATAGACGCCACGCATCGAAGTGCGACAGCGATCGTCGATACGCAGGTATGGACCGGATCGATCGAGATCGAGGTCTTCAAGCCCGGACCCGACGCTGCGCGGACGGCGGCCGACGGCAACGAGGATATGATCTGCCGGCAGTTCCTGCCGTCTATCCGGTCCTTCGACAACCAGCGCATCGCCCTTCTCGGAAAGCCCGATCGCTTTGGTGTTGGTGAAAAGCCTGATGCCGCGCTCAGTCAGCCTGCGTGTCACAGGCTTGATCAGGTCGGCATCGTAGATCGGCAGGATCTGCGCCGTCGCTTCCACCACGGTTACCTCCGATCCGAGCTTCGCAAAAGCGGTGCCGAGCTCCAGCCCGATATAACCGCCGCCGACCACGATGAGCCTGTTCGGCACTTGCCTAAGCGACAGTGCTTCGGTCGAGGAGATGACGGGTCCACCGAAGGGCAGGGCTGGAAGTTCGACCGGGTCGGAGCCTGTGGCGATCACCACGGTTTCCGCGCGAACGATCTGCTGGCCGGTTTCGGTTTCCACCTCCACCGTCTTGCCGTCACGGAAACGGGCGCGGCCGGAAACGATCTTGACGCGGGCCTTCTGCAACAGGCCGGAAACACCGCTTGTCAGCCGCCCGACAATGCCGTCCTTCCAGGTCATGGTGCCGGCAAGATCGATCGACGGTTGATCGACGCGAATGCCCATTGCATTGCGTCCGCCTGCCATCTGCCGTGTTGCATCAAAAACCTCCGCCGCGTGGATCAGCGCCTTGGAAGGGATGCAGCCGATGGTGAGGCAGGTGCCGCCGGGCTTGGCAGCCTCGACGATGACCGTATCGATGCCGAGCTGGCCGGCGCGGATGGCGCAGGCATAACCGCCGGGGCCGGCGCCGATGACGAGAAGCTTGCAGGAAATCTCTTTCATGGCTCACCCTTCGATGAAGATCAGGGCTGGAGTTTCAAGCAGTGTGCGCAGGCGCTGGATAAAGGTTGCCGCGTCAAAACCGTCTATGATGCGGTGGTCGAAGCTGGAGGAGAGGTTCATCATCTTTCGCGGCACGAATTGCGCCCCATCCCAGAGCGGGCGGGTGGCGATCTTGTTGACGCCGACGATCGCCACTTCCGGATGATTGATGACCGGCGTTGAGACGATGCCGCCGAGCGCGCCGAGCGAACTGATGGTGATGGTCGAACCGGTCAGCTCGTCACGCGTGGCGGTACCGGAACGGGCGGCCTCCGCCAGCCGGTTCATTTCCGTTGCGCAATCCCAGATACTGCGTGCTTCTGCGTGCCTGACGACCGGTACGGTGAGGCCTGACGGTGTCTGGGTGGCGATACCGATATTCACCGCGCCGGACCGGGTCAGTATACCGGCATCATCATCGAATGTAGCGTTGATGTCGGGCTGATCGGTTACCGCCTTGACCATTGCCCGCATCAGGAAAGGAAGGAGCGTGAGTTTCGGTTGGTCGGGCTTGCGCGCACTGTTCATCGTCGCCCGCAACTCCTCCAGCGCCGTCACGTCGACCTCTTCCACATAGGTGATATGAGGGATGCGCGAGGTGGAAAGCGTCATCTTCTCGGCGATGCGGCGGCGAAGGCCGGTGAGCTTGATCTCCTCCTTCGAGGTCTTCCTGGCAAAACCCTGCTGCGGGGCCGGTGCCTCCTTGCCATGGGCAAGGAATTGCTCGACATCCTCGCGCAGGATGCGCCCGGCCGGCCCCGTTCCGCTCAACTGGCGAAGGTCTATGCCGTTGTCTCGTGCCAGCAGCCGCACCGATGGAGCGGCAAGCGGCTTGTCCATCTCCGTTGATAGGGTTGAAGAGAGGGACGGTGCCGGTGACGTAACGGGCGTGGCAGGTTTCGTTGGTTTTTCAGCGGGCTCGGCCTTCTCTGGCCTAGGTTCTTCGGCCTTGACCGGCTCAGGAGCGGTGACTTCGTTGCTGCCACCTTCCGTCTCGATCCGGATCAGCGGTGCCCGGACTGCGATCGTGTCGCCGATCTCGCCGCCGAGCCAGATCACGGTTCCGCTGACGGGGGTAGGAATTTCCACCGTCGCCTTGTCGGTCATCACGGCGGCGACCGTCATGTCCTCGCGCACGGGATCGCCGACCTTCACCAGCCATTCGACAAGCTCGGCTTCGGCAACGCCTTCGCCGACATCCGGCATCTTGATGGTGAACTCGCCCATGGCTCAGGCCTCCATGACGTCGGTCAGCGCGCGCCCGACGCGGGCGGGGCCGGGAAAATAGTCCCATTCCTGCGCATGCGGGTAAGGCGTATCCCAGCCGGCGACGCGCATGACCGGGGCTTCGAGATGATAGAAGCAATGTTCCTGCACCAATGCTGCGATCTCCCCGCCGAAGCCGGAGGTGAGCGTTGCTTCATGCACGATAACGCAGCGCCCTGTCTTGGAGACCGACCTCACGATCGCATCTAGATCGAGCGGCAGAAGGCTTCTGAGATCGATGACTTCGGCATCAATGCCGGTATCTTCGGCGGCGGCGAGTGCCACATGCACCATCGTGCCATAGGCAATCACGGTGACGGCCGAACCTTGCCGGCGCACTTCCGCCCTGCCGATCGGGATCGAATAATAGTCATCCGGCACATCGCCGAGTGAGTGTTTCGACCAAGGGGTGACCGGCCGTTCGTGATGCCCGTCGAACGGGCCGTTATAGAGCCGCTTCGGCTCGAGGAACATCACCGGGTCGGGATCTTCGATCGCGGCAATCAGCAGGCCCTTGGCATCATAGGGATTGGATGGCACGACGACCTTGAGGCCGCAGACGTGGGTGAACAGAGCTTCCGGGCTCTGGCTATGGGTCTGTCCGCCAAAAATACCGCCGCCGGTGGGCATGCGCACCACGATCGGGCAGGTGAAATCGCCGTTGGAGCGATAGCGGATGCGCGCGGCCTCCTGCGTCAGCTGGTCATAGGCGGGGTACATATAGTCGGCGAACTGGATTTCGACGCAGGGTTTCAGCCCATAGGCGGCCATGCCGATGGCGGTGCCGACGATGCCGGATTCGTTGATCGGCGTGTCGAAACAGCGGGTCTTGCCGTATTTCGCCTGCAACCCTTGCGTACAGCGGAAAACGCCGCCGAAATAACCGACATCCTCGCCGAAGACCACGACATCCTCGTCCCGCCCCATGGCGACATCCATGGCGCTTCTGACCGCCTCGATCATCGTCATCCGGGCCATGTCAGTATCCCGCCTTCTGCCGCTGGCGGCGCAGATGCGGCGGCATCTCGGCATAGACGCCTTCGAAGATGTCGCGCACGGAGGGCCTGCCACCGGCATGCATCGTTCCGTGTTCCTCGGCCTTGCGCTGGGCGGCAATCACCTCGTCCGTAATTTCAGCTTCCGCCTGCACATGCCGTTCTTCCGACCAGAGGCCGCGCAGGATCAGGTGTTTCTTCAACCGCAAGACCGGATCTCCAAGCGGCCAGGCTTCGGATTCCGTCTTCGGACGGTAGGCGCTCGGGTCGTCGGAGGTGGAATGCGCGCCGACCCGGTAGGTGACGTATTCGATCAGCGTCGGCCCGAGATTGCGCCTTGCCCGCTCCGCCGCCCAACAGGCGACGGCATGCACGGCCAAATAATCATTGCCATCGACCCTCAGCGCCGGAATGCCGAAACCGAGGCCGCGGGCGGCAAAGGTGCCGGAGCCGCCGCGGGCGATGCCCTGAAATGTCGAGATGGCCCACTGGTTGTTGACGACGTTGAGGATGACCGGCGCCCGGTAAGTCGAGGCGAAGACCAGCGCCGAATGAAAATCCGATTCCGCCGTCGATCCGTCACCGATCCAGGCGGCGGCAATGCGGCTGTCGTTCTTGATCGCCGACGCCATGGCCCAGCCGACGGCCTGCACATATTGCGTGGCGAGATTGCCGGAAATCGTGAAGAAGCCATGCTCCTTCGACGAATACATGATCGGCAGCTGCCGGCCGCGCAACGGGTCGCTTTCGTTGGAATAGATCTGGTTCATCATCTCGACCATCGGATAGTCGTCGGCGATGAGAAGGCCTGCCTGTCGGTAGGTGGGGAAATTCATGTCGCCCTTGTTCAAGGCTTTGCGAAAGGCACAGCTGACGGCTTCCTCGCCCAGATGCTGCATGTAGAAGGACGTCTTGCCCTGCCGCTGCGCCATCAGCATGCGGGCATCAAAAGCCCTGAGCGTCATCATGTGCCGCAGGCCGGTTCTCAGGTCGTCATCGGACAAAAGTCCGGCCCAGGGGCCGACTGCCTCGCCATCCCGGTTCAGCACACGGATGATCGAATAGGCGAGATCGCGAATGTCTTCGGCTGCCGCATCCACGTCCGGGCGCGGTACGGCACCTGCCCTTGCGATCTTCACATTGGAAAAATCGGGCTGCCCGCCCGGACGCACTGCAGGCTCCGGAACGTGCAGGCTCAGATGACCTGTATCAACCATATTTCCTCCCGATCGACCTGCTTCTCCTCAAAAGCGTGTCGATTAGAAAAGAATGGTATTCGCAGCGCCAATGGCAAGCCATGACTGAACTGCTGTGAATTTTCGGACAGTTTTGCCACAGATGAGCCGGCTACAGGCTCGTCTGGCTTTTTCGAAAAGCTTCTGGGCTTTGCCCCATCCATTTCTTGAATGCCCGATAGAAGGCACTCGGTTCGGAATAACCAAGACGGGTGGCAATCTCGCTGACGGTCTCGCCCGTATTGGTCAGCATACCGCAGGCGAGGTCGCGGCGGATCTCGTCCTTTATGCCGGCATAACTTTGGCCCTCGTCATGCAGGCGGTGGCGAAGCGTCGAAGACGACATGCGCATGTCGGTTGCGAGTGTCGCGAAGCTTGCCCAGGCTGCAGGTTCCCTCTGGGTGAGGCGACGCCTGACCGCCGCAGCCGTTCCGGCGTCATAGCGATAGCGCAACAGGATGTTTGCAGGTGCGCCGCGCAGGAACTGCCGCAATTGCTGCTCGTTGCGCGAGATGGCTAAGGTCAGCATGGCGGCGTCAAAGCCCAGCCGGCTGACGGATTGCGAAAAACGGATTGGCGCGCCGAAAAAGAGCCGGTGATCGGCGCTCTGTTCCGGCTCGGCGCAACGGAAATCGACGAGGCGGATCGGGATGCGGCGGCCGACCAGCCAGCAGATAAGCCCATGCAGGATGATCCAGTAGCTGCGATAGGCAAAGGCGGATCGAGGCTCTCCCTGGTCGCTCAGCTGGACTTCTGCGATCCCGTCATGGACCACAAGCCGGCCCGTCGGCTCACCGAGAACGAGGTTGAGAAAACGCAGCGCCCGCCGCAATGCCCGCTCCAGCGTCGGGGCATGCAGCACGCAATGGCAGAGAAGGGTAAAGCTGCCGCGCTGCATCGGTCGGGTGCCGAGGCCGAAACATTCGTCGTCGAGTTCGGCGGCAATCGCCAGCCACAATTGCCCGAATGTCTGCGCCGAAACCGGCTCGGTGACGACAGGCGGCAGGCCGAGATCGCGAAGCAACGGCTCGGTCGGACGCCCGCTGCGCCTGAGGCTGTCGAGGGCTTCCCCGACAAAGCTCGGGGCGATCATGTGTCGTTCGGTCTCGGCCATTCCTCAAGCTCAACTGGCAAAACTGGCCGAAATTATGGATCACTTCCGTCATCGCTTGCAACAGTGAAAGCTTATAAAGTGCCATCTGCCATGCGGGTTGAGGAGCCTGCCGGCGAGGGAGGGTTACGTATGCTGATCCGTGATGCCGGTTTCATCGTCTCCGGCGGCTGTTCCGGCCTCGGCGCCGCGACGGTGCGCATGCTTGCCGAGGCTGGTGCGCGCGTGATGATCGCCGACCTCGACCGTGACAAGGGTGAGGCCTTCGCCCAGGAATTCGCGGGGCGCGTGCATTTCGTCCGAACCGACGTCACCAGCGCCGGAGATGGGGAAGCCGCAGTGGCCGCGGCGCTCGAAACCTTCGGAAATCTGCGCGGGCTGGTCAATTGCGCCGGCATTGCACCGGCGCAGAAGGTGATCGGCCGCGACGGGCCGCATGAACTCGAAAGTTTTGCCCGGACGATCAATGTCAATCTGGTCGGCTCCTTCAACCTGCTCAGGCTTGCGGCCAATGCGATAAGGGATAGCGAACCCGATGCCGAGAGCGAGCGCGGCGTGATCGTCAATACGGCCTCGATCGCGGCATTCGACGGGCAGGTCGGACAGGCGGCCTATGCGGCCTCCAAAGGCGGGATTGCGGCGATGACGCTGCCGATCGCCCGTGAACTGGCGCGTTACGGCATTCGTGTCATGACCATAGCGCCCGGCGTTTTCGAAACGCCGATGATGGCGGCCATGCCTGAGGAAGTGCGCCATGCGCTCGGTAGCAGTGTGCCATTTCCTCCACGGCTCGGGAGGCCATCCGAGTTTGCGGCGCTGGTTCGCCAAATCCTGGAAAACACCATGCTGAACGGCGAAGTCATTCGCCTCGACGGCGCCATTCGGATGGGAGCGCGCTGATTGGCGCACAGAGGAGGCAAGATGCAATTGCAGGATCCCGTCGTCATCGTTGGTTCGGCCCGCACGCCGATTGGCGGCTTTCAGGGCGAATTGAAGGACGCGACCGCAGCAGATCTCGGTGCGGCATCCATTCGCGCCGCTCTTGAGAGAAGCGGCGTGCAAGCGGATGGGGTTGACGAAGTCGTCTTCGGCTGCGTGCTTCCGGCCGGACAGGGGCAGGCGCCGGCGCGGCAGGCGGCGATCCATGCCGGTCTTCCCTTTGCCGCGGGTGCGACGACGGTCAACAAGATGTGCGGTTCCGGCATGAAGGCCGTTATGATGAGCCACGACCTGATCGCCGCCGGCAGTGCCGCGATCGCCGTCGCCGGCGGTATGGAGAGCATGACGAATGCACCGTATCTTCTGGATCGGGCGCGGGGTGGATACAGGCTGGGGCATGGCCGCGTGCTCGACCACATGTTTCTCGACGGGCTCGAAGACGCCTATGACAGGGGGCGGTTGATGGGCACATTCGCCGAGGATTGCGCCGAGGCCTATCAGTTTACCCGTGAGGCGCAGGACGAATATGCCGTAACTTCTCTCATGCGGGCGCAGAAGGCGATCGCGGAAGGCTGGTTCGACAGCGAGATCGTTCCGGTCACGGTCAAATCCGGCAGAACCGAGCAGGTGGCGCATCGGGATGAACAGCCCGGCAAGGCCAAACGCGACAAGATCGCGACCCTGAAACCCGCTTTTCGTGAGGGTGGTACGGTGACGGCTGCCAATTCCAGCTCGATCTCGGATGGCGCGGCGGCACTGGTGCTGATGCGGCGCTCGCAAGCCGAACGCAGGGGGCTTACGCCGCTCGCTACGATCATCGGCCATGCCACGCATTCGCAGGAGCCGGCCCTGTTCGCCACAGCACCGGTCGCCGCCTTACAGAAACTCTCCGACCAGACGGGCCTACCGCTTTCCGATGTCGACCTGTTCGAGATCAACGAGGCCTTTGCGGTCGTCGCCATGGCGGCGATGCGGGATCTCGACCTGCCGCATGACAAGGTCAATGTGCATGGCGGCGCCTGTGCGCTCGGTCATCCGATCGGCGCATCCGGCGCGCGTATTCTGGTGACGCTGATTGCAGCACTTGAACGCTACGACCTGAAACGCGGCATGGCGGCACTTTGCATCGGCGGTGGCGAAGCGACGGCCATCGCCATTGAACGATCCTGACGGGAGGAAGACCGATGATCCTTTCGGAAACCCAGCAGCAGATCCGGGAAATGGCCCGCAGCTTTGCCCGCGAGCGGCTGGCGCCGGGCGCTGCGGAACGGGACCGCAAGCACCGGTTTCCGCGCGAGGAATTGCAGGAAATGGGTGCGCTCGGGCTGCTCGGCATGCTGGTGCCGGATGCCTATGGCGGTTCCGATACCGGCGTGCTCGCCTATGCTACGGCGGTGGAGGAAATCGCTGCCGGCGACGGACCTTGCTCGACGATCATGAGTGTCCACAGTTCGGTCGGCTGCGTGCCGATCCTCAAATTCGGGACGGAGGAACAGAAGGAGCGCTTTCTGCCGCGTCTTGCGTCAGGCGAGTGGATCGGCGGTTTTGCGCTGACCGAACCGCAGGCCGGCTCTGACGCCTCGAACCTCAAGACACGCGCGCGGCGCGATGGTGATGATTATGTGATCGACGGTGCAAAGCAGTTCATCACCTCGGGCAAGAATGGGCAGATGATCATCGTCTTCGCCGTCACCGATCCCGATGCCGGCAAGAAGGGCATAACGGCCTTCATCGTGCCGACGGATACGCCCGGTTATGAGGTGATCCGTGTCGAGGAGAAACTCGGCCTTCATTCATCCGACACCTGCCAGATCGCTTTCAACGAGATGCGCATTCCAGCGAACTTGAGGCTCGGCGAAGATGGAGAGGGTTACCGGATCGCGCTTGCCAATCTGGAGGGGGGCAGGATCGGTATCGCGGCACAATCCGTCGGCATGGCGCAGGCGGCCTTCGAGGCGGCGCGCGATTATGCCCGTGAAAGAAAGGCTTTCGGCAAGCCGATCTCCGATCATCAGGCCGTTGCCTTTCGGCTGGCCGACATGGCAACGCAGATAGAAGCGGCCCGGCAACTCGTCTGGCATGCGGCTGCATTGCGGGAGGCGGGAATGCCGTGTCTATCCGAGGCGTCGATGGCGAAGCTCTTTGCATCGGAAATCGTCGAACGCGTCTGCTCCGACGCGATCCAGATCCATGGCGGTTACGGTTATATGAGCGATTATCCGGTGGAGCGTATCTATCGGGACGCACGCATCTGTCAGATTTACGAAGGTACGAGCGACATTCAGCGGCTGGTCATTGCGCGGAATTTGTGAATGCCCGCCTCTGCAATAGACGCGGGCAAAATCGGCATCGCATCTACGGATGTAATTCGCGGTGCTTGGCTCGATGCCTGTATGGGCTACCTGACAGTTTGGCGTTGCTCTCCCAAACCGTCGATGCCAAGCGTCATCACATCGCCACGCTTGAGATAAGTCGGCGGCTTCATGCCTATTCCGACACCGGGGGGTGTGCCTGTCGTGATGATATCACCAGGTTCCAGCCGCATGAAACGCGACAGGTAGGAGACGATATGGGCAAGCGAGAAGATCATCGAGCTTGTCGAACGGTCTGTCGGCGCTCGCCGTTGACATCGAGCCAGAGACCGAGGTTCTGGACATCGGCAATTTCGTCACGGGTAACGAGCCCGGGGCCGATAGGACCATAGGTCGGCAGGCTCTTGCCCTTGATCCACTGGCCGCCGCACTCGATCTGATAGGAGCGTTCCGACACATCGTTGCAGATGCAGAAACCCGCCACGTGGTCGAGAGCATCAGCCTCGGAGACGTTGAAGGCGGCAGTGCCGATCACCATCGCGATCTCCACTTCCCAATTCGATCTCTCCGATCCTTCCGGCATAGCCACGTCGTCGGTTGGGCCGGAAATGGAGGAGGGCGCCTTGCTGAAGACGACGGGCTCGCTCGGGATGGGCATGTTGGATTCATGCGCGTGATCGACATAGTTCAGGCCGATCGCGATGAAATGTCCGGGTTTTGCCACGCAGGGGCCGAGCCGCGCGCTATTTTCGGCGATCGGCAAGGTAGCGAGGTCGGCATTGCGGATCCGTTGAAGGCTTGCCGGCGACACCGCCTCGCCTGCGAAATCCGCAACAAGGCTGCTCACGTCGCGAATGCGGCCTTCGCCATCCAAAATGCCAAGGCGCTCTGCGCCCGGCCCGCCAAATCGAACCAGTTTCATAATCTCTCCTGAGATGTAGGGGATTGGGAGCAGGCCGAAGCGGCACCCGGCGTTTCGGGAGAGACTACAGCTTCGACATCCACTACGGCCACAGCCCTAACAGTGCAGTTCCCGCAAATGGCGCTGACACAGCGATGGTTGAAGCTGGGTCGGATCGCACGGATCGTGTTGAACGTTACGCGCGAGCAGGTACAGGACGCGCCGGAGTTTGAAGGCGTCGCGGCTGCTCAACAGTAAAGTCTCAAGTGGTGCGCTCGTTTGGAATGCAAGCGCACCACATCTACGATAGCTTCATTCCATAGGCTCAGATCTGCCGCATTCCTCCATCGACGCAAAGTTCGACACCTGCGATGTAGCTTGCCTCGTCGCTCAGCAGGAAAAGCGTAGCCGCCGCGACTTCCTCTGGACGTGCCATCCGCTTCATAGGTATAGGCGCAATCAAAGACTCGCGGACATCATCTCCTTTCACTTGACGGTCTCGAAATGATATACGCTGTAAATCTGATATCCATTACGCACCCTGAGTAGCCTAGATATGGACCAGTATATCGACTCGGAATCTCTATCCTGTCGCGCCCTTAACGAGATGACGGTCGTGCGTCCCGTGCTGGATAAGATTGCAGATAAGTGGACGATACTTATATTGACCGTGATTTGTCCGAAGCCGTCACGGGTTAACGAGATCAAGCGACGTCTCGACGCGATTACGCACAAAGCGCTTGCAGAGGCGCTGAAGAGGCTGGAACGAAATGGTTTGGTGACGAGGACTGTCTTGCCAACGCAGCCGATTGGTGTCGAATACGCTATTACCCCTTTGGGGCATTCTCTAAGACAACAATTTGAAGCGCTCTGCGCCTAGTCGCTAGACAATGGCCCTCAGATCGAGGCGGCCGCCGCTCGCTTTGATAAGGCAGGTAAATAAGCTAGGTACTGTAAGCAAATCGGCCACCCACGTCGGCAATGGGAGGCCTTGTTGATGTTCATGTCCAGTTATCGCGTAATTCCGACGATAAAGCCGACTACCGCAGCAAGGCCGATCGCCTGCCAAGGATTTCGTTGGATCCTAATCCTCACGTTGTCGGTCGCTCGATACTGCAGGCTCTCGGCCTCGTCCCTGAGAGCAGCGAGCTGCTCGCGCGGCTCAACGTACGGGTCATTTCGATGTTCAAGGATCGATTCGAGAGCTTGGTCGACACGTGGCGCATCGGATGCTGCCCGTCGCCCAGTTCCTGAGGGTATAGAGGTCGTGGTGGCCGAAACTTGATCAGACGCCGGGAACGTTTCCTCCAAACCCTCATCTAGAAGACTGGTCGATCTTTGCCGAACCTGTTCGGCGTCGAATGCTTCAACCGCAGCTGATTTTTCATTCGCCATTTCCACCTCCTTAAAATCTTTAGCACAACTCATGATCTGTGTTTGTATCGCCGCGAGTCCCGGCTATGCATGTGCGCCACTGGAGGAATCCAGTCGATCGAGACGCGGCGGCGCTTATAGAACCCTTCTGATTGCCTTGAGTTGCTGAGACGAGCCGATCGTACGGTTCCGTACCGTCGTCCTTACGAATGGAACGTGCTCAACTGTCATGTCTTTCCCCTGCCTCATTGGAAAGGGAGAAAACAATGGTTACTATGGTTGGGAATGAGAGCGACTTTGGAAAGCTCGTGAAGGATCTGATCTACCTCGAGCACGATGCGATTGCAGCTTACGAGTCTACGATCGAGCGTCTCGATGACAAAACGCTTAGCGCAAAGGTCGACGAGTTTCGTCAAGATCATCTCCAGCATCTCTCCACCCTTAACGAAATCGCTGCAGAAGCTGGCATCGATGTTCCTGAGAAGGGTGACATGAAGCAGATGCTGACAACGGGTAGAATCGCGCTCGCCGACATTTTCGGCGACAAGACAATCCTAAATGCAATGAAGACGAACGAAGACGACACAGTCGCTGCCTATGAGCGTGCCTCGCAGCACGAAGAGGCTCGACCGGAAACGAAAGCGTTCTTTATGAAGGCCCATCAGGACGAAGTCCGTCATCGTACTTGGTTCGAGACGACTGCTGACCGGTTCTGATCTCACAATCGAGTCAATCGTCTCGAGCTTGGCACTGACGACCGGACTTAGCATTCTTTTCCATTGCATCGGAGCGTCAGGTGCGCAGATGATGCCACTCGCCTCGTCCTGGAAGACAAGCCTACCTGCAGCACGGTTCGCCACGCCCGACGCGCCATTTCGCAAAGTGGCTGGACCTGGTCATCTCTGGTTTCAAGTCGACGGTAATCAACTTCGGCCTGACCGCCTTGCCGAAATCCGCGACGCATTCGATCGCACGATCGATCAGATCATCAAGCGCGAGCGGTTTGAGGAAGCACTCGATCGGGTCGCCTTTGTCGGTGTGTCACAGGGCGCGATTGTTGCTCTTGACGCTGCTGCGTCTGGCAGATGGAACGTCGGCGCTCTGATTGGCTATTCCGGCCTTCTCCCGCCCGTCCCGGTTTCTTCCGCCAGCAGTGGCACACCGGTTCTTCTCATTCACGGGCAGAATGATCGGACAATCCCGCCATTCGCCTCTACCCTCGCCGCTCCAGGCGGCTGGCTTCAAGGTAGATCTGAAGATCGAGTCAGGTGTTGGTCATACAATCTCAATGACGGGCGCACGGCTCGGCCTGGAATTTCTCCGCACACACTTAGCCTGATTTTCAAAGACAGGAACTTCGAATGCTAGACTTACTACAAGCGAACGCTCCGATCGTCTCCGCTGCGGCCAGTCTTGGGACCCTTTGCATCTGGGCTGTCTACCTTCAAATCTTCGTCGGAGGACATCGATGCAGTTGCAGAAAACATCGAGATTACGATACTGGGCATTTACGGCTCGGAGGACCTACTGATCGGAGCGACGCGAAAATTTGACCTCCCGAAGTCCGACAGCGGATCGGCAGTCCGAGCATCCGAAGCGCTCACGCGCCAGATCACTCGCAGGCGGGAACGCAAGAAGTTGCTCAAGGAATTACATGAGCAGCTATAAGAGGTACCCCTAGCGTGCACATGGGAAGAAACATATGGCCAGCACAGATAAGCACTATTCTGTCGAGGAGAGAACGCCCGACTACGACGATTACATGCGTCTCCGCCAAAACGCTGGTTTAACGCCATTTTCGAGGGCAGCGGCTGAAATCGGGCTAGCGGGAACTGTCTTCGCCGTGGTCGTAGTGGTCGATGGTCAGGTGATTGGAATGGGTCGGCTGATTGGTGATGGCGGCTGCTTTTTCCAGATAACCGATGTTGCAGTAC
The DNA here is from genome assembly GCF_040675795.1 of Neorhizobium sp. LMR1-1-1.1. Taxonomy (NCBI): domain Bacteria; kingdom Pseudomonadati; phylum Pseudomonadota; class Alphaproteobacteria; order Hyphomicrobiales; family Rhizobiaceae; genus Neorhizobium; species Neorhizobium sp. LMR1-1-1.1. The sequence goes on from NZ_JBEGHE010000069.1 coordinate 260,142, forward strand.
AGCCAGATCACCAGGGTCGCGGGCTCGGTAAGGCGATCATGACGGCAATCATGGAATATGTGAACACGATGCTACCGAAGACAGCTTATGTGAGCTTGATTGCCGACGTACCCGCCAACAAGCTTTATGAACAATTTGGATTTAGGGAAACCGCCCCAAGATCTGTAGGTATGTCCTACATAGTGAAATAGCTTACCCAGGCGACGACAGCTTCAACGGAACCATATCATCCTCTCAGATGTTTGCTGCCGATATCATGGAGGACGCCGTATGGCAGACGATCTGAAGAAGGGCGACACTGTGGCGTGGAAAACGAGCCAAGGTGAGACGACAGGTAAGGTGATCAGCAAGCAAACCAGCCCGACGAAAATCAAGGGGCACGAGGTAAAGGCTTCCAGGGCGGATCCACAAATCATCGTCGAGAGCTCTAAATCTGGAGCCAAGGCGGCACATAAGCCGAGCGCCCTCAAGAAGACGTCTTAAGGCCTCTTTTCGCTAATGAGGTCCAGCAGGTCACTCCGGGTAGCAAAGTGTAGGTGCGGTCAGCTACGGGCCAATTGCCATGGCGAGCCTCAAAGGGTTTCGGTCTGTCATTGCCTGGAATGCCAGCTACGAACCGGAAGTGCCTTTGCAGTCCAGGCCCGATACGCGAAGACGGATGTGGAGATCGAAGGAAGTTCTCGGCTGTACGAAAGGATTGGAGATAGCGGTATGTGGGCACGCTACCATTTCTGTCCGGATTGCGGATCAACTGTCTATTACGAAAACGAGGATACGCCCGGAGTCTATGCGATTCCTGTAGGCGCATTTGCCGATCCTGCTTTTCCGGCACCCCAGCGCTCGATATATGAAATCCGCATGCATCCCTGGACTGATGTCAAAGGAGACGTGATCCATCGAGAGCGTTGACCCTGCAACTTCAATTAAACACGTACTGTAACTGGTGCGCCACTTCACACCGCGATTTAGCGGTGCTTCATATACGCAGCCGTGTTTTGGGAGAGTGTGCGTGTATTACGAGCGGAATGCGAGGAAAGCTCGCAATCTGATCGATGAGGACGACAGGGGGAATGACGTCCGTTCCCAGACCGCCGGGAACTCAGGCCACGACGCTCCTGTTGTCGGAATATCAACGGGCAAAGAAGGCACATCGAGCGTGGTCCGAGGCACGGAAGGTCCTTAGGGGCTTTCGCCTATAACAAGGTTCCGGAGTTATTGGCGGGTTTCGCACAGCGTCGTCAATCGCGTGGGCGAGGGACTGTGTTGGCGGTCATTCGAGGAAGGCCATCGTCCATATGTAGATACGGCAACTGCGATCCTTGCATACCCGTGGGCTAACGGTGGGTACTGCTCTGGATGATCCATAGCGCCAATCATGAAAAATATCTGGTCATCAATGCGTCCGTCGCAATAAGCGATTGGGGATCCGCATGTCGGGCAGAACGTTCGTTGAATAGGGTCTTTGCCGTAAGATGACCCTTCCAAGCCACTAAAAATAATGTCTTTGCAAAAGAAGCCGACAAAAGCTGCGACCGGCGCTCCGCTAGCTCTCCGGCAATCATCGCAATGACAGTAGCCCGAATAGAACGGCTCGGACTTTGCTTCAAATTTGATCGCTCCGCAGCGACAGCCGCCAGTGTGTCTCACCGTTGATCTCCGAGAACAAGAAGCCTCTGATCGAGACCGACACAGGAACATGGCTCGAGAATATCATCAAGTCCGATGACAGGGGAGGCGAGCAGATGAGGCCCAAGCGGTATCCAAGGGTCGCCTTCCACGTGCCGAAGTGCCGCCTGAGGCAGAAGCTGGAGGCGGCCACGCGTTATAAACGGCCGCTGAGATCGTCGAGATCTCGAAGCGGCCGCATGATACGTCGAAACTCCGAAACAGTCGGAGCCATGTTAATTTGCGGCAGAGGAAGATTATTTAGATTTGTCGGCCTAAGGTTTTCTTCGGAGGGTGCTGTAGATGATGTTCCGATTGGTACCATACCAGACTGCGGTCCCCAGAGTATCGGTCGTAGCGCTCGCGTTGGCGATCCGCCACATATCGCTTTCAGACCTCTGCAAGAGCTCCCAATTCATGTAAGATTCCATGTAGCCATCGTCAGCCATTTCGTCGGAAAAATTCGCGAACAAAAATGTACCGCCAGGCTTCAACATTTCCATGCAAACCTGTGTCAGTCGGATCGCTACCTTGTCGGTGAGATAGTCATACAGACCGGCAGCGTAGATCAAATCGAATGAGCCGACCTGGTGCTTCCTTGCAAGAAGGCCGCGTACCGACCCATCGATAGGCTCGACACGAGTTCCGCTGAATTGGGTTGCAATGGAACCGATGCTGAGAGGATCTTGATCAAGAGCAAGCCATCGCTTGAGGCGGTTCTCATGCAATGCCTTAGATGTCTCCGCCTCACGTAGGTGACCGGCAGCAATTGCAAGGATTTCCGTATCAGGGCCGACGCGGGCCGCGGTATCATCAACGAATTTCGTCAGAATATCGCGTCGTTCTCTCACAGCGACCGGACCTGGAGCATTGATGGTGTATCCGAAGATGTCTCGGCCGAGTGGAGTGGTTTTTGCTACTTCTTCGGCTATCGCAGGATGCTGATAGATAAAGTCGATAAGGGTGGCATCTCCGGAATAACCCCGTGGCTTCTCGAAAGACCAGCTGGTAAAAGCGCACTGGCGCAGGATCTCAGCGGAAGAATGAGACCTGATGATCGGTGCCAGCTTTTTCCACACGGCTAGCCCATATTTCAAGCGAACATCGTGAAGTCGAGCAATAAGCCACTTCACGGCATTCGCGCGGTTCTGCGTGGACGATAGCCGCTGCATCGCAACGTTGATGATTATTTCGAACTCAGCCGCTGCGGTCTGCACCAGGTCGGCTAGTTGCGCCTCGGTTTGCGGATTGAGGTGGTCGCTGACGGACTGCGGAGTGATCAAGCTTTGGCCGTCGAATGAAAATGCGGGCTTTGCCACGTGCGCCTCTTAAGTAAATGAATATCAAAAGAAATCGCTAAAATCTTCAGCATGTGTGCCGATGACAAGCACCCAAGGATCGCATGCCTTCATTAAAGCTCGTCTAACGTTCAGAGAATGTTAGCGAAGTTGGAACAATTCCGTGCGGTTTTTGCAAAGCTCCGCTGTCATTAATTGATGTGAAGTGCACGCAAGGTTATCCAACCTTAGCTAGCGGTCCGGTGTCGAGGCTGCACCATGGTGGGTAACAGGGCATGATGCACGTGTTGGCCGAAACTGCAGCTGCGAGACCCAGTTCGAGTTTGTCGACGAGGGAGCTGCGTGGCCTATTTGATCTGCAGAGTGAGATTGAACGAAAGAGTGCCACGCGAAGAGGGCTCTGGATCGCTGTAGGTGCCTATCTCGCGTATTCGTTGACAGATTGCCTCTTTATCGCCGACGTTGCCCAGACCACTATCATTGGGCGCTTCATTGTCGGTATCAGTGCGCTGTGCATTCTAGAACTTTTGCTTAACCGCAAAGCCACAGCGAACACGATTGACGTAGTCTCAGCTATCTCGGTCTCTACGGGCTATCTCGTGTGGCTCATTACAGCGCAGATGACTGCGGATCGGGTCGCATTCTCATACTACATGGTTTTTGGCGCAATCTTTATGATGAGCGTCAACCTGTTCTTCCGGTTTAGGTCAAACGTAGCGATAGCCTCGTCTACGGCCAATATGGTCATTTTCTTAGCCGCTCTTTCCGTTTTCGCACCAATGCCTCTTACTCATAAGTTGATAATGGGGGCATTCTGTATCTCTTGTTTCATTTTCACCGCATACGTAAATCTTCAGCTCAATAGAGAACGTTACAAAGTCTTTCTAAACGCTCTTGAGGCAAGCCTACAGCAAGCTGCCGCCCACGAGAGAGGCAAGGCCCTCTTGCATCTCTCAAACACTGACCCCCTGACCGGGCTCGAAAATCGTAGAGCTATCGATCAACGACTACGTGACCACTGGCAGCGCTGGCTCGACGATGGCGCTTCTTTTGCAGTCCTGCTCATCGATGTTGACTACTTCAAACATTACAATGATTGCTACGGGCATCAGCAAGGCGACCAATGCCTTGTGTCAATATCCGAACATCTCCAACAGACGGCATCGTCTCATGGAGCAGTGATTGGACGCTACGGGGGCGAGGAATTCATCGTCATCAAAACGGCAACAATTTCGAACGACGTGACGGCGCTTGCAGAAGCGATACGTCAAGCCATTGTGGAGTTGGCTCTGCCGCACCAGCATAGGCGAGATGGAACTCCGATAATCACCGTGAGCGTCGGCGTCTCCTATACCCGTGAGGAAATCAAGCAGGTCGACAAGGTTGTTCACGAGGCTGATCGGGCGCTTTATGCCGCCAAAGCAAGAGGACGCAACGTCGTTGCTCTCTTCGACGCCATGGATCCAAGGTATAGTGTTGACCGTGAAGATGTCGCAGCGACCCTCAAAATTGCACTCGATCAGAAATTAGTCTCGCTGGTTTATCAGCCGATCCGCAATATGCAGACAGGCATGCTCGACGGGGCAGAGGCACTGATGCGCTTGAGAATGCTTGATGGGACCCCAGTCGGGCCAGATGTCTTCATTCCCATCGCAGAGAGGACGGGAGCGATCATTGGCCTCGGACGTTGGGCAATACGTACTGCTTGTATCGATCTATTGGTGACGGATTTGGTTCGTGTCGCCAGCGTCAATGTGTCCCCCACTGAACTAAAAATGCCTGGTTTCGCAGACTACGTCGCAGCGACCTTGGCGGAATGCGAAATAGATGGCGCGAGGCTCGCCTTCGAGATTACCGAAGGTGTGGAACTCGAAATCGATCAACACCTTGTACGTTGCATCAGCGACCTACGGAAGCTGGGTGTCCAAGTCTGGCTCGACGACTTCGGGACAGGCTTCGCAGGGTTGTCATGGCTCCGCCTGATAGATTTCGACATAGTGAAAATCGATCGCTCCTTCCTGCACGACTCTCGTACGGAGAGAGGCCGGAGAATGCTCCTCGATATCATCAACCTGCTGAGAAATCGTGGAGTGAGGATCTTAGTTGAAGGTGTGGAGACAATCGAACATCAGCGACTGATGCTACAGTATGGCATCCACCATCTCCAAGGGTATTACATCGCGCGACCCGCGCCAGCGGATCAGCTTCGACCGATAACGTTTTTCCGTTCAAACCAGCCAGAAACAGCGTAGGTTGAACGTTATGCCTTGGCGTTCACCGTGATAGCGAACCAGATCAAGGATCGGCCTTTCGATAGGCCTCTATTACGCTATCGTTCTCAGTTTTCGACCTGCGATCTTGGTGAAGGCGGACCGCATTTCGCCTGATGGCGGTATCAGGATCCGATGCGTCTAATACGGACGGCGATAGCCAGTATCGCTGTTTTAATTGCCTGATGAAGATCCTTCCAAAACCAATTGAACGGGCATTGTTGATCCTCCCGTCGACCTGCAGTTTGAAACGGCTCCGCGGGTATCTCCTGAGGAGCCGAAGTAATGAGCAAAAACCGGTTTGCCTCGAGCTTCAAGCAGGTAAAACGATAGCCTCTTGTTCAATTTTGGTTTCATCGATTTTCATCGCCAAGCCCGGACGCTCCGGCACTTCGATGAAGCCGTCAACCACATCGAGTGGATCCACGAGAAAGTGCTGATGAACCGCGTTCCACTTGACCAGATACTCCTGATAGGGAGTGTGGATTGGAGACTGGGTGGCTGAGAAGTGGGCCGTCGCGAATGTCGAATGGCCATGGGGAATGGTGATTACATCATTCGCCGTTGCATATGCCGCGATTTTCAACGTTTCGCTCAGCCCCCCGCACCAATAGATGTCGGGCTGGATCACATCGAGGGCCCCCGTGTCCAGGAAACGCTTGAAGCCCCAACGAGTGTATTCATGCTCCGCGCCGCAAAGCGGAATGCGGATCCTGTCGCGTAACTTCGTGTAGCTGTCGATGCGATCCGGCATGACGCATTCTTCAAGCCACCGAGGTTTGAACTCCTGGATCCTGTCGGCGAGCTCGACGACATAGCCAACATCCATGGCCTGCCAGCAATCGAACATAAGATCGTAGTCCTCGCCGACCGCCTCACGCAGGGTCCGGACGAGTTCGACATTCTTTTTCAGTCCCTCGTAACCACTCATCGGGCCATGCCGGAAGAACCACTTCTGCGCGCGATAGCCCTTTTCCTTGTATTCAATGGCTCGATCGCGAACTTTGCCAGCGTCTAGCACCGCAAATCCCAACATCGAAGCGTATGCTGGGATCTTCGTTTGGGTCGGACCGCCGATCAAGCGATAGACTGGCTGCTCCATCCATTTTCCACGCAGATCCCATAACGCGCAGTCGATCGCGCTGATCGCGAGCATCGCGTCGCCTTGCCTTCCGTGAACCATGCCGCGGTGCATTTGGTCCCAGAGTTTCTCCCCGGCAATGGGGTCTTGGCCGACCAGGAAACGTCGCAGCTGCTTAGCAATGATGAATGCCACGCCTTCCGGTATCGGGCCCGCTAGACCAGAGACGCCGTCATCTGTGTGGATCTCGACAAAGTAGGTGACGATCTTGAACCCGTCGGGTGTCTGGACGCCTCCTTCGTGGTCGTTACGATCCCGATACTCGGGGTAGACGTCGATGGGGCGTACGAGGCGTTCCTCCCAAAGGTCACCTTTAGTTGGCAGGGTGCCGTGGAGTTGACGTAGTCGGACTTCTGTGATCTGCATGATTTATGTCCTTGAGGCGTTGCTGGCAGCAGCAGTCCGCCCAAATGTGAGTGTTATGACTGTGAGGACGACGATCGACATTGTCGCCATCAGTGCGAGCCAATAGAAGCCGCCATTGAAGTTGCCCGTCTGGTCGCGAATGATCCCGATCACCCATGGATTGATGACGCTCGACAGATTGCCAAGTGAGTTGATCAACGCGATACCGCCGGCGGCAACAACCCCGCTCAGGACGGCCGTTGGCAATCCCCAGAACACTGGCATTGCGCCGAAGACGCCGATTGCGGCAAAGCATAGCGAAATCAGCTTGAGCGTCGGGTCGTTGATCCACGCGGTAACGAGAAGGCCGACGATCGAGATCCCCAGCGCGAGATAGTTGGTTGCCACCCGCTTGCCGGGCTTGTCAGCTAAACGCCCAAGGAGAAGCATTCCGACTGCGCCGAACGCATAGGGAATTGCTGCGACGAAGCCGGATTGCAGTTGTCCGAAGCCGAACTCCTTCAGGATCAGGGGCAAGAACGTGCTGACCGCGCCATTGAGGTTGGTGAGACCGTAGTACATGAGGCAAAACAGAAGGACTTGCGGACTTAGCAGCGCCTTCATTAATTGCTTGCTATGGCCGCCCTGACTGTTGGCCGAACGCTCGGCACGCTCTGTTTCCAGCCGCGAAACCAACCAGTTTTTCTCTTGGTCAGACAGAAACTTGGCTTCCCGGGGAGTGCTCGGGAGAAGGAACGGGATAAACACCGCCAGGACGACGGCCGGAATCCCTTCGATGATATACATCCACTGCCACCCGTGAAGGCCGAGCAGCCCATCGAGTTCCAGGAGTACGGTTGACAGAGGCGTGCCCAAAACGAGCGCGATCGGAATACCCGTCATGAACATGCTCATGATGCGGCCACGGTAGGCCGCCGGAAACCAAAGCGTCAGATAGAAAACTACGCCCGGGAAGAAGCCAGCCTCGGCAGCACCGAGAAGTGCTCGAAGAACATACAGGCTTTCGGCGCTCCATACAAATGCGTGGGCAGCGGAGATAAGTCCCCATGTAAGCATGATGCGGGCAATCCACCACCGCGCGCCGAAACGCTCGAGAGCAAGATTGGACGGCAGCTCGAGCAGGACGTAAGGGACAAAAAACACGCCCGCGGCGAAACCGAACGCAGCCGTGGATAGTCCGAGGTCCTGGTTCATCGTTAGGGCAGCTACCCCAACATTCGCGCGATCCAGGATCGCGATGAAGTAGCTAAATATTAGAACAGGTAACAGTCGCCGCGTGATTTTGCGGACAACATCTTTCTCCAGGTCTGCCATAATTCCTCCAAAAGCAGATTGTCGGAAACGTTTGCGGTGCGTCAGGCATCATGAAGCGTGATATTTGGCAGAAACGCAGCCCAATAACGCAGAAAAATCCGACGCGATCCTCTTCTACGGAAACGTTTCCGGGAAGTTGCCACCGCGTCCTACTCCATGTCAATAGTGTTGAGAGACAAAAAGGGTAAGCATGAAAAAGCGGTCAGGCATCGGAATTCGCGATCTCGCGTCCCATCTCAAGATGTCCATTAGCACTGTGTCGCGCGCGATGAACGGCAGCCCGGAGGTCAGCAAGGAAACGCAGGACAAGATTAGGGCGGAAGCAGAGAGACTTGGATATAGACCCAACCAGTCGGGGCGCAGCCTTAGGAGTGGAAGTACGAACACGGTCGCCTTGACGATGCGAACCGACATAGGACGCACCGTCGCCGGAGAGACATTTTTCATGGCGCTCAGCGAAGGGCTTCAGGCGTCGCTGTCGTCAGCAGGCCTCGACTTATTGATTCTTCCTTGTTCGTCGGATCAGGATCAGAACGAGTTCCTTTACAGGGCCGTCGACAGGCATCTCGCGGATGCTTTTGTCATCTCAAACGTCCAGCGGTATGACCCACGCATCGATTACCTGCGGCGAGGAGACGTGCCGTTCGTCGCTTTGGGAAGCAGTGAGACAAAAGGGGACTACGCAGCGCTTGATCTTGATTTTGCGGGAGTGGCAAGGGCCGCAGTTGATCGCTTGACGGCCGCTGGACACAGACGCATCCTTCTCGGCCTAACGTCTCAGGACACGAACAGTAACTTCGCCTTTCTGCACGGCTATCAAAAAGGTCTGTCCGATGCAGGGCTTCCATTTGACGAGGAACTCGTCCTGCGACCCTACGATCGAATTGCGGGCGGTGCCGAAATTGCGAGCGCTTTACTGGATATGAAAGTAAGACCTACCGCAGTCCTTCTGATCCAGGAGACGATGGCGATGGGCCTTTACCAGAAACTCAATCAGGCGGGAATTTGTCCAGGGAAGGACGTGGCGGTCATAGGATTTCGCGAAAATCCCGTCTGTCGATATCTCGCGCCAACACTCACATCATTCAGGGTGGACCTGAGGGCGTATGGGTACCGGCTCGGAGAGGTGATGATCAGGGAGCTTAGTTTGTCGCGAAAGCCAGAGGCAAATTCAGCACCCCGTTTGGAATTGTTTCCCATGGTGCTCGTGGACGCTGAAAGCGGATAAAATATGCAAACCGCTTGAGTGGAGTGAGCCGCGCGCTTTAGCGGACTGCAAATTCCGAGGCAACCCGCCCCCTGATTCCGAAATGATGTCGCCCCCTAATTCCGAGAAATAGTCGCCCCCTCGTTCCGAGATGATGCCGCCCCCTTTTGAGGCATCTTTGAAGGATGTTGTGCAGGTGTGAAGTTTCTTCCCTCGAGGTCGAGGAGGAAGGAACGCAATGCCTGCGGAGAGAGTGGAGATGCGGCGTGTCCGCGAGATACTGAGATATCGGTTTGAGCAAGGACTTGGGCACAAGTC
>NZ_JBEGHE010000072.1:0-830 GCF_040675795.1 Neorhizobium sp. LMR1-1-1.1
GCCATGGGCCTGGCCGGCATGGCAAAGGCCTTTGGGGAGCTCATCTCCAACGGTGAAGCTGAACATCTCTCGCACGCTGAGTGGCTGGGATTGCTGCTCGAACGGGAATGGAGTTCCCGCTACGATCGCAAGCTTGCTGCCCGGCTCAGGTTCGCCAAGCTGCGCCACCAGGCGACCCCGGAAGATGTCGACTATCGCAGTGCACGCGGCCTCGATCGCGCACTCTTCATGAAGCTCCTCGGGGGCGACTGGATTAATGCTCACGACAATCTGGCAATCTGCGGCCCCTCAGGTGTCGGAAAAAGCTGGCTAGCTTGCGCACTCGGTCACAAGGCGTGCCGTGACGATCGCTCTGTTCTTTATCAGCGCGTCCCAAGGCTGTTTGCCCAGCTCGCGCTTGCTCGCGGCGACGGCAGGTATGCCCGGCTGCAACGTACGCTGGGTCATGTCCAGGTCCTGATCTTGGATGATTGGGGTCTCGAACCGCTCAACGAACCGGCGCGACACGATCTGTTGGAAATACTCGAGGACCGCTATGGCCGCCGGTCAACGATCATTACGAGCCAGCTCCCCGTATCCGCCTGGCATGGCGTCATTGGAGACCCGACCTATGCCGATGCCATTCTGGATCGCCTCGTCCACAACGCCCATCGCGTCGAGTTAAGCGGCGACAGTCTGCGCCGAAACCTGCCGCGTAGCGCTTGACACGTCGCCTCAACGAATTGACAACAATACCTGCCTGCAGACCTCCTCGGAAGGGGGCGAGATCATCCCGGAATCACGGGGCGCAATCATCTCGGAACAAAGGGGCGGCTTCATCGGAATCAGCA
>NZ_JBEGHE010000073.1:0-827 GCF_040675795.1 Neorhizobium sp. LMR1-1-1.1
AGGTAGTGCGCTAACCGCAAGGAGGCAGCTAACCACGGTAGGGTCAGCGACTGGGGTGAAGTCGTAACAAGGTAGCCGTAGGGGAACCTGCGGCTGGATCACCTCCTTTCTAAGGAAGCTGTGGAACTGGTAAGACGCTGAGACATGTCTCAGATGAACCTTCCCGTGCTTTTTAGAACATAGATGGCGCCAGTCAGGCGACCATCGCAACGTAATACGCTGCGGAATGCCTTTGGCATCGGACAGTATGGCGAAAACCGCCGACTACGTTTCTCTTTCTTCATTAGGATATGAACCATTGAGTGCGCTCACGGGCTGTTCGCACCTTCGGTGCTGCCCTCCGCGAGGGCGCCGGCCAACTTTTAGGGTTGATGGCGGCGACGGCCTCTGGCCTGTATTGGCGAGCGTTACTTAACGTAGAGTTTGTCGAGATCGGGCCTGTAGCTCAGTTGGTTAGAGCACACGCTTGATAAGCGTGGGGTCGGAAGTTCAAGTCTTCCCAGGCCCACCATTCTCCTTTTTAAGGTGTTTGGTTTGTTCGATCTTGACCCTCCTGATGGCATTGTCATCGGGTGTTGCGATGGTTGGGGCTGTAGCTCAGCTGGGAGAGCACCTGCTTTGCAAGCAGGGGGTCAGCGGTTCGATCCCGCTCAGCTCCACCAATTCGCTTTTGGTGTCGAGATGACGGGTACATATCCTTTGAAGAAGTAAAAGTTTGCATCGCTTCGATGAAGCGCATGCCTGTTCTGCAAAAATCGTGAAGAGAAGATTGATCTGGAGGCTTCCAGGTCTGGGTTTTACCGCAAGGTAAGCCTGGGTTTGAAGCT
>NZ_JBEGHE010000074.1:0-723 GCF_040675795.1 Neorhizobium sp. LMR1-1-1.1
ACGGACCGCGGTTAGACATCCATGACGATAAGGGTGGTATTTCAAGGATGGCTCCACGAAGACTGGCGTCCCCGCTTCAAAGCCTACCACCTATCCTACACATGCCGACACGAATGCCAGTGTAAAGCTATAGTAAAGGTGCACGGGGTCTTTCCGTCTAACCGCAGGAACCCCGCATCTTCACGGGGAATTCAATTTCACTGAGTCTATGCTGGAGACAGCGGGGAAGTCGTTACGCCATTCGTGCAGGTCGGAACTTACCCGACAAGGAATTTCGCTACCTTAGGACCGTTATAGTTACGGCCGCCGTTTACTGGGGCTTCGATTCAGAGCTTGCACCCCTCCTCTTAACCTTCCAGCACCGGGCAGGCGTCAGACCCTATACGTCGTCTTTCGACTTCGCAGAGCCCTGTGTTTTTGATAAACAGTCGCTACCCCCTGGTCTGTGCCACCCCAATCCACTTGCGTAAAAAGGGGTCACGCTTCTTCCGAAGTTACGCGTGCAATTTGCCGAGTTCCTTCAGCATAGTTCTCTCAAGCGCCTTGGTATACTCTACCTGACCACCTGTGTCGGTTTCGGGTACGGTCTATACGGTGGAGCTATTTCCTGGAACCGCTTCCCCGCCCAGACAATCCAATAAGTCTGAACAAGTTACGCAATCCGTCACTACCACCAGGCCCACGAATATTAACGTGGTTCCCATCACCTACGCATTTCTGCCT
>NZ_JBEGHE010000075.1:0-685 GCF_040675795.1 Neorhizobium sp. LMR1-1-1.1
TCCTGGAGGAATCTATAGACGCAGATTTTCACCGCCACTGGTATCTCGTCATTCAACGGCTCGATCGCACTATCTACCGATGCCCCTGTACGTGATTGGTAGTGCTCGACTGCTCGGCGGGCCGCTTCGCTGAGTGACAGGGTCTCGATGTGGGGCAAGATCAAGCCACGGCAGATGATGCGGATATCGCGTATCGCCTCGTCGAGGCTCTCTTTGATTGTCGCAACCTCTTCCTCACGGGTAGCTCTATTGCTGTCGTCGCTGAGGATCTGTTCGCTATCCATGCGCAGAGCAGCGTAGGCCATAAGCTGTGCTGGCCCATCGTGCAGGTCCGCGCCCACCCTCCTGAGAAATTTTTCGTTGAGGGCGACCGCTCGTTGAGAACCTTTCTTGACACGGTGGGTAAGATCGAGGTTCTCCTGAAGCTGACGTTCTATGGTTCGGCTTCCGCGCAGGACGATTGCCGAGAGGATCAGGAAAAAACCGGCCGTTACAGTGATGGTCACGACCCAGCTTCTAAAACGCGCCCGTGTCAGGCTGCGCTCGAGCTCTCCCGCCCTTTCGTAAAACTCTGTGACGGCAACAACCTGGCCCGACCAGGGCTGTAGGATCGGATTGTAAATCTCAAGCAGAGGCTCACCAACTGCTCGTTCTGCATCGCTTTCAGGATCATCGACCTCGTCGA
>NZ_JBEGHE010000076.1:0-638 GCF_040675795.1 Neorhizobium sp. LMR1-1-1.1
CGTTGGCGTAGTCGCGATAAATCCCAAAGGGATTTACGCTTGGCGCGGGGTGGAGCAGCCCGGTAGCTCGTCAGGCTCATAACCTGAAGGCCGCAGGTTCAAATCCTGCCCCCGCAACCAAAACAAACTTGTGGCATCTTCCAGTCAGATTCGGCTTAGGGTTCTGCATCATCATCGTCCGCTTCAAGGCTTTCTATGTTGATGAGAATGTCTGCAACAATTCAGGCGGATCGCTGGTTCGGCGTGGCCCGGTTTATAGCGAGCTTTCGCTTTATGCAGAAATGACCGAAGCGGGCGAATTGCGGCTGGTCAATCATCTCGGCATCGACCTTGGTGATGCACCGGAAGAGATGCTTGGAAGGCTGGACAGTAGTCATATCGACCGGTCCCTGATCGTCGAAGGCAAAAGGCCGTGCTTCCGATGACGGTTATGCTTCACGGGTTCGCGATGTGGATGCTTCTACGCCGGCACGGTTCAACGCGGATCCCCGCAGCCTGTTCGAAGCTTCAGTGCGTAGCGGCAATCTAGGTGAGATTCAGCGTCAATCAGGATGAGACTCGCGCCGGGGTGTGACGGAGTGAGGGCGTAGCCCGATCGTAGTCATACCCCGGCGTGGCGCAGATTTTCGGCGTCTCAT
>NZ_JBEGHE010000077.1:0-626 GCF_040675795.1 Neorhizobium sp. LMR1-1-1.1
AGCACCATAGATCGGTTTCTTGAGGTGAGCGTCGGCAAGCCCGAGCACGACTCGCTCCTGCAGATCCTGGGCAGGACGGAAGATCTTGACCCGCAGCCCAACGATAGTTTGCAGACACCATCTTACCATACAGCGATGGGATATCTGGAGTTAGGTGGCAGACGGCTGACGAAAGTGGACGACAACATCGTCAATATTCGCGAATGGGACAAGGACCCGATGGATGCTGACGCATTCTGGCAAGCGAACGTCGAGGCCTTGGGCGAACGCGAGAAGCGTGAGGTCTTTCTCCATCCGCCGTCTATCAGCGATGCGGACACCGGCGAAGGGCGTCAAACATTGCGGAGCCCTACGCAGGAGACACGCGACACGTCAGCCGGTGGCGTCCAGCGGCAGAGGCAATCCGGCGGCAGAGACAAATAGCCCTGCAAGTGAAGTGGCCAAACCAACCGACCAGCCCGCGGGCGGCCCAGAAGCTGCCGAGCCTTTGCCAGAGTGACATAAAAAATGGCCCGCGTTTGCGGGCCATCACTCATTCTGTGGCAGGAACGATCAGGTCTTGTCGACGACCTTTTCCACCGCGTCCTTGGCTTCACCCTTGGCCTGCTGTGCATCACCCTTTGCTT
>NZ_JBEGHE010000078.1:0-549 GCF_040675795.1 Neorhizobium sp. LMR1-1-1.1
CAGAGATGTAGTGTTCCCTTCGGGGACCGGAGCACAGGTGCTGCATGGCTGTCGTCAGCTCGTGTCGTGAGATGTTGGGTTAAGTCCCGCAACGAGCGCAACCCTCGCCCTTAGTTGCCAGCATTCAGTTGGGCACTCTAAGGGGACTGCCGGTGATAAGCCGAGAGGAAGGTGGGGATGACGTCAAGTCCTCATGGCCCTTACGGGCTGGGCTACACACGTGCTACAATGGTGGTGACAGTGGGCAGCGAAGGAGCGATCCCGAGCTAATCTCCAAAAGCCATCTCAGTTCGGATTGCACTCTGCAACTCGAGTGCATGAAGTTGGAATCGCTAGTAATCGCGGATCAGCACGCCGCGGTGAATACGTTCCCGGGCCTTGTACACACCGCCCGTCACACCATGGGAGTTGGTTTTACCCGAAGGTAGTGCGCTAACCGCAAGGAGGCAGCTAACCACGGTAGGGTCAGCGACTGGGGTGAAGTCGTAACAAGGTAGCCGTAGGGGAACCTGCGGCTGGATCACCTCCTTTCTAAGGAAGCTGTGGAAC
>NZ_JBEGHE010000079.1:0-506 GCF_040675795.1 Neorhizobium sp. LMR1-1-1.1
CAGAAGCTGCAGGTCGCTCGTCGGGAACTGCAGCTTGAGTCTGCTATCGACAAACTCAACAAGTACGACTTGCTCATCCTCGATGATCTCGCCTACGTCACCAAAGATCAGGCGGAAACAAGCGTGCTCTTCGAGCTGATCTCGGCACGATACGAGCACAGGTCTATCTTGATCACCGCCAACCAGCCGTTTGGGGAGTGGAACCGGGTCTTTCCCGATCCTGCCATGACACTCGCAGCAGTTGACCGGCTTGTGCACCATGCCACGATCTTCGAGATGAACGTCGAAAGCTATCGCCGCAGAACAGCGCTCGAGGAAAAGCGCCAACGGGGCCGACCAGCCTCTTTCGCGACAATCAGGACCTCAGCCTTGCCTGTCGCGGAGCGGCAATCAGAAAATGACGAAGAACTTGTCAGCGGCAATCAGCGTGATAACTTGATCCCGACCGCGACCTAAGAATCTCATCCAGATTGTCGCCCGCGTCTCATCCTGATTGCCGCGCAATA
>NZ_JBEGHE010000080.1:0-194123 GCF_040675795.1 Neorhizobium sp. LMR1-1-1.1
ATCAGTTCTTCGAGACCTAACCGGAGCCCGGTCCCAATCAGCAAATGCCAATCTTTAGTGGTTTTCTTTAGAACGAGAAGCTTCGTCGCTAGCAGCGCCGCCGCCCTCGTCAGTGAGCGGGTTATAGATCCGACGACCCGACTGAGTCAACAGCCATTTTTAAAAAAATGTCATTTTTCTCCAATGCCATGCGAGCAGATGCTCATGGCTTAAATTGCGGGCATGCATAGATTTTCAGCAGTCGAAACGGCGCTCTTGTTCACTCGTGCGTTTCACGCTGCTATGGCATTGCAGAACCTCATCAGGACGCCACCGACGTGATGGGTCTTTAGACGCCCGAAAATACCGAGAGCTCACATATATATATGGAAAAGAAACCCCGAGAGGACAGATCTGATAGCAGCACGCATGCGCCACTCCCTATTATAGAGGTGCTGGGTGATCTAACCGTGGCGCTCCGCAAGAACTCTTGTGCAGTCCTTTCCGCCCCACCGGGTGCAGGCAAAACGACCATAGTGCCGCTTACCCTGATTAAAGAGCCATGGTGCACGGGAAAGGTCATCCTGCTTGAGCCGCGGCGGCTGGCGGCGCGAGCTGCCGCTTCGCGCATGGCGGCGCTCAAGGGAGAGAGTGTCGGGCAGACGATCGGTTACAGAATGCGCCTCGACACGCGGATCTCGCAGGCGACACGGATCGAGGTCGTCACGGAGGGAGTATTTTCCCGAATGATCCTCGACGATCCGGAACTTGCCGGCGTTTCCGCGGTGATCTTCGACGAATTCCACGAACGCTCGCTCGATGCCGATCTCGGACTGGCGCTGGCGCTCGACGCACAGTCGGCGCTTCGAGAAGACCTGCGTATAATCGTAATGTCGGCAACCCTCGATACGGATCGCATCGCGGCATTGCTGAACGACCCTCCGGTGATCAAAAGCAATGGACGGAGTTTTCCGGTCGAGATCCGTTATAATGAAAGAAGCCAGCAGGAGCGTGTCGAGGACGCAGTCACGCGCGCGATCGAAAGCGCACATCGCGGCGAAGATGGCTCCATCCTTGCTTTTCTACCGGGACAGGCGGAAATCAGAAGGGTAACCGAGCGGCTGCAGGGCCGGTTCGATGCAGACACCGCGATTGCGCCACTTTATGGCAATCTGACACAACACGAGCAGGATCTGGCAATCAAGCCGGCAGCGCCTGGCAAGCGCAAGATCGTGCTCGCCACATCGATTGCAGAGACATCTATCACGATCGACGGGGTACGGATCGTCATCGACAGCGGATTGCAGCGTCTGCCGGTCTTCGAGCCTTCCACCGGAATGACCCGGCTGGAGACGGTACGGGTATCACAGGCTTCGGCCGACCAGCGGGCCGGACGTGCCGGGCGAACCATGCCGGGTATCGCCATCAGGCTCTGGCACGCGGGCCAGACCGCTGCACTGCCGGATTTCACGCCGCCGCAAATACTCGCGAGCGATCTCTCAGGTCTCGTGCTCGACCTTGCTCATTGGGGCGTGGTTGATCCGACAACGCTCGCCTTTCTGGATCAACCGCCCGGACCTGCGCTTTCCGAGGCAAAAGGCCTGCTTGTCCTTCTCGGCGCATTGGACGACACCGGCCGGCTGACGCCGAGAGGTCATCTTATCCGTCAGCTGGCCTTGCCGCCTCGGCTAGCGGCGATGGTCATCAATGCGGACGAGGAAGGACGCGGGCTCGAGGCAAGCCATCTCGCCGTTCTCCTGACCGAACAGGGACTTGGAGGAAACGATATCGATCTCGATGAACGGCTGCGGCGGTTCCGGGCCGACCGCAGCGAGCGGGCGCAAGCCAGCCGAGGTCTGGCCAGCCGGATAGCCGACAGTCTGCCAAACAAAGCAGCACAACAGACAAGCGGGTCAGCAGGCCCGCTTCTTCTCCATGCCTATCCCGACCGGATCGCGCTGCAGCGCGGCGGCAAGGGCCGGTTCATCATGGCCAACGGCCGAGGAGCGGAACTGCCGGAAACCGAGCGACTTGCCGGGGCCTCCATGTTGGTGATTTCCGACGTGAGCGGGAAAGCTGCGCGGCCACGCATTCTCAGCGCCGCGGAAATATCTCGTTCCGAAGTGGAAGCGGAGATGGGCGGTGCAATCCGGTCCGCAGAAGAATGTTTTTTCGACCCGGCCAGCCGTCAGGTTCGTGCGCGCCAAACCACCCGGCTCGGAGCAATCGTATTTAGCGAAAAACCCTTACCCAAACCGACCGGGGAACAGGCGGCACGGGCGCTGGCCGACGGCGTACGGCAGTTCGGATTGCACAGCCTGCCGTTTTCGAAGGAGACCCTACAATTCAGGGAAAGGCTGGGGTTCCTTCATCGATCGCTTGGCGAGCCATGGCCGGATGTCAGCGACGATGCGCTTGTAGCCCGCCTTGATGAATGGTTCGTACCCTATCAAGGCCATGCGTCCGCACTTACTTCGATATCGGCGGCGAGCCTTTCGGATGGGTTGCGTTCGCTGGTACCACACGAGTTGCTGCACACTATGAACCGGCTTGCGCCGACCCATTTCGAGGCGCCGACCGGCCAACGCCATCCGATCCAGTATGATGGCGCAGAACCGGTGCTGACAATCCGTGTCCAGGAGTTGTTCGGATTGAAAAATCATCCCGCGATCGCGAACGGCAAACTGCCGCTGCTTCTTGAATTGACATCGCCGGCACACAGGCCGATCCAGACGACACGCGATCTGCCCGGCTTCTGGTCCGGGTCATGGAAAGATGTTCGGGCGGAAATGCGTGGCCGATATCCCAGACACCCATGGCCGGAAAATCCGGTCGATGCCGCTCCGACAAGCCGCGCAAAACCCAAAGGTACGTGACAGGATGTCACGTACCATGAAATACTGGGTCGATTTTAAGAGGTTTGACCACTTTAAGGCACATATAAACAATGTCCGAAACAATATTGCATAGTACAGACATGACTTCATCGCAGGACGGCAAGATCGGCCATGTAAGCCGCAGCATCCGCCTACAAACCCTCGTCAGGCTGAGGTGGCTGGCCGTGGCGGGGCAGACGATAACGGTCCTGATCATCTGGGGCGTACTCGACTTTCCGATGCCTATCGCCCAGGCAACCATATTGATCGCAGCCCTTGCGGTCGCAAATCTCATTTTATCCGCTTGGTTTCCGGCCACCCACCGGCTTGGACCGAAATCAGCGCTTGCGTTGCTCTGCTTCGACCTTCTGCAAATGGGCGCGCTATTGTTTATCACTGGCGGGCTGGGCAATCCCTTTGCACCGCTGATCTGCGTGCCGGTCATCATAGCCTTTGCATCACAGCCATTGTGTCATTCGCTCGTGCTGCTTGTCTTCGCGCTTGTGTGCACGACGGTTTTGTCACTCTCTCCTTACCCGGTCCCGTGGTATGAGGGAGAGCATTTGCGTATCCAGCCGATCATGCAGCTCGGGGTATGGTTCTCGATCGCCTCGATGATGGTTTTTGCGGCTTTCTACGCTTACCGCGTTTCCCATGAGGCCAGCCTGCTTGCCGACGCTCTGGTGGCGACGGAAATGATTCTGGAGCGGGAAAAACATCTCGGTCAGCTGGATGGTCTGGCTGCTGCTGCGGCCCATGAACTGGGAACACCGCTTGCAACGATCAGCGTCGTCGCCAAGGAAATGGAGCGAGAGCTGGGGCAGGACGAGCGCTTCAAGGAAGATGTGCAACTGTTGCGCAGCCAGAGCGAGCGATGCCGCGATATCCTGCGACGCTTGACCTCACTGCCAGCGGAGGGCGAGGAGCATTTGCGGCGTCTGCCTTTATCGTCGATGATGGAAGAGGTGATCGCTCCGCACCGTCAGTTCGACATAGACATCAGACTGGTGCAGAAAACCGACGGTGGCCATGAACCCATAGGCGTGAGAAACGCAGGAATTCTCTATGGGCTTGGCAATCTGATTGAAAATGCGGTCGATTATGCCAAGAATGAGGTGGTCATCTCGGTGGAATACGATGACCAGCGGGTGGCGATCATGATCGAGGACGATGGTCCAGGCTATTCTGCCGTTATCCTCTCGCGTATCGGCGAGCCTTATATGACATCCCGGACGCGCGAGCGGAGTGAGCATGCCGGCGGATTGGGTTTGGGGCTCTTCATCGCCAAAACCCTGCTGGAGCGATCCGGCGCATCGATCCGCTTCAGCAATCGCGGCGACGGACAGGTCGGTGCACGCATTCGAATAGAATGGCCAAGATCAATTATGGACAAGCCAATTTGATCTAGCTCCAATTTT
The DNA here is from genome assembly GCF_040675795.1 of Neorhizobium sp. LMR1-1-1.1. Taxonomy (NCBI): domain Bacteria; kingdom Pseudomonadati; phylum Pseudomonadota; class Alphaproteobacteria; order Hyphomicrobiales; family Rhizobiaceae; genus Neorhizobium; species Neorhizobium sp. LMR1-1-1.1. Next base: position 4,274 of record NZ_JBEGHE010000080.1, read on the forward strand.
ATCGCGTTCTATATGATAATTGGGGTCCATCGATCCCGGAGAATGAAGATGGAAACAACACTGCAGCAATCCAATCCTCAGAATGAGGACTTTATTGGTTCCGACCCTTCACTGTTGATCGTTGACGACGATGGACCGTTTCTGCGTCGCCTAGCACGGGCCATGGAAACACGAGGCTTTACCGTTGAGGCCGCGGAAACAGTCGCCGAAGGTATTGCCAAAGTGCGCCAGCGGGCACCGAAATACGCCGTGGTGGATCTTCGGCTGGGCGACGGCAACGGCCTCGACGTCATCGAAACCATCAGGCAGTTCCGTCAGGATACACGCGTCATCGTACTGACCGGATACGGAAACATTGCGACTGCCGTCACTGCGGTCAAACTTGGTGCCGTCGACTATCTTTCCAAGCCTGCCGATGCGGATGATGTGTTCAACGCCTTGACGCAGCGTCCCGGAGAAAAGGCTGACCTGCCGGAAAATCCGATGTCGGCAGATCGCGTGCGTTGGGAACATATCCAGCGCGTCTACGAAATGTGCGAACGCAACGTTTCGGAAACGGCACGACGCCTCAACATGCATCGCCGCACTTTGCAGCGCATCCTGGCAAAGCGGGCACCTAAATAAGGCGCCCGCCGCGACTTGCGGGCTGCGGGACTTATGTAATTGCGGCAGAGAGGCAGGCCACGCCCTTGACTAGGTCTCTATGTCGTCGAAGCTCTTGCCGGTAGACCATTCCGCCATCATCAGGCGGTGCGCCGCTGTACGCGAAAAATCGAGCATCAACGCCTTGCGGGTCGCCGGCGCAATCTTGTGTTGGGATGCGTCACGCAAGAGATGCGCCCCATAACCATCCGACAACATCAGGCCGCAGTCTTCAGGGAAAATTTCGAGCGGGACATCCCTGTGCGTTGCAAAGATCAGCCGGTCGCAATAAGTCCGATATTCCGGCCACTTGCGGTCGATACGGAAATCCTCGATCGAGGTCTTTATCTCGACAATCCAGATTTCTCCCTTATCGGATACGGTGATCAGGTCGGCCCTTCTGCCATTCGGCAAGACCAGTTCGGGCAGAACAGCATGCTTCATATCGTGAAGCAGGATTTGAGCGCCCTTGCGGACCATCATCGCGCGGGGCGACTGACGGCCATCGATCAAAGGGTTGTCGTTCACGACATTCAATATCGTCATGCCTGTTCCTTAGCCATTACAGGTGGGCAGCATTGTGAATGTTGCAAAAAGACAATGGGCTTTTCAATTCGACTGCTGCCGACGCGCTGAGCGCTTGCGCAACTTGCCAACCGCAATCGAATGGAAAATAACGGTTTCGACGGCGGCTTGACGCCATTTCAATCGATAGTTTCACCAAGAGATATCCATGCGCTTTCGCAACAGCATGCTCGCACTCGGCCTGTTGGCAACCGCCGCCCTGGCCGGCTGCTCGACCACGTCCGAAACAGCCCAGACAGATGCACCGGTTCGCATCGAAACGGCCCAGATCTTCACCGATTCCTACGGATCGGTGACCGATGCAGGCTATACCCTGCCGGCCATTCCGATCAACCGGGTCAAGCAGGAGTTCGTCCGCCAGATCGTGAACTACGAAACTGCGGAAAAGCCGGGTACGGTTATCGTCAATACCCGCGAACGCCATCTCTATTACATCCTGCCGGGCGGCCGAGCTGTGCGCTATGGCATCGGCGTCGGCAAGGCTGGTTTTGCATGGTCGGGCACGGCCTATGTTGCCTGGAAGCAGGAATGGCCGACATGGCATCCGCCGAAAGAAATGGCAGCCCGCAAGCCGGATGTCGCCAGATACGTCGAAAACGGCATGGGTCCAGGCCTGAACAACCCGCTTGGCGCACGCGCCATGTATCTGTTCAACGAAAAGGGCCAGGACACGCTGTTTCGCCTGCACGGCACGCCGGAATGGGCCTCGATCGGCACGGCGGCTTCATCCGGCTGCATTCGCCTGATGAACCAGGACGTTATCGACCTTTACAGCCGGGTGCGTCCGGGCAAGGCAACCAAAGTCGTCGTGGTCCAGTAGGACTGACGGGATACCGAAATCAAAAAGCCGCCGAGAACATTCCCGGCGGCTTTTTTACTGCGATGACATGAGCCTAGATCTACCGGCCGTCACCCTTTCCTGTGCCGTAGCTTTGCCTGCGAGATTACGGGTATCAAGGCGCGGAAAGCCCACGGCGGTTCGGTCAGGATTGTGGATGTGCCATCCGCGGGCGGCCCGTTGCAGTGGCAACGATGCGCGCTTCAACGAGTTTTCGTCCGCCTTCAACTTCCGGTGCCACATTCTCCTTTTCGATGGAAATCAGGATGCCCTGGGCCTCTTCCTGTCCGGCCTTGCGCCGCGCTGCAATGACTGCCCGCTCCTCAGCGGCTTCTAGCGCACTCGCTTCCCCGATTATCGTGGTTGTCTCACCGGCACCGGTTACAATATAGACACCTTCTTCCGGCGAAGTGATGGTGACCGTCGCCGTAACCCTTATATGGCCGACGACAGCGCCGATGGCGTTGGCAACATCCGCATCAGAAGGAATGATCGATTCGGCTCCAAGCATATCGGCAATTGCAGGATAATAGACCGGTGCCGAAGCGCCTAGACCGACAAGCGGACGGTCAAGCGAAATGGAAAACCGGGCGATACCCGGTACGCGCTTCAATGCCCGATCAACCGCAAGCGAGACCGATGGGTTGACTGATTCGGCACCGTCTTCCGCAAGGCAGGCCGAAAGCAAGATCTCGGAAGATTGCCGGGTCAGCCTCGCGACGATTTTGCCGGCCAAATCTTCTGGTGACGTGGCGATCTCGCGTCCCGCGCCGGTCTTCTTCCGGGCTGCGAGCTGCAGCCCCAATCGTGCGGCATCGGCATTCCACTGGCCTTGGCGACCAAGAACATGCAGCGCGTCAGATGGTGTGATGCCGCTCAAGTATACGAGCCCACGGCCCACAAGCCGGTCGAGAACCGATTTCTGGGAATTCATTGTGAGTAATGCATTCAAAGCCACGGGTGCCGAGCCGATCCGCGCAAGAAGCGCCTGTTCCTGCGGTTGAAGGATCCCAGCCAAGGCTTCGTTCAAAGCGATCCGGACGGCGAAACGGCCATCGTGGCGACCAGTATGGGTGGCGCGTAGCTGCATATCGATAGCCGACAGAACGCTATCGCCATAGGTGGCCGCCAGAAGGCTGAGAGGCAGAAGACGTCGAGGACCGAGCGTGATTTTTGCCTCTAGCCCACGGTCATCGATATGAACTTCCGAATCACCGCCGAGGCCGAAAGTGCGCAAGGCTACGGCCTCCACCATCGTATTGTGACCGCCGACATTTGCGCCATCAAGCGCAAGCTTCGGCTTGCCGCCCTGAATTATCGCGACATCCGTCGTGGTGCCACCGATGTCTGACACAACTGCCTCATCCAGCCCGGTGAGATAGCGAGCACCCACAAGGCTTGCCGCCGGACCGGAGAGAATGGTCTCGATCGGGCGTAGCCGTGCCTCGCCAGCGGACATCAACGCGCCGTCGCCTCGCACGACCATGAGGGGCGCATGGATGCCGGATTTTTCGAGAAAATCTTCGGTCGAACCGATCAGTCGGTCGATGATAGACACCAGGCGGGCATTGAGCAGCGTCGTCAAGGCGCGCCGCGGTCCACCCAGTTTCGAGGAAAGCTCGTGGCTGCAGGTGACGGGCTTGTGGCTCAGTTCGCGGATCCGATCCCTAACGCTGATTTCATGAGCCGGATTCCGGACGGCAAAATATCCGGCTACGGCGAAGGACGAAACCTTCGGGCCAAGTGTCGGGAGAGCCTCTTCCAGCATCGTCATCTCTAACGGCGTTTCGTTGCCGTGGACATCGTGGCCGCCAGGCAGGAAGATCACCGGATCGGTACCGAGCGCTTCCGAGAGCCCCCCTCGGGCGATATCTTCCGGGCCGAAGCCGATCATGACAAGCGCTGCCCGACCCCCCTGCCCTTCGACCAAAGCATTGGTCGCAAGCGTCGTGGACAGCGAGACCATCGCGATTTCCGCGGCCGGGATACCACTCCTTGCCAGTACCGCTTCGACAGCACCCGAGATTCCTTCGGAAAGATCATGCCGAGTGGTGAGCGATTTCGCCTTGGCGATCACCCCCTCATCCTCGCGGAAAAGAACCGCATCCGTGTAGGTGCCGCCGGTATCGATGCCGAGAAGAAGAGGTGAAACCACGCAAGAATTCCCAAACCCTTATGCAGCAATCAATAAAGCATGAGGCGGCAGGATCAGTCGACCGGCAAAGACATCTCCTGTCGCGGTCAGGACCTCAGGCTGACCCGCATCGGCATGCCGTCCTGCGGCTGGGTTGTCAGTTTCTGCACCGGCCAGATCTTTGTACCCGGCAGGGCATCGAAGCGGTAACGCTTCATCAGCACGGCGAGCGCAATCACCGCTTCCTGCATGGCGAAGGTCGCGCCGATGCAGGTGCGCGGGCCGGCACCGAAGGGCAGATATTGGAAGCGGCCGATCTTGCCGCGGTTTTCCGGCAGGAAACGTTCCGGCATGAAGGCGCGCGGCTTTTCCCAGTAGAGTTCATGACGATGGAGCGTCCAGGGCATGACGAGGATGGTGACGCCCGCTTCAATCTCGATGCTCTCGCCTGTCGGGCTCGTCCATTTGTCATCCGCGATGGCCGCGCGGTTGAGCGAAGGTGCCGGCGGATAAAGCCGCAGGGCCTCTTCAAAGGAGGCGCGCACCCAGGGCATCAGTTCCAGCCACTCGACCGGCTCCGCACCGGTGGCAAGTACCCGGTCGATTTCCTTCTCCATCGCTTCGCGCACGTGCGGTGAATGGGCGACGCAATAGAGCGTCCAGGCAAGCGCGCGAGCGGTGGTCTCATGGCCGGCACCGATAAAGGTGAGGATATTGTCTTCGATCTCATCCAACGAAAGGCCGTTCGGCCCTTCGAGTTGCAGGAGCAGCGTCAAGAAATCCTCAGGGACGTCATCCGGCATCTCGCGCATGCGCTTCTGCCGCTCTCTCATCGTGTCGGCGACGATCTTGCGGAATTTTTCGAGCACCTTGCGGCCACCGATGCGCGTCAGGCGCGGCACCCAGGGCGGCGCGCGCAACAAATCCATCGGGTCGACGCGGCCCATGCGGTGAAGCAGGTTGTCCACGTCATCAGAAAAATTGTTGCTCTCGGTGACGATCTGGCCCGAGAAAAGCGTTTCGGACAGGAGGGAATAGGCCAGTTCCGTCATATCGACGGAGATATCGTGGACTGCGCCGCCGGTGCCGACGGTCGCATATTTCTCCGCATATTCTTCCGACTTCGCCAGCATCTGGCCGGCAAAGCCGCGCGAATGCCGTGGCGTGAAAACCGGCGCCATCGCCTTGCGTGAGCGTTTCCACACCGGGCCTTCCGCCGTCAGCAATCCGTCGCGCAGGATCGGCCGCAGGATCAGTTGCCGGATTTCCGACATTTCGTAGTTTGCGGCGTTGTCGACGAGGACATGGCGGATCAGCCCGGGATCGTTGACGATCAGCGTGCGTTCCTTGAAGAATTTCGTCTTGATCCACGGCAGCGTATAGGACGGCACACCCCACAGTTCCAGCGGGTTGCGCATGACCGTGCGGATGATCTCCAGCCTGGACGGCGGGACGGTGCGCGGCACGGGTGCCGGCGGCACAAAAGGGTCGGGGCGCATGTCCAAAAGCAACGCTCCTCTTCAGCTCCTGATCAGACGAATATCAGGACTTAGAGCAGCGATTTCAACTCGGCGATCTTGTCGTTGACGAGCCAGCCGTAATAATTCTCTTCCGGCAGACCGCCACGAGCCTTCAGAGCCGCCGCACGCTGTGCCGAACCGCCGGTATTGTAGAGCGTCGAGGTGATGCCGGGATTTTTGGAAATATCAACATCGGCGATCTGTTTGTAATCATCGATCGACCGACGGATATTGGCCGCCATATAGGCGAGCGACTTGTCGGGATCCATGATCGCTTCATAGACCTCCGCGGCGTCGTTTTCATCCAGCTTCGAATAACCGGACGTGCGCGACACCATGTCGGACAACATCATCGCCGTCAGCGGATTGACCTGGCCGAGACCAAAGGTCTGGCCGGCATAAAAGGGCTGGAAGAAGACCGCGCTGAAACGGTTGTCGGGATAAGACTTTCCATCGACCTTTTTGCCGCGGAACGATTTTTCCCATATGCCTTCGCGGCAATTCCACAGCGCGTAGGAACCGGACTTGTCTTCACAGGCGGAAAACTGCGGGTGCGTCAGGAATTCGGCGATGGTTTCGCCGTCATAGGCAAAACGGAAAGCGTTTCCTGCGTAAGCTGCCGCCTTGACGTAATAGCTCTGCAGCCTGTCATAGGCGTCGACATTATAGGTATGCTCGCCGACGATAGCGCCGACCATGTGGATCGGATCGATGCCATAGGCCGCTGCGGTGGACTTGATCTTGCCGATCAGCGCCTTGTCGGTTGCCAGAAGCTCACGGATCTTGTCGTATTTGTCGTCGAAAGTTGTGCGGCCAGCGCGGGTACGGCGCACGGAAGCGCCGGGGATCTTGGGCTGCACGGCATTGCGATTGCCTTCCGGCACGATGGTCATGGCCATGACCGGACCGGTCGAGGAAGCCGCCCAGGCGACAGTCAACAGCAATGCAATAAGGGTGCGTTTCAAGATTTTCCGTGTCCCAGCGTTTATCTGCGCCACTGCCGGCTCCAGAAACTGTGACAGGTCGATCTGGCAAGCCGCTCGCGTCTTCGCGAAAGCGCGTCACCCATACGTTAAGACATATTGGAATGTCGAGATAAAGACGTTCAAAAAGGCGTCAAGGCAGAGATGCGTGGCAACCGAACGTTGCCCGGTTGCCACGCATGAGCATTAGAGAATGTAGCGCGACAGGTCGGTATCGGCCGCAAGATCGCCGACATGCTTGCGGACATACTCGGCATCGATCTTCACCGACGTGCCGCCCTGATCCGGAGCGGTGAAGGAGATTTCATCCAGCACGCGCTCCATCACCGTCTGCAGGCGGCGGGCACCGATATTCTCGACCGTGGAGTTCAGATGAACCGCGACGTCCGCCAAAGCATCGATCGCATCGTCGGTGAATTCCAAGACCAAGTCTTCCGTTCCCATCAGCGCCTTGTACTGGCGGATGAGACTGGCCTCGGTTTCCGTCAGGATGCGGCGGAAATCTTCCTTGGTCAGCGGACGAAGCTCGACGCGGATCGGCAGACGACCCTGAAGTTCCGGCAGTAGGTCCGAGGGTTTTGATACGTGAAAGGCGCCCGATGCGATGAAAAGGATATGGTCGGTCTTCACCGGTCCATATTTCGTCGAAACGGTCGTGCCTTCGACCAACGGAAGCAGGTCGCGCTGCACGCCTTCACGTGAAACACCGGCACCCATGCCGCCGTCGCGCGCAGCGATCTTGTCGATCTCGTCGAGGAAAACGATGCCATCGTTTTCAACCGAACGCACAGCTTCACGCTGAATGACTTCGTTGTCGATCAGCTTGTCGGATTCGTCCCGGATAAGTTCGCCATACGACTTCGCGACAGTCGTCTTCACCTTTTTGGTGCGACCGCCCATGGCCTTGCCGAACATTTCCGACAGGTTCAGCACACCGATATTGGCGCCGGGCATGCCGGGGATTTCGAAACCACCGGGCATGCCTGAGCCGCTATCAGCCACTTCGACCTCGATTTCCTTGTCGTCCAGCTCACCGGCGCGGAGCTTCTTCCGGAAGCTGTCGCGGGTTGCCGGCGATGCAGTCGAGCCGACAAGCGCATCAAGAACGCGTTCCTCAGCGCTCTGATGCGCCTTGGCTTGAACCTCGGTGCGCTTCTTTTCACGCACGAGGCCGATGCCGATCTCGACAAGATCACGGATGATCTGTTCGACGTCGCGGCCGACATAACCGACCTCGGTGAATTTTGTCGCCTCGACCTTGATGAAGGGCGCGCCGGCGAGCTTAGCGAGGCGGCGGGAGATTTCCGTCTTGCCGACACCGGTCGGGCCGATCATCAAAATGTTCTTCGGCATCACCTCATCCCGCAGGCTCTCGTCGAGCTGATGGCGACGCCAGCGGTTACGCAGCGCAATTGCAACGGCGCGCTTGGCATCGTGCTGGCCGATGATGTGGCGGTCGAGTTCGGAAACGATTTCGCGGGGAGAAAAATTGGTCATGTGATCCTCTCGGCTTTCCCGTTGCGGCCGGCCAATGCGGCCCGGTCCGCGGGACCCTTGTGGGAATGGATGATTATTCGGCGTCGAGCGTTTCGACGATGAGATTGTGGTTGGTATAGACGCAGATATCGGCTGCGATATCGAGTGCCTGACGCGCCACGTCTTCAGCGGACTTTTCGCTGTCCATCAGGGCGCGGGCTGCGGCGAAGGCGTAGTTGCCACCGGAACCGATGGCGATCGCGCCGTGTTCCGGTTCAAGTACATCACCATTGCCGGTAATCGCCAGCGTCGTGGACTTGTCGGCGACCAGCATCATGGCTTCAAGATTGCGAAGATATTTGTCGGTGCGCCAGTCCTTGGCGAGTTCGACGGCGGCGCGCATCAACTGGCCGGGATATTGCTCGAGCTTCTTTTCAAGACGGTCGAGAAGGGTGAAGGCATCTGCCGTGGCGCCGGCGAAACCGGCGATCACATCGCCACCCTTGCCGATGCGGCGCACTTTGCGCGCGTTGCCCTTCATCACGGTCTGGCCAAGGCTCACCTGACCGTCACCGGCCATGACGACCTTGCCGCCCTTTCTGACTGTAATAATCGTTGTCATCAATACACCTGTCTGCCCCTTTAAAAGCGGGCTCTTGCACCGAAGAAATCCCGCCAAACCGCTCTGGCTTTGCCGGGATCGTGTTGACACCTATGTAAGTGACCAACGAACGAATACAATCTCGCAGCTTCCAATCGACAAGGTGTCGCAAAGCCCCGTGCTTTTGCTGGATATTTCAGCTTCCGGCTGATAAGGAGCGGCGAGAAAAGCATGGAGCAGAGCCTGATGGGCGAAACCGCAGCCGCACGCGTGGGAAGCGTTTCCCGCAAGACCAACGAAACTTCCGTTTCCGTTTCCGTCAATCTGGACGGCACCGGCGTGGCCAAGATTTCGACGGGCGTGGGCTTTTTCGACCATATGCTTGACCAGCTGGCGCGACATTCGCTCATCGACATGGAAATCGACGTGAAGGGTGACCTGCAGATCGACGATCACCATACGGTCGAGGATACGGGGATCGCGATCGGCCAGGCGATTTCCAAGGCGCTCGGCGACCGTCGCGGCATCACCCGTTATGCTTCGCTCGATCTTGCCATGGACGAGACGATGACCAAGGCTGCGATCGACGTGTCGGGCAGGCCCTTCCTCGTCTGGAACGTCGTGTTTTCGGCACCGAAGATCGGCACGTTCGATACGGAACTGGTTCGCGAATTCTTCCAGGCGCTGGCCCAGAATGCCGGGATCACGTTGCATATCCTCAACCATTACGGCGCCAACAACCATCATATCGCCGAGACCTGCTTCAAATCCGTGGCGCGCGTTCTGCGCGTTGCGACCGAAATCGATCCGCGACAGGCCAACCGCGTTCCGTCCACCAAGGGAACGCTTGCCTGACGCTTCCGGGAGATCATCCTTGAGAAGCTATCTCGTTCTGATACCGCCGAATGGTCCCGACAGGGATCACCGCTCGACGCTTTTCGTACCCGACGGGTTTTCCTGGATGGCGCTCATCTTTTCCTGGATCTGGCTGATCTGGCATCGGCTTTGGCTTGCGGGAATTTTCGCGCTCGTGTTGCAGGTCGCCGGAGCCTTGCTGATGGGCACACAGGGCTTCTGGCTTGGCGGATTGCTGCTCGGCTTTGCAACACATGTCCTCGTCGCGCTCGAGGGCCGCAACCATTACGCCAACTCTCTTGTCCGCCGTGGCTGGACGCTCGAAAGCGTGATCGGCGCGACGGACAGGGAGACCGCGGAAGAAATCTATTTTTCCGCCCTACCGCAGAAAGAGACGCAGCCCCTGCCCTCTTCCGCGGACTGGGCCAAGACAAAACAGCCGCCCGTTTCGGGCTGGCAGGGTCCGGCTCTCGGACTTTTCGATCACGGAGGACGCTGATGCGCGTCGCAATCATAGACTACGGCTCGGGCAACCTGCGCTCGGCCACCAAGGCATTCGAACGGGCGGCTCGCGAAGCCGGCATCGATGCTGCAATCGAGCTGACCGACAGGCCGGATATCGTTGCCGCTGCCGACCGCGTCGTGCTGCCGGGTGTCGGCGCCTATGCGGATTGCCGCGCCGGTCTAAAGGCCGTTTCGGGCATGAACGAAGCGCTCATCGAAGCGGTCGAAACCAAGGCCCGCCCCTTTCTCGGTATCTGTGTGGGCATGCAGCTGATGTCGTCGCGCGGGCTGGAAAAGACCACGACCGAGGGGCTTGGCTGGATCAAGGGCGATGTCGTCGAGATGACGCCGTCCGATCCAGAGCTGAAAATCCCGCAGATCGGCTGGAATACGCTGGAACTTGCCGCGCCTCACCCGCTGTTTGATGGCATTCCGACCGGACGGGGCGGGCTGCACGCCTATTTCGTCCATTCCTACCACCTTGCCGCGACCAATCCGGCCGAAGTGATCGCCACGATCGAGTATGGCGGGGCAATGACGGCATTCGTCGGGCGCGACAACATGGCGGGTTCGCAGTTCCATCCGGAAAAGAGCCAGAAGCTCGGCCTCGCCCTGATTTCCAATTTTCTGCGCTGGAAGCCTTAAGGTTCGCGCATCTATTCAAGGACCAAGAAGATGATCCTTTTCCCGGCTATCGACCTCAAGGACGGCCAGTGCGTGCGCCTCAAGCTTGGCGACATGGAGCAGGCGACCGTCTACAATCCCGACCCTGCAGCGCAGGCGAAAGCCTTTGAAGACCAGGGGTTCGAGTGGCTGCATGTGGTCGATCTCAACGGCGCATTTGCCGGCGAGAGCGTCAATGGCGCTGCTGTCGATGCTATCCTGAAGGCGACGAAGAACCCGGTGCAGCTCGGCGGCGGTATCCGCACGCTCGATCATATCGAAAGCTGGCTTTCCCGAGGTTTGGCGCGGGTGATCCTCGGCACGGTCGCCGTGCGCGATCCGGCGCTTGTCATTGAGGCCTGCAAGCAGTTTCCGGGCAAGGTCGCCGTCGGCATCGATGCCAAGGGCGGCAAGGTCGCAGTCGAAGGCTGGGCGGAAGCCTCCGAACTCGGCGTGATCGAGCTTGCGAAGAAATTCGAGGGCGCCGGCGTTTCGGCGATCATCTACACCGATATCGACCGCGACGGCATTCTGGCCGGGATCAACTGGGCTTCGACGCTGGAACTGGCCAATGCCGTCTCTATTCCAGTCATCGCTTCGGGCGGGCTTGCCTCTCTCAGCGATATCAGCCGGATGCTCGAGCCGGATGCGGCCCGCCTCGAAGGTGCCATTTCCGGTCGCGCGCTTTATGACGGCCGTATCGATCCCACCGAAGCACTGGCGCTAATCCGCGCCGCGAAAGGTCGTGCAGCATGACCCTTAAAGCCCGCGTCATCCCCTGCCTCGACGTGAAGGACGGCCGTGTCGTCAAGGGCGTCAACTTTCTCGATCTGGTCGATGCCGGCGATCCGGTGGAGGCGGCCAAGGCCTATGATCTGGCCGGTGCGGACGAGCTCTGCTTTCTCGACATCACCGCCTCTTCCGACAATCGCGAGACGATCTTCGATGTCGTGGCCCGCACGGCTGATCATTGCTTCATGCCGCTGACCGTCGGCGGTGGCGTGCGCGCGGTTGGCGACATCCGCAAGCTGCTGCTGGCCGGTGCCGACAAGGTTTCGATCAACTCGGCGGCGGTGAACAATCCCGATTTCGTCGCTGAGGCTGCCGACAAGTTCGGCAATCAGTGCATCGTCGTGTCGATCGATGCCAAAAAGGTTTCGGCCGCGGGCGAAGCGAACCGCTGGGAGATCTTTACCCATGGCGGCCGTAATCCGACGGGGATCGACGCGATCGATTTTGCTGGCCGCATGGTCGAGCGCGGGGCCGGCGAGCTGCTGGTCACTTCGATGGACCGTGACGGCACCAAGGTCGGATACGATCTGGAACTAACCCGCGCGATCGCCGATTCGGTGCGCGTGCCGGTGATCGCATCGGGCGGCGTCGGCGATCTCGACGACCTCGTGGCTGGCGTCAAACAAGGTCATGCGACGGCGGTTCTCGCCGCATCGATTTTCCACTTCGGCACCTATACGGTCGGAGAGGCCAAGCGCTATATGGCCGATCACGGCATCGCCATGCGTCTCGACTGAGTTTCGGGAGCGGAGGACAAAGACTTGAGCGAATTCACTCTCAGCGATCTCGAAAAGATCGTCGCGGCGCGGGCGAAAGCTTCGCCGGACGAATCCTGGACCGCAAAGCTTGCTGCCGCAGGCCAGACCAAAGCCGCCAAGAAGCTTGGCGAAGAGGCGGTGGAGACGGTGATTGCCGCGCTTGCCCAGGACAAAAAGGACCTCACCTCTGAAAGCGCCGACCTGCTCTATCATCTGTTAGTCGTATTGAATATCGCAGGGATTCCATTGCAGGATGTGCTGGACGAACTTCAACGCAGGACCGCGCAATCCGGACTGCAGGAAAAGGCGAGCCGGCCCAAGTCATGAGTAGCGCACCGCAGCCCGTCGAAGTGTCGGAAGTCAGCCCGATGACAGAGTTTTATTCGCCCTATCATCACTTTACAGCGAACGAGTGGGCCAAGTTTCGCGCCGATACGCCGCTGACGCTGACGTCCGATGAAATCGCACGGCTGCGCTCGCTCGACGACCCGATCAATATCGATGAGGTTCGGCAGATCTATCTGTCGCTGTCTCGCCTTCTGTCGACCCATGTCGAGGCATCTCAGCAGCTGTTCCGGCAGCGAAACCGGTTCTTGAGCCTGCCTGATGTTTCGAAGACACCCTTCATCATCGGCATTGCCGGATCGGTCGCCGTCGGCAAATCGACGACGGCGCGCGTGCTGAAGGAACTTTTGGCGCGCTGGCCATCGAGCCCGAAGGTGGATCTGATCACCACCGACGGCTTTCTCTATCCGAACGCCGTTCTGCAACGCGAAGGCCTGATGCAGCGCAAGGGGTTTCCGGAAAGCTACGATATCGGCCAGATCCTGCGGTTTCTGTCGGCGATCAAGGCTGGTGAACCGAATGTCAGGGCACCGCAATATTCGCACCTGACCTATGATGTCCTGCCGGACGCCCATACGCTTGTCGACCGGCCCGATATCCTGATCTTCGAAGGCATCAACGTGCTGCAATCGCGGCCGCTGCCGGCGGACGGCAAGATCGTGCCGATCGTTTCGGATTTCTTCGACTTCTCGATCTATATCGATGCGGACGAAGAGCAAATCCATCAGTGGTATGTGCAGCGCTTCATGAAGTTGCGCGAGACCGCTTTCCGCGATCCGACATCGTTCTTCAAGAAATATGCGGCGATCGACACGGATGCGGCATTGGCCGTCGCCGAAGGGCTTTGGGAAAACATCAACCTCAAAAACCTTCGCCAGAACATTATCCCAACCCGTCCCCGCGCCGACATCATCCTGCGCAAGAGCCGCAATCATTTCATCGAGACGGTCTCGCTCAGGAAGCTTTAGAGAGCGCTAGATTCGTGCGTTTTCTTGTCGACCTGTCGTCCACTATTGCCAGTCTGACCATCGCGCCTGCGAAAACGGCCGGCGGCAAGATCCCTATGCCGATGCCCTGGCCATTGAGGACATGCAGGAAAAGCGGCCAAAGATACGCCACCGCGATCGGCCAGCGTGGCAAACGCCGATCGGCGAGGAAAAAACAGGCCACGGCAAGGCAATAGGGTATTGCATCGTAGGAATATGCGTAGGGTGTGGCGAGAATTGCCAGAACGCCTGTCAGAAGGGCGCGCAGGCGATTGTCCATCATGAACTCGGGTCGCCAGATCCGAACTGAGGCTATAATCGCCAACAAGGTTACGAGAGCCTGTAGAAAATAGGCCCCCGCGATACCAAACCCCAGCCATCGGCCCAGAATGAAGGCCGTCAGGGCATTTTTGTGATAGGGTTGCGGATAGTCCGCCTCCATGATTTTCCGCATGAGAGGTCCGGTCTCTTTGAAAAAGCCGGTCCATACCTCGAAACCAAATAGCAGGCCCGTCAGGACGATGAGCACGATCGTGGTGAGGATCGCCGCCATGATGGCCCGGTATTGCCCTGCTGCCAGAAAACAGAATGGCAACAACAAACCGAGATGCGGCTTGATCGTAAGCAGGCCGGCCAGAATGCCCGCCAAAACGGGCCGGTGGGGCAGGAGAAGCAAAGTGCCGATGAGAAGTGCAGCTGTGAGAGCGCCGTTCTGGCCGAAAATCGAGTTCATCACCGCGGCAGGCGAGAAAAGCAACGCCAGTGTCACAATGGCTGGAAGCCTCAGGTTCTTCACGGCTAGGTAGAGGCAAGCCAATGTTGCCACCGTCCAGATGCCGTAGGCCAATGGCAATGGCAAAAGCGACAGGGGAACGCCGATCAACAGTATCGACGGCGGATAACTCCACTCCTGATCCGGCAGGCCGGAGCCAAACCATCCGCGCAGCGCCAAGCGATAGGCCTCGACATCGAATAGGGCATCCACCCGGCCTTCGGTTGCGAGCCGTCCTCCCGACCAGAGATTGGTAAAATCCCAATAGGCTAGCCGCTCGGAAAGAACCGAGTAGCCATCAGGGCGGAATGTCCATAGTTGAAGGTGATAGACGAAGCCGACAAGAATGCCGCAACCAGCGATCACCGCCGCAAACTGAAGATCCTGCCTGTCGCGCACAACGTCTTTACCCTTGCCGGTATTGCCCGGCGTCCAAACTAGGTCACTCGCCTTAACGTCAGATTGATCCGCCCGCCGTTTTTCAGCAGCGTAGAAGTTCCCGGATAGAGGCGGTCCACGCCATGGAAGGCGAGCCTGCCCTCCCCGCCGAGCAGCACGATATCGCCACTCTGCAGCTTGAAGGAACTGGTCGGATCCTTCCGCTCCAGACCGCCGACGCGAAAGAGGCAGCTATTGCCGAGCGAAATCGACAGAACGGGCGCGGCAAGCTCGTTTTCATCCTTGTCCTGATGCAGGCCCATCTTCGCGTCGTCAGTATAGAAATTCACCAGACAGGCTTCGGGCGGTTTCGAATATCCGGCCAGTTTCTGCCATAACGCCATCAATTCAGGAGGAATGGCTGGCCAGGGTCTTCCCGTCTGGGGGTGGGTGGGTTGATATCGATAACCGCGCTCCTTGTCCGTCACCCAGCCTAGCTGCCCGCAATTGGTCATCCTGACCGACATCGGCTTGCCGGTACCGGGCATGGCAGGCGTATAAAGGGGTGCTTCGGTAACGATCCGGCGGATGATCTCGACCAGATTTTCCTGTGCGGGACGATCCAGATAGCCAGGCAGATGGCGAATTCCGTTCAGCAAGGTCGCCATATCCGTCTCCCTGTTCAGTCGCCAGTTGGCTTGCCGCGCATTTTCTTCACATCCGAACGGCCGGATTTCGCCTTCAGCCGTCGTTCCACCGAACCCTTCGTCGGTTTCGTCGCCTTGCGGACGGGCGGCGGCGGCTTGGCGGCTTCGAGGATCAGTTCCTTCAGCCTTTCGCGTGCATCTTCGCGGTTACGCTCCTGACTACGGGAGCGGCTTGCCTCTATCATCAACACGCCATCCTTCGACACCCGTTTCCCGGCAAGCTTCAAGGCATTCGTCTTCACGCGATCCGGAAGCGACGGAGAGTTCACGAGGTCGAAGAACAGCTGAACGGCAGTCGAGACCTTGTTGACGTTCTGGCCACCGGGACCGCCTGCCAGCACGAACTGTTCGGTCAGTTCCCATGCGGCGATGGTGATGCGGCTGTTGATGATGAGGGGATTGCTGGCCATGATATTCTCCGGCGCGCATCTTTCCCACAAACGTGGACAAAAGAAAACCGCCGGTCAGGTGTTACCCGACCGACGGTTCCACGTGAATCACACGTTTTGCGCTTACTCGGCGGCGATCAGCAATCCAGGCGCGGCATCCTTGACCTTGGCATCGACGTGAGCCTCGAACTTTTCGAAGTTCTTGATGAACATCGAAACCAGCTTTGCCGCTTGGTTGTCATAGGCAAGGCTGTCGGCCCAGGTCGAGCGCGGATCGAGGATCGCGGTTTCGACGCCATCGACCGAAACCGGAACCGCGAAGCCGAAATTGGCGTCGGTGCGGAATTCGGCATTCTTCAGGCTGCCGTTCAGGGCAGACGTCAGCAGCGCACGGGTGGCCTTGATCGGCATGCGGCGGCCGGTGCCGTAGGCGCCACCGGTCCAGCCGGTATTGACCAGCCAGCAATCGACCCCGTGCTTGGCGATCAACTCCTTCAACAGGTTGCCGTATTCGGCCGGATGACGCGGCATGAACGGAGCACCGAAGCAGGTGGAGAAGGTCGCTTCCGGCTCGGTTACGCCCTTTTCCGTACCGGCGACCTTGGCGGTATAACCGGAGAGGAAGTGGTACATGGCCTGTTCCGGCGTCAGCCTGGCTATCGGCGGCATGACGCCGAAGGCATCCGCCGTCAGCATGATGATCGTCTTCGGGTGCGGCGCAAGGCCGGTTTCCGAAGCGTTCGGAATGAAATGCAGCGGATAGGCGCTGCGGGTGTTTTCCGTCAGCGAATTGTCGTCGAAATTCGGCACGCGGTTCTCGTCGAGCACGACATTTTCGAGCACGGTGCCGAAACGGCGGGTCGCGGCATAGATTTCAGGCTCGGCTTCGGCCGAAAGCTTGATCGCCTTGGCATAGCAGCCGCCTTCGAAGTTGAAGACTCCGTTTTCGCCCCAGCCATGCTCGTCATCGCCGATCAGCGTGCGGGCCGGATCGGCAGAAAGCGTCGTCTTGCCGGTGCCGGAAAGGCCGAAGAACACGGCGGTATCCCCTTCGGCGCCGACATTAGCCGAGCAATGCATGGGCATGACGCCCTTGGCAGGCAAAAGGTAGTTGAGGACAGTGAATACCGACTTCTTGTTCTCACCGGCATAGGATGTGCCGCCGATGAGGACGAGGCCGTTGGCGAGATCGCAGGCAATCACGGTCTCCGAACGGCAACCGTGACGCTCCGGATCAGCCCGGAAGCTCGGCAGGTTGATTATGGTCAGCTTCTGTTCGAAGGAGCCGAGGGTATCGCGCTTCGGGCGGATCAGAAGATTGCGGATGAACAGCGCATGCCATGCGTACTCAGTGACGACACGCGTGGGAAGCGCGTTATCGGCATCGGCTCCGCCGATCAGGTCCTGGACGAAAAGCTCCCTGCCTGCTGCATGGGCGAGCATATCGGCCTTCAGAACGGCAAAATGCTCCGGAGACATGGGCTTGTTATTATCCCACCAGATCTTGTCTTCGGTCACGGCATCGCGCACGACGAACTTGTCCTTCGGCGAGCGGCCGGTGTGCTGGCCAGTGACAGCGCGCAACGCGCCATCGGCGGTCAGATCGGCCTCGCCGCGGCGAATGGCTTCTTCGTAAAGCTCGACCTCAGACAGGTTGTAGTTGACGCGAGAAACCTTATCGAGGCCGATCGCTGCTACGCCATTTGCCGGGTTATAAAGTCCAAGCTGCTCCATACGCGCTCACCTCAGGTTACAATTGACGGGATTGGTATTGAGGCGTGAACCTAGTTGCTGTTTTTCAAAACGGCAAGCGAGAGCAATAGAATATATCAACGAAATCAATTATTTAATCGATTTAAAGAAATTTATTTCTTTTTAAATCGGTTAGCCGAACGTTTTAATGCGCTTGATAATAGGCAGTTTTGAGGCATTGAGACGCGCCATCGAACAGGAAAGCAAATCGCCACCCTTTAACTTTGCCACAATTTGTTCCACCTTTCTCCTCATGAAGCGCATGGCGAGGGCTAGGGGTTGGCGAGAAGTCATTACCTGGAGATGCGCACGAAATGGCAATGGAGATGGACGGTATGCAGACAATCGCGCTCGTAGACGATGACCGGAATATTCTGACTTCGGTGTCGATCGCGCTCGAGGCGGAGGGCTACAAGGTCGAGACTTATACGGACGGCGCATCGGCGCTGGACGGTCTGGTCGCCCGCCCACCGCAGCTTGCCATTTTCGACATCAAGATGCCACGCATGGACGGCATGGAGCTTCTTCGCCGCCTGCGGCAGAAATCGGACCTTCCGGTTATCTTCCTCACCTCGAAGGATGAGGAAATCGATGAATTGTTTGGTCTCAAGATGGGCGCCGACGATTTCATCACCAAGCCGTTCTCGCAGCGCCTTCTGGTGGAGCGGGTGAAGGCCATTTTGCGCCGCGCCGGAAGCCGTGATCTTCAGGCGCCGGGCATGAAGCCTACGGCCGACCAGATCGCCGCCCGTACTTTGGAGCGCGGGCAACTGGCAATGGACCAGGAGCGGCATACCTGCACCTGGAAAGGCGAGCCCGTAACGCTTACTGTCACGGAGTTTCTTATTCTGCACTCGCTGGCCCAACGCCCCGGCGTTGTGAAGAGCCGCGATGCGCTGATGGATGCAGCCTATGACGAGCAGGTCTATGTCGACGACCGCACGATCGACAGCCACATCAAGCGACTGCGCAAGAAGTTCAAGATGGTTGACACGGATTTCGACATGATCGAAACGCTTTACGGTGTCGGCTATCGCTTCCGCGAAGCAGCCTGACGCGTCGCGTTACAACAGGTTAACTTGAAGCCACGACCGGGTCAGCGATAGACTGGCCCGGTGGAAGGATAAGACGTGGCAGACAGACTGCTCGAAAACCACGAAACGGAGACGGCACCGGCGAAGCCCAAGGCGCGCCGGCACTGGCCGCATGTCTTCACCATCATCCGGCGACTGTTTGGCCATGCCGTGTTTTCGAGCCTTACGCGGCGTATCCTATTCTTCAATATCGCCGCGACCGTCGTTCTTGTGGCCGGCATCCTCTACCTGAACCAATTCCGCGAGGGGCTAATTGACGCTCGCGTAGAAAGCCTTCTGACCCAGGGCGAGATCATTTCAGCCGCAATTTCGGCATCCGCCTCCGTCGACACGAATTCGATCACTATCGACCCCGAAAAGCTGCTGGAACTGCAAGCCGGGCAAAGCATCACGCCGGTGCCGAACGATGAGGATCTCGATTTTCCGATAGATCCGGAGCGCGTTGCGCCAGTACTTCGACGACTGATTTCTCCCACCAGAACACGCGCCCGCCTGTTCGATGCGGATGCCAACCTGCTACTCGATTCGCGGCATCTCTATTCCCGCGGACAGGTTCTTCGCTACGATCTGCCACCGGTCGAGAACGAGACGCAGACCTGGAGCGAGTGGATGTCGGGCATGTTCAACCGGCTGCTCCAGCCTGGCAACCTGCCGATCTACAAGGAAGCGCCGGGCGGCGATGGCTCGATCTATCCGGAAGTGATGAATGCGCTGACCGGTGTTCGCGGCGCGCTGGTGCGTATTACCGAGCGCGGCGAACTGATCGTTTCCGTCGCGGTTCCTGTCCAGCGCTTCCGGGCGGTTCTCGGCGTTTTGCTTCTGTCGACACAGGCCGGCGATATCGACAAGATCGTTCACGCCGAACGTCTTGCCATCATGCGCGTATTCGGCGTGGCGACGCTCGTTAATATCGTGCTGTCGCTGCTTCTGTCGTCAACCATCGCAAATCCGCTGCGCCGCCTTTCTGCGGCCGCCATCCGGGTGCGCCGCGGTGCCAAGCAGCGTGAGGAGATTCCGGACTTCTCCTATCGCCAGGATGAAATCGGCAACCTGTCCATCGCAGTGCGTGACATGACCAATGCGCTTTACGACCGCATTGACGCAATCGAGAGCTTTGCCGCCGATGTCAGCCACGAATTGAAGAACCCGCTGACCTCGCTGCGCAGCGCTGTCGAAACACTACCGCTGGCGAAATCCGAGGATTCGAAACGACGGCTGACGGAAATCATCTTCCATGACGTGCGCCGGCTGGATCGTCTCATCAGCGATATTTCCGATGCATCTCGTCTGGATGCGGAACTTGCTCGCACGGATTCGGCGCCGGTCGACATGGAGACACTGCTGAGCAATCTGGTCGATATTTCCCGGCAGATCCGCAGCGGGCGCAAACCCGTGGAAATCGATCTTGCAATCGATCACAAGGGCGGCGACCGCCATATCTATGTGGTCAACGGTCACGACCTGCGTCTCGGACAGATCGTCACCAACCTGATCGAGAATGCGCGCTCCTTCGTACCCGAGAAAGGCGGCCGGCTTTCCATCCGCCTCACCCGGAACAAGGACAAGGTAGTCATCACGATCGATGACAATGGCCCCGGCATCCAGGCTGAAAATATCGATCGGATTTTCGAGCGTTTCTACACAGACCGCCCGGACGGCGAGAGTTTCGGCCAGAATTCCGGCCTCGGGCTTTCCATCAGCCGGCAAATCGCAGAGGCGCATGGCGGCAGCCTGAAGGCGGAAAATCTGCACGGGAAAGCTCAGGAAACAACCGGTGCGCGCTTCACTCTTTCTCTTCCAGCAGGCAACGCAGCATGACCCGAAACGTCCACGGCACAGCCATTGTTGTGGGCGAACGCGGGCTGATCTTTCTCGGCCCATCGGGTATCGGCAAATCGATGATGGCATTTACCTGCCTCGCCATAGCCCGTCGCGCCAAGGCTTTTTCGGCGCTGATTTCGGATGACCAAGTTTTCCTCGACCAGAAGGATGGTCGGCTCGTTGCGACCTGCCCTCCGAGCATAACCGGGCAGATGGAGCTGCGCGGCAGCGGCATTGTTAAAATGGACCATGTCGCTTCTGCACCGCTCGACCTTGCCGTTCAATTGGTTTCAGTTGCCGCGACGGAACGGCTTCCGCCCGAAAACGAGTATTGGCAAATCGGCGATTTCGGCAGGCTGCCGCTTGTTAGAATTGCCGATAGGGCAGCAGATCCGTTGGCGATTATCGGCGCCCTCATGCCCGCCTGGAGGCAGGAAGCGCCTTTTTGGTGAGCGGCGCGCCCGATTTTTTGACTTGAACTTCATTTCCAGTTGGCGAAGATGGCATCCCGCCGCTTTACGGCACCAGTGCGTTACGATATGGGCCGCGAGCTTTGAAATCAGGGGGCGTATTTTCATGATCGGACTGGTGCTTGTCACCCATGGCAAGCTGGCTGAGGAGTTTAGACATGCAGTCGAGCATGTCGTCGGACCCCAGAAATTCATCGAAACCGTCTGTATTGGTCCCGAGGACGACATGGACCAGCGTCGGCAGGACATCGTCGATGCGGTTGCCCGCGCCAATGCAGGCAAGGGCGTCATCATCCTGACCGACATGTTTGGCGGTACGCCATCCAATCTTTCGATCTCCGTCATGGAAAGCGGCACGACCGAAGTGATCGCCGGCGTCAACCTGCCGATGCTGATCAAGCTTGCCGGCATACGCGGCGAGGACAATATGGAAAAGGCGCTGGCGGAAGCTTCTGAGGCCGGGCGCAAATATATCAACGTCGCCAGCCGCGTGCTGAGCGGCAAGTGAGAACATGAACCTTATGTCCGCCTCCTCCCGCCAATTCGTGATCGTCAACAAACGTGGGCTGCATGCCCGGGCATCCGCCAAGTTCGTCCAGATGGTTGAAGGTTTCGATGCGCAGGTCACTGTTTCAAAGGACGGTATGAGCGTCGGCGGTACGTCGATCATGGGCCTGATGATGCTGGCCGCGAGCACGGGCTGTTACATCGATGTTTCTGCCGAAGGCGTTCAGGCAGGAGAAGCGCTCGATGCGCTTGAGGCTCTGATCGCCAACAAATTCGGCGAAGAAGCCTGATTAACGACGTCACATAAACATATAAAGACCTCTTTATATCACCGTTGCAAGCGGCCGGGAAGCCTGCTACACCGCATGGGAGTTTTGAGCCAGCGGGGTACCGGTTATCCGGCTGTGCGCCATGCAACGTGATCGGAGAGCTTTATGAGCACTGAAAAGGACTACATCGTCGCGGATATCAACCTTGCCGCCTATGGCCGCAAGGAGCTCGACATTGCCGAGACGGAAATGCCGGGCCTGATGTCCTGCCGCTCCGAATTCGGCGCTTCCAAGCCGCTGAAGGGCGCGCGCATCTCCGGCTCGCTGCACATGACGATCCAGACGGCCGTGCTGATCGAGACGCTGAAGGAACTCGGCGCCGACATCCGCTGGGCCTCCTGCAACATCTTCTCGACCCAGGACCATGCCGCAGCCGCCATCGCGGCAGCCGGCATTCCGGTCTTTGCCGTTAAGGGTGAAAGCCTGACCGAGTACTGGGAATATACCGACAAGATCTTCCAGTGGACCGATGGCGGCACCTCCAACATGATCCTCGACGATGGCGGCGATGCCACCATGTATATCCTGCTCGGTGCACGTGCCGAAGCCGGCGAGGACGTTCTTACCAATCCGGGTTCGGAAGAAGAAGAAATCCTGTTCGCGCAGATCAACAAGCGTCTCAAGGCTTCGCCGGGCTGGTTCACCAAGCAGCGCGATGCGATCAAGGGCGTTACCGAAGAAACGACGACAGGCGTTCACCGCCTCTATGAACTCTCCAAGAAGGGCCTGCTGCCCTTCCCGGCGATCAACGTAAACGACTCGGTCACCAAGTCGAAGTTCGACAACAAGTATGGCTGCAAGGAATCGCTGGTCGATGGCATTCGTCGCGGCACCGACGTGATGATGGCCGGCAAGGTTGCCGTCGTCTGCGGCTACGGCGACGTCGGCAAGGGTTCCGCCGCTTCGCTGCAGGGCGCCGGCGCTCGCGTCAAGGTCACCGAAGTCGATCCGATCTGCGCGCTGCAGGCCGCCATGGACGGTTTTGAAGTCGTGCAGCTCGAAGACGTCGTTGCGACCGCCGACATCTTCATCACCACCACCGGCAACAAGGACGTCATCCGCATCGAGCATATGCGCGAGATGAAGGACATGGCGATCGTCGGCAATATCGGCCATTTCGACAACGAGATCCAGGTTGCGGCTCTGAAGAACCTCAAGTGGACCAACGTCAAGCCGCAGGTCGACATGATCGAGTTCCCGAAGGGTAACCGGATGATCCTTCTTTCTGAAGGCCGCCTGTTGAACCTCGGCAACGCAACCGGGCACCCGTCCTTCGTCATGTCCGCTTCGTTCACCAACCAGACGCTGGCCCAGATCGAGCTATTCACCAAGCAGGACGAGTACAAGAACGAGGTCTATATTCTGCCGAAGCATCTCGACGAGAAGGTCGCGCGCCTGCATCTCGACAAGCTCGGTGTGAAGCTTTCGACGCTTTCCGACGAACAGGCCGCCTATATCGGCGTGTCCGCCCAGGGTCCGTTCAAGGCAGACCACTACCGCTACTAATCACTAGCCGGTTAATCCACAACATCTTGTAGCCGCAGCCTTGACAAAAGGCTGCGGCTTCTTTTTTGCCGTCCCCCTTTCCGCCCCTCTGCCGAACACGTATTGTTTTGGGACTTGATTCGACCTCTCGGCCATTCGGCTTCGGGCAAGGTGCGAAGTGGTATGTCTTGTCGATGAGCGGCAATTGGACGGAGACACACCGGTCATGGCGGTAAAAAAAACGAGCCTGTTAAAGCAGGCCGATCCAGTTTCTGGCTTGCGCATGCGCGCTTTTGGAAACCCGTATTTCGCGAACAGCGGATACGGCAGAAAAACCTATATCCGGCTTAAGCGGATCGCCCGTTCCCTTCTTTCCGGGACTGCGCTGGTCGCATTGCCTACGGCTGCCTTCGCGCAAGAAGAAACGGCTGTCCAGCTGTTCTCTTCGGCACAGGTCATCATCGTCTCCTCGGTCGTCATCGGTGCGCTGGGTGCTGCGCTGCTTTCGACCGTCTGGCTGGTGCGCCAGCGCGGCAATATGGAAGTCGAGACGGAAGAAATGCGCGGCGCGTTATCGGAAGCGCAGCAGCGAATCTCGAAATATGAAGCACTGATCGCCGACAAGAACCGGCGGATCGTCGTGTGGGAAAGCGGCTCGCCAAAGGCTGAATTCCTCGGTCACCTCCCCGTCGAGACGGGTGCTCCGCAGGCAGATCGGGAATTCCTCGCTTTCGGCCGTTGGCTTCGTCCCGGCTCGGCTGCGGAACTCGAAAAGGCGATCGACGAGCTCAGGAGCCATGCGCGCAGCTTCGACATGGTGATCGAGACGGCCAGAGACGAGGTGCTAGAGGTCCAAGGCCGAGTTTCGGGCGGCAAGGCATTCGTGCGTTTCCTCGCACTCAACAATCTCAGGGCAGAACTTGCCGAGTTAAAGATCGAGCGTGATCGGCTGGGAAGCTCGATCTCGATGTTCGAATCGCTTCTCGACACGATCGAGCAGCCGGTCTGGCGCCGTGATGGCCAGGGCAAGCTTGCCTGGGTCAACCATGCCTATGGCGAGGCGGTCGACGCGATAAGCTCCGCACGCGCTGTGGAAGAAGGCCGCGAACTGCTCGGAACGGTCAGCCGCGAAATGATCCGGGCAAAGGCCACCGTCACATCGCCTTTCCATGACCGGCTTTCGACCGTCGTTCACGGCAATCGAACCGTGCTGGATGTCGTCGATGTGGTGACGACCGAAGGTTCGGCCGGCATGGCGATCGACGTTTCCGAAGCAGAGGCCGTGCGCGAGGAACTGAAGCGGACGCTGAAAAGCCATGCCGAAACGCTCGACCATCTGGCAACGCCGGTGGCGATCTTCGACAGCCAGCGCCGCCTGCAATTCTACAACCAGGCCTTCATGCAGCTCTGGGACCTGGACCTGCCGTTCCTCGAATCAAAGCCGGACAATAGCGAACTGCTGGACAAGCTGCGCACCAACGGCAAGCTGCCGGAACAGCTGAACTGGCGGAACTGGAAGGATACGGCGCTTGCCGTCTACCAGTCGCTCGATACCAAGACCGATACCTGGCATCTGCCGAACGGCCAGACGCTGCGCGTCATCGCCACGGCCCACCCGCAGGGCGGTGCGACCTGGGTGTTCGAAAACCTTACCGAACAAGTGGATCTCGAAGCACGCTACAACACGCTGGTGCGCGTCCAGGGCGAGACGATCGATCATCTGACCGAAGGTGTTGCGGTATTTGGCCCTGATGGCCGCATCCGGCTGTCGAACCCGGCCTTCCGGGCACTCTGGGGCATTACCGCCGAACAGGCGGAACCCGGCACCCATATCAAGACGATCGAGGCTGCATGCGCCGCATCCTATGCCGAGCCGGATGGCTGGCGCAGGTTTGCCCAGGCGCTCACCGCTTTTGACGACGAGAGACCAACGCTCGACGGCAAGTTCCAGCTTTATACGGGCCTGATCCTCGATTATGCGGTGACGCCCCTGCCGAACGCCCAGACGATGCTGACCTTTGTCGACAAGACGGCCAGCGTGCAGGCGGAAAAGGCGCTGAAGGAAAAGAACGAGGCGCTGCGCAAGGCCGACGAGCTCAAGAACGATTTCGTCCAGCACGTTTCCTACGAGCTGCGTTCGCCGCTGACCAATATCATCGGCTTTACCGACCTTCTGAAGACGCCCGGTATCGGATCGTTGAACGACCGGCAGGCCGAATATATCGACCATATCTCCACCTCGTCTTCGGTTCTGCTCACCATCGTCAACGACATTCTCGATCTCGCAACCGTCGATGCCGGTATCATGGAGCTGAACTATTCGGAGCTGGCGATCGAGGACCTGTTGGACGACGTGGCGATGCAGATCGCCGACCGGCTGCAGGAAAACAACATGACGCTGGAAATCATCGCTCCCGCTGGCATGGGAACGATCGTGGCGGACCAGCAGCGGTTAAAGCAAATCCTTATCAAGCTTCTGACCAATGCGACGAATTTCTCGCCGGAGAACTCGACGATCACGCTCAACTGCTGGCGCGATGCAGCGAACGTGTTCTTCTCGGTGCGCGATCGCGGCCCCGGCATTCCTCCGGACATGCTGAAAACCGTGTTCGACCGCTTCAAGGCTCAGGCCAAGGATGGCAAGCGCAGCGGTGCGGGCCTCGGCCTTTCGATCGTCGAAAGCTTTGTCCACCTGCATAATGGCGATGTCTCGATCGACAGCCGTGCAGGTGACGGCACCACCGTCACCTGCCGCATCCCAGCCGTTTCCTCATTCCACTCGGTCGCGGCCGAATGAGTGACGGCCAGTCGCTGACGCTGATCCTTGCCGGTGAGCGGGACACGATAGAGTTCGGCGAGGATCTGGCACTGGCGCTGAAGCCGGGCGATTGCGTGGCGCTTTCGGGCGATCTCGGCGCCGGTAAATCGACCTTTGCCCGGGCGCTGATCCGTGCAGTGGCCGATGACGTCGATCTGGAAGTGCCGAGCCCGACCTTCACGCTCGTGCAATCCTATGACGAGCTGCGCATACCGATCGCGCATTTCGATCTCTATCGGCTGAGCGACTCCTCCGAGCTGGACGAGCTCGGTTTCGACGAAGCGCTGTCATCCGGTATCTGCCTTGTCGAATGGCCGGAAATGGCCGGCGATCTTTTGCCCGCCGACCGGATCGTGATGAAGTTGGAGCATGAGGGCACGGGACGCCGGGTGACGATCACGGCGCCGGCCCCTGCCCTTTCGCGCGTCCGGCGCGTGCTGTCGATTCGCGAATTTCTCAATACACGTGGTTATGCCGGTGCGACGCGGCGGTTTCTGACCGGCGACGCCTCGATGCGGGCTTATGAGAGTGTTGCGACCGCGACCGGCGAAACACTGGTGCTGATGGACTGGCCGAAGCGGCCGGAAGGTCCGCCGGTTCTGGATGGCAAGCCCTATCCGAAAGTCGCCCATATTGCCGAGGATGCCTATCCTTTCGTGGCGATTTCGCAGTATCTGCGCGGCATCGGCCTGACGGCGCCGGAAGTTCTGGAGGTGGATTACGAGCAAGGAATCCTGCTTCTCGAAAATCTCGGCCAGGAAGGCGTACTGGATGAAGACGGCTGGCCGATCGAGGATCGGTATCGCGAAAGCGTCGTTTGCCTGGGTTATCTACACAGCCACGCGATGAAGCAGGATCTGCCGATCAAAGGCGGCCCCACCCATCACGTGCCGGATTTCGATCCGACGGCGATGAAGATGGAGGCCCGGCTTCTGCTCGACTGGTATCTGCCTTGGAAGCGCGGTGAACAACCGAGCGAGGAAGAGCGGCAGGACTATCTGGCGATCTGGGACGGGCTGATCGGCGAACTTCAGAGCGCGGAGAAGAACCTGCTGCTGCGTGATTTCCATTCGCCCAATATCATCTGGCAGCCGCAGCAGGCCGGTGTGCGCCGCGTCGGGCTGATCGATTTTCAGGACGCAATGATCGGGCCGACGGCTTACGATCTTGCCTCGATCGTGCAGGATGCGCGTGTCGATATCCCGAAGGCGCTGGCCGACCAGATGATGATCGACTATCTGACGCTACGCCGTTCGCTGGGTAGTTTCGATGAAGCCTCTTTCCTCAAATCCTGGGCGATCATGGCGGCGCAGCGGAACTGCAAGCTTGTCGGGTTGTGGGTACGACTGAAGGAGCGCGATGGTGTCCCTCACTACCTGAGGCACATGCCGCGCACATTGCGTCATCTTTCCACGGCGCTTGCCCACGAGGCGCTCGCCCCCTTGCGCGATTGGTGCGTGCGGGCTGGAATAGACTTTTCCGAATCATAAATACGGCTTCGATGATGACTTTGGTTCCACTCACGCAGGCCGTCGTGCTTGCCGCCGGACTTGGCACGCGCCTGAGGCCGATCACCGATACGATGCCGAAACCTCTGGTGCCGGTCGCCGGAAAACCGATGATCGATTACGGGCTCGATGCGCTGGCTGATGCGGGCGTGACCCGCGCTGTCGTCAACGTGCATCATTTCGCCGACCGGATGGAAGCGCATCTTTCAGCCTATCCGCGGCTCGACATCCTCATTTCCGACGAGCGCGCAGCGCTGATGAATTCTGGCGGAGGCCTCAAGAAAGGTCTCGCGCTGCTCGATCCCGGCATCGTCTATGTGATGAATGCCGATCTTTTCTGGATCGGCGAGACGCCGGGCGCTCCTACCAACCTGCAGAAATTAGCCGGATTCTTCGATCCCGAGCGGATGGACATGGCGCTACTCTGCGTGCCGCTGGACCGCACGACCGGCCATAACGGCAAGAAGGATTTTCAGCTCGATGCGGACGGTCGGCTGAGCCGGTATGTCGATGGCGACAACCCTGTCGTCTATGCCGGCGCGATCGTGCTGCATTCCTCACTGCTTGAGGACGCCCCGGATGATGCTTTCAACCTCAACATCTATTTCGACAGGGCGATCGCCAGGGGCCGGCTTTTCGGTCTCGTCATGGATGGCGAATGGATTACGGTGGGAACGCCGCAAGCGCTTCCAGAGGCCGAGGCTGTGATTGCCCGCCATTCGGAAAAGGTGTGACCCATGCCGGCTGAACGGCGAATTTTCTCGATCCCGTCAGGCGTGCCATTCCTGAAGACGCTGGCCGCCGCACTTTGCGACGGGCGGCTGAACGAGGATTTTCGCTACGATCCTGCCGATCCGCTATCGCTGGCCGATGTGACGATCTTCGTGCCGACGAGGCGTTCGGCCCGTGTGTTGCGCTCGGAATTCGTCGATCTGCTTGGCGGTCGCGCCGCCATCCTGCCGGTGATCCGGCCGCTTGGCGAAACGGACGATGACAGCGGCTTTTTCGATCTGGTTGCGCCGGAAGAAATGGATATGGCGCTGCCGATCGGCGGGACATCCCGGCTGCTCGAGCTTGGCCGGCTGATCCTTGCCTGGCGCAATCAGTTGCCGAAGATCGTGCTCGACGTGCATTCGGAATCGCCGCTCGTGGCGCCGGCAAGCCCGGCCGATGCGATATGGCTTGCCAGAGCGCTTGCCGAACTGCTCGATGCAATCGAAACGGAAGAACGCGACTGGGCGGATCTCGACAACCTGCAGACCGGCGAACATGCGCTCTGGTGGCAACTGACCGCCGAATTTCTGAAGATCGCCAGCGCCTTCTGGCCTGCCCGGCTGGAGGAATTAAAACGTTCCTCCCCTGCCAAACATCGCGCCGCGATCCTCAGAAGCGAAGCACGGCGGATCGGTGAGCGAGAGCATAGGGGGCCTGTGGTCGTTGCCGGATCGACGGGCTCGGTGCCGGCGGCAGCAGAGTTGATCGCGGCGATCTCCCGCCTGCCGAATGGCACGGTCGTGCTTCCGGGCCTCGACACATCCATGCCGGATGACCAGTGGGCGACTGTCGAAGAGGAAACGTTCGACGGCAAGCCCGACCCCGCCAGCCGCAGCCATTCGCAATTCGGGCTTTCCAAGCTGTTGAAGAAGATCGGTGCCGTGCGGGATGATGTCGGGATCATCGGAGAGGTACCAGTCGATCTGGCGTTTCGGGCGGCTGCGATCTCGCAGGCGCTGGTGCCGGCGAAGGCGACCGACCGCTGGAGCGAGTGGCGCGACGATGCGGATATCGAGGCGCTTGGTGCGGCCTTTGCCGATGTCTCCCTGATCGAGGCGGCCAATGAGCGGGAGGAAGCAGTCGCGATTGCCATCGCGCTTCGGCTGGCGCTGCAGAAACCCGGCCGCAATGGCAATGCGGCACAAGCGGCGCTGATCACGCCCGACCGTGCGCTTGGCCGGCGGGTGACGGCGGAGCTTGCACGCTTCGGCATCCTTGCCGACGATTCGGCCGGCTCGGCGCTTTCCGGCACGCCACAGGGAACGTTGACCCAGCTTCTGTTGGAAGCGGCACTTCGGCCGGGCGATCCGGTGGCGATTGTCGGCCTGATGAAACATCCGCTGATGCGGCTTGGCCTGCCGGTTGCCGAGCTCAAGACCGCGATCGATGCGCTCGAGGTTCTGGCGCTTCGCGGTGGTGTCGGGGAGATGGATATTTCGACGCTCGAACCGCTGCTCGAAACCCAGCTGACGGCACATGCCGATAACCGGCATACGCCGCATTGGATAGGTTCTCTGCCCGAGGACGCGATCGACATGGCACGGGACGTCGCTCGGCGTATCACGCAGGCGGTCGAACCTCTGGTCAGTTCTTTCGTTCGCCGGCGCGCGGATGGTCGCGGGCTGACGGCAAAGCTGCCGCTTTCCGAATGGGCGAGCCGAACCGGCAAGGCGCTGGAGGCGATTGCGATCGACGAACGTGGCGATCTGGCCACTCTGTGGTCCGGCGAGGCGGGTGAGCAGCTTTCCGGCTTGCTTGCCGAGGTGATGGAGACAGACGGGCAGATCGATGCCGATGGCCCGCAATGGATCGACATCGTCATGGCGCTGACGACAGGCGGGGCCGTAAAACCCCGATCGCTTGCGCATCCGCGGGTGTTCATCTTCGGTACGCTGGAAGCGCGGCTGCAGAGCGTCGACACGATGATCCTCGGCGGGTTGAACGAAGGATCGTGGCCGGGGCAGACGGTCAACAACCCGTTCCTGTCCCGCTCGATGAAAACCGATATGGGGCTGGAGCCGCCGGAGCGGCGGATCGGCCAGCTGGCGCATGACTTCGAAATGGCCTGCGGCACCCGCAACCTGATCTTTTCACGCTCGCTACGCCAGGGCGCGACGCCGACGGTTGCTTCCCGCTGGCTGCAGCGATTGCTGGCGCTGGGGGGCAAGGCTTTTGCCGACGGGTTGAAAGCGCGCGGCGAAGATTTTCGCCACTGGGCTTCACTGATCGACAAGGGAGAGGACCAGAAGCCGGCGAAGCGCCCTGCCCCGAGACCGCCGGCGGAATTGCAACCGGTTAAATATTCCTTCAGCGAGGTCGGCCGGTTGCGGCGTGACCCCTATTCCGTTTACGCCCGACGCATCCTGAAACTCGATCCGCTTTCGCCGTTCAACGAAGACCCCGGCGCTTCGCAGCGCGGAACGCTCTATCACGCGATCATTGACCGCTACACCCGTGAAGGCCACAAGCCGGGCAGCAATGTTTCACGTGAATCCATGATGCGGATCACGCAGGAGCTGTTCGACGCCGAGCAATTGCCGCCGCATATCGACCGGGTCTGGCGGCCGCGTTTTGTCGAAGTGGCGAAGGCATTTCTTGACTGGGAAGAGAAACGTGCGCCGGAAGTGCGTAGCACGGTGACGGAAGCCGGGGCCGGTTTTAAGGTCGAGACGGCAGGAATAAGGGTGACCGGTATTGCCGACCGGATCGATCTGATGCGCTCAGGGACTGCCGACATTATCGACTACAAGACAGGCTTGAGCCCATCCGTGTCACAGGCGCGGGCGCTGCTCGACCCGCAGCTTGCACTGGAGGCGGCAGCACTTCAGGCAGGCGCGTTCAAGGCGATGGGCGTTCAGCAGCCGGGCGATCTTCTTTACGTGCGGTTGCGGCCTGGGGACCGGTTCAGGTCGGAGCGGGTGAACAACGAGGGGTCTTCCGCCAGTGCCAAGAAACAGCCGAAATCGGCAATCGATCTGGCGCAGGATTCGATCGATCAGCTGACCAGGTTCGTGCTGAAACTGCGAAGCGGCGATGCCGGTTTTGCCTCGCGGCTAGTGCCGTTTGCGCAGGGCGATTTCGGTGGTGAATATGACCACCTCGCCCGGGTCGCGGAATGGTCGACGGCGGATGATGACGGAGAGGGTGAAGCCGATGAGTGAGATCCTCACCGATGAATTGCAAAAGGGCGATGATCTGCCGAGCGGCAACGAGCCGAAGCAGTGGATCGACTGGACGACGGTGCAGCAATCGCGCGCTTCCGATCCGGCAAGTTCGGCCTGGGTTTCGGCCAATGCCGGTTCGGGCAAGACGCACGTTCTGACCCAGCGGGTGATAAGGCTGCTTTTGGCCGGTTGCCGCCCCTCCTCCATTCTGTGCCTCACCTATACCAAGGCTGCGGCATCGGAAATGTCGAACCGGGTGTTCCAGCGGCTGTCCGAATGGACCGTGCTTTCCGACGAGGAGTTGCGCAATCGGATAACCGGCATCGAAGGTCATGAGCCGGATTCGGCCAAGCTGGCTGAGGCGCGGCGGCTGTTTGCCAAGGCGCTGGAGACGCCGGGCGGGTTGAAGATCCAGACGATCCACGCGTTCTGCGAAGCGCTGCTGCATCAGTTTCCGCTGGAGGCCAATGTCGCGGGGCATTTCTCCGTACTCGACGACCGGGCGGCTTCGGCGCTTCTGGCAGAGGCGCGGCGTTCACTTCCGACCGCCACCTCTGCTGAAGACGACGCTGATCTGGCGGAGGCCTTTGCGCATGTGCTCGATCTCGGCGACGAGTTCGGGCTGGAAACGCTGCTTTCCGACATCGTGGCCAACCGCACGGCGATCCGGCGTTTCACAGCGCATGCGGAGCGTCATGACGGGATCGGCCCCGCACTCAAGCGGATGCTGGGGCTTGATGCAAGCGATACGGAAGAAAGTATCGCCGGCAGCTACTGGCCACTTCCGGGGCTGTCGGGCCTCACCCTCGATCTCTATCTCTCGCTGGCCGACCAGAGTGGTGGAGCCAAGGTGACCGATGTCGCCTATGGCCTGCGGGTGGTGATGAAGGAGCCGGATGCCTTCAAGCGGGCCGACTATCTGGAATCGATCTTTCTGACCGCCAAGGGCACGGTCAAGGCCGACAGTTCTCTGGTTGCCAAGGCGATGTTGAAGCCAGCGCCGGAGCTTTCGGCGGCAATCGATGCAGCGCGGAACCACGTGTTTGCATGCCGTGACCGGCTGCGGCTGATCCGGATGTTTTCGGCAACCAGG
This sequence comes from Neorhizobium sp. LMR1-1-1.1, assembly GCF_040675795.1. Classification (NCBI taxonomy): domain Bacteria; kingdom Pseudomonadati; phylum Pseudomonadota; class Alphaproteobacteria; order Hyphomicrobiales; family Rhizobiaceae; genus Neorhizobium; species Neorhizobium sp. LMR1-1-1.1. Next base: position 37,017 of record NZ_JBEGHE010000080.1, read on the forward strand.
GCGGCGTTGACGCTGGCGGCACGGCTGACCGAGGACTATGAGGAGCTGAAGAGAAGGCGCAGCCTGCTCGACTTCGAGGACCTGATTGCGCGCACCGCCGATCTTCTGACCCGCGACGGGGTTGGCGCCTGGGTGCATTACAAGCTCGATCAGGGCATCGATCATATTCTCGTCGACGAGGCGCAGGATACCAGTCCGATCCAGTGGACGGTAATCAAGTCGCTGGCGGAGGATTTCTATTCCGGCACCAGCGCCCGTGAAACGCTGCGGACGATCTTTGCGGTGGGCGACGAGAAACAATCGATCTATTCGTTCCAGGGCGCGCGGCCGGAGCGGTTTGCCGAGGAGCGCAGCGCGACGCAGAAACAGGTGCGCGGCAGTGGCCAGCCGTTTCACGCAATCCGCCTGCCGCTGTCCTTTCGTTCCACTGCGGATGTGCTCTCCGCCGTCGACCAGGTGTTTTCGCTAGAGGAGAATGCCAAGGGGCTTTCTGCGATCGGCGATGCGGTGCAGCACCGGTCCAACCGGATGGGTCATGCCGGGGCCGTCGATCTGTGGGATGTGGTTGCGCCGGAAGTGTCCGAACAGGAAGAGGACTGGACGGCACCTTTCGATTCGACGCCGGACAAGGCGCCGGCTGCCATTCTGGCAGCACGGATCGCCGACAGGATCGGCGAGATGATCGGTCGTGAAACGGTGATCGAGAAGGGCGTGGAACGTCCGATCGAGCCGGGTGACATTCTGGTTCTGGTGCGCAAGCGCGATGCCTTCGTCAATGCGCTGACACGAGCGTTGAAGCGACGTGACAACATTCCGGTGGCAGGGGCCGACAGACTTCGGTTGACCAGCCATATCGCGGTGCAGGACCTGCTCGCGCTCGGGCGTTTCATGCTGTTGCCGCAGGACGATCTTTCTCTGGCGGCGCTTTTGAAGAGCCCGTTGTTTGATCTTTCCGAAGAGGATGTTTTCGAGGTCGCGGCGTTGCGGCCCGAAAATACCAGTGCATGGGTGCGGCTTCTTGAACTCGCAGAAGAACAGCCGCTGCGGTTCCATGATGCGGCGGACAGGTTGCAGCATCTGCTGGCACTTTCGCGGATGCTGAGCCCGCATGATCTTTTTGCGCGGATCCTCGGGCAATATGGCGGGCGGCGAAGATTTCTCGGGCGGCTTGGCACAGAGGCCGGAGACATTCTCGACGAGTTCCTGACCTTTGCGCTGGACCATGAAACATCCGGCCTGCCCGGATTGCAGGCTTTCGTTTCAACGCTGGAGCTGGAAAGCCCGGAGGTGAAACGCGAGCAGGATGGCGGGCGCAACGAGGTGCGGATCATGACCGTGCATGCCTCCAAGGGGCTTGAGGCGCCGGTCGTGTTTCTCGTCGACAGCAATTCGAAATCCTTCATCTCCTCGCATGTGCCGAAATTCCGGTTTCTGAAAACCGCGCAGGGCGATGTTCCGGCATGGCTGCCGGGCAAGACGCTTTCGAACGCACTGACCGGTGCAGACGAAGAGCGGCTGAAGACGCTTTCCGAAGAAGAGTATCGGCGGCTGCTTTATGTCGGCATGACGCGCGCGGCCGACCGGCTGATCGTCTGCGGCTATCGCGGCGTTCGCGACAATCCGGAGAGCTGGCAGGCTATGATTTCGCGGGCGCTTTCGCTCGACGAAGAGCATTGCAGCACCGCCACGTTCAGTGGGCCGGATGGCGAATGGAGCGGGTTGAAATGGCGGTTGCCGGTTACCGGCGGAAGTGTCGAGCGGGCGGAGCGCGAAGAACACAAGGCGACGGAAAGGCCGGGCCTGCCGGGCGACCTCTCACGCCCCCTGCCCCCGCAAAAAATATTGCCCCGACCACTCAGCCCATCCGGCGCCGGCGTGATGATCGATGACGATGCGGATGATCTGATCGTCACCTCTCCCCTGTTCGCCGACAAGGCAACGGCGAGCCTGGCGCTGCAGAAGGGCAAGCTGGTTCACCGCATGCTGCAGATGCTGACGGAGTTTTCCGATGGCGAACGTGAAACGGCCGCCAATCGTTATGCCGAGCGGGCCGCGCGCTTCTGGCCGAAGGCCGAGCGGGAAAAGCTGGTCGAGAGCGTCATGTCGGTGCTTTCACACTCCGGCCTCGCGCCGGTGTTTTCCGCCCGCAGCCAGGCGGAAGTGTCGATCATGGGAACACTTCATCTGGAAGGGCAGGACTATGCGATCTCGGGGCGGATCGACCGGCTGGTGGAGATGGACGACCGGGTGATCATTCTCGACTACAAGACCAACCGGAAATCGCCGGCGGAAGTTGAGACCGTGCCGCTGACGCATCGGGCGCAGCTTGCCATCTATCGCGAGATATTGAAGCCGCTTTATCCCGGCAAGCAGGTCGACTGCGTGCTGGTCTATACCGAGACGGCAACAGTCATGACATTACCTGTCGAGCTGATGTCGCGCTCGCTTGCGGAGCTCAAGACAAAGTGACATGACGGACATTGAAAATGATCGATGCCGATCTCACATTTGCAGCAACGAAGAATCGTGAAGGAGAGCCCTATGGCTACCGTTAAGGTCGATACCAACAATTTTCAGGCCGAAGTTCTCAACTCCGCCGAGCCGGTCGTCGTGGATTTCTGGGCTGAATGGTGCGGCCCGTGCAAGATGATCGCTCCGAGCCTTGAAGAGATCGCAACCGAGCTTTCCGGCAAGGTAAAGGTCGCCAAGCTGAACATCGACGAAAACCCGGAACTGGCTGCCCAGTTCGGCGTTCGCTCGATCCCAACGCTTGCCATGTTCAAGGGCGGCGAAGTGGCCGATATCAAGGTTGGTGCCGCTCCGAAGACCGCGCTTGCCGCCTGGATTTCCGGCGCAGCATAACACTTAAGAAAGTGTTTCACGTGAATCCAAAACCCGGCTGGGAAATCAGCCGGGTTTTTGTTTGTCTATTCTGAAGCTGGTTTCCGAATGGACACAATCTGCCCTTAGCGATCTTGAGTTTTTGATCCTCGGGTTAAACCCGAAACCGATCGAGACAGGTCGGGCGCCTCGAATTGATTTTTTATAAGTGACATTCGACGTGTTCCGTTAGGTGTGTTTTTCCGCGCAACTCCCGTCCGTCTGCGGCGAGCTGGCGCTTAGGCTCTTGCGAGCTGCCAGTCCGGCATGCCTCCCCTTATACAGGAAAGGCGGGGACGATCTCGAATCCGGCTCCAGTCATTTCAACCTCTTACCCAATTTCTTGTCCACACCTTCCCAACCCATGGCTACAATCCCCTCGCTTCCATCGCCGGAGTGTTGCGCGAGGCGTTCGCGTGCTGGTGGGGGCCGGCGCTTTCGTCTGATCCGTAACGTGCGGCAAGGGCGCAAGGGGTGAAACGCATGGGATTGGGGCAACCTTTTCCCTATCAAGCCTCCCCCCGGCAGCCATGCCGGGTTCGGTTAAGCCGTCCAAGTGTGGGCAACCACATGCAGCGAGGCGAGAAGATCACCCGTAGGGACCGGAAGTCCCGAGAGAACGCCGAGGGCCACGCATATGCGGAGCCACACTTTGATATTCCAAAGAGGTTCCGCATTTGCGTGCGCTTCTCCGGAATGTTTTTTGAAAACCACGGCGGGAGACTGCGCGGGGTGGGATTGGCGTGTTTAGAATGTTGCGGCCGCGTCTGCCCCTCACCCTAACCTTCTCCCCGCGAGCGGGGAGAAGGTTAGGGTGAGGGGCGAGGGCCACGTATATGGCCAACCGCATCACGTCGGCGGGGTGCCGTTGTCCGCCAGGACGTTGCCCGCAAAATAGAGCGAGCCACCTATGAGAATGCGCGGTGGCGGGCGATCGGGGATCTGGCGGAGAGTGATTTCCTGAAGCGCTTCTGCGACCGAAGCGGACGGTTCGGCGACAAGACCGGCATCGAAAGCGGAATGAGCCAGCACCACGGGATCAAGCCCGGCTTCGCTGTCGCGGATGCGAACGGTAAAGACGTGTTCCGCCAGATCGGCAAAGGCGCGAAAATAACCCACTGGATCCTTCGTGTTGATCATGCCGGTGATGAGATAAAGCGGGCGCGGCTGTCGTTCCTCGAAAGCTGCGATAGCCTCGGCGATGACTTCTCCGCCGGCGGGATTATGCCCGCCATCGAGCCAGATTTCGGCTCCCTTGGGCGCGAACTCAAGAAGCTTGCCTTCGGTGATCCGCTGCAGGCGTGCCGGCCATTCGACACTCACCATCGCCTTTTCCATCATCTGGTCGGTGACGGCGAAACCGGCTGCCTTGACGGCGCGGATGGCAGCGGCAGCATTTGCATATTGATGGCGGCCCGGCAGGCGCGGCAAAGGCAAGTCGTGAAGGCCATCCTCATCCTGGTAGATCAGGCGGCCGAATTCCTCATGGGCGGAGAAATCCTGACCATAGACCGATAGCGGACAGCCGAGGCGATCGGCCGTCGAGATCAGCACTTCGCGGGCGGCCTCGAATTCCTGATGACCGATCACGACGGGACGCTTGCGTTTCATGATGCCGGCCTTTTCGGCGGCGATCAGTTCAACACGATCACCCAGATAGGCCTGGTGATCGAGCGCGATCGGCATGATCACCGAGACGGCAGGATTGGCGATGACATTGGTGGCATCGAACCGTCCGCCCAGCCCGACTTCCAGAATGACCGCATCCGCGGGCTGTTCGGAGAACAGCAGGAAGGTGGCAGCAGTGAGTATCTCGAAGACGGTGATCGTTTGGCCGTCATTGGCGGCTGCGACACGGCGCAAGGCATCTGCAAGCAGCGCGTCATCCACCAATTGTCCGCGACCACCCTTGACGCCGATGCGGAAACGCTCGTGCCAATTTACCAGATGGGGCGACGTATGGACGTGGACCGAATGCCCGCCGGCCTCCAGCAGCGCCTGGCAAAAGGCGGTGCAGGAGCCTTTGCCGTTAGTGCCGGCGACATGGATAACCGGTGGCAGTTTCAGCTGCGGATTGCCGAGCACCTCTAGGAGGCGGGTGATACGTTCAAGCGACAGATCGAACCCTTTTGGATGAAGGGTCATCAGCCGCTCGATTTCCTGAGCGGCCTCGCTTGCGACGGGCTGGTTCATGGTCGACATCCCGTAGCTCCGGCTCTGGTCGTTTTTTCGAGCAGCCTCACCCTTTTCCGATAGTAAGGCCACCCAGTCTTTTGGTTTCAGCGCAATTCCGACAAAACCGGTTGCCGGAATTGCCTCAGGTCAGGCCGTCGCAGCGACCGGTTCCGGCTGCGGCTTGGGCGCAGGCAGCGCTTCCTGCACCGGCTGCTTCATCAGCATGCGGATGATGCGAGCGAGCGTCTCCGGGATATCGTGGCGGTTGACGACCATATCGACCATGCCGTGTTCCAGCAGATATTCGGAGGTCTGGAAACCTTCCGGCAGCTTTTCACGCAGGGTCTGCTCGATGACGCGCTTGCCGGCAAAGCCGATTTCCGCACCCGGCTCGGCAATATGGACATCGCCCAGCATCGCATAGGACGCGGTGACGCCACCGGTGGTCGGGTTGGTCAGCACGCAGATATAGGGAAGGCCGGCTTCCTTGAGCATGTCGACGGCAACAGTGGTGCGCGGCAGCTGCATCAGCGACAGGATGCCTTCCTGCATGCGGGCGCCACCCGAGGCCGGGAAGATGATCAGGGCGCATTTTTCCTTCAGCGCACGTTCGGCCGCCTTCACGATCGCCTCGCCGGCTGCCATGCCGAGCGAACCGCCGATGAAGTTGAACTCGTGCACGACGGCAACAAGCTTGACACCCTGGACCGTGCCGAGGCCCGACAGGATCGTGTCTTCCTGCTCGGTCTTGAGGCGGCTGTCCTTGAGGCGGTCGGCATATCGCTTCGAGTCACGGAACTTTAGCGGATCCTGGGCGACCTTGGGCTGCGGCAGGGCTTCAAACTGACCACCGTCAAACAGATCCCGGAGGCGCGCCTTGGCCGGCATCTTCATGTGGAAGCCGGAAGCGGGAATGACCCACTTGTTCTCTTCGAGGTCCTTGTGGAAGACCATCTCGCCGGTTTCAGGGCACTTGATCCAGAGGTTTTCCGGAACTTCGCGACGACCCAGCATGGAATTGATGCGCGGTCGAACGTAATTGGTGATCCAGTTCACTTGGGGGTACTCCGATAAAACAGTGTCAGGACTGAAGCGTATCGCGATCCTTTAAACCGCGCGCCACGCTTCAGGTCTTTAATACTCAGACATGCCTTGCTCTCGAAACCGGTGGCGACTATCGAAAGGCATGCCTTATGTGGGTCAGTTATTCGGCAGCAACAAGGCGGGCGGAACGCACGCCGGTCGACAAGCCGCGAACGAAAGTGGAAACGGCGGAAACCGTGTCGGCGGTTGCAGCGCCATCCTTGGTGAGGCTGCCAGCGACCTGGGCGACGATCGCCGTGCCGACGACAACACCATCAGCCGCTGCGCCGATCGCCTTGGCGTGGTCAGCGGTCTTGACGCCGAAACCGACGCAGACCGGCAGGTCCGTGTGGTCCTTGATGCGGGCGACGGCGCCGGAGATCCGCGACGGGTCCGGCAGAGCCGAACCGGTGATGCCGTTCATCGAGACGTAATAGACGAAGCCGGAGGTGTTGTTGAGCACGGTTGGGAGACGCTTCTCGTCCGTGGTCGGTGTCGTCAGGCGGATGAAGTTGATGCCCTTGGCGAGCGCCGGGATGCAGAGTTCGTCATCCATTTCCGGCGGCAGATCAACGATGATCAGGCCATCGATACCGGCTTCGATCGCATCATCAAGGAATCTATCGACGCCGTAGATGTAGATCGGGTTGTAATAACCCATCATGACGATCGGCGTGTCGCTGTCGTCCTTGCGGAAATCGCGGGCGAGGTCGAGCGTCTTTGCCAAAGTCTGGCCGCCCTTCAGGGCGCGCTGGCCGGCGAGCTGGATAGTCGGGCCATCCGCCATCGGATCGGAAAACGGCATGCCGAGTTCGATCACGTCGGCACCGGCTTCCGGCAGGGCCTTCATGATGCCGAGTGAGGTCGCGTAATCCGGATCGCCGCCCATGAAATAGGTAACGAGAGCGGGGCGGCCTTCGGCCTTCAGCTTGGCGAAGCGTGTGTCCATTCTGGAAGTCATGATTACAGCCCCATTCCAAGAATCTTGCCGACGGTGAAAATGTCCTTGTCGCCGCGACCGGACAGGTTCATCAGGATGATCTGGTCCTTGCCCATCTTGGGCGAACGCTTGATGACTTCGGCAATCGCGTGGCTGGGTTCCAGTGCCGGGATGATGCCTTCTAGCTTCGTCAGCAACTGGAAGGCTTCAAGTGCTTCGTCATCCATGATCGGCACATATTCGGCGCGGCCGATATCGTTCAACCAGGAGTGTTCAGGACCGATGCCCGGGTAATCGAGGCCGGCGGAAATCGAATGGCCTTCGAGAATCTGACCGTCATTGTCCTGCAGAAGATAAGTGCGGTTGCCATGCAGCACGCCCGGAGAACCGGCGGTGATCGAGGCGCAGTGTTCGTTGCCGTCGAGGCCATGGCCGCCGGCTTCGACGCCGACGATCTTGACGCCTTCGTCATCGAGGAACGGGTGGAAGAGGCCGATGGCGTTCGATCCGCCGCCGACGGCCGCGATAACGACATCCGGCAGCCGGCCTTCGGCTTCGAGAATCTGCTGGCGGGCTTCCTGGCCGATGACGGCCTGGAAATCGCGGACCATTTCCGGATAGGGATGCGGGCCGGCGGCAGTGCCGATCAGGTAATAGGTGTCATCGACATTGGTGACCCAATCACGCAGCGCCTCGTTCATGGCATCCTTCAGCGTGCCGGAACCGGCCGTGACGGCCTTCACTTCGGCGCCAAGCAGCTTCATGCGGAAGACGTTCGGGGCCTGGCGCTCAACATCGGTGGCGCCCATATAGACGACACAAGGGAGGCCGAAGCGGGCAGCAACCGTGGCCGAGGCCACACCGTGCTGGCCTGCACCGGTTTCAGCAATGATGCGGGTCTTGCCCATGCGCTTGGCCAGCAGGATCTGGCCGATGCAGTTGTTGATCTTGTGGGAGCCGGTATGGTTCAGCTCTTCGCGCTTGAAATAAATCTTTGCGCCGCCGAGATGTTCAGTCAGACGCTCGGCATAATAGAGTGGGCTTGGGCGACCGATATAATGGGTGCCTAAATCAGCCAGTTCCTTCTGGAACTCCGGATCGTTCTTCGCCTTTTCCCATTCGGCCTGAAGATCCAGGATCAGCGGCATCAGTGTTTCCGCGACAAAGCGGCCACCGAAAATGCCGAAACGGCCGTCCTCATCGGGGCCGGAGCGGAAGGAATTGGGTTTAGGCGTATCGTTCACTCTATGCTCCTTCAGCGCTTATTGGCTTTCGCATCGGCGACAGCATCAAAAAACGCATCGATCATTCCAACGTCTTTGAGGCCCGGGGCGCTTTCCACTCCGGACGATACATCGATACCCGTTGCGCGCGTGGACGCGATCGCATCAGCGACATTATCCTTATTCAGGCCCCCGGAAAGCATGTAATTCACGCCTTCGTCAAGCGAAGCCATCAGGTTCCAGTCGAAGGAGACACCGTTACCGCCCGGAAGATCCGATCCTTTCGGTGCCTTCGCATCGAAGAGGAAGCGGTCGGCGACGCCGATGAAGGGGTCGACCCGATGCAGATCCGTGGCTTCCCTTACCGAAAACACTTTCATTACCGGCAGGCCATAGAGCGCCTTGATATGCAGGATGCGTTCCGGCGTCTCATGTCCGTGAAGCTGGAGAATATCCGGGCGCAGAAGCGAGACTATATCGTCCAAGTCTTCGTCATTCGCATCCACGGTAACGGCGACGATCTTTGCCCTGCTGCGGACCCGGTCGGCCAACTCACCGGCGATCTCGGGCGCGATGTTACGCGGGCTCTTTTCGAAGAAGATGAAGCCGATATGGGTTGCGCCGCGCTCAACGGCGCGATCCACGGCATCCGCCGTCGACAAACCACAAATCTTGATGTCGAGTTTCATGATCGCGGAGTGACACGAAATGCCTGCGGAGTCGAGAATCTTTTACATGGATGGACAGCGGCGGATTGCCGGATACGAAGAATTAACCGTGATGTCTCATATACGAATCGTAACATGCTCACGCTTGATGAATGTGTGAAATATCAGTTTTCGCTCATGAAAGTTTGTTGCAGCCAAAATCGAAAAAGGAATGGAATTTCCGAGGTTTGGCCTGTCATGAAAGATAATTGATAAACTGTATGAATTGAGGTAGGTTATTCCTCAACCAGATGATTTTTGAAATTTTTTGGCGGGGTACCATGACGAGGATTACGACAGCTGCCTGGCGGGCAGCTTTATGTCTGACGGCTGGGGGGCTGCTCTCTGCATGCACCAGCACGCAGACCGTGTCGTCAGTGGACGCTAAAGACAAAACGACCAAATTGGCGTCAGCACAAACTGGCTCACAAAAGGCCGTATATAGCTACACCAATAAAGATCGTGAATGCCTGAAGCGTGCGATGTATTTCGAATCCAGGCGGACGAGCGAAAATGGCTTTCTGGCCGTTGGAAGCGTGATCATGAACCGCCTGACCTCCGGCATCTACCCGGAGACGATTTGCGGCGTCGTGGCACAGAAAAACCAGTTTGCTCCGGGCGTGATGACCCGCAAGATGGACGAGGCTACCGCGCCGGATCTCAACACGGCGGCAGATGCAGTGTTGAAGGGCGCGCGCCATCCCGACGTGAAGAACGCTATGTTCTTCCATACAGAGGGATACAGCTTCCCATACAACAACATGCATTATGTAGCCGCTGCCGGCGGCAACGTGTTCTACGAAAAGCGTGACGAGGACGGCAATCTGCAGACGGCGGCTCCGAAGCCGGCCAACAGCTACATTCTCGCCTATGCGTCGAACGATCCCGAGCAGAACCCGGCCCTATCGTCCTCGATCATCGCCGAGGCTGCGAGCGCTGCAGCGGCCAGCACGCAGGTGGCAATGGCTTCGACGCCTGCTGCTGCTTCCCAGGCTGCTGCAATGTCGGAAAAGAGCGGACATAACGGTTCGGCACAGCCGGCCGTCGCCTCGAACAACCCGCCGCTTGCGCCGGTGATTACGGCAGCGGTTGCTCGGTCCAGCATGGAAGAGGCATTCGATACCGCCTATGCGGTGCCGCAGAACGCTTCCTATACCCCTGCCCATGCCTATCAGGCCAGCCTTGAGAACGTCGCGAAGGTTCCGGTCCCGGCTGCACGTCCGAATGTGCAGAAGCGTCCTGGAGCCGGGATGGCGATGGCTGATCAGACCCCAGGTTTGAGCCAGGAAAACTGGTCCATCCGGACAAGCAACTGGCAGTAAACCGAGGATTATTCCTCGGCCCTGTAGTTCACTTCCTTCAACTGAAATCTATCGCGTGAAGCTGCGAACCGTGCAGCTTCAGCCAGCGGCGTGCCTCGTCCATACGCGGGCACAGATCTCCGCAGAGCGCCCAGAATTTCGGGCCGTGGTTCATCTCTTTCAGATGTGCGACCTCGTGAGCTGCGAGGTAATCGATGATCAGCGGCGGCGCCATGACGATGCGCCACGAGAAGCTGAGATTGCCGTCCCAGGAACATGAGCCCCAGCGGCTACGCGTATCCTTCATTGACACTGAGGCAATCGGCTTGCGGATGGCAGCGGCGTGACGGCGGGCCAGCGCTTCGAGATCGTGGCGCGCTTCCTTCTTGAGAAAGGTCGAGATTCTTCGGCCCATATGTTCCTCAAGCCCGCTTACCTTCAGGACCGGTTCGCCATCGATAACCAGCGCCTGGGTGATGCCGCGCAAGGATCCGGTATGTTCGATCCGGTGCTGGACGCCGCGGATGGAAATGGTGCCACCCGGCCGGATCGGGTTGTCGAGGGAGAATTTGGCGAGCTTGGTTTTCAACCAGCCCTCGTGGCGAGACAGAAAGTCATCCACCTCGTAATGTTTCAGGCCCACGGGGATGGTGAGATTGAGCGCCCTGCCGCCCGGCTCGATCCTGAGCGTGATACGGGTCGCGCGGCTGTTCTCCTTGATGGTCAATGGCATGGCGCGATCCCCCACAGCAAGCGTCCGCTTGACCGTCTGTAGTGGTTTGGGTGATCGGCGAACCGGCTTCTTCAACAGCGCGAACATGACTATTCCTTACCCGATTCACCGGGATTCTGCCCATCAAAAAAGCCGGCGCTCCGAAGAGCACCGGCCTTCATCATTTCAGGATCGACCGTCCGATCAGACATCGACCACCGGCTGATCGCCAGACGGCCTATTCTTTCGGTCACGCATAAAGCGGTCGAATTCTTCCTGGTCCTTGGCGCGGCGAAGCTCGCGCGCATAGGTATCGAAGTCTTCCCGCATCTCATCAAGCTTGCGGCGTTCTTCGTCCAGGCGATCCAGCTCGGCCTTGCGCCAGTCGTCGAAAGCGACATTGCCGGTCGAAAAATGCGTGTTGTAACGGCGGCTTGCCTTGCGGCAACCGGCGAACCATTTGTGAGCGCGATCATTGGCATCGCGCTTGAAGCCACGAAGCCGATCCCCGAAAATGATATAGGCGAGCATAGCAAGGCCGAGTGGCCAGAAAACTATGAAACCGAGCACCATGAGAGCAATGGTGGCCGGCGTCCACTCCGGACGTATCAATGCAGACTGGTTCATAGGTCACACCCTTAGGGTTAGAGCGGGAGGCCAGATGCCAGCCCGACGGGAATCGATTTGGTGAGCCCCGGATCGCGCTTCAAGAAGAGCAAAGATTAAATCCGCTAAAATGCGGAAATCCATCGCGGAATTCGATCTATTCCGGCTTCGGCGCGCTTTTCCTGCCGCTACGCGTAGGCTTAGGCGCCGCATCGCTTGGCCGGGTTCCGGAATGCAGCCGGGTAAATTCGATGATCCGCGGCGCGATCTCCTGGCGGAAACGGGAACCATTGAAAACGCCGTAATGACCGACATCCGGCTGCATGTAATGAAGGCGCATACTGTCAGGGATATTCGGGCATATCGCATGGGCGGCATTGGTCTGGCCCAAGCCGGAGATATCGTCATTCTCGCCTTCGACCGTCATCAATGCAACGTTGCGAATGACACCAGTGTCAACCGGGACATCGCGATGCATCATTTCGCCCTTCGGCAAGGAATGGCGGATGAAGACGGTATCTACGGTCTGGAGATAGAACTCCTCGGTCAGGTCCATCACGGCGAGGTATTCGTCGTAGAAGTCCCGGTGTCGCTCCGCCGACTCGCCGTCATTCTTGACGAGGTGATCGAAGAATTCGCGATGTGCCATCACATGGCGGTCGAGGTTCATCGACATAAAACCCGATAGCTGCAGGAAGCCGGGATAGACCGGACGCATGAAGCCGGGTTGCGGAAAGGGGACCGTCATAATGACGTTATCCTTGAACCATTCGAGCGGATGCTCGTTTGCCAGCTTGTTGACCGCCGTCGGATTGATGCGGGTATCGATGGGGCCTCCCATCAGGATCATCGAGGCAGGCAGCATCGGGTCTTTTCGCGTCTCCATGATCGCAACGGCGGCAAGAACCGGGACGGAGGGCTGGCAGACGCCGGCGACATGCGCGCCGGGCCCTATCTCGTGCAACATCTCGATGACGTAATCGATGTAGTCATTAAGATCGAAATTACCTTCTGTGACAGGCACGATCCGCGCATCGACCCAATCTGTGATATAAACCTCTGCATGAGGAAGCAGAGCTTCGACCGTTCCACGCAAAAGCGTCGCATAATGGCCGGACATGGGCGCGACGAGCAGAATTTTGGGATCCGGTGGATAGGCTGGCGGGAGGTCGCGCTTGAAATGCAGCAGCTGACAGAAGGGTTTAGACCAGATGATCTCTTCTTCCACCGCGACCGCTTCGCCATTCACGGTGGTTTCGTTCAGGCCGAAATCCGGCTTGGCATAGCGTCGCGTGGCCCGCTCGAAAACTTCGAGGCTTGCCGTCAACGTACGGCCGAGCACGGTTTGCGACATGGGGTTGAGCGGATTGCTGGAGACATAGCGAAGCGCTTCCGCACCGGCGCGAAATGGCGCGAGCGCAGCGTGGTTCAACTCATACAGCTGATAGAACATGATCGCGCTGCCTTTCATGGCGGTGCACTCCTCTCCTTGCGCGCTCCGTAGAACGCCTCCCTCCCCTCACCCATCTATGACGGATGTGGGGTCGATTGTCACCTGCGCGAGGGTGATTGCCAAAGAGCCGGTGAGGCATATGTTGGGGCAACATGACAAGGAGACCTCGATGACCAGCAGCAATTCCCGCACATCCGAATTTCCCATCGACGCGTATTTTCTCGATCGCTGGTCGCCGCGCGCTTTTACTGACGAGACGATGGATCGCGAGCAGATGCTGACCATTCTCGACGCGGCGCATTGGGCGCCCTCGTCCGGCAACAACCAGCCCTGGCGCTTCATCTATGGTCTTCGCGGCACGCCGGCATTCGAGGCGATCCTTGATCTTCTCGTTCCCGGCAACCAGCGTTGGGCAAAGAATGCCGCTGCCCTGATGATCATCGTTTCGAAGAGTTACCGGGTTTCATCAAACGGCGAGCACAAGCCCGCCTATACGCATTCCTACGATACGGGCGCAGCCTGGTTCTCGGTAATCTGCCAGGCCATGAAGCTCGGCTATCACGCGCATGGAATGGAGGGGTTCGACAAGGAAAAAGCTGTGGACGTGCTTGAGCTTCCCGAGGGTTTCAGGGTGGAAGCCGCAGCCGCGCTTGGCCGAATGGCCGCGAAGGAGACATTGCCAGAAGACTTGAGGGAGCGCGAGATACCGAGCGGACGAAAGGCCGTTTCGGAGATCGCCTTCGAGGGGAAGTTCCCCGGCGAACGGTGATCAAAAGCATGACTGCGCCAGGGTTTCACGTGAATCCTTAGCCGGATGCGAAAACGGGGCCTGTCGGCCCCGTTTCAGCTTTGGACTGAGCAAATACCTCAGATATCGAGGTTGGCGACGCTCAATGCGTTGTCCTGGATGAACTCGCGGCGCGGCTCGACTTCGTCGCCCATGAGGCGCGAGAAAAGGCCGTCGGCATCGGTCGCGTCGTTGACTTTGACCTGCAGAAGCGAGCGAACATTCGGGTCGAGCGTGGTTTCCCACAGCTGCTCGGCATTCATTTCGCCAAGACCCTTGTAGCGCTGCATCGACAGGCCCTTTCGGCCGGCGGCGAAGATAGCATCGAGAAGCGCCCGGGGACCGGAGATTTCCAGCTGGCCATCCTTGCGGGCAAGGATCGGCGAGGTCGAGTAGATTTCCTGCAGACGGCCCGACAGCTGATCGATATGGCGAGCGTCGGCCGAGCCGATCAGCGCGTTATCGATGAAGGCCACTTCGCGAACGCCGCGTACCATGCGCTCAAAACGCAGGCCACCCTCGTCCGTCACGTGACCGGTCCAGCCGCGTTCCGTCTCTTCCGCAATCATGTCCAGGCGCTGTGCGACGAGGTCGGCGGTCTGCTGGGCACGTTCACGGTTGTCGGTAAGGTCCGGATTAAGCGCGCCAGCAATTGCCGCCTGCTCGATGATCGAACGGTTATAGCGGGAATGAAGGCCGTCGACGAGCGAGCGCAGGCGCTGCGCGTCGTGGATCACTTCGCGCATGTCTTCACCGACACGAACCTCACCGGAACCGACGATCAACCTTGCTTCCTCGATACCCATGCTGATGAGGTATTCCTCAAGCGCCGCCTCGTTCTTCAGGTACTGAACGGACTTGCCGCGCGCGACCTTATAGAGCGGCGGCTGGGCGATGTAGATGTGGCCGCGCTCGATCAGTTCCGGCATCTGGCGGAAGAAGAAGGTCAGGAGCAGCGTGCGAATATGCGCTCCGTCGACATCAGCGTCCGTCATGATGATGATCTTATGGTAACGCAGCTTGTCGGCGTTGAACTCGTCCTTGCCGATCGATGTGCCGAGCGCGGTGATCAGCGTGCCAATCTCTTGGCTGGACAGCATCTTGTCGAAGCGGGCGCGCTCGACATTGAGGATCTTACCGCGCAGCGGAAGGATAGCCTGGTTTTCACGCGAGCGACCCTGCTTGGCGGAGCCACCTGCACTATCACCCTCGACGAGGAAGACTTCGGACTTGGATGGATCACGCTCGGAGCAGTCAGCCAGCTTGCCCGGCAGGGAAGCGATATCAAGAACGCCCTTGCGGCGGGTGAGCTCGCGCGCCTTGCGGGCGGCTTCACGAGCAACGGCGGCTTCTACGACCTTGCCTACGAGAACCTTGGCTTCTGCAGGGTGTTCTTCCAGCCAAGAACTGAGCGCCTCGTTGACAAGGCTTTCGACAACAGGACGAACTTCCGAGGAAACCAGCTTGTCCTTGGTCTGCGACGAGAATTTCGGATCTGGTACCTTAACCGACAGCACTGCCGTCAGTCCTTCGCGGCAGTCGTCACCTGTCAGCGAAACCTTTTCACGCTTCATGATGCCTGAGGTTTCCGCATAGGATGTAATCTGCCGGGTAAGCGCTCCCCGGAAACCCGCCATATGGGTTCCGCCGTCACGCTGCGGAATATTGTTGGTAAAGCAGAGAACATTCTCGTGGTAACTGTCGTTCCACCACATGGCCACTTCAACCGTCATCCCATCCTTCTCGCCCTTGATGGCGACAGGCTTTTCAACGAGCGGTTTCTTTGAACGATCGAGGTAGCTGACGAAGGCCTCGAGGCCACCGTCATAGACCATCTCTTCTTCCTTCACGTCCGGCTTGCGGCGATCCGTGAGCCGAATTCGGACACCCGAATTCAGGAAGGCGAGTTCGCGCAGGCGGTGTTCGAGTGTGTTGTAATCGAACTCGGTCATGGTGAAGGTTTCAGGGCTGGCGAGGAAGGTGACTTCCGTGCCTGAACGTCCCTCGTAATCACCGATTACTTTCAGCGGCGCATCGGCGACACCATGGGTGAAGCGAATTTCATGGACCTTGCCGTTGCGGCGGATCTTAAGCTTAAGCCAGACCGACAAAGCATTGACGACCGAGACGCCAACGCCATGCAGACCGCCTGAAACCTTATAGGAATTCTGGTCGAATTTGCCGCCGGCATGGAGCTGAGTCATGATGACTTCCGCCGCTGAGACCCCCTCTTCCTTGTGGATGTCCGTCGGGATACCGCGACCGTTGTCGGTCACGGTGACGGAGCCATCGGAATTGAGCGTGACGGTGACGATATCGGCATGGCCGGCCAAGGCCTCATCGATCGCGTTGTCGACGACTTCGTAGACCATGTGATGAAGACCGGAGCCGTCATCCGTATCACCGATATACATGCCGGGGCGCTTGCGAACGGCATCTAGGCCCTTCAGCACCTTGATCGAATCGGCACCATATTCTGCACTCGCACCATTTTCGCTGGCGGGTAGATCGGTCATTCAGCTTCTTCCAGTTGGTTCTTCTCGGTGACGCGCGAATCACC
Organism: Neorhizobium sp. LMR1-1-1.1; assembly: GCF_040675795.1. Classification (NCBI taxonomy): domain Bacteria; kingdom Pseudomonadati; phylum Pseudomonadota; class Alphaproteobacteria; order Hyphomicrobiales; family Rhizobiaceae; genus Neorhizobium; species Neorhizobium sp. LMR1-1-1.1. Next base: position 53,444 of record NZ_JBEGHE010000080.1, read on the forward strand.
GCTTTTTCCGTTTTCAATATAGGAAATCGCGGGCGGCTTCTAAAGGTTGAGCACACCATTATGGCAGGAAAGCCGTGGTTCTTCCCGAGAAAAATGACTATTGCGGGCTCTTCAAGAGCCTGTTGATCTCTTCTACCATCTCTGGCGTCAAAGTGCTAATCCGTTTCGACAGCTGATTGGCCAGAAGCGTGTATTCCGGCGGCAGGCCTGCGGTATCGATAACAACCCTGGGATCGGATGCATCCGCCAGGCGGAAGAGATCGTCCGCCTCGTCCCAGATGATGTTGAAATAGCCGGCAATACGCTGCAAAAGCTCGAAGGTCGGGCGGCCGCGACGGCCATGTTCGAGCGCGGAAAGATAGGCTGGCGTGACGCCTATGGCCTGCGCCAGGGCGCGCTGGGTAACGCCCCTGCGCTGGCGCAGTTCGCGCATCGCCTGGCCGAACGGCGTCAACGGTCCGGCCTTTCTGCACGCGTAAGCCTTACATAAAGGGCACCGTCGCCGCCGTGATGGCGGGCTGCCCATTCATAGGACGAAATCAGGAAACGAAACTCGGCCTTGGAGAACCAGAGCGGGACTGCGCGGCGAAGGGCGCCTTCACTGCCCATCGAACTGCCCTTGCCAGTGATGACGAGAACATGGCGCAAGCCCCGTTCATGCGCCCGATAGATGAAATCGAGCAAAAGGTCATGCGCCTCACCCTGGAAAAGGCCGTGGAGATCGAGGCGCGCCTCGATCGCAAGCCTTCCTTTGGCGAGTTTTTTCTTCGTCGGCTTTTCGAGCGGATAGTGATAGCCGGCCGGCTTCTTAGCGGTGCGAACCTGTTCTGCCAGCTGTTCCGGCACTTCTCGAGGCGATGCGGGTTTCGATTTCTCGACCTCTGCCGCGTGGGCGACTTCTTCGGCCTCGAAGGCGGCAAGATCGGTCCAGCGCTCCTTGAAGGCGCGGGTGGATTTTGCCACCTTGCCCCACAGTATCCGTTCCTCGGAATTGAGTTTACGTCCGCCGTTCATGCTCCAAACCTGCCAGCCGCCGCCTTGGGAATCAGGATATAGAAATCGGCTTCGTTCCTGACAGTTCCGGCGCGTTCTCCCGCTTCATAACCTGAACCAGTAAAGATATCGCCGCGGCTTGGGCCGACAATAGCCGATCCGGTATCGAGTGCCAGCATCAGCCTGGCAAAGGGTTGACCGTCATCGAGATGAAGCAGCGTCGGAGCATGAATGAAGAAGGGACAACCGAATGTATGGATCATACGATCCACAGCAAGGGAGCGCCCGGCGATGAGCGGCACCTTGGCCGCGGCGACGGGACCGAGTGTGTCGTCGGAAACATCGGCATCGCGGAAGAAGATATAGGACCGGTTATGCCAAAGGATTTCATCAACCTTAGCCGGATTCTCGGCTAGCCATTTACGGATGCTCTGCATCGAGATTTTTTCGCGCGGGATTTCCCCGAGATCGATCAGGAGCTTTCCGATCGGAGAAAATGGATGACCAGCCTTTGCGGCATAGGTGATACGGCGAATGTCGCCATCCGGATAACGAAGGCGGGCTGCGCCCTGGATATGGGCGAAAAAGACGTCAACCTTCGACCGTGCCCAAGCAATTTCAAGGCCGCGCCCGGCGAGAAAACCCCGATCGATTTCCTTACGATCCGGATATTCGGTCACACCGGAAGCAGTCGCATGACCGAACATGTAGCCGGAGTCCATTTCAGTAGGCCGGTTGGTTTCGTCAAGATCGATGAGATCGTCAGGACGGAAATAGAAGGGATGGGCGAACGTCTCGTCTGGTTTTGCCGAGACATCGACTTCCGGCTCGTAAAAGGCGGTCACCAGACCCGGCTGGGCGTCATCGCGCTCGATACGGAAGGGAATGCAACTCTCTTCGAAAAACGCGCGCGCCTGCGCTTGCGTCATATCAGACGATAGTATGCCAGCTGCAGCCAGAAGCGGCATCAAGTCATCGGCGGTGAGGCCAAGAACGCCGGTCCGATAGGGCTTCACGTCGCGAATATGGGTAAGACACCGCGCCATCGCATCAAACAAGGCGCGGGGATCGTCCCTTTCCCAACCGGGAAGGTCGCCGAAGGATACGGAAGACAGGCGGTATCCAGGCGAAGTCGGGCTCATTGTTCGGATTCGGTCGCGATCAGTTTCCAGTTCGGATCCTTGGAGCGGACATCCCTTGCAAAGGTCCAGATATCGGTCACTTCGGCAACGGCCTCCTGGTCACCGTCGATCAGCTTGCCTTCCTTGTCGAAGGTAGCCGAAATCAGCTGGCTGACGATGCGAACCGTGACCTGAGCTTCCGACTGCTTGAGAGCGGCTTGGGTGAAGGCCGCCTTGTCGATGCCGACGAAAGTGGACTTCACCACTTCGCCGCGGGCCTCGCGTTCGCGGATAGCGGAATCGAAACCTTCAAAGACTTCCTTAGAGAGAAGGCCCTTCAGGGTCTTCCGGTCGCCATCGGCAAACGCCATGACGATCATCTCATAGGCCATCTTAGCGCCGTTTAGGAATTCCTTTGGCTGGAAGGACGCATCGGCCCTTATCAGCGACTTCAGCGACTCGTTCAACTCGCTGCCGGGCTTTACGAGAGCATCGACCTCCGCCAGGCGCTGATCCTCTTCGCCGGCTTCACGACGCGGCAAAGTTACGACCTTGCCGTCATCCGCAGCGGCAGGGGTTTTAAGCGCTTCGCGCGAGACATATGTCTCCGGCGGCTTCTCGTTTCCCGTCCGGCGGCCGAGCACACTGCGCAGTTGCAGGAAAATCAGGACCGCCGCAACAAGGAAAAAGAGTGTAATGAAGTCGTTGGAACCCATATTAACCCGCAATTACCGTTTAAAAGTTGAATTCACATCATCATATAGTCTGCATTAAGCCATCTTCAAATAGCGAAGGTGTGAGCCTTCGAAACGACCTCGTACAACACACATTGGATCATGCGCCCATTTATTGCTCTTAGCGTGCTGCTTGCCTGGCCCTTGGCCGAAATCGCCGGATTTGTCGTGGTGGGGCGTGCGCTCGGCCTGTGGTGGACACTTGGCCTCGTCATCGGTACCGGATTGCTCGGCGCCTTCATGATGCGACAACAGGGCCTGCATCTTTTGAAGAAGCTTTCGGAGCAAAGCCAGCAGGGGCAAATCCCGGCAAGTTCCGTTATCGACGGGGCGATGATCGTCGTTGCCGGCATCCTTCTGCTTCTGCCCGGCTTCGTCACCGACATTATCGGCATCGCACTGTTCATTCCGTTCGTGCGGCGGCTTCTCTGGTCGGCGATCGGAAAGCGTGTCGTGGTGGTCGGCCCCCGCAGCAGCCGTGGCGGTTTCAGCCATCCGGCCGGCGGCGTGCGCGAAAATCCGAATGCAGCCGGCAAGGTCGTCGATCTCGAGGAAGAGGATTTTCATCGGAACACGGATCCGAACCCATCTTCTCCGTGGTCAAAAGGCATTGACCGCGATCCGTGACCATAAGCCAGAGCCGCAACGGGTTGTAAGCAAAATGCCTAGATGTTATGCGGCCTCAACGCATCAGTCCTGAGGATATCCCATGGCAGACGAAAACACGCAGTCGGCGAGCCCTTCGCTCAACATTCTTGCCCAGTACACCAAGGACCTTTCCTTCGAAAATCCAGGTGCACCCCGGTCGCTTCAGGCGCGTGACAACGCGCCGGCCATCAATATCGGCGTGAACGTCAACGCCAACCCGCTGTCGGATACCGATTTCGACGTCGTTCTTTCGCTGAACGCCGAAGCCAAGGAAGGCGACAAGGTCGTGTTCGCAGCCGAATTGGTTTATGGCGGCGTCTTCCGCATCACCGGTTTTCCGCAGGAACACATGCTGCCGGTTCTGTTCATCGAATGCCCGCGCCTGCTGTTCCCGTTCGCGCGTCAGATCATCGCAGATGTGACCCGCAATGGCGGTTTCCCGCCGCTGATGATCGATCCAATCGATTTTGCCCAGATGTTTTCGCAGCGCATGGCCGAAGAACAGGCCCGCGCCAAGGTTCAGCCGCTCAACAGCTGATCAGACAAAAATCGGAAAAGCCCGGGAGTTCCGGGCTTTTTTATTGCTCAATCGCTACGTCTCACGCAGTTCCCGGCACAAGACCATTTTGCGCTTTTGCTGGAACGACCCTATTCCTGACGATATTTCAGCCAGATCGCCTTGCCTTTCATAGAGGCGATCATTGATGCATGGTGCTCCAAATCCTTTGCGCTCAACCGGTTCGCAAGTGCGCGCGGGCGCACATGGTCCGTGATGACCACCGTCTCTTCAGCCTCGGCGACTTCTACCACCTGATCTGAGCCGACCAGTCCCAAGGCGGCCTGTCGGCCACCATTCATTTCGATATAGACTTCGGCCAGTAGTTCGGAGTCCAGCAATGCGCCGTGTTTTGTACGGTGGGTGTTGTCGATCCCGTAACGACGGCAAAGGGCGTCAAGTGAGTTCGGACCCATTGGGTGTTTGCGACGCGCCATGGCCAGCGTATCGACAACCTGATCGGAAGGTACAGGCGGCAGACCTATCCGCTCGAATTCCGCGTTGATGAAACCCATATCGAAGTTGGCGTTATGGGCGATCCATCGTGCCCCTTCGAAAAAGTCCACGATCTGCTGTGCGACTTCAGCGAAGCTCGGCTTGTCTTTCAAGAACTCGTCCGTGATGCCATGGACAGCCAAAGCATCGGGATGAACCTTACGATCACCCGGATTGATGAAGATGTGGATCGTCTTTCCGCTCGGGAAATTGTTGATCAGCTCGACACCACCGATTTCGATGATGCGATCCTGCTTGGATTCAAGCCCGGTCGTTTCCGTATCGAAAATGATGTCACGCATGTTTTTCACTCCGTATGCCCGACCGTAGAAGATTGATGATCTGCTCTACTCGCTTTTTTGCCTGGTCGAGGCCGCAGCCCGTATCGACCAGAAAATCCGCACGATCGCGTTTCTGCGAATCAGGCATCTGACGGTTCAGGATGAGCTTGAACTTTTCTTCCGTCATGCCTGGTCTGGCAAGAACGCGCTGCCGCTGTATCTGTGGATCACAGGTCGCGACCACAACCACATCGACGCGTTTCTCAGCGCCGGTTTCGAAAAGCAGGGGAATGTCGAGGAGGACGAGATCAGCGCCTGCCAATCTCTGCCTTTCGAGAAACTGCTTTTCCCTGTCTCTCACCAGCGGGTGCACAACTGCTTCAAGCCGGCTAAAACCACCGGGATCGAGTAAAAGTTGCCGGGCCAGTTCCACCCTGTCGATGGCGCCTTCCCGAATTGAGCCGGGAAAAGCTTCGCCTACCGGTTTAACTGCGTCGGTTCTATAAAGGTCATGCACGACAGCATCGGAATCGTTGACCGGGATACCCGCATCCCTGAACATGCCGGCGGTGGTCGTCTTTCCCATGCCGATCGATCCGGTCAATCCGATGACAATCATGCCGCCGCCTGAATATCCTGAATGATGAGTTGTCGCAGAACCCTGTCGACCACCGGGCGATGACCAAACCATTGTTCGAAGCCGGGCACCGCCTGATGCAGCAGCATCCCCAATCCATCGGTCGTCGGATAACCCTGCTCGCGTGCCTGCCGAAGAATAGGCGTTTCAAGCGGTACGTAAACGATATCCGTCACCATTGCACCTGACTTTAGACCCGAAAAGTCGAAGGAAACGGATTCTGCTCCATCCATGCCGAGTGATGTCGTGTTCACAAACAAGCCGGCACCGGCCATGACCTCTTCCAGGGCGGGTAATCCATGCGCATGAATTTTCGGACCGAAGCGATCGGCAAGCTCCTTCGCACGTGACATGGTACGATTGACGATGTGGATTTCGTTGATGCCACGATCACGGACAGCCTGAACGACGGCACGGCTTGCGCCGCCCGCACCGAGAATAACGGCGCGATCGACCTTGTCCCAGCCCGGATGATGCCCGTCGAGATTGGCTGCAAAACCGTATCCATCTGTATTCGTCGCATGAAGCTGACCGTCCTGCAGCCAGAGCGTATTGGCTGCACCGAGTTCCTTCGCCAGCTCATCCGGCCGGTCGCTGAGAGCAAAAGCCGTTTCCTTGTGCGGGATCGTGACATTGCCGCCGGAGAAGCCCAGGCTACCGTTTTTCACCCCGTCTATAAAAGCCGCGAAATCCTTTTCGGAAACAGCGACCGCATCATAGCTGCCCGGCAAGCCGTATTGTTTGAGCCAGTGCCTATGAATGATCGGAGAGCGGGAGTGCTTGATCGGCCAGCCGGTCACAAATGCAGCAGGCGGTGAATTTTCGCGTCTATCAGCCATCAATCGCTCCCAGGCGACGGAGTTCTTCCAGAAGCGGAAGCATGGGGAGGCCGAGAATGGTGAAATAGTCACCCTGAATGGCGGAAAAGAGATGGATGCCCTCTCCTTCCAGCTGGTAGCCGCCGACACTCGAAAATGCCTTGTCGCCAATTCTATCGAGATACCGGTCGACATACCCCTCAGTCAGTTCGCGGACTGTCAGCTCGGCATAGGCAACATGCTCCCAGACCAGAATTCCGTTTTTTACAATGGCCACAGCACTGTTAAGCCTGTGGGTCCGATCTGAGAGAGAGATCAGGTTATCGCGGGCCTCGGCGCGGCTCTTTGCCTTGTGATAGACGCGATCTCCAAGCGACATCGTTTGGTCGGAGCCGATTACGAGCGCATCAGGAAAATAACGCGATACATCCTGCGCCTTCGCCCTGGCCAAGATCCCGGCAACAACTTCGGGGCCAGTGTGTTTTTCAGAGGCCTCTATCTGTCGTTCATCGATATCGGCGGTGCGCGATTCGAATGTCAGGCCGGCATTTTCGAGCAGCATTCGGCGAAAGGGACTTGAGGAGGCAAGGACAAGTGTCACTTCAGGTATCATCTCCGACAAACAGTTCGGGCGAAAAACAGTTCGGGATTACCTGAGCCTCGGTCGCAGGGCAAGAATCGCCGCGGCAGTCTCCTCGATCGAACGGCGGGAAACATCGATAATCGGCCAATTGTTTCGCCCGCAAAGGGCCCGGGCATATTTAAGCTCTTCATTGATGCTGGCGCGATCGGTGTAGGTGTTCCGATCAAGCCCCTGAGAATTGCCGAGTTCCCGGTTTTCCCGGATCTGGGAGATCCGGTCTGTGGTGGCGATCAGGCCAACGATCAATGGACGAGTGGCACTATAAAGAGCGTCCGGCAACTCGACTCCCGGCACAATCGGGATGTTTGCCGTCTTGATCCCGCGATTTGCCAGATAGATGCTGGTCGGCGTCTTGGAGGTTCGGCTGATGCCGATCAGGACAACGTCAGCTTCATCATAGGTCTCGGGCATCTGGCCGTCGTCGTGGTCCATGGTGAAGTTCAGCGCCTCGATCCTGGCAAAATATTCCTCGTTCAAAGCATGCTGCGCTCCAACACGACGACGCGACGGCGCACCCAGATAGGTCTGGAAAACAGCTAGAACCGGCTCCAGCACATTCACGGAAGGAACGCCCATTTCGCGGCAGCGAAGGTCGATCAGCGATGCCAGATCCTGGTCTACGATCGTATAGAGGACGATACCGGGTTCCGCATCGACAGCGTCAAGCACTGCCACCAGCTGTTTGCGGTTCCTAATCAGCGGATAGACGTGCTCAAGCGCATAGCTGTTCTGGAATTGGGCTGCGACAGCCCGTCCGGCAGAGATCAGAGTCTCGCCGGTGGAGTCAGAAACCAAATGCAAGTGGAAGAAGTTTTTCCGGTTCTCCACGTTATTCTCTACCGTATGTTGATAACTTGGGACAGGCGACCATGTTCAGAGGCGGGAGGGACAGGCCTCGGGAAAACCGCCACTTTTTCCACAATCTGCGATCAGTTGGATTGATGGAACGCGAGGATGTGATTTGCGTGGATAATTGTCATATCTGCCAAACTTATCCACATGTTGTCTACAGATAAAAACTACCCAATACGCCGGTCATATTATTGAATCTTTTATTGAATTTATGATTTTTCCCAGAATTCAAAAATTCCGAGAAATGCTTTTTATATCGCTCGGCGGATATTGGCAAAATTTCGGTTAATCTGGGGTTTGACTTTAATCCTTGATACACACCGACTCTAAGAAATAGAAACCAATAGAAATTGGATTCTTTTTATAAGGGATAGATGCTGGTGCCGGTGAAAAGGAAGATCGTCGACGTGTTGGAGGGGAAAACGGTGACGCCCCCTCCGCTCTGGCTTATGAGACAGGCTGGACGTTATCTTCCCGAGTATCGTGCAACGCGACATAAGGTCGGTGGGTTCCTCGATCTCTGTTACACGCCTGATCTGGCTGTCGAGGTCACGCTCCAGCCGATCAGGCGTTATTCGTTCGATGCGGCCATTCTCTTTTCCGACATCCTGGTCATCCCCGATGCTCTGGACAGGAACGTGCGGTTTACGCCCGGCGAAGGGCCACAGATGGATCCGATCGATGAGGCCAGCATCTATTCGCTTAAAGCGGATGGCACTCTTGCGCATCTGTCTCCCGTCCTGGAGACAGTAAAGCGGCTGAGGCAGGAATTGCCTTCGGAAACTGCCCTTCTCGGCTTCTGCGGTGCTCCCTGGACCGTCGCGACCTACATGATTGCCGGCCACGGCACGCCCGATCAGGCCCCTGCCCGTCTCTTCGGTTATCGCAACCGGCAGGCGCTTGAACATCTGCTGGCGTTTCTTGCGGAAATTTCCGCCGAATATCTGATTGCCCAGATCGATGCCGGTGCGGATGCGGTGCAGATCTTCGATTCATGGGCCGGTGTTCTCGGCGAAGCGGAATTCGAAGCCTTTGCGGTGAAGCCGGTTGCACGGATGATCGAGATCGTGCGCAGCAAGCGGCCGAATGCACGCATCATCGCCTTTGCCAAGGGCGCCGGAATGAACCTGCGCCAATACCGGCAAAAGACCGGGGCAGATGCGATCGGGCTGGACTGGAGCGTGCCGCTGTCGTTTGCGGCGGAACTGCAGAAAGATGGGCCTGTCCAGGGTAATCTCGATCCGATGCGGGTCGTGGCCGGAGGCCAATCGCTTGAGGACGGTATCGACGCGATCCTGCAGGTTCTGGGAAATGGGCCGCTGATCTTCAATCTCGGCCACGGCATCACGCCGGAAGCTGATCCGGACAATGTCGCGAAACTGGTCAATCGCGTCAGAGGGTTGGGTTGATGGCGCCGCACCGCGAGGAAGCCGGAAACGAAGGTGCGGGCGGCAAGGCCAAGACGCGTGCCTTCATCGCACTTGGGATATTTCTCCTCATCCTGGGTCTGACCTACGTTTTACGGCCGGATGATTTCATCCTGTATGTGAAAGCATTTCATGTCATCGCCGTGATGTCATGGATGGCAGGGCTTCTCTATCTGCCGCGGCTGTTCATCTATCACACGGATGCACCGATCGGTTCCGAGCGATCGGAAACTTTCAAGATGATGGAAAGGCGGTTGCTGAAGGTCATCATGAATCCGGCGATGATGGTAAGCTGGATGCTGGGGCTTTATCTTGCCTGGGACGTTTACGGATTTCAGGGTGGCTGGCTTCACGGGAAGATTGCCATGGTCGTGGCGCTTACCTGGGTTCATGTGCTGTTTGGTCGCGCGGTTCGCGATTTTGCCGCAGACAAGCCCAGACGTGCCGCAAGGCATTGGCGGATATGGAATGAAGTGCCGACCGTGCTGATGATTGCGATCGTAATCCTCGTTATCGTAAAGCCGTTCTGAGAAAGGGCTTGCCTTTTTCTGAATAAGCCTCTTGCGGCACGCGGAGGGAATCGCTATTTTCGCGACACCTCCATATCGTGGCATGCGTGTAACCGACGTTGTCCCCGGACTTCATCCGCGGAAGCGAATTCCACCGACACGCCCAATTCCCTTATATTTTCTCAAGTGGTCCCCTCTTCATGGCTGAAATGAAGCTTCAAGAACTTAAGAGCAAATCTCCGACTGATTTGCTGACCTTCGCAGAGTCGCTGGAGGTCGAAAATGCCAGCACGATGCGCAAGCAGGAGTTGATGTTTGCAATTCTCAAGGTTCTTGCCAGCCAGGATGTTGAAATCATCGGTGAAGGCGTGGTCGAGGTTCTTCAGGACGGTTTTGGCTTTCTGCGTTCCGCAAATGCGAACTATCTGCCTGGTCCGGACGATATCTACATTTCGCCATCGCAGATCCGCCGGTTTTCCCTGAAGACGGGCGATACCGTTGAAGGACCGATCCGCGGCCCGAAGGAAGGCGAACGCTATTTCGCGCTGCTGAAAGTCAACACGATCAATTTCGACGATCCTGAAAAGATCCGTCACAAGGTTCACTTCGACAACCTGACACCGCTTTATCCGAATGAGCGGTTCAAGATGGAACTCGATATCCCGACGTCGAAGGATAATTCAGCGCGCGTCATCGATCTCGTCGCACCGCTCGGCAAGGGCCAGCGTGGCCTGATCGTTGCGCCGCCGCGTACCGGTAAGACGGTTCTTCTGCAGAACATTGCCCATTCGATTACCGCCAATCATCCGGAATGCTATCTGATCGTTCTTCTCATCGACGAACGTCCGGAAGAAGTGACGGACATGCAGCGCTCGGTGAAGGGCGAAGTCGTTTCCTCGACCTTCGACGAACCGGCAGTTCGCCACGTGCAGGTCGCTGAAATGGTCATCGAAAAGGCCAAGCGCCTGGTCGAACATGGTCGTGACGTCGTCATTCTGCTCGATTCGATCACCCGTCTCGGCCGCGCCTACAACACGGTCGTGCCGTCTTCCGGCAAGGTTCTGACCGGTGGTGTGGATGCAAACGCGCTGCAGCGGCCGAAGCGCTTCTTTGGTGCAGCCCGTAATATCGAGGAAGGCGGTTCGCTGACGATCATCGCAACTGCGCTGATCGATACAGGTAGCCGCATGGATGAAGTCATCTTCGAAGAATTCAAGGGTACGGGTAACTCGGAAATCGTGCTTGACCGCAAGGTCGCCGACAAGCGTATCTTCCCGGCCATGGATATTCTCAAATCCGGTACGCGTAAGGAAGACCTTCTGGTTCCGCGCCAGGATCTGCAGAAGATCTTCGTTCTTCGCCGTATCCTCGCTCCGATGGGAACGACCGATGCGATCGAGTTCCTGATCGATAAGCTGAAGCAGACGAAGAACAATGCGGACTTCTTCGACTCGATGAACACGTAATCCTTAGCCGGATTCTTCGATGACTTTGCAGGCGCCCGATATCGGGCGCCTTTGTCTTTTGTGGATATGGAACGAAGACATGACACAGGCAACAATCTTCGCGCTTTCCAGCGGTCAGCCGCCGGCCGGCGTTGCGGTCATACGCATAAGTGGTCCGGCGACCAAAGCAGTAATCACCGAGATTGTCGGCTCGGTTCCTCTGCCACGACAGGCAAGCCTCCGAACGATTCGCAACCGAAACGGTGAGATACTCGACCAAGGCTTGGTCCTGTATTTTGAAGCGCCGCACTCCTTTACCGGCGAGGATTGTGCCGAATTGCAGGTTCATGGAAGCCGTGCGGTAGTAAATGCTATTGCGGCGATGCTGAAGGAACTGGGTTTGCGGTCTGCCGAAGCCGGTGAATTTGCCCGCCGCGCTTTTGAACACGGGCGGCTGGACCTGGTGGAAGTCGAAGGCCTGTCCGATCTGGTATCCGCTGAAACGGAGATGCAGCGCAAACTGGCGCTTCAGACTGGAATGGGCGCCCTATCAGCCCAATATGGTGGGTGGGCGGGACGTCTGACCCATGCGAGAGCGATGATCGAGGCGGAACTCGACTTCGCGGACGAGGACGATGTACCGGGCTCTGTTGCGGATATGATAGGCGGTGATCTCGCTGCGCTCGTGGCTGAGATGTCCGTTGCGTCGGTCTCGGCGAAATCCGCCGAGATTATTCGCAATGGGTTCAAGGTAGCGATTATCGGGGCTCCGAATGCCGGCAAGTCCAGCCTGCTGAACGCGATGGCAAAACGCGAAGTCGCAATCGTGACCGATATAGCGGGGACCACGCGCGATGTGCTGACGGTAGAGCTGGACATGGAAGGTTATCTGGTTCGACTTTACGACACGGCGGGTATTAGAGAAGCAGAAGACGTCGTCGAGCGCGAAGGTATCGAACGTGCCAAGTCGGCCGCTCGCTCGGCAGATATGATCCTGTATCTCAGGGAAGCGGGATCTACTACAGATATCGTGTACAAAGATTACGGTGTTCCGCATCTCGAAGTGGAAACGAAAGCGGATCTCTCTAAGAGGGATAAAGTCGAGGCAATACGTATTTCGTCTGTAACCGGTGAAGGCCTGGACGAGATCCATCGCGCTATCGTGGATAAGGCACGAGACAGCTGGAATGGCGGGCTGCCGGCGAGCAATGACAGGCATCGCGAACATATTGCCTTGGCTTCCAAATTCATCGAAAATGCATTAGATGAGCCTCGACTTGAGTTGAAGGCCGATGCGTTGCGGGCGGCCGGAGATGAGCTCGGCAGGATTACCGGTCGCGTCGATGTCGAAGATCTTCTCGATGTGATCTTCTCGAAATTCTGCATTGGCAAATGATTCACGTGAAACATAGAGGCTTCCATGGCTGAACTGACCTTTGATGTGGTCGTCGTTGGTGGCGGGCATGCCGGATGCGAAGCTGCAAGTGCAGCTGCCCGCGTTGGAGCCTCCGTTGCACTGGTAACACACAAGCGCGAAACGATCGGTGTCATGTCCTGCAACCCGGCGATTGGCGGATTGGGCAAAGGTCATCTCGTCCGTGAAATCGATGCGCTTGATGGATTGATGGGACTCGTTGCGGACGCTGCAGGCATCCAGTTTCGTCTTCTCAACCGCAAGAAGGGCCCGGCTGTACGAGGACCGCGCACACAGGCTGACCGCCGGCTTTATCGCGAGGCGATGCAGCGCGAAATCGAAAATCATGCCAATCTGACCGTCGTCGAAGGAGACGCATTCGATATCGAGATAGGACAGGATGGTGCTGTAAAAGCTCTCCTGCTTGCGGACGGGCGTCGTATTTCCTGCGCTTCAATTGTCCTTGCCACAGGTACCTTCCTGCGGGGGCTGATCCATATCGGTCAGAAGAAGATCCCGGCCGGTCGTACCGGAGAGGCGCCGTCGGTTGGTCTTTCGGAGACATTGAAGCGACAGGGATTTGCACTTGGTCGCTTGAAAACCGGAACCCCTGCCCGGCTTGATGGACGCACGATCGACTGGGCGTCGATTGATCGTCAGGAAGCTGACGATGTTCCGACGCCATTCTCTTTCATGACCGACCGGATCACCAATCCCCAGATCGCATGTGGCGTCACCAGAACGACACCTGAGACCCATAGGATCATTGCTGATAATATTCATTTGTCGGCTATGTATTCCGGGCAGATCGAAGGTGTCGGCCCGCGTTACTGCCCTTCGATTGAGGATAAGATCGTCCGATTTGGGGAACGCGATGGCCACCAGATCTTCCTCGAGCCGGAAGGTCTCGACGATTTTACGGTTTATCCAAACGGCATTTCGACCTCATTGCCTGAGGATATCCAGGAAGCTTTCGTACGCACCATTCCTGGGCTGGAACAGGTGACGATCCTGCACCCGGCCTATGCGATCGAATACGACCATATAGACCCGAGAGAGTTGCAGCCATGGCTTGAGACGAAGTCGGTGAAGGGCCTGTTTCTGGTCGGGCAGATCAATGGCACGACGGGTTATGAAGAAGCCGGTGCCCAGGGTCTTGTCGGTGGACTGAATGCGGCGAGACGTTCTCAAGGGAGTGAACCGCATATTTTCAGCCGGACTGATTCCTATATTGGTGTGATGATCGACGATCTCATCAATCGTGGCGTGACCGAACCATACCGCATGTTTACCTCAAGAGCCGAGTTCCGACTTTCGCTTCGCGCGGATAATGCCGATATGCGTCTGACAGGCCTCGGAATTAAACTTGGCCTAGTTGGCAGGCATCGGGCGGAGAGGTTCTCGGCTTATGTGGAGGCACTCAATTCCGGGCGGGATCAGCTTCGGTCGCTCAGCCTCACGCCGAATGAGGCCGCGCAACATGGATTGCATCTTAACAAGGATGGTCAGCGCCGAAGCGCTTATGAGATATTGTCCCATCCCGATATGGAAATTGCCCGCCTAGCGCGTATATGGGGAGAGCTGACGGGACTGTCGCCCAAGGTTGCCGAGGCTCTCGAGATTGAAGCGGGTTATGCCGTCTATATGGAACGACAGGCGAATGATATACGCTCTGCCCAACGAGACGAGGCACTGGCAATCCCTGATCATTTCGATTTTGACACTGTATCAGGTCTGTCCAACGAGCTGAAATTGAAGCTAAGCCGTGCTCAGCCTCGTACCATAGCGCAGGCGGCAAAGATCGAAGGAATGACGCCAGCGGCTGTTACGTTGCTTCTGGCATTGGTGAGGAAAGCAGAAAGAAATATGAGGCAGGCATCTTGATTTCCGATGTTTCACGTGAAACGCAAGATCGGCTTCAGCAATTTGCCGATTTGTTTCAAAAATGGGCCAAGACAATCAATCTGATCGCTCCTTCGACGCAAGAGGATATGTGGCAGCGTCATATAGCCGATAGTGCGCAAATATTCAGGCTGGCTGACAGAGTGGGAACATGGGTCGATCTCGGTTCAGGTGGCGGATTTCCAGGTATTATCACCGCGATTCTGTTGTCCGAGCATCAGGATGGCTGGGTACATCTTATTGAAAGCAACCAGAAAAAGGCGGCGTTCTTGCGCGTCGCTCTCGCTTCAACCGGGGCCAGGGGCACTATTCATTCGGTACGTATCGAAGACGCTCCCACGCTTATTCCTCAATGTGATTTCGTTTCCGCTCGTGCGCTGGCTGATCTCGACAAGCTTTTGGAATATGCTTCGCCGTGGCTTCTCGACGGGCCATCAACAGCTTTCTTCCATAAAGGTCGAGATTACGAATCCGAATTGAAGAAAGCACATGGTAGATGGCGCTTTGATTTGGTAAAACACCAAAGTTCAATCCAAGCGGATTCGGTTATCCTAGAGATCGGCAATCTGCAGCGGACATAACCGTAAAGCGGGTGCCAGATGTTTGATAAGCGTCGTATCATCACAATTGCAAATCAAAAAGGCGGCGTCGGTAAAACGACGACGGCCATAAATCTTGCGACTGCACTGGCCGCTATCGGCCAGAACGTTTTGATTGTTGATTTGGATCCCCAGGGGAATGCAAGTACTGGCCTCGGCATCGATCGCCGTGACCGCAAGGTGTCGTCCTACGATATTCTTGTTGGCGAAGCCTCGGTCGGTGAAGCTGCGGTTGAGACTGCCGTTCCTAACCTGTCGATTGTACCATCGACGATGGACTTGCTTGGCTTTGAGATGGAAATTTCCCAGGCGCAGGACCGGGCGTTCCGGCTGAAAAAAGCTCTGGTTTCAAGTGGTGCAGAGAAATTCAATTACATTCTGCTTGATTGCCCGCCTTCGTTCAATCTATTGACGATGAACGCGATGGCTGCGGCGGATTCAGTCCTTGTTCCTCTTCAGTGCGAATTTTTCGCGCTTGAGGGCTTGAGTCAGTTGCTTGAGACCGTTGATCAGGTTCGTCGTACCGTCAATCCGGTGCTCGACATTCAGGGTATAGTTTTGACCATGTTTGATGCGCGTAACAATCTCGCGCAGCAGGTTGTCAACGATGTTCGCACCTATCTCGGAGAGAAGGTTTATCAGACGCTGATCCCGCGCAATGTTCGCGTGTCGGAGGCACCGTCATATGGTAAGCCGGCTATTCTTTATGATCTGAAATGCGCAGGCAGTCAGGCATATCTGCAGCTCGCCTCGGAAGTTATCCAGCGCGAGAGAATGCGCAAAGTCGCAGCATAGACGTAGTAGATAGGGTAAAGCGTATGAACGACGATGTATCGAAGCGCCGCTTGGGGCGCGGTCTGGCAGCGCTGATCGGCGAGATGGATCAGCCGATGCCGACGGGCAATGCACCGGTCAATGTCAGTCCTGACCGGATGGTCCCGATCGAGAACATCACGCGCAACCCGCGCAACCCGCGCCGTCATTTCGACGAAAGCGAATTGCAGGATCTGGCAAGTTCCATCCGTCAGCACGGGATCGTTCAGCCAATCGTCACGCGGACCCTGCCAGACGGCCAGTTCGAAATCATCGCGGGTGAACGACGCTGGCGCGCTTCCCAGCTTGCCGGTCTGGTGGAAGTGCCGGTTATCGTGCGCAATGTCGATGACAGGACGGCGCTTGAAATCGCAATCGTTGAAAACGTTCAGCGGTCGGACCTCAATCCGCTGGAAGAAGCGCTGGGTTATGAGCAGCTTATCGCCGAGCACGGATATACGCAGAACGATCTTGGTGACATTATCGGGAAAAGTCGAAGCCATGTGGCGAACAGCCTGCGTCTTCTGAAACTGCCCTCCCCCGTTCGGGATATGCTGTCATCCGGCACGCTTTCCGCCGGTCATGCGCGTGCGCTGATCCCGACATCGGACCCGACAGCGCTTGCAAAGGCGGTTGTCGCAAAGGGCATGTCGGTTCGTGATGCAGAGCGTCTGGCGCAGAACGATATCCGTTCGCAGTCGGAACCGCAGGCTGCACCGAAGCCGGAAAAGGATTCGGATACAGTTGCCCTGGAGCGGACGTTGACGGATTCCCTTGGGCTGGAGGTGAAGATCAACCACAGGGGTGGCCCGGGTCAGATCAGGATCTCCTACAAGACTCTTGAGCAGCTTGAAGAAATCTGCCGCCTGCTGGAGCGTCGCTGAGGCACGCAGAGATAGTTTGGTCGTCTTCCGTATAAGCTGCGCAAAGCTTTGTTTTTGCGCAGCTTTTTACTGTTTTGATGCTTGAAGTGCGGCGCCTAGAAGAGCATGAAATACAATGCTCGGCTCAAGACTTTGTCTTTGACGGGACATCAGTACGGCGGACTGGATGCGTGAGGCTTCGCGGCTGGCGGCTTCGGGCCTCCATACCCTGAGAGCTTTCTCAAAGACGGGTTTGCGCTTGAAATGGATATGGCGGCCGAGGGTTGCCATAACCTGGCCGGCCGGCGTTCGCTTCTCCTCCATCTCGATCTTCATCGCATCAAGCAATTGAAACTGCTTCAGGCACGATTGCAGGATAAGGAATAGCGGTGTCTTGGAGGTGAGGATCTTCTGGAATGCGCGATGAAAGGCCGGAAGGTCGCCGGTCAATATCGCATCGACAGCGTCGTCTGCGGACACACTGCTGGCATCCCCGATGATCTCATCGACATGGTGTTCCTCGATCCTGCCCATTCCTCGGCAGTAAAGCGCAAGCTTGCGGATCTCGTTGCGCGAGGCCACGCGATCACCACCCAGCTGGTCAATCAGCTGTCGCCGAGCTTCGTTGGTGATCGTCAGTGAATCACTTGCCAGTTCGGTATCGATAAGCGCGTTGAGTGCGCGGACATCGTCGGCGTAACAGGGTATCACGGCAACAGCCCGGGACGGCTCAACGATCTTTCTGAGACCGCTTCCCTTTTTCAGGTCGCCTGCCTCGATGAGGAGCGTATTGGCAGGTGCACCCTGCCCAAGAATGGTCTGGACGGCATCCAGGACAGGCTTTTCATTGTTTACGCCACGCAGCCATATGAGCTTCTCGCCGCCGAAAAGTCCCAACGCATTGACTTCGTCCAGAAGTCGCCCAGGATCGCCTTGAAGATCGGAAACGTCGAGCTTCAGTAGTGCGAACGGATCATCGAGTGAAACTCCACTGCGCTTGGCAATGAGGTTTGCCCGTTCCGATACAAGTCCGCGATCTGGTCCGTAGATGACGTAGAAGCGATATAGCTCGGCGCCCTTTTCAACAAAGCGATCGAACTCGTGCGATTTTATTTCTGCCATGCGGGTTGCTGCAGCGGTGGCTCTTTGGCAAGCACGATCGCGACATCCGCGCGGATGAACTCTGCCAGTTCGCGCGCTGCGCGGTTTTCACCATCCCTGATGGCGCGCAGTTTGGCGAAGCTCTGGCGAGACACGTCGATCAGCGCAACACTGGAATGTTCACTGCGCTTGAGAACCTGGCCGTCGACGCTACGGGTCAGCGTGTAGGAGCCGGTTACCTGGACACGGCCGGCAACGGGAACGCTGGCCTCCGCCAGTCCGTCATCGTCGAGAACGTTCGATGCCGTGCTGGAAACATGCAGGGTGACATTATAAGCCGGATTCAGAGGCTCGCCGGCACCGCCGGCAGCCAGGAACACCAACTCGTTGCGAACGACCTGCTCAACGCGGTTCTTCGGCTCGGAAAAGCCCACGGATGCGAGCTTGGGGGCCGTGCCACCGGCCTGCGAATAAAGCGGCCGAACCTGGCAGCCTGCCAGGCCAGCGCAGAGCGCCAGCCCCAGAAGGAGGGCGCTACGACGTGGCAAAGATGAGCGGTCAGGCAACAATGTTCACGATCCTCTGTGGGACAACGATGATCTTCTTCGGCGCGCGGCCTTCGAGCGCAGCTTTCACCACGTCCAGCGCCAAAACTGCAGCTTCGACAGTACTTTGATCCGCGTCGCGCGCGATTGTCAATTCGCCACGCTTCTTGCCGTTGATCTGGACGGGTAGTGTTACATCGTTCTCGACGACCAGAGCCTGATCGAAGTTCGGCCAGGCGGTTTTCGACACCATTTCTCCATTGCCGAGTACCGTCCAGCATTCCTCGGCCAGATGCGGTGTCATCGGCGCCACGATCTGGACCAGGATTTCCGCAGCGTTGCGAACGGCTGCGCGGTAAGCCGCGTCACCCTTGCCGGTAGCGACATCTGTCAGCGGCGCCGCAAGGGCGTTTACGAGTTCATAGATGCGCGCCACAGCCTTGTTGAAGGAGAGCTTGTCCAGATCACCCTGAACCGCCTGCAGCGTCTTGTGGGCGAGCTGCGAGATCGCCAAGCCGTCACCTTCCTTGGCAGGAGCCGGGGAAACAGTCTTCAGGTTGTCGGCGGCTTCCGAGATCAGACGCCAAAGGCGCTGAGTGAAGCGGTGTGCGCCTTCGACACCGGCTTCCGACCAGATGACGTCGCGATCCGGCGGGCTGTCGGACAAAACGAAGAAGCGGGCCGTATCTGCGCCGTAGGAGGCGATGATATCGTCCGGATCAACGACGTTCTTCTTCGACTTCGACATCTTCTCGATCGAGCCGATGGTGACTTCCTCGCCGTTCTTCAGCAGCGTGGCGGTACGCTTGCCGTCGCTCTCTTCGATCTTGATATCGGCCGGGGAAACCCATTCGCCCTTCTGGCCCTCTGCGCCCAGGCGGTAGGTTTCATGCACGACCATGCCCTGGGTGAAGAGGCCCTTGAAGGGCTCCTTGACTGCCACATGGCCGGTTTCACGCATGGCTCGGGTGAAGAAGCGGGAATAGAGCAGGTGCAGGATCGCGTGTTCGATGCCGCCGATATACTGATCGACCGGCAGCCAGTGGTTGGCAACCTTCGGATCGGTCGGCTCGTTCAGCCACGGAGCGGTGAAGCGGGTGAAATACCAGCTGGAATCAACGAACGTGTCCATCGTGTCCGTCTCGCGGCGGGCATCATGGCCGCATTGCGGGCAGGAGACATGGCGCCAGGTGGCGTGACGGTCGAGCGGGTTGCCCGGCAGGTCGAAGGTGACGTCGTCGGGCAATTGCACCGGCAGGTCCTTCTTCGGCACCGGAACGACACCGCAGACCTCGCAATGGATGACCGGGATCGGGCAGCCCCAGTAACGCTGGCGGGAAATACCCCAGTCGCGCAGGCGGAAATTGACCTTGCGCTCGCCCTGAGGCGCGTCTGCCAGAACCTGCTGCGACAGCTTGTCGGCGACGATCTGGAAGGCTTCTTCCGTCGTCTTGCCGTCGAGGAAGCGCGAATTGATCATCACGCCGTCATCGACATAGGCGGTTTCGCCGACTTCGAACGTTGCGGCATCGCCATTGGCTGGCATGACGACCGGAACGACAGGCAGATCGTATTTGCGGGCGAAATCCAGGTCGCGCTGGTCACCCGACGGGCAGCCGAAGATGGCGCCCGTGCCGTATTCCATCAGCACGAAGTTCGCGACATAGACCGGCAGTTCCCAGGAAGGATCGAGCGGATGTTTCACGCGGATGCCGGTGTCGATACCCTTCTTCTCGGCCGTTTCGAGTGCTGCGAGTGAGGTGCCCTGGCGGCGGCATTCTTCGGCGAAGGATTCGATAGCCGGATTCTTGGCCGCTGCTGCTTTGGCCAGCGGATGATCTGCGGCGATTGCCAGGAAGGATGCGCCGAACAGCGTGTCCGGACGGGTCGTGTAGACGGTGACTTCTGTCTCGCCTGCAGGGGCGGTGGAAGACACGATTTCCCAGCGCACGGCCATGCCTTCGGAACGGCCGATCCAGTTCTTCTGCATCAGGCGGACCTTTTCGGGCCACTGATCGAGATGATCCAGCTCATCCAGCAGGTCCTGGCTGAAATCGGTGATCTTGAAGAACCACTGAACCAGCTCGCGCTGTTCGACCAGCGCACCGGAGCGCCAGCCGCGGCCGTCGATCACCTGTTCGTTGGCCAGAACTGTCTGATCAACCGGATCCCAGTTGACCTTGGACTGCTTGCGATAGACCAGGCCCTTTTCCATCATATCGAGGAAGAGGTGCTGCTGCTGCTGGTAATATTCCACATCGCAGGTGGCGAATTCACGGGACCAGTCCAGCGACAGGCCCATGGCCTTCAGCTGCTTTTTCATCGAACTGATGTTCTGGTAGGTCCAGGATTTCGGATGAGTTTTGTTGTCACGCGCGGCGTTTTCCGCCGGCATGCCGAAAGCGTCCCAGCCCATCGGGTGCAGGACGTTGAAGCCGCGCGCGCGCTTGTAGCGGGCAACGACGTCGCCCATCGCATAATTGCGCACATGGCCCATGTGGATACGGCCGGACGGATAGGGGAACATCTCTAGGACGTAATACTTTTCCCGCGGGTCGGCGTTGTCGGTTTCGAAAACCTTCGCCTCGTTCCATTTCTGCTGCCAACGGGGTTCAGCATCGCGCGGGTTGTAACGTTCAGTCGCCATCTGGATGATATTCCGGGAAATCAGGATAAAAGAGTTGGGCAGACCTTCACCATGAATGGCCGCAAGCGTCAAGTTTTTGAGGCTTGTGGGGTGTCAAACTTTGATGCGGAATGCCCTTGGCAGAGCCTCATATGGGCTTTAATCGCTGATCTCACAAGAAATACGGAAAAGGATGTGGGCGATGGATATCGAAGAACGGTTGCAGGACGTGAAGGGCAAGATCGCCAAGGCGGAGAAATATGCCAAACGTCCGGCGGGTTCTGTCACACTGGTTGCCGTGTCCAAAACCTTCGATGCGGAAGCGATCCGTCCCGTGATTGTCGCTGGCCAGCGCGTATTCGGTGAAAACCGGGTGCAGGAAAGTCAGGGTAAATGGCCGGAGTTGAAGGCAGAGACCGTCGGTATCGAGCTGCATCTGATCGGGCCGCTGCAATCCAACAAGGCTGCCGACGCGATTGCGCTGTTCGACGTGATCGAGACGGTCGATCGCGAGAAAATCGCCCGGGCGCTGGCGGAAGAGATGACGAAGCAGGGCAAAACGCCAAAACTCTATGTGCAGGTCAATACCGGGCTCGAACCGCAGAAGGCGGGTATTGCGCCGAAGGAAACGAAAGCCTTTGTCGAATTCTGCCGCAAGGATCTCGGGCTTTCCATCGAAGGCCTGATGTGCATTCCGCCGGCGGAAGAAAATCCAGGCCCTCATTTCGCGCTGCTTGAAAAACTCGCCAGGGAATGCGGCGTCGAAAAACTCTCGATGGGCATGTCCGGTGATTTCGAGACGGCCGTCGAGTTCGGCGCAACCAGCGTCCGTGTGGGGTCGGCCATTTTCGGTGCGCGATAGGCCTACCCCCTTCGTCGGGGTTTCCGGCACCTCCCGACCAGCCTAGATTGCTTCTATCAGGCTCGGCTCATGTAACGGGAGGTGCATATGCAAAGCCGCTATTTCGACGTTTATGGCGCGTGGCAAAAGAATCCGGAAGGATTCTGGGAGGAAGCCGCCAAAGCAATCGACTGGTTCAGTCCACCGGACAGGATTTTTGACCCAGACGAGGGTGTCTATGGCCGCTGGTTTGTCGGGGCCGAGACAAATACCTGCTTCAATTGCCTCGATCGGCATGTCGCAGCCGGACGTGGTGAGCAGGCCGCCTTCATCTACGACAGCGCCATGACCGGCGAGCGCAAAAGCTTTACCTATGCTGAAGTTCTTTCCGAGGTGAAGGCGATTGCTGCAGTGCTTGTCGATCTCGGCATCGGCAAGGGTGACCGGGTGGTCATCTATATGCCGATGGTGCCGGAAGCGGTGTTCTCCATGCTCGCCTGCGCCCGTCTCGGCGCGGTGCATTCCGTCGTTTTCGGCGGGTTTGCGGCACAGGAACTGGCGGCACGGCTGAACGATTCGCAAGCGAAACTGATCATTTCCGCCAGTTGCGGCCTGGAGCCTGGTCGGGTGGTTGCCTACAAGCCGCTGGTCGACAAGGCGATCGAACTGGCGGCGGTGAAGCCTGACCATTGCCTCATACTACAGCGTCCTCAACTCGTTGTTCCGCTCGACGCCGGACGGAGGGAATTCGATTTCGCCGAAATGGTCGAGGCTGCGCGGGGACGTGACGTTGATTGTGTGCCGGTAAAAGCTACGGATCCGCTTTACATCCTCTACACATCCGGCACGACGGGGCAGCCAAAGGGTGTGGTGCGCGACAATGGCGGGCATATGGTGGCGCTGTTATGGACGATGCCGAATATTTTCGGGGTCTCACCCGGTGAGGTGTTCTGTGCAGCATCGGATATCGGCTGGGTCGTCGGTCATTCCTACATCGTCTACGCACCGCTTCTGTACGGCAATACGAGTGTCATTTTCGAAGGAAAGCCGGTTGGCACACCGGATGCCGGAACATTCTGGCGCGTCGTTGCTGAGCATGATGTCAAAGTCTTCTTCACCGCACCGACGGCATTTCGAGCGATCCGTCGCGACGATCCCGAGGGCGAACTGGTCGAAAACCATGATCTGCTGGGATTGCGGGCTCTGTTTCTTGCCGGCGAGCGCCTGGACCCGGAAACGCTCAAATGGGCTGAGCAGAAGCTGAAGGTACCGGTGATCGATCACTGGTGGCAGACTGAGACCGGCTGGCCTGTTGTCGCAAACCCTATGGGGCTGGGCCTGATGCCGTTCAAGCCCGGCTCGCCGACGCGGGTGCTGCCCGGATATGCAATCGATGTGGTCGATGACGCCGGCATGCCCGTGCCGCACGGCACGCTCGGCAATATCGTCATGAAACTCCCCCTCCCTCCGGGCTGTCTACCGACTTTCTGGAATGCAGATGACCGTTTCAGGGAGAACTGCCTGCAGGAATTTCCGGGTTACTACAAGACGGCTGATGCGGGCATGGTGGATGATGATGGATATATCTTCGTGATGGCGCGGACGGACGATATCATCAATTGTGCCGGGCATAGGCTTTCGACCGGCTCGATGGAGGAGGTCTGCGCCAAACATCCAGATGTCGCCGAATGTGCCGTGATCGGCGTCAAAGACAAGGTCAAGGGACAGATCCCCTGCGGTTTCCTGGTGCTGAAGAACCATGTTTTACGGGAAGCTTCCGAAATCGCTGCGGAGGTGGCCGGCATGGTTCGCAACGAGATCGGGCCGGTGGCCGCCTTCAAGACGGTGATGGTGGTGCCGAAACTGCCCAAGACCCGATCAGGCAAAATACTTCGCGGCACGATGCAGAAGATTGCCGACGACATGCCATGGACGATGCCGGCGACGATCGAGGATCCGGGAACGCTCGATGTGGTGCGGGAAACGCTTTGGAAAAACGGCTTTGCTCATGAAGAGAAGAGCACGGCGGTCTCGGCTGGATAAGCCAAAAAGAAAAGCCCCGGAGACGATCCGGGGCTTTTGAATTCTTTGTGGTAAGGGCTACGCTTAGAAGCGGTCGTCCTCGTCTTCTTCCTCGGTACGGGTCGACTTGAGCGAGGAAAGCTTGGCGAAGACGGCGTCTGCGTCGATTTCCTTCTCTTCCTCGCGCTCGTTGCGGTAATCGCCGAAGCCCAGGTTTTCGGTCTCAGAAGCCGGCTGCAGGGAGGCGCCGAGTTCGGCAGCGGTCGGCAGCGGACGGTTCTTTGAAGCCTTCTCGACTTCCAAGTCCAGATCGATCTGCGAGCAGAGGCCAAGCGTTACCGGGTCCATCGGAGCGAGGTTTGCGGCGTTCCAGTGGGTGCGCTCGCGGATCTGTTCGATGGTCGACTTGGTGGTGCCGACGAGACGCGAGATCTGGGCGTCCTTGAGTTCCGGATGGTTGCGAACCAGCCAGAGAATGGCGTTTGGACGGTCCTGACGCTTGGAGACTGGCGTGTAGCGCGGACCGCGGCGCTTGGATTCCGGAACGCGAACTTTTGGCTCGGAAAGCTTCAGCTTGTGATTGATGTCCTTTTCGCCACGCTCGATTTCGTCGCGGGAAAGCTGGCCGGTGGCGATCGGGTCGAGGCCCTTGATACCCTGAGCGGCTTCACCATCGGCGATCGCCTTGACCTCGAGCGGATGCAGTTTACAGAACTGCGCGATCTGGTCGAAGGAGAGGGCCGTATTGTCGACAAGCCATACTGCGGTGGCCTTCGGCATAAGCAATTGTTGAGCCATGGGTATAGTTCCTCTGTCCGTCCGCGCCGGTGTCGCGGGCCGTGGGTATCAACCACAATTTCCGGGAATTCATCGCCGTATAATCGAATTAGGACAGAATTGCAATTCTCTGAAACAGGATCCTTGTCGATCGCATTTCAGACCCTCACAGCCATTTGTCTAATTGCCGCTTCCGCCCCAATTGCTATGAATGCCAAAATGTCGCACCGATGACGTATGTCAGGTCGACGGTGCAAGTGAGGGAGGAATCACATGTCCGAAAAAGTCTATCCGGTTCTCAAGTCCACCAAGGCTAAAGCGCTCATCGACAAGGACAAATATGAAAAATGGTACGAGGAGAGCATCGAGGATCCGGACAAGTTCTGGGGCAAGCATGGCCGCCGGATCGACTGGTTCAAGCCCTACACGAAAGTGAAGAACACGTCCTTCAAGGGACGGGTTTCGATCAAGTGGTTCGAGGACGGGCTGACCAACGTTTCCTATAATTGCATCGACCGCCACCTGAAAACCCATGGTGAGCGCACGGCGATCATCTGGGAAGGCGACAACCCCTATATCGACAAGAAGATCACCTATAACCAGCTCTATGATCAGGTCTGCCGAATGGCGAACGTGCTGAAGAAGCATGGAGTCAAGAAGGGCGATCGCGTTACCATCTATATGCCGATGATCCCGGAAGCGGCCTATGCGATGCTGGCCTGCGCGCGTATCGGCGCGGTGCATTCGGTCGTCTTCGGCGGGTTTTCACCGGAGGCACTGGCGGGTCGCATCGTCGACTGCCAGTCGACATTCGTGATCACTTGCGACGAGGGCGTGCGAGGCGGAAAGCCGGTGCCGCTGAAGGAGAATACCGACAAGGCGATCCATATCGCGGCGCGCCAGTATGTGACGGTGAACAAGGTTCTGGTCGTGCGCCGTACCGGCGGCAAGACCAACTGGGCGCCGGGCCGCGATATCTGGTACCATCAGGAAATCGCCACCGTGAAGGGGCATTGCGAGCCGGTGAAGATGAGGGCGGAAGATCCGCTGTTCATCCTCTACACGTCCGGTTCGACCGGCAAGCCGAAAGGCGTTCTGCACACGACAGGCGGTTATCTCGTCTATGCGGCGATGACCCATGAATATACGTTCGATTATCAGGATGGCGATATCTATTGGTGCACGGCCGACGTGGGCTGGGTCACTGGGCATTCCTATCTCGTCTATGGGCCGCTGGCGAATTGCGCCACGACGCTGATGTTCGAAGGCGTGCCGAATTTTCCCGATCAGGGCCGGTTCTGGGAAATCGTCGACAAGCATAAGGTCAACATCTTATACACGGCACCGACTGCGATCCGATCACTGATCGGGGCTGGTGACGATTTCGTCAAGCGCTCGTCGCGCGAAAGCCTTCGCCTGCTCGGCACGGTCGGCGAGCCGATCAACCCGGAAGCCTGGGAATGGTATTACAACGTGGTCGGCGAAAAGCGCTGCCCGGTGGTGGATACCTGGTGGCAGACCGAAACCGGCGGTCACATGATTACGCCGTTGCCCGGCGCCACGGACCTGAAACCCGGATCGGCCACCAAGCCGTTCTTCGGGGTGAAACCGCAGCTCGTCGATAACGAGGGCAATGTTCTCGAAGGGGCTGCCGATGGAAACCTCTGCATCACCGATAGCTGGCCGGGTCAGATGCGCACCGTCTACGGCGATCACGAACGTTTCATTCAGACCTATTTCTCCACCTACAAGGGGAAATATTTCACCGGCGACGGCTGCCGGCGCGACGAGGATGGCTATTACTGGATTACCGGCCGCGTCGATGACGTGCTTAACGTGTCGGGCCATCGTCTGGGTACGGCGGAAGTGGAATCGGCGCTGGTCTCGCACCATCTCGTATCGGAAGCGGCCGTGGTCGGTTATCCGCATGGCATCAAGGGTCAGGGCATCTATTGCTATGTGACTCTGATGGCCGGCAATGCCGGCACTGATGAATTGCGGCAGGAGCTTACTAAGCATGTTCGCAACGAGATCGGTCCGATTGCGGCGCCAGACAAGATCCAGTTTTCGCCGGGCCTGCCGAAAACCCGTTCCGGCAAGATCATGCGCCGTATCCTTCGCAAGATCGCCGAGGACGATTTCGGAGCACTTGGGGATACATCGACGCTTGCCGACCCCGCAGTGGTGGATGACCTGATCGCCAATCGTCAGAACAAGGTCGACGCTTGATTTGAGAACCCTCAGCTGCCGCAAGTCTCTCTTGGCTTGCGGCCGCCATCATAGCTGCGGACAAGGCCGGCGAGCAGCAGGCCGTCTGCCACGCTATGACCGTCCGACAGGATGACATCGGCAACGATGCGACCGAAATATTTATCACCGGCAATTCGCGTCAGCTGGATGGTGGGTGATTGCGCGGCCATGCTTTCGAGGGATTGTCGGGCATCCTGCCCCGCTGCTCGCACCGCTTCGCATTTCGATTTAAGTTCAGGTGCGTCTATGCCGCGAATGCGGACATAGACTTCCATTTTCTGCTGCGGCCATGGCTGGGCTTCGACCAGCAGAGTGTCTCCATCGATGACCCGGAGAATTTCCGCAGAGACCGGGCCGGAGATTTCGTCGCGTGCCTGCGCCCCGGCCACGAAGACCGACAGAATGACTGCGATGGAAAATAGCACCCTGATCATGAAAGGAATAAATTCCGATCATGATTCGAAGTCAATAGGAATTTTATCTTATGTCCCGGACCACGATCTAGAAGTCGATGGCGCGGCCGTTGATTTCCCAGTCGCCGAAGCGGGCTGGATCCGCGCCGCCGCGGCCGCCGAATTCTTCCGGCATATTGGCCTTAGCCTCTGCCTGGCGGCGTTCTTCCGCTTCCTTCAGCGCGCGCTGTGCCGCGGGTGAAAGCGGCTTTTTCGCTGCACCATCCTCAGAGATGTTTTCCATGTTGTCGTTGTCCGCGCTTTGCATGTCCCGCATCACCGCAAGGTTTATTGAAAAATCAGGTCGAATTGACCACATGATAGGGCGTTCATAACCGCTAGAAAACCCTTGGGCGATTATTCGTATCGCGTAAGGGACGAAATCGGCAACGGAGAGATGACGATGAATGTGATGCGCACCGCCATGCTTCTGGCCTTCATGACCGCCCTGTTCATGGGGATCGGGTTTCTGATCGGCGGCAAGGGCGGCATGATGATCGCATTGGTGATCGCAGCCGGCATGAACCTGTTTTCCTATTGGAATTCCGACAAGATGGTGCTGCGCGCCTATCACGCTCAAGAGGTGGACGAGCGCACGGCTCCGGAATTCTACCGGATGATCCGCGATCTTTCGGCCAATGCAGGCCTGCCAATGCCGAAGGTTTATATCTACGACAATCCGCAACCGAATGCCTTTGCGACGGGCCGTAATCCGGAAAACTCTGCCGTCGCGGCCTCGACCGGGCTTTTGCAGCGCCTGACGCATGAGGAAGTCGCTGGTGTCATGGCGCATGAGCTGGCGCATGTGCAGAACCGCGACACGCTGATCATGACGATTACCGCAACGCTGGCAGGTGCGATTTCCATGCTCGGCAATTTTGCGTTCCTGTTCAGTGGCAATCGCGAGAACAACAACAACCCGTTCGGGTTCATCGGCGTGCTCGTTGCGATGATCGTGGCACCCTTCGCTGCCATGCTGGTGCAGATGGCGATCAGCCGTACGCGCGAATATTCAGCCGACCGTCGTGGTGCAGAAATCTGCGGTAACCCGATGTGGCTTGCTTCCGCGCTTGCCAAGATTGCCGGTTCCGCGCATTCGATCCCGAATTACGAGGCTGAGCGCAATCCGGCGACGGCGCATATGTTCATTATCAATCCGCTTTCCGGCGAGCGCATGGACAATCTGTTCTCGACGCACCCGAATACCGAAAACCGCATCGCTGCGCTTCAGCAAATGGCGAACGAGTCTCGCGGTGGTGGGTCGACGGGATCGTTTTCGGCTGGTAGACCCCAGCGCACCGCGCGCTCCGTGCCGAATTCAGGTGCAAGCAATCCCTGGGGCCGCGGATCGAATGAACCGCGCAAAGGTCCCTGGTCTTGAACGAGCCAAAAAACAAGAAACCGCACAAAAACTCGCCCAGGAAGCCGGCACCTGATCGTACAGGTTCCGAGCCGAGAAAACCCGGGTTCGAAGTTCGGGCGACGGCCGCGAAGCTGCTTGCAGCCGCCGTCGATCGCAAGACGTCGCTCGATGGCATGCTGGACCTGACCCATGGCAATCCCGCCTACAAGGCACTGAACGATGCCGACCGGGCGCTGACACGCGCCATCCTGACCACTGCGCTTCGCCACCTGCCGCGGCTTGAAGCGGCCATTGCCTCGATGATCGAAACGCCGCTGCCGGAAGGCGCGCGTGCACTCCAGCATGTTCTGGTGGTTGCCGCCGCGCAGATCCTGCATCTGGATGTGCCGTCCCATGCCGCAGTCGATCTTGCTGTCGAACAGGCCAATCGCGATCCGCGCAATCGCCGTTTCGCCAAACTCGTCAATGCCGTTTTGCGTCGGCTGGCGCGCGAAAAGGACGAGGTTCTGGCGGCAACCGCTTCCATTTCGCCGGTGCCGGACTGGTTCCGTGCACGGCTCGTGAGCGCCTATGGCGAAGCGGAAGCAACCCGGATTGCCGAGGCGCAGCTTACGCCGCCGGCTATCGACCTGACGGTCAAGCGTGATCCGCAGGCATGGGCGGAAAAGCTCGGGGCAAGGGTCCTGCCGACCGGCAGTATCCGTCTTGGAGAATTCGAAGGATCGGTGACCGCGCTCGAAGGTTTCGACCAAGGCGATTGGTGGGTTCAGGACGCTGCAGCCAGCATTCCGGCAAAGCTGTTCGGGGATCTGAAGGGCAAGTGTGTGGCGGATCTCTGCGCGGCGCCAGGCGGCAAGACTGCCCAGCTGATTGCAGCCGGTGCAGTGGTAACGGCCGTCGAACAATCATCCAACCGTCTCGCGCGGTTGAAGGAAAACCTTGGCCGTCTCGGCATGAGTGCCGAGCTGGTGGGAGGGGACCTGTTCAAATATTCGCCTGAAGAAAAGCTCGACGGCATTCTTCTCGATGCGCCCTGCTCGTCCACTGGCACGACGCGCCGGCATCCGGACGTGCTCTGGACCAAGGGCATGCAGGATATCGAAAAGCTAGCGGCGCTTCAGGAAAAGATGCTGCGACATGCGGTGACTCTGGTGAAAAGCGGCGGCATGATTGTCTTTTCGAACTGCTCGCTGGATCCGCTGGAGGGCGAAGAGCTGATCGAACGGGTTCTGGCCGATACTCCGTCCGTGAAGCGGGTGCCGGTCGACCCAGTGAACTGGCCTGGGCTTGAAAACGCAATCACGGCTCAGGGCGATTTCAGGACGACGCCGGCGATGATCCCGCCTTCGGATGGTTTTGCCGGCGGCATGGATGGTTTCTTTGCCAGCGTGTTGCGTGTCGAGTAAGGTTTTATTCACCATACCGGCAGCATACTTGCCATCCATCTAAAATTGATTCAGCTGATCTAGCGACAACCATTCCGGCGGAGAAACCAGAGTGACCATGCGGCTCGCCGATCGCCGAAGGCTTCTGGCTTCCGGTATGAAGGAAATGCGGCGGCGTTTGCGCCTCCGCATAGCGCCTTATCGCGTCGCCTTGTCTGCTCCGCTGACATCGGTTCCCGAACGCCTGATCGTTGCCCCGACCGACCTGCGTCCGGTCGATCCCTTCATTGCGCATGAAATTCTCGAGGGGCGCTTTCCGCTGGCGGGGCGGGTGCTCGAGACGCTGGGGGATTCTCCTTTCGAGCTTGAACTGCCTTCACGCGCTTTTGCCGAGCGTCTGCACGGTTTCGGCTGGCTTCGACATATCAGGGCAGACCGGACGGAAGCGGGTTGCGCTCACGCGCGGCATATTGTGTCGGACTGGATCAACATCCATGGCCGTAGGCGCCGTGGCATCGCTTGGGAGCCGAATGTCGTGGCGACCCGGGTGATTGCCTGGCTGTCCCATTCGACGATCATTCTGCATGCGGCTGAAGCGGGTTTCTACCGGCGGTTCATGAAGAACCTCGCCTACCAGATCAGTTATCTGAGAAAGATCGCCGGCAGCTGCCCGGATGCCGAAAGCCGGCTCAGGGTCAGGACTGCGCTCGCGATGGCATCCCTATCCGTACCGAAGCGCGTCACGGGGATAAAACGGGAGGCAATGCTTCTCGACCGAGAACTCGACCGTCAGATCCTCGCCGATGGCGGGCATGTTTCGCGTAATCCGCGCGCGATCCTCGATATCCTGCTCGACCTTTTGCCGCTGAGGCAGACCTATATCAATCTCGGCCATGATGTGCCCCAGAAGCTCATTCCGGCGATCGACCGCATGTATCCGGCCTTGCGTTTCTTCCGCCACCAGGATGGCGATCTCGCATTGTTCAACGGTGCCGGTTCGACTTCGGCCAGCGAGCTGATGTCGGTATTGCGTTACGACGAATCCGCCGGGAAGCCATTCAAGGCTTTGCCGCAGATGAATTATCATCGGCTCAGCGCCGACAATACGATTATCATCGCAGACACCGGATGCCCGAGTTCGATCGCGGCATCGAGGGGCGCGCATGCGGGTTGCCTCTCGTTCGAAATGTCGTCTGGCCGCAATCGCTTCATCGTCAATTCCGGCTCGCCGAAATTCGCCAATCGCTTTTACAAGCATCTTGCCCGGTCAACTGCAGCCCACTCGACCGTCATCATCGAAGAAAGATCGTCCAGCCGGGTGATCAATTCGTCCTTTGCCGGCTCTATCCTGCTACCTGGCGTTTCGAAGATCGATGTCGAGCGCTGGGACGACAAGCACGGCAATGACTGGCTGCGCGCACGGCATGACGGCTATGTCGAAAGCTTCGGCTACACTCATGAGCGCGAGATCGCGCTCAGCGCTGCGGGCGACAAGATCAAGGGATGCGACCGGCTGATACCCGAAGAGGGACAAGGCAAGGATAGCCTGACGGCAATCGTGCGTTTTCATATCCATCCGGCGATCAATCTGTTCCGCAGGGATGGCGAAAGCATCGTTCTGGGCGCTCCCGACGGTGAGACCTGGATTTTTGCGGTACCGGGCCTGCATGTGCTGATCGATGAGGACGTCTTCTTCGCCGATGTTTCCGGCATAAGGCCAAGCCAGCAATTGGCGATCGAGGTGCCGGTTCAGGGGCTTCGGGAGATCCGCTGGATGCTCAGACGGAGCGAATAGGCGTTTCTTCTTTGCGCCAGCTGTGCTAACCGCGGCCCATCCCCTTCCCGCCCCTCTGTGGCAAGCTCTTTCAGGAGAGACCGATGGCCGTTGCTTCCAAAAAAATCCCCGCCCCTGACCGCGTGAAAATCCGCACCGCTCTGCTTTCCGTGTCTGACAAGGCCGGCATCATCGAGTTGGCGAAGGCGCTTACCGAACAGGGCGTCAGGTTGCTGTCGACCGGCGGTACGCACAAGGCAATCGCTGCAGCCGGGCTTGCCGTCACCGATGTTTCCGAAGTCACGGGCTTTCCGGAAATCATGGACGGCCGCGTGAAGACGCTGCATCCGAGTGTTCATGGCGGACTGCTGTCGATCCGTGACGATGAAGAACATGTCGCGGCGATGAAGCAGCATGGGATCGAGGGCATCGATCTTGCCGTCATCAATCTCTACCCGTTCGAGGAAGTGCGTGCCACCGGCGGCGACTATCCGACGACGGTCGAAAACATCGATATCGGTGGCCCGGCGATGATCCGTGCCTCGGCCAAGAACCATGCTTATGTTGCGATCGTTACCGATCCGGCCGACTATGCGCCATTGATCGAAGCGCTGAAGGCCAATGGCGGCGAGACGGAATATGCCTTCCGCCAGAAGCTGGCCGCCAAGGCCTATGCGCGTACCGCGGCCTATGACACTGCGATTTCCAACTGGTTTGCTGAAGAGCTCGAAATCGAGACGCCGGCTTACCGGACGATCGGCGGTGTGCTGAAGGAAGCCATGCGTTACGGCGAAAACCCGCATCAGAGCGCCGGTTTCTACGTGACCGGCGAGAACCGTCCCGGCGTTGCGACTGCCACGCTGCTGCAGGGCAAACAGCTTTCGTATAACAACATTAACGATACGGACGGCGCCTTCGAGCTGATCGGCGAGTTTTCGGCCGATCAGGGGCCGGCCTGCGCGATCATCAAGCATGCCAATCCGTGTGGTGTTGCCACTGGCTCGACGCTGAAGGACGCCTATCTGCGGGCACTGGCCTGCGACAGCACCTCTGCCTTCGGCGGCATCATCGCGCTCAACCAGCTTCTCGATGGCGAGACGGCGGAAGAGATCGTCAAGCTGTTCACCGAAGTCATCATCGCGCCGGAAGTTTCCGAAGAGGCAAAGGCGATCATTGCCAAAAAGCCGAACCTGCGCCTGCTCGTGACAGGCGGCCTGCCTGACCCGCGTTCGCGCGGCATTACCGCAAAGACGGTTGCCGGTGGCCTTCTGGTGCAGAGCCGCGACAGCGGCGTGATCGAGGATGTCGAGCTGAAGGTCGTGACCAAGCGTGCGCCGACAGCGACCGAGATGGAAGACCTGAAGTTCGCCTACAAGGTTGCCAAGCACGTCAAGTCGAACGCCATTGTCTATGCCAAGGAAGGCCAGACGGCGGGTATCGGCGCCGGCCAGATGAGCCGTATCGATTCCGCCCGTATCGCCGGCCTGAAGGCTGAGGATGCCGCCAAGGCCATGGGTTGGGCCGAGCCGATGACCAAGGGTTCGGCCGTTGCTTCGGAAGCCTTCTTCCCGTTTGCGGACGGCCTGCTTTCGGCGATTTCGGCTGGTGCAACCGCCGTCATCCAGCCGGGCGGCTCCATGCGCGATGCGGAAGTTATTGCAGCTGCCGACGAGCATAACGTCGCCATGGTCTTCACCGGCATGCGTCACTTCCGGCACTAAGTTTGCATTTACTTAGCCGGAGTCTCTCCGGCTTTGTCGGCTGGGTATGGCGTTGCAATCAGCTGCGCTAGGCCGGTCACGAGGAAGATCAGCAGCGTTGCCATGCCGAGATGGGCCGAGCCCGTGGCATAGGTGACGATGGAAAAGGACAGGGTGGCGAGAAAGCTCGTCGCCCGTCCAGACAGCGCATATATGCCGAAATAGCGCCCGGTTTCATCAAGTTCGATCGACCGCGCCAGATAGGAGCGCGACGAGGCCTGTACCGGGCCGAAGGCAATGCCGATCAACAGGCCGAACAGGACATAAGCCTTTTCCGCCGCGGTGCCGAACCAGCCCTGGCTGTCTTCCAGCGACAACGGGATCCTCCCGAACAGCACACTGCCCGGATTGGTGGAGATGATGCCAAGCGTTGCTATGAGCAACAGGACGAGGCTGATCAGCACGACGGTCTTGGAGCCGAGCACCCTGTCCAGCGCACCTGCAGCCATGCAGCCGAAGATGGCGACGACGTTAAGGATGATGCCGTAAAGGCCGATCTCGATCGTCGCCCAACCGAACATGCCGGCGGCGAAAACGCCGCCGAGGATGAGCAGGCCGTTGACGCCATCCTGATAGAGCATGCGGGCGATCAGGAAGCGGGTGATGCCCCGACGCCGACGCAACTCTCCAAGCGTGCCGCGCAGCTCTGCCAAGCCGGAGCGGACGGCGGCTGCCAGGGGTAGGCCCTTTTTCGCATCAGGTGTGAAGAGGAACATCGGCAGAATGAAAACAAGATACCAGATCGCTGCAATCGGGCCGGTGATGCGGGCATCCTCGCCGAGCGCCGGATCAAGGCCGAGAAGCGGGGGGATGCCGATCAGCGTCAGGCCGGTTTCGGGATTTGCGGCAAGCAGCGTCACGACGGCGATCAGCACGATCATGCCACCGAGATAGCCGAGACCCCAGGCGATGTTGGAAATCCTGCCGACCTCATCCCTGGAGACGAGGCGCGGCATCATGGAATCGTTGAAGACGATGGAGAATTCCGCCGCGATCGAGGCGAAGACCATCAGGGTGATCGGCAGGATCAGCGGGGAGCCGGGTGCGGCGAACCACAACATCAGCAGACACGCGATCTTCACGGCGGCAAAGCTTGCGATCCACGGCTTGCGCGCACCGGACTGATCGGCGATCGAACCGAGAACCGGCGACAGGATGGCGATGACGATCGAGGAGACCGTCGCCATGTTGCTCCATGCCGTCTGGGCCGAGATCGGGTCGTCGGTCAGACGCGCGACGAAATAGGGGCCGAAGATGAAGGTCGTGACAACGGTGAAGAAGGGTTGCGCCGCCCAGTCGAACAGCATCCAGCCCCATATACCGCGCCGGCTCGTTTTCGCCGGCGCTTTATCGATGTCGTGACCTCCCATCCAGTCCCTCGCGCTGGAGTACTTCCGCCTTTCTTTGAAAAGCGAAATTACTCTATCTCTTTATTTCACCGCAATTCCGGACGCAAAACCGGTTTCCACTTTTGCTGGAATTGCTCTATGCCAGACGACCGTGCGCGAGGTCTCCAAGCAGGCCGGCCGCGACGGAGATCTTGGGCAAGGTCAGGTCGCCGCTATCGCTGAGTGCCATCAGTTCAGCTCCTATACGGTTCACACGCACGCGGTCGGCGGCAATCCAGGCCTGAACCGGCTTCTTGTCCTTCCGGTGTTCCGTGAGCGCCGTGATGACGATGTCACACCGTGCGGAGGCAAGCTGTTGCAGACCGCGCGACAGCGCAAGGCTCTCGTAATGGTCCGACGTGCTGATCCTTTCACCGGCAACGATCAGACGGTTGACACGGAAGGTCTTGGTGACGCCGAAATAGCTTTCGGCGGCGCGCGCCATGCTCTCGCCGGTTCGGTCGGCAATCAGCATGATTTCCGGAGCGATGACGAGGGCCGACAGCGTGCGGATCTCGGCGATCAGGCTTGCAGGAGCGCCCTGAGCCTCGAGTTCGGCTGCAAGCGGCGCCGTTTCGGCAATCACTTCCTCGGTCATTGCGCCATGCAGGCCCTTGATCGCAGCCTTGAGCCTTGCAACGGCCTCGGTCAGCGGTGAAGCGCTGATCTGCGTTTGTAGGGCGAGATAGGTGCCGATGGTGATGATGCGGTTGATCTGCGCATGCAGATCGTTCTGAACCGATCCGGGGATGCGATTGTCCAGCGCATCGACCTCGGCCCAGAGGCGGGGCAGGTCGAAGCCGTCACGGATCAGGAAGATCGCCTTGACGACATTCGCTGCGGTTGCGCCGGTCATGTCGCTCATCATCTGGATGAAGCCGGGACCGCCGCGGTTGACCGCTTCGTTTGCAAGCGCGGTTGCGACGATTTCGCGATGCAGGCGATGGTTTGCGATATCGCCGGCATAGGGTTTCTGCATCTTGGCCGGGAAATAGGCCTTGAGGATCGCCGCAAAATACGGGTCGTCCGGAATGACGCTTTCGAGAAGCGCATCGAAGAGTACGATCTTCGAATAGGATAGCAGAACGCCGATTTCCGGGCGGGAGAGCGGCTTGCCTGCCGCATAACGCTCGGCCAGTTCCGCATCGTCCGGCAGGGTCTCGACCTTGCGGTTGAGCTTGCCCTGCCCTTCCAGCACGGACATCAGGCGGGAGAGCTGTTCGCGGTTGCCGATGCCCCTGCGTTCGATCAGCGAGATCGACAGTGGCTGGAGATAGTTGTTGCGGAGAACCAGTTCCGCCACTTCGTCCGTCATCGAGGCCAGAAGCTTGTTGCGCTTGTCACGCGGTAGGCGACCGTCCTGCATGGCCGCATTGAGTGCGATCTTGATATTGACCTCGACGTCGGAGGAGTTGACGCCGGCGGAATTGTCGATCGCATCGGAGTTGCATCGTCCGCCAGCGAGCGAATAGGCAATGCGGCCCTTCTGGGTGACACCGAGATTGGCGCCCTCGCCGATCACCTTAGCGCGCACTTCTCCAGCGGTGACGCGGATGGGGTCGTTGGCGCGATCGCCGACCTCCGTATCCGTCTCGGCGGCTGCGCGGATATAGGTGCCGATGCCGCCGAACCAGAGGAGATCGGCTTCGCTTTTAAGGATCGCCGTCATGATTTCGAACGGGGTGGCCGTGGTCTTGTCGAGCCCGATCGCCGCTGCCGCTTGCTTGGTCAGCTTTACCGACTTTTCTGAGCGGGAAATGATCATCGCGCCTTCGGACAGCGTGCTGCGATCATAATCCTGCCAGCTGGAGCGCGGCAGGGCGAACATTCGGCTGCGTTCCTTGAAGGATTTTTGGATATCCGGATCCGGGTCGATGAAGATATCGCGGTGATCGAAGGCTGCGATCAGGCGGATTTTTGGCGAGAGCAGCATGCCGTTGCCGAAGACGTCGCCGGACATGTCGCCGACGCCGATAACGTTGAACGGGGTCGTCTGGATATCGACATCCATTTCACGGAAGTGCCGCTTGACCGCTTCCCATGCGCCGCGGGCGGTAATGCCCATCTTCTTGTGATCGTAACCTGCCGATCCGCCGGAAGCGAATGCGTCATCGAGCCAGAAGCCGGCTTCCTGCGCCAGCCCGTTGGCAGTGTCGGAGAAGGTTGCAGTGCCCTTGTCGGCGGCGACAACGAAATAGGGGTCGTCGCCATCGATGCGGATCGTGTCCTTAGGTCCGACGATCTCGCCCTCGATGATGTTGTCGGTGATCGACAGAAGCGTGCGTATATAGGTCTTGTAGGCTTCCTTGCCGGCATTGAAGACGTCGTCACGCGAGCCACCGGCGGGCAGCATTTTCGGGAAGAAACCGCCCTTGGCGCCGACCGGCACGATAACGGCGTTCTTCACCTGCTGGGCCTTGACCAAGCCAAGCACTTCGGTCCGGTAATCCTCGCCACGATCCGACCAGCGCAGGCCGCCGCGAGCAACCTTGCCGAAGCGCAGGTGCACGCCTTCGACCTCGGTGCCGTAAGCGAACATTTCGCGGAAGGGGCGAGGCTGCGGCAGGCCGTCGAGAAGCTCGGGATCGAACTTGAAGGCCAGCATCCTTTTCGGCGCGCCGTTTTCATCACGCTGGAAATAGTTGGTGCGCAAAGTCGCATCGATGGCGTTGACGAAGCGCCGCAGCGTGCGGTCCTCGTCGAGGCTGGGCACGGCCGAAAGGCTGATCTCGATGGCGCCATGAAGCTGTATCAGCTTCTTCGTCCGCGCCTTTTCAGCAAGTTCCGGGTCGAAACTGGCCTGGAAAAGCTTGAAGATGGTCGCTGCCGCTTCGGGATATTTTACCAGCGTATCGGCGATATAGGTTTGGGAGTAGACGATGCCGGTTTGGCGCAGATAACGGGCATAGGCGCGCAGAACCGTGGTTTCGCGGGCCGAGAGGCCGGCAAGCAGAACAAGACGGTTGAAGCCGTCATTGTCGACCGATCCCTCGAATGCCAGAAGAAATGCCTCTTCCAGCAGTGGACCTTCCTGAGAAAGGTCGATCTCGCGTCCATCACGGAGCTGCAATTCCATGTCATGCAGGACTATCAGTTTAGCATCCGGACCGACGTGGATTTCGAAAGTCTGCTCGCTGACCACCCGGAAGCCGAGGTTTTCCAGAAGCGGCACCCGGCGCGACAGCGACAGGTGGTGGTCGCCGTGGAAGATCTTCAGCGAGACGCTGTTGGCTTCATCCGTCGGGCGCTTGTAGAACTCGATACGGATGGTTTCGCCGGAAGCGCAGGCGGCGATGTCCGGCAGGTCGGCAAAGGTTTCTTCCGGCGTGAAGGCTTCCTGGAACGCATTGGTCACGGAAAGCCGGGGACCGTGTTCGGCCAGGAGGGAGAACTGCTCTTCCCAAGGCGTGGAGATCAGGCGGATCGCCTCCTCAAGCTTTGCCTGGCTTATGCGGGGCGTCTTGCCGCCACGGCGTCCGATGATGAAGTGAACGCGCGCTACACCGCCTTCTGGGAAGGCGGGATAATAGGCCGATACGTGACCTTCAAAAACGCGCGCCAGATAGGCACCGACCTTTTCCCGGACCAGCGAATTATAGTCCTCACGCGGCACGTAAACGATCGTCGAGACGAAGCGGTCGAAATGGTCAATACGGGCGAGGGTGCGCACCCGCGGCCTTTCGCTCAATTCCATGATCTGTTCGCAGAATTTCGCCAGAAGATCGGTATCGATCTGGAAGAGATCGTCACGCGGATAGGATTCGAGCGTGTTTTCTAGCATACGGCCGGAATGGCTGTAGGGATCGAAACCGAAATGCCGGTCGATGTCATCGACCTTTTCGCGCAGCAACGGGATTTCACGGACAGAATGGGTATAGGCGGTCGCGGTGAACAGGCCGACAATCCGCAGCTCGCCGACGACATGACCGTTCTCGTCAAACCGCTTGACGCCGATATAGTCCATGTAGGCGCGTCGATGGACAACGGATTTTACATTCGCCTTGGTGACGATGAGGAATTGCGGTCCGTCGAGGAATTCGAGAATTTCCGGCGTGGTCGTGACCTGATCCTTGCCCTGGCGCAGGACCAGGACGTCCGGATCGGACAGAATGCCGAGACCCCTGCCCTTGCCGCGTTCCACGGTCGCCTTGGATCCCTTGCCGGAATAGACGTATTCGCGCATGCCGAGGAAGGTGAAATTGTCGTCCCGCAGCCAGTCGAGGAAGGCCAATGCCTCGTCGCGATTGGCACCCTTGCGTGGTTTGGCATTCAAGAGTTGCTTGGCCGCGCCATCCATGGTGTCGAGCATGGCGGACCAGTCGGTGATCGACAGATGCACCTGATCGAGGATGAAGCGGATGCGCTCGATCAGATGATTTGATTGCTCCTCGTTCAGTTGGGCGATATGCAGCTGGATGAGGCTGACCTGATGGGCCGGGTCGGTTGGCTCGTCATTGCTGCGCAGCACCGGCTCCTTGCCCGGCTCGATCGTGAGGATCGGATGCACTGCCATGGCAACGCCGCGATGGCTGGCCGTCACCTCGCCCATGACGGAATCGAACAGGAACGGCATGTTCCGGTCGATCACGGTCAAGACCCAGACGGCTATTCCGTCCGGTTCGACCCCCGGTATCTGAGTGACGGTGATATCGGCACGGACGCGGTTCCACGCCTTGACGCGAGCTGCGGCATGCGCTGCGGCGATCCCGAGCATTTCCGGGGTATAGCTTGCGAGATCGTCGTCGCTGGCGCGTCCGAACAGAATGGCTGGATCGAGAAAGTCCTTGCCGGCCTTGCTCGCGAATGACCGCGCCCCATCCATCTGCTTGCTGCGCTTGGGGCTATTCTTCCAGACCATGATCTCTCCCTTTTCTGGCTGAATGCTGCAGAGAACGGCGCGAATCCGTCCACATTGGAGCAGTTAGCACTGTTTTGCGCAGCAATCTTGACAGGATTTGGCAAAGAATTGTTGCCACGACAATAAAATCGATTTTTTCAGCATGTGATCATGAATATAGCCCTTCATCGCCGCACACCTCATAGGATATGCAAATAGGGCCAATCCAAAAGGCTATGAGGCCAAAGCGAAGGGGGAACCGGATTGCGCGTAACGGGCCGTTGATCTTGGTTCAAAGGCATAATATTCGTAGCCCTCATGACCTATTTTCCAGCCAAACTGCTTGCGGGCTACCGCAACTTCATGAGCGGACGCTACACCGACGAGCGCGAGCGTTACCGTGTTCTTGCCGAAAATGGGCAGAAGCCTCACACGCTGCTGATTGCCTGTTGTGACTCCCGTGCGGCACCGGAAACGATTTTCGACTGTGGTCCGGGTGAGCTTTTCGTGGTTCGCAACATTGCCAACATGGTGCCGCCGTATGAGCCGGACAGCCAGTTCCATGGCACTTCGGCCGCTCTTGAATATGCAATCCAGGTGTTGAAGATCCGCGATATCGTGGTCATGGGCCACGGCCGCTGCGGGGGCATTCAGGCCGCGTTGGATCCGACGCTCGAACCGCTTTCGCCGGGTGATTTCATCGGCAAGTGGATTGGCCTTGTCAGGCCCGCGGCCTCACAGATCCAAAGCAATGACCTGATGACGGCATCGGAGCGGCAGACGGCTCTTGAGCGGGTTTCGATCCGCAATTCGATCGCCAATCTTGCGAGTTTCCCGTTCATCAAGGCGCTGACGGAAAAGGGTGAACTGTCGGTTCACGGCGTCTGGTTCGATATATCGAGCGGAGAACTGTGGGTGATGAACCAGAAGGGCGATTTCATCCGCCCCGATCTGGAAATCGAGCAAGCGCCTGCCAAAGAGGATCAGGCGCCAGCTCCCTGACGCTTATTTGCCGTCGATCTCGGCGCCCATGTAAGCAATGGCGCGCTGATAAACGGTTGCGGCATTCCAGCCCTGGATGGCTACGAAGCTCGGCTGGCCGGGCTGGTAGCCAGCACCGGCGACCCAGCCGTGACCCTTGAGGAAGTTGGCGGTCGATGCAAGTGCGTCGGCACGCGAGCCGACCATGTCGATATGTCCGTCGCCATCGCCGTCTGCGCCGTAACGGATGACGTTGAGCGGAAGGAACTGGGTCTGGCCGATTTCGCCGTGTGCAGCGCCCTTGGCGCTGGTGCTCAGATCACCACGTGCGACAAGCTGCAGAGCGGCGTAGAGCTGTTCAGTGAAAAAGTCGGAACGACGGCAATCATAGGCCAGCGTCGCGACTGCAGACAACGTGTGCTGATTGCCCAGGAACCTGCCGAACCCCGTCTCCATGCCCCAGATTGCAATGATCGGGCCAGCCGGCACGCCGTAGCGGCGCTCAAGGCGATCGAAGAGCGAGGCATTGGCGGACTTCATCTTCTTGCCTTGCGAGATGATGGTCGTGGCACCGCGCTTCTTCAGAAACTCCTCGAAGGAAAGCTTAAAGCTTTTCTGGCCGCGATCGGCGCTGATTGTTGCGCGATTGTAGTTTACGTTCGCGAAGGCGCGCTCTACCACTGCCGGGCTTACGCCATTAGAGGGCGCAATGCGCTTGAAGTCCTGAACCCATCGATCGAAGCCGGATGAATCATTGCCGCATTGCTGCGCAGCGGCTGGGCCTGCGATCATGAGTGCGGTGAAGGCCAGTCCTGCGAGTAGAAGCTTGTTCATGCTTTAATCCGTGTTTGCCGTTCAGCGGCGGTGCATCCCTGCCCCACTATTCGTTGCAAATGTTCCGTGTTGCAAGCAAACACCAGCCGAATGCGCATGAATAGTTCGTGAGGACATTCTTACAAAAAGAAAACCCCGCCCAATGGCGGGATTTTCTATATCGATATGCTTAACAATTTCTGATTTTTCAGGCGGCAGCCTGGCGCGGCTTGATAAGGCCGCGATTGACCAGCAGCTCGGCGATCTGGATGGCGTTTAAGGCAGCGCCCTTGCGCAGGTTGTCCGAGACGACCCAGATGTTGAGGCCGTTCTCAACCGTTGCATCCTCGCGGATACGGGAGATATAGGTCGCGTCTTCACCGGCGGATTCGACCGGCGTGATGTAGCCGCCGTTCTCATGCTTGTCGATGACGAGGCAGCCCGGTGCTTCGCGCAGGATGTCACGCGCCTGATCGGCAGTGATCTCGTTTTCGAACTCGATGTTGACCGATTCGGAGTGGCCGATGAAGACCGGAACGCGGACCGCGGTGCAGGTCACCTTGATCTTCGGATCGAGCATCTTCTTGGTCTCGGCGAGAACCTTCCACTCTTCCTTCGTATATCCGTCTTCCATGAAGACATCGATATGCGGAATGACGTTGAAGGCGATGCGCTTGGTGAACTTCTTCGATTCGATCGGGTCTGCGACGAAGACGGCGCGCGTCTGGGTGAAGAGTTCGTCCATGCCTTCCTTGCCGGCACCGGAGACCGACTGGTAGGTGGAGACGACGACGCGCTTGATCTTGGCAAAATCATGCAGCGGCTTCAGTGCCACGACGAGCTGGGCAGTCGAGCAATTCGGGTTTGCGATGATGTTCTTCTTGGTGAAGCCAGAGACCGCATCCGGGTTTACTTCGGGAACGATGAGCGGCACTTCGGCATCATAACGCCATGCGGACGAGTTATCGATGACGACGCAGCCCTGCGCTCCGATCTTCGGCGACCACTTCTTGGAAACATCGCCGCCGGCGGACATCAGGCAGATGTCGGTCGTCGAAAAATCGTAGTTTTCCAGGTTGGAAACCTTGAGCGTCTTGTCGCCGAAGGAGACCTCGGTGCCCTGTGAACGGGCAGAAGCCAGCGCAACAACCTCAGAAGCCGGAAAGCCGCGTTCTGCCAGGATGTTCAGCATTTCCCGGCCGACATTGCCGGTAGCACCGGCGACTGCAATCTTGAAACCCATGTCTATGCTCTCTTTCTGTCTCTCCTCGGTCTTGTGAGGGGGAAGCCGAGCCATTTGGCACGGTATTCCTTGTCCCCGGCCTTACCGGGGAGAGAGCGGCGGCCAGAGACGTCAGACGGTTTTCGTCGTCGTTTTGGCCATGGTTTTGGAGAAAGCGAAAAAACGCTGTCCGGCTTGATCAGCCGGCAGGCAAGATGCAGCGATGTCAAAGTCGCAGGCGATCATTTGGGCGTTTTCCCGTTCGCGCATGTGTTTAGAACATTTTGGAATGGAGTCAAGCTGCGTGGAGCACCATGCGGCCTCGCGCGAAAGTCGTTTCTTTAGACGAAAGTCATAATCCCAAAGCATCACTCACCGGATGTCCTGATTTCTGTCAATCTGAGAACATCGCGTCACGGTTGTTTTGGCAAAGGAGGAAAGGCCAAAGCAGTTACCGTTGAGCGTGGTTTCACCTTGTTGGGAGGACGACAATGGCAAATGTCGCAACGGCGGCTGATAGCAGAACAAAGCCGATGACGCCCGAAGAGAGGAAGGTGATCATCGCCTCCTCGCTCGGTACCGTGTTCGAGTGGTACGATTTCTATCTTTACGGAACGCTGGCTGCGATTATCGGCAAGCAGTTCTTCTCGCAATTCCCACCGGCGACGCAGGCGATTTTCGCACTCCTGACATTTGCCGCAGGCTTCCTGGTCCGGCCGTTCGGCGCCCTGGTTTTCGGTCGTCTCGGTGACCTGGTTGGCCGAAAATACACATTTCTTCTCACCATCCTGATCATGGGCCTATCGACCTTCGCCGTCGGCCTTCTGCCGAGCTATGACCAGATCGGCGTCATTGCCCCCATCATTCTTGTCCTCCTGCGCATGGCTCAAGGCTTGGCACTCGGTGGTGAATATGGCGGCGCGGTCGTCTATGTTGCCGAGCATTCGCCGCGCAACAGGCGCGGTTTCTACACCGCCTGGATCCAGACCACGGCCACGTTGGGCCTGCTTCTGTCACTGTTCGTGATCGTGACCTTGCGCATGAATCTCGGTGAGGAGGCATTCCAGACGACGCAGCCGATCTTGTTCGGCCTTCAGGGCGGATGGCGCATTCCCTTCCTCCTGTCGATAATCCTGCTGATCATCTCGATCTACATTCGTCTGCAGATGCATGAATCACCGCTGTTCAAAAAGATGAAGGAAGAGGGTACCCAGTCGAAGGCGCCGCTGTCTGAAGCTTTCGGCACCTGGAGCAATGGTAAAATCGTGCTGATCGCGCTGTTCGGCCTGGTGATCGGTCAGGCGGTCGTCTGGTACACGGGCCAGTTC
The DNA here is from genome assembly GCF_040675795.1 of Neorhizobium sp. LMR1-1-1.1. Classification (NCBI taxonomy): domain Bacteria; kingdom Pseudomonadati; phylum Pseudomonadota; class Alphaproteobacteria; order Hyphomicrobiales; family Rhizobiaceae; genus Neorhizobium; species Neorhizobium sp. LMR1-1-1.1. The sequence continues at coordinate 97,659 of NZ_JBEGHE010000080.1, forward strand.
TACGCACTGTTCTTCCTGCAGACCGTATTGAAGGTCGACCTTCTCACCGCAAATGTGCTGATCGCCTGGGCGCTGATTATCGCTACCCCCTTCTTCCTGGTGTTCGGTTCGCTTTCTGATCGGATCGGACGCAAGCCGGTCATCCTGGCGGGCTGCATTCTTGCGGCAGCCACTTACTTCCCGCTGTTCGGCGCGCTGACAACGGCAGCCAATCCGACTTATTCCAACGCGATCGAGACGGTGAGGGCAGAGGTATCGGCTGATCCCGCTACTTGCGGCTCGCTGTTCGACCCGGTCGGGATTCGCACCTTCACGACGCCTTGCGACGTGATGCGCCGAACCATGTCGCAGCAGGCCTTTCGCTATACGCAGGTGAGCGCACCTGCCGGTTCGCCGGCTCAGCTCATCATCAACGGTGGTGCTCCGATCGTCTTTACAGATGCTCCGGCTTTCACTGCAGCACTCGGCCCGGCCATGGTGGCAGCCGGCTATCCGGCGGCCAATGACCCGGCCAAGGTCAAGGTCGATGGCTTCTTCTCTGCACTTGCCAACGGTCAATCGCTGAAAGTGATTGCCATCCTGACGGTCATGGTCATCTACGTGACCATCGTCTACGGCCCGATCGCTGCTGCACTTGTCGAGTTCTTCCCGACCCGCATCCGCTATACGGCCATGTCACTGCCTTACCACATTGGTAACGGCTGGTTCGGTGGCCTGCTGCCGGCCACCTCCTTTGCGATCGTCGCCTCTACCGGCGATATCTTCGCAGGTCTTTGGTATCCGGTTATCTTCGCGCTCTTGACGGTCGTTATCGGCGTCCTGTTCGTCCGCGAGAAACGGGACGTCGATCTCGCGAATTGAGGCCACCAGACAAAAAAAGGGCCCGGCACGATGTGCCGGGCCCTTTCCAGTTGTATTTCGCCCGTTCAGGCAGAAAGAGCCTGGAATTCCTTGAGAATGGCATCGCCCATTTCTGACGTACCGACCTGGCGGCAACCTTCCGCCATGATATCGCCGGTGCGGATACCCTTGTCGAGCACCGTGGCGATTGCCTTTTCGAGGTGATCGGCTTCCGCAATCATGTTGAACGAATAACGCAGGCACATGGCGAAGGAGGCGATCATCGCGATCGGGTTGGCGATTCCCTTTCCGGCGATGTCCGGTGCCGAACCGTGCACGGGTTCATACATGGCTTTGCGCTGGCCGGTCTTGGCATCCGCTGCACCAAGCGAGGCGGAAGGCAGCATGCCGAGCGAGCCGGTCAGCATGGCGGCCACATCCGACAGCATGTCGCCGAAGAGATTGTCAGTGACGATGACGTCAAACTGTTTTGGCGCGCGCACGAGCTGCATGCCGCCGGCATCGGCCAGCATATGCTCCAGCTTGACGTCCGAATAGGAGCGCTTGTGGGTTTCGGTCACGACCTGATTCCACAGAACGCCGGACTTCATGACATTGCGCTTTTCCATCGAGCAAACGGTATTCTTGCGCGTGCGGGCAAGCTCGAAGGCAACACCGGCGATACGTTCGATCTCGTAAGTGTCGTAAATCTGGGTGTCGATGCCGCGTTTCTGGCCGTTGCCGAGATCGATGATTTCTTTCGGCTCACCGAAATAAACGCCGCCGGTCAGCTCGCGAACGATGAGGATGTCGAGGCCTTCGACGAGTTCCGGCTTCAGCGATGAAGCGGAGGCCAGTGCCGGGTAGCAAATTGCCGGGCGCAGGTTGGCGAAAAGCTCCATATCCTTGCGCAGGCGCAGGAGGCCGGCTTCCGGACGAACTTCATAAGGAACCGCATCCCATTTCGGGCCACCGACGGCACCGAACAGAACGGCATCCGCCGCCATTGCCTTGGCCATGTCCTCTTCGGAAATAGCAACACCGTGTGCATCATAGGCGCTACCGCCGACAAGGCCTTCGTCGAGCGAGAAATCGGCCTTCATCGCATCATTCATATAGGCGATGATCTTGCGCACTTCGCCCATGGCTTCAGGGCCGATACCGTCACCGGGAAGAAGGAAGAGGTTCTTTGCCATTCGTCTGCTGTCCTTGCAGGTTCTGCAGGCTCACAATCCCTCACGCAGCATTGCTGCGCCTTGAAATCCCCTTATCCGAGCCTGCCGCAGGACAAGGGGCCTTATCCATTAGAGCCAAGGACGATCGCTGCGGTTCTTCGTCTCGAAGCTCGCGATTGCAGCATCGCTTTTCAGCGTCGAGGCAATGTCATCCAGTCCTTCAAGAAGGATCTGGCGACGACCGGCGTCGATATCGAAATGAAGACGGCCGCCATCCGGGCCGGTGATTTCCTGAGCTTCTAGATCGACTGTCAGGATGGCATTCGAGCCACGCTCTGCGTCATCCATCAGCTTTTCCAGATCTTCGGGGCTGACGACGATCGGCAGGATGCCGTTCTTGAAACAGTTATTGTAAAAAATGTCGGCGAAGCTGGTGGAGATCACGCAGCGGATGCCGAAATCCAGCAATGCCCAGGGAGCGTGTTCGCGTGAAGAGCCGCAGCCGAAATTATCGCCAGCAACGATGATCTTGGCATCTCGGTAGGCCGGCTTGTTCAAGACGAAATCGGGGTTCTCGGAACCGTCTTCGCGATAACGCGCTTCGGCGAACAGGCCCTTTCCGAGGCCGGTGCGCTTGATCGTCTTGAGATAGTCCTTCGGAATGATCATGTCGGTGTCGACATTGACAACCGGAAGGGGGGCGGCAACGCCCGTCAGCTTTTCGAATTTTTCCATGATCGGCCTCCACGAAGACTTTATAGCGCTGCCATAAAGTATTTTCGGGAGAATTTGAAGTCCGATTCAGTACCAATCGGTACGCCGCCTGATGGCGGTCGTGATCCGGCTGGTTTCAGGGCTTACATGTCGATGATGGTACCGCGACCGTCGTTCCAGACGCGCATGTCACTCTGCTTGTTCTTGGCGCGAACCGGCACGGGTTTCAGCTTGCTCGAAAGCATCTTTCCGATGGAAAGAATGGCAAGCGTTCCCATGAATGCAATCGTCAGCGATGCCGTCAAAAGAGCCGCTGCGGCGAGCAGGGCGATGGCCGTGATGATAATGAAAAAGGACCGAATGTTTTGCATGTCCAAACCTTTCTTCGTGTGAAAATGTGGGCCTTGTCATCCCGGCTTGCAAGAGGTTCGTCCGGGTTTGATTGCCGAGATCTCGAAATATTGGCAAAAGAAGGCGATGAAGTTCTTGAAAAATCATATTGCGCCGGTTCGCCGTTCGCTTCTCAGCGTTCCTGCCGACAACAAGCGTGCCTTGGAAAAAGCGCCGGGACTTGATTGCGACGGCGTGATTTACGACCTCGAAGATTCGGTTGCGTCCGAGAAAAAGGCGGAAGCGCGCGACAATCTTGCGAATGCCTTTTCGCAGCAGGCCTCGTCGCTTCAGGAGTGGATCATCCGCATCAATCCGCTCGAAAGCGGGTTCGGGGAGGACGATCTGAAACTGGTCGCACAGATCCTGCCGGACGCTGTTGCTCTTCCCAAGGTCGAACATATCGACGAAATCGCTGCGGTTGCCGATATGCTTGCCCGGTTTGCTCCGGAGAGAGCGATCGCCTTGTGGGCGATGATCGAGACGCCGAAAGGTGTTCTCAATGCAGCTTCGATTGCAGCGGCGGAAAACGGCCCTGAATGCCTTGTGGTCGGCTCGAATGACCTGCGCAAGGAGACCGGGGTTCCGGCGCAGCCGGGGCGGGCCTATCTGGTGCCATGGCTGATGCAGATCGTGCTTGCCGGCCGTGCTCATGGCGTCGATGTAATCGACAGCGTGTTCAACGATTTCAGGGACGATGCCGGATTTGCCGCCGAATGTGCGCAGGGCAGGGCAATGGGCTTTTCAGGAAAAATGCTCATTCATCCGGCGCAGGTCGATATTGCTAACCGTCATTTCGGACCGGACCCGCAATCCGTCGCTCAAGCAGAGGCGATCGTTTCGGCTTTCGAACGGCCGGAGGCACAAGGCCTCAACGTTATCAACCTTGATGGAAAAATGATCGAGCGCCTTCACTTCGAGGAGGCTAAGACACTTCTGGCGCAGGCCGCCATGATTTTTGCAAGAAAGAAGTCCCAATGAAACTTTATCGACTGCTGACTGCTCCGGACGATGCCTCATTCTGCCATAAGGTGACGGCCGCCCTGAACAAGGGATGGGAACTTTACGGTTCGCCGACCTATGCCTTCAACGCTGCAACCGGAATCATGCAGTGCGGTCAGGCGGTGACGAAGACCGTAGAGGGCAAGGATTATCATCCGGATATAAAGCTCGGCGAACAATAAGATGCCGCTGGTCAGCGCTGGGCCGCATTCTCGGCGCTGGCTTCGATCCGCTCCATGTCCTCGTCGCTCAGACCGAAATGGTGGCCGATTTCATGGATCAGGACATGGGTGATGATGTCGCCCAGGGTTTCCTCGTTTTCAGCCCAGTAGTCCAGGATCGGGCGGCGGTATAGCCGGATCCGGTTCGGAAGTTCTCCCGTTTCCACGGTAAACCGTTCGGAAATTCCACGCCCTTCGAAAAGGCCAAGCAGATCGAACGGCGTTTCAAGCGCCATGTCCTCGAAAACGTCATCATCCGGGAAATCTTCGATCTCAATGGTGAGATTGGTGGTGAGGGCCCTGAATTCTTCCGGAAGATGACCATAGGCATCGATCGCAAGCGACTCGAACGTGCTTATCGTTGGCGCATGGCGATCCTGCCAGTCGTCGGTTTGGTCAATGCGAGCCATTGGTTCTCCCTTTGTGAGAGACATATAAGGCCGATGATCCTTTTTTTCGAGATAAGAATCATCGCTATAGCAAATGAGGAAAAGATTCCTCTCCGGTGATGATTGACTCTCCTGCCGAGCTTTGGAATCTATAAGAACATAAAGTGAACATTTAGGACGGAGAGCTGACGCCATGGCCCATGCAGCCGCGGCGCAGGAGAAGCTATTTGCCCTGCGCGAACAGATCGCCAGATTGGAAGGCAGAAGCCTGCCGGCAATGGCGGCGGCGAAGATGGAGAATTTTGCCGCCCGATCGGGTGGTGAAGAGAAATTGTCCTTCGATATCGCGGCTCTCGATGATGCATTGAGCGGCGGTCTGCCGCTCGATTGCATTACCGAAATCCGTTCCGGATCATTTTCCGATGCTGGCGCGGCAACCGGCTTTTCCCTTTCGCTTGTCGGGCTGATGAAGGCGCGCAAGGCCGCTACAGGTCCGATGTTATGGATTGCTGACGGGTTTACCGCTGGCGAAATGGGTATTCCTTATGCTGGAGGCATCAGGCAGTTCGGCATCGATTCCCGGACGATATTTCATGCATCGCCTCGCAGGCTGGAGGATGCCCTGTGGCTTGCGGAAGGCGCGCTTGAAAGCAAGGCGTTTATAGCGACGATCCTTGAAGTTCATGCAAATCCCAAATCCTTTGGCTTGGCTGAAAGCCGAAGGCTCAGTCTCCGGGCAAAGGCGGCAGGGCGGCCGCTTTTCCTGCTGCGGCATGCAGGGAAGGAGGAGGCCAGCAGTGCTTCCGTGCGTCTCCTTGTCGAGCCGGCTCCGGCTCTGGAGCGACCCCTCCCGGATGGCAGCATGCTTGGCGGCAGCATCGGGCATCCAGTTTTCAACATCACCCTGGAGAAGAGCCGAAATCCGGCCCCTCTCAGCTTTCGTCTGGAGTGGAACCTTCATGACCGCCAATTTCATCTTGCCCGAGATCGAGGCAAATCTTCTTTCCACAAGTTGCCAGCGCATCTTGGCGCTTCACTTTCGGTATCTGCCGACCGACAGGATCGCGCGAAAGCTCTGGGGGATGTCGTGGCGTTCGAAAGGGCGTCCTGACCATCCTCCGATCATTTGTGCCGGCAGGCGCGATAACGCATTGCGGCTGGTTGCAATCGATGAAGTGGCGCGGACACGCAGCCTGAAACGAGGGCAGGGGCTTGCCGAAGCGCGGGCCATGTATCCAGACATCGATGTCTTCGACGAGGATGAAAGAGCCGATTTTGCCCTTCTGGAAGCGATTGCCGATTGGTGCGATCGTTACACACCGCTTGTTGCCCTGGACGGAAAGGACGGGCTGTTCCTCGATATTACCGGCTGCACCCATCTTTTCGGAGGAGAGGATGCGATGCTTCGAGATATTCTTGCCCGGCTTTTTCAGATGGGTTTCGACGTGCGTGGATCGATTTCGAGCACGCCGGGCCTGTCCAGCGCGATCAGCCGGTTTGGGCACGGCGGAGTGATCGCAAGGGAGGGTATGGCGTCCGCGCTGGGCGCCTTGCCCGTGCACGCGCTTCGTCTCGATGAAAAAACGGTTGCTTCACTTTTGAAGCTTGGTCTGAAACGCGTTGCAAATCTTATGTCCATGCCAAGGGCGCCGCTTGCCCGCCGGTTTGGTGCGCAGTTGCTGATGCGGCTCGATCAGGCACTGGGAACGAACGAGGAAGCTATATCGCCACGACGCCCGGTGGCGCCGCTTTCCGCCGAGCGCCGGTTGGGTGAGCCGATCCAGACGGAGGAGGATATTCTCGGGATGACAGCCGAGATTGCATCCTCTCTCAAACTGCGCCTGGAAAATCGCGGTGCCGGCGGCAAGGTGTTCGAACTTGTTCTCTTCCGCGTCGACGGGCGCGTGTTTCGGATTTCGGCAGGCGCTTCGCGCCCGTTGAGAGATCCGAAGCGGATTTCCGGCCTGTTTTCAGAGCGCCTCAATGCCATTCATGACGATCTGGATGCAGGTTTCGGCTTCGAACTGTTGCGCCTCAACGTGTTGCAACATGATGTTTTCGATGCGCTTCAAGCGGATTTTTCAGGAGAGGAGGGGCGGGAGACATCGCTTGCGGATTTCATCGACAGGGTTTCCGCCCGGTTCGGCGCAGGTTGTCTCCAAGTCTATCAGCATCAACAAAGCCACATTCCGGAACGTGCCGAAATCTTCCTTCCGGCGATTGCAGAACTGGAAAGGCAGCCTCAGTGCAGCGAAAACCTGCAATTCCTGCCGCGGGCCGATCGTCCCTTGCGGCTTTTGCGCAGTCCAGAGCCGGTCGAAGCTTTTGCCGCTCTTGTCCCGGATGGTCCGCCGCAGCAATTCCGCTGGCGGCATGTGATGCACATTGTCACCCGAGCCGAGGGGCCGGAGCGGATCTCACCGGAATGGTGGATCGACGACGAGAACGCAAAGGAGCGCGATTATTTTCGTCTCGAAAGCGAATTGGGACGGCTTTTCTGGGTTTTTCGGCTTGGTCGTTACGGGGATGATCCGCCTCCGACATGGCGTATCCATGGGGTCTTCGCATGATGGATGAACCCAGATTTTTCGAGATCGGCGCCAAGACGAATTTCTCCTTTCTTGAAGGGGCGGCTAGGCCTGAAGAGATGATCGTGTCCGCCAGCGTGCTTGGCCTTTCCGGATTGGGAATTGCCGATCGCAATTCCGTTGCCGGCGTGGTGCGAGCCTATAACCAGTTCAAGGAGCTGACCGCAGTTTTCGAGCGGCAGAAAGAAAAGGGCAGGGATGTTGCTGAGGACGAAGCCATCGAACCCTGCCGGTTTCAACCCGGCACCAGGCTAGGTTTTGCAGACGCTACGCCGGATATTCTTGCCTATCCGAAGAACCGGAAGGGCTGGGCCAATCTTTGCCGGCTCCTCAGTACCGGCAATCTGAGAGCGCAGAAGGGGGCCTGCATTCTGGAAGAATGGGATCTTCTGGAATGGTGTGACGAGATGATGCTGGCGGTCGTGCCGGATTTTTCCCGCGCCGAAGACAAGGTCTATCTGGCGGATCTCGATGAGCGGCTTGGTTCGTATCGGAAAAGATTCCGCAAGAATATCTACCTTGCTTTGTCGCCAACCTATGACGGGCGCGATCCCTTCGTTTTTGCTGCCTTTTCCCGGATCGCGCGGCAAAACCGCGTGCCGCTGATTGCGACAAACCTCCCGATCTTTAGCCTGCCCTATCGGCGCTCGTTGGCGGATGTGGTGACCGCAATTCGTCATCATGTGACGATACAGGAAGCGGGCTTTCGGCTTGCTCCGCATGGAGATCGGCATCTCAAGCCGGCATACGAGATGGCGCGGCTCTTCCATGCCTATCCGGATGCGGTGGAGAACACAGCTATATTTTTCGGCCAGCTTAGTTTCTCACTCAAGGCACTGGAGCATAATTATCCTGACGAAAGCGTGCCGGGAGAAACCGTTTCGGAAACGCTCGAGCGGCTGACATGGGAGGGCGCAACGCGCCGTTACGGGCAGAAGATACCGGAAAAGGTTTCCGGGCAGATTCGTTACGAGCTCGATCTCATCAAGGAGATGAAATACGAGCCCTATTTCCTGACTGTCCGCCATATCGTGTGGCATGCTCGATATGAGCTGAAAATCCTGTGTCAGGGGCGGGGGTCTGCCGCCAATTCCACGGTCTGTTACTGTCTGGAGATCACGGAAGTTGACCCGACTATCACTTCCCTGCTTTTTGAACGCTTCATTTCAACCGAGCGGAACGAGCCGCCGGATATCGATGTCGACTTCGAGCATGGTCGGCGCGAAGAGGTCATCCAGTATATCTACAGCCATTACGGTTATCGTCATGCCGGGCTGACTGCTGCGGTGACGAGTTACCGGACCAGAATGGCCGGCCGCGAGGTCGCCAAGGCCTTCGGATTGTCGGAAGATGTTCAGGCCTCACTTTCGAGTACGGTCTGGGGCTGGTCGGAGGACGGGCTATCGGAGCGGGACGCCAAGGTAGCCGGTCTCGATGTCAAAGATCCCCTGACGAAGAAGGTCATTGCCCATGCACGGGAACTGATGGGCTTCCCGCGACATCTGACCCAGCATGTCGGCGGTTTTCTCATTACCCGCGACAGGCTCGACGAGGTGGTGCCGATCATGAAAACGGCAATGCCGGGCCGCTACATGATCGAATGGGATAAGGACGATCTCGATACGCTGAAGCTTCTGAAGATCGATGTCTTGGCACTGGGCATGCTGACCTGTTTGAAAAAAGCTTTCGAGCTTTTGCAGTACCATTACGATCGTGAAGAAACGTTGGCGGGCCTTCTGCAAAAAGGCGAAGATCCAAATGTTTACCGAATGATCTGCAGGGCCGATACGATCGGTGTCTTTCAGATCGAAAGCCGGGCGCAGATGAGCATGCTGCCCAGGCTCAGGCCCGAAAAATTCTACGATCTTGTCGTCGAGGTTGCGATCGTTCGACCCGGTCCTATTCAGGGTAACATGGTTCATCCTTACCTGAAGCGCCGAGAGATGAGGAATGCCGGCAAAGAAATCCCCTATGAGCGACCTGAGTTGAAAGAGGTTCTAGAACGGACGCTGGGCGTGCCGCTCTTTCAGGAACAGGCTATGCAAATCGCCATCAAGGCAGCCGGTTTTCCGCCGGAGAAGGCTGACCAGCTACGTCGATCAATGGCGACCTTCAAACGTTCGGGACGTGTCAGTGAATTCGAACGCGATTTTATCGCGGGCATGCGAAAAAACGATTACAGGGAGGAGTTCGCGAAGCAGTGCTTTGAGCAAATCAAGGGGTTTGCCGAATACGGATTTCCGGAAAGTCATGCAGCATCCTTCGCTCTCCTCGTCTATGCATCTTCGTGGATCAAGACCTATTATCCGGATGTCTTCTGTGCAGCTTTGCTGAATTCACAGCCCATGGGCTTCTATGCCCCGGCGCAGCTGATCCGGGATGCGCGTGAACATGGCGTGAGCGTTTTTCCGGTCGATATCAATCACTCGGAATGGGACTGCACTCTGGAAGCGGTACCATTTGATCCGGCCAGGGTAAACCTGCGTCATGCAAGCATGCGGGATGTCATCAAGACCCGCTACGGAATAAGGCTTGGCTTTCGCCAGGTCAAAGGTTTGAGCGAAGATGACATGCGCGACAAGCTCACTACCAATCGCGATGAGGGTTACCGGAGCGTTCATGACCTCTGGCTCCGGTCCGGACTGGATAAGGCCAGCCTTGAGCGGCTTGCCGATGCCGATGGTTTCGGTTCGATCGGCTTGAGCCGCCGTCAGGCATTATGGGCGGTGAGGGGGCTGGATGTGAAAGCCGCTCTCAACAATTCTAACTTGTTTGAGATAGCCGGGCCTGCGGATCTTCGACCGGAGCCTCAGGCTCACTTGCCCTTGATGCTACCGGGAGAAGAGGTGATCGAAGATTATCGTCATCTGTCACTTTCCCTCAAAGCTCATCCGGTCTCCTTCCTGCGCGAGGAATTCCGCTCTATGGGCATTGTGCCAAGCGTTGATCTTCTCAACATCCGAAATGGCCAGCGGGTAACGATCGGCGGCATCGTGTTGGTGAGACAGCGCCCCGGATCGGCAAAAGGCGTAATCTTCATAACGCTCGAAGATGAAACGGGTGTTGCCAATGCGATTGTCTGGCCGAAGACTTTTGAAAAATATCGTTCCGTTGTCATGGGCGCACGATTGGTGAAGATCCGGGGGAGGCTGCAAAGCCAGAGCGGGGTCATTCATACGGTCGTCGAGCATATCGAGGATATGACGCCGATGCTGGGCCTGCTGCAGAAGGAAGCCAGACATTTTAGAGACCCAAGATCCGATGAGGCTATCAAGTCCGGCGGTGGATCGTGGAGACCCAAGGCGCATTCCATTGGCTTGCCCCTTAATCAGATTTCCGATCCCATAGATCCACAAGGGACCGATCCGGCGCAAGTCATGCCTAAAGGGCGAAATTTTCATTAAATTCTCTCATTGCCGCATTCCTCAACGTAACAGATCTTGGAAAATAAAGGGCCGATCCAGAATCCTTTTTCGAAGACGTGTCGAGCAGTCTGAATGGACTGCGTTTGATTGGATTTATATGTGTTGATGTGCTAATTTAAGTGGGCGCTTTGCAACTGGGAGGCTTCGATGCGTGAACCGGATATGCAGAAACTCGACACATTGGTCAGCCGCCTTGTTGGTGATGTCGGTGCAGCCGTGACGGGAGCGCTGGTCGTGCTGGGTGACCACGTGGGTATTTTCAGGGCAATGGCGGATGGTGAGCCTGTCCAGGCGGCTGAACTGGCGGCTAAAACAGGTGTGAAGGAGCGATATCTGAGGGAGTGGCTAAGTGCCCAGGCTGCTGCCGACTATATCTGCTACGACGAGCGAACGGATCGCTTCAGCCTATCGCCTGAACAGGCCATGGTTTTCGCCGAAGAAAATAGCCCTGCCTTTTTCGTCGGAGCGTTCGAAGTCGTTCAATCCATGTGGATGGATGAACCGAAGATTGCCGACGCGTTTCGAACGGGTAAGGGGGTCGGTTGGCATGAGCACAGCAATTGCCTCTTCCGAGGGACTGAACGGTTTTTCCGTCCCGGTTACAACAGCTACCTCGTTGCCGACTGGATCCCAGCTCTCGATGGCGTAGAGGCAAAACTCAAGGCTGGGGCCAGTGTTGCGGACATCGGATGCGGCCACGGCGCATCGACCATTCTGATGGCGCAGGCATATCCGGCCTCGCGGTTCATCGGGTTCGACTACCATGGACCATCGATCGAGAGGGCAAGAGCGACCGCCGAGAGTGCAGGAGTGGCGGAACGGGTAACTTTCGAGGAGTCATCCGCTGCTGCTTTCCCGGGTCGTGACTATGACCTCATTGCGATGTTCGACTGCCTTCACGACATGGGAGATCCGGTCGGTGCAGGGCGGCATGTCAGGGAAACACTTGCGACGGGCGGAACATGGATGATCGTTGAACCCTTCGCGCATGATCATCTCAAGGACAATCTCAATCCGGTGGGTCGTGTGTATTATGGAGCGTCAGCGATGATCTGCACGCCGGCCTCGCTTTCACAGGAGGTCGGACTCGGGCTTGGCGCCCAGGCCGGCGAGTTACGGCTTCGCAGGGTTGTGCTCGATGCCGGATTTACGCATTTCCAGCGAGCAACGGAAACGCCCTTCAACATGGTATTTGAGGTAAGAGCGTGAGCTCTGTTCGCTGTTGCAAACTCATGTAATATCGGGCGCAGCCTTTGAAGGTGTGTCCTCCGTGCTTCGCTTGATCACACGCCGGTTTTCGCCATCCGTCCAGCAAAACAGTGCGGGAAACCGTTCATTGTCTGCCAAGCCACATTCTCGAATGTTCGAGTGTGTTTATCCTCTGCGAGCAGTTGGGCCGATAAAAACAAAACTCACAGGGCTGGCAAATATCGCGATCCAATGGCGGAGAGGGTGGGATTCGAACCCACGATACGGTTGCCCGTATGCCGCATTTCGAGTGCGGTGCTTTCGACCACTCAGCCACCTCTCCGCTTTGCTGGTCGGCGCAATGTGCGCGGGCTGTCTCATAGCGGCGAAAAATCAGGCTGGCAAGGGGCGAAATGCAAGTCTTCATATCCTTTTACCTTGACAGTTTTTTGTCGCTCGCGTAAGCCCGCCTGCGTTCAGGTGTGGAAATGCGTCCGCGCCTGACGATCGCGAGAGATCCTGGTGGTTTTCGCGCGATTTCACCGGCAGATCAGTTTTGAAAAGATATCTCTTTCCTGACCTCCTGCTAAAGACCGACTGATAAAAAGACGGCCCTTCTCATCGAGAAGAGAGCCGGAACGAACATGAAAGGATATAAAATGTTCGCAGTCATCAAGACCGGCGGTAAGCAGTACCGCGTGGCCGCCAACGACGTGCTGACCATCGAAAAGCTGGAAGCCGAAGCTGGTGCAGTAGTCGAATTCAACGAAGTCCTGGTCGTCGGCGTTGGCGCCGATGCCAAGATCGGCGCACCCTTTGTTTCGGGCGCGACGGTCAAGGCCGAAGTTGTCGAGCATAACCGTGGCAAGAAGGTCATTTCCTTCAAGAAGCGTCGCCGTCAGAATTCCAAGCGTATTCGCGGTCATCGCCAGCATCACACGGTCGTCCGTATCACCGACATTCTCGGCTAATCAGGTTTCGAAGGTAAAGGAGAACTCCCATGGCACATAAAAAAGCTGGCGGTTCGTCGCGTAACGGTCGCGATTCTCAGTCCAAGCGCCTTGGCGTGAAGAAGTTCGGTGGCGAAGTCGTCATTCCGGGCAACATTATCGTGCGTCAGCGCGGTACGCAGTGGCATCCGGGCGCCAATGTTGGCCTCGGCAAGGACCATACGATTTTTGCACTCACCGCAGGCAACGTGAATTTCCGTACGAAGGCGAACGGCCGCGTATACGTGTCCGTAATGCCGAAAGCGGAAGCCGCAGAATAAAGCCGGCAAGCGTTATGCAACCGGCGTCTCATCGACCCGGTTGAACGTTCAAGGTTCAGTCAAAGAAAAGGGAAGATGGGGCGCTACCCCAGCTTCCCTTTTTCTTTTTACCCCAGAGGAGACTGAACCATGCAAATCGAATTGTTGAGGGCGAGCCAATCCCGGCCGCCGGAAGAACGGCTGAGGCCGGACCGGTCCGAGGATCGGTCGAGAAGCGAGTGCCCCGTCTTACTGTCGCCGAGACTGGTTCTCCGCGCACCCCACAAAGAAGACATCGACGCACTTGCCCATCTCGCCAACAATGCCGCCATCGCAACGATGGTGTCGCGCATGCCGCATCCCTATACGGCGACAGACGCAGCCGATTTCGTGCGACGCACGAACGCCGGCGAGATTGGCAAATGCGTCTATGCCATTACCCGAGGAAATGACGGCGCCTTCCTGGGATGCTGCGCACTGGAGCCGCAAGCAGACGAACGCACGCTCGAAATCGGCTATTGGCTCGGCGAGCCCTATTGGAACGAAGGTTATGGCACGGAAGCTGCCCATGCGCTGATCGATATGGCTTTTCGTACCAGAAGCGAAATCGACCAGATCGATGCGCGGTGCCGGGTTACCAACATTCCATCCAAGCGGGTGATCCAGAAGTGCGGCTTCCAGTTTCAGGGATCCGGCATGATCGATTGCCTTGCGGAAGGCGCCATGGTGCCGGTTGAGTGGTTCCGTCTGGATCGCAAGACCTGGATATCGTTGAGAAGCTGGGGAGAGCTGAGATGAACGCCGCAATCGTCGAAAGATCTGTCGAAGTTCGGCTGGTACCGGGTCCATGCCCGATCATCCAGTCCCGCCGGTTGACCCTGCGTCCTCACCGGATCGGCGATGCGGATGCGATCGCGGCATCGCTTGCCGATTTCAAGGTTGCCCGCATGCTTTCTCGCGTGCCACAGCCTTATCATCGAGATGACGCGATCGATTGGCTGGTGCGCCAGACCTCCGGGCTGATGCCGGATTGGAGCCTTGCAGTCACCACGGGCGATGACGTCCATATCGGCGTCGTCGGCATGGAATTGCGCGGAGACGGCTGGCACCTGGGATATTGGTTGAACCGGTATTACTGGGATCAGGGCTACATGACAGAAGCTACCGGCGCCGTGCTGGAACGTTTCTTCCGGCGCATGCCGGACGCCGTGGTGCATTCCGGTGCCTTTGCCGACAACCTCGCTTCGCTCAATGTGCAGCGAAAGCTCGGTTTCAGGATTGTCGATGCGGGAGAGGTTTTCTCGACTGCGCGCAACCGCATGGCGCCGCATATCGAGACGATGCTGGAGGCCGGCGATCTGGTGCGGCCTCAGGCCTGCTAAAAATGCTGATGGCCATTGGTGTCTGCCGGTGGCCATCAACATGTCTCAAGCGATACGGGATTGATCCGGCCAGGGAGATCCGCTGGCGGTATCGAAAACCCTGATCGGGGCGTGCGGTATCCGTTCCATGCCGCAGACCCGCTCGTGCTGGAGCCGCATTACAGCTTATGGCTGACGAACTTCATGATAATCTTTGACCTTAAAGGCAACGAACGGTATCGAAACGCTAAAGAAGGCGTCCAGAAATCCCTGATGACGTTGCGTAACACAAGACTGACGGCAGCAAGATGAAATTTCTCGACGAAGCAAAAGTCTATATTCGCTCCGGTGACGGTGGCGCGGGTGCAGTCTCGTTCCGGCGGGAAAAGTTTGTCGAGTTCGGCGGGCCGGATGGTGGCGATGGTGGACGCGGCGGCGACGTCTGGGTGGAGGCGGTGAACGGTCTCAACACGCTGATCGATTTCCGCTTCCAGCAGCATTTCAAGGGCAAGATCGGTACCCATGGCATGGGCCGTAACCGCACCGGCGCCAATGGCGAAAGCGTCACGTTGAAGGTGCCTGTCGGCACGCAGATCTTCGAGGAAGACAATGAAACCTTGATCATGGACATGATCAAGGAAGGCCAGAAGTTCCGCCTGGCCAAGGGCGGCAATGGTGGTTTCGGCAACACCCACTTCAAGAGCCCCACCAACCAGGCGCCGAACTGGGCCAATCCAGGTCTTGAAGGCGAGGAAAAGACCGTATGGCTGCGGCTGAAGCTGATTGCCGATGCCGGTCTCGTCGGGCTTCCCAATGCCGGAAAGTCGACCTTCCTTGCCTCGGTCACTCGTGCCCGACCTAAGATCGCCAATTATCCGTTTACGACCCTTCATCCCAATCTCGGCGTTGCGGCAATCGACGGGCGCGAATTCGTGCTCGCCGACATTCCCGGCCTGATCGAAGGTGCGCATGAGGGGATCGGCCTCGGTGACCGCTTCCTCGGCCATGTTGAGCGCACCCGCGTGCTGCTTCATCTCGTCTCTTCGATGGAAGAAAAGGTCGGCCAGTCCTACAAGACGGTCAAGGCGGAACTTGAGGCCTATGGTGGCGGCTTGACCGACAAGCAGGAAATCGTCGCACTGTCGCAGATCGATATCCTGGATGAAAAGGAACTGAAGAAGAAGGCGAAGGAACTGGAGAAGGCCTGCGGCCAGACGCCGTTCCTTATTTCCGCCGCGACGGGCAAGGGCATGACGGAAGTCTTGCGTGCCCTTCGTGACGTCATTCTCGAAGCCAGCGAAGGTGACGAGACGACCCTGCCGGACAAATCCGCATCGGTGCAGGACTCTGACGAGGATGGGGAGCTATGACCGGCGGCAGTACCAATAGCCGCAAGGCGCTTTCCAGCTATCGCCGGGTCGTCATCAAGATCGGCTCGGCGCTGCTCGTCGATCGCAAGACCGGGCTGAAATCCGCGTGGCTCAATTCCATCTGCAGCGATATCGCGGCGTTGAAGGCGGCGGGTGTCGATGTGCTCGTCGTGTCTTCGGGCGCAATCGCCCTGGGTCGCACCGTTCTCGACTTTTCCGCTGGTGCTCTGAAACTCGAAGAAAGCCAGGCGGCCGCTGCGGTCGGTCAGATCGCGCTTGCCCGTGCCTGGTCGGAAAGTCTGTCGCGTGATGCAATCGTCGCCGGCCAGATCCTGCTGACCTTGGGCGATACGGAAGAGCGCCGCCGTTATCTCAACGCCCGCGCGACCATCAAGCAGTTGCTGAAAATCGGCGCGGTGCCGATCATCAACGAAAACGATACCGTCGCGACATCGGAAATCCGCTATGGCGACAATGACAGGCTGGCTGCGCGTGTCGCGACGATGACGGGGGCCGACCTGCTCGTGCTTCTGTCGGATATCGACGGGCTTTACACCGCTCCTCCGCATCTCGATCCCGAGGCTAAGTTCCTCGACACGATTGCGGCGATCACGCCAGAAATCGAGGCGATGGCCGGCGGCGCTGCATCCGAACTGTCGCGCGGCGGCATGCGCACCAAGATCGATGCCGGCAAGATTGCGACCGGCGCCGGTTGCGCGATGATCATTGCATCCGGCAAGACGGACCACCCCCTGCAGGCAATCGAGCAGGGAACGCGCTCCTCGTGGTTTGCACCGTCCGAGGCGCCGGTGACCGCGCGCAAGACCTGGATTGCCGGTCAATTGCAGCCGGCCGGTGAACTGCATGTCGATAATGGTGCGGAAAAGGCGCTCGGTCTGGGTAAAAGCCTGCTGCCTGCAGGTGTTCGCCGGATCGAAGGTCATTTCCACCGCGGCGATACGGTTGCCATCATCGGTACCGATGGGCTTGAGATTGCCCGCGGTCTGGTCAGTTACGATGCCGATGAGGCGCGTCAGATCACAGGGCGGAAATCTGCCGAGATCGAAGCGATATTGGGTTATGCCGGCCGCGCCGCCATGGTTCATCGCGGCGACCTAGTGATGACGGGTGGGCTTCGGTCGAAGACAGGCCGCAAGGAGGAGGTTATCCATGCTGGATAAGGTTTCGACGGTCGATATCGACAAGGTCATGGCCGAAATCGGCCGCAACGCCAAGGCGGCTGCGCGTCAGCTCGCGATTGCGTCAACGCAGGCGAAGAACACGGCGCTGCATGGCATGGCGGATGCGATCGTCGCGGCCATGCCCAGGATTCTTGCGGCAAATGCCGAAGACCTGAAGCAGGTGGAAGGCAAGGGCCTGCTGCCATCCTTCATCGATCGCCTGACATTGACGGAAAAGGGTATTTCCGGAATGGCGCAGGCGTTGCGCGAGATCGCCGAATTCAAGGATCCGGTCGGAGAGGTGATTGCCGCCTGGGATCGTCCGAACGGATTGAATATCGAGCGTGTCCGCACGCCGCTCGGCGTCATCGGCGTGATTTATGAAAGCCGTCCCAATGTGACGGCTGACGCCGGCGCATTGTGCCTGAAGGCCGGCAATGCGGTGATCCTGCGCGGCGGTTCGGATTCGGCGCAATCATCGCAGGCTATCCATGATTGCCTTGTTGCTGGCCTGAAGGCTGCCGGTCTTCCGGAGCATGCGATCCAGATCGTGCCGACGACCGATCGTGCGGCTGTCGGCGCCATGCTGTCCGGTCTCGATGGTGCAATAGACGTTATCGTCCCGCGCGGCGGCAAGAGCCTTGTCGCCCGTGTGCAGAACGAGGCGCGCGTGCCGGTCTTTGCGCATCTGGAAGGCCTCTGCCATATCTATGTCGACACATCCGCCGATCTTGAGATGGCGAAGAAGATCGTCGTTAATGCCAAGATGCGGCGCACCGGCGTCTGCGGCGCGGCCGAAACGCTGCTGGTCGACAAGGCCGTTGCCGGCACGCATCTCGTGCCGCTTCTGCAAGCATTGAAGGACGCCGGCTGCGAGATCCGCGGATCGGCAGAAGTCCTGCTTGCTTGCCCGACGGCGGCAGTGGCGACGGAAGAAGACTGGCGCACGGAATATCTGGATGCGGTGATTTCGGTCGCGGTCGTTGACGGCATCGATGGCGCGATCCGACACATAAACACCTACTCGTCCAGCCACACGGAAGCAGTGATTGCCGAAGACCCGGCGGTGGTGGGGCGTTTCTTCAATGAGATCGATTCTGCCATTCTGTTGCACAATGCCTCGACGCAGTTTGCCGATGGCGGCGAATTCGGCATGGGGGGCGAGATCGGCATTTCGACCGGCAAGATGCATGCCCGCGGCCCGGTCGGCGTCGAGCAGCTGACCTCGTTCAAATACCGTGTGCATGGCACCGGCCAGATCCGTCCATAGAGCTTCGGCCCGACGTGGAAGAAGAGAAGATCGATCGCCAATATCTTACCATGCCGCATATCGAGCGCGGCATGGCCGTCGGGCTTTTCGGCGGATCTTTCAATCCGCCGCATGAAGGCCATCTGCTGGTCGCCGAAATTGCGCTGCGCCGTCTCGGCCTCGATCAGCTCTGGTGGATGGTGACGCCGGGAAATCCGCTGAAAAGCCGTAGCGAGCTTGCGCCTCTCAGCGAGCGAATTTCGCTGAGCGAGCATCTTGCCCGTGACCCGCGCATCAAGGTCACTGCGTTCGAAAAGACACTCGGCGGCTCCTATACGGCGGATACGCTTGCCCATGTGAAAGCCAGAAATCCCCAGGCTCATTTTGTCTGGATCATGGGAGCCGATAGCCTGCAATCCTTCCATCTCTGGCAGAAATGGCGCGAGATCGTCTCGATGTTCCCGATCGCGGTCGTTGATCGGCCGGGTGCGACCCTGTCATTCCTGTCGTCGAAAATGGCCCGCACATTCTACTACGCGCGCGTGGATGAGGATGATATCGGTACGCTCTGGAAGCGGCAGGCGCCTGCCTGGACCTTCATTCATGGCCCCAGATCGACGCTGAGTTCGACCGCGCTCAGGGCGAATGGCCGCAAGAACTCACCATGAACCTGAAGGAGCGTCTACACATGACGGTTTCGCGTCATGCGTTCACTTCTGATGGTTCTCCCTTGAAAGATTAACCATTCGGTGCCAACTTCATCAAAGCGGCCGACCTTGATCGGATTCGCTGGAAGTGCTTGTTGCTGTTACTTGGTAAGAAAGGACAAACCCTGACAACAGTACACGCCAAGGGAAAGATGGTTTCCATCCTCCCGCAGAGTTCCGAACGTGGCGCCGATGCCGCAGCTCGTGCTCTCGAACTGATCCTCAATAGCCTTGAGGATTCCAAAGCAGAAGATATCGTCACCATCAATATTGCCGGAAAATCGGCGCTGGGCGACTACATGGTTGTGGTCACCGGGCGATCGAGCCGCCATGTCATGGCGATCTGCGACCATCTTGTCACCGACCTGAAGGATGAGGGGCTTGGATCCCCGCGTGTGGAAGGTCAGGAAAGCGGTGACTGGGTGCTGATCGACACGGGTGATGTGATCGTTCACGTGTTCCGTCCCGAAATCCGCGAGTTCTACAACATCGAAAAGATGTGGGCAGCTCCGGAGATCGAAGAGGGACCGCTGCTGCATTGAGCGGTTTGGGCTTGGCCTGAACCGTCGAAAGCCGTTAAAGCAAGACTGGCGTCACGCGCCGGTGCAGCACTCTTCGGCTGTTCGAATTTAGACGGATCAGGACATGCGTATTACCCTTTTTGCCGTGGGACGGCTCAAGGCCGGCCCGGAGAAGGACCTTGCGTCCCGCTATCTCGACCGTTTCGCCAAGGCCGGCCCCGCCGTCGGCCTGGAGCTGGCGAAGCTGGTGGAGGTACAGGAAAGTCGCGCGTCCAATGCCGATACCCGCAAGCGCGAGGAAGCCGGCGTCCTGGAAAAGGCCTTGCCCGAGGGCGCCATCCTCGTTCTGTTGGACGAACGCGGCAAGACGCTCGACAGCCAGGCTTTTTCGGATGCGATCGGCCGTTATCGCGACAATGGAAAGCGTGACATGATGCTGGCTATCGGCGGGGCCGATGGTCTCGATCCGGAGCTTCGCGCCAAGGCTGATCTCGTACTCAATCTGGGAACGATGACCTGGCCGCATCAGCTGG
Source organism: Neorhizobium sp. LMR1-1-1.1 (assembly GCF_040675795.1). Taxonomy (NCBI): domain Bacteria; kingdom Pseudomonadati; phylum Pseudomonadota; class Alphaproteobacteria; order Hyphomicrobiales; family Rhizobiaceae; genus Neorhizobium; species Neorhizobium sp. LMR1-1-1.1. The sequence goes on from NZ_JBEGHE010000080.1 coordinate 117,762, forward strand.
TCCGCATTCTCATTGCAGAACAGCTATACAGGGCCGTGACCATTCTTTCCGGCCATCCCTATCACCGCGTTTAACCTTTCGTTCAGGCGCAAACACGATGTTGTTTGTGGCGGGCCTAAGCAAATCAGCCTAGCCTTCGCATTCTATCACTCGGAGCGGACATGGACGCCAGTCGGAAAAGACCTGCCAGATATGGATCAGGCTTGGCCAGCACGCTGGCTGTTGCCGGTCTTCTGCTGGCTGTTCCGCAGGTCTTGTCTGCGCAGGATGCGGTTTCGCCAAGTGACAGCACGGTGAATGCGGCTCCTGTCGAAGCCGCCGGGCCGACAGCCGAATTGCAGCAGAAGCAGGAAGAGACACGCAAGGAGCTCGAGGCGCTCGGCAATACGATGCAGCTGTCGGGAGACAAGATTGCCGATATCGAGAAAAGTATTGCGCAGACCAACAAGGACAGCGCCGATATCCGTCAGGCCCTGATCGACTCTGCCAGCAAGCGGCAGGATCTCGAGCGGAAAATCCAGGAGAGCGAAAAGAAGATCGCTGCCCTCGGCGTCCAGGAAGACGGAATTCGCGCATCGCTTCGCAGTCGCCGGGGTGTTCTTGCGGAAGTGCTCGGCGCGCTCGAGCGCATGGGACGCAACCCGCCGCCGGCATTGCTGGTGAAGCCGGAGGATGCGCTTGCTTCCGTGCGCAGCGCCATTCTTCTCGGTGCCGTCGTTCCGGGCATGCGTGCGGAGGCCGAACGCCTCGTTGCCGATCTGAAGGCCCTGAGCGAGACGCGTAATGCCGCAGCGAGTGAAAAGCAGGCCGTGTCGGACACGATTGCCGCGAGCCTTGAAGAAGACAAGCGGATGGATCTTCTTCTGGCTGAAAACGAAAAATTGAACGGCCGGAATACGGCGGAACTCGAGGCAGAGCGGCGGCGCTCGGAGGAACTTGCAGGCCGGGCGACATCGCTCGAAGGGCTTATTTTTTCGCTGGAGAGTGAAATATCCTCGGTGCGGGAGGCGATGGAAGCCGCCCGGGCGGAAGAGGAGCGCCAGAAGCGTCTCACGCAGGTCGAGCGCGAGAAGGCGAGAGAGCTTGCCGAAAACGGTGTGCCCGACAAAAACCGCATTGCGCCAGCATATGCGTTTTCAAGCCTGAGGCAGAAGCTGGCCTTTCCGGTAGCAGGCGATGTCGTACGTTGGTTCGGCGATCCCGACGGGACAGGACATACGGCGCGCGGCATCACCATCGCATCCAATGCCGGGGCCATCGTGACTGCGCCGGCGGATGGTTCGATCGTATTTGCCGGAGCGTTCAGAAGTTACGGCCAAACGATCATTCTTAATGTCGGTGACGGGTATTACGTGGTCTTCACTGGCATGAAGGATGTGAACGTTCGTCAGGGAAGCTTTGTCTTCAGCGGTGAGCCGATCGCCGTGATGGGTGAGAAAAGAGTGGCGAGTGCAACTGCGTTGGCGCTGGAAACGGATCGCCCAACGCTTTACATTGAATTTAGAAACGGCAACACCACGGTTGATTCCAAGCCATGGTGGTTAGCCAAGGAAACTGGAAGGGCGCGAAATGATTCGTAGGGCTTCGCTTGTCATCGTCGGTGCACTCATGGGTGCGACAGCGATGAGTGTCATCTATTCGGCCGGCGTGCCGGCCCAGGCAGCCGGAGCGTCGACCTATAAGGAACTTTCGATTTTTGGTGACGTCTTCGAACGCGTTCGCGCTCAATATGTGACGGCGCCGGATGAAGAGAAGCTGGTCGAAAACGCGATCAACGGCATGCTGACCTCGCTCGATCCGCATTCGAGCTTCATGAATGCCAAGGATGCCGAAGACATGCGGACCCAGACCCGCGGCGAATTCGGCGGTCTCGGCATCGAAGTGACGATGGAAAACGAGCTGGTCAAGGTCATTGCGCCGATCGATGACACGCCCGCTTCCAAGGCCGGTATTCTTGCCGGTGACTTCATCTCCGAAATCGATGGCCAGTCTATCCGTGGCTTGAAGCTTGAGGATGCCGTCGAGAAGATGCGCGGCGCGGTCAATACGCCGATCAAACTCACTGTCATCCGTCAGGGCGCCGACAAGCCGCTCGACATCACCGTGGTTCGCGACGTTATCGCCGTGCGTGCGGTCAAGTCTCGCGTCGAGGGCGGGGATGTCGGTTATGTTCGCGTCATTTCCTTCACCGAAAAGACATATGATGATCTCGAAAAGGCAATCCTGAAGATCAAGGCCGATGTTCCGGCCGACAAGCTGAAGGGTTACGTTCTCGACCTGCGTCTCAACCCGGGCGGTCTTCTGGATCAGGCGATCAATGTATCGGACGCCTTCCTGGAGCGTGGCGAAGTTGTTTCCACCCGCGGCCGCAATGCCGACGAAACCCGCCGCTTCAATGCCGGTCCAGGCGATCTGACCGATGGCAAGCCGGTCATCGTTCTGATCAATGGCGGTTCGGCTTCGGCTTCGGAAATCGTTGCCGGAGCACTTCAGGACCTCAAGCGTGCAACCGTTGTCGGAACCCGTTCCTTCGGCAAGGGTTCGGTCCAGACGATCATTCCGCTTGGCGATGCCGGTGCATTGCGCCTGACGACTGCGCTCTATTACACGCCGTCCGGCAAGTCGATCCAGGGTACGGGTATCAACCCGGACATCAAGGTCGAGCAGCCGCTGCCGCCGGAACTGCAGGGCAAGCTGAAGGCAGAGGGTGAATCCAGCCTCAAGGGTCATATCCAGGGCAATGCGGAGACGGAAGAAGGTTCCGGTTCCGCAGCTTATGTGCCGCCGGAAGCCAAGGATGATATCCAGCTCAACTACGCCATGGATCTTCTCCACGGCACAAAGACCGATCCCAGCTTCCCGGCAAGCCCGGACAAGGCTGCAGCTGCGGTCAAGAATTAAGAACAATGCCGGGGGAGCCTGAAATCGCTCCCCCGGATTTTTATGACCGCGGGATAGCACGGATATTAGCGTGGGTACTGATCTCCATGCACCCTTGGGACAAGGGCGGCCACCGAAGACGAAACGTTCGTGGCGTGGTTACAAGGCCGCTCTGTGCGGCAGTGTAGTCCTTGTCGGCGTTATAGCTCTCTCCATCTATGTCATTCGGGAAAATGACGGGCTCAGGCAGGTTGCCGCCAATGTCGAGCAAGCGCCTTCCGGAGATAAACCCGACCCTTCGAAAGAGGCGGAGGCCGTGGCTCGTTCCGCGCAATCGGGCACATCGTCCGAACGTACGGCGTCCGGTGCCAATATCGAGCGCATTCCCACCGGCGACGGAAACTACGTTACCAAATATACGCCGCGTGACCGGACCGGGCCACTGGTCATCGATGCGCAGCGGATGGGCCAGGATCCGCGGATAGCCGGCCAGCCGAACTCCGATCTTGTCGAAGAAACCGGAGACGGAAAGCTGCCGATCATCGGCGCCGACGGTCTGCGTCCCATGGACCAATATGCAAGGCCATGGTCAGGCGAGAGGGGCGCGCGGGTCGCCATTGTCATCAGTGGCCTTGGCCTCAGCCAGACTGGCAGCCAGAAGGCCGTCCAGCAACTGCCGGCGGGGGTGACGCTAGCATTCGCGGCGAGCGGCAACAGCCTGCAGCGCTGGATGCAGGAAGCTCGGCGCAAGGGTCATGAGATATTGTTGCAGGTTCCGTTCGAACCTTTCGATTATCCGGCGAACGATCCGGGGCCAGGTACTCTGTTGACGGCGAATTCCGCCAAGGACAATCTCGCGCGCCTGCACCAGGCCATGGCTCGGGTCACCAATTATACCGGCATCGTCAATTATCAGGGCGCACGTTACCTTTCGGATGAAAAGGCGCTGCGGCCGGTGCTGCAGGACGTGGCGAAGCGTGGGCTGCTTTTCCTTGATGACGGGACGTCTTCTCTTTCAAAGACGAATTCCGTATCCGATGCCGTCAAGCTGCCTCATGCCTTTGCCGATGTCGTGCTCGACGGACAGGTGCAGACTCAGGCCATTCTTCGCAAGCTCGATGAACTCGGCCGCATCGCGGACCGGCAGGGAACGGCAATCGGCATTGCCGCCGCTTACGACGAGAGCATCGATGCTGTAAGGAAGTGGAGCGAAGAAGCGACGCAGCGTGGCATCGAGATCGTTGGCGTATCAGCGATTGTACGCGATAAAAGCGAACCCTGATGGAGAATGAAGCATGGCCAAGAAAGACGGGGCCGGGAAGAGTGGTACGGTGAAGGCTGAAGACCTGCCATATCGGCCTTGTGTGGGCATCATGGTACTCAACCGTGGCGGACTGGTCTGGGCCGGCCGAAGGATTTCCGAAAGAAACAGCGAATATGACGGCTCGCCTCAGCTCTGGCAGATGCCGCAGGGCGGTATAGGCAAGGGCGAGGATGCGCTTCCGGCCGCCTATCGCGAACTCTACGAGGAAACCGGCATGAAGACGGTGACCCTGCTTGCCCAATCAAACGACTGGATCAATTACGATCTGCCGTCGCATCTCATCGGTATCGGGCTCAAGGGAAAATATCGCGGGCAGACACAGCGCTGGTTCGCCTTTCGCTTCGAGGGCGATGAAAGCGAGATCGCCATCAATCCGCCTCCGGGCGGCCATGAGCCGGAATTCGATGCCTGGGACTGGAAGCCGATGGCCGAGCTTCCCGGCCTGATCGTTCCGTTCAAGCGACAAGTCTACGATCAGGTGGTTGCGGAATTTTTGCATCTGGCAGCGGCCTGAGTTTTGGCTCCCCCGTGAACAGCAATTGACGTGAGAAGACCCGGCCCGAAAGCCGGGTCTTTGCTTATTCACTCTGCAGCGTCGGCCGATTCCGCGTTGAGCTGGCCGTAACGTTCCTCACCGATCTTCGTCAGCAGGTCGAGCTGCGTTTCAAGGAAGTCGATATGGCCTTCCTCGTCCATCAGCAGTTCTTCGAACAGCTTCATGGAAACGTAGTCGCCTGCCTCGTGACAGAGATCACGAGAGGCTTTGTACGCCGTGCGGGCGTCGTACTCGCCGGCAAGATCGGCTTCCAATACTTCCTTGACATTCTGGCCGATACGCAGCGGCGCGAGTGTCTGGAGATTGGGGTGGCCCTCAAGGAAGATGATGCGATCGATCAGACGATCGGCATGCTGCATTTCTTCGATGGATTCGGCGCGTTCCTTCTTTGCGAGCTTGGTGAAACCCCAATCGCTCAGAAGACGATAGTGCAGCCAGTATTGATTAACGGCCCCAAGTTCGAGGAACAAAGCCTCGTTAAGCCGCTCGATGACTCTTTTGTCGCCTTTCAATGTCCGCTCTCCTGTTTTCCTCATGGAACTGCTTCAAGCGAGACAAATATATAACGACTTCGTCCTCCGTCGAGTGACGCAGGGCATGATATTCCTCGGTCGTGCGGATAATCAAATCCACGACGTTGGGGAAACAGCCGCAACAGCGGCCGCGTTTGCTCATGGCGTGATAGACTTTTGCCGGTACGATGAGCTGCCAACAGTCTTCGTCAAGAAGCTGGACTATGACGTCCTTGATTTCCTTGTCCGTGATGTAGTTGCAGCTGCAGACGAGCATTTCCGGTAGACCTGTCAAACATGACCAACGCTATCTTCTTTTGAGAAAGAAGACCGGGGATGTCAAGAAAAATCCTGTTCTGCTTAATCACGAGCTGCTAAATTGCCAGGCTTGGTCAGCATGAATATGGCGCAAAGCATTTCAACCTCGCAATTTGGCCTCAGAGCGGCTTTGCAACGCCGCCGCTTTTATCGAGTTTTGTCGGCGAAGATGGTCGGTTGATCAAGGTTGACGCTTCGACCACCAGCGGCATGAGGCCGTCCGCGCCTTCGTCCAGGCATTCGAACAGATGCTTGCGCATCCGTGGCTCCCAGAACCTGTTAATGTGGGTGGCGACGCCTTTTGCTCTGTCGGTTTTCGGCTGTGACATGAAGAAAATGGCGATCTGATTTGCCATTCTGATCAGCTTTTCCCGCCCCTGATCATGCGACATCGATGGGCTCCTTTTTATCCGCAAGGCGAAGGATTTCCGAGGTTATGACAGGGATTCGGTGCGATCCTGACCGGGCTCTACTCCGCGGCCTGTATTTTGCCTGCGATGCGACGTGAGCGGTTGGACAGATCATTGTAGTCCTCCTGCCATTGCGTCGGGCCGTTGGACGGGGAAACCTGTACTGCCGTCACCTTATATTCAGGACAGTTGGTTGCCCAATCGGAGAAATCGGTCGTGATGACATTGGCCTGCGTATCCGGGTGGTGGAAGGTCGTATAGACGACACCCGGCGAGACCCGGTCGGTAATCTGTGCCCGAAGCGTGGTATCGCCCGAGCGGCTTGCAAGTTTGATCCAGTCGCTATCCTTGATGCCGCGTTGCTCTGCGTCATGCGGATGGATTTCCAGCCGGTCTTCAGCGTGCCAGATGACGTTTTTGGTGCGTCGTGTCTGAGCCCCGACATTGTATTGGGACAGGATACGCCCGGTGGTGAGCAGCAGCGGGAAGCGTGGTCCGGTGCGCTCGTCGGTCGCCACATATTCGGTGCGGATGAATTTTCCTTTGCCTCGGACAAATCCATCGACATGCATGATCGGCGAACCTTTAGGATGCGCCTCGTTGCAAGGCCACTGAACCGAACCCATTTTATCGAGGTAATCGTAGGAAACCAACGCAAAGCTCGGCGTCGTTGCGGCGATCTCATCCATGATTTCGGATGGATGGGCATAATTCCAATTCAGCCCCATTGCCTGCGCAAGCTTTTGCGTCACCTGCCAATCGGCAAGACCGTTCTTCGGGGTCATCACCCTGCGTACACGGTTGATGCGGCGTTCGGCATTGGTGAAGGTTCCGTCCTTCTCGAGGAATGTCGAACCCGGCAGGAAGACATGGGCATAATTGGCCGTCTCGTTGAGGAAAAGGTCGTGCACAACAACGCATTCCATGGCTTCGAGCCCGGCCGAGACATGTCTGGTATCTGGGTCGGACTGCAGAATATCCTCGCCCTGGATATAGATGCCCTTGAATGTGCCTTCGACGGCTGCATCCAGCATGTTGGGAATGCGCAGGCCGGGCTCGTTGTTCAGCGTCACACCCCAGAGTTTTTCGAATGTGTCGCGCGTGGCATCGTCCGAGATATGGCGATAGCCCGGCAGTTCATGCGGAAACGAGCCCATGTCGCAGGAACCCTGAACATTGTTCTGGCCGCGCAGCGGGTTCACGCCGACGCCCGGCCGGCCGATATTGCCCGTTGCCATGGCAAGGTTGGCGATCGCCATTACGGTCGTCGAACCCTGGCTGTGTTCGGTAACGCCTAGGCCGTAATAGATCGCGCCATTGCCGCCGGTGGCAAACAGCCGGGCGGCACCGCGTATAAGATCGGCCGGAACGCCGGTAAAGCTTTCGGTTGCTTCCGGGCTATGGTTTTCTTCGGAAACGAAGGCCGCCCAGTCTTCGAATTCCGACCAATCACAGCGCTCACGAATAAACGCCTCCGCAGCCAGGCCCTCGGTGACGATGACATGCGCCAGTGCCGTCATGACTGCGACATTGGTGCCGGGTTTGAGAGGCAGGTGGTAGGCCGCTTCCACATGCGGCGTCCTCACCAGATCGATGCGGCGCGGATCGATGACGATCAGCTTTGCACCCTGCCGCAGTCGCTTTTTCAGCCGCGAGCCGAAGACCGGATGACCGTCGGTGGGGTTGGCGCCGATAACGATCACCACATCGGACTGCTCGATCGAATCGAAATTCTGCGTGCCGGCGGACGTGCCGAAAGCCTGTCCGAGACCGTAGCCCGTCGGTGAATGGCAGACGCGGGCGCAGGTATCGACATTGTTGTTGCCAAAACCGGCGCGCACCAGTTTCTGGACAAGAAAGGTTTCCTCGTTGGTGCAACGCGACGAGGTAATGCCGCCGATAGCGTCACGGCCATACTGGTACTGGATACGCCGGAACTCGGTGGCGATATGGGAAAACGCCTCTTCCCAGGTCACCTCCCGCCATGGATCGGAAATCTTCTCGCGGATCATCGGGTTGAGGATGCGGTCTTTGTGGCTGGCATAACCATAGGCAAACCGGCCCTTGACGCAGGAGTGGCCGCGATTGGCCTGACCTTCCTTCCACGGCACCATGCGCACAAGTTCCTCGCCGCGCATTTCCGCCTTGAAGGAGCAGCCAACTCCGCAATAGGCGCAGGTGGTCACGGCTGAATGCTCCGGCTGACCGATTGCGATCACCGACTTTTCCGTCAGCGTCGCGGTGGGACAGGCCTGCACGCAGGCGCCGCAGGACACGCATTCCGAATCGAGAAAATGCTCATGCGCACCGGGCGAGACCCGGCTTGCGAAACCACGCCCTTCGATCGTCAGCGCGAAAGTGCCCTGTACTTCCTCGCAGGCACGCACGCAGCGCGAACAGACGATGCATTTCGACGGGTCATAGGTGAAATAGGGGTTGGATTCGTCCTTCGGCATCCATTTCGCGTTGATGGCACCGTCGTTGCGCGCGCGTACATGATTGTCACCCTCGTAGCCGTAACGAACGTCGCGAAGGCCAACGGCACCCGCCATGTCCTGCAGTTCGCAGTCGCCATTGGCAGCGCAGGTGAGGCAGTCGAGCGGATGATCGGAGATATAAAGTTCCATCACGCCACGGCGGATATCCTTCAGGCGGTTGGTCTGGGTATGGACGACCATGTTCGGTGCGACAGGCGTGGTGCAGGAGGACGGCGTGCCGTTGCGCCCCTCGACCTCCACCAGGCAGAGGCGGCAGGAACCGAAGGCGTCGACCATGTCGGTAGCGCAGAGTTTCGGGATCTGGATGCCCGCCTCCATCGAGGCCCGCATGATCGACGTGCCTTCCGGCACGGTTATGGCGCGGCCGTCGATGGTGAGTGTTACCTGTCTTGCAGAGCGGGATGCAGGCGTGCCGTAGTCGATTTCATGGATGAGCGACATGACGTGCCTCCTTGCTGGAGATCGGCATTCGTACTGTCCAGATGATGGAAGTAAGCGGCGCTGAAAAGAAAAAGTCCAACCTCATCATTCCGCAGCCTCCGCCAACGGCACGGGGGAGAAATCCTCCGGGAAATGCGTCATCGCGCTCATCACAGGGTAGGGGATGAAACCGCCGAGCGCGCAAAGCGAACCGAACTTCATCGTATTGCAGAGATCGGCGAGCAGCACCTTGTTCTTGTCCGGCTCGATGCCGCGACCGATCCTGTCGACCGTCTCGACGCCGCGGGTGGAGCCGATCCGGCATGGCGTGCACTTGCCGCAGCTTTCAATGGCGCAGAATTCCATGGCGAAGCGCGCCTGTTTCAGCATGTCGACGGTATCGTCGAACACGGTAATGCCGGCATGGCCGATCAGTCCGTCCTTGGCGGCAAAAGCCTCGTAATCGAATGGCGTGTCGAACAGCGCGCGCGGAAAATAGGCGCCAAGCGGGCCGCCCACCTGCACGGCTTTCACCGGTCGCCCCGTGGCCGTGCCGCCGCCGATATGATCGACGATCTCGCCAAGCGACAGGCCGAAGGCCGTTTCGAAGAGCCCGCCATATTTCACATTGCCGGCGATCTGGATCGGGATCGTGCCGCGTGAGCGCCCCATGCCGAAATCCCGATAGAAAGCAGCGCCGCGATGCATGATGACCGGGATGGAGGCAAGCGAGATAACGTTGTTGACCACCGTCGGGCGACCGAGAAAACCTTGCAGGGCCGGCAAAGGCGGCTTGGCGCGAACGATGCCGCGTTTTCCCTCCAGCGAGTTGAGCAGTGCAGTTTCCTCGCCGCAGACATAGGCGCCTGCGCCTGCGCGGATCTCGATGTCAAAGGCATGATCAGACCCGAGCACCGAGGGACCGAGAATGCCAGCTGCCCGGGCAATGCCGATTGCCTGGCCCATCGTGGCAATGGCATGCGGATATTCGGAGCGGGTATAGATGTATCCCCTGGTCGCACCGGTCGCGAAGCCGGCGATCACCATGCCTTCTATCAGGACAAACGGGTCGCCTTCCATGATCATCCGGTCGGCAAAGGTGGCGCTATCGCCCTCGTCGGCATTGCAGACGATATATTTTTGAGGCGCCACCGCCTCCATCACAGTCTTCCACTTGATGCCGGTAGGGAAACCGGCACCGCCGCGCCCTCGCAGCCCGCTTTCGGTGACCTGAGCCACAATCTCGGCCCGCGGCATCGCGATAGCCTGTTCCAGTCCCTTCAGCCCCTGATAATGGCGATAATCATCGAGTGACAGCGGATCGGTCACGCCGCAGCGGGAGAAGGTCAGGCGGGTCTGCTGACGCAGGAAGGGGATTTCCTTCGTCAGCCCAAGACAGAGAGGATGGGCCTTGCCGGAGAGAAAACCGGCGTCGAAAAGGTCTTTTATATCCGAGGCTTTCACCGGCCCGTAAGCGACGCGACCGTGATCGGTGCGCACCTCCACCAGCGGTTCGAGCCAGAACATGCCGCGAGAGCCGTTGCGCACGATCCTGGCGTCAATACTGCGGGCAGCGATTTCGCTTGTGATTGCCGCTGCAACCTTCTCGGCTCCGAGCGCCAGGGATGCGGCATCGCGAGGGACGAAGATCGTTACCGTCATCGGCCCAGCCTCCCAACAATTTCGGAAAGACAGTGCTCGTCGACCCGGCCATAAACCTCGCCATCCAGCATGGCGGCAGGACCGCAGGCGCACAGACCCAAGCAATAGACCGGTTCGAGCATCACCGCTCCGTCAGGCGTCGTCTGGTGAAAATCAATCCCCAGCAACTGGCGAACGCGATCCGCGAGATTATCACAGCCCACCGATTGACAGGCTTCGGCTCGGCAGATTTTCAGAACATGCCGTCCACCCGGATGTTCACGAAATTCGGGATAGAAGGTGACGACGCCATGGACTTCCGCACGGGAGAGGTTGAGTTCATCGGCGATGACTGGCTTGACGATATCCGGTATGTAACCGAACTCCGCCTGAAGCGCATGCAGAATGGGCAGCATCGGCCCTTCCAGATGCTTCCGGTCACGGATGATGTCGCGTGACCGCTGGGCGATCTCACCAGCGGAATTTCGCATGGTCATGGACGTGGCCTCCCGGCATATGCCGCAAACCTGTCCTCCTCGACTGTCTCCGGCATCCATTCCCCGATGGTAAGATCATTCGGGGATGCGGGAAAATGTCGCAACACGAAGCCTGCCCGTCAATAAACGAGATCGGTTACGCGATAGCGAACACCTATCAAGCCATTCCGCCAGATCATAACATTGTGGAGTAACGGTTCTTTTTGTGTTGCCAATGTAGGTACGGTACACACGCAAAAAGTGTCCTTTGGCTGACTGCAAATGCCGCCGCCGAAGATCGCTGCATACACCCATGAGCAATAAAATTTCGCCAACTCACCCAATGCGAGAGAAACGCTATCTTCGGCATATCTTCCCTGTACGTAAGATGTCTCTAATGGTCCTGGCGGCTCATCGGACGAGATGAATATGGCGGATGGCTTTCATCAAGTTCACATTTCTCTTATGCAACCTTGACGTTTTTCTTGCGTGCCACAGTTGTCTCCTTCGACTGTGACGCGATGAGAAAAGCCTTGCAGTCCATGCCTTTCTGTCATTCATTCCCGCAACTGATCCGGAATAAACTGGGAAAGGATACCGATCATGTCTTCTCGTCTTCTCAAACTTTCTGCGGCCGCGCTGCTGGGGTCAGTGCTCTTCGCCAGCGCTCCGGCCTTCGCCGAGGCAGTGCTTCATCGCGGCAATGCCGGCGAGCCACAGACGCTCGATCAGGCGCAGACCTCGATCAATATCGAAGCCTTCATCCTCAAGGATCTTTACGAAGGTCTGACGATTTACGATGCTGCTGGCAAGATTATCCCGGGCGCTGCCGAGAGCTGGACACTGTCTGATGACGGTGTAACCTACACGTTTAAGCTGCGCGAAAATGCAAAGTGGTCGGATGGTACACCCGTTACTGCACAGGACTTTGAGTTTTCCTTCAAGCGTGTAGAAGATCCGAAGACGGCAGCGAAATACGCCAATATCCTCTACCCGATCAAGAATGCCGAAGCGATCAACAACGGCAAGGCTGAGGTCGCCACACTCGGCGTCAAGGCCGTCGACGACAAGACGTTTCAGATCACGCTCGAGCGCCCGACCCCGTTCTTCCTTGAGCTGCTGGCCCACCAGACCGCGCTGCCCGTTTCCAAAGCAAGTGTCGAGAAAAACGGTGCCGACTTCGTCAAGCCTGGTGTGATGGTGTCTAACGGCGCCTTCAAGCTGGTCAGCCATGTGCCAAACGATAGCCTCGTGGTTGAGAAGAACGAGAACCATTGGGACGCTGCCAACACCAAGCTCGACAAGGTGATCTTCTATCCGATCGACGACCAGGCTGCGTCCGTCCGTCGCTTCGAAGCGAAGGAAATGGATCTCGTCTTCAATTTCTCGGCCGACCAGATCGAGCGCCTGCGCGGCACCTACAAGGATCAGGTCCACGTTTCCCCGACGCTGGCCACCTACTACTACGCCTTCGATGGCAGTCAGGCACCCTATGACGACGTGCGCGTTCGTCAGGCACTTTCGATGGCTGTCGATCGTGACTTTCTCGCCAAGGAAATCTACAGCGGCTCGCAGATCCCGGCCTATTCGCTGGTCCCCCCGGGCATGGCAAGCTACGGTGAGCCATCCAAGGCCGATTTCGCCACACTTTCGCAGCTTGATCGCGAGGACAAGGCGCTCGAACTGATGAAGGAAGCTGGTTACGGTGAAGGCGGCAAGCCGCTCGAAATCGAGATCCGCTACAATACCAACCCGAACCACGAGCGTGTCGCCACCGCCGTCGCCGACATGTGGAAGAACACTTTCAAAGCCAAGGTGACGATGACCAATCTCGACGTCTCGTCGCACTACGCTTACCTGCAGGAAGGCGGCAAGTTCAACGTTGCCCGCGCCGGCTGGGTTGCCGACTATGCGGATGCCGAAAACTTCCTGGCGCTGAACCTGTCGACCAACAAGACCTTCAATTACGGCAAGTACAACAACCCGGAATTCGACGCTCTGATGCAGAAGTCCTATGCGGAAGAGAACCCGGAAGCCCGCTCCAAGCTGCTGCACGAAGCCGAAGCGCTTCTGTCGCGTGACCAGCCGGTCGCGCCTCTGCTTACCCAGGCTGATCTCTGGCTCGTGTCCAACCGCGTTTCCGGCTGGGAGGACAATGCTGCCAACGAGCACCTGAGCCGCTTCCTCAGCGTTTCCGAATAACATCCATCATCCGAGACGGCGCCCGCCTAACCGCGGGCGCCGTTTTGCAGGAGACACCCGCATGCTGGCTTTTGTCCTGCGCCGCCTTGCGAGCGCCGTACCGACGCTGTTTATCGTCGTCACCATTTCCTTCTTCCTGATGCGCTTTGCGCCAGGTGGCCCGTTCAATCTGGAGCGCCCGCTTCCGCCCGCAACGATGGAAAACATCATGCGGACCTATCAGCTCGACCAGCCCCTGTGGCGGCAATATGTAACCTACATATCCAATGCCGTTCAGGGCGATTTCGGCCCGAGCTACATCTACAAGGACAACACGGTCGCCGAACTGATCAGCAAGGGCCTGCCCTATTCTATGGAACTCGGCTTTTTCGCGCTTCTCCTGGCTCTGGTCGGCGGCGTCACGCTTGGCACGATTGCTGCCCTTCGCCAGAACAGCGTGCTCGATTTCTCCATCATGTCCCTCGCGACCGTCGGCACGACAATTCCGAATTTCGTCGTTGGCCCGGTTCTGACGCTGATCTTCGCTATCGTCTTCTCGCTGCTGCCGGCCGGCGGCTGGGGTGACGGTTCGTTCCGTTATTTGCTCCTGCCGATGATCGCCTTGGCGCTGCCGCAGCTTGCCGTTTTTGCTCGTCTTACCCGCGGCTCGATGATCGAGGCGCTGCATGCCGACCATATCCGCACAGCTCGGGCCTACGGTTTGCCGCCGCGGATCGTCGTCATCACCCATGCCATGCGCGGCGCGCTTCTGCCGGTCGTCTCCTATCTCGCGCCCTGCGCTGCGGCGCTGATGACCGGTTCCGCCGTGGTCGAGACGATCTTCACCATTCCCGGCATCGGCCGCTATTTCGTGCTCGGCGCGCTCAACCGCGATTATACGCTGGTCATGGGCACGGTCGTGCTGATCGCCATCTTCGTCATCGTTTTCAATCTCGTGGTCGATCTCATTTACGGCCTGCTCGATCCGAGGGTTCGCCATGACTGATATCGTCACTAATCCTGCGCCCGCGCAGCCGGAAAGCCCGGACAACAAAAGCCGCAGCCTGTTTCAGCTGGCAGCCCTTCGCTTCCGTCGCAACAAGGCTGCGATGGCCGGCTGCGTGATGATGGTGCTGATCGCGCTGTTTTCCTACATCGGCCCGTTCTTCGTGCCGCACAGCTATGACCAGGTTTATTCCTCCTACGTCTCCGTCGGCCCGAGCCTTGAGCCACGGCCGGATGAGGCGTCGCTGGAAGATGCGATGCGTGGCGTTGCCACCCGCGCCCGCGTCAATCTCGATGAGTTCAATGTTGAAGGACAGACATTTACCGCAACATTGAGCGCCGAAAACCCGATCGATCCGCGCGCAACCCGCTATTTCGACCGTGCCAACGAGTTCAAAAACACCAAGGTCGTCGCAACCGAAAACGACGGGCGCGAGCTGAAGGTCGAAGGCACTGTCAGCCGCGAATATTTCTTCTTCGGCACCGATCCGAATGGTCGCGACATGCTTGCCCGCGTCATGCTCGGCGGCCAGATCTCGATCGCGGTCGGCCTGCTTGCCAGTCTCGTCTCGCTCGGCATCGGCGTGCTTTATGGCGCGACATCGGGTTATCTCGGCGGTCGCGTCGACAATGTAATGATGCGGTTTGTCGAAATCCTCTATTCGCTGCCCTTCGTCTTTCTCGTCGTCGTGCTCGTCGTCTTTTTCGGCCGATCCTTCATACTGATCTTCCTTGTCATCGGCGCGGTGGAATGGCTGGACATGGCCCGTATCGTGCGCGGTCAGACGCTGGCATTGAAGCGTCGGGAATTCGTCGGTGCCGCACAGGCACTGGGATTGAGCGACTGGCAGATCATCCGCCGGCATATCATTCCGAACACGATCGGCCCGGTCATCGTCTTCGTTACCGTCGTCGTGCCGAAAGTGATCCTTCTCGAGAGTTTTCTTTCCTTCCTCGGCCTCGGCGTTCAGGCGCCGCTGACGAGCTGGGGCGCGCTGATCTCGGAAGGTGCCAGCAACATCCAGTCGGCCCCGTGGCTGCTGATCTTCCCGTCCATCTTCTTCGTGGCAACGCTCTTCTCGCTGAACTTCATCGGCGATGGCCTGCGCGATGCACTTGACCCGAAGGACCGCTGATATGACTGGGACACAAGAAAACATCCTCTCCATTCGCGATCTGAAGGTCGATTTCTCGACGCCGGACGGCACCGTGAATGCGGTCAAGGGTATCGGTTTCGATATCAAGGCCGGCGAGACACTTGCTGTCGTGGGCGAGAGCGGTTCCGGCAAGAGCCAGACCATGATGGGCGTCATGGGCCTGCTCGCCAAGAACGGCACGGTCATCGGATCTGCCCGATATCGCGGCAAGGAACTTGTCGGCTTGCCGAAGAGCGAGCTGAACAAGGTGCGCGGCGCCAAGATCACCATGATCTTTCAGGAGCCGATGACCTCGCTCGATCCGCTCTATACGATCGGCCGGCAGATCGCCGAGCCGATCCTCTATCACCGCGGCGGCTCAAGGGCGCAGGCCCGCGCCCGCGTGCTGGAGCTGTTGGAACTCGTCGGCATTCCCGATCCGGCGCGCCGGATCGACAGCTATCCGCATGAGCTTTCCGGCGGCCAGCGCCAGCGCGTGATGATCGCCATGGCGCTTGCCAACGAGCCTGATGTGCTGATCGCCGACGAGCCGACCACGGCGCTCGACGTGACGATCCAGGCACAGATCCTGAAACTCCTGCGCTCGCTGCAGGAGCGGTTCGGCATGGCGATCGTGCTGATCACCCACGATCTCGGTATCGTGCGCCATTTCGCGGAACGCGTCGTCGTCATGCGCCGCGGTGAGGTGGTGGAGCAGGGGACGACGGAGCAGATCTTCGAGAACCCGACCTCGTCCTATACCCGCATGCTGATCGATGCGGAGCCGCATGGCCGCAAGGCGCCGCCGGCAGACAATGCCCCGATCATTCTCGAAGGCCGTGACGTGGTCGTCGATTTCGATATCGGCAAAGGGTTTCTGTCCAAAGGTCCGCGTACCTTCCGTGCCGTCAATGGCGTCACCGTGAGACTGCAGGAAGGCCAGACGATCGGTGTCGTCGGCGAATCGGGTTCCGGAAAATCGACGCTCGGGCGCGCGCTTTTAAGGCTCCTGCCGAGCGACGGTGCATACCGCTTCGGCAAACAGGACATCTCGCGGCACGATCGCCGCCAGATGCGTTCGCTGCGCAAGGAGATGCAGCTCGTCTTCCAGGATCCCTACGGTTCGCTTTCGCCGCGCCAGACTGTCGGTGAGGTCATCACCGAAGGCCTGCTTGTCCACGAGCCTGGCTTGAGCAAGGCCGATCGCGACCGGCGCGCCATCGCGGCGCTTCAGGAGGTTGGCCTCGATCCGGCAGCACGCAACCGCTATCCGCATGAATTCTCCGGCGGCCAGCGGCAGCGTATTGCGATTGCCCGGGCGATGATCCTCAAGCCGCGTGTTGTCATCCTCGACGAGCCGACATCGGCTCTCGACCGGTCGGTTCAGGGGCAGGTGATCGATTTGTTGCGCAAGCTGCAGGCCGATCACAATCTTTCCTACGTCTTCATCAGTCACGACCTGTCGGTGGTCAAAGCCATTTCGGACTATGTGATCGTGATGAAAAACGGCGAGATCGTCGAACAGGGCGAAACGGATGCAATCTTCGAGGCCCCGAAGGCCGATTATACGAAGGCGCTGATCGGCGCGGCTTTCAGCGTATAGTACGGGTCGATCGGGACATTCTTAAAAAAGGGCGCGCATCGTCGCGCCCTTTTCCATGTCTGGATATCGGTATGCCGGTTGTCGGAGGAATTGGTTCTGCTCTTTGAGATAGCACGATCGAGTAGTCGATCGCGTCTACCGATCCTGCAAATCGGCCTTAATTTGCTGGTCTTGTCGTGCTGGAAGCGAGCCGATGCTGCGGCGGCTCTGGCCATTGCCACATTTGTGAGCATTGAAGAGTCGTAGTGTCCATAGCTAAGCGTTCAGTGCATGGCTCTGCTGCAGCAATATCGCTTCTAAAGTATCGGTTCGCCTGTATGATGACCACATCAGAGCGATGCTCCTCCTCCCGCAGACCTCTGATTTTCAGGCGACCTACTCCTCCTCCCAAGGGCGCCTGATCGAGCAGCGACACTCCTCCTCCCAGTCGCTGTTCAAATCTTTTCGAAAAGCCTGCCGCACCTCCTCCCGCGGCAGGCTTTTTCGTTTAATCCGTCAGAATGATATCGGCCTCACGGCAATGGTCCCTGATCAGGGCGCCGTTTTTCAGGTCGTTCCCTTGCGTTTTTGCCCGGGCCGCCTCTTCGCTCAATCCGTAACCGCGCCAGCGATCCATAAGCCGTTCCTCAAGTGTCGCGACGGGGGCAGAGATGAGGATCTCGTAGTCGAATTCGCCGTCCAGTGCCGACCAGGGAGCGCGATCGAGAAGCAGGTAGTTTCCCTCGACAAGAACGAACCGCGTCGAATCATCGATGATGCGTGCTGCCGCGATGGCCAGTTCCCGGGATCGGTCGAATACTGGCACCAGCACTTCTCCTTCCGCCACCCTGACTGCACGGATGATGTCGAGAAAGCCGCGGACGTCGAACGTCTCGGGCGCCCCCTTGCGGGAAAGGAGGCCTTTTTTCTGCAGGACGCCATTGTCCATGTGGAAGCCGTCCATCGGCAGGACTTCTGCGCTCTCACCAAGCGTTTTCAACGCCGCTGAAAGCGAGTCGGCCAGGGTCGACTTGCCTGCGCCCGGCGGGCCGGCAATCGCGACGATAAAACGTCGCCTGTCGCCCGCACGGTGAATGATTGTGCGGGCGATATCATCGGTGGTCATTGTCATGCGGCAAGCGGCTCCGGCGCCTTTGCGCCGGTCATGAATGCGACGGCGTCCGACATCGTATAATCCTTCGGATTGATGACGGTAAGACGTTTTCCTAGCCTGTGGATGTGGATGCGGTCGGCGATCTCGAAGACATGCGGCATGTTGTGTGAGATCAGCACGATCGGAATGCCACGCGAGCGCACGTCGAGGATCAGCTCCAGCACACGCCGGCTTTCCTTGACGCCGAGTGCTGCCGTCGGCTCGTCAAGGATGATGACCTTGGAACCGAAGGCTGCTGCCCGCGCCACCGCCACGCCCTGGCGCTGACCGCCAGACAGCGTTTCCACGGCCTGGTTGATGTTCTGGATGGTCATCAATCCAAGCTCGGAGAGCTTTTCACGCGCCATCTTTTCCATGGCGCCGTGGTCGAGTTTGCGCAGAACCTTACCCATGAAGCCGGGCTTGCGGATTTCGCGACCGAGAAACATGTTGTCGGCGATCGACAGCGCCGGTGACAGTGCGAGGTTCTGGTAGACGGTTTCGATACCGGCCTTTCGGGCCTCGATCGGCGAGGCGAAATGCACGAGTTCTCCGTCCATGCGGATCTCGCCCTCATCGGGACGGATCGCGCCGGAAATCGCCTTGATCAGCGAGGATTTTCCGGCGCCGTTGTCGCCGATCACGGCGAGGATTTCGCCGGGATAGAGATCGAAATCGGCATTGTCGATGGCGGTGACACGGCCGTAACGCTTGACGAGATTGCGACCAGTGAGGATGGGTTTGCGTGTGTCGGTCATCAGCGTGAAGCCTTTCTGATCCATTGGTCGGCTGCGACGGCGACGATGATGAGGACGCCGATCAGGAGATAGGTCCATTGCACATCGGTGCCGAGCAGGCGCAGGCCGAGCGAAAAGACGCCAACGATCAGCGCGCCGAACATCATGCCGAGAATGGAGCCGCGGCCGCCGAAGAGCGAGATGCCGCCGATCACCACGGCGGTGATCGATTCGATATTGGCAAACTGACCGGCGGTTGGCGACACGGAGCCGATACGGCCGATCAGTGCCCAGCCTGCCAGCGCGCAGATCACACCCGATAGCATATAGACGGAAATCAGCATGCGCTGCACGTTGACGCCGGAAAGATCGGCTGCTTCCGGATCGTCGCCGACTGCGTAGAGATGCCGTCCCCAAGCGGTGTGGTTGAGTACGTACCAGAGCACTGCGACGAGAAGGATCATGGCGATCACGCCATAGGTGAACACCGCGCCGCCGAACTTGAAGGTTTCTCCAAAGAATTGGAGAATTGGGGCGGTACTTTCGATTTCCTGCGAGCGAATGGTCTCGTTGGCGGAATAGAGAAAGTTGCTGGCAAGCACGATCTGCC
This sequence comes from Neorhizobium sp. LMR1-1-1.1, assembly GCF_040675795.1. Classification (NCBI taxonomy): domain Bacteria; kingdom Pseudomonadati; phylum Pseudomonadota; class Alphaproteobacteria; order Hyphomicrobiales; family Rhizobiaceae; genus Neorhizobium; species Neorhizobium sp. LMR1-1-1.1. The sequence continues at coordinate 137,201 of NZ_JBEGHE010000080.1, forward strand.
ACATGCCAAGTGTCACGATGAAGGGGGGCAGTTTCACCCTGGCGATCAAAACGCCGTTGATGAAACCGCAAAGCGCACCGGTTGCAAAACCACAGAGGATCGCGAGTTCCGGCGGCAAGCCGTAGCGGAAGGTGAATTGCCCCATGACGACCGACGACAGAACCATGATGGCGCCGACCGAAAGATCGATACCGGCGGTCATGATGACCAGCGACTGGGCCGCCCCGACGATCCCGGTGATCGCCACCTGCTGCAGGATCAGCGTCAGCGAGAAGGCGGAGAAAAACTTGCCGCCAAGCGTCAGGCCGAACACGATCAACGACACGACCAGCACGATCAGCGATACGGCGGACGGGTTGGAATGCAGAAAGTGACGGAACTTGTGAAGGAAGGACGGTTTGTCCTGTTCGAAGGATGCTACATCCTTCGAACTGTCCTTGAGCACTTTTTCATAGTCGTGATGCGGTGCGCTTGCCACTGGCTCGCTCATGAAATCCTCCCGCTTTTGTCGATGCCCGGTTCAGGCCGGGTTGCCGTGGCAGGCCGGTGGAACAGGTCCACCGGCCCGCAAGGATTTGCTAGAGGCTTAGCCCCAGCACTTGTTCAGGCCTTCCTTGGTGTCGATCGACTTGATCGACGGCACCGGCTTGTCGGTGACCAGCGTGACGCCAGTATCGAAGAAGTTCTTGCCTTCGGTCGGCTTCGGCTTTTCGCCGCTATCGGCAAACTTCTTGATCGCCTCAATGCCGAGTGCCGCCATCTGCAGCGGATATTGCTGCGAGGTGGCGCCGATCGCGCCATCGGCGACGTTCTTGACGCCCGGGCAACCGCCGTCGACCGAGACGATCAGCACGTCCTTCTCGCGGCCGACCGATTTCAGCGCCTCATAGGCACCGGCGGCAGCCGGTTCGTTGATCGTGTGGACGACGTTGATGGTCGGGTCCTTCTGCAGAAGGTTTTCCATCGCGGTGCGGCCACCTTCTTCATTGCCGTTGGTGATATCGTGTCCGACGATGCGCGGATCGTCCTCGTCACCGATCTTGTTCGGATCCTTCGGGTCGATGCCGAAACCGATCATGAAACCCTGGTCGCGAAGAATGTCGACGGAAGGCTGCGACGGGGTAAGATCGAGGAAGGCCACCTTGGCTTCCTTGGCGGCGTCACCCAGCGTATCCTTGGCCCATTGACCGATCAGCTTGCCGGCCAGCAGATTGTCGGTGGCGAAGGTCATGTCGGCGGCGTCGATCGGCTCCAGCGGCGTGTCGAGTGCGATCACCAGCAGGCCGGCATCGCGCGCCTTCTTCAGGTTCGGCACGATGCCCTTGGTGTCGGAGGCGGTGATCAGGATGCCCTTGGCGCCATCGGCGATGCAGGTCTCGATCGCCGCTACCTGGCTTTCGCTGTCGCCGTCGATCTTGCCGGCATAGGATTTCAGCGAGACGCCGAGTTCTTTGGCCTTGGCGGTCGCGCCTTCCTTCATCTTGACGAAGAAGGGATTGGTATCGGTCTTGGTAATCAGGCAGGCCGAAATGTCCGCGGCGTAAGCGGGTGCAGAAAAGACGACGCCAAGCGCCAACGCCCCGAATGACAGGGAAAGTACGGATTTTCTCATGATCTCCTCCCAGAGACGAAGTCCGCTCGCTGCGGACGGGTTCATTCCGGATGCAGGCCGGATCGTGCCCCAGTGCCTCCTCCGGGCGTTCCTGCATCCTTACAATCGTCAATAATCGCGAAAGAAAATCTCCTGTCAATAATTAATTCCGATTGAATTATTTATTCTGCCTTGTCATGCTATGCCCAACGTGAGAGAGCGAAGGCAAGGGAGGTGCTGGATGTCGATCACCGATGGCCCGCTTTCCGGGCCTGTTTCTTCTGCCGGTTTTTCCGGCGGTTCCAACCAGACGCGGGTGCGCGCCTATAACGAGCGGCTGGTCCTGTCGCTGGTGCGGCTGCACGGTGCGCTGTCGAAGGCAGATATTACCCGGCTCAGCGGCCTGTCGGCACAGACGGCGTCGGTCATCATGCGGGCGCTGGAGAAAGATGGTCTGTTGCTTCGCGGCGAGCCGGTGCGGGGGCGTGTCGGCCAACCTTCCATACCCATGCGTCTCAACCCGGATGCCGTCCTGTCCTTCGGCGTGAAGATAGGCCGTCGCAGCGCCGATCTGGTGCTGATGGATTTCGTCGGTAATATCCGCAAGCGCTATCACGAGACCTATGCTTATCCGCTGCCGCAGGAGATTCTGCGGATCATCACCTCGGGCATTGCCGATATCGAAGCGCAGATGAGCGGCGAGGAGCAGGCGCGGATCGCCGGCATCGGTATTGCTGCGCCGTTCGAGTTGTGGAATTGGGCCGACGAGATCGGCGCGCCATCGGGTGCCATGGAGGTTTGGCGTGGCTTCGATCTCCAGGCCGAAGTCGCGTCGCGCGTCGCTCACTCCGTCTATTTGCAGAACGACGCGACGAGCGCCTGCGGTGCGGAGCTGGTATTCGGTGTCGGGCCTACCTATCCGGATTTCATCTACCTGTTCATCGGCTCGTTCATCGGCGGCGGCATCGTGTTGAATTCGAGCATTTTTTCGGGCCGTACGGGCACTGCCGGGGCCGTCGGGCCGCTGCCGGTGCGGGGCAGGAATGGCGAAAATCGCCAGCTTCTCGATATCGCCTCGATCTTCGTACTGGAGAACATGCTGAGAGATCGCGGCATCGATCCGCAGCCGCTCTGGTATTCGGCCGATGACTGGGTCGATTTCGGCCAGCCGCTAGAGCTCTGGGTCCAGGCGACAGCTGCCGCATTGGCGCAGGCCATCGTCGCGGCCGCTTCGATCATCGATTTCGGTGCGGCGGTCATCGATGGTGGCTTTCCGGGCTGGGTGAGGAAACGCATCGTCGATGCGACGATCGAGGCGGTTGCCCGGCTCGACCTTCGCGGTGTCGTCATTCCCGATATCATCCAGGGCAAGGTCGGATCGCAGGCGCGCGCGATCGGTGGCGCCAGCCTGCCCATCTTCGCCCGGTACCTGACGGATCAGTCGGTGCTGCTCAAGGATTTCAACGGAGAGTGAGAGCCGTTCTTACTCTTGCAGCATACCGTCATCTTGCCTAGCCTTTGGTCCTCGGAGAAACAGGATGAATGAGGCCATGGAGACCAGCGAGACACATTCGCCGATGCCGAGCGAGCCGGGTATTCTTGAGTTTCTCGATGCCTGCAACAGCTTTTATCCCCCCGACGCCGTGAATGCGCCGATTGCGCAGCAGCGCGTCTGGTATGATGCGCTCTGTGCCGGTTTCGACCGGCCGCTGCCCAAGGGGATGATCTTTCAGGATGAGGTTTTGTTCGCGCCGATCCGGCGCTACCGACCTGCGCGTCTCACTACGAAAACCGTTTTGCTCTATCTGCATGGCGGCGGCTTTGTCGTCGGCTCTCTGGAGAGCCATCATGCGATCTGTGCCGAGATTGCCGAGTTTGCCCAAGCGGAGCTCATTTCTGTCGATTATCGTCTCGCGCCGGAACACGTCTGGCCTGTTCAGACGGATGATTGTTACGGCGTGCTGAAGCAGCTTATCGGGCAGGGTAGCAAGATCGTGGTGATCGGTGACAGTGCTGGCGGCAATCTTGCTGCCGGCCTCTCAATTCGGGCGCGTGACGAAAACCTTCCCGGCATTATAGGTCAGGTGCTCATTTACCCCGCGCTTGGCGGCGATCTTGTTTCAGGTTCGTATCGAGAAATGGCGAATGCGCCGGGTTTGACGACCGCCGATGTCGCCTATTATCGCGCAGTGCTAAAAGCGCCGGAAATTGAGCCGGTGGCGCATCCGCTTCTATCAACCGATCTTTCCGGGCTTCCGCCTGCCTATATCACCGTGGCGCATTTCGATCCGCTGCGTGATGATGGCCGGCTCTATGCAGCGCGGCTGAACCAATGGGGTGTCACCGCGAGCTTTCGAGACGAGCCGCAAATGGTCCACGGATGGCTTCGCGCCCGGCATATGAGCGAGGGCGCACGAGACGGTTTCAAGACTCTGTGCGAAGCGATCCGAGCGTTTGCCGCCTAGGTCTTCGCCTTGGAGACAAGTACCGGATTGGCCCTGAAGGCTGCCGGGAAGATGGTCTTCAGATTATCGATCTTCGGCATGTCGTTATAGACGATATAGGGGTGGTTCGGATTGAGCGTCAGGAAATCCTGATGGTATTTTTCTGCCGGATAAAAGCCTTTCAGCTTCGAAAGCTTGGTCACGATCGGCGCATGAAACAGCCCGGTTCTGTCCAGTTGGGCGATGTAGGCTGCGGCAACTTTCTGCTGTTCAGCGCTGGCGGTAAAAATCGCTGATCGGTACTGCGTGCCCTGATCCGGCCCCTGATAATTCAGCTGGGTCGGGTTATGGGCGACGGAGAAAAACACCTGCAGCAGTGTGCCGTAGCTCACCTCGTGCGGATCGAAGGTCACTTCCACCGCCTCCGCGTGGCCCGTCTCGCCTAGGCTGACGGTCTCATAACTGGCCGTTTCCTTCGCGCCGCCGGAATATCCCGAGACTGCGTTCTTCACGCCCTTCACATGCTGGAACACGGCCTGCACACCCCAGAAACAGCCGCCGGCAAAAACTGCGGTCTCGCTGCTCCCCTTGGCTGCCTCATCAACTATGGGGGCCGGGATAACCACTGCCGCTTCTGCAGCAAACGCGGATGTTGCCGGAGCGGCAAGTAGCAACAAGGCGAATGTCATTCCAAGGTTTTTGCGTGCAAATATTGTCATGGCAGCTTCTCCAGTTGCCATGACTGTGTTCCTCGTAAAGCTTTCGGTCAACTCACATCGATGTGGCGAACGTGACCGTCTAGATGAGGTCACGCGGTATCGCTTTCTCGAATGTCTTTTCGAAGATCTGCTTTTCCCCGTGATAGGCCAGAACCTTGGCGCTTATCAGCCAATCCTTGTCCGTGCAGGCTATATTGGCGGTCGACACAGTACGTATCGACCAGTTGGAGCGGCTCATGTCGCAGGTCCAGACGCAGGTTCCTGTCATAGACAGTGGATCGTCCGGGCTGATCGACCAGGTTTCCTCGCGGCGCCGGCAGGTGGCAAGGCCGGTGCCGGGATGTTCGAAAAGTCCGGTATCCTCGGTCACCTGATAGCGCGTCTCGTTGGCAGCAAGGTCGCGGGTTACGCTGCGGCGCGTTTCAGCCGGTGCATGTTCGATATATTTCGGCAGCGGATCCGGATTGTCAGGCTGCTTCATCTCGAAGGTCTCATGGCGCCCAAGAAGCGGCATGGCGAGACCAAGCGAAGCGATATCGATCGTCACGCCGGGATCGACCGGCGGCGGTAGAACCATCGGCCAGTAAGAGGTTGAAATCGATAGCCGAATTCTGTGTCCTTCGCCAAAACGATAACCGCATGCATCGAGTTCAAGCCGGATCGTTACCGGCTCGCCGGGCGTGAGCGGCTTCGGGTTCTCGTTGCCGTCACGATGGGCAAGGTTGATGACGCCGAACGAAACGCGTGTTGCGGTGCCGTCGGGATGGATGTCGACGATGCGGGCGCAGAGATTGGCAAGCTCGGCATCGGCGTGCAGCGTCAGCGTGATGACCGGGCGACCGAGATAGGTTTTCGACTGCGCCAGCGGTGCCGTCTCAAAGGTCAGCGAGCCGGCATCGTCGCTGCGCTGGTCGCCGGCCAGTTCCGCATCCGGTTTCAGTGTGAACCATTCACCGGCGGCTGTTCCGGTGTCGAGTGGGGATTTCAGATAGACGTTATGCTTCGGCGCATGGGGGATAGGCATGCCTTCAAGCAGTGTTCCGAACTGATCGATATAGAAACACTCGGCTTCCGGTGCGCTCCAGCGGTCTTTCGAGATCCAGAAACCCGGATCGGCATCACGTCTGACAGCCGGCTTCGGACCGTCGAGAATATAGGCGCGCATCTGCGGCAGCCGGTCGATGCCGTTGTTCTCGCCGCGCAGCCAGCGGTTCCAGAAGGCGATGGCCTCGCCAAGGAAATCGGCGCGTGGTTTTGGCCAGGCAAAATGCGGGTATTTGTGGACCCATGGGCCGACAAGCGCCTTGGCCTTTTCGCCCAGTCCCTCGACCGCCAGAAACGGGGTGTTGCGATAACCATCGGCCCAACCGGCAATTACCAGAGCCGGGATTTCGAAAGCGGAATAGTCCTCGCAGATCGAACCGTGTTTCCAGAATGCATCGCGGCGCTGGTGAGAGAGCCATTCCTCCACGAAGAAGGGTTCGTTTTCCAGCCGCTCTACCCACATGTCGAGCCAGCGGTCGCCGACGATTTCCGGATCGGGCGAGCGGGATTGGTAGGCAAGCATGGTTGCCGCCCAGGAGAGCTGGGCCGAGAGATGACAGCCATTCTTGTAATGGATATCGTCATTGTAGCGATCGGTAGTGGAGGCGATCGAGATCACCGCCTTTAAGGCTGGCGGGCGAAGCGCTGCGACTTGCAGGCTGTTGAAGCCGCCCCAGGAGATACCCATCATGCCGACCGAACCGTTCGACCAGGGTTGTTCGGCAATCCAGGCGATCAGCTCGCAGGCATTCGCCAGTTCCAGCTCGGTATACTCGCCGTCGATCACCCCGTCGGATTCGCCCGAGCCGCGGATATCGACACGCACTCCGGCAATACCTGACGCAGCAAAGACCGGATAAGTGGATTCGTCGCGCGGGCTGGTTCCGTCGCGTTTTCGATAGGGCAGGAATTCGAAGACCGCCGGCACCGGATCGGCTTCTGTTCCATCCGGCATCCAGATGCGGGCGGCAAGCCGGGTCCCGTCCTTCAGCCTGATCCACTGGTTTTCGATAACGGTGAAGGGGCGGTCGTTCATCTGTTCAGATCCTAAAAGCAAACTCTTTGCGGGATTTGCCCCTCACCTTCCCCCTCTCGATGGTGGAAAGGGAAACGAGACGTTGGTACCTGCGTCCTCGCCCCGTTTACGGGGAGAAGGTGCCGGCAGGCGGATGAGGGGCAGCTCTCAGTGTCCGGCGCTTTCCATGCGCCGCGTGGCAAGCACCTTTTCCAGCCAGCCGAGTTCCATTTCGGGCACGGATTTGAGGAGAAGGTCTGTGTAGTCGTCGAAGGGCGGCGAAAGTGCCTGGGATTTCGGGCCGAAGCGGACCAGCCTGCCGCGATGCATGACGGCGACCGAATCGGCTATTGCCTTCACGATGGCGATGTCATGGGTGATGAAAACATAGGAGAGCTGCTGCTCTTCCTGCAGTTTCATCAGCAGCTTCAAAATGCCTTCGGCGACCAGCGGGTCGAGCGCCGATGTCGGCTCGTCGCAAAGGATCAGCTCCGGTTTCGCCGCAAGCGCACGGGCAATCGCCACACGCTGCTTCTGCCCGCCGGAAAGCTCTGCCGGATAACGATCGATGAAACCGTTGCCCATTTCGATCTGTTCGAGCAGTTTCCTGACGCGGGCGGTCTTTGCAGCACCTCTGAGGCCGTAATAGAAGGTCAGCGGCCGGCCGATGATGTCGCGCACCGTCTGGCGTGGGTTCATTGCCGTATCAGCCATCTGGTAGATCAGCTGGATACGGCGAAGATCGTCTTTCGGGCGGTTCTTCAGTGTCAGTGTCAGCGGCTTGCCGTCGAACGTGATCTTGCCTTCGCTCGGCCTCAGAAGGCCGGTGATGACACGTGCCAGCGTCGACTTTCCCGACCCTGATTCGCCAACGATCGCCAGTGTCTGCCCCTTGCACAGATGCAGGGAGACGCCGTGCAGAACCTTGAAGCCGTTCGAATATTCCGCGCTGACATTATCCACTTTCAGCAGCGGGTTGGACTGGTCCGCAGCCTCCTCGCGTGCTGTCTGGCGCACGTTGACCAGCGCTCTTGTATAGTCCTGCGTCGGCGCCTCGATGATCTGCTGTACCGAGCCGTATTCCACCGTCTTGCCATGGCGGAGAACCATGATGTCGTCCGAAATCTGAGCGACCACCGCGAGATCGTGGGTGATGTAGAGCGCAGCCGTATCGGTTTCCTCAATCGCATGTTTGATCGCGGCCAGAACATCGATCTGCGTCGTCACGTCGAGCGCCGTTGTCGGTTCGTCGAAGACGATCAGGTCAGGGTTGGAGCAGAGCGCCATGGCGGTCATGGCGCGTTGCAACTGCCCGCCCGAAACCTGATGCGGGAAACGATCGCCGAAGGTCTCGGGACTTGGGAGGCCCAGTACCTGGAAGAGATAGAGCGCCCGCTGGCGCGCCTCCTGCTTGGTCATCAGGCCGTGCTTGACTGTCGCCTCGATTACCTGGTCGCCCAGCCGGTGGGCCGGGTTGAAGGCGGCAGCTGCAGACTGCGCCACGTAGCAGATACGGGCGCCGCGCAGTTTTCTGATGCCGCCCTTGCCGAGTTTGAGGATGTCGATGCCGTCGAGTTTCACCTCGCCGCCGGTGATTTCGGCGCCGCCGCGGCCATAGGCGAGGGCGGAGAGGCCGATCGTCGACTTGCCGGCTCCCGATTCGCCGATCAGGCCCAAAACCTTACCCTTTTGCAGATCGAAGGAAACGCCGTCGACGATGGTGATCCGTTTCGGCTGTTCGCCGGGCGGATAGCTGGTTGCTTCGATCTTCAGGTCGCGGACGGAAAGAAGATGGGTGTCAGGCATCGCCACGACCTCCCTTCAGGCTGGAGGTTCGTTTCAAGAGCCAGTCGACCACAAGGTTGACGCAGATGCAAAGTGCCGCGATCGCCGAGCCGGGTACAAGCGCTGCGGGGATGCCGAAGATGATGCCGTCCTTGTTGTCCTTCACCATGCCGCCCCAGTCTGCTGTCGGCGGCTGTATGCCGAGGCCGAGGAAGGAAAGGGTAGAAAGGAACAGGATGGCAAAGGCGAAGCGCAGACCGAACTCGGCCAGAAGCGGCGAGAGCGTGTTGGGCAGGATCTCGCGAAAAATGATCCACATCTTGCCTTCACCGCGCAGTTTCGCCGCCTCGACAAATTCCATCACCGCGACATCGAGCGCCACGGCGCGGCCGAGACGGTAGACGCGGGTGGAATCAAGTACTGCCATGACAAGGATCAGCACGAACAGGTATTGCGGCAGGACGGCCAGTACGACGAGCGCGAAGATCAGCGTCGGGATCGACATCATCAGGTCGTTGAAACGGGAGAAGACTGTGTCGATCACCCCGCCGGAGACCGCCGCGATGAAGCTTAAAATGATGCCGAGCGAAAACGAGATCACGGTCGCCGCCAGCGCCACGAAAAGCGTCGTACGGGTGCCGTAGATCAGCCGCGAGAGGATGTCACGGCCGAGATTGTCTAGGCCGAAGAAGAACTGGCCATCCGCCACCTGCCAGACGCCCCCGACGACTTCGGTTTCGCCATAAGGGGCAATCAGCGGGGCGAAGAGGGCGCAGAAGATGGCGAGCGCAATGCCGAAAAGGCCGATCCAGGCGGTGATGGGGATTTCTCTCACTCTCATCGCGGATGCCTCAATCTCGGATTGGCGACGATCGCAAGAATATCGGCCAGCATGTTCAAGAGGATGTAGACGGCCGCAAAGATCAGGCCGCAGGCCTGCACGACCGGCATGTCGCGCACCGTCACCGCATCAACCATGTATTGGCCCATGCCCGGATAAACGAAGACGACCTCGACGACTACGACACCGACCACCAGATAGGCGAGATTGAGCGCCACTACATTGATGATCGGGGCGAGCGCGTTGGGGGCGGCGTGCTTGACGATCGCTCGCCAGCTGGAAAGTCCCTTCAGCTCGGCCGTTTCCATATAGGCAGAAGACATGACGGAGAGGATGGCTGCCCGCGTCATCCGCATCATGTGAGCGAGAACGACGAGAACCAGTGTTGCCGTCGGCAGCGCAATCGTCTGGATACGTTCGAGGAAGCCCATGCCCTCGTAGACTGTCGCCGGGAAGGTGGCGATACCGAAATTGACGGCGAAATAGAGGATCAGCAGGTAGCCGATGAAAAATTCCGGCAGCGAGATCGCCGCCAGCGAAATCACATTGATGATCTTGTCGGGCATCCGGTCACGGAAATGGACCGAGAGCATGCCGAGACAGATCGCAAGCGGCACGGCGATGATGGCGGCAAAACCGGCAAGGAACAGTGAGTTGCCAAGTCGTTTGCCGACCTGTTCGGAGACCGAATTGCGGCTTGCCCAGGAGGTGCCGAAATCACCCTGGACCACGCCGCCCAGCCAGTCGAAATAACGGGTGACGACAGGGCGATCGAGACCGAGTTCGGCGCGGATGTTGGCAATCGTCTCAGGCGTTGCCGACTGGCCGAGATAGGTGGAGGCGAAATCGCCGGGCAAAGCTTCCACGCCGGCAAAGATCAGCACGGAAACGGCGAAGAGAAGAACGAGCGAGAGGAGGAAACGCTCGAAGATAAGGGTCAATAGCGGAAACCGCTCCCTCGGGCTGCGGGCAGGCGTACCGCCGGCCTCTGCGGAATTTGACATCTGGCGCGATCCCGTTTCCGAAATGAAGGAATGGGATCGCAGGCGCTGACCTGCGATCCATGTTCATCGGTGGGCCGAGGCCCTCGTTCAAAGGATCAGGCGTCGAACCAGACGCGGCTTGCGACATAACCGTTGGACATGTCGTTGCCGATATCGCTGACATAGCCCATTAGCTTCTTGGTGCCGGCATTCACGAAGTCGTTGAACATCGGCAGAATCGTGCCGCCTTCGTCGCGCACCAGCATCGCCATTTCGCGATACATGTCCTTGCGCTTCTTCTCGTCCAGTTCGCCACGGGCCGAGATCAGCAGCTTGTCGAATGTCTCGTTCTTGAAGCGGGTGTCGTTCCAGTCGGCGGTCGAAAGATAGGCGCCGGAATAGAACTGGTCCTGGGTCGCGCGGCTGCCCCAATAGGAGGCGGAGAAAGGCTGCACGTTCCAGACGTTCGACCAGTAGCCGTCACCCGGCTCGCGCTTAATCTCGATGTCGATGCCAGCTTTCTTGGCGCTCTGCTGGAAGAGCACGGAGGCGTCGACGGCGCCCGGGAAGGCGACTTCCGAGGTGCGCAGGAGCACGGATCCACTATGGCCGGACTTCTTGTAATGGAAGGCCGCCTTGTCGGGATCGTAAGATCGCTGCTCGATGCCTTCGGGGAAGAGCGCGTAGGTGTCGTTGATCGGGAAGTCGTTGCCCACCTTGCCGTAACCGCCGAGAATGCGCTTGACCATTTCCTCGCGGTCGATCGCGTATTTCAGCGCCATCCTGAGGTCGTTGTTGTCGAACGGCGCCTTGTCACAGTGCATGATGAAGACATAGTGACCGCCGCCTGATGTCGTCAGCAGCTGCACCGTCGAGGCGCGTGTCAGAAGCGGTACGGTCTTCGGATCGACGCGGTTGATGAACTGGACCTGACCGGACGAAAGTGCCGCAATACGGGCCGTCGCGTCGTTCATCGTGATAATTTCGACTGAATCTACATAACCACGGTCGGAGCGCCAGTCATTCGGGTTTTTCTCGAAGGTCATGCGAACGCCGGGTTCGAAGCTCTTCACCTTGTAGGGGCCGGTGCCGACGCCTGCCGTCGGCTTGTCGATGCCGCCATTCGGCTGGATGACGAGGTGATAATCGGTGAAGATTGCCGGCAGGTCGGCATTGCCGCTGTCGAGTGTGACAACCAGATCACCGCCCTTGTTTTCGATCGAGGTGATCGACTTCATCACGCCGGCTGCACCGGATTCGGTCTTCGAGTCGCTGTGGCGTTTCAGGGTGGCCACAACGTCGTCGGTGGTCATTTCCTTGCCGTCGTGGAACTGCACGCCCTTGCGGATCTTGAAGGTCCAGGTCTTTGCGTCGGCGGAAGGCGCCCAGGATTCGGCCAGCGACGGGATCGGGGCCCGGGTCTGCGGATGTGTCTCTACCAGCGTGTCACCCCAGCTGCGTACGGCAGCGAACATGACTTGTGAAGTTGCCTTGGCGGGGTCGATCGAGTCGGTGGCTGCGCCGCCTTCGAGGCCGAGCTTCAATGTGCCGCCCTTCTTGGGCGTCTGGGCTGCGGCGCTGGTGGCGAAAAGATTGCCAGCTGCGGTCAGCGTCAGGCCGGCGGCCATGGCGCGACCCATGAATTCGCGGCGGTTCATGCCGCCTGCCGTAACGCGTCCGGCCAGATACTTGGTGAAGTCGTTCATTTCCCTTGTTCCCCTTTATCCGATGCAGATTTCTGTTCTTGTCATCGACACCCCGTCGTCCGGTTTCCTCTTCCGTGGAGGGGCGTGTTTCATGCTGTCGATCGTGGGAAATGGTTCGGTTGCCGCCGACATAACTTCCTTTCTTCTGCAGTCTCCCGCTCATCTGCGTGAGCTTATCTGCCTCGGGAAAATCTGCTCTGTGATCGAAGGCCCGTTGAGGCTTGATGAATGGTAAGGGCGCGGTGTCGCGCGGGTGAGCCTTCGCTACGACATTAAGTGCCTTTGATGCGACACATTTGGCAACCTCCCATGGGTTGCGAAAATTCGACACCTGTCAGGCAGGTGCCCAATAGGCTCAATCGCGCGCTATTGCATGGAAAAATGCGCCGGTCACACGACCTCGTTTTCCACCCGATGGGCCTATTTCGACGCCGCGGCCGTCTGCAATCATGGCGAGAGGTTGGTCGTTTCCAGCATCGATCACGCGTGCGTAATGGAATTCATGGCCACGGATCAGGTCGTTGGCCGAACCGATCGCAGAGTGGCCCAGCAGGCGTGCCTGGCGGTAGCCGAGATTCATCTTGCGCTTTGCAAAGCTCGTGGCATGGGAGAGAAGCCCGGTCATGGCGTGGGTCACCCCGTCGGCATCCTCCAGCGCCTCGCCGAGAACCATGTAGCCACCACATTCGCCGTGAACGGGTTTTGTTTCCGCGAAGCTTTTCAAACCCGCCTTGAAATTGTGGGCTGTTGCCAGCCGGCGGGCATGCAGCTCGGGATAACCGCCCGGCAGCCAGCAGATGTCGCAATCGGCTGGCGGCGCTTCGTCGGCAAGCGGCGAAAAGGTGATGATCTCCGCCCCCATGGCGCGCCATTGCCGCTTGATATGTGGGTAGAGGAAGGTGAAGGCTGCGTCCTCGGCAAGCGCAATCCGCTGGCCCGGTGGTGGAAGCGCCTTTTCGGTTGAACCTGACGGTATATCGAATGGTTTTGCGGCGGCAAAAATCGCATCGAGATCAAGCGAGCGCTCCATAGCATCGGCCAGACGATCGATGTGGGCATCCATTTCCGGGTGTTCGCTCGCCTGGACGAGACCGAGATGGCGTTCCGGCAGTGTCAGCGTCGGATCACGCAGCACCGTGCCGACAACCGGCATGCCAAGTGCCTCGATCGCATCGCCGGAAAGCTTCTTGTGTCGCTCGCTGCCGGCCCTGTTCAGCACGCAGGCGGCCATCTTCACATTTGGGTCGTAATGCATGAAACCGCAGGCGATTGCCGCCGCTGTCTGGCTCTGGCCGGAAACGTCGAGTACCAGAAGCACAGGCAGGCCGAAAAGCCGGGCCAGATCGGATGCGGCGCCGGAACGATTGGGTTCGGTCACGATGCCGTCGAACAGGCCCATGGCACTTTCGATCAGTATCAGCTCGGCATCATCCGCCTGTTCACGCGCCAGATGGCGCAAAAGATCGGGCGCCATCGCCCAGCTGTCGAGATTGAGGCCGGGCAGGCGGGTCGCCGCCTCGTGAAAACCGGGGTCGATATAATCCGGCCCGGTCTTGATGCCGCGAACTTTCACGCCGCGCCGTTGGAACGCCCTCAGCAGGCCGATCGTGACGCTTGTCTTGCCGGAGCCGGAGCGGGGTGCGCCGATGATGAGCGCGCGGGCGATCATGGATTCTTGCCCGAAAGAACGGCCTGCCCGGATAGGGCAGCCTGCATGGAAACGATCCTGCCGATGACGATCAGTGCTGGAGCGGCAAAATTCTGGCGCTGGACTTCTTCCTCGACAGTGGCAAGTGTTGCCGTCATCGAGCGTTCGTCCGGCGTCGTTGCGGCCATCAGCACGGCAACGGGCGTGTCGGCGGCAAGGCCGCCTTCCATCAGCAGTCGGGCAATCGTGCCGATCGTGCTGACGCCCATATAAACGACGATGGGCTCGCCGGTTTTTGCAAGCGCCTTCCAGTCGAGATCCCCGGGTGTTCCGGCGGCATGGCCGGTTGCCAGCGTGATCGAGCGGCTGATGCCGCGCATGGTAGCGGGAATGTTGGCGGAGGCGAGCGCCGCCAATGCGGATGTCATGCCGGGCAGCACGCGAAAGGGAATGTTTTCCTTCACCAGCGCTTCAGCTTCCTCGCCACCACGACCGAAGATGAAGGGATCGCCGCCCTTCAGCCGCAAGACGCGCTTTCCCGCCTTTGCCAGTTCGATCAGTTTGGCCGTGATATCGTCCTGCGCGACGGAAGGCTTGCCGCCACGCTTGCCGACGAAGATCAGGTCTTTTGTCGTCGCCAGCGCCAGCACGCCGTCAGAAACCAGCGCATCATGCACGATCACATCCGCCTTTTTCAGCGCATCAGCCACTTCCAGCGTCAGATAACGTGGATGACCCGGTCCGGCACCACCCAGCCATACGTGGCCCGGGGCAAATTCGGGGGCATCGACGATCGTTTCCAACAACTCATTCACGGACATATTCAAACCTTTTGCCGGCCGGTGGCGGCCGGGTTATAGAAACGGCCATGGAAGCGGCCATTGAAACAGAAAGCAAGAACCTGCGTCGTGGATGGACGACGGGCACCTGTGCGGCGGCAGCCAGTAAGGCCGCCTGTCTTGCGTTGATGACTGGCGAATTTCCCGCCTTGGTCGAAGTGACATTGCCCGGTGGCCAACGCCCGGCCTTCGCTCTTGCTATGGAAGAGAAGGGCAGCGGATTTGCCAAGGCTGGTATCGTCAAGGATGCCGGCGACGATCCCGATGTCACCCATGGCGCGCTGATCATGAGCACCATGCGCCGTGGATTGCCCGGCTCCGGCATTACCTTCAAGGCGGGACCGGGCGTCGGCACCGTGACACGACTTGGCCTGCCGCTGCCGCCCGGTGAGCCATCTATCAACCCGGTTCCGCGCAAGATGATCGCCCAGGCTATTTCCGAGGTTTGCCATGGCGAGCGGGATTTCGAGGTCGAGATTTCCGTTGCCGATGGCGAGAAGATCGCCGAGCGCACCCTCAACGGTAGACTTGGAATCCTTGGCGGCATATCGATTCTCGGTACAACCGGCATCGTCATCCCGTTTTCCTGCGCTTCCTGGATTCATTCCATCTGGCGTGGCATCGATGTGGCGCGCGCCGCAGGGCTTGATCACATTTCCGGCGCCACCGGCAATGTGTCCGAAAAGGCGGCGCAGGCCCATCATGGCCTGTCGGAGATCGCGCTGATCGACATGGGCGATTTCGTCGGCGGCATGCTGAAATATCTTCGCAGCCATCCGGTGCCGAAGGTGACGATTGCCGGCGGCGTCGCCAAGATGACCAAGCTTTCTCAAGGCATGCTCGATGTGCATTCCAAACGCGGGCTTGCCGATCTCGAGGCTCTGGCCAAGGTTGCGGCCGAAGCCGGCGCGGAGGCCGATCTCGTGGCGCGAATTACCGCGGCCAATACCGTGTCGCACGCCTTCCAGCTCGCCGATGACATAGGGCTTCCGCTTGGCAACCGCATCGCTGCACTCGCCTGGAAAACGGCGGCCAAGGCACTGCATACGCCAGATATCGCTCTGGAAATCCTGGTCTTCAATCGACAAGGCCAGCTTGTCGGCAAGACGGAGTTCACGCCCTCCGATCATTCCGAACCCTTATCGGCGTGATCCTTGCTGAACTGATCCCAGCCGGGGCGAAAACGCCTTACATAGTCGGCATTGTATAGCTGGCTCTCGACAAAATCGGACGCGCCCAGGCCTTTGCCGATAAAGATCAGTGCCGTGCGTTCGGCCGGCTCTTCCGCCAGTTTCGCCTCGATATCGGCGAGCGTTCCGCGGATGATCCGCTCTTCCGGCCAGGAGGCGCGTACGACAATTGCCACCGGGCAATCTGCGCCATAAAGCGGCGTCAGTTCCTCGACGATTTTTTCCAGTGCATGGATGGCGAGATGGATCGCCAGCGTTGCGCCTGTCGCTCCAAAGGCCTTCAGTGTTTCGCCTTCCGGCATTTTCGACGCGCGGCCGGAAACGCGGGTGAGTACGAGGCTCTGGGCCACTTCCGGGATGGTGAGTTCACGCTTCAGTGCTGCCGCTGCTGCGGCGAAGGAGGGCACGCCCGGCGTCAGCGTATAATCGATACCGTGTTTTTCCAGCCGACGGATTTGTTCGGCGACCGCGCTCCAGACGGAGAGATCGCCGGAATGCAGCCGCGCGACGTCCTTGCCCGCCTTGTGGGCGGCAACATATTCGGCTTCGATCTCGTCCAACGACAATGAGCCGGTATCGACGATCCGCGCATCTTTCGGGCACCAGTCGAGCAGTTCCTTGGGCATGATCGAGCCGGCATAAAGGCAGACCGGCGCGCGGGCGAGAATATCACGACCGCGCACGGTGATCAGGTCTGCTGCACCCGGACCTGCACCGATGAAATGGACGGTCATGCTTGTTCTTTCATTTCTGCCAGCGCGCAGGTGGCGCCCTGCGATATCAGCCTAGGCACGATGATCTCTGATTTTTCGCCCGCAGCTGCCAGCGCGGCACCCTCCGAAAGGCTGGAGGACAGCGTTTTCGCAAGGCTGTGCCGTGACACGGTTTTCGTTCGCGGTTCTGCGTCCATCAGGGCATCGTCCGCCACGATATGGAGCGGCAGGCCCAGCATCTCGGCCAATTGCAGAATGCCGGCTTCCTCCCGCTTGATCTCGCCGGTTGCGAGCGCCGAGATGGATTCACGTGAAATTTTCGCTTCCATGCAGGCGGCATCGAGCGCCGATAGAAGCTCATCGCGCGTGCTGCCCTTGCGGCAGCCGAGACCGGCAACGATCATGATTGCATTCCTTTTGTCCATGTCCATTGGGTCACCGGCATTGCCGGCTTCCAGCCCTGCATCGCGCCGACCGGTGCTGCGCGTGAAACTTCCATTCGGATCAGGTTGCCGCCGAGTTTCGCTTGTGCCGCCAGCAGTACGGTTTCCATTTCCAGCGTCACGGCATTGGCAACCAGCCTGCCGCCGGGCTTCAGTGCCTCTAAGGCTGCGTCGAAGACGCCTGGTTCGCTGCCTCCGCCGCCGATGAAGATCGTATCGGGTTGCGGGAGATCGTTCAGCGCGGACGGCGCCTCTCCTTCGACCAGAACCAATCCCGGAACGCCGAAACGGTATGCATTGCGCCTGATCCGCGCGGCGCGTTCCGGATGAGCTTCGATGGCAATCGCTCGCATCGACGGGTCAGCCAGCATCCATTCTATGCCGATCGAACCGGAACCGGCGCCGATGTCCCAGAGCAGTTCACCAGGCCGCGGGCTGAGCGCCGACAGCGTCAGCGCCCGGATTTCCCGCTTGGTGATCTGTCCATCGTGTTCGAACAGCGCGTCGTCCAGTCCGAAACCACGCGGCAGGATGCGCGCATCGGCACTTGCAACCACCTCGATGGCCACGACATTGAGGACATTGATATCCTGCAGTGCGAATTCTGCGGCCTTGCCGGCGCGCATCGTCTCGGCCTCACCGCCCATCGCTTCAAGCACTGTCATTCCGGATCGACCAAACCCGCTTTCCGTCAGCAGTTCCGCCAGCTCCCGAGGGCCTTTTTCGTCGGAGGTCAACGCGATGATCCGCCGGCCGGGATGTAATAGCGGGCGGATCAGATCGATCGGGCGGCCGTGCAGGGAAACGGTTTCGATATCCTGTAGTGGCCAGCCAAGTCGTGAAGCCGCCAGCGAGAATGCCGAAGGCGATGGGTAGGTGGTAAACTCATCGGAGCCGATGTGACGCGACAGGGTGACGCCGGCGCCGTAAAAGAACGGATCGCCGGAGGCGAGCACGCAAACCTTTTGCCCTCTCAGTGCCACGACATCGCGCATCGCTGCATCGAACGGCACCGGCCATGGCCGCGCCTCGCCGGTTACCAGCGGCGCTGCAAGCTCCAGATGCCGTCTGCCGCCGAAGACGACCGAAGCGCAGGCGATCGCATCCCTGGCGTTTTCGCCCAGCCCTTTCACGCCATCCTCGCCGATCCCGACAATGGACAGCCAGCGGCTTTGGTTTAAAGCTTGTTTCTCTGATTCAGGAGGCAATTTGACCTACTCCATCCTCATTCTGGGAGGTACGGCGGAAGCCAAGGCGCTCGCCGCCCAGCTTTCGACGAGCCCCGATTACGATATTCTGCTCTCGCTTGCCGGCCGCACCAAGGCCCCGGCCGAACAGCCCGTGCCGGTTCGCATCGGCGGCTTCGGCGGTGCCGGAGGGCTTGCCGCATTTCTTCGCGAAAAGAACGTGGACCTGCTGATCGACGCGACGCATCCGTTTGCGGCAAACATTTCCCGCAACGCTGCCGAGGCGGCGGCGCTGGCGGGTGTCGATATTCTCGCTTTGCGCCGTCCGGTATGGTCGCGACAGAAGGACGATCACTGGCAGGAGGTCACCGATATTGCGGCCGCCGTCCAAGCCCTCGACATTGCTCCGCGCCGGGTTTTCCTGACGCTCGGCCGGCAGGAACTGCTGCCTTTCGAAGTGATGCCGCAGCATTCCTATCTGGTGCGCAGCGTCGATCCAGTCGATCCGCCGCTGAAGCTGCCGAACGTGTCTTATATCACCGCGCGCGGTCCGTTCTCCGAATGGGACGAGACCCAGCTGCTTGAACAGCATGCAATCGATCTTATCGTCTCGAAGAATAGTGGCGGTGTCTCCAGCGTCGGCAAGATCAGCGCTGCCCGACGGCTGGGCATCGAGGTCGTGCTGATCGAACGCCCCCGTCTGCCGGATGTGCCATCGGCCAGAAGCGTCGAAGAGCTTGCCGGCATGGTGCGTCACTGGAAGCTCTCCCGCAGAAAACGGGGCGAATAGACAATCGGCCTCTGACCAGTCCGCTCGATAAGCCTCGTCTCGGCCGTGCCGACGATCACGCAGGTCGCCATGTCTGCCATATCGCCTTCAGCTTCTTCGAGCGGCACGATGCGGATCGCCTCGTCGGGGCGGCCTGCTGCACGGCCGAAGATCACCGGCACTGAGCCGGGCAGATGGGCGCGCAAAATGTCGAAAGCCTCGCCCAGCTGGTGCGGACGCGCCTTGCTGATCGGATTGTAGAAGGCCATGACGAAGCCCGCCTTCGCAGCCGCCACGAGACGTTTCTCGATGATCGCCCAGGGTTTCAGGTTATTCGACAGTGATATGGCGCAGAAATCATGGCCCAGCGGTGCACCGGCCTTGGCGGCAACCGCAAGCATCGCAGTAACACCCGGCACGACGAACAGCTCGATATCACGCCATTCGGCCGGGCCGTCGTCGATCGCTTCGCAAACTGCGGCCGCCATGGCAAACACGCCCGGATCACCGCCGGAAACAACGCAGACCTTACCGCCCTTGGCCGCCATTTCCAGCGCTGCTTTGGCGCGCGTCAGTTCTTCGCGGTTGTCCGAGGCGTGGCGGCGTTGGTCTGCTCTGAGGTTCAGCCGGTCTATATACGGGAAATAGCCGAAAAAGTCGGTGGATGCCGTAACTGCCGCGAGAGCCTCCTGGGTCATCTGGTCGGGATTGCCGGGGCCGAGGCCGACAACGGTCAGCGACCCGGTCATTTCTTTTCCCCTTGCGGTCTCGTGGTCCAGCCGGGAACGAGTACGATGGAGAAATAGGGCGCCGGGCTTTCGTCGCGCGTTTCCAGTCGCTCGGCCGCTCCGTTCGCCATCGTGCCGCGCTCGACATAAAGTGCGCCGGAAAGCTTTCCGACCGATGCTAGGGCGCGGCGGATTTTCGGCAAGTTACGGCCAACCTTCATAATCACGGCGCCATCCGTAACCGCGAGCCGTTCTGCGAGCTTTTCTTCCGACAGTGTGCCGGGCAGCACGCTTAAAATGTCGTCGCCCTGCACCAGCGGCAGGCCGGTCATCGACCAGCAGCCGGACATGGCGGTAACGCCTGCGATCACGTCCGCCTGATAAAGATCCTTCAGCCGCAGATGCAGGTGCATGTAGGAACCGTAGAAAAGCGGATCGCCCTCGCTCAGCACGGCAACATTCTTGCCGGCATCGAGATAGGAGGCGATCTCTTCGGCCGAGCGATCGAAGAAATCGTTGATCGGGTTCTTGTAGTCGTCTTCGTCCTTGTGGGTCTCGATTGTTACCGGATAGACCAGCGGCAATTCGATCGTGCCGGGGCGGATATGCGCCTCGACGATGGTGCGGCCATTGCCGGTCGAGCCCTTCTTGCAGAAGAAGGCGACGACATCGGCCTCGTTTATGGCGCGCACTGCCTTCAGCGTCATCAGTTCCGGGTCGCCCGGGCCGGTGCCGACGCCGGTCAGTTTACCCTTGAGGATGGCGGCGTTCACAGGCCTGCCCTCGCAAGCGCGTTGACTGCGGCGGCGGTCATCGCCGAGCCGCCCATACGGCCGCGCACCACGGCATATGGAATATCGTGGGTGGAAACCATCAGCGCTTCCTTGCTTTCCATCGCGCCGACAAAACCGACTGGCATGCCGATGATCGCGGCCGGGCGCGGTGCGCCGGCATCCAGCATTTCCAGCAATCGGAACAGTGCCGTCGGCGCATTGCCGATGGCGACGACCGCGCCTTCCAGCTCGTCCCACAGGTCGAGAGCGGCCGCCGAGCGGGTATTTCCGATGGTTTTTGCCAGTTCTACGGTGCGACTGTCGCGCAGGGTGCAGATCACCTGGTTTTCCGCCGGCAGTCTTGCGCGGGTCACGCCATGCGCCACCATTTCGGCGTCGCAATAGATCGGCTTTCCAGCTCGAAGGGCAGCGCGTGCCGCCTCGACGAAATCGCTCGAGAACCGGAAATGCTCTGCCGCCTCGACCAGCCCGCAGGCATGGATCATGCGCACGGCGATATCGGCCTGTTCCTCGGTGAAGGCGGAAAGATCGGCTTCCGCGCGAATGATCGCGAATGACTTTTCGTAGATCGCATCGCCTTCGCGGATATATTCGTAACTTGTCATGGTCGTCCTGTGGCTGCCGCTTCCAGCCGGTCTGAACCGATCCGGGCAAGGCACGCGGCTGAGTTTTCGCTTGGTCGTCTTTCTGATCTGACGAGATCGGCAAGGCGGCGAAGCGTGGCGTTGGTATCGGCAAAGCTCGAGAAAGCAAAGGGTTGGTCTGCAGCTTTTCCCTGCGCAATCAGAGAAACGCGATCAGCGGTGCCGCAAAGGGTAAGCGCTGCCGGTTGCGGATGGGCGCAGCCTTTCGGGCAACCGGTGACATGCAGCTTGAAAGAACCGTCGAGCAGATCGGTGCATTCGGCGGCCGCTGCTGCGGCAATCTCGTGAGTGGCGATCGTCGCCGAAGTGCAGGCGGGGCTGCCCGAGCAGGCGGCGATATGGCCCCGCGGATCGGTGGCAGAGATGATGAACCCGTTGCTGTCGGCGAAGTCCCGCAATTCCCGGCAGGCGATCTCGGTGCCAAAGAAGAGCAGGGAGTGATCAAGCGCTGGTTTGAGCGATTTTATTCCCAAGCGGACGGCTTCGTTACAAAGCGCGATCAGATGTTCCGCCTTTGCCTGTCCAAAGGCGGGGCCGACGCCGATGGCGTGGAGGTGATTTGAAAGGCTGAACAAGTCAAAAGGAGATGCAGCCACTTTTCCAGCCGTCATGCTCGGGCTTGTCCCGAGCATCTGCGACGGATCAACTGTCGCGACGCTGGCAGATCCTCGGGACAAGCCCGAGGATGACGGCGGAGTGTGGGGTGCTGCCTCGTTCACGGCCAAGCGATGAGCCAGATCTCGTCCGCGAGCCTTGTTTCCCAGGCTTGCCAGCCGCTTCAACAGGTCGATGACCGTGTCGACAACAAGTGTTTCACGTAAAACATTGAAAACACGAGCGGATTGCTCTGTGTCTCCGAGAAGCAACTTCCAGTCGTGTTTTCCGACCGCGATAAGACGGATATCGGCAAGCAGGTCCGAGAGCCGCAGAAGTCCTCCACCATCGACCACAACGGCCATTTTGGGTGCCAGTCCGGTAATGCCGCGCGAGGCGTCACGTATGGCCTCTGCCAGCGGTCGGGGATCGGCAATTTCGCTATCATCCATACCGGCAAGCGGTGGAACTTCGACGGTAAGAGCTTCGCGAAGCGGCAGGTTCATCGCGCGCGCATCGGCATCCAGACGCGGCGCGGACATCTCGCTCAAGCCACGGACCTGAAGATTGCCGCGGGCGGAAATGTCGACCATGCCGTTGCCATGCTTCAGCGCCAGCAGGCAAATATCCGCCAGTTGTTCGGGCGAAATCGCTTCGATCAGCGAGATACGCGCCAACAGGCCGTCGCCGGTCATCATCGGGGCCGAAAGGGCAGGGCAGGCACCGCGTTGCAGAGTGAGCGGGAGCGCCGTCATGCGACCTCTCCCGTCAGCATCTCAAGCTCGGCATCGACCGCATTTCGGCGCGGATGCCATAGCCCGCGGATCAGCGCCGAGCGGAAACGCTCGCCCATATAGCGCGCACCTTCCGGGCTCTGCGTCAGCAGAAATTCTCGCACGATCTCATCACCCAGATAGGCGTCATAAGTGGCGTCGATCAAGGATTGAGGAATGGCGTGGGTCGTTTCGGCAAAGCCGATCAGTCGGTCGACCGTTTCCACCAGTTCTGCCGCGCCGCGTGGGCCGTGGCGCATCTGGCCGGCGATGAAGCGCGGATTGATGGCCCGCGCACGGACAACCCGTGTGACGGCTTCGGAAATCGAGCGTGCTTTCGGTTTTGCGGGATCGGTCGTATCGAGCGCAATCACGTCCGCCTTGCCGCCAAGCGCTGCCACCGCTGCGGAAAAACCGCCGATAAAGGCAACGTCGGCCGAACCGTCCAGAAGATCGCGGCCGGGATCGTCGCCGGTATGGACGAGTAGGTCAGCATTGCCGATCCGTCCGGCAAATTCGCCGGGCACATGACTCGCCATACCGTCGGCACCGCCGAAAGCATGGCTGGTGGCGTCGAGATAGATGCGCCCCAGCTCTTCCCGCTCGCCCCACGATCCATCGGCAAGTTTTTCCTCGATGCCGGAGCCGTAGGTGCCGGGCGCCGAGCCGAAAATGCGCGGCGGAACCGCGCCTGTTTTCTGGGCTTCTTCGGCCAGCGGGTTGTCTCCCGGTGCTTCTTCGCGCGCGGCAATCGCCCGCATGGCGGCATTGAGCAGGGCGATCAGCGCCGGGAACATGTCACGGAACAGGCCGGAAATCCGGAGCGTCACGTCCACGCGCGGACGGCCAAGCTGCGCCGGAGGCAGAACCTCGATGCCGGTGACACGGCCGGTCACTATATCCTGAACCGGCCTTGCGCCCATCAGTGCCAGAACCTGCGCCACTTCCTCGCCGCCGCTTCTAAGCGAAGCACTGCCCCAGAGATCGAAAACGAGGTTTTTCGGCCAGTCGCCATGGTCCTGAAGATAACGCCGCAGAATTTCGTCGGCGGCGCGTTTGCCCAGTTCGAACGCGGTTGGCGTCGGCAGGGTGCGCGGATCGCTGGCAAAGAGGTTCCGCCCGGTCGGCATCACATCCCGGCGGCCGCGGGCTGGCGCACCGGAAGGGCCGGGGCGGATATGCCTGCCATCCAGCGCATCCAGCAGAGCCTGCTTTTCCGTCCCGGCACTGGCAATCCGCAGCGGATCATCGTCGGCCTTGGCCACTTCGCCGAAAACATGCTGGCCGTCCTTGATCGCAAAGTCCTTGAGATCGCAAAGAAACGCATCGATCCGGGCAAGCGCGGTATCCGGGTCGTCGTCGCGGGAAACGCCGGCATCGGTGGCAATCGTCGTGTCTCGGGCCGCATCGACGATCAGTTTTGCCAGCCGGTCACGGCGGCGGCGGTCGAGGCCATCGGCCTGGGCATATTCGTCGACCAGCAGTTCAAGCTTCTTCTCATCGTCCGAAAGACCGGCGCCGGTCAGAACCGGGGGCAGGTGGCCGATGGTGACAGCGGAAATCCGCCTTTTGGCAACGGCTGCCTCGCCGGGATTGGAGACGATAAAGGGATAGATCACCGGCAGGCCACCAGTCACCAGTTCCGGAAAACAATCTTTCGACAGCGCCACCGTCTTGCCCGGGAGCCATTCGAGCGTGCCATGTGCGCCGACATGCACGATCGCATGAGCGCCAAGGGCGTGGCGCATCCATTGGCCGAAGGCGATCAGCGCATGGCGGGGCGGCAGGTCAGGGCTGTGATAGTCGGCGCGGCGATCGGCGCTGCGACCGCGATCCGGCGCCAGCGCCACGGTGACATTGCCAAACTCTGCGGCGCGGAAGCGGTATGCACCATCTTCCAGATCCGCGTCGTCTTTCGCCTGGCCCCATGCTTCGCTGGCACCTGGTGCTGCGACGTAGTCGCGAAGCGGCAAGGAGCCAGTTTTCCGATTAAGACGATCAAGGAGGTCGCGGGGCGTGTCGGGAATATCGGCAACCGAATAGCCGGCTAGCGAGACTTCGCGCAGCATGGCAAGCACGCTTTGCGGCACATCCAGCCCGACGGCGTAACCGGTGCGGCCCGGCGCGCTCGGATAATCCGGCATCAGGATGACGATTTTTCGCTCAGAGCGGATCGTCATCTTCATCCGCAGGAAGGCTGCGATCCGCTCGGTCACCTGGTCGACGCGATCCGGCTCGGGGCCGTTGACGAGTTCCGCTGATCCACTGCCCTGCTTGAAGGAGATCACACCGGCCAGAATGCGGCCATCGAGTTCCGGCAGGACGACATGCATGGCAAGGTCGGCGGGGTTCAAGCCGCGCAGACCCTCGATCCAGCCTTCGCGACGGGTGGTCGCGACAACGATCTGGAAGACCGGAATGCCTGACCTATCGAAAATCGTCTCGTTGCTGTCGTCGGTGCCGCTGGCAAAAGCGGTGGTCGTCAGGATCGCGGCGGGCTGAAGCTCGGTTACCGCCTGTTCGATAAAGGTTATCGCCTCGGCATCCTTCAGGCCGCTGACAAAGAGCGGCACGGGGGCGAAGCCGCGCGCGGCGAGCGCTTCAAAGAGTGCATCGATCGGTGCAGCGTCATTGGCGAGCAGCATGGACCGGTAGAACAGGATCGGCAGGCGCGGCGCATCCGGTGAAAATCCGGCCATAAGGTCTCGTCGGTCAACGATCCCTTTCCCAGGGCGATAAAAACCGGCCTTCGGCATCGCAATTGCAGGCGGAATCTCATCCGCCCCGCCGCTTGCCAATGCTCCCAGTCGCTGCACCAGAAGCCGCATATTGTCCGGTCCGCCCTCGCGAAAGCAGGCGAGAATGCCGGTAAGATTTGCCTCGGAAACCGTCGAGGCGGCGGCCAGCCGCTCGTCGCGCATGCTGCATTCGCCGGGCAGCATGGCGAGCGCTATCTTCCGGCGTTTCGCCAGCCGCGACAGTTCCTCGACGCCATAGGCCCAGCGGTCGTAACCGCCGAGAATGCGCACGAGGATGACCTTTGCGTGAGCCGCCGTCTTTTCCAGCCACAGGTCGACGGACATCGGATGGCGCAGGTCGGAGAGGTTGGTGAGGGCGAGCGACGGGCTGTTGGTGTTGCCCGAGGCTTTACCCCCCTCTGCCCTACCGGGCATCTCCCTCGCAGGAGGGGAGATCGACTCGCGGCGAGGTTCCGCCCTATTCAATTGTTGAGGATTTAGCGGTGTTGCTACGTCTTGCTGATCTCCCCCCTTCTGGGGGAGATGGCTGGCAGGCAAGAGGGGGGTATCAAGGCCACGAGCCTCAGCCGTATTCCACGCGCCACGGTCAACCGCCTCCCAAGCCGCCGCAATCCCGTTCAGATCGCTGCCGGAAAAGGACAGAACCACCACATCGGCCGGTGACTGGTTGAGGTCTACCGGTTCTATAAGGTCGTCGAGCGACGACGATGTGGTGGCGAGTATGTGCATCCTTTTCCTCGGCCGGTGGCTCTTATGCCGCCAGCATTTTTTCGATCGCGGCGCGGTCGATGCCTTTTTCGCCGATCACGACGAGGCGGCTCTGGCGGTTTTCGCCAGGTGCCCAGGCGCGGTCGAAATAGTGGTTCACGCGCGATCCTACCGCCTGAACCTGCAGGCGCATCGGCTTGTTCGCGACGTCGACAAAGCCCTTTATGCGCAGCACGTTTTCCGCTTCCGCGGTCGCCGAAATACGGGCAGCCAGCGCTTCGGGGTCGGTTACCGAGGCCAGATCAATAACGAAACTGTCGAAATCGTCGTGGTCGTGGTCGAGTTCGTCGTCATGATGGGTCTTGCGGTTCTCGATATCGTCCTCGACGGCAAGGCCAAGGCCGATCAGAACGCTGGGATCAA
The DNA here is from genome assembly GCF_040675795.1 of Neorhizobium sp. LMR1-1-1.1. Lineage (NCBI taxonomy): Bacteria > Pseudomonadati > Pseudomonadota > Alphaproteobacteria > Hyphomicrobiales > Rhizobiaceae > Neorhizobium > Neorhizobium sp. LMR1-1-1.1. The sequence goes on from NZ_JBEGHE010000080.1 coordinate 163,541, forward strand.
CCGCACCATTTGCAGCCGGTACGATTCTCACGGCACGCGGCAGATGCGCCTGAACTCGGCCCTTGGCGGCTGCAAGCGAAGCCTGATCGAGAAGGTCGGTCTTGGTCAGCACGATCATGTCGGCACAGGCGACTTGGTCCTCGAACACTTCTTCGACCGGATCGTCATGATCGATCGAGCTATCGGTCTGGCGCTGGGCTTCGAGCGCATCGTGGTCATCGGCAACGCGGCCTTCGGCCAGTGCTACACCATCAACGACCGCAATCACGGCATCTACTGTCACACGCGCCTTCACGGCCGGCCACTGAAACGCCTGTACGAGCGGCTTCGGCAGAGCAAGACCGGAAGTCTCGATCAGGATATGGTCAACGCGCGGCTCGCGGGCGAGAATCTGGTCGATCGCCGGCACGAAATCGTCTGCCACCGTGCAGCAGATACAGCCATTGGCCAGTTCGATGATGTTGTCGTTCGGGCAGCTCTCGATGCCGCAGCCTTTCAGCACCTCGCCATCGATGCCGACATCGCCGAATTCGTTGACGATGATCGCCAGCCGCTTGCCGTCCAGCTTTTCGATCAGGTTGCGGATCAGCGTGGTCTTGCCGGCGCCGAGAAAGCCGGTAACGACGGTGCAGGGAACCTTATCGAACTTAGGGGCGAAGTTTTCGCTCATGAAGGCATGTCCTCGTGGTGATGAAAGGGTGGGATACGGGCCGTCATGCCTTTTCCACGAAGGCACATCGGGCGGCCGCGAAGGGGCAGGAAACCGCGCTCGTCTTCGGCCAGCATCATCGCGCCGGTGACGATGTCGTCGGCATTTTCGGTGGAGAGGTGGCCAAAGACATAGGACCAGCCGGAACGGTGGTTGAAGGCCGCACTCGGGCTCTTATCGCAATTGGCAAGGCAGGTGACCGGCTTGACGGTAAGGGGCTTGCCCTCAGCTGCCAGTTTCAGCGCTTCGATCAGGCCGATACCGGGGCGGGCCTCGCTGTCCGTCGCCTCGCGGCAATTGGTGCAGACGAAGATCGTCACGTCGACGTTGCCGGCATTGCCGCCGACGGTCGTTCCGGTTTCGTCTTTTCGCGCATCATCTGTCATCAGGCCGCACTACCGCCGGGTTACTCAAGTCGGGGTGCGGAACAGGAAAGCCAAGCCATCCTGCAGCGATGATTGAAGCCTTTGCCGGAGCACCCCGCCCGGAAAAGCACGATTTTCAAACGGCAGGTCTCCTGGCTCGCGGGTCGTCACCATCCGCCTGCCTTCCCAGAAGGGTCCATGGCCGGACCTCTCCAGTGGCGTCTCTGGCGTGATGGCTCGCCGCACACAGTTGCGGGGGCAGCCGCGGCATTGGACGTTTTATCGGTCCGCACCGCATTCTCTCTTAGCCCCTGCCGTTGCCGGCAAGGGACCGTCGTGGCGCTCAAGTAAGCGTTCCGCGGTCAAACTGTCAATGTCGCAAAGGCGATTGCCGATAGAACCGAATTGACTATAGTGGATCTGTCTTTGGTGCCCGGAAGGGTTACTCAAGGGAATGCGGTGCGACGATCTTTCGTCAAACCCGCGGCTGCCCCCGCAACTGTAAGCGGAAAGCCTTTGCCCAAAACGGCCATCCGGTCGTCAAGCCACTGGAGCAATCCCTTTACGGATTGAACTGGGAAGGCGGGTGAAGGCGCCCGATCCGCGAGCCAGGAGACCTGCCAGAGACATTCGGCAATGGTAACAGCCCTCGGGTGGAGGGCAGAAAGACGAAGTCCATGGTTACGAATTCTGCTGCAGCCGCAGCCAGCGTTTCCGCATCAAAAATCATTCCTCTCGGCATGTCGGCCCTTCTTGGCCTGTTCATGGTCGGTTTCGTCGGCTTTTCGCATCTGGAAGTCGTACATAACGCCGCTCACGATACGCGCCATTCGCTGGCCTTCCCCTGCCACTAAGAGGAATTTCAAAATGTCGTTGTTTCGTAACATCGTCCTTGCGGCGGTGGTCGCCGGGTTATTGTCCGGCCTGCTGATGACCGTGATGCAGAGTTTTTCCACCGTGCCGCTGATCCTGCAGGCGGAAACTTTTGAAAATGCCGGTGGCGAAGAGGCCGGACACAGCCATTCGCATGACGCAGCGCCTGCCATCGGTGCGGCCCAACCAGCTGCCGCCGATCACCATCATGACGAAGAAGCGTGGGCGCCTGCCGATGGTTTCGAGCGTTTCATCTATACCGCTTCGGCCGATGTGCTCGCCGCCATCGGTTTTGCGCTCGTCGCAATAGCATTTGCCGAAGCGCTCGGCGGCTTTGGCGGCTGGCGCGGCGGTTTGATGTTCGGCATTGCCGGCTTCCTCACCGTCAGCCTTGCGCCGGGTCTCGGCCTGCCACCGGAACTTCCGGGCATGCCTGCCGCCGAACTCGGTCCGCGTCAGCTCTGGTGGGTCTCGACCGCTATCTGCACCGCTGCCGGCCTCGGTCTTCTTGCCTATACCCGTTCCGCCTTGCTGGCGGCTCTGGCGATCGTGCTTCTCGTTGCGCCGCATCTGGTTGGCGCGCCGCTTCCGCCAAGCCATGAAACGGCGGTGCCTGTCGAACTCCATGCCCGGTTCGTCAACGCCGTTTATGCCACAAATCTGATCTTCTGGGCGGTTCTCGGTGTTGCCGCTGCTGTGCTAAGGCAGAAGTTCCGCAGCGGAGAACAAGTTTCTCCGGTAACCGAAAGGGAGCTTGCAGCGCGTTGAAAAATATCGATGAAACCGCCGAGGAGCGTCATCGCGCCAAGATGGCGAACCGCAAGGCGGTTCAGGATGCAGAAGTCGCCGAGAAGACCCTGGAAAAGGGTCTTCTCATCGTCCATACCGGTCCCGGCAAGGGCAAGTCGACGGCGGCCTTCGGGCTTGCGCTACGCATGCTCGGCAACAACCGTCGTGTCGGTATCGTGCAGTTCATCAAGGGCGCATGGTCGACCGGCGAACAGCCGGCGCTTGCCGTGTTCGGCGATCGCGTCGTCTGGCATACGATGGGCGAGGGGTTCACCTGGGAAACCCAGGACCTCAAACGCGATATCGCGGCCGCGAACAAGGCCTGGGAGAAGGCACTCAAGTTGATGGCGGACGAGACGATCGGGCTGGTCATCCTCGATGAACTCAATATCGCACTTCGCTACGACTATCTTGATCTGGAAAAGGTCGTCGCCGCCTTCCAGGCCAGACGCCCTGACCTGCATGTTGTCGTCACCGGCCGCAACGCGAAACCGGCCTTGATAGAGGCGGCTGATCTGGTGACGGAGATGTCTCTGGTCAAACATCACTTCAAGGCGGGTGTCAAAGCCCAGGCCGGCATCGAGTTCTAGATCATGGTCGCTCGCTCGCTGATGTTCCAGGGAACGGGCTCCGACGTGGGCAAGTCGCTGGTCGTGGCCGGCCTTGCCCGCGCCTTCACTTTGCGCGGCCTGAGCGTCGCGCCGTTCAAGCCGCAGAACATGTCGAACAATGCTGCGGTCACCGCGGATGGCGGCGAAATCGGCCGGGCGCAGGCGCTGCAGGCGCGCGCGGCCGGCATGCCGCTCAGCGTGCATATGAACCCGGTGCTTCTGAAACCGCAGAGCGATATCGGCTCTCAGGTCGTGGTGCAGGGGCGTGTCGAGGGTAATGCCAAGGCATCCGAATATCAGCACCTGAAGCCCCGACTGCTTTCGCGCGTGCTCGAAAGCTTCGAGATCCTGCGCGCCAAGGCTGATCTGGTTTTGGTCGAGGGAGCCGGCAGCGCTTCGGAAATCAACCTGCGCCAGAACGATATCGCCAATATGGGTTTTGCCCGCGCGGCCGATGTGCCGGTGGTGCTGATCGGCGATATCGATCGCGGCGGCGTCATCGCCAGTATTGCCGGCACCAAGCTGGTCATCGATGCCGATGATGCGGCGATGATCCGCGGTTTCATCGTCAACCGGTTTCGTGGCGATCCGGCGCTGTTTGCCGAAGGCATGGATCTGATTGCCCGATTCACGGGCTGGCAATCGATCGGGCTCCTGCCGCATTTTGCCGATGCGGCACTTTTGCCGGCCGAAGATGCGCTGGGCCTTTCCCAGTCCTTTGCTCGCAAGCCGGGCGCGAAAATTCGAATCGCGGTGCCGATCCTACCGCATATTTCCAATTTCGACGATCTCGACCCGCTGGAAGCCGAGCAGGATGTGGAACTGATCCGCGTCCGTCGCGGCGAAGCCATTCCCGGTGATTGCGATCTCGTGCTGCTGGTCGGCTCCAAGGCTACGATTTCGGATCTTGCGGCGTTGCGCCAAGCCGGGTTCGATGTAGATATCGCCGCCCATCATCGCCGCGGCGGGCGGGTGCTCGGTTTGTGCGGCGGTTATCAGATGCTCGGCAAACGGCTTTCCGATCCGGAAGGGACTGAAGGTCCACCCGGCTCAGTCGATGGACTCGGCCTGCTCAATGTCGAAACCGTTCTTTCCGGCGCCAAGCGGCTTGAAGCAGTTTCGGGTTCTAGTTTCGATGGTGTTTCCTTTGCCGGCTACGAAATGCATATCGGTCGCACAGCCGGCGCGGATTGTGCCCGGCCGTTCTCGACGATCGGTGGTCAAGCGGAAGGGGCATCCTCCGCGGATGGCCGGGTCGTCGGCACTTACGTCCACGGGTTGTTTTCCGACGACAGGCAGCGGTCAGCCTGGCTCACCCGTCTTGGCGGTTCGTCTTCAGGCCTCGATTACGAGGCGAATGTCGATGCCATTCTCGATCGTCTCGCCGCCCATATGGAACGGTATCTCGATCTCAGCGGGTTGCTCAGACTTGCCACATGAGGACCGCCAGGACGCCGAAAAGGCCGATCAGCAGCATGTCGGCAATGCGGGCGATCTTCAGCGCGTCGTAGATATCCTCATAGACCAGTTCGCTGCGGCCGCCTTCGCCCATATAGCTCGCCTCGATCATCTCGCCGCCATAACTGCGCGGGCCGGCAAGCGCTATTCCCAAGGCACCTGCCATCGCAGCTTCAGGCCAGCCGGCATTGGGCGATCGATGGTTCTTGGCATCGCGGCGGATCGCCCTGATGGCATTGCTTGGCGAGGCATCGCGAACAAAAAGCGCGGCAACCACGAAAAGCGCTGCCGTGAGGCGCGAGGCAGGCAGGTTGACGAGGTCGTCGAAACGGGCGGCCGCCCAGCCGAAAGCTTCGTGGCGCGGCGAGCGGTGGCCGATCATGCTGTCGGCGGTATTGGCTGCCTTGTATGCCGCACCGGCGGGCAGGCCGCCGATCCCCATCCAGAAGGCCGGCGCGACCACGCCATCGGAAAAATTCTCGGCGAGGCTTTCGATCGCCGCCCGGCAAACTGCCGCTTCGTCCAATTGTTCGACATCGCGGCCGACAATTCTGGAGACGGCCGCCCGTCCCGCCGGCAAGCCATGGTGCTTGAGCGAGGAAGCGACATCGCGCACATGCCGCTCGAGACTCTTCTGGGCCGGGAGGCTCGCAGCGACAAGAATGAGCAGGATCGGACCCAGCGGGATAACAAGCAGCACATCCTGCAGGACCGCAGAGACAAGAATGACAATCGCCATCAGAACGGCGAGTGCCTGGATCCCCATGCGTTTTCGCGTGGCAAAGTCATCCGCCTCGCGGTTCCATCGGGTGTCGAGTTGCGATATCAGCCGGCCGATCCACGTGACGGGATGGCCGATCAGCCTGAACAGCCAATCCGGGTAGCCGGTAAAGCGCTCCAAGATCAGCGCGAGGAATGCAAGAAGGAACATTGCTGTGGCAAACCCAAAGGATAAAGATGTCGTTGGCGATCCGATCCAGCACGGCGGCAATCTGGCCAGGGCACGCGCGCTGTTTCCTCAGGCGCCTGAGCCATGGATTGATCTTTCGACCGGTATCAATCCGCATTCCTATCCGCATTCGCCGATCCCTAGCAATGTTTTTGCACGGCTGCCGGAACCGGCATCGCTTGATGAGTTGAAAGCGATCGCAGCTAAAACCTATGGCGCGCTGTCCGCGGCCCATGTCGCGGCAGGGCCAGGCACGCAGATCCTGCTGCCGATCGTCGCCTCGCTGATCGATGGGCGCAAGGCAGCAATTCTGTCTCCCACCTATGCCGAACATGCCCGCGCAGCAAAACTGGCCGGATTCGAGGTCACCGAAACCGATGACATCAATCAGCTCGCAGCGGCCGATCTTGCGGTCATCGTCAATCCCAACAATCCGACCGGTCGCGTCGTGCCGAGGGCGGATCTGCTGTCGCTTGCCGACGCCATGCGGGCCAAAGGTGGACTGCTTGTCGTTGATGAAGCCTTTTCGGACGTGTCCGAGGCCAAAAGCGTTGCGGAAATGGTCGAAAGCGGTGGCCTTCTGGTCTTGCGTTCATTCGGGAAATTTTACGGCATGGCCGGCCTCAGGCTCGGTTTTGCGATCTCGCATCCCGATGTGGTGCGACGGATTGAGGACAGGCTCGGTCCCTGGGCGATATCCGGTCCAGCGCTCCATGTGGCAAGCGAGGCGCTGGCCGATGGCTGGTGGCAGGTTATGATGCGCCGACGGCTGGAAGACGAAACGGCTCGTCTGGAGACGCTGCTCAAGGCTGCCGGCATTTCCATGTATGGAGGCACATCGCTGTTCCGGTTGATCCGGGATCCGCGCGCCCAGGCACTTTACCGGCATCTCGCCACCCACGGCATCATCACCCGTCGCTTCGATGAGCGCCCGGACGATCTCAGGATCGGCCTGCCGGGCGAAGAAGGCTGGCATCGACTGGAAGAGGCGCTGGCATCCTTCGTTTAGGCGGATACTATGCCGGCCATGTCTGTCGCTCGAGGTTGAAGGCACGACGGACGAAGTTGGTGGGTTCCATCCATGTGCCCTTCTGATCCGGAAATGGTGGTTCGGCGCCCGAAGGCGGTAGGTACTCGCCGTGCTCGTAGTCCAGCCTATTGTCGATCTGCCAGGGTTTTACGGTATTGCCGATCGCCCTTGGCGGCCCACTGAAACCGAGCGCAGCGGAGAGCGGATTGCTGGTCGGGTCGAGAACATGCCCAAAGAAGTTGCCGAATGGAAAAGCCAAGCGAAGGACAAGATCCTTCTCCGACGCCAGAACATAGATATGCCCGGTCTTCTCGAAGGCATCGACATATTCCTTCTCCAGGCAGGTCCGCTCTATGGCTGCTGCCATCAGGCAGGCGGATCGCGTTTTGCGGTTCAGCCGCCTGATCGTCTCCAGAACAACCCGAGCACCAAGGCTGTGGCTGGCGAAGGAAAAGCTTGCTGCCTGCCGCAATTCAAGATTGCAGAAGGCCGCCAGTTTCTGGCCGGTAAGGTTCGCCGTCGGCTTCTCCACCGGGTAGCTGATGAAGCCCGCATGGGAATCGCCCGGCCATAAGATGCCGATGAAAACCGCTGAGGGCGGCAGGTTGAGAAGTGTCTCTAGCCGGGAGAGCGCATGCACTCCGTCGCTCTGCCTGTTATTGTAGCCGTGGACGACAAAGAGGATATCGCGGCCGGTTGTCTGTTGCCTGAATATGTCCGGTCTTAACGGAGACAGCGCAAAATCGGTGTCAATCTTCTGCATCGCCGGCGTCATTGCTATGGCGCCGCCAATTGGTGAAACCCTGAAATTGAGGAATAGTGTCACAATGCCCCCTATCGTCTTACCGCCTTGAAAGCCCATGCGGCTTTGGAAATGGCCGAGGATAGATCCTTGGCTATAGGAGCGACGGGAACGGCGACGAGCCCGATCAGGAAGGCCAGAATGAAATGCGAAGACCCGAAGTCCTCAGTGACCACAGCGGTGCCCACCTCAGCCAGCACGATTGCGATTGCCGCGGCGACGAAGCGTGACGTATTGCGGAACTGCTGTTCGGCGCGCTCGAATGCGGCGTCCAGTCTTGCGTCTATGATCGCGTCGAAGCGGGCCAGAATGGCCAGTTCCGCCTCGTTTGGCGTTTCGCCGATCTCTATCTTCCGGGCGATCGCGGCAAGAAGATCGCCGTCACCCGGCAACACATAGCCGGCAATCGGTGCGGCGGTCTGTGAATTGAAGCCCAGCCTTATCAGATTTCTGGCGGCGGCCTTCTGCTCGGCCTTGTCCATTCCGTTTAACCAGTTTGCCTTTACGACTGCATAAGGCTCTTCCGCATTAATCGTCTTGAGAGCGGCTTCAAACGGCTGAAATGCTGATTCGATAAAATGATAGCCGACATTGGAAATGCCGCCGTTAAACGGCTTGGTTACATCCACAAGTCCGAATGCTGCCGTTCCCAGAGCGGCAACCGCCGAGAGGGCGGTGCCGAATTGACCGAGGTCGATGCTCCCGATTTCCGCGATATCCATAACTCCCCCATCTGGCAGATCGGGCGCATCGTGACAGCGTCTCCCGGCGATATCTCCAGTGAGAGGAGAGTGAAGTAATTTTCACTTGGTTGCAATTAAAATAAACTACAACCTTTGGTTATTTGTATGTATCCCGCCATGCGGCCTGCGCATTTGGTACTGGTAAAGAAGTCGCCTCGTAGACACCGCGTGCCACCGCGCGTGCCGTCACCACCGTCGCCAGATGGCAGAGTTCTGCGAAGTCAGACATATCGCCCAAAGGTTTTCTGCCGGTTGCGGCGGAAAAGATCGTGTCGCCATCGCCGGGCAGATGTGCTGGCAGAACGGCGCGCGCCAGCCCGTCATGAGCCATGATCGACAGGCGGTGCGCCTGCGCTTTTGTCAGTATCGCATCGGTGACGACCACACCGACCGTCGTCGCCTTCAGTTTTACGCCCTTAATACGCATAGCCGTATCGTCATCGGTAAACTGCTGCGGAAAGCCGAGGCCGCCGAATTCGCCATTCTTCTCGAAGGCAGAAGCCCAGAAATGTGGGCCGTCGCCGACCGTGGCCGATCCCATGGCGTTGACCGCCAGCAGAGCGGCAATCCGGTGGCCGGAAGCGGTGATGGCGCTTGCCGACCCGATGCCGCCCTTGAAGTTGACGGTCGTGGCACCAGTTCCGGCCCCCACCGTGCCGAGCGCAAAGGCGCCCTTTTGTGCCGCCTGAAAGGCATCATGGCCCATGTCGCGATAGGGTGAATGCAGGCCCCAGTCCTTGTTGCCGCCATTCAGCAGGTCCATCAGGATCGCCTGAGGCACGATCGGTACTCTAATCGTGCCGACCTCGAAACCACGGCCGATCTGGCGCAATCCCGCCTGCACGCCGCCTGCCGCATCCAGGCCGAAAGCCGAGCCGCCTGACAGCACGAAGGCATCGACGGCCTGAACGGTCATCGACGGGTCGAGAAGGGCCGTATCGCGCCCGCCCGGTGCGCCGCCCAGAACCGAGCCGGAGGCAATCGCCGGCTCGTCGAAAATGATTGCCGTGACGCCCGAACCGAGCACGAAATCGGTCGCATGGCCAACGGCCACGCCTTCTATATCCGTCAGAAGGTTCAGCATCGTCACGGTAATCTCGTTATTCGATGTCGAATTTGACGCCCTGTGCCAGCGGCAGGGTGCGTCCGTAGTTCAGCGTATTGGTGGCGCGGCGCATATAGGCCCTCCAGGCGTCCGAGCCGGATTCGCGGCCGCCACCGGTTTCCTTTTCGCCGCCGAACGCGCCGCCGATCTCGGCACCGGAGGGGCCGATATTGACATTGGCGATGCCGCAATCCGAACCACGGGCAGAGACGAAAGTCTCCGCCTCGCGCATGTCGTTGGTGAAGATCGATGAGGACAGGCCCTGCGGCACGTCGTTATGCAGCGCCAGCGCCTCATCGAAGGTCGAATATTTCATCACGTAAAGGATCGGCGCGAAGGTCTCTTCCTTCACCGTATCGGTCTGGCGCGGCATCTCGACGATTGCCGGGCGGACGTAATAGGCATCGGTCGCCTCCGCATCCAGCACACGCTCGCCGCCGACCACCTTGCCGCCGGCTGCCTTCGAGGCCTGAAGCGCTGCCTGCATCTTGTCGAAAGCCTGCTTGTCGATCAGCGGTCCGACAAGATTGCCCTCTGTGAGGGGCGAGCCGATGGTGACCGACTGATAAGCCTTGGCGAGACGCGGAACGAGCGCATCATAGACACTGTCATGCACGAAGAGGCGGCGCAGCGTCGTGCAGCGCTGGCCGGCTGTACCCATGGCGGCGAAGGCCACGCCACGCAAGGTCAGGTCGAGGTCGGCCGTCGGGGTGACGATTGCGGCATTGTTGCCGCCGAGTTCGAGGATCGAGCGTGCGAAACGCTGAGCCAGCTTCGGCCCCACTTCGCGGCCCATACGGGTCGAGCCGGTGGCGGAAACCAGCGGCACCTTTTCATGGTCCACCAAAGCTTCACCGATGTCACGACTGCCGATCAGCAGCGTCGAGAGGTTTTTAGGTGCCGTGCCGCCATTGGCGATATAGCGGGCGAGCGCCTTGTCGAAGATTGCCTGGGTGGCGAGCGCCGTCAGCGGCGTCTTTTCCGAGGGCTTCCAGACGGTGGAATTGCCGCAGACGATGGCGAGTGCCGAATTCCACGACCAGACGGCTACCGGGAAGTTAAAGGCGGAAATAATGCCGATGACACCGAGCGGATGCCAGGTTTCCATCATCCGGTGTTCGGAGCGTTCCGTTGCGATCGTCAGGCCATAAAGCTGGCGGGAAAGACCGACTGCGAAATCGCAGATGTCGATCATTTCCTGCACTTCGCCGAGACCTTCGGAGGTTACCTTGCCGACCTCGATCGAAACGAGACGGCCGAGCGCCGCCTTGGCGCTGCGCAGTTCCTCGCCGAGCAGGCGGATCAATTCGCCGCGCTTGGGTGCCGGCACAAGACGCCATTCGAGGAAGGCTTCATGCGCAGCGTCGATTGCCTTCTTGGCATCTACGGCCGTGACTTCCGGCAGCCGGCCGATCTCGGTGCCTGAAATCGGCGAGCGAACAGCAAGCGTGCCGCCCTTGTACTTGTCGGATGTAACGCCGAGATCGGTAAAGATCTTGTCCACTTCGGCGGCGAGGTCGAGTTTGGCGAGCGTCATGTCGGTCTCCGGATGTCTGTTTGGAGGGCAATCTACAAGTCGGCGGCGTTTTCGCAACATCCGTCGACCAAGGGGTGTTTCAGAACCGTTCTTCAAAACCGTTCAGTGGCGAAATGCGCGATCTGTGCGCCTGCCTCGTAATAGGCTTCCTTCATCGGGCAGAAGCTGGCTTCCTGCACTTTGGTCAGGGGCAGCGGCAGGTCTGCGTCGGCGATATCGCCCAGAATATAGTTGGCCAGAACCTTGCCGAATGTCGAACCCGGCGAAATACCGCGGCCATTGTAACCGGAGAAACCGATGACATTGATGCCGAACCGGTGGAAGCGCGGCAGCGCATTGTCGGTCATGCCGATCTTGCCGTACCATTCGGCCTCGAATTCGACTTCTCCGAGCTGCGGGAACAGTCGCTTCAGCGAGCGGCGTGCCCAGGCCTTGTGAACCGCCGTGCCGGTGCCGCGCAATGCGCCGACCGAACCGAAAACCAGCCGTCCGGCCTGATCCATGCGGAACGAGGACAGCACTTCCTTCGTATCCCAGCATCCTTCGCAGTTGGGCAGGATTGAGCGGCGCAGATTGGCGGAAAGCGGCTTGGTCGCAAGGTTGAAATAGGGGAGGTGAACCTGTTCGCGCCGCACTTGCGCCCACGGTCCCGTCGAATAGGCATCCGTGGCAACGATCACCCAGTCGGCGGAAACTTGGCCTTCAGCCGTGCTGACGATCCGTTTTCCGCCTGCCTCGCCGGTCGAGATCACGGGGCTGCCGGTAAACAGCTTTGCGCCGGCCTTGATGGCCGCATGCGCCAATCCGCGGGCATAGGCGAGTGGCTGCAGCGTGCCGGCGCGCATGTCGAGCAGCGATCCGGCATAGGCCTTGGTGCCGATCCGGCGTTCTGTCTCGGCGGCGTCGAGAACGGTCAGCGGCGCACCGCGTTTCTGCCACTGGCGAGCGCGCTCTTCCAGCTCTTTCATACCCTCCGCGCCGACCGCGCAATGCAGCGTACCGTTCGTCTCCAGTTCGCAGGCAATTCCGTGTTTTTCGATCAGTTCGCGTACTAGGTAAGGACCATTGCCCAGAAGATCGAGCGCGCGTTCGCCGTAATGCTCGCCGAGTTCCTTCGGAAAATCATCCGGCATGACCCACATGCCGGCATTGATCAGGCCGACATTTCGCCCGGCACCGCCAAAGCCGATTTCGGCTGCCTCCAGAAGCACGACATTGGTGCCGCGCTCGGCCAGATGAAGGGCTGCGGACAGGCCGGTATAGCCGCCGCCGACAATCACGACGTCGGCGGTGATATTTTCCTTCAAGGGTGTCGTCACAGGTGCAGGCGGCGCGGTCCTCTCCCAGAGGCCGTGCGAACGCGGATCATTCAGCATCAAGAAGTTCCCAAATTTTATTTGTTTTGCACGACTTTACAGAGGCGATTTCGCGGTGAATATCGACATAAATTCATCAGGTCATTCACTGGAGGAATGACATGCTGCCGCCCAGACGCTTCCTTCCGTCCTTTTCGCTTCTTTCCGCCTTCGAAGCCGCCGCCCGTACCGGCAGCGTCACCGCCGCCGCCAACGAACTCGGCCTCACGCAAAGCGCCGTCAGCCGGCAGATCTCGGCGCTCGAAAAGCAGCTCGGCGTCGCGCTTTTCCTGCGTGAAAGGCAGACGATCCGGCTGACGCTTGCCGGAGATGCCTATGCGCGCGAAGTTCGCGAAGCACTCAGGCGTATTTCTAACGCCTCGCTCAATCTGAGGGCCAATCCGGCTGGCGGCACGCTCAACCTGGCCATCCTGCCGTTTTTCGGCACGCGCTGGCTGACGCCGCGGATCGGGAAATTTCTCGATCAGCATCCCGGCATGGTGGTCAACCTGATCACTCGGCTGGAACCGTTCGATTTCCGCTTCGACACGCTCGATGCCGCGATCCATTTCGGGCAGGCGCGCTGGCCCGGCGCAGCACTGAGTTTCCTGATGGACGAACAGACGGTGCCGGCCTGCAGTCCCGAGTTCAAAAAACGATATCTGTTGGCAGAGCCTGCAGACCTGCTTCATGCACCGCTTTTGCATCTAAGCACGCGGCCGGATGCCTGGGAGCTGTGGCTGGGTCGAAACAGTGTCCCGTTCGATACGGTGCATGGCATGCTGTTCGACCAGTTCACCACCATGGTTGAGGCAGCACGATCGGGGCTGGGGGCGGCGCTTTTACCGCGTTTCCTGATCGAGCGGGAGCTGCAGGAAGGGCAGCTGGTTCTTGCCGCCGATGGGGAGCCGATGCCAACAGGGCGATATTATCTTGCCTATATGCCGGATCGGGCGAGCTATCCGCCGCTCGCCGCTTTTCGTGACTGGATCGCTCGGGAGATCCGCTCTGATATGCTTGCACCGGCGGCAAGCATCGGCCAATAGTCGGTCAGCATTTTCGCGGCGTCGATAGCCGCTTCATCAGTCAGTCCATAAAGGCTAAGCGATCCCATGAAACCAATCTTCGTGCAGCTCCGTTGCAAGCCCGGCAAGACCTATGAGGTTGCCGACGCCATTTACAAGACGGAACTCGTCTCCGAGCTTTATTCCACCAGCGGCGAGTGGGATCTGCTCTTGAAAGTCTATATCAGCGACGAGGCCGAGATCGGCCGTTTCGTCAACGAAAAGATCGCCTGCATACCGGGCATCGAGCGGTCGCTGACGACAATCACCTTTACGGCTTTCTGAGCCGGAATTCATCGATAGACCGCCAAAACAAAAGCCGCCTCGAGGGCGGCTTTTCTGCATCTGAGGACCGGGCACGGTTTATACGTGTGCGACCGGCGCCGAATTTCTCGATGCGACCAGTTTGCTGATCGCCAGGCGCACGTCGTCGGCCGAATCGAAACGCTGTTCGTCGAGGTCGATGACGTGGAACTTCACCGCGATGAATTTCAAACGGTCTTCATCCGGGATTACGATGCCGACGGGCTCGCCGGCGAATTTGATGACTTGCTTCTGCATGGGTAGACTCCCGTATTGGCTGCAGAGCATGCAGCGCAAAACGAATGATAATTTCAGGAACGAATTGAACCGGAAGCGTTACATTCGACAGCACGGAAGGGAGCAGCGATCCGTGCTATTCACATCGAGCGCGAGCCGATCGAAGGCGATGACGCGTGTAGTCTCAGACATGTCACTCTCCTTCTCAACGGTTGCGCGATAACGTCAGAATCGATTTTCTGACCACCAATCACCCTAGCTGAAACGCGCCGGATGATCAACGAAATCCAATTTAAACAGAATATTTTTCTGCATGATGACAGGAGAAAGGCGATATTGTGAAATTACGTTCGCAATGCCGCCGGGTGCTCCAGCGAGCATAAGGTAGGTATCGATGACGTCCAGACAAGGGCAGGCCCAAGTTAAATTCTATTTCGGCGGAAGGCGCAGGACATTGCGAAGATGATCGAGGCACAGGTTGATGTTGGCCTCGCTGACGCACAGCGGAGGTGCGAGGATCAGCCTGCCGGAATGGTCGAGCTCGTGCAGGAGATGTCCGTCGAGAGCATCCCAGATTTCGATGTCTTCGCTCACGGGTTGTATCGCCCACCATAATCCGCGGCCCTTGACCGCTTCGACGCGATCACTTTCTTCGGCAAGTTGTCGCAGGCCCTTTTCCAGAAGCTGGCCCATGGCCGACGCATTTGCCGCCAGGTTCTCCTCACGCAACACTGTCAGCGCCGCCAATGCGGTGGCGGCATCGACCGGAGAGACCGGATCTGCGAATGGCGCAAGCGCTTCGGAAAATTCCTCATTGCAGAAAACCACGGACAGCCTGCCCCCATCGCAGCTGTCGGCCAGCAGAAGGTCAGGTCTGATGTCGTCGCTCTCGGTGTTCCAGAGGTTTTCGCCCAGACGGCCGTAGCCGGTGCGCGTTTCATCGACAAGGATCAGCCGGCCGTTTTCCCGCGCTGATGTTATCTGCTCTGCTGCATGGATAAGGCCAAGGAGCGGTTCGATGATCAGAGGCGTGGCATACTCTTCCCGTTCTGCTTGCTCGCTTGCCACGGCATAGGAAACCTCCGTCTCGTCTTCCGATGATCCGTCGATTTCGTCCTCTGCGCTGTTCTCCTGATAGGCCGCGACCGCGGCCCTTTCCTCCGTCGTCTCCCTTGTTCGGGCAAGCTCAGTGATCGCTTCCATCGCTGCATGCCGGTCCTGAAACAGCACGACATCCGTAAAGCCTGGCGGCGCAATATCCACCAGCGCCTGCCTCAGCGCTTCCGCCTCGGCGCTTCCGTCGAAGGATGCGGTAAGGCGCAGATGCTGCTGATAGCTGGCAGCGGCGATCGATGGATGCCCGTGGCCGATCAGAGGTGCCTTGCCGCTGAAATCGAGAACGGTGTGGCCGATCTCATCATAGATGAATTCATGCCATGCCCGCACCTCCCGGCCGGATATTGCTGCCGGTGCATCGCAATCGATCCCGAGAAGCGCCGAAGGCGATGGGGCGAGACGCCGCCACACTGCGACCTCGGACGGCCGGCAGAACAAGGGTGGATGGTTTTCGTGATCCCGCGAAAGCCTCAGGCGCAGCCCGCCGACTGCCCCGGAAGCACCCGCCACCGTGCCGAGCTGATCTCCCGGGTCAATTTCGGTTCCTTCGGTCAAGGCAGTTTCCATGCCTTCGACAAGCAGCGTCACGCTTTCGCCGCGAAGCGACAGTTGCGGAGACACCTGCACCACAATGCCCTTGAACGGGGCGATGAGTGCCGTTCCCGTTGGCAGGCAGATGTCGACATGCAGGGCAACATTCCGCGGTTCGGTCGCGGCCGCGTCAGGCTTGCTTCTCGACAGTCGATATTCGCCGTAACGGGTACTGCCCATGCCCGTCTCCCAGGCAGTGCGGGCCAGAAGCCGCCAGTCGCAATCGGGATCAGTCCAGTTACCACCCTGAAACAGCGGGCTTTTCGAGCTCAGGTCAACGAGCCTTATCTTCTCCGCTTCCAGTTCCGGCATAAGCAGGTTCAGATCGAGAGGTTCTGGTTCGATCCTGCAGGCCTCCAGGATGCAGGCATGCATATATTCGGCGGGAACCGTCGAAGCATTGGCGAGGATTTGGCGACGTCCCCTGGCTTCCTCGGCGGCCGACTCGTCATCCGGGGCCTCGGCGTGGGTGTTTTCAGCAAGTGCTGCCGAAAACGCGATATCGGCGATAACGAGTGGCCAGAGCGCTTCCAGTTCGGCTGCATTCAGCGGATCGATCGCATGATAACCGGTCACGGCCGGCAGGATCGATGCCGGTTCTCCCCCTTGGCTGGCGAGGATGCGGGCACAGGTCTTGGCCAACGCCGAGACGTACCAGCTTCGTGAGAGGCCACCAAGATTGGTAATTCCTGTTGGATGCCAGTCGACGTCGTCCGTCTCGCCGGTGAGATCGCCGGGGCCAAGATCCGGGATCACCAGACCGATGCGAAATTCCGCCGCCAGCGGATGAATGCGGCGCAGCGCGGACACCATGGCGCGGGCAATCATGTCGCGCGCCTCCTGGTCGGCTACCTTGGAAAGAAGCGAGACAGTGCGCGGGCCTGCCTTGCGCAAGTCGTCCTCATGCTTGCCGTTCCAGATCAGCGGATCGAAATCCTCGAGGCTTTTCACCAGGCTTGCCAGCAATGCGCCGAGCTCGGCTGCGGTTTCCTCGGTCACATCGCGATCTTCTGGCGGCGGATCGCCATCAAGAGCCGTCAGCAAGCGTAAGACACGGGTCATGCCGCCGATCTCGGCCGTCAGCACTTCCGCCCCGGCCTTGGTGGCGACCGGTTCAGGCACCTGCGGCCCATCCGGACTGCGAGTGATATGGCGCATCACCTCGTGTTCGACGCGCAAAGCCTGCTCGTCCGCCAAATCCCTTATCTCGAGGA
Organism: Neorhizobium sp. LMR1-1-1.1; assembly: GCF_040675795.1. Taxonomy (NCBI): domain Bacteria; kingdom Pseudomonadati; phylum Pseudomonadota; class Alphaproteobacteria; order Hyphomicrobiales; family Rhizobiaceae; genus Neorhizobium; species Neorhizobium sp. LMR1-1-1.1. Next base: position 180,392 of record NZ_JBEGHE010000080.1, read on the forward strand.
AATAACGCAGGTTGCCGTTATCAACGAGATATCCGAGCCCGTATTTTTCCTCTACCGGAAAGATCTGACCGGAGAGGCCCCAATGGTCGCGCAACAGCGCCTCGATCGTATCCAGGGACACGTCATCGGCACGGTCGTCGTCAATGGCGGGGGTATCGAGTACTTCGGACGCTTCGTCGCCTGGCATTCTCACTCTCCGGTAAAACCTTGACGTGAGGATAGCGCAGGTAAACGCTGCGTCCATAGGGACTTTCAGCCTTTGCTTGTGCGATTTATCCCATGCGTTCGGATGCGTAGGAACCCGGGCTTGGCGGGAAGACGACGGTGCGGTTTCCGTTGATGAAAGTCCGGTGGTGGATATGCGCGTGGATGGCGCGAGCCAACACCTGGCTCTCGACGTCGCGGCCAAGCGAAACATAGTCATCCGGCGACTGTGCGTGAGTAACGCGCACCGTGTCCTGCTCGATGATCGGGCCTTCGTCGAGGTCGGCGGTGACGTAATGCGCCGTGGCACCGATCAGCTTTACACCGCGCTGATAGGCCTGTTTATAAGGGTTGGCGCCCTTGAAGCTCGGCAGGAAAGAGTGGTGGATGTTGATGATCCTGCCGGACATTTTGCTGCAGAGCTGGTCGGAAAGAACCTGCATGTAACGCGCCAGCACGACAAGTTCGGTGCCGCTCGTCTCGACGACTTCCATCAGTTGCGCTTCGGCCTGCGGCTTGTTGTCCTTCGTCACCTTGATGTGGTGGAAGGGAATGTCGTTGTTCACCACCAGTTTCTGGTAGTCGAAATGGTTGGAAACGACGCCGACGATATCGATCGGAAGCGCGCCGATCTTCCAGCGGTAGAGGAGATCATTCAGGCAATGGCCGAAACGGGATACCATCAGCAGCACCTTCATCCGGTCTGCCTGATCGAAGACGTCCCAGTCCATGCCGAATTTCTCGGCGACAGGGGCGAAGCTGGAAAGCAGCGCGTCGCGCTCGGCGCCCTGTTCGGAAATGAAGCTCACGCGCATGAAGAATTTGCCGGTGTCGAGATCGTCGAACTGCGAACTATCGATGATGTTGCAGCCCTTTTCGGCAAGGAAACCGGATATCGCGGCAACGATGCCGCGTGTGGATCGGCACGATACCGTCAGGACATAGTTTTTCATTCGTCGTCTCCCCTGCACTGCGCTTTCAGCAAATGCCCTATACGTGATGACAGCCGATGGAAACTGCGCGGGTTGTCCGGGTGCCGTTTTTCTTGCGCCTGTGACGCTTGCCATCGTCCTTCATCGCGTCACATTAGGCGCGGCGGTGCAAAATTCCGTTCCTATTGCGCCTTTCGCGGGCGCAGGACCGCCGTCAAACGATGTGAATGCTCGAGCCTGCCTTATTAGCGATTTCATAATGTGCAGGTGCGAGGGTACCGCGCGATACCGGAGATGAAGTGTGAACAGACGCGTAGGATACAGAGCTTTTGCGCGGCGGCTTGCGGTTGCCCTTTCCTGTGTCGCTGTCGCGGCCGGCTCGGCACAATCGGCTGAGTGCATGAGAGGCATCAATCTCGCAGGCGCCGAATTCGGCAGTCTCGGTCAGGAATACGGCACGGGCTACATCTATCCTTCCGACAAGACGATCGCCTATTTCAAGAACAAAGGCTTTACCGGCGTTCGATTGCCCTTTCTCTGGGAACGCCTGCAGCCCAAGCTCTACGACAAATTCAACACCGCCGAATTGAAGCGGCTGCGTGCGACTGTGAAGGCCATCCGGTCTGCCGGCATGCAGGTGGTTCTCGATCCGCATAACTATGGACGCTATGAAGACCAGCTGATCGGCTCGGACGGGGTGCCGCAAAGCGCGTTTGCGGATTTCTGGCGACGGCTGGCCGCGACATTTGCAAGCCAGGACGGCATCCTGTTCGGCTTGATGAACGAGCCTTACGGCATATCCGCAGAGGATTGGCTTTCGGCCGCCAACAGCGCGATATCCGCTATCCGGCAGACCGGTGCCGATAACCTGATTCTCGTGCCTGGCACCGCATGGACCGGTGCTCATAGCTGGTCAGGTGGCGATTACGGCACGCCGAATGCAAGCGTGATGACGGGCATGACCGATCCTGCCAATAACTATGCCTTCGAAGTTCACCAATATCTGGATGTCGACTTTTCCGGCAAGAACGATGAATGCAGCCGTGCGGCCGATGCCGTGAAGGCCATCACCGATATGGGCGACTGGCTCGCCGCCCAGGGTCGCCGCGGGTTTCTCGGAGAATTCGCCGTCCCGACCATGCCGGCCTGCCAGCAGTCGCTCAAGGATATGGTGGCAGTGGTCGAAAGCCGGCCGGATGTCTGGCTCGGCTGGTCCTATTGGGCGGCCGGCGACTGGTGGAAACCATCCGAACCGCTCAACATCCAGCCGACCGACACCGGCGACCGCCCGCAGATGCAGACGCTGCAAACCTATTTTGCCGATCGAAAGACCTGTGGCGGGTGAGGGTCGGACGGTGAAGTTTTGTAACCTCTCCCACAAGGGGAGAGAAAGCGATTTCCCGTTTCGGAATAAGACATGCGGCAGCTAAGGTTTGGCAAGCTGATCTGAGGGATCGCGAGGTGCTCTAGCCTCCTGAGGGCTTGTGTCTCATTTAGCTGTTGCTATCGTTTGCCCGCAAACGGACGAGGCTGCAGGCGCAATTACGGTGGAGGCGTATCTGAGCCTCTCTCACTCCGGCGGATACCGATGCTCGCCGCCGCGGAAATCGCTTACCGAATAACAGCCGCCTTCACCACGCATAGCATTTTCGCCGATCACCGCCTTGCCATGGCCACCTGGAATATCTAGCACATAGGTCGGCTGGCAGAGGCCGGAAATGTTGCCGCGCAGGGCCGAGACGATCTTCTGGCCTTCCTCGATATCCATGCGGAAATGGCCGGTGCCGGGGGCGAGGTCGGGATGATGCAGGTAATAGGGTTTAATCCGCGTCTCGACAAAGGCTCTCATCAGGTCGCCCAGCACGGCCGGATCGTCGTTGATACCCTTCAGGAGCACCGTCTGGCTCACCATCGCAAACCCGGCATCGACAAGCCTTGCGGAGGCGGCACGAGCTTCGATCGTCATCTCGCGCGGATGGTTGGCGTGAAGTGCTACATAAACGGTCTTGCCGCTTTCCTTTAGCGCCGCAATCAGCGCCTCGTTGATACGGTCAGGCTCGACCACGGGCACGCGCGTGTGAAAACGGACGATCTTCACATGGTCGATCGCGGCCAGCCCACGCATGATCTCGACCAACCGGCGCGGAGACAGAACCAGCGGATCGCCGCCGGTGAGGATGACTTCCCATATTTCCGGATGATCGCCGATATAGGCAAGGGCAGCTGCCAGTTCGTCGGGCGCCAGCGTGCCGTCACCCTGCGGCCCCACCATCTCGCGGCGGAAACAGAAACGGCAATAGACCGGGCAGATATGCACGGCCTTCAGCAGCACACGGTCGGGATAACGGTGGACGATGCCCTTGACCGGGCTGTGCGCGGCATCGCCGATCGGATCTTCCCGCTCCTCCGGCGTCGTTATCAGTTCGGCCGCATCCGGCACGAATTGCCGCGCAATCGGATCGGCAGCGTCTGCGCGGTCGATCAGAGATACCACGGCTGGCGTGATCGCGATTGCATAATGTTCTGCAACAGAGCGGATCGCATCGATCTGCTCGAGCGCGACAAGCTCGGCCGCCTGCAATTCGTCCGGTGTCTTCAGTGAACGGGCTGCGCTCAAGAATGCACCTCCGCCACCGGCGCCCACATGACCTGATCGATGCGCGTCGCACCCGTCGCCAGCATGGCCAGCCGGTCGAAGCCCAGCGCCGCACCGCTCGCTTCGGGCATGAAAACCAGGGCCGCGAGAAAATCCTCGTCGATCGGATAGGCTTCACCGTAGATGCGGGCTTTCTCCGCCATCTCGTGTTCGAAACGGCGGCGTTGTTCGCCGGCATCGGTCAGCTCGCCGAAGGCATTGGCCAGCTCTACGCCGCAGGCATAAAGCTCGAACCGTTCCGCCACGCGTGGGTCACGGGCAGACGGGCGGGCCAGCGCCGCCTCGCAGATCGGGTATTCGCAGAGGATCGTCGCACGATCCTGTCCCAGATGCGGCTCGATCTTGTCGACCAGAACCTTGCTGAAAAGGTCGGCCCAGCTGTCGTCTTCGGCAACGCGCATTCCGGCGTTGCGCACGAGCGCGGCAAGCAGATCGCGATCTGTCTCGCCGGATGCGGCAACCGAGGCCAGGAGATCGATGCCGGCAAAGCGGTCGAAAGCTTCGGCAAGCGTCAGTCGCTCCGGCTCGGCAAACGGATCGATCTCCATGCCTCGGAAGGAGAAGCGCTTCGTGCCGGTCGTTTCTGCGGCAAGTTTCAGCATGTCAGCGCAATCCGCCATCAGCTGCTCGTAGGCCTCGTCGACGCGATACCATTCGAGCATGGTGAATTCGGGATGGTGCAGCGGTCCGCGTTCACGGTTGCGATAGACATGCGCGAAGGTGAAGATATGGGTCTCGCCGGCTGAGAGCAGCTTCTTGGCGGCAAATTCCGGCGACGTGTGCAGGTAAAGCGGGGCCGCCTCGCCGTCGATTGTCAGGGCTTCGGTTGCAAAAGCATGGAGATGCGTCTCATTGCCGGGCGATACCTGCAGCGTCGCCGTATCGACCTCGATGAAATCACGCGAGGAGAAGAAAGCTCTCAGCGCCGTCTGCACCCGGTTGCGGCCAATCAGGAAGGGCCGGCGGTCGGCATGGCTGTTCTTGGTCCACCAGGGGAATGCGGAGACGCCGGGATGGTTCATGGACGAAGCTTTCTCGCCTTGTCGGGCAATGTCAGCCAATGCCGGGGCTGGCTATTTGGCGGATTTTGCGTTAGTTGCGCCGGCAAGGAAACCTGAAAAGCATCTCTACGGCCGTTTCGCCAGTCATCTACGACGTGGCCGGTCGAGTTACAAGGAACTCTTATGGTCAAGGTCATCGCCTCTTCCGTCCGCAAGGGCAACGTCATCGATGTCGACGGCAAGCTCTATGTCGTTCTCACCGCTGAAAACTTCCACCCCGGCAAGGGCACGCCTGTTACCCAGGTCAACATGCGCCGCATCGTCGATGGCGTGAAGGTGTCGGAGCGCTGGCGTACGACGGAACAGGTCGAGCGCGCCTTCGTCGAAGACGTCAACCACCAGTTCCTTTATGAAGATGGCGAAGGCTTCCACTTCATGAACCCGGAAAACTATGACCAGATCGTCGTCGATGTCGACACGATGGGTGACCAGAAGGCCTATCTGCAGGAAGGCATGGTCTGCATCCTGTCGATGCACGAAGGTGTGGCGCTTGCCCTGCAACTGCCGCGTCACGTCATTCTCGAAATCACCGAGACCGAACCGGTCGTCAAGGGCCAGACGGCTTCGTCTTCCTACAAGCCGGCCATGCTGTCCAACGGCATCCGCACCGCCGTTCCGCCGCATATCGATGCCGGCACCCGCGTCGTCATCGCAACGGAAGACAATTCCTACGTCGAGCGCGCCAAGAACTAAGAAATTTGCCGGGGCATCGTCCCCGGCCTTCATAATGGCATTAAAAAACCTCCGAAGCTTGTGCTCCGGAGGTTTTTTGTTGTGTCCGATAAAGAGAAGAAGCAAGGCCGGCGAACCGACCTCGATCCCGGCGTCAGTCCTTGACGACCTTGGCAGAAGCAACTTCCGTCTTGGCCGTTGAGCCGACTGCATAACCGCCACCGATCGCGACGTTGAGCGAGACGTAGTTCTGCGCCATCTGCTGCACGGCCTGAGCAAGGTTTGCCTGCGAGTCGGAGACCTGGCGCTGCGCATCGAGAACGTCGAGCAGCGAGGAGGCGCCGTCGCGGTAGCTTGCGGTCGCAAGCTCGAGGGCTTCCTGATAGGACTTCACGGTTGCGCGTAGGGCAGCAACGGTGCGGCCATCGCGGGAAACCGCAGCCAGAGCGTTTTCAACTTCCTCAACTGCGCCCAGAACCGTCTGCTTCCAGGAGAGATAGGCTTCGCGTGCAGCCGATTCGTTCGACTTGACGTTTGCCTTCAAAGCACCGCCATCGAAAATCGGCAGCGAAAGCGAAGGACCGAAGGACCAAGACAGAATGCCCGAGTCGTTACCCAACACCTTGGAATAGGAAGGTGTGATCGAACCGCCAAGCGAGATCGAGGGGTAAAGCTGGGCTTCTGCAACGCCGATGCGGGCGGTTGCGGCTGCCAGTTGGCGTTCGGCGGCGCGAACGTCCGGACGGTTGCGGATCAGGTCTGCCGGCACACCCGACTTCGGGCTGAAGCGCGCAACCGGCTGGCGTGCGCCACGCTGCAGGTCTGCGATCAGCGAGGATGCCGGCAGGCCGAGCAGGGTCGCAATGCGATGTGCTGCCTGACGGAACTGGGTCTCGAGACCCGGCAAGGTGGACAGGGTGGAGTTGACTAGACCTTCGGCCTGAACGACATCCAGTCGCGATGCAGCGCCGGCTTCGAGCTGAAGCTTGGTGAGGTTCAACGTCTCGCGGCGTGAATCAAGGTTTGCGCGGGTCAGCGCGATGCGTTCCTGATAATAACGAACGTCGATATAAGCGCCTGCAACAGCAGAAAGCAGCGTCAAACGCGCGACGTCGACGCTTGCATAGCTGGCGTCGAGATCCGCAAGTGCTGCTTCCCTGGAGCGGGCGTAGAGGCCGAAGAGATCGAGGAACCAGGAGGCGGTCGGGCCACCGGAAGCAGAATTCTGCTCGGCGAGCGAGGTGGCGCCTGGGTTACCGCCGAGCCTGCTGGCACCGCTGCGTCCGGCCTGTGCGCTCAGGTCGAGCGACGGAAGACCACCGGCGCCGGCGCTGATGACGGCTGCCTGTGCCTGATTGATACGTTCCAGAGCCTGGAGCACGTCGAGGTTCTGCGAGAGACCCTGGTTGACGTAACCATTCAGGCGTGTGTCGGAGAATGCTGTCCACCAGGCATTCTTGGCAACATCACCATTGCTCGTCGCAGATCCTTCGGCGAACTTTGCCGGAAGCGAAATCTGCGGTGCAGTATGGTCAGGACCAAGTGTGCAGCTGGACAGCAGTAGCAATACGAGGGGGGCGGCTGCGCGAGTGGAAATCATATTTTTGTCCCAAAGCCCTTACTTACAAGCCCGCGAGTGTCGGGGCCGACATCATTGAATTGGCGACCGTAATCCGAATCGGTGACAGAATGCCACCAACTGGTAAACGGATTTACGTAGTTGTCGCCTGTTTTTCACGTTTTGATAACCGCCTGACGACAACAAAAAACGTCGGAACGAAGAAAATTCCGAGGAGTGTTGCAGAAAGCATACCACCCAGCACGCCAATACCGATTGCATTCTGCGCGGCAGAGCCTGCCCCGGTCGCAATTGCTAGTGGTACGACGCCGAGGATGAAGGCGAGCGACGTCATGATGATCGGACGCAGACGAAGTCTCGCCGCTTCCAGGGTTGCTTCGATCAGGCCCATCCCGGTCGCCTGCCGGTCCTTGGCGAATTCGACGATCAGGATCGCGTTCTTCGCCGCCAGACCGATGGTCGTCAGCAGGCCCACCTTGAAATAGACGTCGTTCGACTGGCTTGACAGATAGGCTGCGGCGAGAGCACCGAGCACGCCGATCGGTACCGCAAGGATGACCGAGAACGGGATCGACCAGCTTTCATAAAGTGCTGCGAGGCAGAGGAATACGATCAGGACCGACAATGCGTAGAGCATCGGTGCCTGTGAGCCAGACAGACGTTCCTGGTAGGAAATCCCCTGCCATGCGACGGTGTAGCCACCCGGCAACTCGGTTACTAAGCGTTCCAGCTCATTCATAGCTTCGCCGGTGCTTACGCCGGGTTTGGTCGAACCTTCCAGCGACATCGCGCTGGTGCCGTTGTAACGAGCAAGCTGCGGCGTTCCGTTAACCCAGTCCAGCTTGCTGAACGAAGAGAAAGGCACCATTTCGCCATCGGTATTGCGGGCATACCAGTATTTGAGGTCGTCGGGCTGCATGCGGTAAGGCGCATCACCCTGAACATAAACCGGCTTAAGCTCGTTATCGAGGGTGAAGTCATTGACGTCACGTCCGGCAAAGATCGTCGCGAGCATCGAGTTGACAGCCGCGAGATCGACGCCCATGGCGCCGAGCTTTTCCTGATCGAGCAGGATTTTCAGCTGGGTCTCGCTGCGCTGGTTGTTACTGCGGAGCGAACTGATGATCGGGTTTGTCGCACTTTCGCCGATCAATTGCTGCGAGACCTGGGTCAGCGCGTCATTGCCGTTATTGCCGCTGTCTACCAGATAGGCGGAAAATCCGCTGGAATTGCCCAGCCCCTGGATTGCGGGAGGAAGCAGGGCAAACACCTGTGCATCGCGAAGGGTGAAGAAATGTCCCTGCGCGCGCTGCAGAACTTCCGCCGCAGACTGGCCCACACCTTCACGCGCCGAGAAGTCGCGAAGCTTGGTGAAGACGATGGCGTTGTTCTGGCCCGTGCCGCTGAAGCTGAAGCCGAGTGCGCCGAAAACCGCATCGACATTATCCTTCTCCTTTTCGAGGAAGTAGGATTCCACCTGCTTGACGACTTCTTCCGTGCGCGCCGTCGTGGAGCCGACCGGCGTCTGGATGATCGTCATCAGAACACCCTGGTCTTCCTGGGGAAGGAAGGAGCTCGGCAGTCTGGTGAACAGCAAGGCGCAGCCGCCGACGATCAGCGCAAACAGCAGCATGACGCGCAACGGACGCTTCAGAAGATAACCGATCGTACCGACATAACCGTTCGTCGTCTTGTCGAAGCCATTGTTGAACTTCGCGCCGATGCCGCTTTTCTTTTTGGCGTGGTCGATCGGCTTCAGCATCGTGGCGCAAAGTGCCGGCGTCAGCACGATGGCGACGACAGCAGACAGAAGCATGGCCGAAACGATCGTGACCGAGAACTGTCGGTAGATAATGCCCGTCGAGCCACCGAAGAAGGCCATGGGAATAAACACGGCGGTCAGAACCAGTGCGATACCGATGATCGCCCCGGTGATTTCATGCATCGACTTCTCGGTCGCCTCGAGCGGCGAAAGACCCTCCTCGTCCATGATGCGCTCGACATTCTCGACGACAACAATCGCGTCGTCGACCAGAAGCCCGATCGCCAGAACCATGGCGAACATGGTCAGTGTGTTGATCGAATATCCCGTCAGGGCAAGGATGCCGAATGTCCCGAGAAGCACGACGGGTACCGCAATCATCGGAATGAAGGTGGCGCGCAGGTTCTGAAGGAAGACGAGAAGAACGACGAAGACGAGAACGATCGCTTCGATCAGCGTGTGAACGACCTTTTCGATCGACAGTTTGACGAAGGGGGTCGTGTCGTAGGGGTAGGTGATCTCGACGCCATCCGGCAGCGATCCTGCGACACGATCCAGCTCGGCCTTCACGCGGGCTGCCGTATCGAGCGCATTGGCGCCGGTTGCAAGGTTAACGGCAAAACCGGCTGCCGGCTTGGTGTTGGAACGCGAACTGCCGCCATAGGACTCCTGGCCGATCTCGACGCGCGCCACATCGCTTAGACGAACCGTTGCGCCGTCCTGCTCGACTTTCAGAATGATGCGTTCGAATTCGTCGACGGTGGTCAGCTGGCTCTGCGCTGTCATGGTGACCGTCAGCTGCTGGCCTTCCGTCACCGGCTGGGCGCCAAGCGAACCAACAGAAACCTGGGTGTTCTGTGCCTCGATGGCAGAGGTCACGTCGGCCGCGGTCAACTGGTATTTCTGCAGCTTGAACGGATCGAGCCAGACGCGCATGGCATAACCGGAGCCGAAGACATTAATGCTGCCGACACCTTCGAGCCGCTGTACCTGATCTTCGATCGAGGTCGCGAAAATATCGCCGAGATCGACAGAGCTGCGCTTGCCGTCTTCCGAAACGAGTGCGCCGACCATGAGAATGCTCGATGTCGAGCGGGTGACCGAGATGCCCTGGCTCTGGACGACATCCGGCAATTGCGACTGTACCAGCTGCAGCTTGTTCTGCACCTGGACCTGGGCGATGTCTGGCATGATGCTGTTGCCGAAGGTCAGCGTGACACTGGCGCTGCCCGTCGAGGATGACGAGGTCATGTAGGTCAGGTCATCAAGGCCGGTCATGCCGTCCTCAATGATGCTGGTCACTGACTTTTCGACCGTTTCGGCACTGGCGCCATTATATGTTGCGCTGATGCGCACGGTCGTCGGGGCGATATCGGGATATTGCGAGATCGACAGCGTGGTGATGGCAAGTGCGCCACCCAGCATGATGACGATTGCGATGACCCAGGCGAAGACAGGCCGCCGAATGAAGTAATGCGCCATTTCGAAATTCCTTGCCGCGTTTTGGGGCCGCGTTTACGGGCGAGCGTCAGCCGTTCCTACTTCTGGGGCTTTGCTTCATCGACTTTCGGCTCTTCGACCACGAAACCCTGGTCGTTGACCGTTGCCTCGACTGCTTGAACCGGTGCGCCATCGGCGATCCACTGGAAGCCGTCGACGATGAGGCGGTCACCATCGGCGATGCCGTCGGTCACAAGCCAGTTGTTGCCAGAGGATTTGCTGGTGGTGAAGGTGCGGGTCTCGACCTTGTTGTCAGCCGTGACGAACTTTGCCGAAAGTTCGCCACGGGCATTACGCGTCGCGGCTCTCTGTGGAATGAGATACCCGTTCTCGGTACCGACGGTAACGGTCGCACGAACATACATGCCCGGCAGGATAATGTGATCGGGATTGTCGAATATGGCACGGATCTGGTAGGTTCCTGTGGTCTCGCTGACGGCAAGTTCCGCCATGTTCAGCTTGCCGTTATGGTCGTATTTCGTCCCATCTTCGAGCATCAGGCTGATATCGGCCGTGCGAGGATCGCCGTGAAGACGGCCCGAAGCAACAGCCGCGCGCAGTTCCAGGAGATTGGTGCTGGAATCGATAAGGTCGATATAGATCGGATCGATATTGCGCAAAGTGGTCAGCGCGGTGGTCTGGTTGGCCGTGACGATATTGCCGATGCTGACGGTCGAGATCGTCGTCAGGCCATCGAACGGCGCACGGATCTTGGTGAAGTCGAGATCGATCTGGGCCGAGTTCAAGGCCGCCTTGGCAGATTCAACATCGGCTTCGGCCTGCAGCAGCGTCACCTTGGCATTTTCATACTCGATCTGGGTCGCGCCGCTGTTCACCAGCCGTTCGTAGCGGGTCATGTTCGCCTGGGCTGCAGGAATGCTGACCTGAGCCTTCTGCAGCGCAGCCTGCGCCTGTGCGACTGCTGCGGCATAGGTGTCGTCGTCGATCTGGTAGAGAACCTCGCCGGCCTTGACCTCGCTTCCTTCCTTGAAAGTGATCTCGCTGATGGCGCCAGTGACGCGCGGACGGATCTCCGTGGTCTGGAATGCGACGGCCCGGCCCGGAAGCACGTTGGTGATCGGACGGTCGGTCTTCTTCATCACGACGACGCTGACGGGTGACGCCGGCTTCTGCTGGCTTTGGCCTGCGGATTGCTGCCCCTGATCACTGCAGGCGGAAAGCGCAGTTACAAGGAAGAGTGGAAGCACCAGTTTGCGAAGGTTCATGATTCTTTTCCAGACGCTGAGGCGTGAAGGATATCTCGATTGCCGCCTTTGGGGACGAAGGCGGCAATTAGCCGGCAGGATACCGGCAGAACTAGGGCGCAGACATGAGGAGTCACGTCCGCTCGCTCGAAAAGTGACGTAATTTAATTTCCATCACTTTGCAAGCGGGTTTCGAAGGGCTGCATTGGCAAGGTCAACGAGACCATTCAGCCGCTCGTCCAGCTCAGCCTGCGTTTCGTGAATAAGAAATATAGGATGAAGAACACTGGCAAAAGACGCAGCGACGTAGCGGCTCGTTTTGCGGCTATCGGCGCAATGATAAACGCCGGCATTGACGCCATCCTGAATAAGATTGAAGAAAAGATCCTCGATGAGCTGCTTGTAATGAAAGCCGCTCTCCAGCTCGGTCTGCGTCACGAGAAAGATCATTTCAAGGAAGAATGCGTTCTCGCGAATATCTTCCATATGGGCCTGCATCAACCGGCGGACTACGAGCCCGAGCTTTTCAGGCGGCGGAGCAGGTGTGTCGACCGTGTTGAAACGGCCGATCATGTGAGTGATGTGACGATCACAAATGGCGTCTATCAGCGCCGTCTTCGAACTGAAGTGCTTGAACACGTTGGCCGGCGACATGCCAAGTCCATGAGCAATGTCGGCGATGGACGACTTGGCGATGCCCCGTTCGCGGAAAAGGGCATCGGCAGTCCGCAAAATATCTTCGCGTGTTTCTTCAGCTTTGCGGCGCGGTTTTCGCACGCTTAAGTCCTCGTTTTTTTACCTCGATAAACGGGCGGAGCCCTATTTGACGAAATAGGGCGCAAGATTGGTGCGGATACGCTGTAATACCGTTTCGCCACTCCGGTCAGGAACGAAGGGCGTGCCGGTGATCATTTCGAAGGCGTGCCGGTAGACGGACGACGTTTCCTCGATGAGGTCCGAGGGAATGGGTGGGAGTTCATCCTTATAGGGGTCACAGCGCTCCACGACCCAGGCCCGAACAAAGTCCTTGTCGAAGCTTTTCGGACGTCCGCCGGTGCGAAAAGCCTCATCATAACTGTCGGCGATCCAGTAACGGCTGCTATCGGGCGTATGGATTTCGTCAGCCAGAATGATGGTGCCGTTGGCATCGGTGCCGAATTCATATTTCGTGTCGACGAGGATAAGGCCGCGTTTTGCTGCAATCTCCTGGCCACGCGCGAAAAGAGCGAGCGCATAGGTCGAAAGTGTCTGCCATTGCTCTGCTGTCAGCAGGCCCTGATCGATAATGTCTCGGGGTGAGAGCGGCTCGTCATGGCCGCCATCGAAGGCCTTGCTGGTCGGAGTGATCACCGGTTCGGGAAGCGCCTGATTATCCTTCAGGCCATCGGGCAGGTTCAGTCCATAGATGTTGCGCTCACCTTTCTTATAAAGGGTGAGAAGCGAGGTGCCTGTCGTGCCGGCCAGATAACCGCGCACGACGATCTCGACCGGCAGGATATCGAGACGCTTGCCGACCACGACATTCGGATCCGGATAGGCGATAACATGATTGGGGCAGATGTCCTTCGTCGCCTCGAACCAGTAGCGGGCGGTCTGGGTCAGGACATGGCCCTTATCCGGAATGCAGGTAATGATGCGATCGAAGGCGCTCAGACGATCCGTGGCAATGATGATGCGTTCGCCGCTCGGCAGGTCGTAATTCTCCCGCACCTTGCCGCGATAATATTTGGGCAGTTCGGCAATAAAAGCTTCTTCCAAGACGCGCACGATGATCGCTCCGAAAACGGCCAAGAGGGCCAGGGTCTCTATATAGGGTGCTTTCGCTATCGCATGTTTCGCCTTTTCGGCACAAGGATATTGCGGCCTTATGGTCCAGCTGCCGCCCCGGGGAGATCCATCGTCGAATTCCTCCTGGTTAAAGGCTGGTGAATCCCGGAGGATCTCGCAAAAATGCATAAATCTATTTAAAATCAATGTCTTGCAATTTTTTTGAAGTTTTTGCGACTGGGCGTGTTGACTTGAAAAAGGTGTTCCGACTATAACCCGCTCACTGACGAGGGCGGCGGCGCTGCTAGCGACGAAGCTTCTCGTTCTAAAGAAAACCACTAAAGATTGGCATTTGCTGATTGGGACCGGGCTCCGGTTAGGTCTCGAAGAACTG
>NZ_JBEGHE010000081.1:0-492 GCF_040675795.1 Neorhizobium sp. LMR1-1-1.1
TCCAGGCGAACCGGCAAACCATCGGCATCGACAAGTGCGTGGATCTTGGTTGTCAGGCCGCCACGCGAACGTCCCATGCAAGGATCGGCAGATCCCCCTTTTTAGCGTTGGCACCATGTTGGTGAACGCGGACACAGGATGAATCGATCATCACGATGTCGCCGTCGTAACGCTTTGAAACGGCTTCCAGAAGACGATCCCAGACACCTGCTTTGCGCCAACGCGAGAACCGATTGTAGAGCGTCGTGCGCGGACCATAACGTTCCGGCACGTCGCGCCAGGACGATCCGGTTCTGAAGCGCCACAGGATGCCATTGATCACTCGGCGGTCGTCAACACGTTCAACTCCACGGGTATTGGTTGGCAGAAGTGGTGCGATGACGGCCCATTCTTCGTCGCTCAATTCGTGACGGCGCATGGCAATCTCCTTTCAAGGAGAGTGAATCACACACCGTCAACAAGATGAACCCCGTTTATGGGGACGCGGCCTAG
>NZ_JBEGHE010000082.1:0-440 GCF_040675795.1 Neorhizobium sp. LMR1-1-1.1
GGAGCTATTTCCTGGAACCGCTTCCCCGCCCAGACAATCCAATAAGTCTGAACAAGTTACGCAATCCGTCACTACCACCAGGCCCACGAATATTAACGTGGTTCCCATCACCTACGCATTTCTGCCTCGGCTTAGGGGCCGGCTAACCCTGCTCAGATTAACTTTAAGCAGGAACCCTTGGTCTTTCGGCGAGGGGGTCTCTCACCCCCTTTGTCGTTACTCATGTCAACATTCGCACTTCCGATATCTCCAGGGGTCCTCACGGATCCCCCTTCACAGACTTACGGAACGCTCCGCTACCACATACACTTGCGTGCATATCCTCAGCTTCGGTGCATGGCTTTAGCCCCGTTACATTTTCGGCGCAAAGACCCTTATTTAGACCAGTGAGCTGTTACGCTTTCTTTAAATGATGGCTGCTTCTAAGCCAACATCCTGGT
>NZ_JBEGHE010000083.1:0-433 GCF_040675795.1 Neorhizobium sp. LMR1-1-1.1
CTCGAACCCCTCCTGCGCCGGGTGATGGAGACCGGCGAGACGGTCGCGGCAAAGGATCGTCCTTTCTACATCGAGCGTCACGGCTATCCGGAAACCGTCTATTTCGATATCTCCTATTCGGCCATTCGCGACGAACACGGCGCGGTCCGCGGCGTCTTTTGCATCGTCAACGAGACGACTGATCGCGTCCGCGCCGATCAGGCATTGCAGGCGAGCGAGGAAAGGCTGCGGGCAGTCATATCCCAGTCGGCCGCCGGCATTGGCCAGGGAAGCCTGGAAGGCAAGATCCTGCACATCAACCGCCGGTTCTGCGAGATCGTCGGCTATGAAGAGGACGAACTTCTCGGAAAAAACATTGCGGACATCACTTATGCCGATGACATGCCCGAGCAGACCCGCCTGTTCAACCGGCTGGCCGCGACCGGCGAAAGCT
>NZ_JBEGHE010000084.1:0-428 GCF_040675795.1 Neorhizobium sp. LMR1-1-1.1
GACGTTCGCGTGGCGGCCTGACAACCAAGATCCACGCACTTGTCGATGCCGATGGTTTGCCGGTTCGCCTGGAATTAACCGCAGGTCAGGCTGCTGATGCCCCCATGGCTGAAAAGCTGCTGAGCGACGTTCAGCCCGGAGCAACGATCCTTGCCGACAAGGCATATGACACCGATGCCATTCGTCACTTTGCCAAACAACGCAGGTGTTGGGCCAACATCCCCGCAAAGACCAACCGCAAAAAGACATTCAGCTTCAGTCGATGGGTCTACCGTCAGCGCAATCAGGTAGAACGCTTCTTCAATCGCATCAAACAGATGCGGGGCTTGGCAACCCGATACGACAGACGTGCCGACAACTATCTCGCCGCCCTCAAACTTGCAGCGACAAGGATATGGATCGCATCAGCTAATGAGTCCGCGTCCTAG
>NZ_JBEGHE010000085.1:0-416 GCF_040675795.1 Neorhizobium sp. LMR1-1-1.1
GACGTTCGCGTGGCGGCCTGACAACCAAGATCCACGCACTTGTCGATGCCGATGGTTTGCCGGTTCGCCTGGAATTAACCGCAGGTCAGGCTGCTGATGCCCCCATGGCTGAAAAGCTGCTGAGCGATGTTCAGCCCGGAGCAACAATCCTTGCCGACAAGGCATATGACACCGATGCCATTCGTCACTTTGCCAAACAACGCAGGTGTTGGGCGAACATTCCCGCAAAGACCAACCGCAAAAAGACATTCAGCTTCAGTCGATGGGTCTACCGTCAGCGCAATCAGGTAGAACGCTTCTTCAATCGCATCAAACAGATGCGGGGCCTAGCAACCCGATATGACCGACGTGCCGACAACTATCTCGCCGCTCTCAAACTTGCAGCGACGAGGATATGGATCGCATCAGCTAATGAG
>NZ_JBEGHE010000086.1:0-373 GCF_040675795.1 Neorhizobium sp. LMR1-1-1.1
GCCGCTCCGCCTCTTTCTTCGCGGAGATGTCATGCGCGATTTTCGAGGCGCCAACAATCCTGCCGGCGGAGTCATAGATCGGTGAGACGCTGAGGAGAACGTCGACCAGACGTCCGTCCTTACGCCTGCGCTTCGTTTCATATGCGTCAACCGGGGCACCTGCTCTGATCTGCTGCAAAAGTGCAGGTTCTTCCTCAAGCCGATCATCCGGCACGAGCATAAGGACAGAATGACCGAGGACCTCCTCAGCCTTGTAGCCGTAAAGGCGTTCAGCCCCGCCGTTCCAGGAGGTAATGTTCATGGCCAAATCGATGCCGAGGATGGCGTCGTTAGAGGATGCGATGATCGAGGCCAGTCTGCGTTCGGCTTCCTG
>NZ_JBEGHE010000087.1:0-355 GCF_040675795.1 Neorhizobium sp. LMR1-1-1.1
AATGTAAAGCGGGTACCAATGCGGAGCGAAGCGGGGAAGACTTTCAAAGGGACGGATGAGATCTCTCGGCTTATCGAGAGCGGAAACTGGGACGATTCCATCCTCGGCCCGCCGTCGACATGGCCCCTCTGTCTCAGATCTGCTGTCGATATCATGCTGCCGGCAATGGCCCAGATCGTGATGTTCTGGGGACCCGACCTGATCGCGCTCTATAACGAGCCCTATGCGCCGACGATCGGCCAACGACACCCCAAGGCGTTTGGCCGGCCGGCGCGAGAGAACTGGGCCGAACTCTGGGATGATCTCGAACCCCTCCTGCGCCGGGTGATGGAGACCGGCGAGACGGTCGCGGCAA
>NZ_JBEGHE010000088.1:0-339 GCF_040675795.1 Neorhizobium sp. LMR1-1-1.1
TCAATCTCTGCTCAAATGAAAAAGGGATCTACCTGCGCCAGCGTAGGGCGGCCTCGGTTCGATTTGAGACGCTAAGCTTCGCGAAGATGCGGGTTGCGTGGTGCTTGACCGTTTTCTCGTGAAGGCCAAGCTTTCTCGCAACCAACTTGTTACTCATCCCCACCGCGATCAGATCCATGACCTCACGCTCGCGCGCACTAAGCCCATCATGCTCTTGCATCGCGGCTGGATGCGGCTTGCGTTCTGAAATCAGTCTTGCGCTCAGGTTGGGGGGAACATAACTTCCGCCAAGTACAACCGTCCGGACCACGCTTGCCAGATCACGAGACCCGATACCTT
>NZ_JBEGHE010000089.1:0-339 GCF_040675795.1 Neorhizobium sp. LMR1-1-1.1
GCTTCGGAAGAAGAAATTCCGCAGGAGATAATAATAGCAAGGGCAGATTTAATAATTCTGCGGGTGTCACCGAAGCCACGGGCGGCTACTCAGTTTCCGTCAAAGGCGGCACCGTCGAAATTCGCTACGCAAACGGGATCCTGGAACGCCTCACCAATCGGCGCTTCTCGATGACTGATCGGCGGGGGCGCACAATCGTGGACCGCCCTGCAACATCTGACGACCGGGCTCGGATTCAATCTCTGCTCAAATGAAAAAGGGATCTACCTGCGCCAGCGTAGGGCGGCCTCGGTTCGATTTGAGACGCTAAGCTTCGCGAAGATGCGGGTTGCGTGGTGC
>NZ_JBEGHE010000090.1:0-338 GCF_040675795.1 Neorhizobium sp. LMR1-1-1.1
GTCCGGAGGACTCGTGGTGCCGGAATCTAACATTGGCAAAATTCATTGATTCGATGCTTGAGAGTACGGCTCCGTCGAACTCCCAATTACACCATTTTCAGGAGCATGATCTCGTTCGGACATTGGTAGTACAGCTGGGCCCAAGGTCTCACCTTCAGTCCGACTGACGGCCCGCAGTAGGAACAACAGTCTCTATCTAATGTTTCCCATGTAGCTTCGAGAACGCGATGTGCGTCAGAAGCTGGAGGAAAACCAAGGAGATGAGCATGAATATCGCAGTACGTGCGGCGTTGGCCGCAGCACTTCTCACAGGCACAGCCCTGTCGGCTTATGCCCAG
>NZ_JBEGHE010000091.1:0-180806 GCF_040675795.1 Neorhizobium sp. LMR1-1-1.1
CCCTTGAGACAATCGCTACGATGAGCGATGATCCACTCATCAGCCTGCCAGCAGCAAGCTGACACTCATCCGGCCCTCTGGGATGAGCCGTGGCCGTCTAAGCTACACCACTCCCTGGGACACGATCAGTAGAAATGTCCGAGAGAGGCTGCTTTTCGGCACGCCGACCAGCCCCGATCGGAGAGGCTGATACCGGTTGCACGATTAATCGGGGCGGGTGGTAACCACACCCCTCGGCTTTAGCTTTGAGAGACTTTACTCAGTAGCGTGCTGCCGCGACAGGCCTTCTTTCGCTGAGCGATCACCGCCGGATCGCTCACAAAATCCTTCCGCCCGCCCGGCCCACGAGCACGTTTGACATAGCCATTCTTGTCGCTGTTGCTCTTCACCCTCGGCTTTTCCTGCTGATCCTGACGCTCCTTGATATAGGCCAGAACAACACCCAAGCGCTTGTTTCGGTGATTGCCGCATGCGTCAACGCGCTGGTCTTTGTCGAACACCGTGTAGGGCAGGGAATGGCCCTTCCAACGCACTTCCAGCCGACCGTCTACGCAATCCATCACGCTCAGCCAGCTTCTCCGTTGCCAACGTCGGCCCGAAGTCCGCATAGCGTTCACGAACCAGCGTCACCGAGTAATCGGGAACACCGTCGCTGATCCGGTTGTTCGACGGGCGCCCAATCGCCTTGTGCCGGATCGACGTCGCGCCGCCAGTCCGTATCTGGTCCAGAAGCCAGCGCACCTGGCGCTCGGTCAGGTCAAGCACATGGGCCGCTTACACCATGGTCATCCGGCCGGCGATCACCTTCGATAAAATCTCGATCCGCTGCAGATCGCGCTCGCTCATCGCAATCAATCCCATCTGCATTCTCCCAGGCATCGTTCAGACCCGGGGTGTGTGACATTCCAACTTTGCAGAAACAGGACATTCTAACTTTCTAGAGAACCTAACCCAAGTGCATCATAGCCGTTTTGCAGGGTAGGGCGTCATCGTCCACCGAGCAAGCGATCCGTAAACACCTCAGCCGGCGTTCGATAATTGAGACACTTTCTCGGTTGGTCATTGAGATCGCGGGCCAACTGATTGAGCGCGCGTTGTGGCATGTTGGCGAGGTCAGTGCTGCCTGGCATGAAGCGACGAATGCGCTTGTTTGCGTTCTCGACACCGCCTTTTTGCCAAGGCGCGCTTGGATCGCAGAACCAGCTGCGCGCACCAATTCCGTCTTCCAAAGCCCTGAAACCGGCAAACTCAGTACCACGATCAAACGTGAAGCTTTGACGCGCGAAGGCCGGCAAAGGCGAAAACGCTCTGATGTTTCTGTCCATGATTGGACTTGAATGCCGGCTCTGGTTCTTCAGCAGCACGACATAGCGGCTTGTGCGCTCGACAATCGAGGTGATGTTGGCATGACCGAGTTCACGTCCAAAGATCAGAAGGTCGCCTTCCCAATGGCCGAACTGCGAGCGATCTTTAATGTAATCAGGCCGTTGGGATATTCTGTGCGTGGCGGGAAAGACGCTGTTTCGGGGCTTTCTGGAGCCTCGCGATCGGCGTTTGCGACGGGCCTCTGGCAGGTAGCGATAAAGCCCGAGGCCATAGTCCTCCTTGCAATAAATGAAGCGATAGATCGTCTCGGCACAGATGCGCACGAGGCCGATGCGATCGCCCAGCAGCCGGCCGGCAATCTGCTCAGGTGACCAGTAGGCTTTCAATCGTTCCATGATCAGAGCGCGCAACTGCGGATGCCGTCTCAGCTTTCTCAGCCGCCTGCGGCGCTCCTTGGAGATGTCGTCTGCAACCGTGCTGTAATAGCCATCATAGTCCGGCAGTTCGCGATCACGAAACGTGTTGCGCTTGATCTCGCGATAGATGGTCGAACGATGGCGACCAAGTTGACGCGCCATCTCGTTGACCGGAACCTTCGCCGCCACCAGATGATGAAGACGCCGGCGATCGGCGAGGGTGATCTGCGTATAGCATCGAGACATGCCAAAATCCAAAGTGAAGCCATTGAAATTACTGGCATGTCGCACTTGGAAATAGAATGTACCCCGCTGCATACAAAGATCGCATAATCTGTCTTATGGAACTAAATACTATGCCGCGTGCCGACGACATCGAGTGTGAAAAGCAGCCGCCAATTTCCCAGAGCAACTCAAACTTCCGCAAAACCGAATGCTGATTTTTCCCAAATCGCGAAAATACGAGAAATTCGGGCATTCCGGTTGGTCTGGCGAATGCGCGTGTCGCTCCTTGCCGATCCGCATGGGACGCTCCTGAGCATTCACTTCGAACCCGCTCGAGGCATGTCAGCCTAGTCCGCTCGGACGGGACAAACACGACCGGGCTTGACGGGCTTCAACGTTGACGCGCTACGATGCTTCCCTGGGGTTGTTGCCTAGCGCCGAGATAGCGAAATTCTTTCTTGCATGCTTGTCGGTGAACCTTCTGGGACCAGACTAGGAGCCGAAGAAATGCACATGTCCCATCCCTACCGCTACCCGGCAGCTTTCCGAACTCAGCTCGCTCGGCTGGAGCGACTTTGCCCCGGTATCTCCATTCGTGGAGCGGTTGCCCCCCCCTCCACGAGATTCCTTGAAATCGAACACAAAGGCGCGACTATCGAGATCATTAGTGAGTGCAACCTCAGGCTTCGTCATATGGAAAGCCTCATCGCCGACTGGTACACAGATGGCGAGTCAGCAGCGCTGACGCCGCTCGATGATATGGGTGGCGGGTCACCTGCGACGCTCGAATTTTCCGAGGTCCCTGCCTCCGTCACCTATATCGAGTTCGAGCCGGCCAATGAGCTTGATCTTGGATTCCAACCGAGAAGCCGGGTCGAAGGCTTCTATGTCCGTGAAATCGTCTCGGACGGCAGATTCTGCGCCGAGATCACGTTTGTCTGCTACGAGCCCGCATGGGAGGCCATGGGAACGTGCGTGTACGCCGACGCTATCGAGGTTGGCGCGCGCATCAGCGTCGGCGTCATACCGCTCGGACAGGAAATCGAACTGGGGACCGCGGGGCAGCTTTTCGACGGCGATGCCTTGCTTTCCGAGGACCGCGCCGTTCTACGCGCGATTGCCGGAGCTGGCGCTTACCTCCTGCGCGGCCCGAGCGCGGGCTTGGCCCTTCGTGGACAAATGCGGAAAGTGTCGTGACGGAGTATTTTTGGTCCCCATAAGGATATACCCACATCAAGGCCGAGGCCGAAGACTTGGCCTCGCGAACGGATGTGCCTCGCGCCCAAGCGAGATACCCGAAGTCCCGCGTCTTTTCGTCGATCCGGTCTATGTGCCCGTGTGGATCAACGATATCCTGGGTCTTGATAATCCCTGTGGGCCGGGCAGCGGACTGCCGCGATGGAAACCGTCGCCTCTCCCATGCGGCAATGGGACCGCCCAGTCACGCTGCCCAACGCTCGCAAGTCCCGCCGACATGTCGGTTAGCCTGTGGCCGACGAGATGAACACTTGGCCTTCTCTCTGCGCTCTACCGTGATTGACAACATGAGGACTGTGGTTCGCCACTGACGAGAAGTTTGCTTTCGGCATTTGAGACAGGTTGAATCTACGCTCGGCGCTTCTTGTGACGCGGTACTCGTAAGCACGGCCGCGTTGAGCATGTTGGACCCCGGTACCCCTCGCCTCGATTATCCACGCTCTCGGTACCGTGAATGTAATCAAGCCCTTGGCCATGCAAGCTCTCCGTGTATAGTGTACGTCTACTTTGGGGTGAGGTTTTCGTGAAGTTGCGACCGATTATTGTTCTGGTTGTTGCTCTGGGTTTGCTAGGTTCGCTGGCTCCCGTTTCGACCGGGGCTGCGGAGCGGTCGGTTCGCGATATCCAGAAAGCACTGGCTGACCAGGGTTTCAAGCCGGGCGCGCCCGATGGTATGTGGGGCAAGAGATCGATCGCGGCTCTACGGGCGTACCAGACCGCAAACGGTCTGACTCCCACTGGGACGGCGGACCAGGCGACGATCGAACGCCTTTTCCCGACGGCGCAGGCGGTAGAAGATCAGAAGCCCACTCTTGCTGGCTCGGCGTCGGAAAACGTAACGCCATTACCAAAGGTGCCGGAAGTCGAGGCCAAGCCGCTCGGCCCTATTGGCGGCTCTACTTCCAGCGCGATCGAACCAGCCGCCGAGGCCAAGGCGGTCCACACCGCTACACCATCGCAACCGTCTCAAAGTCCGCAGCAGGCCGATAGCGTCTCGACTAAGATCGAAACCTCACGCGATGCCGTCTCTCCCCGGTTACCCGCGGCTCCGTCCGATGGAGAGAACTCGTCTTGGAACCTCGCGCTTGTGGGGCTAGCCGTCGGCGGTGTCTTGCTGTTCTGGAGGAGACGGAAACAAAAGCGGCAAGCCGCCAGCAACAACGGCATGCCTTCAGCTCTTGAGGCCGACGCCACGGCGGAGCTGATATGGGACAAGGACGCTTTCAGGGTTCTAACGGAGCAGTCAGCTACCGCGCAATCCGCCTCGCCGTCTCAAGACCGCGCTACGTCGATGGAAGCGCACAACAAAAACGTCACCGATTGGATCAACGCCAACGCCTCAAAACCGAAATCCTCGTCTGATGGCGGGAATGACGACCTGGCTGATATTACCGAACGGGGGCACAAGGCTGGCGTAGCCCACCCGCCAATACCATCCCAGACAGGCACCTTGCTGAATTTCCATCGCCCAAAGGCAGCCGAGCCAAAGCCCGCCTCCCCTCCCCCGAAGACGGACTCCTCTGCCGCCCGAATGGCCGGGGCCGAGTGGATTACGCCGGGGAAGTCCGTCACCGTCGCTTCCGTCGCGATTTCGGGCGGCATGTTCTACCTCGGTGGCTTCCTCGGGAAGCAGGGAAGGCTGAACGAAAACGAGAACTGCCTGGTCAATCCGGCGCTCACGGTGGGACGAGGCCGCGATCCGGCGGGAGTATCCATGGGATACTGGCCGTCATATGGCGGGATGTCCCCGGACGCCCGAAGGTCGTATCTGGAATGGCTGGCGGGCAGCAGGTCTAATCCCGACGACTACATCGGTTACGTCTTCCTCTACTTCTACGGCCTGGAACGGCGACTGCTGCTCGACGTCGACGCCTCCGACACAGCCGCCGTGCTGGCGGAAGTCCGGCGGCTTCTCGACGTCTACGGCCACAACGGCTCTTTCAACCGTTACGCCACGGAATTGCTGACGGCAGTCGAGCTGAGGAGCGGTGAACCGTCGGCCCAGTTCCTGGCCAGGGTCGAGCCTAACGGCTACGAGGTCCCCGCCGCGGTGAAGATCGCCCTCGGCATCCGTGTCCGCGACGACCGGCCGATCGAGGCAGACCTGATGTACCGCTTCGCGTTGACTCATCCGGAGACCAGCGTCCGCACGCCTGCCAAGCGCGTCCCTACCCTGATGCGCGAACTCTACCTCCTGGAGTTCGCGAAGCTCTATCCGGCGGGTTACCGACCCAGAGCCGGACGGACAAAGAAGCTCAAAAAGCAGTACCAGGCCTGCAGCGGAAGCTTCAATCTCGAGATCAAGGTCCTCGGCGGAGACATTCCGGACATTACGGACCGTGAAGAGCCGATCCGGATAGCCCGGAGCGTATTCAACAACTGCATGGAGCAGCTCGACGACTATAGTCGCACTCTCGGCCGCCTTCCCGGTCTGCAACCGAATTTGCTCGCCATATCCAAGCTTCCCGAGGCTCTACGGACGACCGCCGCTGCGGGTTTGCCGGGCGATCCCTTAGCGGGTCTCCGGCGTCTAGCGGACCAATCCTCCGAAACACGTATTGACCGTCTGGCCGAGCAGATCGGAATCGAGATGGGGCCCAGCCCCGGCAAAGCCAAGCTGCGCGACCTGAGCCAGGCCTTGTCGGGCTTCGGGATCGGCGCGACCTTCGATCCGGTATTTGCCGTAAAGTCGTCGGCCGCGGATGAGGCGGTGATCCTGTTTCCCATCTCTCAGGCACTCCCCCCGGCGGCAACCGACGCCTATCGGACCCAGCAGCTCTCGACGATGCTGGGCATGGTCGTCGGACATGCCGACGGCGATTTCCACGAACTGGAGCGAAAGGCGCTCCTCGACCGGATTGCGGCCTCCCCCGAGCTCTCCGTGGACGAAAAGCGGAGGCTGGAAGCGGAGATCAGGCTGAACGAAAATGACCCGGCCCGGTTGGATGACTGGCTCAAGCGCCTCAAGGACGTCCCCGAAAGCGCCAGGGATGCCGTTGCCGCCGAACTGGTCTCGCTTGCTTCCGCCGATGGCGATCTGCATGCCGACGAGGTCAGGAAGCTGGAGGCGATCTTCAAGCGAATGGGGATCGACCAGAAGTCTCTCTACGACGGTCTTCATGCGGGAAGCAGCGCAACGCGGACAGCCGGGTCGACGTCGATGCCTTCCGCCCTCTCCTCGAAACCCGCAACTTCGCCTTCGCCGACACGCATCGACCTTTCAAGACTTCAGAACATCCGCTCGGAAACCCGGGTTACCTCAAACGTGCTTGCCGACATTTTCGTCGACGAAGAGGAAGATGCCGTCGCCACGGCTCCGGAGATCGAGACCGAAACCCCGCAGAGCGAGCTCTTCGAGGGCCTCGAGCAGCGATACGGGGCTTTCTTGTCGGAAATCCTTCAGCGCGCGAGCTGGTCGAAAGATGATTTCGAACATCTGGCCCGAGACGCTTCCCTGATGCCTGGCGCGGCAAAGGAGGCGATCAACGACTGGGCGCTCGACCGCTTCGACGAACTCATGATCGAAGGCGATGACGATCTGGACATCAACAGCCATCTCCTTCCCGCACCTCCGACAAGCCTAGCAGCTATCAAAGAAGGCATGCCCGCATGACCACCAAGTCACCTTCCATCAAGCCGCGTGACCGCGACACAATCATCAGCGCGCTTCGGGCGGGTGTCGTTCCGAGGCTCGGGCTCCAGCACATCCAGGTTGGGCGTCAGCGCGAGATAGAGGCGCTCATCCGCGACATACGCCGCGTGGGCGAAGGCGGATCGAGTATCCGCTTCGTGATCGGCGCATACGGAGCGGGCAAGACCTTCTTCCTATTTCTCGTCCGGCAGATCGCTCTCCAGAGCAAGCTGGCCGTGTGCCAGGCCGACCTATCTCCCGACCGCCGAATCCATGCGACGAACGGTCAGGCCCGTTCGCTCTATGCCGAACTGGCACGAAGCCTTTCCACCAGAACCGCGCCCGATGGCGGCGCGCTGCGCAACATTCTCGAAAGCTACATCCAGAAGGCCACCGAGAAAGCGGCCGCGGCGGGCGTGCCGATCGAGACGGCCGTCAAGGACGGGCTCGGCGATATCCGCGAGATGGTCGCTGGCTACGACTTCGCGACCGTGGTCGCCGCCTACGCCCGCGGCTACGAGGATGGCAACGGCACTCTCCAGGACGCGGCCCTCCGTTGGTTGCGCGGCGAATACACCACCAAGACCGAGGCACGGGAGGATCTTGGCGTCAGGACGATCCTCGACGACGCGTCCTTCTACGACGGGCTGAGGCTTCTGGCGAAATTCGTCCGGGTTGCCGGGTTCGGCGGGATGATCGTCTGCCTCGACGAATTGGTGAACCTCTACAAGCTGCAGAGCGCCCAGGCTCGGAAGCAGAACTACGAGCAGATTCTCCGTATCCTGAACGACGTGCTTCAGGGGACCACGGAGGGCATCGGCTTCATTCTTGGCGGAACGCCCGAGTTCCTGCTCGATACCCGCCGGGGCCTCTATTCCTACGAGGCGCTGCAGAGCAGGCTTGCCGAGAACAGCTTTGCGGTGAACGGTCTCGCCGACTATTCGGGGCCTGTCATCAACCTTCCCAGCCTCACCCCGGAAGAGCTTTTCCACCTCTTGGAACGACTTCGCGATGTATTCGCGGGCGGTGATCCGGAGAAGCATCTGGTCCCGGACGAGGCCCTCGTCGCGTTCATGGAGCATTGCTCAAATACGATAGGCGACGCCTACTTCCGCACGCCTCGAAACACAGTGAAGGCGTTCGTGGACCTGCTCGCGGTCCTCGAGCAGAACCCCGAGGTCAAGTGGAACGACCTTCTGACCCGTGTGGAAGTGAGCGAGGATCGCCAGGGCGCGGATGAGGCGGAAATCCCGGCGGATGCCGAGGACGGGGACGACGAGCTTGCAACCCTCCGCCTTTGAGCGCCTCGGCCAACCGATCCGGCGCTGGATCTGGGCACAGAAATGGCAGCGGCTGAGGGACGTCCAGGAAAAGGCGATCCCCGCCGTTCTGGCGGGCGGTGACGTCGTCGTATCCGCCCGCACGGCCGCGGGAAAGACGGAAGCGGCGATCCTGCCGCTGTTGACCCGCGTCCTTGACGGAGATGGGCGAGACGGCTTCCGCATCCTCTATGTCAGCCCGCTCAAGGCGCTCATCAACGACCAGTACCGTCGGCTCGAGCCGCTTTGCGAGGCCTGCGATATCCCGCTCCATAAATGGCACGGCGATGTATCTGCCGATGCCAAGTCGCGGGCGCGGAAGAACCCGAGCGGGGTCGTGCTCATCACGCCGGAATCGCTGGAGGCGCTCCTCGTCCGCCGGGGCAAGGAGATACGTTTTCTGTTCTCTTCGCTGGAAGCGGTCGTCATCGACGAACTCCACGCGTTCATCGGGACCGAGCGCGGCATGCAGCTACAGTCGATCCTCAACCGCATCGAGATCGAGTGCGGGCGCGAGCGGATCGATCGCGTAGGTCTCTCGGCGACGCTCGGTGACATGCGGCTGGCCGCCGACGCGCTCCGACCCGCCGGCGGCGCGAACGTGGCAGTCATCGAGGGAAACGACGAAGGTAACGGTCTCAAGCTTCAAATCCGCGGATACTACGAAAAAGAAGAGGCTCCCAAGGACGACGGCGACGCCCCGCCCGACAAAGAGGCGGACGAGCGGCATGGAATTCCGGAACGCCTCGCCGACGACCTGTTCCGCTTCCTTCGCGGACACCGCAACCTGCTGTTTGGCGGTTCCCGGGAGCGCGTCGAGCTATATGCGGATCGCCTGCGTCTGATGTGCGAGGAGAACCGGGTCCCGAACGAGTTCTTCCCCCATCACGGCAGCCTGTCCAAGGCCGAACGCGAGGACGTCGAGCTCAGGCTCCGCGACGATCCCCGCCCGACGACAGCGGTCGCGACAACGACTTTGGAACTCGGCATCGATATTGGCGACGTGGAATCCGTCGCCCAGATCGGTCCGGGTTTTTCGGTTTCGTCGCTCAGGCAGCGCCTCGGCCGATCCGGACGGCGGGCCGGCAGCCCGGCCGTCATGCGGATGTTCGTCATCGAGCGCAATCCGGGTCGCGGACAGCATCCGCTCGAGCGCCTGAACCTCGGGCTTGTCCAGTCCATCGCCATGATCGAGTGCCTCAAGGACGGCTGGTGCGAGCCGCCAGCGCCGACCGGGGTGCATCTTTCGACACTTCTGCACCAAATTCTCGCGCTCATCCTTCAGAAGGGCGGCGTTTCACCGCAGGCCGCGTGGAAGGTCCTATGCGATCGAGGTCCCTTCAAGTCGGTGGACCGGACGACATTCGCCGATCTCCTGCGCTGCATGGCGACCGAAGAGAACAAGCTGATCGAGCAATCGCCCGAGGGCCTGCTGATGATCGGGGAATTCGGGGAGAGGATTACCGAGGCGCACGACTTTTACCCGGTCTTCTCGACGGAGCGGGAATACCGGATCATGCATGACGCCAGAACGCTGGGCACCTACCCGCTGGATTCGGCGATCAGGTCCGGAGAGACGCTGATTTTCGCCGGACGGCGCTGGCAGGTCCTCGAGGTCGACGACGCCACTCGGGTGATAACGGTGAAGCCGACACGTGGAGGAAAGCCGCCGCGCTTCAGCGGAAACGGCGGTGGATTGCACGATCGCATCGCGCTGGAAATGAAACGCGTGCTCGAAGGGACCGAACAGTACGCCTACGTCGATCGCGTAGGTGCGGAGATGTTGGGCAACGCCCGGGCGTGTTTTGTCGAACTTGGGTTGGCCACGCGATCGATCCTGCCCTACGCCGATGGCGCTTTGGTTCTCCCCTGGATTGGCACCAGGAAGCTGACCACCCTCGCCCTTGCTTTCCTCTCACGTGACTTCCGGACTGCGCAGTACCAGCACTCCATCGAACTCCAGGACTGCGATCCGGAAGGGATCGAACAATGCCTCGAGCGATGGGCGGCGGGAGACGTGCCGACGATCGAGGCCCTGATGACCGGGGTAGCCCGGCCGAATGTCGCGCGCTTCGACAACCATCTCTCTTGGGATCTGATGACGATGGTCACCGTTCGGGAGCGGCTCGATTATGGCTCCCTTCAGGACGTCGCTGCCGGGCTGGCTGCGATCGGTAGAGGCTGACGCAGCCACTCTTGCCAGGAGTGCGCGGCTCCCCTCGGCAGTACGACTGCCGCCAGCGCCCCACCTGTCAGGCGGCTCGCGGCAGCGCCGTGTCGTACGTCAAATCGGCGTTGACTTCGGTATTCATCTCCCGGTCGAAATACCCCGCATCGTCGACCCAGCCCTCGATCTTTCTCGACAGGGCCTCCGCCGGGCGCGCAAGTCGATCGAAGAGCTCATTGCCCGTGTAATTCGAGATCACGTACGCGCCGAGGTTATACACCAGATAGAAAAACCCCTGATAGTTTCCTTCATTGTCGTAGATGTTCAAGGTGTCGTAACCGCTGGCGAAAAGCGCTTCCATGACAGCGCTCCGTTCTGCGGTCGGCGCGAGTGCGATCTCGTCCTCGCCACCGCCGTTGTCGATTTCAATAAGGTATCCCGCCTGCAGAATGGTGTCCGCGAGGAGCGTGACGATCTGGCGTTCGATAAGATGGACGTAAGGGATGGTTTCTTGGGTCATAGCGTCTCCTTGGCGGCCGTCTGGCGGCGTTCATGGAGACATGGTCGGGTGGAACCGCGACCTACGCAAGCCCTTTTGTAAACAAAAGAAGAACAGACGATCTTGGTCGGCCGCGTCATGGCGGAGCTCGAGGTCGTGGAAAAATCGCGGCAACCCTTAAAAGTTGAAGCAACTGCTCAACGCCGTTCTCATCGTCGCCCCGCTAAGGAAGCTGAGAAAATACGGGGATTTCAATGGATACGATTGCTGTCGGAGACATACATGGGCGCGCCGACCTCTTGGAAAGGCTTCTAAAGCACGTCTACGCTTTCCACCCGGACGCGCGGCTTGTGTTTCTCGGAGACATCATTGACAGGGGCCCGGACTCTAAAGACTGCCTCGACATGGTGGGAAGCGAGCTTGCCCGAAATCCCGCCTCGCGGCTGATCATGGGCAATCACGAAGACCTCATGCTCAGATTTATCGACGGAGGAAGCGCATCTTCGAAAGTGTGGTGCTGGAATGGCGGCCTGAGCACCGTCGCTTCTTATGGATACAAGGGCTACGATTTCCGCCTTGAGGATGAATTCATCTATCTTCGAGACGAGCTTGCGGAGATCCTGAGGATTGAGCAGGCCTCCCACGTAGCCATGATCCGCAATGCCGCCGCGTTCCTGGAACTTCCGGAATACATTCTGGTCCACGCTGGCATTGACCCGGCGCTATCCATGGATCAACAGGACCCCTACCGACTGCGTTGGGATAGCAAGACGCTTATCGCCTGCAGGGACCGCCTCCCCAAGACAGTCGTCCACGGGCATACGGTTACGGAGAGCCTGCTTCCCGAGGTCCACCGCAATCGTATCAACATCGACTGCGGTGCCTGCGAAAGCGGAATTCTCTGCGCGACGGTCCTCTCGGAGGAAGCCTCTCCGGCCTTCATCCTGTCGACGGGTGGTGATGACCGCTACGAGATCCAGGACACGACGCGGCTTTGCGGGATGCTTATGGCATCGTGAAGGATGAATTCCGCCCAGCGAATTGCCCTGCGGCGCAGTTCCGCTAATCTCGCTAGCCGAAGAGCCTCATGCGAGATTGGGTGACGATGGCTTCAGCTTGCGAACGCATCTTTCGGATACTGGCTGTAAGGCCCCCGCGATCAGATCTTGGCGTCATGGTCGCCGCTTTTGCCATCCTCCTGTTGTCAGGCTTTGCGGCACAGGCCGCGACCTTCACTATGTCGTCCAAGGACATCTGTATGGTGAGGCTCGAAGGCGAGATCGTCGAGGGTGACTTTGAACGGCTGCAGGCCATTGGCGCGACGGCGTTCAAGGGATCGGATGGCGAAAGTTCCGCCAAGGATACGATCTGCCTCAACAGTCCGGGCGGCAGCGTCGCCGAAGGCGTGCGGATGGCGGAGTTCCTCTATCAGAAGGGTATCGGAACCGTTATCTACCAGGGAGACGAGTGTTATTCCATCTGCGCGATCATGTTCATGATGGGAATCGCCCAGGGCGCGGAAGTGAATTTCGTGAACAGAAAGCTCCATCTCGGCGGAAAGCTGGGCTTCCATCGCCCCTACCTGGATATCCAGTCCGACGAGATGATCAGTGTCCGCGCGCTCGCGATCGCCCATGACGCCGCCGTGGAATCCGTGATGAAGATCATGATCCTGGCGAACAACCACGTCCCCTGGTCGAACTCGACCATGATGCGGCCGGATCTTGTCCAGCAGATGCTGAACCATATCGGCAACGACCTCTTCTATATCGACACCGTCGAGAAAGCTGGCCGTTTCGAGATCGAGATCTTCGGGATGTCCAGAGGGGACGGCCTCACTCAAGAGCAGGCATACTACGCCTGCGAGAACTCCTTTCACTGGCAGGTCGGGCTGATGGGCACACCCGCCGACTATAGAAAACTTCAGCAAGATCTCGGCCCGAACAACGGCGGCAACAATGTGGTGAAGCTGCTGAGCGAAACGCCCAAGGAAAAAATCTATTCGGTAACAAGCGGTGACGCCGGGTACTCCGAAGCCGGGTGCCTGATTGCGGACAAGGGAACGCATCTCTCGGGCTGTGGCTACAACGGCATGTACAACGTCATGCTTGGCCAGGGTCAGTGCAGCCTCAAGGAGTTTGAGGAACGCAGTCAGTTCATCCCTCGCCTTGCGACCTTCAAACCTGACACGCCTGTCTCTGCACTTGGGCAGACGATCGCAACCCAGCCGTCTCGTGTCGCAAACCCGAATGCAACATCCGCCGTCTGCACGGTCTTCTCTCCAACGGCGCTCCTTGACCGACAACCTTGTTCTGTGGCGGTCAATATCGGGGAGGTCGCGAACGGGAAGCGCCTGGATCGCTACGAATTCGTCTGGCCGACGGGAAACAAGACGATCATCAGCAAGGATGGCGACACGCTGTACATAAACGGTAAAATCGCCCGGCCCGTCGCCGACGCCGCCTACACATTCTGTGTGCTAAACAGCGACACCGGAAACCGCTTCTGCTTCAAATCCTGACCCTCGCCCGGGGATGCCAGATATTACAATAGTTGCCGCTCGCCGAAGATATTCTTGCCTCGTCCTAAACGAGACGAGGCAATCCGATGGACTACATCGATGACGTCATTGTCACCCCGGAATGTTCCGGTACCGCGGTGTTGATAGCGGATCCATTTGTCGAACGGTCGGCGTCGCTCGCCTTGAGGCTCTCGGGTCTCGGCTACGCGGTGGTCAGGTGTTCCACGCTTGCCGATGCGAGGTCGGCGTGTCTCGAAGCCAGACCCGTCTACGTGGTGACCGAACTCCCGTTTCCCGATGGGTCGGGTATGGACCTTGTCCGTTTGATCGCGGCTCATTTTCCATCGACAAGAACCGTCGTCCACACCTGGTTTGCCGACGTCCCGACGGCCGTCGCCGCAGCCAAGGCTGGCGCGTACGATGTCGTGCCCAAACCGACGGACGAGGAGTTCCTGGTCAATATCCTGTTGAACGGTGCCGATCGGGTTCCCGGCGATTGCAGAATACAGTCTCCCGGCCGGGTACGGCAGGAGCACATCGAGCAGATCATGAAATTCACCAGTTCGAACGTTTCGGCTGCTGCCCGCAAGCTTCACCTCGATCGGCGTTCCCTGCAGCGCATGCTCAAGCGTTACGAGGATCGGGCCCGATCTCAGTTGACTGTCGACCAATAAGGTTGTCGCGTGTCACCTTAGGCCAGCGGGAATCTCGCCGGCGGGATTGCCGGCTCAATTTTTTGGGTATGCTTGGTTATTCACCGCGCATACCGACATGTCATACAGGGAAACAAGTGGCAAATCCGACGAGTGGTACACGCCGAAGCGTGTATTCGACGCCCTCGAATGCTATTTCGATATGGACGGCGCCTCGCCTGAGGGGGGGAGCCACATTCGTTCCGGCCGCGCGTTACCTGACGTCGAGATCACTCGCGCGGACCTGGAGCGGCTTCGTGTGGATGAATCCGCCCTTCGGCGGTCGGAACGGTTTGGTACCCTGGCTGGACAAGTTCTTCCGTCACGGAAACGGCGTCGCCCTCGTACCCGACCGGACCAGCGCCCCTTGGTTTCAGGATAGCTGGCACCGTGCTGATCTGGTGCTTTTCACCCCCAAGCTCCGTTTCCTCAGGCCCGATGGTCGCGAGGGCAGGTCTCCGTCGAACGGGACCGCACTGTTCGCCATCGGCGATCTCGGGGCGGCGGCCCTTGAACGGGCCGCTCTGGCCAATCTCGGTGTTCTGGGACGCCCGCTGACCGTGGAAGTCCGGCCATCGATCAAACACGACGAGCGAACCGATCTCGCGGATCGCGGCAGCCGTCCGCTTGAGGAAATACGCCCTTCGATCACGATGGCAGACGCTTAGGGGCTTCGCGGAATACAAGCTCAATCAGAATTCCGCCGGGCGTCCTGACGAACAGACGGCGCTCGCCCAGTTCCGACAGGTCCATAGTCGAATACGGCGTGCCCTTGTTGTCGAGCTGGCCCCTGAAATCGTCGTAACCGTCGAGGCGAAATGCGATATGGTCGATCGTTTCGCCGTTCCGGCCGACGGGAAGGCCGTCACCCGGAATGAGGTGTACGATGGGCTCGTCACCGTCGTACAGCCAATACCCCGGAAATCCGAAGGACGGGCGATATCCGATCGTCAGTCCTAGAAGGACTTGAAGGAACTCCCTCGTGCCTTCGAGGTCAGCGGTCCGGAGGGTTACGTGATCCAGCCGCATCCGATCACCCGATCACGCCGCCGCCATCGACCCGGACATTCGACCCGGTCGCGAAGGGCGTCGTCATGAGGAACATGACCGCATTGGCGATATCGGTTGGTTGGCCGATAGTCTTGGCCGGGAGGCTCGCTGCAACTCGCTCGAACATCGACTTTCGGCTCTCGTCCTCCATCTTCGACCACAATGGGGTGTCGATCAGGCCCGGCGAAACCGAGTTGACCCTTATCGGCGACAACTCGAGAGCCAGACCACGACCAAGGGACTCGAGCGCCGCGTTGATCGCGCCCTGGAGGACCGACGACGCGGACGGGCGTTCGCTAAGGAAGCCTGAAATAAGGGTAAGCGACCCGCGTTCATTGAACTTGGCGACCCTTGCGATCCGGTAGGCTCCCCAGAACTTGCTCTCCATGGCCTTCTTCGCGTCCTCGAGCGGGAGCTTGCGGACGGGGCCGCTCGGTGTCTGCGCGGCCGAGATGACGATATGATCCCACGGTCCGTTCTCCCGGAAGAAGGCCTCGATGCCGATCTCGTCAGCGGTATCGATAACCGCGGTGGAGACGTCGCCGAGAGACTTGCGAGCGGCGGCGAGTTTATCGGCGGAACGCGAGGCGATGGTCACCTCCGCACCCGCCAGCACGGCTGACTGTGCGATTGCAAGTCCGATGCCAGAACTGCCGCCGACGACGAGGACCTTTTGGCTATTGAGGGATGTCATACGAATTCTCCTTGACTGACTGCGTGCCACAGCGATGGGCACGCCTGAAAGATAGTTGCTTGCGCGATTGGCAAGAATGGTCATTGCCGTCGACAGTCTCATGCGATATCCGCAATAATATGAGCGATGGTTTCCTAGACATGCTTGTTTTCGTCCGGGTCACGGAGGCTGGGAGCCTTTCCGGAGCAGCGCGTGAACTCGGTTTTTCGCTCACGGTCGTCAGCCGCAAGCTGTCCCGCCTCGAGGAGCGGCTGGGCGTCCGCCTTCTCAACAGGACGACCCGGTCTCTCACCCTGACGGAAGAAGGCTCGCGGTTCTATGACAGAAGCGTACGCATACTTGCCGAAATTGAGGACGCGGAAGCGGAAGCCGCCAGCGGTAGGGACTCTGCTATCGGGACGTTGAGGGTGACCGCGACTTTCGCCTTCGGGGTGCGATGGCTAGCGCCACTATTGGCCGAGTTTCAGGAGTCCCACCCGTCCCTGAATGTCCGCTTGGATACGGCGGACAGCGTCGTCAATATCGTGGAAGAGGGATACGATCTGGCGATCCGGTTCGGTGCGCTAGCCGACTCCAGTCTCATCGCCCGGCAGCTCGCCCCGAACAGGCGGGTTATATGCGCCGCCCCGGCATATCTCGATCGACGTGGCCGTCCAGCCTCAATCGAGGAACTAGTCAATCATGACGTCGTGTCTTTCGGTGATCCGGCGAACACGCAATGGACTTTCCACGACGGACGCACGGTCAATGTCCACAGCCGCCTCGGCACCAACAACGGGGAGCTGGCCCATCGCTGGGCGTTGCAGGGATGCGGTCTTATCCTGAAATCGATATGGGACATCGAGGACGATGTATCTTCGGGGAAGCTGGAGATCGTCCTGCCGGATCAAAAGCTGCCCGCTGCGCCCATACACGCCATATTCCCTCACAACAGACTGGCGGCCGCCAAGGTGAGGCTATGCGTCGATTTCCTGGCCGCGCGGCTCAAACGCGCCGCACCACCGGATGCATAAGGATGCGGCTGTCCGAATTCGGCGGTTCGGGCCTGAAATAAACGGCCCCGTCTGAGTGCGCGGAATGCGAAACGGATACTTTTTCACCGAGTTTAAGCCGTTCTTAATCTCAGCCGGCGACCGTCGGAAGCCGATACAATCAAAAATCGGCCGTCTCACGCATGTTTCTCCTCGATACGAACATTCTGAGCGATGCGCGGAAGCCAAAGCCTCCGCTAGAGCTGAAAAACTGGCTCCGCTCCCAGGCTGAGATCGCTATCCCCTTCCCTGCGATCCTCGAGATCGAACAAGGCATCGAGGAAATACGCAGGACCAAGCCGGAAAAGGCAGCCGAACTCCGCGCGTGGCTCGACGGCGTCCTGGCGGGGCGGCACTACTACCCGGCGATCACGGCGGAGGTGGCACGCCTCCTTGCGCAAATGTACTGCTGCAGGCCTTTGAAAAATCTCTGGTACACGTTCCCGGAATCGAAAAAGGAGAAAAAGCCGGGGCAGGACCTCTTCATAGCATCGGTCGCTATCGTGCATTCGTTACCGATAGCGACGTCGAACACCCCGGATTTTGTCCAGATCAATCGGTATTTTCCAATACCCGGCGTCTTTGCACCGCTGGCGCAGGAATGGACCGTCCCGATGCCAGTTTCGACCGTCAACCTGCAGAACGATGTCCCGCGAACTCGCGACACGGCACGAGCACCCGTTCGCGACACTCTCTGCATCCTATGGCTAGTCTTCGGAAGGACCGCCTCGCGAAAGAACGTCCGCGGCGCTTTCTCCGCTGTCCGCCCTGAACGTCACCTCGAATACCCCGCCGCGGTCCGCGATCCTCTGGACATGACCGCGTCGCGCATCTTCGAAAACTTCGACGATGCGCTTTTCCGCTTCAGCCCTGTGCCATTCCCGGATCGTGTTCGACAAGAGATTCTCCGATAATTCATGACCTCATACACGAAGACGGCCAATATTGGAACTCGCGGTCGGGGTCTTGCTATCGCACTGAGGTTGCGTACGGGCGTCACCGATCCATCATTCGTCAGTCGAATGACGCCGTCTCTTTAACGGCTGCCTGTCGTTGCCTTTTCCCACACGGACGCGCATGCCCTTAATGATCGCTCCGTCCATCTCGACGGCTTCGAGAAATGACTGAGGAGCCGCCTCGTCTGTCTTCCGTGGACCTTCTTCGCGTTCCTTTTCATCAGACATCTTTTCGCCTCTGTAAGCGAGATGAGACGGGGACTTAGAGCACAGCCCCGCGTTCGGATTATCCCTGCTTTCACGCCGGAACGGCTACGACAATGATCAACTCTGGAACCGGGTTCGGGTCGGCTCCGTGGGCCTTATAGACAGGAGTGGAAAAGACAGTAGCCGAAATCGCCAAGTGGCTGACAGGCAAAGCACCGCATGTAGCGGTGCTTCATCAGCGTATTCGATTGTCTCGCGCATACTTGGTCATGGCGCGAACATATAGAGAACGCAATAGGCCGTCAACTGCTCTTGCGCATGGCTCGAACCCAAGGTGGCTCAGTGTATCAGAGCTCGGGAGCGACGAGTGGCAAGGTGAATTCGAAACGGCATCCCGGCGACCCGCCCTGGATGAGACGCATCTGTCCCCCGTGGCTCTCCACGATCGTCCGGCAGATCGAAAGGCCCATGCCCATGCCGTTCTCCTTGGAGGTCTCGAACGGACGGAAAATGTTCTCGACACGGTCCTCAGCGATACCCGGCCCGTTGTCGGTGACCCCGACCGTAATGAAATCCTCGTCCTGGCCGATATCGATCGCAAGCGCTCTGTCGCGATCGGTAGTCTCCCTCATCGCTTCGATGGCATTCAATATGAGGTTGACGAAAACCTGCTGAAGCTGGACGCGGTCAACAGGGACCGAGGGCAGGCTGTCGGGTATGTCGAGCCTGAGCGCGACTTTGGTTTTCTGGAGTTCCCCCCGGGTCAGGATGGTGACGTCCGAGATAAGCTCTCTCATCGCGATCGGCTCGACGGTCGTCATCTCCTTTCGAAACATCTTCCGGATTCGGGTAACGATATCGCTCGCCCGACGACCATCGTCGATGACGTTTTTGAGGCTGACCATGGCTCTGCTGACGTCTGGGGTCGGTCTCGAAAGCCATCTGAGGGCAGCGCCTCCGCTTGCGACGATCCCGGTCAACGGCTGGTTTACCTCGTGCGCGATCGACGCGGCCAACTCTCCCATGCTCGTCGCCCGCGCGACGTGTTCGAGTTCGGCCTGCACCTCCCTGAGATGAAGGGCGCTTCGCTGTAGCTCCGCCTCTACCCGCTTGCGCTCGGTGATATCCATAGTCGTACCGATATACTCGATGATTTCGCCAGTTTCTCCCTCGACCGCGCGGCCCGTTGAAAGTAGGTGTTTTACCGAGCCGTTCGGAAGCGTCGCCTGATACTCGAACTGGAAACCCTCCTTACAGGCGAATGCTTCCCTCATCGAATTGGCGACGAGCGCCGCCTCGTCGGGAAGCATTCGTTCCAGCATATTACTGAAGGTGCCACCGACCTCTTCTATCCGGTAGCCAAAGATGTTTCCGTGCTCCTCAGACCACCGGAGCTTGTCGCTCGCGACGTTCCAGGCCCAGCTTCCGGTGTGGCTGATACGCTGCCCTTCAGCCAGGAGAGCCTCGCTCTTCATGAGCGCTTCTTCCGAGTTCTTGCGCTCCATGACGAAACTGGCGAGTTGGGTGAAATGGTCGATGGCCTGACGTTCCCGCTCGCCCATGATCCGGCGTCTATCGGAATAGACCGCGATCGTTCCAAAGACGCTTCCGCGCGCCGACATGATCGGCGTTGACCAGCAGGTCTTGATCTTGAACCTGTCGGCGATGTGACGGACGTCGGCCCAGAGCGGATCGGTCTCGACATCATCAACCATCACTGGTTGCTGACGATAGGCGGCAGTGCCGCAGGAACCCGCTTGAGGTCCGAGGGCAATTCCCCCGACCGCTTCGTTGAAGCCTTCGGGCAACCTGTGCCCTCCCGCTGGCCGCAGGGTCCCGCTGTCGTCGTCCATAAGCATGATGGAAACGAACGCGCCGTCGCTGAGGACGGTTAGGGTCTGGCAAAGCGAGTCGAGGATCGTTCCGAGCGGCTCGCCTGACGCGATCATTTCGAACGACCGCTTTTCCCCGGCGAGAAGGATTTCCGCGCGTTTGAGATCGTCGATATCGCTTTCCGAACCGTAGCAGCGGACGATGCGCCCAGTGGAATCGCAGAGCGGTTTCGCGCGGACCATAAACCAGCGGTATTCGCCGTCATGTCGGCGCAGACGTGCCTGTAGGCCGCTCATTTCACGTCGGGTGACGATCCGATACCAGGTTGCCGCGGATTCCGCCCGGTCGTCTGGGTGGAAAACGTATTTCCACCCGCCGTTGCAGGCTTCCTTGGGAGTGAGCCCCGTATATTCGTACCATTCCTTGTTGAACCACTCGTCCCCGCCGTTGGCGTCGGCGCTCCAGTTCATGGAAGGCATCGTGTCGTTCGCCATCCGGAACTCCTGCTCGCTCTCGGCGAGGAGTGCGTTCTCGTACTTGAGGTCTGCAAAGGAACGTGCGTTCTCCAGCGCGATCGCGACATGAGGCGCGACGGTCGCGAGAACCGCGATAGCATCCTTGTCGAATTCGATGCTGCCCGGGTGGCGGCGAACGAGTAGCACGCCTGCCAGGCGCGATTTCTTGACCAAGGGCAGGTAAAGCGCGGTGAGTGCTCCGTCCGATCCGCGATCCGGTCTGTCCCCGCTGGTTTCCGCACCGGCGCTCCATACAGGAGAGAGCGTCCTGGCGGCTTCCAGCACTTTCGAAATAGTCACGCCATCTTCGTCGGCGACGACGACGCGGGCCAAATCGGTGGCAATCCCGTCGATTGTCCTAGTGCCCCTCGCCCCGATCCACACTTCACCCTCCTGCACCTCAAAGAGCAGAGCTTCTTCGGCGTTGGTGATCCTGAGCGCCGCCGCCAGAACCGTCTCCGAAAGGTGACCTATGT
The DNA here is from genome assembly GCF_040675795.1 of Neorhizobium sp. LMR1-1-1.1. NCBI lineage: Bacteria > Pseudomonadati > Pseudomonadota > Alphaproteobacteria > Hyphomicrobiales > Rhizobiaceae > Neorhizobium > Neorhizobium sp. LMR1-1-1.1. The sequence continues at coordinate 20,816 of NZ_JBEGHE010000091.1, forward strand.
CGATGGTCGCGGAAAGTGACTGGGTTATTTCTAGGACGCTGGAGACCAGGTCGGTGCCCGCCCTGAGTTCGACGACTTCAGGAGCCGCGATCAGCTGGTGGGCGAAATATTCCGGATAGCTCGCTTCGAGTTGGGCGACTTTCCCGCCAGCGCCCCACCTGAAGTAGCAATCGCGCGCCTTCGTGAAGTGCTCCTTGGCTGACTGCACGGCTCCGCGCCGACGGTAGAAACGCCCGGCCATCTCGAAAGAGATGGCTTCGTCCGCCAGAAGGCCGAACCTTGAGGCCAGTTCGATGGACTGTTCATACAGGCGCTCGGCCTTCTTGAACTCGCCGTCGATGCGGGCGACCTCGGCAAGCCCGAGCAATTGCTTGCCGAGGAATGTCTCCGGACACGTTGCCGCCCACCGCGCAAGCCAGTTCACGTTTCCAACGATCGTCGAGTAGCTCTCATCCGCGCTGCTTTCGCACGAGGCCGCGGCGGCAAGGGCATATATGAAATGGAAATCGACGAGCTGGATATGTCCGGTGGAGGCCCAGGTGAGGCCCGCGGCTTGCTCGATCGCATGCTTGGCCTTCTCGAACTCGCCGTAGATGAAGAATGCCTGGGCCTTCAGAATCCAGTAGTAGCAGATGTAGGTCGGGGTCTGCTCGGGCACAAAGCGGGATTCAAAGTCCAGGGCGTCGAAACTGTCGTCGTCGAAAATGTCTCCGATGCCGCGGCCGTACCGCATCACTTCGACAAATCTCTTCTGTCCGGTCAGCGGCAATAGATTTGCGACGAAGTCCGCCTGGACCACAAGGTCGGTGGATGTGTCTATCTCGGCCGAGATTTCTGCCAGATCGTCGCCACGCGCCAGTCGATGGGTGACGATCCTGACATAGGCATAGCATAGATACGGGATGTCGTTGCTTCGGTCGCGTGCGGCTATGCAGGACCTTGTCAGCCCGATCACCGCGCTGATCGGGCGCGTCCAGATCGCAACCAGTTCCAGGAAGGTGATCGCCTTTGCCTCGTACTCCCAGTATCCGTATCGGCTAACTACGGTCAGAGCGAGTTCGCAGAAATTGAGGCCGTCCTTGTATCGGCCAAAATGATGGCTGATGAAAAAGCCGAATAGGACGAACGTGAGGACCGCCTGCTCGGTGATACCGTACTGAAGCGTGAGGTTCACCATGTGGCAGAGCGTGACGCCAAGCAGCCTTTCGTCTGTGAGAAACGCCGAGTTGCTCATTGCACCGAGCACACTCATAACCGCCTTTTTCTCGACATCCTCCATCATCGGAAGGTCTATGAGCGCATCGACAGGACGTCCGTCCAATCTCCCCCAGACGGCGATCGCCTCGGCTTCGAGTTCAAGCTGATCGGGCCGTTCCGGGATGACGATATCGAATTCGCGTAGGCAGTTGAGAGCCACCGTTATGCTTTGAGGCACTTCCGACCGACGAAGGTGCAACTCGATCTGCAGGCAACACGCGGCGGCTCGTTCGATACGGTTGTCCGCGAGCTCCCAGAGGCGCTTGACGTGGGCCTCGGTCAGGGACAGGTTGGCCGAAGACATGCTCGATCTGGCTGCATCGAGAACGACGACGAAGCTCGTGCTATCCGTACTGTTCGCGCTGGACGTCGCAGGAACGTTGGCCTGTGCTGTGGTTTCCTGTTCGGACGGCATCCGGTTGCTCTGTGACCTTGGATCTCGAAGCTACAATTTAGCTTATTCTTTTGGCACCTCTCCCGATGTTTGAAAACCTTGCAAACGACTTCCTTCACGAAAAAGAACGACAATGTGGCGGGGCACGCACTACGCCCAGCCGATCAGACCATGCCCGCGAGGCGCATAAGGCCTTTCATGAGGACCGCGGCCAGCCCAACACACAGTACGCTCGCCCCCCAAATACCCACCAGCCAGAGCAGTCTGCCGAGCAGGCTTCGTTGTCCGGATGCCCGCTCCATTAGTGGTATCCCTCGCCTGCTCTGACCTTGCCCCTGAAGACGTAGTAGGACCACGTCGTGTAGGCCAGGATAAAGGGGATGATGAAGAGGGCCCCGACCAACGCGAAGCCGAGGCTCTGAGGTGGCGAAGCCGCCTCCCAGATCGAGATCGACTGCGGCACGATATTCGGCCACATGCTGATCGCAAGCCCGGTATAGCCGAGGAAGAGGAGCGTGAGGGTCAGTACAAATGGCAGCGACTGGCTGTTCCTGTTGAGCGATCTGGACAGCGCCACCGTCGATAGGACCACGAGGATCGGAACGGGCGCGATAAAGAAGACGTTGGGTATCGAGAACCAGCGTTCGGCGATCGCCTCATGGGAAAGCGGCGTCCAGAGGCTGGTGACGATGATCACCAGAAAGAGCACAAGGGCGATCGGATGCCCGAGGCGTCTCATGTCGGCCTGCAGCTTCCCATCGGTCTTCATCACAAGCCATGTGGCCCCGAGCAGCGCATAGGCAACCAGCAGTCCCGCACCCGTGAAAACGCTGAAGGGCGTGAGCCAGTCGAACATGCCGCCCGCGAAAGCGCCGTTCTCGACGGTGAATCCGTCGATAAAGGCCCCGAGTGAGATACCCTGGCAGAAGGTCGCGATATACGATCCCCACGCGAATGCCTTGTCCCAGAACGCCTTGTGGCCCTCGTCGGCCTTGAACCGGAATTCGAACGCGACTCCACGCCAGATCAGCCCGACGAGCATAAAGACCAGAGGAAGGTAGAGGGCGCTGAGGATCACCGAGTAGGCCACGGGAAACGCCGCAAGCATCGCCGCGCCGCCAAGGACCAGCCAGGTCTCGTTCCCGTCCCAGACAGGAGCCACGCTGTTGACCATGGTGTCACGTTCCTCGCGGTCACGCACAAAGGGAAAAAGGATTCCGATGCCGAGGTCGAAACCATCCATCACGACGTACATCATGAGGCCCACGCCGATGATGATCGCCCATAGGAGCGGAAGATCGATGCCCATTGAGGTGTTCCTTTCAGCCGGGGATGGGGTCGATATCGTCGGGGGCGGCGGAAAGCGGTCTGGCCGGACGCATTGCGCCTCCCCGGTCACCGGGCGCGTCGGTATGATGCTTGCCCTCGACTGGCCCTTTGCCGACCAGCTTGAGCATGTAGCTCACGCCCAGCCCGAACACGATGAAATAGACGATGACGAACACGACGAGGGTCACGGAGAGCGCCAGAGCCGAATGGTTGGAGACCGCGTCTTCCGTACGCATCACGCCGTAGACGACCCAGGGCTGCCTACCGATTTCGGTCGTGTACCAACCAGCGAGAAGGGCGACGAGCCCGGAAGGCCCCATGCAGGCCGCGAACCGTAGAAAGCCCCGGTGCGTGAAGAGCCGCCGCCTCCACCTCAGGATCAGGCCGACGATACCGAGCACAAGCATCAGCATGCCGAGGCCGACCATGACGCGAAACGACCAGAACAACACCAGTGAGTTCGGACGGTCACGCTCGTCGAATTCGGAAAGCCCCTTGAATTGCCCATCTAGGCTATGGGTGAGTATCAGGCTGCCGAGACGGGGGATTTCGATGGCGAAGCGAGTCTCTTCCCTTTCCATATCGGGTATTCCGAACAGGATTAATGGGACGCCCGCACCCGGCGCGTTGCGCCAGTGGCCTTCCATGGCCGCTATCTTTGCTGGCTGATGCTCGAGCGTGTTCAAACCATGTGCGTCCCCGACAACGATCTGGATCGGCGCGACCAGGAGGACCATCCACATCGCCATTGAGAACATCTTGCGGACACGGGGGGTGTCGTTTCCACGCAGGAGGTGCCAAGCCCCCGCCGCTCCCACGAACAGAGCCGTGCTGAGGAACGCCGCGATAGTCATGTGGGTGAAGCGGTAGGGGAACGAGGGGTTGAAGATCACCTCTAGCCAGTCCACGGGGACGACACGGCCGTCGATGATCTCGAAGCCCTGTGGCGTCTGCATCCAACTGTTCGAAGCGAGAATCCAGGTGGCGGATATCAGGGTTCCGAGGGCCACCATCGTCGTGGCAAAGAAATGAAGCCCGGGACCGACCTTGTTCCAGCCGAAAAGCGCCACGCCGAGAAATCCCGCTTCGAGGAAAAACGCGGTGAGCACTTCATATGCCAGAAGAGGTCCAGTGACAGGGCCGGCGAACGCGGAGAAGAAACTCCAGTTCGTACCGAACTCGTATGCCATCACCAGCCCGGATACGACGCCCATGGCAAAATTGACCGCGAAAATCGTCGACCAGTGCCTGTAGAGGTCACGGTAGACCTCGTCTCCCCTGAGCAGCCACATGCCCTCGAGCACAACCAGATAGCTCGCCAAACCGATGGTGATCGCCGGAAAGACGATGTGAAAGGATACCGTGAACCCGAACTGGATTCGCGCCAGTTCGAGTGCTGTCAGTCCGAGCATGTCTATCTCTCCGGAAGCGGCCCGTATCGGCGGGTTTGGTCTGGGGCGGCGGATGCGCTTTACCGAGCTATCGCGCCAGCAATGGGACATCCCCTGCTTGCGGTCTTGTATGAAACAGTATCGGTACGCGCCTTTCGACGTAGTCCGCACCAAGAAAGCTCCCGGCCGCAGGATCGTCAAAGACCATGACGCAGCGCCGGGATAGGGACCCGGGGAGCCGATCGGACATCACTCGGGAGCTGGCTTTCCCTCTCTATAGGGCGGACATGGGTATCTTGGCATCGTATCTCTATCGTGACGGCAAACGCCTCGCTGAGGTTCCGCTCCAAGCGGAACGGTATGAAACCAGGCCAGGCGAGTTCGCCTGGATCGGTTTGTCGGCCCCCACCCAGGACGAGATGGACGCCCTCAAGGAGATGTTCGCGCTGCATCCCCTCGCGGTCGAGGACGCGTTGACCGGACGACAGGTGCCTAAAATCGACGTCTATGGCGACCAGCTTTTCGTCGTGGTCAAAACCGCCCACCTCGAAGGCGACAAGATCGCGTATGGCGAGACGTGCATTTTCGTCGGGAAGGGCCACCTGATTTCGGTACGCCACGGCCCGGAACGATCCCACCAATCGCTACGGGAGCACCTTGAAAGGTCGCCGCAGCTTCTGTCGCTCGGCCCCGACTATGTATTGCACGGCATCATCGACTTTGTGGTCGATGGTTACCTTCCAATGGTGGAGACGATCGAGGACCGGGTGCTGGAACTCGAGAAGCACATCCTTTCGTCCTTTCTCGATCCCGAGCAGATCAGGCGCATATTCCGGATGCGCCGACAGGTGCTCAAGTTCCAGCGGGTTCTCGGCCCCATGGGCGAGGTTGTCGGCAAGCTCACCCACCTCGATCTACCATGCGTCAACGTTAACGCACGTCCGTTCTTCGGCGACGTGCACGACCACGTCAGGCGTGTAGAGGCATTGGTCGGCGGGTTGCGCGAGATCATGACGTCGGTGTTCGAGGCATCCAGCCTGCTCGAACAGCAGCGCCAGGGCGCAATAACCCGACAGCTGGCTTCGTGGGCGGCGATACTCGCAGTACCGACCGCGATCGCAGGAATTTACGGAATGAATTTCCGCAACATGCCGGAACTCAAAACCGAGTATGGCTACTATGTCGTGCTCGGTGTCGTCGCGGTTCTATGCACGCTCCTGTATGCGCGGTTCCGGAGAAGCGGCTGGCTTTGAGGCGCAGCGCGATTGCGGGGATCGACTTCCGGCTCTCTCAGTTGTCCTCGATCACGGACGAGTATCCTTCCATCCAGGTCTCGAACTCCAACGTCCCGTCCAGGTATGGGCAGGTGTTCTCGTCCGATCCGTCGAAAGCAGCCGCCCGGCCTTCGTCGAAACAATGTTGGAGTGGAAGCTCTGTCGCCATTGTCACATGCTCCGTGTCGGTGAACCTTCCCCTCAATACCGTGCAAGCGTCCTTGTTCCCTCCGGCGTGTCGGCGGGTGTCGAGATGTACAAGAAGCCAGTTTTCCATGCGCCTACACCCACGGAAGCACCGGGTTTGCCGACGACTGACGGCCCCATCCGGCTCGCGTACCGCAACCGTTCCAGCCACCGGAGAACACCATGACCGACAAAAGCCTCACGACCGCCGCCGGAGCTCCCGTAGTCGATAACTTCAACATCGAAACGGCGGGCCGCCGCGGCCCTGCCCTGCTGCAGGACGTCTGGCTGATCGAAAAGCTTGCCCATTTCGATCGGGAGGTGATCCCGGAAAGGCGCATGCATGCCAAGGGTGCCGGAGCCTACGGGACCTTCACCGTCACCCACGATATCAGCCGATATTCCAAAGCGGCGATTTTCTCCGAGATCGGTAAGCAGACGCCTATGTTCGTCAGGTTCTCGACGGTGGCCGGCGAGCGCGGCGCGGCCGACGCCGAGCGCGATATTCGCGGTTTCGCCATGAAATTCTACACCGAGCAGGGCAACTGGGACCTCGTCGGCAACAATACCCCGGTTTTCTTCTTCCGCGATCCCCTGCGTTTTCCGGACCTCAATCATGCCGTGAAGCGCGATCCGCGCACCGGGATGCGTAGCGCCGAAAACAACTGGGACTTCTGGACGCTCCTCCCAGAGGCGCTGCACCAGGTTACGATCGTCATGTCGGAGCGCGGTATTCCGAAGAGCTTCAGGCACATGCACGGTTTCGGCTCGCACACCTACAGCTTCATCAACGCGGAAAACGAGCGCACGTGGGTCAAGTTCACATTCCGGACCCAGCAGTCGATCCAGAATCTCTCGGACGCCGAGGCAACGGCGCTCATCGGCTCCGACCGCGAAAGCCATCAGCGAGACCTCTTCGAGAGCATCGAACGAGGGGAGTTCCCGCGTTGGAAGATGTTCATCCAGGTGATGACCGAGAAGGCGGCAGCGACGCATCGCCATAACCCGTTCGACTTGACCAAGGTCTGGCCGCACGCTGAATACCCCCTGCACGAGGTCGGTTACTTCGAGCTCAACCGCAATCCGGAGAACTTCTTCGCCGAGGTCGAGCAGGCCTCCTTCACTCCGGCGAACATCGTCCCCGGGATCAGCTTCTCGCCGGACAAGATGCTTCAGGCACGCCTGTTCTCCTACGGTGACGCCGCTCGATATCGTCTGGGGGTCAACCACCATCAGATCCCGGTCAACGCCCCGAAATGTCCGTTCCATTCCTACCATCGGGACGGCGCGATGCGCATTGACGGCAACCACGGCGCTACGACGCCCTACGTGCCCAACTCGGCGGGACAGTGGGCTGAGCAGTCCGACTTTCGCGAGCCCCCGCTGCCCCTTGAAGGTGATGCGGCTCACTGGGATCATCGGGTTGATGAAGATCATTACGAGCAGCCCGGCAATCTCTTCCGGGCGATGTCCGCTGACCAGAAGCGCGCGCTGTTCGAGAACACCGCGCGCGCGATGGCAGGGACTTCGGTGACGGTGCAGGAGCGCCACATCGTGAACTGCACAAAGGCCGACTGCGAATATGGCGCTGGGGTTGCCAGGGCGCTTGGTTTTGCCGTCGAAAACGCCGCCGAATGACGGCTTCCCATCACCCGACTTCAGAAAGGAATATGAAGATGACGGATAGCGAACATCACTCGGCACGGTTCAACGTGTTGGAGATCGTCAAGAAGTTCCCCGAGACGGCTGACACCCTGTTGGTCGACGAATATCTGACCAGCACGATTGCCGCCAGCGCCCGGGTTTTCCGGGTCTACAAGGGGACGCCGCCGCACTACCACGTCGGTTGCGATGAGTACCTTTTCGTGCTGTCGGGGCGCGGCACTTTCTGGATGGAGGACGCTTCGACAGAGGCCGAGTTCGGCCCTGGTCAGCTCCTCTACTTCAAGAAGGGCACGGTCCACGCCCTGCCAGAGATCCTGGAGGAGCCCGTCGTCTTCCTCTCCGTCGATACGCCGCGCCGCGAACCTACCGACATCGTGTTCGTAAACCCGGAAGACGGTACTCCGGCAACCTTCATGGCGAGGAACGCCAGCGCCTGAGTGGCAGAAGGCTTTCGAATTTCAGGAGCTGACGCGCATGAGCCGCCGTCAGCTCTTGGCGTCCAGTTCCTTCCATCGCGACAATGGAACTCCGCGAACAAGGCGGTCCTTAACCTTATCCGGGGTGATGCCGTACCTGCCAGCCAGTTCTTTGCATGCCTTGTTCCTGCTTGGCCAAGTTTCTCCCTCGAACGTGAATTCTTTCTTGGATGTTGATCCGAGGGGTGTCGATAAAGCGTCCTCCACTGACATCCCGGCGTTGATGCGATGCTGGTAGGTACTCCTGCGAATTCCGAACTCCGCAAGGGCTTGCTCAAGAGTGCTCCAGCTTTTCCCGAATGCCTCGATCGATGTTCCGTGGCTGCGCTCGACGATCGCCTTTCGGCTCATCCATGTCCAGTTACCCGGCCCCCATGGATGTCTCTCGTCGACCCTCGTGAGCTGTCCTTCCCCGGTGTTTGACATGACGTCGGCCTTGAAGCGATCGTAGTCCAGCCATTCCGGATCGACAGCATCTCCGTTTTTGCGCGCCCGCTTGAGAATTCCGAGCTGTTGCCGGAAAAGCGGCGACCCGGCCTCGGGATGTTTGCTATGTTTCCGGGCTTTGAGTGGCAACGGCTTGTTTTGCCTGAAGTGGCTTTCGACGACGTGCTCGGGAAGCCCGGTCTCGCGGGAAATGACACGACGCATGGACGCGATAGATCTGAAGCGCCTTCCGTCCCATTCCACCGATCTGCCGTCGTAGGAACCGATCTGCCCTCCGGTCCTGGTGTTCAATCCGTTGGATGTAGACTATCGAGGTCCTTCATCCATACGATTTCCCTCTCGGCGAGTTTTCCTTCGCCGCCCTCCACAACCTCCAGGGTTTCAATCGTGAAGTTCTGGGGGCCCTCGGCTCGTATTGCCTGGTGCAGGAGACTACCTCCGCCCCTGGCGGCCATCAGAAGATGCTGGCCCCAACGGATGTCGGGCCTGTTCACGGTAAGGCCGACATAAACCTTACCCGTCGTGACATCCGTAATCTTGTAGATATAGCCGGGCGCACCATCCGACATGGGAGGCTCGGAAAGCATGTCGTCGATAGCCCATTTCGCCTTCCATCTTGAATGCATTATCTCCCGCTCGCCATAGCGGCCGATCGCCTTGAGAAAGGAAGTCAGGGCGGAGTATTCGCCTCGTTGCTCCGGGTAGAGATCGCCGTCATAGATGAACTTTTTCCGGCGGCCGCCGCCGTGATCCGTTATCCAGTCGGCCTGGCTGTAGAGCGCTGCTTTGGCGATCAGCGCCTGCGTTATCGGAGTGGAACGCTTTTCCAGGGATTTGAGCCGTGTGCGGAACAGCGGGTATGGCGAGACATCGTCCCGCGAAGCGTACTCTTCATAGAGAGTATCTACGGTGCGATTTCCGTCTTGGGTCGCTATCCACGTGACGCGTTTGCCGTATTTGGCCTGGAACTGGGTGGCGTCTAGGTAAAGAATTTCGTCCAGTATGCTATCCGCAATGCTTCCCCCGCTTTCAAAGAAACGGTGCAGCCGACCTGTGATGGTGACCTCTTTGATCGAAGAAGGAGGGTCAATGGCGGTCATGAGGTGGCGAAAGCCGGAATAAACAACGCCACGGTAGGTCAAGGGAAAAGGGAGTTTGGAATTATGTGACGGGCCACGCATGTAGGATCTCGCATTAAGGCCAGAATATCGTAGGACCGGAGGAGCGTCGGCCCACCCGGGAAATCAGTCTAACCCGACTTTCGTCCGTGTACCTCGTCGAGCGACGAGGCCGGATTGCGGTTCCTGGACGTCAGGTATTGGACAAGATCGCGGGCATGAGCTGGCAGCGCGGAAAAGCTACGGGCGCAGACGAGAAGATGGCGCAGCGCCCACCCATCTGTAAGCCCGACTATCTTGAAAGCCATTTCGGCCTGATATCTCAGGGCGTAGACCTCGGGCACGATCGATAACCCGATCCCGCTGCTCGTCATCGCGCAGATATCCTCGAAACTGTCGAGCCGGACGCGCAATTTGAACGGCCTCCCCTCGCGTGCCGCATGAAGTGCAAGGTGCCCTTGGAGCGCGCTATCCGCGGGTAGACCTACAAAGGGCTCGTCCAGGACTTCGCTGAACCTAACATGTTCGCATTCGGTGAAACGATGGCCGTCGGGCACGACGACCACGAGACGATCGGTCTCGAAAGGTCGGGTCTCCAGCGTCCCGGTATCGGTGGTGTCCGCTGCTATGCCGAGGTCAGCTTGCGCCCCCGCCACCGCGGCAACGACGTCGACGCTTTGCCGCTCCTCCAAGTCGATGTCGATGGTTGGGTGGTCGACCAGGTATCCGCGAAGGACTTCGGGGAGATGAGCCATGGCGGCGCGACCGGAAAACACCCGTATCTTGCCTCGAAGTCCGCGCGCGTAGAGTTGCAGATCTCCCCGCATCTGCTCCATCTGTCCAAGGACGATGCGGGCGTGATGGGCAAGCGCTTCCCCGGCGGCTGTGGGTCGAACGCCACGGGCTCCCCGATCGAGAAGCAGAACCCCGCTGGTCTCCTCCATCCCCCGAATCCTGGCGCTTGCTGAAGGCAAGGCCATCCCCGCCCTTTCAGCGCCCTGGGTGATGCTCTCCGCCTCGACGACATGTAGGAACAAGCGTAGGTCGGTCAAATCGAAGCGCATCTTTCCCCTCGCTGTTTGGACCCTTCGGATTTCCCTAAGGGTCTCGTTGTATCTCCCGCATTGTCGAAAGTCGCCTTTTCGAGAAAGCTATCGCCAAGTTTTCTTAGGGAGGAACGATGAATGGACGCTTCCGAAGCACTTTTGCGGGCAATTGCATTGAGACTGGCGCTGCTTGTCATAGCGGTCTTTGTCGCAAGAACGGTCCCGGACGGCAGGGTTGCCGAACTACAGACTTCGGATTTGCAAGAAGTCTCCTCAGGTCCGACGTTCAGCCAGCGCCTTGCAGGGCTCGGGCTACCTCTAGCTGCCCCTTGGCATATTTCTCAACGATCCGAATTGTCTCTTCGCACGCATCCTTGAGTTCGTCCGGGCTTGGCGTCTCATCGTAGTAAGTGCCATGCGAAAGATTGTTGATCAGGACACTCTTGATCTCGAAGCCCTCCTCTCCGGCCAGATAGCTGATGTAGTTCGACAGGCTGTCGCATTTGTCAGGATGGCAAAAGCGGCCGACGGCCTCGAGAACGCAACGGATTGCATGCCCAGTCGTATGGCTCGGCTCAGCTCCACCATGCACACCTACGATTTCGCGAAGATGCTCCTCGAACGGCGCGATGTACTTCTTGAGCTTGGACAGTTGGTGCGTCTGACCCGCCTTGTGGAGAAAGAAAGCCCCTTCATCCTTCACGACCTTATTGGTTACGCAGATGTTGTAGAAGTAGCTGCTATGCGTGAAGACCAGCAATTCTGGCCTCAGAAATCCCTTGTTTATGTCGGCGGGATTGATTGAGACCGTTCCTGTCGTCGAGACACTGAGGTGCTTGAGCGTCTGTGCGATGGCAAACACGTAGTCGTACGACATCGATGTTATGGGGTCGTCGAAAACGAGGAAAACCTTTCCGTAGTCCGATGTCGACTTCACCTTTTTGTGGACGCACGCGATGAAGTAGCAGAACGCGATTACGGTTTTCTCGCCATCGCTCAGCGTGCGGCTCGGTCCCCGGGCCATTTCGCGATTATCTCGCCTGAGTGTGAAAGAGGCTTTGTCAAAGCTATACTTCTGCCCGAAAAAGCTGACGATCAAGGCCTCGAATGTCGTCGCTACTCGGTCCTTTGCGTTGTCCGAGAGCTGGGATTTCTTTAGTTCGGCAAGCTCAGCCGCGGCGACGCGCACATCTTCCTGCCGAGTGCGGACCGCCTCGAATGACGACCAGCTGGACCTGACGAATTCGACAGCGAAGATATCGCAGGCCTCGCGGTGGAGGTTTCGCCGTTCCGTGTCCGAGGCACCGACGGCCGCTCGCAGTGCGAGAAACGTCTGATTTATCTCACCTATCATCTCCCGCATGGCTGCAAAGGAGGACGGGATATCGACCTCCGGAAGCCTCACTTCCCCACCCGGATTGTTACCTTTGGATTGAATCGCTTCGGTATATGCCTCGAGCAAGGTATCGGTAGCTGCGGCCGTCGTTGGTAGATCGGGCAGGATGACATTCTTCTGCGACGGGACGAGCTTCTTGAGATTGTCGAATTTCGAAAGGTTCCGGGAATATGACGTCTCACAGGCAGCGACCGCGGTCCGCAAGCCTTTTATCCGAGCCCAGTCCTCTCTTAGGGCCTTCTTGTGCGCGCCTTCAGAGTCGGCAAAGAAGGCGATGTATGCCGCTATCAGGTCCTTGGCGGGCGGATGCTCGACTGATTGCTCGCAGAAAGGGCAACTGGCCTCACCGGAAGCCTGCATCATACCTATCCCGGTTTCGATAAAGGCGTGGTTCGTAGCGATCTTTGCCTTGATTGCCTCGGCAACGCTGGATGGCGACGTCATCCGTGCGAGGTTTCCGTTAACGGTGTCGATTATTGAAGCACTGAACGTGATGTTGTCGATGTCACCAGGATAGTCTGGCTCCGCAGGCACGCTCTTGAGTGCGTCGAGATCGCTAAGCACGTTTCCAAAATTCCGTGCCGGCTGCGCGGGTAAGGCAGAATAGCCAGACATCAGTTCCGAGAGCTGAATGGCCATATATTCTCTGAGCCGTCGGTTGACCCCCGCTTTGGTCGAAAGCTGGTCGTCCTTTGCCTTGACGAGTTCGCGTTCCAACGCCGCGATCGTCTCGCTAAGGCGCGTCTCAGCTAGTCGCACCTTGTCTTCGGCGTCTTTGGTGCTGATGATCGTCTGATCGAGCGTGATCTTGCTTTCGATGTTGCCGTCTACGACGAAATTGCTCTGTCTGAGTTCGGAGTGAACAAAGTCCTCCGAAAACACGTGAAAAATACGGTCACCGATCTGCGGAGTAGCCTTGCGGGTTGTCAAATCAAGGGAGAGCCTGCCGATGCTCGTACCGCCCTGAGACAACTCGAACAGTCCCTGACCGTTGGCGGACTCCTCCGCAATCAGGTTTGTGGGAGCATCCTGAATGTCCTGGCCTTCGCCGTGGAGATCGAGATATCTCAATGCCCTAGTCAAAAACGACTTCCCGGTCCCGTTCCGGGCGTAAACAAGGTTCTGGGCGAATTTGCTGAGGTCGGCGTCGAGCTGCGCAACTGGACCAAGCGAAGTCGCTCGAATGTGGAGACTGGGTTTCGGCGCAGACGACATTGGAATCACCTTGGTTCGACCCAAGGTAGCATAGCGTTGAGTTTGGTCTATCCATCGCGAGCAGCATCCCCATGCCCCCAAACGACAGAACCAGCATGGCCGACCTTCAGGCTCATGATCTGCGCCGGATGCCTCCTTTCACCGTAGCCTCGGCCTTTTTAGCACGCGGTCACCGAAGGATTGAGTGGCCTACAACGGGACAAAAGCCTGTGACGCCATCCCGCTTCAAGCAACCGAAACGGCAGCGGGTGAAAACCGGCTGCCGTTCCCTCTAAGATCACATCTCGCTATTTGGTACCGCAGTCAGCTGGCCAACGGTACCGCGCGCGACGCTGAAGCCTGGGCGAGCCGATCGGCAGCCTCTTCCGTCGTCCAGAGCGCGTTCGCGAACCAGCGAAAGTTTACCAGTGCCGCGAGATAGGCATCGCCTTCGGGCAGCTTGCTACCCGCAGTGGCGTCACGGACCACAGCAACCTCGAAGCCCTTCTCGACAAAGTCGCGGAGGTGGGATTCGACGCAGAAGTTAGCGGCCATGCCCGCCAGGATCACCTTGTCGATACGCTTCTTCCGCAGCTGGAAGACCACGTCGTTGGTCTGGGGTCCGGCAATCTTGTGCGGCGAGCACACGATCGTCTTCCCGTCTTCGATGTACTGCTTGTATTCGGGCATCCAGTCCGCACCGGAGTTCTCGAAGCATTCCAGCGACAACGGATCGCGGCGGTCGAACATCCGGAGCTTGTGCATCAGCGTCTCGCCCGTCGCGGCGAAATCCCAGCGGTGGTCGAACGGGTAGTAGTAGTGCGGTGATATGACGACCTCGATCCCGGCCTTCTTCGATGCCTCGAAGAGCTTGCCGATGTTCTCGACGGTATTGTGCTCGGTGATACTCTCGCCGAACGCTCCCCAGCCCGCACCCTTGGGGCTCAGGAAGTCGATCTGGGGATCGGTAATAACCAGCGCCGTCCGTCGGATGTCGATCTCGACGTCGGTTTTGGGGAGCGCGGGGTTCTGAGGGTCGCGGTAGGCGATCGGAATGACTTTGTCCGTCATGGAGGTTTCCTCTTTGGGCGGTTTTGCCGTGCGACGATCGCGCGTCCTCGCAATCGCGGAGGCAGTTGATTGATTTCTGGAACCAGTATCCCTCGATCTCGGCTCGCTATCGATTGGGGCGCGGTCTTCGTTATCGGTGGATACGGATGTTAGATTGGAGCGGCTCGGAGCGCCGTGATTGTAACATCCAGTCACTTTGCAGCGGATCAGTGGGCCTTTTGGAGAAATTCGGCTGACCGAGGCCCGATCTAACCGACAGAACAGACGTGGACGCTTATATGAGCTGGCGCGGTCATTCGTCTTCGTCTTCGCGCGCATTTGGGTCGAACAATGGCTGCACAAACCTCCCCGCCGGCTATTTGCCTCTAACGAAGCAGGTGACATAGTCCCACTCTCAACTCGCCCAGCAGAATCATATGCGCTTATTGAAGACACTCATTTTCTTTGCCCTGATCTTCGGAACGGGAGCGCGGGCCGATGCATGGGAGCGGGATACTGTCGATCGCCAGATCTCCAGACTTTGCGAGGATCGCAACGCGGACGACTGGCCGGGTCAGGACGAGTGTATAGTGGTACAGCGCCGCGCTCTGCAGACGCTGCGTCCGCCGAGAGAGGATGACGACCTCGTGGCCGCCTACCGATCTTGTAAGGAGGCAGCAGCAAGCGAATACGACTTCGCGGCGATCCTGGGATGCTACCAAGAGGGAAAGGCGGGCATTCTTGCCAACAGGGCGACAGCGGCCGAGATTGCGGAAAAGGAAGAACTAACGAGGATTTTCCCTACCCTTCCAGTGATCGTCCAATGTTCATTCTCAGACGGTCGCGTTGTCGAAATCCGGCGCAGCAGTAAACATCAGGACGCGATCGTGGCGAAAGTTTCCCCCGAGAAGCTTTTCGCGGGACGATCCGGTGTGGGGTATTCCTACGAATGGGGTGGGCCGCAAGGCATCGGCTTCAAACTCGACGGAAATCAGTTGATGGACCGGAGCGGCGGCCCGGTAAAACTTTTCATGGGCAAGTGCGAATACCGTTGACGTTGAAATTAGAGGCGTACCGGCCGCTTTTCGGCGTCGCGCTGCAGCCCTTTTCGAAGAAAAGATCGGAAACATGCGGAAATTCTATTCACTCGCGACATTGCTGGTCTCGTTGATTCCATTCGGGCAAGCCGTCGCCGGAGAACTCGACATCTACGAGCACAACGGTTCCGTGATCAACTGGTTCGTCGTGAATGGCAAGGCAACGGCGACTTACTTCACTCCGAAAGCATCCTTGCTTGGACTTGGAATCCAGGAGGGGAGCGTCGTTTTCAAGGGCTTCGAGGAAGGCAATCGAATTTCGGGGACTGCGTATACCTATCGCAAAGGATGTCCTCCGGCCCCGTACGAGGTCGTCGGGTACTTCAGCGGCAACAACATCGCGCTAACAGGCCCTTCGCCCGTGCGGGCGAAGGGGAGCTGTGACGTGATCCGCTACACCCTCGATAGCCCGAACGCCAAGTTGCTGTTCAGATATTCGAGCACGCATCATTGAGATAGCGAGAAGGCATTGCCTCCGACGTCAGGACATCTCGCGCTGACGGTCCCAGCCGACGGCGGTCAGCCCGGAGACGGCGTTGCTCTTTGCGGCGGAGTTCCTTTCCGCGTCGAACATATAGTCGCGGGCGAGCGGCAGGCTAGAGACGTTCTTCGTCAACTGTAGCTGCCAGTTCATGTGCCCCATCCGGCGGAAGGCCAGCTCTGAGCCGATCAGGTAAAATTCGAACATCCGGCAGAAGCGCTCGTCGTAGAGCTTGGCCAGCTTGCTTCTGTTGTCGGAGAACCGATGATGCCATTGCTCCAGTGTCTTGGCATAGTGCAGACGGAGGATCTCGATATCCGTGGCCCAGAGCCCCGATTTCTCGACAACCGACATGACTTCCGAAATCGCCGGAGAATACCCTCCGGGGAAGATGTATTTGGCGATCCAGGGGTTGGTACTGCCCGGCCCGTCAGCGCGGCCGATGGCATGGATCAATGCCACGCCGTCGTCAGTCAAGATCGACTTGATCTTGTCGAAATATGTACGGAAATGATTGACGCCGACGTGTTCGAACATTCCGACGGATACCACGCGGTCCACCTGCCGCGTCCAATTCCGGTAGTCCATCAGTTCGAACGTGACCATGTCCTCGAGCTGCGCCTTCTTAGCACGAAGGCGGGCTTCCTTGAGTTGTTCCTCGGAAAGCGTCAAGCCCGTGACCCGGGCTCCGAACTCCCTGGCAAGGTAAAGCGCCATCCCTCCCCAGCCGCATCCGATATCGAGGACTTCGAGACCGGGGCGGTCGAGCCTGAGCTTCGATGCGATATGCCGCTTCTTCTTGAGCTGGGCTTCCTCGAGCGTCTCGTCGCCTTCCGGAAAATAAGCGCAGGAGTATTGGCGATCCTCGTCCAGCATCAGCGAATAAAGACGTCCGTCGAGATCGTAGTGGTGGGCGACGTTTCTCTTGGATCGCCCGGCAAAGTTCAACTGGTCCAGGTTGCGACGGAACCAGCGGACCTTCTCCATGAACTTGTCGAGGGGATGGCTGCCGCCTTCCATCGAGTTCATCGCCAGAAAATCGAGTGTCTGGAAAAGGCCGCGCGGCCCGGGTTCCACCTCCCCGTCCATGTATAGCTCGCCCAGCGCGAGGGCCGGATTGAGCAGCAGGCGACGTTTGGCCCGCTCGGTCTTGATGACGATGGCGGCTCGGGGCTCACGGCCAGTCCCGAAGGCCTGGGAGGTTCCGTCGGGAAATCTTACGTTCAGGGTGCCAATCTTGATCAGACGGGTCAGCGCGGCTTCTAGCAACATCGGGACAACCATTCTTGGGCCCGGTCGGGCCGAATTCGTTGAAGTATCCGAGGGATGTTAGGACGCAACTGACAGTCCTTATTGCAAAATCCAATTCCGGCGACGCGAGCCGCGAAATAGGAGCGGCAGCAGCCGCGTCATGCTGGCGGCGCAACCGTCGGCACGTCCCCGGCCACGGGGATCGTGAATCTGAAAACTGCTCCACTTGGATGGTTCGGCCGGTAAGCAAGAGTTCCGCCGTGCGTTTCGATGATCGTCCGGCTGATCGCCAGTCCCATTCCCATCCCGTCGGGTTTGGAGGAGTTGAATGCATCGAATACCGAGCCAGCCATTTCCGGGGCAGCCCCGGGACCGTTGTCGCAGACATCGACGTAAGCGGTTACGAGGTTCTCGCGCCCGACGGTGATCATTAGGCTTCCCCCGGACACGCCCGCTCCGGTAATCGCCTCCATTCCGTTGATGACGAGATTGAGGATGACTTGCTGGATCTGAACCCGGTCCGCAGAGATTTGGACCTCGGTTTCGGGCGTGTCCATGCGGATCGCGATCCCGTTGGCTCTGACCTCGACCCCGACGTAACTTATGGTCTCGGATACAAGGTCTCCCAGGGCGAAGACCTGGCTCTGCGGCGACGACTTTCTCACCAGCGCCCTGGTCCGGTTCAAGACTTCCCCGGCGCGATGTCCCTCGCTGACCATTCGCTCGAGCGCGCTTCTCGCCGCGACCAGATTAGGTGGCTCCCGGTCCAGCCAACGCAGGCCGGCGGCACCACTCGTCACGATACTGAGGAGAGGTTGCTTGACGTCATGCGAGATCGCGGCCGACAGCTGGCCGACCGTAGCCACGCGGTTTGCGTGGGCCATCTCCGACTGGAGCGCGCGATATCTAAGGTCGCCGGCGCGGACGCTCTCCTCGGCGCGCTTCCTTTCGGTGAGATCGAGGATGTACGCGACGCCCCCCTCTGTTTCGGAGGCGTCGAAGGCGGCAGCTCCGATAAGGACCGGCACGCGGTGACCGTCCTTGTGGAGAAACACCTTCTCCCACGGCCGCGCTCTTCCCGTTGTTTTGATCTCGTCGACGACCAGGGTATCGGCGTCCCAGTCTTCCTTCGGGGTGAGGTCCACCCAGCGCAGACCTCCCTTCGCGAATTCTTCCCGGCTGAACCCCAGCATCGCGAGGAGGGTATCGTTCGCCTCCGTGATGTCGCCTTCGTAGTTCCACATGAAGACGCCAATGATATCTGCATCCACGAGACGCCTTATTTTGGCCTCGCGCCGTTCCAGGTCTCTATAGAGCCTGGTGTTCTCGAGCGCGATTGCCGCGTGTGATGCGATCAGCTTCAGGATCGAGAGTCTCTCCCGCGTGAACACGCCTGCCGCAAGGGTGTTCTCGAGATGGAGCGCCCCGATCAACTTTCCCTGATTGACCAGGGGCAACACAAGGAGCGAGCGGACCCTTTTTGAGCGGATATACTCATCTTGGGCGAAACGCGGTCCGGCCGCTGCGTTGTCCTCGATCACCGTCTCGCCTGTCCGCATCGCTTCAGCCAGTATCCCGGCGGGATATTCGAACCGCGCCGTATCGGCCTCACCGCACACAACCTCTACACCTCCGTCCGAGGTCGTGGCGACGGACTCGATCGCGTGAGCTGATTCCGTGCCGAGTGCAAGCATGGCACGGCTTGCCCCGGCATGTTCCAGTACCGTGCGCATCAAACCGTCTATGAGCTTCTCCAGCACGATTTCGCCTGAGACCGTCTGGGCCACCTTGATGACTGTCGAGAGGTCGAACTGTTCGATTGCGACTGTCGCGGTCGCCAACGCCGACGCGGTCGGCATCGGGGTCTTTGGCAGCGATGGGTACAGCCTTTCAAGTTGCCGCACTTTGGCGGCCGCGCCCCATTTCTGGAACGCCGAGCGGGCCTCGGCTATATACATCCGCGCGATCTGGTCGAGCCCGAGACGGGCGTAGAAACGCGAAGCGGCTTCGCAGGCAACGGCTTCGTCCTGAATGAACCCGTTGTCCCTCGCCCGCGTTGCGCTTGCCGCATACAGTTGCTGGGCCTCCATGTGCTGCCCGTCGAGGTCGGCGATCTCAGCGGAAAGCAGCAGGTGTTTTGCCGCGAACGTCTCCGAGGCGGTGCCTATCGCCCAATCGCCGAGCTGTCGGTAGTGATGGTCGAGTTGCTCTCGATCAGCCTTGTCGAAGAGTCCGCCCACCGCCCTCGAGTGTGCGCAAAGCGAGAGAGCGCCGTAGAAATGGTAATCGACATGCTGAACCTGAACGATTTCGATCCAAGGTGTCGGATAGACGTTTGAAGCGGCTGCGATCGCACCCGCGAAATCCTCTGCCAGATAACGAAGCATCGTCTTTCTCGTCCAGTAGAAGCAGACGGCCACGCTTCCCGGCGATCGCCAAAGGCGCTCCTCGAAGTCCTTTTCGTCGAAGGAGTTGTCGCTGAAGGTCGCCAGCCCGTTCGTCAGACCCGAAAGCGCTGCTGTCGCGCGTTCGAAGACCGCGATCTGGTCGACTGCGTCCTGAAAACCGACATCCCGTGTAAAGGATAGCGCCTGTCGACTGAATGAGCCGACTTTCTCGAGTGCCTGTCCTCCGATGAAGCGATACTGGACGGACTGCGAGAGCGCGTAACAGGCGTAGTAGATATCGCCGGACTCCCGTCCAACCTGATCGGCTGCCTCGAATATATCGAGTGCCTCTCCGAGCGGCCGTGTCCAGGTCGTCGTCAGTCCCAGCGCCACTCCGGTTCTTGCGAGATCGAGACGGTTGTCGCCGTTTATTGCGACTTCCTGCGCGAACTGAGCGACTTCAAGCCCTTCCCGGAACCGACCGAACAACGGGCCGAGAAGCCAGCCGAACCATGCCAACCCCTGGGTGGAGGAGCTTGCCCTCCCGTGCCTGAGGCTTAGGTTGACCATCTTGCAGGTAACGATCGCGCACAGATGGAAGTCGGTGAAATATGCCGGCGGCCACATCTCCGCGAGAATGCGCATCACTGAAAGCGTTTCGGCGTCCGTCATCGGCGGAAGATCGGCAAAGCTGGTTAGCGGCCTGCCTTCCAGGTTATCCCATATCGCGGCATACTCGGCGTCCACGCCGTCCTGTGTGGGATGCGCCGTAAGGTCGATGCCGAAGAGGCGCAGTGCGACGAGTGCGGCATCCACGGCGGCGTCGTTGTCAGAGTGGACGATCCGCAATTCGACCTTGAGACGGTGGACGGCTGCGAGCTCGACCTTGGTGCCGCCGCGGCCGAGCAGCTTGTCTATAAGGAGCTCAGTCCTGGCAAAATCGCCGCTCAGGAAAACGCACTCGGCCTCTTCCAACGCGACTGCAAACGCAAGATAGGGATTTTTCGGCGACTCGTCCCCGCCGAGCTGGTTCATCGCGATGGCGAGGTATCTGCAAGCCGCGCCATAGGCCGCGGAACCGCGCGCTTTACGTGCGGCCCGTAGGTTCAAGGAAGCAAGGCTTTCAAGTTCTGCCTCAGCGAGATCCTTGGTGCCGCCGCGGTTCAACTGATCCGCGATCTCGAAAAGGCTCGCCTCGCTCTCGTTGTCGTCCGAGCAGAGTAACATCCGCCTTCCAAGAAACCGATGTGCGGCCGCCCTCTCCTTGTCGTCCAGGAGCAGGTAGGCCGCCTCGTGCACACGATCGTGTGCAAAGAAGAGAGAGCCTCCCATTTGGAAGAGCAGGCCGCTGTCCAGAATCTCCCTTAGAAGACCATCGAGCTCGTCGGGCGATATCTCCAAGATATCGGCGTAATTTTCAAGTTTGACGGTGTTTCCGAGGCAGGCGAGTTGCTTTACGACATCGCCCGATGCGGCTGGAAGGTGTCTCAGCCTTTGCATCATGAGGTCAACGACGTTGTCGCTGACATTCAGGCTTCCGATCTGCTGTATGTCCCATTGCCACCCTGGAACAGCTGGATCGTGGTGAAGTAGCCCCCTGTCCACGAGAGACGCTACGAATTGCGTCGTGAAGAAGGGGTTTCCCCCGGCCTTCTCGTAAACGAGTAAGCTGAGCGGCAGGACCCGTGGCGACCCTTCATCGAGCGCGTCCGCGATCATCAGCGCTATGTCCTCCTGCCGGACACCGTCGAGCAAGACGTCCTGGATGGCCGCGCCCGCCGTTCTAAGCGACGCTATTGTCCGGTTCAACGGGTGGTCGGGACCGACTTCATTGTCCCGGAAGGCCCCGACGAGCAACAGTGGCATATCGCCCCCATGGAGAGCGAGGTCCTCGAAGATATCGAGGGTGGCGGCGTCAAGCCACTGCAGGTCGTCGAGGAAAAGAACGAGCGGATGTTCCGGTCTGGCGAACACGCTGACGAACTGGCGGAAGGCTTGCCGGAAGCGGTTCTGGGCCTCGCCGCCAGTCAGCTCTGCAAGAGGCGGCTGGGGGCCAATAATGAGTTCGAGATCCGGAACCAGGTTCACCATCACCTGGCCATTGATCCCGAGCGCCCCGCCGATAGCGGTCCTCCACACTGAAAGACTGCCTTCGTCCTGAGACAGGAGCTGGTTCACCAGACTGCGGAAGGCCTGTGCAAGCGTGGCATAGGGAATCCCGCGCTTATATTGGTCGAATTTCCCGGCGGCAAAAATACCGCGCGGAGGAACGAGGAATCGGTGAAGCTCGTTGATAACGGACGACTTGCCGATGCCGGAGTAGCCGGAGACCAGCACGACCTCAGTCATACCCTTCGTGGCCACTCGGTCAAACGCGGCAACGAGCTGCCCGAATTCGCGCTCCCGGCCATAAAGCTTCTCACGGAATAGAAGTTTCTGCGGCGTGTCTTCCGCGCCGAGCACGAACCGGGGTGATTCGCCTTGGATTTCTATTTCGCGAAGGCACCTTTCGAGGTCGGCGCGCAGGCCACTCGCGGTTCGGTATCGATCCTCCGCCTCCTTCGAGAGCAGCTTCATCACGATGTCGCAGAACGGCAGCGGAATCTCGCCGTTCTTCACGGAGGCTGGTGTCGGTGTCCTGGCTACATGGCAATGGATCCACTCCATTGCGTCGTTGGCGGCGAAAGGCAGTTCCCCGGTCGCCATCTGATAGAGGGTGATGCCGAGCGAATAGAGATCGCTTCGCGTGTCGATTGACCGGTTCATCCTCCCGGTCTGTTCGGGTGCCATGTAGGCAAAGGTACCTGCGATAAAATCTGGGGGTGCCGGAGCCTGCCGTTCCTTCGGCAGTCGGGTCGCGATGCCGAACCCTGTCAGTCGGGCAACGCCTGCAGAGGCGTCGTACAGGATGTTGGCGGGTTTGATATCCTTATGAACGATACCGATACCGTGCATTCGCTCCACGGCCCGGACCATCGCTATCGCGATAGGGAAAAGCTCATCGACGTTGAATGGCCGACCGATGAGCCGTGACAGAAGCGTTCCGTCCGCGTTGTCGAGAACGAGACCAGTGAAATTTTCTTCGTCCACGATAGAGCGGGGCACGGCTGCCCATTCCCCATCGAGATACTGGGCCATCCGCATTTCGTTGGCCGCGCGCTGGGCGAAGTCTCTCGCGTTGGCTTTGGAACTTGGACCTGCGAGGAGGACAACCTCCGTCGATCCGCTGTCTCGGCTCCGTCCGCGCGCCAGAAAGTAGTCGTCGCCGATATGCAGGGCGACGAAATCCCGGCCGTCATAACCCTTCAGACGGGCGACAACGTCGCTATTGGCACTCTCCGCGGAACGGGAGGCGAGACCGCTATCCGACCTATCCTTCATGGCGTGGATTCCCGGCGAGGCTCCTGGAAATGTCCCACATCGCCGGTGTCAAAGGAAGAAGCATCTCGACAGTTGGCCCTCCCTGCCCATCGTTGCCGTTGGGCTCTAGCGCCCCCCCGAGACACCGCGGTTTTGTGCGTCGATCACGCAGCGCACCAGTTCGTCGGCGTCGATCGGCTTGTTGAGGAAATGGACCGCTCCGTTCTCGATCGCCTTGGCCCTTGTGACGTCATCGTCTTGAGAGGTCACAAAAACAATCGGAAGCTCGCAGTGCTGCCGCTTCAACTGCGACTGGAGCTCCAGTCCGCTCAAGCCCGGCAGTCGCTGGTCCAGGATCAAGCACTCGACTTCGCCCTGGCAGTTCGAGGCTATGAATTCTTCCGCGGAACCGAAAGCACGCACTTCGTATCCATAGGACGACATCAGGTCCGCATACGCGACCCGTACCCCGTCGTCATCCTCCACTATGGCGATCGTCAGCAAATCACATGGCTCCGATGGCCTATCTTGGAAAAGCCGCGCAGGCTCTCCGGCATGGATGTGACACAAAGCATTTCGGATTTTTCCATCTGAACTGACTTGCTCACAATGTCATTCAAGCGAAACAGGCCCCCTGATCCCAGCGCGGCTTTCGCCGATACCTCAGCACGTTAGGAGCCATAATCCGGTAGTCTGGCCCAAAGCATGCGTCCTGTCGCAGGAACACGAACACAAGCGACCTTATCAGACGGCCACCTCCCGTCCACCTACCTCTAGGTATAGAGCGGGGCAAAAAACCGTTGCCGTGCGCGATGATACAATAACGGAATCCGCGATCGTCATAGCGTGCCCCAGAACGACAATTTCACCGGGGCAGATCGCCTTTCGGATTTAACGGTGCCGCCTTCGGTACCAGAGAACGGGAGCCAGACATGACAGACACCGTGAAAACTATCGCATCGGCATCGGGCACATTCAAAATCGGAGATTTCGTCGTCAACCGGCTCGGCTTCGGCTCGATGCGTTTGACCGGACGAGGCGTCTGGGGGCCGCCGGCAGACCGCGAGCAGGCGCTGGCGACGCTTCGCCGAGCGCCTGAACTGGGTGTGAACTTCATCGACACGGCGGACTCTTATGGCCCGGATGTCGCCGAGGAGTTGATCGGCGAAGCTCTTGCAGGCCGCCCCGACATCCTTGTGGCAACCAAGGCCGGGCTTCGGCGTCCCGGTCCCGATCAGTGGATGCCCCATGGTCGGCCTGAATATCTTATCGAGCGCGCCAAGGGCAGCCTCAAAAAGCTCCGGGTCAAACAGATCGGACTCTGGCAGCTGCACCGCATCGATCCGCGGGTCCCTATGCAGGACCAGTTCGCCGCGATCCGCCAGCTTCTCGACGAGGGCGTGATCGCCAACGCCGGCTTGAGCGAAGTGTCGATCTCCGAGATCGAAGCCGCCTCGCGGTACTTCAAGGTCACAACGGTTCAGAACCGCTACAATCTCGTCGATCGTGGGAGCGAGGATGTTCTGAATTATTGCGAAAGGAACGGCATCGGTTTCATTCCGTGGTTCCCGCTTGCGGCGGGCGATCTGGCGCGCCCCGGCGGCGTTCTCGACTCGCTCGCGAAGCGTCACGGCGCAACGCCCGGCCAGATCGCGCTGTCATGGATGCTCATGCGTAGCCCGGTGATGCTGCCTATCCCCGGCACGTCCAAGGTCAACCATCTCGAGCAGAACGTGGCCGCCGCCCGCATTCGTCTGTCGGATGACGAATTTCATGAACTGGACCGCAGCGTCCGCTGAATGCCGTCGCTCGACTTCCCGCCGCGATGGACCAAGGCGGTGGGTGTCTTACTCAAATCCCCGAGACAGGTGTATCATGACAATCGACTCAACCGCGTTTCAACCCAAACCGCAGGAGCTTCACACGAGCTGGATCGCGGGCATCGCAGCCAGAACCCCGGCCGCGTATTTCGGAATGGTTCTCGGCCTTGCCGGATTGGGCAACGCTTGGCGTGCGGCCGAGCAGACCTGGCACATCGGTTTCGGCATGTCGGAATATATCCTCGCGCTCGCAGCGGCCGTGTGGGCGATCTTGATTGTGCTGTTTGTGGTCAAGGCGATGCTTGTCGCGGACAAGCTCGCAGCTGAGGTCAACCATCCGGTCCAATGCTGTTTCATCGGATTGATTGGCGTGGCGACGATGTTGATCGCCGGGGCAGTAGAACCCTACTCCTATATGGTCGGTGCCGTTCTGTTCGGGCTAGGTTTCGCTTTCACGGCGATTTTCGCAGTCTGGCGGACAGGGGGGCTCTGGCACGGCGAACGTGATCCGGCGACCACCACGGCGGTCCTCTACCTGCCGACGGTGGCCGGAAGTTTCGTCACAGCTACGATCGCCTCCTCGCTCGGATATCAGGACTGGGGTCAGCTGGCCTTCGGGGCAGGTATCTTCTCCTGGCTCGCGATCGAATCCGTTCTGCTTCATCGCCTGCTTACAGGGCCGATGACACCCCCGGCGCTCAGGCCGACGCTTGGCGTCCAGCTCGCCCCCGCACCCGTCGGCGCTGTCGCCTACATTTCCGTCAGCGGAGGCGCGCCCGACATTTTTGTTCACGCCTTGATCGGCTATGGCATCCTGCAGCTTGTTGTACTCCTGCGGCTTGCGCCATGGTTGCGCGAAGCGGGTGCCGTCATGGGCTTCTGGGCTTTCAGTTTCGGAGCCACCTCTATCGCGACGGCCCCCGTCAGACTCCTCGGTCACGGTGACACCTCCGCCATCTCCGTGATCGCCCCGATCACCTTTGCACTTGCGAACGTCTTTGTGCTCGGTCTCGCGCTGATGACAATCTGGCTGCTTTTCTCCGGTAGGATGTACGGCCAGCCTGCTACGGCGAAATAAGTCCGCCGTTTTCCGGCCCGGACGTTCCCCCTTTTTCATCCCATTCAAATCAACCACCGCGACGGGCAGGCTTCGCCCTGTCCGTGGCTGGCTTTCGCCCTAACGAAGCCCACACCCCGACGCTGAATTCCAAATCTATGAGGAACCGATATGAACGCCACCCTCGAAACGGCAGTAACCGAATACATCGACGTACCGGGGGCAAGGCTCGCCTATCGCCGGATCGGTCATAGGTTCGCGAGGAAACTTGTCCTTCTACAGCATTTCACCGGAACCATGGACGCATGGGATCCCGCTGTCGTGAACGCCCTCGCTGAAGTCAGCGAGGTGTTCGTACTGGACAACGCGGGCGTCGGGGCTTCCAGCGGCACTACGCCTGACAACGTCGAGGGAATGGCTGACTACGCGGAGGCCTTTATCGCGGGCCTCGGCCTCGGTGAAGTCGATATCCTCGGCTTTTCCCTTGGGGGCTTCCTGGCGCAGGTAATGGCAGCGCGGCGACGCGTCGCGATCGGCCGCATGGTGATTGCAGGCAGCGCGCCGATGAACGGTGAGGAACACCTCCTTGAGGTCGTCGGCGAGGCCTTTGCGAAAAATGCGCCCGATGTTCGACTCCCGTTGTTTTTCACGCCGTCTGACAAGAGCCAGGCCGCGGGCAAGGCCTTTATCGAAAGGGCACTTGCCCGCACCAAAGACCGCGACCCCGACAATGGTGACGCTGTGAGCAACCCGCAGGCCAAGGCCATCATCGACTGGTGCGCTCGCCCGGACCCCGGCCACGAGTCCCTGAAAGCCATCAAGACGACCACGCTCATCGTACATGGAAGCGATGACACGATGTTCCCGTCCGACAACGCCTACGTGATGTTCAAGAACATGCCGGACGCCACCCTCATTCTCTATCCGGATGCGGGCCATGGCGCGCTCTTCCAGCAGCCCGAGGTCTTCGTGGCTCACGTCAAGACCTTCCTCGAACTCTGAACCAGCAACCAAAAGGATGATGAAATGAATCCGCTCGTCAGCAAGATCATCGACGCCCATGGTGGCCTCGAAAAATGGAAAAAGTTCTCTCTTCTCAAGGCGCGGCTTGTTCAGGGAGGAGCTCTCTGGACGCTCAAGGGGCAGCCGACGACTCTTTCCGAAACCAGCGTCACCGTGGATCTGACGAGGGAATGGGCATCCCATTCGCCCTTCGGTCCTGAAGCAAAGGTATCGAGTTTCGAGCCTGGGAGAGTCGCCTTGAGCGATGCCAAGGGCAACGTTCTCGAGGAACTACGTGAACCGCGTTCGTCGTTTGCAGGCCACACGCTGGAAACACCGTGGAGCGAGCTCCAGCTGGCCTATTTCGCGGGTATCGCAATGTGGACCTACCTGAACATGCCCTTCTTGCTCGCCCATGAAGGTGTTGTAGTCGAAGAGCTTCCAGACTGGTCTGAAAAGGGTGAAACCTGGCACAGACTCAAGATCACGTTCCCGGCTGCAATCGCGACGCACAGCACAGTGCAGACAATCTATTTCGGCGACGACGGTCTCCTCAAACGCCATGACTACGATGTCGAGATTGCGGGCAACACCCCGGGTGCTCACTATATCGAGGGCTACATCGACGTTCAGGGTATCAAGATCCCTACCAGCCGCCGAATCTTCCCGAGACAGCCCGACGGCCAGCCCATGGCCGAGCCTCTGGTCGTGTCGATCGACCTTTACGACATCAAGCTCGGGTAACCGGACCGCGGCCCCGGGTGGCAGACACATGCCGCCCGGGGAGTGTGTCCTGCGCCCTTCGTCTGGCGGATACACGATCTTACAAGAACGGACGCTGACCAGCTGCGAAAAGTCCAACAGCAGATCGCAATCAGGCCAGGGAACACGACATGACCGAAACCCCAGAAACCTATCTCGCCGTGCAAGCGGTATCTCCAGGAAAGCTAGAGCTCGCAAGGAAGCAGTCGCAGCTCCCCCGGCCCGGCTATGTGCGCATCAAGATCGAAGCTTGCGGTGTCTGCCATTCCGACGCCGCCACGGTCGAGGGTGCTTTCCCGATCGCCTGGCCGCGGGTTCCGGGCCATGAGGTGGTCGGCAAGATCGACACCCTCGGCGAGGGCGTCGAGGGCTGGAGCGTCGGCCAGCGGGTAGGCGTGGGCTTCCTGGCGGGTAGCTGCGGGCATTGCGCGGAATGCCGCTCGGGCCATCTCGTCAACTGCACCAACCAGGAATTCACGGGCGTGCACCACGATGGCGGTTACGCCGAGTGGATGATCGCCAAAGCGTCGGGACTTATGTCCATACCTGACGATCTCACGGACGTCGAAGCCGCTCCGCTCCTTTGCGCAGGCCTGACGACTTTCAGCGCGCTCAGGAATTCCGGCGTTAAGGCCGGGGACCTCGTCGCTGTCGTCGGGATCGGCGGCCTCGGTCATCTCGCCGTGCAATACGCACGGAGCATGGGATACGAGGTCGCAGCCATCGGACGCGGAGCGGCAGTGGGAGAGCTTGCAAGGCAACTGGGTGCCCATCACTACATTGACAGCACGGCGGAGCCCGTCGATCAAGCGCTCCAGAAGATCGGCGGCGCGGATTTGGTTCTCGCTACCGCTTCCGGCGGCAAGGGCGTCGCGGACACAGTGAAGGGTCTCAAGCCCCGCGGCAAGACAATCGTCCTCGGCGCTACGCCGGAGCCGATCGAGCTTGCGTCTGGCGACCTTTTCTTCAAGGAAAGGTCAGTAGCCGGAGCGCTTACCGGGGATCCCGCAACCGGGGACACGACCCTGCGTTTCAGCTCCCTTTTCGGCATCTCGGCAATGATCGAGGAGTTCCCGCTCGAACGGGCGGTTGAAGCATATGAAAAGATGATGCACGGCAAGCCGAGGTTCCGAATCGTTCTGACGATGTAACCGGGGCCTCGACAAACCCGGCCGCCATCTTGGAAACGGCCTTGAATGGCGGCCGTGTCGCGCGATTTCATGGGAGAAGCGCACGGAATCATCTTCAGGCGCTCGCTGGTCGTTGGCTTAGTGATCACCGGGGCCGCTCGAAGCAAAGCAGACGGACAACCGGAGTTTGCCATGACTGAAAGCCTAACGGTCCAGGAAGCCATTGCCGACAGCCTGATTGCCCTCGTAAACGCCGCTGACGGTATAGATCAGAGGTCGTTTGCGGAATTTCTCGATGGGGCGGCCCGGCGTCTGACGGAGCAACAGCGTGGTTTACGGCATACGTTGCAACCGTCGAAAGACTGCGGCCTCCAGCTCCAGTTCGACCTGCTCCCGACCAGACACCCGGTGTCTCTCCCCAACGCGTCGGACGCTGTCTCGCCGTCAGCGCCCTGAACAACCGAGCCATATCTTCTGGGTGGCGGATTGAGCGTCTTCCGGACAAACCTGGTTGAGGGACCATGGCGTTCGCGCGCGTGGCTTTCGGCGTCCCCGGCATAGCCAATCCGCGGCCCCCGCCAAACTCGAAGGACCTGTCTTTTGGGATAGGTCGGGCCAACCCACAGTACAATTGTTCCCCACCGCCAGTCGTTTATCCATTGCATAGGGCAGCGCATGAGCCGTTGCCCGAGGTTTCTGTCTCAGGATCGCCCGCGACTAAGAGCGCGGAGAGATCCCCAAACGGTTGCAGGTGGACGATGACGATGCTGCAATTTGGCGATTTCGAAATGGATATCCAGAGCCGGAGCCTCAAGAGGAGCGGCGAAGACGTCCGCCTCGGTTCGCGAGCCTTCGATCTTCTTACGGCACTCGCTTCGCGATCCGGCGAGGTCCTGTCAAAGGGAGAGCTGATGGAAGCCGCCTGGCCGGACACCCATGTTGAAGAAAGTTCGCTCCGCGTGAATATCGTCGCGCTCCGCAAAGCGCTCGACGATGGTGGGCCTTCGAAGATGATCGAAAACGTCGCCGGTAGGGGCTACACCTTAACAGCGCCAGTGAGGAAGCTGGGCGGTCCTCGTCACCAGCCAATGGTGTCCAAGACTGATCCGCTTCCCGGCTCCTATTCCCGGCTTATCGGGCGACAGCAGATCATCGACAGATGGGCGTCGGTAATAGACTTCGGCATCTCGACCATCGTGGGGCAAGGAGGCATCGGAAAGACCTCCGTTGCCGTACAGATAGCACGGCAGATTCAGGACGCCTACGATGCGGTTTACTACGTCGACATAGCCGACCGCACCCACAGCTCCCTCTCGCCTCTGTCGATCGCGCTGAAAACGGGAGACATATCGCCCAATACGATCGAAAAGGTCGTGGATAGCCTCGTCGGAAAGACCTCGTTGATCGTTCTCGACGGATGTGAGAGCTCGATTGACCGGGCTGCCGTGGTGGCAGAGGCCATCGCCTACCGCAATCCCGATGTGGCCATCCTTGCCACAAGTCGCGAACCGCTCGGAATTATCGGCGAGAATGTACTCCACCTTTCGGGCCTGACGATCCCCGCCGACAACCAGCGTGTCTCAGACGTCACCGCGTTCGCCGGGATCGAGCTTTTTGCTGATCGCGTGTCATTGGTCGCCGAGGAGCTCGCCATCGAGAGCGCGCGGGGATTGGAACTCGCCGCCGAAATCGTGCGCAAGACGGATGGAAACCCGCTTGCCATCGAATTGGCCGCATCCCGCGTTGCCGACCTTGGACTGGAAAATCTGGTGTCGTCCCTCGACCGTCCGCTGCGGGCGCTCCGCCGGGGCAATCGCACGTCCCCTCCCCGGCAGCAGACCCTTAGGGCAAACCTCGACTGGAGTTTCGATCTCCTCGACGAGACGATGCAGGCAGTTCTCGCGACGATTTCGGTTTTCGAAGGTGAATTTACGCGCGAAATGGCCTTGGGCGTGAAAGGCTGTGAAATGGCATCCGGTGAACTCGAAGAGGCTATCGACGGACTGGTCGTGAAGTCGCTCCTTTGCGGGAAGCTCAACTCCGGTACCTATTCGCTTCCGCGGCTCGTCCGCGAATACGCGAGGGAGAAGCTCTCGGCGTCTGCGATGACGGAACGCGCCCTTGATGTCGCGGCCGCCGCCGCAATCCGGCGCGATCACGGATACCAGCACCCGAACCACGGCGCTGCGTTTCCGTCAAGGACATCGCAAGCCCTATTTAAGCCTTTCGGTCGGGCCGCTTGACGTCGGCAGGCCCGCGTCACTTCTGAGCTAGAAGTTCAGCTTTCTTGACGAGATCAGCCACCGACCTCACACGCATTTTCTTCATCACGTTCGATCGATGAAGCTTTACGGTGACCATGCTGATCCCAAGCTGCCCAGCGATCTGTTTGTTCATAAGCCCGTTCACGACGGCGCGCATGACCTCCACTTCTCGCGGTGTGAGGCTTTCCCAAAGCTTTTCGATGTCCGAACGTCCCTGGGACTCTGCTCGAATAGCCTCGTCGCGCTTGATCGCGCCCGTGACAGCGTCAATTAGATCCTGCTCGCGAAATGGCTTTGTAAGGAAATCGACGGCTCCGGCTTTCATCGCCCTGACAGTCATCGGGATATCCCCGTGGCCCGTCACCATGATTATGGGCATCCTGTTTCCCGCCTGCTGTAGATCCGATTGGAAGTCGAGACCATTGGCTCCAGAAAAACGCACGTCGAGGACTATGCATCCGGGTGTTGCCAGGTCGTCGGCGTCAAGCAGTGCGCGGGGAGAGTCGTACGCTATCGCATCGAGATCGATCGATTTGAAGAGATCCACTAACGCTACCCGCACCGATTTGTCGTCATCGACAACACGTATCAGCGGAGATGATAAAGCCTGCTCTTCCACGGTCCGTCCCTTGCACACACAAAGCCGATGCCTCGTCGTCCCCGTGAAGAGCGCGAAACCATCGAATTTAGTCCGAGCAAATTTAGACCGGGAAGTTTCCCATGGCAATTCTGTGGGCCAGCCTAGTTGGGGGATTCCAATACTTTATCGAGATTACATCCTCGACATTTTACCTATTCGTGGCGACCCGGCTCCATCTCACAGATTTGGCGACCGCCGAGCGCACCGCCTCCAGGAAGGTTTCCGGGATAAAAGGTTTCTCCACGAAGCTAAAAGCTCCTGCCCTGGCGATTTCAGCCTGTACCGTCGGCACCATCAACGCCGATATTATGATCACCGGTGTGTCGATCCTGCGGAAGCGGAGCGCCCTGAGAAGGTCAATCCCACTCGTTTCGGGCATCTGGAAATCGCTTACGACGCAATTGCATTCGTACACTGCCGAGGAGCGGAGAAACTCGCCGGCGTCTTCGAAAACGTGCGTTCGATACCCGCTGCTCCCGAGAAGGTCCTCGATAGCCGATCTTACGCCGGCATCGTCGTCGATAACAGCGATGATGGGAATTTCTGTCACGAATCATGCCTCAGGAACCACTGCCCTTTGCAGGACTATGAATCCGTATGCGCCGGGCGAACTTCTGGAGAACGTACGTTGCGCGGACTGGTTCCGGAAAAACGGATGCGATTCAGTCTGTTCTTTCAATTTCTTCAGCATTCCCGGCATTTGCGAAAGCTGAGATTTAACAACATTTCACAAGCGTTAACTCATGTTTTCAGTGAAGCTATCGACGGGCTAAAAGGCCAGGAACCCGCCGGCTCGGCAGTTGGGGGCTCCGTTAGGGGAGTCCGAGGTTATATGAGACGCTGTACTCAAGAGTTAGTCCCGGCTTTTGGCTGGCACCAATCCAAACGGCTTGCGCCATCAAAGGTCTTGCCGCTCGACGAGGTGACTCGGAATGAATAGCATGCCCATCGCACCCGCCTTCGATTTACGCCGCAGCGAGGCGATACCGTGCGTCGATGACGGCCCCTCTCCCAGTCCAATTTTCCTTCCCGAAGGTACGATACCAGCCGGAGATTACGCTTCTGGCTTCGTGCTACCGCGTTGGGATAAAGGTGCCTTTGGTTCCGTCGAGCTTCTGGGTACGCCCTCGGTCCTCCACTTCTATTCCGGGTCGGCCGGCTGGTCGCAGCAGACTAGCGCCCTTGCTGAACTACATCCGAAACTCGCCCGCCTCGGCGTCTTTTTAATTGGGATAATCGCCGCGGAAGCCTCGGTTGTTACGGCCCATTGCGAAGGGGCCTCTCCGGCCTTTCCGGTTCTCTGCGACTGCGAACCGCGGGCAATTGTCTCCAGGCTGTACGGCTTCAATCGAGAAAGGGCCGCACCCGTAGTCTCGGCGACCTTCCTGATCGACGCCCGCGGCGTGATCCGCTGGGTGCAAGCCGAGGTAGGAGATCGCTGGACGAGCGGCCGCGAAATTCTCGGCGCTGTCAGAGCACACCTGCTACGACCGTTTCCGGTCGGCCCAATCGATTGACCGGTGAGGCTCTGCCGATGTCTCTCCTGCAGTTCGACGATTACGAAATAGATATTGACCAGAGACGGCTGACCGAAGGGGGGCAGCCTCTGAGGCTTGGTGGCCGGGCGTTCGATATTCTCTCCACACTCGTTTCTCGCGCCGGGGAAGTCATTTCCAAGGAAGAGTTGATCCAACTTGTCTGGCCGACGACGACGGTCGACGAGGGATCGCTCAGGGTACACCTCGTAGCTCTCCGGAAGACATTGGGCGACCGGGCAAAGCATTACATCGAGACGATCCCAGGCCGTGGCTACGTGTTCGCTGGGAACGTGCGTCCGTTAACACGTAACGAGGAGGCTCCCGAGCCGGATCCACCTGTTCCCACCGACTTGATGAGCGCGCTGCCGCGCATTCCGCGGAGATTGATTGGGAGAGACGATTTTATCGCTTCGACGCTTGAGCTGCTAAAAACCGCGCGTCTCTTGACCATCGCGGGACCGGGAGGGATCGGAAAGACGTCCGTCGCGGTCGTGTGTGCGCATGCCCTTTCCGCGAGCAGACGTATCGTCTTCGTGGACCTCGCGGCGGTAGCCGACGGAGCCAAGCTTCTTCCGTCCCTGGCCAGCCAGCTTGGATTGAACACTTTCGGCGAGGATATTTTGCCCGGTATCCTGGCGGAGCTGTCCAAGACGCCGACCTTGCTGCTCTTCGACAGTTGCGAGCGCATCGTTGACGCTGCCGCGAACACCGCGGAAGCGCTGTTGCGCGCGTCCCCAACCACACAAGTCCTGGCGACCAGCCGGGAAGCGTTGAGGGCATCAATGGAAAGGGTACGGCAGCTTTCGCCGCTGGAATATCCGATGGATGCGAGGGGATCTTCCGACCCGCGGGACTATCCAGGTGTCGAGCTGTTCGTTGCTCTCGCCGCTCTCGCTGGCGACAACATCGACCTCGCCGAACGCTCCTCGCTCGAGCTTGCCGCTGACATTGTCCGCAGGCTCGACGGGATACCACTTGCCATCGAGCTTGCGGCGGCGCGCTCGTTCGACATGGATCTGGCGACGCTCCACCGATCGGTCGCCGATCCAATAGCTGTGCTCAGGCGCGGACGCAGGACCGCGCCGCCACGTCAACACACGCTTCGCGCGACCATTGACTGGAGTTACTCGACGCTTTCCGATAACGAGCGGGAGCTCCTTCAGCGGCTTTCCGTCTTCACAGGGACATTTTCCCCGGAGGCAGCCATGGCCGTCGCCGAATGCGACGAACGTGCGGAGGATTTCCACGAAGCCTTCGATGGGCTGTTTCTCAAATCGCTTCTGGTCGTCACGCAGCAAGGCGGTACCTTCAGATTGCTCGGAGCCACGAGGGACTATGCCCGCGAGAAGCTCGCGCAAGCCGAGTTCGCAACCTCGTGCCGTTATGCCCATGCGGTATACTGCCTTGATCGAACCCGCATCGCGGAACGCGAGTGGCTGACGACCGATCCGGCCAGATGGCGATCGATGAACACAGACCTGGTTCATGACCTGCGCGCAGCGCTGCTTTGGGCGTTTGAGGCCGGCGGGAACGACGAGTTGGGAATACAGCTGACGGCAGCCTCGGACACGATCTGGGTGCAATTCGGTCTGATCGCCGAACAACTGGTCGTCGCCGAGCGGGCTTTGAGGTCGTTCGAAGCGCGAGGCAGGGCTGATGCCGCCCTCGAGATGAGGCTTCGGATGTCCTATGGAAGCGCTCTTTATCACACGAAATCGATAGAGCGGAACGCGGACGTCATCGCGGAGTACTACAAGGTTCTCGATCTGGCCGTCGCCGGAAAAAATAGCACCAAGCTTATGAGGGCGATTATTGGAATAGCGGCCATTCAAACGTCAAACGGAGACTATCAGGGCGCGATCGACCTCGTGAACGGTTTCGATGGTGAGCTTGACACGATCGCTCCACAGGCCCGAAGCCGCCTTCTCAATCACAACTACCACTACGTCGGCGATTTCGACAAAGCCATGGAACACGCGTGGATTGCTCTCAGCTCCCGATGCGATACCATCGGTTCCCAGCCGAATAGCGGCAGCAGTTTCGATCCGCGCATCAGTACGCTGTGCACCGTGGTGAAGACGCATTGGATCCAAGGACGCTATTCCGCAGCTAGGGCCGCGCTAAACGAAACGTTGGAAGAGACAAAAGCCCGCGACCACGCCATATCGACCTGCCTTTTTCTTGCGGCCTCGGCCTGCCCGACCGCGTTCGGATTGAGTGACGCGGAGCTCGGCGGTCGACTACTGGACATCCTCCGGGAGGTTTCTGCAAAGAACTCTCTCCTGCGGTGGCGCGACTGGGGAAACGGCTATGATAACGTCCGGACGGCGTTACGTAACGAGGATAGCTCGCTGTTCGAGCATACCATGAGAGGGATGAAGGGAGCGCCATTCGAAAATTCCATCGTAATGGCCGGGCGGCTTGCCGACGATGCCACTCTCCAGAGGATCGATCCGTCAGGAAGCTGGTGTGGTTCGGAAGTGCTGCGCCTGAGGGGCGAGTTGGCGATGCCCCACTCGCCCGGCCTGGGTCGTGACTTGCTGACTGCCGGATACGACCTTGCTGTCAGTCAGGCGGGAACCACCTTCGGGCTGCGATGCGCGACCAGCATCCTCAAACACTCTCCGTCCGATCGGCTGGAGAGTGCCAGGAGCAGACTGCTCAAGGTCCTCGATGTCGTGGAATACGACGAGAGCGTCGACGACATCGCGGCAGCCAAGGCTTTGCTCTGAAGTTCGCGCCTGCCGTGGTCAGTTCCGGCGGCCCGACTCGAAGAGGAACCACACTCGGCCCTCGGCTTCGTCGATCCAACCTTCGAGAAGGCTCGTGGTAGCAAAATCCCGGTGTTCGGAGGTCAATTCGTGGACTTCGCGCATAATGCCAATCAGCTGTTCGTTGTCGCTCTTGAGCTCGGCGAGCATGTCCCCCGGAGTGACGAAGTCGGCGTCGTTGTCCGGAAGACGCTGCAGGCGGGAAACATGACCAATCGATCGCAGGGTCGTGCCGCCTACCTTTCGCGCCCTCTCGCCGATCGCGTCGGTCATCGCGATCAGCTGTTCTCCTTGATCATCGAGCATGAGGTGGAAATCGCGAAAGTGCGGCCCTGAAAGGTGCCAGTGGAAATTCTTTGTCTTCAGATACAGGACAAAGACGTCGGCAAGCAGTGTGGTGAGTGCGCCGGCGATGTCGGTGCGGGCGTTACCTCCGAGATCGGTCGGGGTCGTAAGGGGTGCCTTGCGAATGGTCGTGGCAGGAACCTGGTCCATAATCTGCTCCATCGGATAGTGGCGAACGCGAACGCCCTCAGGGTTTCGTCCGGTGTTTCGGCATATTTGACCTCGACCGCCCCCGATTTCTTGGACAATCGAGCCTCCGGGTACCCACACCTTTGTATGACTCGAAAACCCGGCCGGCACGACTTAGCTCTGTGGCAAGTTCAGCGTCTCAAGCCGACGCCCTTCGTTTTCACGGTAGCCTTCGGACTCTCCTCCGAAGCCGCGAGGCCCACAGTGGCTCGCCATGGACCGCCCCGCGACATCCGGGGCGGTCTTTTGCGTTTTTCAGAGGTCAGTCTTCCCGGAGCCACGACAGTGAACAGAACGCATCGCTTCTGCCTTCCAGGCAAACTCCGATCCGAACTCCGGATCGTCTTCATCGCCCTGGTCGCCGACCTTCTTGTCGCGGCGTTCAAGTTCGTCGCCGCGGCTCAGTCGGGTAGCGCCTCCATGTCCAGCGAAGGCGTCCATTCTTTGATCGACGCCAGCACCGAAATCATCCTCCTCTACGGACTATTCGTCTCAGCGAAAACGGCAACACCGGAGCATCAGCTAGGTTTCGGGCGCGAGGTCTTTTTCTGGAACTTTGTCGTCGCGGTATTGATTTTCGCGCTGGGGTCCGGGATCGCTTTCCTTGACGGCATCCAGCAGATGATGTCACCGCGACCGATCGAGAATGTGGAACTCAACTACCTCGTCCTCTCGATCTCGGGCGTGGCGGAGCTCGTTGCCCTCTGGCTTGCGCTTGGAGGTGCCAACTCCAAAAAAGGCGGCCAAAGCCTGTTTCGATCGCTGAGGCGACGGCGCGATCCGACTGCCTTGACCATACTGTTCGGCGGTGCCGCCGCCATTCTCGGACTTGTCGCGACTGCCGTGGGCCTGTCGTTGTCCGTCACGTTCGGTGACCCCCGCTTCGATGGTGCGACGTCCGTCGCGATCGCGCTGATCCTCGCGTTGACGGCATTCAAGCTGGCATCTGAAAGCAAGGCGCTTCTGATCGGGGTTCCTGCCGACGAAAGCGTCGTCACTGCCATCGTGACCGATGTCCGCGCCCGACCCGCCGTCATGACGGTCAATGGCATGGTCAGCGTTCACCTTGCTCCCGACCAACTGCTTGTAGCCATCAGCATCTGGTTCGACGATGCATTGT
Organism: Neorhizobium sp. LMR1-1-1.1; assembly: GCF_040675795.1. Taxonomy (NCBI): domain Bacteria; kingdom Pseudomonadati; phylum Pseudomonadota; class Alphaproteobacteria; order Hyphomicrobiales; family Rhizobiaceae; genus Neorhizobium; species Neorhizobium sp. LMR1-1-1.1. The sequence continues at coordinate 58,253 of NZ_JBEGHE010000091.1, forward strand.
CGAAGAAGGGTGTCGAGGCCGAGATCGAGGGCATCGAGGAGGATTTGTACAAGACCAATCCGCAGATCGTGGCTCTTTTCATCAAGCCACAGACGCCCGCGCGATACGCGGCACTTCATGGCGACGCTCCTTCGCTCACCACGCTTTGGCGGCCGCTGAGGGATGCGTCGAGTATAAGGCCAGTTGGGCTAGAGCGTTTGGGGCCAGACTGAATACATCGCGTTGCGGAGATCGAGCATGCAGGATGAACGACCGGAAGGTATCGAGCGGTATGACGACCCGGCAGGCGGTTGGGGAGCTCTCAAGGCCGTCGCCAAGACACTCGCGCATCAACAGGTCGTAGCTCAGGGAACCGCCACGCTCCTCAGGGCCAATCAGCCGGACGGCTTCGATTGCCCCGGCTGCGCGTGGCCCGATCCCAAACATACCTCGTCGTTCGAATTTTGCGAAAACGGGGCAAAGGCTATCACCTGGGAATCCACGGCCCGCCGTGTTGGCCCGGACTTCTTCGAGAACAATACAGTCGAAGAGCTTTGGGCCTGGACCGATCACAAGCTCGAAGACGCGGGGCGGCTGACGACACCGCTTCGCTACAACCGGGACCGTGGCCGCTACGAAGCAATCGGGTGGGACGACGCGCTCGAGATCATCGCGTCGGAGCTCAATCGCCTGCCCGATCCGAACATGGCCGAGTTCTACACCTCCGGCAGGGCGTCGAACGAGGCGGCCTTCATGTATCAGTTGTTCGTTCGCGCCTTTGGCACGAACAATTTCCCTGATTGCTCGAACATGTGCCACGAGGCGACGAGCGTCGGGCTGCCCAAGTCGATCGGGGTCGGAAAAGGAACTGTCCTGCTTGAGGACTTCGATCATGCGGACGCGATTTTCAGCTTTGGCCACAATCCCGGTACCAACCATCCGCGCATGATGACCACGCTGCACGAAGCCTCGCGGCGGGGCGTTCCGATCGTCGTCTTCAACCCACTCAAGGAACGGGCGCTGGAAAAATTCGCCGCCCCTCAAAATCCGGTCGAGATGGTGACCCTGTCCTCCACGCCGATCGCTTCAGCCTACCATCAGCTCAGGATCGGCGGTGACATTGCGGCCCTCCGCGGACTGATGAAAATGATTTTCGAGAAAGACGCGGCCGACCTCCTACGAGGCGGCGCTGGCGTACTCGACCGTGAGTTCATCGCCGAGCATACCGTCGGCTTCGATGACCTGCGACAGGATGTCGAAGCGACCAGCTGGGAAAGTATCCTCGAGGTTTCCGGCCTTGACATGCAGGCATTCTCAAGCGCCGCGGACGTCTACATCCATGCGAAGAATGTCATCGTTTGTTACGGCATGGGCGTCACGCAACATGAGAACGGGACGGCGAATGTCCAGCAGTTGGCTAATTTCCTGATGCTGCGCGGAAACATGGGGCGGAAAGGGGCCGGAATATGCCCTCTCCGCGGCCACTCGAACGTTCAGGGAGACCGCACGGTAGGCATCACGGAAATCCCGAACGAAGCCCTGCTGGACGGGATGGAGAGGGCTTTTGGCTTTCGACCATCGGGCGAAAAGGGCCACAACGCGCTGGAAACGATTGCGGCTATCGCGGAAGGCAGGTCGAAAGCGCTTGTCTGCCTCGGCGGCAATCTTGCCGTCGCCATGTCGGACCCCGACGCCACCTTCGAAGCGATGAGGAAGCTGGATCTCGCGGTCCACATCGCGACGAAGCTCAATCGGTCACACCTTCTGCTCGCCAAGACCTCGATCATTCTCCCTTGTCTCGGCCGTACGGACCTCGACACCCAGGCGTCCGGTCCCCAGTCTGTCACGGTCGAGGACTCGATGTCGATGGTGCACGCGTCACGGGGCTTTCTCAACCCTCCGGGAGAACTGCTCCGGTCGGAACCCGCGATCATCGCAGGCATTGCCAAGGCCACCCTCGGGGCGCGCCATGGGATCGACTGGGAAGAATTGATCAGCAACTACGACCGTATCCGCGACAAGATAGAGATCGTCTTTCCGGATTTCCATGATTTCAACAAGCGGGTACGTGTCAAAGGCGGGTTCCGCCTCGATGTCCCCGCCTCCTACCGCGTCTGGAAGACCGAGAGCGGCAAGGCGACTTTCATGATACCGCCTGGCCTCGACGGAGACCATCTTCTCCGGGATCGAGACGCGCTGATGCTAACGACGATCCGTAGCCACGATCAGTACAACACGACCGTATACGGGCTCGACGACCGCTATCGCGGCGTTTTCGGCAGACGCGATGTTGTCTTCATGAACAAGACCGACCTCGCGGATCGAGGGCTCCGTGACGGCGACCTCATCGACCTGACCGCGATCCTTTCGAGCGCGCCCCGAAAGGCAAGCAAGTTCACGGTGGTAGAGTACAATATTCCGAAGGGATCGGTGGCTGGCTACTATCCGGAGCTCAACGTCATTATAACCCTCGAGCACTTCGATCGCCTGTCCGGGACCCCTTCCTACAAAAGCGTGCCCGTCATCGTCTCAGCCGCCGCCTGAGTTTTCATGCGCGCGTTCGCCGGGGACGGCTTCAACGACAAGAGGCAAAGCCATGCGATTTCTCAGTGACCTGGAATACAGCGAGTGCCGCGCGTTGGACGTTTACGTCCCGGACGTGCCCCGCGGTGCGGTCCTTCTGCTCCATGGCGGATGGCTGGACGGCGACAAAAGCGGCGAAGCTGTCCTGGCCGAACGCTTGTGCAGATCGGGTATCATTGTCTTCTCCGCGAACTTCGAGCTCGATCGCAGCGGGCCGAACGGGCGTGCCCTGAGCGATGCGCTTGCGGCGCTTACGTGGATCCGAGGCTCGGAGTTCGATTTCGATCGAGATCGCGTCGCGGTCATGGGGGTTGGCATCGGGGGCACCGTCGCCATCGAGGCGGGCCTGAAAGAGGGAATTCCCGTCGTGGCTTGGTCGGCCTTGATCGACTTCAAGAGCTTTATGGACGGCTCGGCCACCCTCGGCGACAGCGATCACCTGCGAGACTACTATGGGGTCAGCCTGGAAACCGTTCGTGAGGCGGGCGAGCAGATACCGTTTCTCAGGAGCGTCATATTGGCGCTGGTGGCGAACAATCTCAGTCTTCTGAAGCAATCTAGCCCAATGCAAAGGGTCACTTCATCCGCAGGACGGATGCTCCTCTTCAACTCTATGAATGAGATCGTCCCGGCAATAGGGGCGGACATGTTACAGAGGGCCATGGCAGAGGCGAACGTGCGCTGTACCGTAAACCTTATCGAGGGAACCGCGCACGGCTCCGAATATCTTCTGCAGGCACTGCCGCAGTTCCTAACGGCTGCGCATATGGACGCGAGTGTCGACATCGTGGAATACGCCCACGGTGAACAGGACGAATATCCGGTCGAAGCCCTTATGAGGACAATGCCAGGAGGCGGTCCCATCTTCCGCGGCCACGTCCCCCACTGAAGTCACTTAGGCTCCAGCTTCCAGGCCCGATACCAAGTATGTTTGGCTTGGTGTGACCATAAACTTTGAACGCGACCGGACTGTGCACCTCTTCTCGGTCGCTTCGAGATTTCCGGCATCCCCTGATGATAATTGTTGTGCAAGGAGCAGATGGTGGCACGTGCGAAAGCATTCTCTCTCGGTGACAGCTACGACGGCATACTCGCCGATCTCGTCAAGCAAGGCCGTTTCGCCACGGAGACCGAGGCAGTGCGCGCCGGCATCCGCATGCTTGCCGACAACGAGACAGGTATGCAGTCGCTGCGCAGGGCAATACATGCAGCGGATTCCGAGATTGAGGCCGGGCTTGGCGTGCAATACAGGTCGGCAGCAGCACTCTTGGCGGACGTCACAACGCAAGGGGACGACGACTAGCCGAGGGCGATCTCCTGTGGTGCCGGGTCCTTCGCGTCGAACCTCCGCTGGGACGCCTCCACCTCATCGAGGTGTTCTTCCGCCCAGTCGTGAAGGGCCTTGAATGGCTTGCTCAGCGTATATCCCAATGGGGTCGTCGAATACTCAACCCCGATCGGAGCAGTATCAAGGATCGTCCGCGCTACCAGACCATTCCGCTCTAGCTTCCTCAGGCATACCGTGAGGGTCTTCTGGGTCATCCCATCCACTTCGCGGAGGATGGCGTTGAACCTGGCTTTGCCGCCGCCCGCGCACAACGCGCCGAGGACCAGAATGGTCCACTTGTCGGCGACCTGGTCGAGCAGGATCCGGTTCGGGTAGATCGGCTTGTCGCTTGGCATGGTACCCTCGGGGAAATCTAGTCACCTTATAGTGCGTAATTTACACTAGATATCATTCTGATACCAGTGCGTCACAGATGAATTGCAGGAGAGCTAGAATGGCAGGAAACAGCGTGACAAGCACGGCGAGCGCCGTCAATTGGCAGGTCGGGGGAGCGGTGCTGACCACGCTGTCCGACGGATATGTGCAGCTCGAACTCGCGACGTTCCTCAAAGATATCCCGGTCGAAGAAGGCGTCGAGATCCAGCGAAAGGCCTTGCGCAGGGCCGACTTCATGCTCGAGATCAACACGTATCTCGTACGAAGCGAAAGGCATGGACCGATCCTCATCGATTGCGGTCTGGGTGCAGGCGTGATCCCGACCGCCGGGCAGGTGGCGCGGGCGCTATCGTTTGTAGGCCTGAAACCGGAGGACATCGAAACGGTATTGCTTACGCACCTCCACGGCGACCACGTCGGCGGACTGGTCGATCTTGAGGGCAATGCCGTGTTCGAGAACGCCAAGGTCGTATTCCATCGCGAAGAAGCGCGGCATTGGCTTGAGCAGGACATCGACCTGGTCGCGGATCGGCAGGGAGCTGAGGGGGCAAGACGGGCGCTGCTGCCCTACGCTGATAGGATTGTGCTAACGGAACGAGGCGAAGTCGCGCCTGGGATCGAGATGATACCATTACTCGGTCACACGCCCGGCCATGTCGGCTATCGGGTTGGCAGCGGTACACAAGCGATATTGGTTTGGGGTGATATCGTCGGGCTTCCGCACATCCAGACCCAAATTCCGGAGGCTGGCTTCCTGACCGACTATGACAGCGCCATGGCGGTCGAGACACGGAAGGCCGTTCTCGGGCGGGCGGCCGATGAAGGCCTGACCGTCGCCGGGATGCACATCGAGTATCCAGGCGTTGCGAACGTCGTCAGAGACGGTAGCGGGTTCAAGCTAGTGCCGGCGCAGTGGATCGCGCATCAGTGAACGTCTTCGGAGTCGGGAAGAAACACATCTGAGGAGCCCCGGCTCCATCGAAGCGGTATAGTGCAATCCTTCTGGTCTCGTTTCGTGCATTCCATGTCGGCGAATTAACTCAGCCGATGAAGAACAGCATGATCCAACAGCTTCTATGGGTAAGCGCTGTTTTCATCACAGGTTGACCAAGCGTGATAGGTCCACCCGAAAGCTACAGCTCCTTACCCTTGAACCGCGACAGGATTCTTTTTGAAGGCGGAAATGTTGTCCTTTAGCCATTCAGCTACTGACCGTGGAGCGTGTCCGGTCAATTCGGCGACGGTGGCGGTAGTTTCCGCTTGAACTGATCGTTCAAAAAGATGATCCAGCCCAAGCGCGATATCTGCAGCCATCTCGCTCATTCCCATTTGGAGTAGAACGTTTCGATGTTCGGAGGGAGTACGTCGCAGATACCTCACCTCACGTCCAAGCTGTCCGGAAAGTTCAGTGGCTACTTCCGGCATACTCACAGAGGCCGGACCGGTTAGATGATAGGCGCGTTGGACATCGTTGAACCGTCCGTCAAGCAAAACCACCCGCGCAACGTCTGCTATATCTCGCGTGTCGATGAAGTTCACTCGGCCATCTCCCGCAGCTCCGCCCCAAAAGCCATCCGCTACCGGCACCGCTGCTCGTGCCAGAATGTCAACGAAAGCGGAGGGGCGCAGCAGCGTATAACCGATATTACAAGCTGCGAGATGTGCTTCAATTTTTGCGTGCCAGTCGAAAGGGTGCAGGCGAACAGGAGGACCCATGACCGAAACTTTGACGATATGTGAAACTCCAGCTCCGACTGCGGCATCAATGAGAGCAATCTCGTTCTCTACCTGCTTTGCATAGGTGCCGTGGGCGATGAACACCTTGTCTACGCCTTCCAACGCCTTGGACAATGTCGAAGGCGCTTCAAAATCGATGATCGCAGGAACCATCCCAGGCGGCAATCGATCCGAAGAAGCACTGCGAGACAGCGGGACTACATCGACATTGTCATCGGCAAGCTTACTAAGTAACGCAGAGCCGATCCGACCCGTCGCACCAACGACAGCGATGCGGCCACCTTGCTGGGCTGAAACCTTAGTCATTATAATTACCTTTTCCATAGACGCCCCGGCCTAGAAGCTGGCGTTATCGAACCCTTACGAGGTAGGCGCTGGTCCTTACATGGCAGCCCTTCCACAGGGCCAGGTTCAAGGACCAGATAGCCAAAGGAATTTGGGCCCAAGATAAAGACGCTGATTGTACAATCTCACCTTCACGCGATCCCAAAAATCTCTGAGATGAATGCGACTTCGGCCAGCCGCGCAGTTATCACCGTGGAAGCTGGCATCCGAGGCCCGCGGCACTGACTTCATCTTCCTATTCGGCGTGGGTGATGCCAAGGGAACAGCTCTTCGACCTGCCTCTGCTTGTGACCATTGACCAAGGCGGTCAGTGTCGAGCACAGGTATCCTCGCTGATGATAATGAGGACCGGAGTCGCCGTGGTCGAGCACACGGAGAACGACGTTCGCGCCGAACTCGCCCGTCTGTCGCCAGGTGACCTTTTCGGTGAGCGCGGCGTACTCGTCAATGCCGCCGAAGCCGGAGACACAAGGGCGCTGACTTTCGTAGTGATCTACGAGATATCGAAGGATGATCTTGCCGCAGTGATGCGTGACCGCCCTGCACTCGCAGAGGAGCTCGGCGTTCTTCTTTCCCGGCGGATGGAAGACGAGGAGCACCTGACGAACGCAAGCGCCCTTACGCATGTGCCGCATCCCGATACATTGGCATCCCGCATACGGAGGCTTTTCGAGATTCCGCGGGAAACGGAATTCCTGTAGTGGCCGCCGCCTCTGCGACGGCCACTATGGTCTCATATTACTTGACGTTGCCGAAGAGCATGTTCAGGCCTTCAGTAATCGTCGGATGGGCAAAGATGCCGTCCCGGAGGGCTGTGAACGGGAGTTGGCCAAGCATTGTCATTTGAACGACGCTCATGACCTCCCCGGCGTTGACGCCCAGCATGCTGAAGCCGAGGATCTGATCGGAATCCTTCGCGACCAGTGCCTTGATGAAGCCCTTCCGCTGCGAAAGGGTCCGCGCGCGCGGCACGACGTCCATGGGCAGCCGTGCGGTCCGATACTCGATCCCCCGAGAACGAGCTTCGCTCTCGTTCAGGCCCACACGGGCGAATTCGGGGTCGATGAACACGCAGTACGGAATGATACGCCCTTGGGTCGTGCGGTTACCGCCCTTGAGCTGGCTCGCGACAATCCGGTAGTCGTCGAGCGAGGCGTGGGTGAACATAGGCGTTCCCGCCACCTCGCCCATCGCCCACACGCCGTCGGCAGTGGTCTGGAGATGTTCATCGACTTTGATAAAGCCCTTGGCGTCCAGTTCAACCCCGGCGAGATCAAGGCCGATGTTCTCGGTCCGCGGGCGTCGGCCTGCGGCGACGAGAATATGGGATCCTTCGAACCGGCGTCCATCCGCCGTCGTTATGGTGACCGACTGGCCCGACTTACCCGTGACAGTCGTTCCCGTGCAACCGAGGGCGACATTGACACCCTCGCCCTGCAGCACCTCCTGTAGACTTGCGCTCACGTCCTCGTCTTCGCGCGGGGCAAGACGCGTTCCGCTTTCGATGATGGTGACATCAGCGCCCAACCGTCTGAACGCCTGCCCAAGTTCCATTCCGATGTAGCCGCCGCCGAGAACAAGAAGATGCGTCGGCATGTCACCGAGCTGCAGGGCTTCGACATGGGTGATTGGATCGGCTTTTGCCAAACCGGGGACATCCGGCACGGCGGCCGTGGTCCCGAGATTGATATAGACCCTGTCGGCTGTAAGCGTTCTCACGCCGTTCCCGGTCTCGACGGAGATCGTCTTGGGCGAGACGAAGCGCCCCCAACCGAGAACGAGTTCAAAGCCGCTTGCGTCGAAACCGGACTGGTTGAATGCGACCATCTCCGCAACGACGCTCGCGGTCCTGTTGCGGACGAGGTCCAGACTGGTGCGGACGTTGTCCGCCTGCGTACCAAATTCGGCGGCACGGCGGGTTGAATGGGCGACTTCGGCGCTGCGGATGAGCGTCTTGCTCGGGATGCAGGCGATGTTGATACAGGACCCGCCAATAAGTCCCGCCTCGACGACGGCAACGCGCTTACCCGCCTTTGCCTGGTCCATCGCGAGTGTTTTGCCCGCCTTGCCACCGCCGAAGACGAGGATGTCGAAGGATTCTACTCGTGCCATTTTCAGTTTCTCCTTGAGGGTTTCGCTCCTTTCAGATGAAACCATTCGAAGAGACTATCTGATTGTAAAATCGAGCTTATCGACTTCCTCGCGTATCTTTCACGTCGCCTTCCTTAACGGCGGGCGCGACGTTCCCCCAGCTATTGCGAACATAGGTCAGGACATCGGCGACCTCCTTATCGCTCAGTCGCCAGGCGAGCGCGGGCATGGATGGCTTTGTCGGTCTGGCATCCGTCTGCGCCCCTTGGCTCCCGAAAAGGACCAGATGCGCTGGGGTCTCGGCGCTGTCTTGCTGGACGATCTGGTTGCCGGACAGCGCCGGGAAAAGCGGCATCGCGCCTTTTCCGTCTGCCGAATGACATGCGGAGCAGTTGTCACGGTAGATAGCCTGGCCAGCCACCATGCGGGGATCGTTTGCGGGCAGCGCGGCGTTGCCAGCCGGTCGTTCGCCCGGAACTGACTTGAGATAATTGGCGATCGCGGCCAGATCCGCGTCGTTCATCTTGGACGTCGAGTTTTCGATGGCTTCAGCCATCGGCCCGGACGCTATGGTTTTCGTACCCACCCCCGTCTTGAGGTAGGCCACGATCTCCTCGCTCGTCCAGGATCCGACGCCCGAATGGACATCTCCGGTGATATTGGGTGCGTACCATCCTTGAAGGGAGCTCCCTTTGAGAAACTGACTGTCCTTGTCTGCGCCCAGGATCGTTTTCGGAGTGTGGCAAGTGGAGCAGTGTCCTGCACCCGTGACGAGATATGCGCCCCTGTTCCACTCGTCGGATCGGGACGGATCTGGCTGGTAGGCTCCTTCGGTGAAGTTGAGCAAGTTCCATCCCAAAAGCGATAGGCGGATGTTGAAGGGGAATGGTAGCTGGTTTGCTTCCACCTCGTTCCTGACTGGCTGAACGGTTGTCAGATACTGCCACAGGTCGGAAACGTCGCGGTCGGACATTTTCGTATAGGCTGGATATGGCATCGCCGGGTAAAGGCGCTTGCCTCCATGACCGATGCCCGTCCGCATCATCGTCTTGAAGTCATCAGCGGTCCAGGAGCCAATTCCGGTTTCAGGATCCGGCGTGATGTTGGGCGGGACGAGCGGACCGAAAGGCGTCTGGAGCGGCGCGCCACCCGCGAGGGGCTGGCCACCCGGTTTGGTGTGGCAGGCCGCGCAGTCTCCGATAACCGCCTGGTATTGGCCGCGGCTTATCTGGTCGGCTTGATCTGCTCCGCTTGCCGTCAATGGGGACAAAACGGCGCACAGGGCAGTTGTCGTGAGAAATGCCAGGGCGTGTCTCATGCGCTCACCAAAGCCGTTCCGGGGTTTCGTAAGTATTGGTTCCTGATGGCGTCTGCGGCCCAGAAGGCCAGCGCTCCAACGGTTCCGGTCGGGTTCTTTCCGGCGTTGTGGGCGAAAGCGGATGCTCCGACGACAAAGACGTTCGGGACGTCCCAGCTCTGCAGATAGCGGTTCACCGCACTCGTCCGGGGATCGTTGCCCATGACGACGCCGCCCGTATTGTGCGTTGTCTGGTACGCCAGTGCATCCCAACCCTTCTTGAGCTTGGGCACAACGGTCTCGCGACCGCCGAGCGCTTTGCCGAGTTCGACCATCCTGTCTGAGACGTAGTGCGACATGCGGAGGTCGTTGTCCGGGAAATCGAAGGTAATGCGCATGAGCGGACGGCCGAAGCGGTCCTTGTAGGTCGGGTCGAGATCAAGGTGGTTGTAGCTTGTCGGGTAACTTGAGCCCTGGGAGAAAAGGCTCATGGTGCTCTTGTAGGAGTTGACCGTTGCCTTCTTCCATTGAGAGCCCCATCGGGGGGTGCCGGGAGGCACGGGTCTAGTGGCGATCGGCCGGCCGTTGCTGGGAAGACAGTTGATCCCCGCCCCGCCGACGAAATCGAGCGGACCGTGATCGAAGGCGTCGCCGTTGAAATCGTCCACCGTCTGCCCAAGCGCGCCAGCTGCGATGAACGGGTTGAAATTCTTGTCGTCGTCGAAGAAGAACTGCGCACCCGACACGGTCTGATAGGCGTAGTTGCGCCCTATCGTCCCTTCCCCGGTCTGGGGGTCGTAGATCTTGCCGATACCCGAGAGCATCATCAGACGCGTGTTGTGCAAGCCAAAGGCACACACGAGCACCATGTCCGCCGGCTGGTAGAACTCGGTTCCCGACGTATCGACGTACGTGACGCCGCGGGCCATCTTACCGGACTTGTCCAGGTCGATGTGAAGGACTTCGCTATCGGTTCGAAGCTCGAAGTTCTTCTTCTTCATGAGGACAGGAAGAATGGTGGTCTGGGCGCTGGCCTTGGAGTAGTTGGCACACCCGAAGCGCTCGCAGAAGCCGCAGAAGGTGCATTGGCCCATCGCGACCCCGAGTGGGTTCACGTACGCCTCGGATAGGTTCGCCGAGGGCGTCGGGAAAGGATGCCAACCGACCGACCGCGCGCCTTCGGCGAACAGCGTCGGGGCGTATGTCATCTGCATCGGAGGCAGCGGATAGTCCCTCGATCGGGAAGACTCGAACGGATTGCCGCCGCTCTGGATCTTGCCGTTGATGTTTCCGGCCTTGCCGGATATCCCGGCCAGGTATTCGAAACGATCATAGTATGGCTCGATTTCCGCACCCGTGATCCCCCAGTCCTGGAGCTGAAGGCCTTCGAGGCGGGCAGCGCCGTAACGTTCGGTTAGCTTCGAGTGGATTTCGAAATCGGAATCCCAAAAGCGCCAGGTGTGACCGTTCCAGTGAACTCCGGCTCCCCCGACGCCGTTGCCGGGGAGGAATGAACCGTAGTCGCGTATGGGAAGTGCCGTCTGGGAGACGTTGTTCCTCATCGTCATCGCCTCGACGGCTGGCTGGAGGAAAAGGTCGCGCCTGATCCCGTAACGCAGCTCGTCCTGCACGTAGCCGATGTTGAAATCGGTTCCGGTGTCGCGCCACGGGCCGCGCTCGATGGCCAGCACGTCAAGGCCTTCGTCTGCGAGTTCGTTCGCGAGAATCGACCCCGTCCATCCAAGCCCTATGATCACGACGTCTTTTCGAGGAAGGATATTCGTCATTGTCTGGCCTTCTATTTCGACGCCCAGTCCATCGCGCCCAGGATGGATACCGGGGGATGCGGATAGGGTTGGTTGTGTTTGGAAACGTGATCGCGATAGTCGTAGCGCGCGCCCGGAAAGCCGAGCATCTTCCAGGAAACCATGTCCTTGTTGCCGCCGTAGACCGGGTCCGCGAAAAAACCTTCCATGGTGTTGTTCAAGACAAAACCGAAGAACTCCTTTCCGCCGACACCATCGGGCAGCTCTATGCGGTCGGCCTCGAGCTCGGCGAGGAAACCGTCTTGCACCTCCGTTGGCAGATCGCCGAAAGCTTTCCCGTCGTACTTTTCGGCGACGTGCCGGGCTATGGCTGCCAGTCCGCGGCGATACAGCTCGCTTGGATTGAGTTGTCCCTGGTAGCCCTGTTGAGGAATACCCTTGAGAAATGGGCCTTTCGTGTAAAGTCTGCTTGAAGAGCCGTAGTCCCCGGCGAGCTGTCGGTCGATGTAGACCGCACATCCCGCGTCCTTCCCCCCGATGCTGAGATCGTCCGCCGGGATAAGGCGGTCAACGATGGCGCTTACCAGCCGCCCTTCTCCTTCGGTAAAGAACCGCCAACCCGCCGGAGAAAACGGCACGGGCGGATCGGCCGACGCGGCGGTCCACGGCAGGCTTCCGGAAAAAGTCCGGCCAAACGCGCTGCCCATACTGGCGACGAACATCGTCGTCGCGACAGAAGATAGAAACCACCTCCGGGTCGCCCGGAATTGACCTGTGTCTGACATTTAGGATTTCTCTATTTGAAGAGGAAAGCAGCTGCGGCCCGGTTCGGCTATTTCGATCCGGCGGCCACGGAGGGAGCGCCGTCGGCCCAGTCTTGTCGGGCCGGCGCGAAGAAATCGATGTCGATCGTGTCTTCGGTGCAGTGGAATTCGTGCGGGACGTTCGGCGGGATGACGAGAACTGTGCCCGCCGTCATAATGAACTTCTTACCCTGCGAGGACACCTCGCAACGACCTTCGGTGATCCAGGTGATCTGCTCGTTGGCGTGATGGTGCAACGGGAAAACGCCACCCTTCTTGACCGTCCACTTGACGATGGTGGACTGCACGCCGCTCAGGTACTGCCGCTGGACCAAGGGGGAAATCTGCTCTTTGGGCTGGGCGTCGAGATCGTAGAGCTGTGGTAGGGCCGCCGTATGCATGCTGACAGACGGGATCACGCCCTGTCCGGGTGCATCAAGCACGGCACCGGCAGCGGTGACGGTAGGCGCGGGCATATCCTGCGCGGAGGCGTATGGACAGATGCCCATCAGGGCGACGGCTAGGATCGTCCTCAGCATTTTAGCTCCAGTCTTGGTTTGAAGATCGGCGCGTGATCGCTCGATTGGTTGTCGAATTGTTCGGGCCGAGTGTGGTCGTTCCAACACCGCGGTTCTTGGAAAATCCGGGCGCGCCGTAAACAAGGTCCTCGTTTCAGATGTCCGTGTCGCCGATGGAGGCCTGCGTGGGGACAGCGTCGTTAAAGTGCCGATAGGGTTACGGGCATCGCTAAGCCATAGGCATCAACGCGGAGAACAAGAGACCCGTTGGAGTGAGACGCTGAGCCATCTTTCCACGAAGCTGGCTCTCGACGATCATGCGCATCAGCTTAGAGCCCTGGTTCGGCGAGGCTCCGCAATCGACCTCGGGACCGCCGATCTCCCTCCACGAGAAGCCGAGTTCGTCATCGCACACAGTCCACTGGACAAGAATCCGGCCCGTGCTCACAGACAGCGACCCATACTTTAGAGCATTAGTCGCCAGTTCGTTCGCCAACAGCCCCAGCGCCGCGGCCATGGTCGAGCTGACGTCGATGTCGGGGCCTTCGACCATCACCCTCGGCTGTGTCGAGTCGTGATAGGGCGAAAGGACCGCGGTTAAGACCTCACTGAGAGGGATCCCGAATTTCCTGTCATCTTCGTCGTCGAGAAAATGGTGCACCTCGGCGAGTGTGCGCAATCGACCGGCGAAGTCTTTGGAGTGCTCTTTCGGAAGCGAAAGATTGGCAAGGCCGATGGCTGATGCGTAGGCGTTCTTCAGACGATGGCGCACGTCATCGCGCTCCAACTCGAGACGAGCCCTCGCGCTCGCCAACGCGGTCAGGTTCACGCAACGCGAAATTGCGGCCGACGCCGCGCTCGCAAGCGTCTGTGCGGCGATTATCTCGGCCACGGTGTCTCGATCGCCGTCATAGTTCCGGTATTCAGTCGAGAGGCCGCTGAACAGGGCGGGCAGCCGTTCCGTGGATATGGGGCAGAGCTCTGCCGCAGTTTCCGGTATTGCGTCGATCGCCAGCGTTCCAGCACCCATCGGGACATATCCTACCGCGATCGTTACAGCCGGCGCGTTCGTGGTAAGCTTGTCCGCGGCCGGGGACCAAGACGGCATACCGACGTCACCCCTAGCCTGGATCATCGCGATAGCTTCTGCTGAGAGGATACGCCGAGCGGCGTTCCGCGCGATCTCGGAAATCTGGTCGCTGTCGTTTGAGGCGGCGATCTGAGCGAGCGCTTCGATGAGGATGGGATAGGTCTGAGGCATCTTATGCACCAAATCTTCGGACTAGGCCGCTTGGGTTCGGGATAGCTCAATGGCTAGTTGCTGGACCTTGGCGGGAATAGGACGATTCAGCCCTCCGAGGTGACAGAGGTGGTAATTTGCTCCGCAGTCAGGTTCGCAAGGTGGACGGATGACGCCATCGAGCGGCCCACGCTGGAACCCGATTCTTCAATATGGCTGTGTCCGCCATGCTTATCCCGTCGCTATTCGTAAGTTCAGGTAGCGAGGCATGACATGACGGTAATGACGCAACGGAAAATCAGGAAACTTGGCACGTTCGAGCACCTATTCGCCGCCTACGGCGAGGGTGGAGCGATGGTATTTTCCGTAGCGGTGAGGGTACGAGGTGTTGTCCCGGAAGCGGATCTCGTTAAGTCGATACAGACCGTACAGGCACGACACCAACTCCTTCGAGCATCGATCGGGTGGGACGAAGACGGAGTTCATGCATTCCTGGCGTCGGAAAACCCTATCCCGCTGATGGTGATCCGCGGCGAGGGAATCCGATGGCACCAAGTGGCTCAGGATGAGGTGAACCGACCTTTCTCGGCCGCCGCCGGTCCATTGGTCCGCGCGGTGGCGTTGACTGGTGCCGCGGACACCACGGTCATCCTCACGTTTCATCATAGCGTGGCCGACGGTCTGGCCGCCCTTTTTGTTATGCACGAGATATTGGTGGCCTTGAGCGGCGGCAATTTTCACGACATGCCGCCAGCAGACCTCCTGGAACAGCGGTTGGGAATGCAACTCCCGCAGTTTCTACAAAACACGCCTCGCGATGATCACGACCACTCAGGGACTTCATCCGATCTATCGGAGGCAGAGGAGCTCAAAGCCGTTGTTACGGCCGTGGATCTTGAGAATGATCTCTCAGAAAGGCTCTTTTTTCTCGCTAGGTCCCAAGGCGCGACGGTCAATTCTATGCTAACGGCGGCGGTGGCGAGAGCGCAAATGTCTCTGGACGGCCGATGGAATGGCGCGACCCTACGCGTAATGTCCCCGATAGACTTCAAACCGGTCCTTTCGGTACCGGACCAAGTCGGGCTGTTTCTCTCAATCGCCATCACGCCCTTCGAGCAAGGTGATCAAACTTTCTGGGCTGAGGCGCGTCGCGTCGGGCGGCAGATCGATATGTTTCGAAGCGAGGAAATGGCGCGCCGGATTATCGCCGATCTCGCGAAACGATTTGCGGACGACAGCAGCTATGGTGCGAGCCGAGAACGTATTGTCCGGCAAATCCCGTACGATACCGTGATGACGAATCTTGGCCTTGTCCGTTTTCCTACCAGCTACGGCGAACTAACGGTCGAACGCGTGTGGGCTCCGGTTCTCCGATCCGTTCCGGGGCAGGATGTCGTTGCGGCCGCGAGTTTTGGCGGCGTTCTCAGCCTGGTCCACACGAGTGTCGGTGGTACGGAAGGACTTCTGGATAGAATGGTCGAAATCCTCGACGATCTGTGAAGGAAGTTGCATAGTTGCAGGAAGAACGGGTGGCTCGTGCCGCCCGTAGCCCCCTCCCTTAATCAGGCTGCGGCCAGGAATAGCCGGAACGACGTTTCCCGGCTATTTCCGAGAGGGGCCTACCAGCTGAAGGTTCGCGTCGTCATACGGCGGCCTGTGAAAGCGGGAGTGACCTCACGCGTCTGCCCGTTGCAGAGAAAATAGCGTTGGCAAGTGCACCCGCAGCAGCAGCAGTTCCTGCCTCACCAACGCCGCCCGGCTTCTCGCCGCTATCGACATGGTAGACGTCGACCTTGGGTGCCTCGTTTATGCGAAGGATGCGATAGGTGTCGAAATTGCTCTGGTCCACCGCCCCGTTCGTGAATGTCACCTCGTTGAACATCGCCGTACCCAGTCCGAAAAGCACCCCGCCTTCCATCTGGGCCCGAACGGTGTCCGGATTGATGACGATGCCGCAATCGACCGCTATGACCGAGCGCACCAGCCTGATCTGCTTTCGCGACGTGATCTCTATCTCGAGAATGTGCGCCAGATAGCTGCCAAAGGCGACCTGCAGGCTTATGCCACGCCCCCGCCCCGGCGGGAGCTTCTCGCCCCAGCCCGCCTTCTCGGCGGCCAGGTTAAGCACGGCAAGGCCGCGCGGGTTCTTCGTCAGCATGCGGCGGCGAAACTCAAGTGGATCCTGGCCTGTGGCGTGCGCCATCTCATCGACAAAGCTCTCCACCACGAAAAGGTTGTGGGTTGCCCCCACGCCGCGCCACCAGCTTGTCGTCACCCCGGCGGGTTCGTGCCGCACATAGTCGGCCAGGACGGCGTCCTCGTCGTAGGGCGTCTCCGCGGCGCAATCCACGGCGTCCGGGTCCACGCCATTGATGAAGGCCGCCGGAGCCCAGCGTGCGAAGACCGAAGACCCCGTCACACGGTGGGTGCGACCGACAAGGCGACCGCTCTCGTCCAGACCCGCGGCGACGCGGTCGTAATAGTATGGACGATAGAAGTCGTGGGTCATATCCTGCTCACGCGTCCAGACCACTTTCACCGGATAGCGGATGTCCTTGAGGAGGCGGGCGGCTATCTCGATAGAGTCGATGTCGAGGCGACGTCCAAACGCGCCGCCCATCAGCTGGTTGTTGACCGTGATTTTCTCGGGGGCGAGTCCGGTGGCATCGGCCACCGCCTTCTGCGCTCGCACAGGAACCTGTGTGCCCACCCAAAGCTCGGCCTTGTCATTCTCGATATGCAGCGTGCAGTTCAATGGCTCGAGCGGCGAATGGGAGAGGAAGGGCGAATGGTAGATAGCCTCGAGTTTTGTCTTCGACTTATCGATGACAGATCGGGCGTCGTTCTGGTCCCTGACGACGACACCCTGCTTCATCGACACCTCTTGCATGTCCATGACAATGGCTGCGTTGGTGACCGAGGAGTTCGAACCGTGATCCCACTCCACTTCGAGAGCGTCGATGCCCTGTTTGGCCGCCCACATATGGTCACCGATGACCGCGACTGCGTCGTCCGTCCTGACGACGTCGCGGACGCCGCGCACTGCTTTGGCCGCGGCCTCGTCCATCCTTGCGATCCTACCGCCCTTGACGGGTGCCATCAACAAGGTCGCGTATCCCATACCCGGCAGCCGGGTATCGATCCCGTAGATCAGCGAGCCGTTGACCTTGGCAGGTGTGTCTATCCGCTTGGCCTTTGTGCCGATAAGCCGGAACTGCGAAGGCTCCTTGAGCTTGATCTCCTTGGGCACCTCCCGCGACGCGGCGCGCGGTGCGATGTCGACGTAGGTTACCGTCTTACCCGAGGCGTCATGGTAGATGATCCCTCTCGCTACGCGACACTCGCCGGATGAAACACCCCAGCCTTCCGCGGCCGCCTCGATAAGCATGATCCTCGCCGCGGCTCCGGCCTCGCGCAACCGCATCCAGTCGGAACGGGTAGAAGTCGATCCACCTGTCGCCTGATCATAAAGGATCGGGTCCATGTATTTGGATATGTCCGGCGGCGCGGCTTCGACCTTCACCTGGTCAAGGTCCAGCTCAAGTTCTTCGGCCATGAGCATAGCGCTCGACGTGTAGATCCCTTGCCCGACCTCTGTGTGGGGCATGATCAGGGTGATGCCGTCGGCGTCGATCTTGACAAACGCGTTCGGGACAAAGCTTTTCTGGTCGCCCATGGCAGCGGCTGCGCGGCGGACGCTGTCGGGAAGTTGGACCGCCAGGACGAGGCCAGCGGTGGCAAGGGCTGTACCCCTGAGGAAGTTTCTACGGGAGACAAGGTTCTCGATCACTGTGGTATCCTTCACACTGCAATCGAGTGGATCGCTTCGCGGATACGTACATACGTGCCGCAGCGGCAGATGTTTCCGGCCATAGCGTCGTCGATGTCGGTATCCGTTGGCTTGGGGTTTTCGTTGAGAAGCGCCGTCGCGGACATGATCTGCCCCGACTGACAGTAGCCGCACTGAACGACTTCCTTTTCGAGCCAGGCCGCCTGCACCTTTGCACCGACGGGAGTTCCTCCGACACCCTCGATCGTGGTGACGGGCTGGCCATAGACGGAATCCATTGTCGTCTGACAGGCACGGACGGCCACCCCGTCGAGATGCACGGTGCACGCGCCGCACTGGGCGATCCCGCATCCGTATTTGGTTCCCGTCATGCCGAGCACATCTCGAAGTACCCACAGCAGAGGCATATCGTCCGGCACATCGACTTCGTGGATGGTGCCGTTGATCGTTACCTGTTTCATCGCTCGCCCTTCTCCGTCACCTGATGTCCGACGCAGAACGATCCGCCCGGTCGCGCATGAAATGATCCGCGATTGCCGCGATAACGATCACTGTCGAGCGGACAAATCCGCCTTGCCACGCCTGCCGGACAACCGAAGCGTCATTGGATATCTTACTGGTGGAGTACTCTGGAAAATTGGACGATTCTGCACTCGAGAGCGGGAACCGGGGGGCGTGGCAGAACCGCCTACAAGATGACGGTGACCGCAGCGCGTATAGGGCACATGTGCGCGGTCGCCGCCCGTTCAGAGAGCGGCAACTGCCTGGTCGAAGCGGCCACTTGCGTGGCGCGTGCCCGCTGTCAGATAATCCCACTGCGTCGATCGCGCCACGGAAGCGCTCTTGCGCCATTTCAAGGGCGTCGTGCCGACAAGACGCTTGAACACCTTGGAGAGATGGGCCTGATCGCTCAGGCCGCAAGCGTGCGCGATTTGGCTCAACGGTTCATCGGTCGAAGCGATCAGGTACTTCGCTGCCTCGATGCGTCTGGAAAGGACATAGTCGTAGGGCGGTCGGCCGAACGTTACGTTGAACCCCTTCGAGAACCTGCTGACGCTGAGGCGGACCTGTTCGCTGAGGTCGCAAACCCGCAGCTTGGAGTCGACGTTCCCGTCAACGTAGCGAATTATCTTCTTGCGCTGCCACTCGCTCAGGCCGGCCGTCAGCTTCTCTTTGGTTTCGACCGAGGTCGCGATCCTCTTGTCGGCAAGGCTCTGCCTTTCGACCAGACCTTCGATGGCGCGGTAATCCGCCTCGAGGCCCCACGTCTTGGAGCCGTTTGCTTCGTCCTGGAGCGGGATGAAAGAAATCGTCTTGTTCATCACGATGTCCTCGCTGTTTCGATGCAGTGAGGGTGCCGTGTTGCGGGACGTGAAATCGAGTTATGAGATGTAAAAAGAAGTTATGGCGATTAATGTCGGCCTTAACAGTTGCCGGGACCGGATTTTACAATACCGCCGTCTTGGAGCCGCGTAGTTGCGGGCGGAGGTTCCCCGATAAATCAGATAGATAGTGGGGTTCCATTCGCCAATGCAAGCTTGATGAGGCTCTCGTGAACGTGGTGGGACAAAATTCGGATCGGGCCTCGATTTGCCGGGTGGCTCTTGTAACCCAGGCGGATAGTGGCATTGGCCAGGCAACCGTCCAGGCGCTCGCCGAGGGAGGTTCGGATCTTGCGCTAGCGC
Organism: Neorhizobium sp. LMR1-1-1.1; assembly: GCF_040675795.1. NCBI lineage: Bacteria > Pseudomonadati > Pseudomonadota > Alphaproteobacteria > Hyphomicrobiales > Rhizobiaceae > Neorhizobium > Neorhizobium sp. LMR1-1-1.1. The sequence goes on from NZ_JBEGHE010000091.1 coordinate 77,810, forward strand.
TTGAGATTGAGCCTGACGCTCACTTCCTCGAGTCGCTCCGGTCGTATGGGGGACGTGTTGTCTGTTTTCCGACGAGCAGTCGACCCAACACCATTGAGGCCACCCAACTCGTTCGAGCGGTCATGGCCGCATTCGGGCGGCTGGATGTGCTGGTCGCGAACAATTTCCGCCGCGTGGAAGGCCAGGTCGATGACGAGGACGTCGATGAGGAGGCTCTCGACGAGCAGCTCTCGATGAATGTCAAAGGCGCTTTCGCATTGATAAAGGCGGCGTCGAAGGTCATGAACGATGGTGGCCGCGTGATCGCCTTGGGCTCGAGCATAGCAGACCGGGTAGGCACGCCAGGTTTGGCCGAATTCGCGGCGACGAGAGCGGCGATAGCCGCCTTCTGCAAGGGAGCCGCGCATGACCTCGGTCCGCGGGGAATAACCGTCAATGTCGTGCAGGTCGGGGCGTTGGAAAGCGATGGCGAAGGCGTGCATTCGCAGGAAACGCTCGCGGCGGAACGGGAGGCGAACGTGCTCAAGAGGCTGGGGCGGCCATCCGAGGTGGCTCATGCGATCATGTTTCTCGCAGGGCCCGGGGCGACATTTATCACGGGCAGCGTCCTGAACGTCGACGGCGGATACAACGCTTGACCGTCGGGCTCGGATCGGCGGCGTAGCGCTGCAAAGATCGAGCTCGCCACTGACGAAATCCGTGCCGGGTTAGGGAGAGCTACCGCGGCAGATGTCGGGTGCAATCCAAGGGCACGGCCCCGATAGCACCCTACTCGTTTAGAACCTTCAGCTCTCCGGCATGCCTGCGAGCCCGGTGTTCAATTGACAGTTATTCGCTTCGAAACCTACGAAATGGACGTCAACTCAAGGCGACTGCTCGATAGTGGCCAACCTGTTCGAGTGGGCGCGAGAGCCTTCGACCTCTTGCGGTACTTCGCGCTGAATGCCGGACGTATCCTTTCGAAGGCGGAGTTGCTGGAGGCGGTCTGGCCGAAAGCCACCGTCGACGACATCGCTATCCGTGTCCATCTCGTCGAGCTTCGGAAGGTACTTCGCACGAAACCAGATGACCCTTGGATCAGGGCTATTCCTGGCCGTGGATACCTTTTCCTAAAAACGGTCGAGTTGGGCAGGCTGGCCTCTTCCGGTCATGTCGAACCCGGTCTTCCGCATGTTTCATCGGAAATTTTCGGCAGAAGCGCATTCATCACATCATCGCTTGAGGTGCTGCGGAGCCATCGGCTCCTGAGTATCATCGGGAGCGGAGGGATCGGCAAGACTTCGGTTGCAGTCGAGATCGGAAATCACTTCCGATCGGCCGGACGTCCGGTCATTTTCCTCGATCTTTCCACTCTCACGGCAGAAAGCCAGCTGGTATCCTATCTGGCGATGCGACTGGAATTGATCAGCTTCGCCGACGAGCCAATGCCGATGGTGTTGGCTGCCCTCGCCGAGAATCCATACCTGCTCGTATTCGACAACTGCGAGCACGTGATCGACAGCTGCGCGGAGGTGGTGGAGACGATACTTTATCGCACCGCTGCAACGACGGTACTCACGACCAGCCGGGAGCCGTTGGGTGTCATGGACGAATACGTCAGCCGACTCCCCTCGTTGACGTTTCCCGAAGAGGGCGTGGTCCCCAGCGATGTATCGGAATATTCCGCCCTTAGACTCTTTGCCGATAGGGTCGAGCTTGCTTCCGGGCATCTCGACTTTTCGAAGCCTGAGACAATGAGCGCTGCGGCCGATGTGGTGCGGGCCTTGGATGGCATCCCGTTGGCTATCGAATTGGCGGCATCCCGTGCCGTGCACCTCGGCGTCTCGGACCTCCTGGCCTCGCTTGACCATCCGATCGCCACTCTAAGGAAAGGGAGGAGAACCGCGCCGGCAAGGCATCAGACGCTTGAGGCGATGCTCGACTGGAGCTATCGCTTGCTGAACTCGCAAGAGCAGACCGTCCTGGCGGCCGTGTCAGTGTTTTCCGGAAGCTTTCAGATCCAATCGGCTCGTTTGATCGCCGGGGATGCGCTCCCAGCTGAAGATTTCGACGACGCGTTCAACGGCCTCGTCGCGAAATCGCTGATCTCCCTCAAGGTGGGGAGTTTCCGGCTTCTCGAAACAACCAGAGCCTATGTCAGGGTGATGGTCCAGAAATCGCCAGCCGACGAGGCCAATTTCCGCAAAAATCATGCCCACTATGTCCTCCAGCGGTTAGTGGCATCGGAAACCGACTGGAAAGTTCTCTCCGTCCCGCGCTGGTACGAGGTTCATGGAGATCTCATCGGGGATCTCCGAGGTGCCCTGGACTGGTGCATGCGGTCCCAGCACATGCTGCTCGGCGCGACGCTAATGATCCAGTCGCACGCGGTATGGTTACAGTTCGGTCTTTACAGGGAGGGTCTCGAGGCTGTTGAATCCGCCCTTCTCCATTTCGAGACAAGCGCGATCGTCGATTCCGCCCTCGAAGCGCGATTACGCGTCCTGCGTGGCGGTCTGCTATTCCACGTGAGAAGTCTCGAGACGGGCGAAGACATTATCCGAGAGTTCACTACCGCTTCCGAGCTCGCAGATACCGTACAGGACGGTCGGACGGCCGTTCTGGCTCGAAGCGGCTTATTCTCGATGTTGATGGTTCGGGGTCGATACACGGAAGCGGTAACAACAGCACAAAGACAGATACCCGGCGACACCGGAGCCGCCGCTGCGGCCAGTGAATGCCTGACCACATACGCATCGCTTTATGCCGGCGCTATCGACAGAACCAGAGAGATTTCCAGCGCGTACTTTCTCGCAAATCCCGCGAGGTCGACCAGGACGACCACAAGCGCGATCGGACAGGACCATCGCGTCCTGCATTTCACGTTGATGGCGAAGTCGGCATGGCTGAGCGGGAAGGCTGCGGTAGCCAGAGCGACGATCGAGGATGCAATCCGCGAAGCCGTCGAGATCGATCAGCCGTCTTCCCTTGCCCTCTTACTCGCCGCTGGAGCCTATCCGATCTATTCGTCACTCGGCCTTGCCGACGAAGCGAGGAGACACCTTCAGTGGCTCCAGGAAATTTCGGAGAAAAGCTCGTTTGGCAGGCTGAAAATCTGGGCCGACCAGTTCGAGAGCCTGGCGAGGGCGGGGAGCGAGAACGCGGCGCGCACTGTCCTATCCATCGAGCCGTGGCTGCACTCGGAGCGCTATATGCTGGAGCACATGGCAGTCGTAGGCGGGCAGAACCTGGAAGAAGGGCTTTTGGACTGGATACTCGAGGGTGATGCGGGATGGTGCCACGCCGAAGTCGTCAGACTCAAGGCCGAGCGGATCGCGACCAAGGACCCTTCGCAAGCTGTGGATTTACTCGACGCCGGGATAAAATTCGCCCGTCAGCACGGCCATTTGGTTTGGGAACTCCGGTGCGCGTCCAGCCTCGCAAGCCTGACGCCGCGCGGTATCGACGCCCTAAAGGGCACGGTCGCGAGATACCCGGAGATACCGTCGGGCCCAGAACAGGACCTGATCGCGCGTTTCCTTTGACGTCCGCGTCAGTCCGATAATTTGATCGCGTACCCGCCGCGCGTCGCGCGTTTTCGGACATCGCACCGGCAGTCATCACGTCTTCACGAGTTGACGTCCGATAGATCCGATATCCGTTGCAAGACGGTCGTTCAGATGTGATACCCGCTGTATTCCTTCAATCCAGCGGGTACTGCGGCGAATACGATGTCTTTTCTCAAATTCGGAAGCTTTGAGCTGGATCTGACCACCAAAAGGCTTTCCGAAGCTGGGAAGCCTTATCAGTTGGGCAAGAAAGCCCTCGAAATACTTGTCGTTCTAGCAAGCCGAGCCGGGGAAATTGTCTCGAAAGAGGACTTGCTACAGGCGGCCTGGCCCACGACAACTGTCGAAGAAGGCGCTCTTCGAGTGCATATCGTCACCCTGAGAAAAGCACTCGGCGAAAACAGCGGGCGTCGCTACATCGAAAACATCGCTGGTCGAGGCTACATCTTCGTCGCACCCGTCGAGGTCTCGAACGCTGGCTATACCTTCCATGGCAGTCCGTCTGCCGTTCCGGACTCCAATTTGCCGCGGTTTCCGGGCCGGCTGATCGGTCGTGAGAGCTTCGTGGAATCATCCCTTTCCGCCTTGGGTTCGACCCGGCTACTAACAATATCCGGCGCTGGAGGAATGGGGAAGACGGCTGTCGCTCTCGAGATCGCCGGGCGGATATCCGAGACGCGAAAGGTCATTTTCATCGACCTAGCCTCCCTTACAGACCAAAGCCTGATTATGCCGACATTGGCATCGGCGCTCGGCTTGATCGTTTTTACCGAGGACTATCGTCAGGCGGTGTTGAACGCGCTTCAGGAAAGCAACGCGCTCCTTCTGTTTGATAACTGCGAACACCTTATTGAGGCCGTAGCGGTCACAGTGGACCAGATCCTCAAGGCGACCAAAGGAATCGCGGTGATGGCCACCAGCCGGGAGCCGTTACGCGTCGCGGGCGAGAGGGTAAGGCAACTGCCCTCGCTGCCCGTGCCTGATACCGAGACGTCGCGGGTCGAACTCCTCGCCTTTCCTTCGGTGGAGCTTTTGGTCGAATCGGTCAGGCTTGCCTCGGAGACCTTGACCTTCGATGACGACGAGAGCGTTCTAGCGGCCGCGGACATCGTCCGCAGTCTGGACGGTATCCCGTTGGCGATCGAGCTGGCCGCATCGCGCGTCAGCAATCTCGGTCTGGCGAGCGTGCTCGATTCGCTCGACGATCCCCTGTCGATCCTGCGTAGGGGCAGGAGAACAGCGCCGCCTCGCCAGCAGACACTCAGGGCCACCCTGGATTGGAGCTATGACAGCCTCACCGAAGACGAAAGGACGCTGTTTGCGCAAATAGCGGTTTTTCCCGGTACGTTTTCCGATCAAGGCGCTGAGGCAATAGCCCGCGAATGGCTAATGGGAGAGCGCTTCGACAACGCCTTCGATGGCCTCGTCCTGAAGTCCTTGATTGCGGTGTCCAACAACGACGGCAGGTATCGCCTTCTGGACACGACGAAAGGATACGCGTCAGAGAAGCTCGCGGCGAGCGGACTACAACCGCAGTACCGCTCGGCTCACGCACTTTATTGTCGTGAGGAACTGCTGCGGGCCGAATACGACTGGCGTGCCCTCCCGACTCACGATTGGATGCGGCGGTACGGCGCGCTCATCAACGATCTGCGCTCAGCGTCCAAGTGGGCGCTCTCCCCGCAAGGCGACCTGAATCTGGCCGTCGAACTGATCGCGATATCCAATGTCTTGTGGACGCAACTCGGTGTGATGCATGAGCAGCTGATCGCGGTCGAGAAGGCTCTGGACCTCCTCCCTTCCACGAAGCATGTCGGTACGGACATCGAGCTTCAGCTTCGGGTATCTCGCGGTAGCGGTCTTTATCACATCCGCGGTTTTAAGAGCGACGAAGAGGCGATCGCCGAATTCGAGCGCGCCGCCGTGATAGCCGAGCAACTGGGAAATCCCGGCCGCATCATGAGGGCCTACGGGGGCAAGGCCTCGGTTGCGAGTTCAAACGGGCGCTACACAGATTCGATCGCGATCGCCCAGGATCTGCAGCAGCGATTTCCGGGGGCCGCAAGCTACAGTCGGTTCCTGGAGCACAACTATCTCTTTCATGGCGAGCTTTCCTCGTCCAGGGAGCAGGCAGAGATATCTCTTCTCGAAGCGAGCCGGGCAGTCAGGACGACGCTCAACAACGGCACTGGCTACGACCAGGGAACAATCGCGAAGGCCGTGGTCGCGATGATCGACTTTCTTGAGGGAAAGATCGACCAGAGCTTTGTCGCAGTCCGCGAGATGCTCGCGGGTTCCGAACAGCTCGGGCATTCCATATCGAGCTGCCTGATGCTTTGCCTCACCGCTGTACCCGTCGCATATCTCTCCGGAAATACCGTCGAAGCGCGGGCCAGGCTCGACACAGTCCGACAACTGACTGCAAGAGACATGCTGGTTCGCTGGCAGGAGTGGGTGGATGGCTATGACATGATCGTGCCGGACAACACCCAGACCGACGAAGTGCAGACGGCACTGCAGGGTGTGCTGCTGGAAGGCGTTGGCATGCGCCTGGAGTATATGACCGTTCTCGCAGGATGCAGGGCTTCCGCCGCCGCCCTCGATAGGGCGCTGTGCGGCGATGCGGGATGGTGCAGACCGGAGCTGTTGAGACTCAAGGCGGTGACGTTGATCAAAAGAGACCGCGAAAAGGCCGTCGATCTTCTACGAGAGGCTTTGAATTTGGCGCGATCCATGGGGGCTGCGTTCTGGGAGCTCCGATGCGCAATATGCCTCGTCCGCCTCGTGCCACCTTCGCAAGTGGCAGCTGCCAAGGATGAACTCGTGTCGTCACTGGCCAAGTTCGACTGCACTCATCCGATCGCCGATATCGATACGGCGCGCAAGCTTCTCGCATCGTGAGCTTCAGCTGGGGAACAACCTGATTATCAACGGCTCGCCTCTAACCCGGGGGCGCTGCGAGCACGGGCGGCCGGGTCGTACGCTTCAAACGGCCGCACTTCGATCTCGTCCGCAAGGATGGTGACAAGCCCCCTGCCCTCTGCTTCCAGCGCGCTCAGCACGCTCGGCCTTTTGCCCATCCGGTGAAGGAAACCCTGAATATTCGGAAACTCTGACAGGTCCATCTTGAAGAAAAGGGCCCAGCTCAGGATCGGAAAAAGATACGCGTCGGCCGCGGTCAGATGGTTGCCGGTCAGGAACGGCCTGCCCCGCAGTGCTTCTTCCACCACCTGATACTTGCCGGAAATACGCTTCCGCACAAAGAACTTGGCTTCTTCGTCGAGCGGCCAGAAGAGGGGTGAAGTCGCCTTGTGTAGCTCGGTGGCGATGAAGCTCTGCCATTCCATCACCGCGTAGCGCTCCCGTGTCCCGGCTGCGGGCATCAGGTCAACACGTCCGGCGGCATCGCAGATGTACTGCGCGATTACGAGGTTTTCGGTTAGGATCGTTCCATCCTCGAGTTCGAGGGCGGGAACCATGCCCCTTGCATTGATCTCGCGGTAATCGCCGCCGAAGGCCCTTATCTTCTCCGTGACGTTGACGACCTCGAGTTCGAACGGCAGCTCGGTCTCCCTGAGCAGGATGTGCACGGAAAGGGAACTGGCACCTGGGTGAGCAAAGAGTTTCAAGGTTATCGACCTCAAGTGACTGTTGAACGGGACGCCGGCAGCCTTGCCGCCGACGTATCTTTCAGACGACCGCTATCAAGCCGCCTTGCGGGCGTTTACGATACGGCGCTGGGTGAAATCCTCCATCCCTTCGATGCCGTTCTGCACGCCGTGACCAGATTGCTTTGCGCCGCCGAAGGCGACATCATAGGGGAGCGACATGTGCTGGTTCACCCAGATGGTCCCGGTCTCGATCTTGGACGCGACGGAGACGCCTCTTTCGAAGTCGCTCGTCCAGATGATACCGCCCAGCCCGAACTCGACGCTGTTGGCTTCGGCGATCGCGCTGTCCACGCTGTCATAGACCTGGATCGGAAGAACCGGGCCGAACTGCTCTTCCTTGACGAGGCGCGCGTCGTTCGGCAAGTCACGGACGATTGTCGGCCTGATGAAATAGCCGTCGCCCTCCGCCGGCACGCCGCCCGCGACAATCCTGCCGTTGCGACGGGAGTCCTCGATGAACCCCTGCAGCTTGTCGTACTGCATCTTGTTCTGGATCGGACCGATGGTGGTGCCCTGTTCCAGGCCGTCACCGACCTTGGCATCATTGGCGAGGGCGACCAGAGCTTCGGTGAGCGGTTCGATGAGCGTCTTTGGCGCATAGACGCGTTTGGTCGCGAAGCAGATCTGTCCGGCATTCAGGGTTGCCGCGCGGAAGATTGCTGGAGCGACCTTGTCGATATCGACGTCGTCCAGCACGATGGCCGCATCGTTGCCGCCGAGTTCAAGCGTGAAGCGCTTGAGCGTGCTTACCGTGCTTTCCAGGACCTTCTTCCCGGTCGGCGTCGATCCCGTGAAGCTGACATGCGCGATGTCTTCGTGGCTCGTCAGTAGCGGTCCGAGATCATTGGTGTCCGCGAGGGTCTGGAATACGCCCTGGGGAAAGATCTTCTCAGCCAACTCGCCGAGAAGCAAGGTCGTCAAAGGGGTGGTCGGCGCTGGCTTTGCGATCACCGGGTTTCCGGTCATCAGCGCGGCCCCAACCTTGTAGACCAGGAGGGAGATCGGAAAGTTCCACGGCGTGATCGCGGCGGCGACGCCCTGGGGATAACGCTGTTCGACGATGTATTCGTGCTCGTTGTCCCGGATCACTTTCGGCTTGATTTCCTGGGAAGCAAAGAAGCGGAGCGCCGCGACGGAACCCCGGATTTCGGCTTCCGCCTGCGGCAGTGGCTTCCCCTGTTCGAGGGTGAGAAGACGGGAGAAATCCGAAGCGCGGGCTTCCAGAGCGGCCGCGAACGCCTCGACATAGCCGGACCGGTGCTCGTAGGTAAGCGCCGCCCACGAGGGGAACACCTTTTTCGCCGCGGCGATGGCTCTCAATGCGATGGCCTTGTCGGCACGCGGAGCGATCTCGAATTCCTGCGCGGTCGCCGGATTGATGACACCGACGTCCTTTGCTCCGTCGATCAGTTCCCCGTCCACGAGAAGTTTGTAGCTCATTGGTATGTCCTCTTGAAAGCGCCACGTTCCGGGCGTCGTTCTAACGTGCCTTTGCAGGCGGCTTGCCGGAGCGGCCGTGTACCGACCGCTCCGAATTCGGCCGGTAGGCCTCACACCGGGATCGGTTCCTTCACCATCACTTCGTTGAACTGGAAGAAGAACTCGTGCTCCTTCGAACCTGGGTTGTCGCGGAGCATCTGGATCGCGTCGACGTAGATATCTTCCCGGTCGGTCGCGAGCTTCTCCATCGTTTCCTTGACGAAGGCGTCGAGCGGCATCGCGCGAGGATCGCCGCTCTTCTTGATAAGGTCCGTATCGACCCACGGCGGAGCGATTTCATGGACCTTCACGGACGTGTCGCGCAGGGTGAAGCGCTGCGACATGGTGAAGGAATGAAGGGCTGCCTTCGTCGCCGAGTAGACGGCATTGTAGGCGAGCGGCACGTAGGCGAGTACCGAGGTGTTGTTGATGATCACCGCCGAAGGCTGCTTCTTGAGATGCTCGATCAGGGCGGACGTCATTCGGATCGGGCCCAGGAAGTTCGTGGTGACGATGTTCTGCATCGTCTTCTCATCGATCGCCTTGGCCGCATCGTCGAACGGCATGATGCCGGCGTTGTTGAACAGCACGTTGAGCGCCGGGTAGTCTGCGATGATCTTGGCGGCGACCTGCTCGATGCTTGCCGGATCGGTGATGTCCATCTCGTAGGCTGCCATGCCGGGGTTCGCCTTGATGGTTTCATCGAGGTTGGCCTTGCGGCGTCCCGAGATGATTACCTGGTTGCCCAGCTTGTGGAAGGCCTCGGCCAGACCCCGGCCGATACCGGAGCCACCGCCTGTGATGAAGATCGTGTTGCCGGACATTTTCATGGTCATTCTCCTTGGGGTTGATTTGGGTTTGAGGTTTGTGGTCCGCGTCGAGACCGCTGTCGTTCAGCGGGCGGGCGACGTGTTTGGGGATGCCGCCTTGGAGGCGAAACCGAAGAGGAGTGCAACGCCGATCATTTCCGCGAGCGCCGCTGCGAGGCCGAGATCGGCGACCTTCCCGTGGGCGACAACAAAGGAGCCGATGGCGCTTCCGATCGCGAAGCCGCCGTACATGAAGCTGGCATTGAGCGAGAGGACGATCGGGGCGGATGACTGGCCGCCCGTCTGGATCAGATGGGAGATCTGCGCCGGAAAGAATGCCCAGACAGTGACGCCCCATACGGCCACCGAAATAACGATTGGGACGACGGCCTGCGAAGGCGTGAGGAAGAACGCAGTGAAGGACAGAACCAGGAACGCGACTGCCAGGATTGCGAGGCTGGTGCCCATTACTGTCTTGGCCCCGAATTTATCGCTGAGGGAACCACCGCTGAACACGCCGACTGCCGAGCCGACGCCCCAGAGGCAGACGATGAAGCTGATTCCGTTCGGGCCGAAGTGCGCCACAGAGGTCAAGTATGGGGCGATATAGGTCCAGACCGTGTAGGCACCGACGGCCCAGAACAGCGTGACAGCAAGACCAACGAGGACAGGCGGCCGCTTCGCGACTGCGATCCTGGCGGAAAGGCTCGGCACCGGAAGTCCGGCCCCGGCGGACCGATCGAGGCCGACGATCAAACCGACGACAGCGATCGCTGCGAGTATGCCGACGCCGAGGAACGTCACGCGCCACCCGAGCGCATTTCCCACGAGCGATCCGATCGGCAGCCCGAGTGCGATTGCGATCGTCATCCCGCCGTTGACGATGGCAAGCGCCCTGCCACGTCTTTCCGGTGCGATCAGGACGCCGATCAGCGCGTTGGCGTTCGGGGTGTAAAGTCCTGCGGCAAGGGCGAGAAGCACACGGGCGGCAAAAATGCCCCAGTACCCGCTCGACTGCCAAGCGACGAGGTTGGCCAAGGCAAAGAACGCCATCGTTGAGATCAAGAGGCGTCGTCTATCCACGCTGCCGAACAGTGTCGTCAGGATCGGCGAGCTGAACGCGAGGGTAAGCGTGAACACGGTCACGAGTGTTCCGAGCGTCGCGATGGACAGCTGCAGGTCGTCAGCCATGTTGGGCAGCAGCGGTACGATCATGAAACCTTCGGTTCCGATCGCAAATGTTCCCAGCGCCATCACCCAGGCCGGTGTGAGCTTTTGGTTTTGGATTTCAGTCGCCATGGCAACGCGCCTCCGTTCCGTCTTGCGTTTTAATATGACCGGTCGTATTATGCTGTCAATCGAGTTTATTTTTATCGCTCGATGACCGCCGACACTTGAATTCAGATGGCCTCGTTCATATCCCGGGACCGAAGGAGAACTCATGGCCTCACCGACCAGAGAGAAGATTTTCGCGGCCGCTCAGGACCGGTTCCACGCTCTTGGCTACAGCGCGTGTGGCGTGCAGCAAATCGTGGACGCCGCCGGCGTCCCCAAAGGCAGTTTCTATAATTACTTCAAGACCAAGGAGGGTCTCGCTCTTGAAGTGTTGGAGATGTATGTCGCATCGTCGAAGCGGGAAATATTGTCTAATGCTGCCCTGTCTCCCCTCACCCGGATCCGGGAGCATTTCGGGTTTTTCATTTCCCGATACGAGAAGGACGGCTTCGACAAGGGCTGCCTGATCGGCAACCTGTCAGCGGAAAGCTCGGACGATGTTCCGCTTTTACGGGAGGCGCTCAAGGACTCGCTATCGACGTGGGCGGACTTGTTGTCGAGCGTCATAGTCGAGGGACAGGCTATCGGAGAAATCAAACCCGGTCTCGATCCGGCCGCGATGTCACGCTTCCTCATCAATAGCTGGGAGGGTACTGTTCTCCGGATGAAAATCACGAACGATCGGCGGCCATTGGACGATTTCATGTCGATCGGCATGGGACTTCTCGACAACAACCAAGCCTGATCCGTTCTTGATAGCTGCCGGAAACGTATTCCGACGTCTGCAAATCAAATAGCCCCAATCGTTCAATATATCCCGGGGGCCGTAGCGGATGCATAGAGCCGCCACGGCCCGAAGCAGCTGTCGTGCTTTCGCGGACACCTTCGTTTGACGAGCAATCGTACGCGATCTAGCTGTAAATCGAATTGTTGCCAAAAGAATTATGCGTTTGCCTTATGGGCAGGTGGCTCACACTATTATCGACATGAATAATGGAGCCAACAATGAAAGCCCTCGTCCTCAGTGCGTTTGGCGGCATCGACAACTTCGCCGTAGAGAGTATCCCTGATCCAGTATTGAAGCCGGGACAGGTCCTTGTCCGCATAGCAGCTGCATCTCTCAACCCGATCGACAACAAAATCCGCGAAGGTTTACCCATCGGCCCGGCGTTGCCGGCGGTGCTTGGATGTGACTTCTCCGGGACTATCGTCAAGGTGGGCGAGGCCGTCTCCGGCTATTCGTCCGGAGACGAAGTCTATGGCTTGGCCGGCGGCGTCAGAGGACATGGCGGAACGTTGGCGGAGTTTATTGCCGCCGATGCGCGCCTCATCGCCAGAAAGCCTCGGAACCTCTCGATGCGTCAGGCCGCCGCGCTTCCTCTTGTGTCGATTACCGCCTGGGAAGCGATCGCCCGAACGAATCTCCAAGCGTCTGAACATGTCCTCGTCCACGGGGCGGCTGGCGGCGTGGGCCACATCGCCGTCCAGCTCGCCCGCGATCTCGGGGCGGTCGTGACCGCGACGGTCGGCAAAGAGTCGGATGAAGCCATAGTCCGGAGGTTCGGTGCCGACCACGTCGTTTTCTATAAGCAGGAAAACCCCGCGGACTACGTATCCAGGATCACCCAAGGCCACGGTTTCCCTGTCGTCATCGATACTGTCGGGGGTGAAAACCTCGCGAATTCGTTCCAGGCAGCGGCGATCAGCGGTCGGATATCGACAACGGCAGCGCGCGCAACGCTCGACTTGACCCCACTACACAGCAAGGGGCTCACGTTCGGTGTCGTCTTCACGCTGATACCGATGCTGTACGAAATCGGTGCAGATAGGCACGGCGATATCCTGCGGCAGGTGGCGACCAAGGTCGACAGCGGACTTCTCAAGCCGCTGATAGACGAGCGCCGTTTCGGCCTCGCGGACGCGCCAACGGGCTATGACCTGCTTCAATCGGGCTCTGCCAAAGGCAAGATAGTTATCGACGTCGCATAGCGACCTCTCCGGAGACAAAAAATGTCCACGAACGCATCTCGCGAGGGCCTGCGTAACGCGCCCCCATGCGAATTTCCCAGAGCGACGACATGGCGGGACAACCGCCAGAAGGCAGCACTGCTACCGCTTTTGAGCCTGGTCGTGGCAATCGTACTCTGGGGTGCAAACTGGCCGGTGATGAAGGTTGGCTTGGCCCACGTTACGCCCGTCTGGTTTTCCGCACTGAGGTTCGGCACGGGCGGTGCCGCCCTTTTCCTGGCACAAATGTTCCGTGGAGGGATACGCCTTCCGAAACGCGGTGACCTGCCGTTCATCGTCTCGATCGGCCTGTTACAGATGGCGGCCTTCACTATGCTGGGCGCTCTGGCAATGACCCATCTTGGGGCCGGAAGGTCAGCGATTCTGAGCTACACCACCCCGCTTTGGGTGACGCCCATCGCGATCGTGATATTCAAAGAGAAGGTAGGCAGTCTGCGCATCGGCGGCATCATGCTTGCCGCCGTGGGGGTGGCCATACTGGTCAATCCTTCTGCTATCGACTGGGGCAATCCGGTGGTCGTCGCTTCCAACGGAGCGCTGCTGATCGCGTCGATATGCTGGGCGCTCTGCATCATCCACCTGCGCTATTTCAAGGCCGTCTCATCGGCCTTCGACCTCGCCCCTTGGCAGATGCTGCTGGCTACGATCGTTCTGGTCCCACTCGCCTGGATTATCGAAGGCGGTTTCTCGGCCGATGATACAATAACGTTCTTCGCCTCCACGGTATTCGTCGGTCCAGTAGCGACTGCTTTCTGCTTTGTCGCAGTCAACGCGGCCAGTTCATGGCTGCCGGCGACGACGATGTCGACAGCCATGCTGGGCGTTCCGGTCACGGGGGTCCTGTTGTCGCTCCTGCTCCTCGGCGAGCCGCTGACCGCCCCCCTTGCCGCGGGTACGTCTGCGATCGTGATCGGCATAATGCTGAACGCGATCCCTCGCCAGAAACCGAACAGGCAAGACCTCTAGGAGACAAAAATGAAAGCGATCGGATACTACAAGAACAAGCCGGTGACCGAGCCGGATGCGCTTGTCGATATCGAAGTGCCTAAGCCGGAACCGGGACCGCATGACCTGCTGGTGAAGATCGAGGCCATTTCGGTCAACCCCGCGGACGTCAAGCAACGCGCCAATTCCAGCCCCACCGACGGGCAGGCCAGAATACTCGGATACGATGCCGTCGGGACTGTCGAGGAGGTCGGCTCCAAGGTCCGGCTCTTCAAGCCGGGCGACGCCGTATTCTATGCGGGCGCGATCAATCGGCAGGGAACCTATGCCGAATACCATGCGGTGGACGAGCGGGTCGTCGGCCCCAAGCCCAAGACCCTCTCGAACGCAGAGGCAGCAGCGCTGCCTCTGACGTCTCTCACTGCCTGGGAGCTCCTCTTCGAAAAGCTCGGCGTCCCGTATGGCACGAAGTCGAGCCGGGAGGCGATCCTGATCATCAACGGCGCGGGTGGCGTGGGGTCCGTCCTTACCCAGGTAGCGCGTCGCCTGACAGGACTGACCGTCATCGCGACCGCCTCGCGCCCCGAGACGATCGACTGGGTCAAGCAGATGGGTGCCCATCACGTCGTCGATCATCGAAAGCCGCTCGATGAGGAGATGCGCCGCATCGGTATCCCTCACGTCAAGTACGTGGCTGGGTTGACGGCGACCGACCGCCATCAGCAGGCCATCCTGGAAATCCTCAAGCCACGTGGCGCGCTGGCCATGATCGATGACCCGGATACCTTCGACGTCGTGAAATTCAAGAGAAAGAGCCTCTCGGTTCACTGGGAGCTCATGTTCACCCCGACATTGTTCCAGACGCCGGAGATGGACGAGCAGCATCGCATCCTCACTGAAATCTCCGCTCTCGTCGACAGCGGAGTGATCAAGACGACGATGCGCGAAAACGCAGGAAAAATCACCGCCGAAAACCTCAAGAACGTTCACGCTCTCCTCGAGAGCGGGCGTGGTCTCGGCAAAACCGTACTCAGCGGGTTCTAACCCGGATTTTTGGAGAATGTCATGAACACGAAATTACTCAAAATCGGTACCGCCATCGCGATCACCTTGGCTTCCACCGCGGCTTTGGCCGCAGACGAGCATCGCAAGATCGAAGCGGTCGCGTCGTTCCCCGATGCGATGCTGACTGGCGTGACGGTGTCCGCCAACGGCCGCATTTTCGTCAACTACCCGCGCTGGGGCGACGACGTGCCGTTCACCGTCGCGGAGGTCGTCAACGGTAAGGCCGTCGCCTACCCCGATGCCGCAATCAACAAGGCCGATCCCTCGAACCCCGGCAAGTCGCTGATCAGCGTACAGAGCGTGGTGGTGGATGCGGAAAACAGGCTGTGGATCCTGGATACTGCCGCGCCCGGCTTCAAGCCGCCGTTGGCGGAAGGTCCGAAGATGATCGCGGTCGATCTCGAGACGAACAAGATCGTCAAGACGATCGTGTTTCCCAAGGACGTCATCCTGACGTCGACCTATGTCAACGATGTTCGCTTCGACCTCACCCAGGGAAGCGAGGGCGTCGCCTACATCACCGACTCCTCACTGACAGGTCCGGGAGCCATTATCGTCGTCGATCTGGCGACCGGCACGGCCACCCGGAGACTCTCCGGCGACAAGACCACAGCGCCTGATCCGGAATTCACTGCCGAGATCGACGATCAGAAGCTTCTCAACCGCCCGCAGGGCGGTCAGACATCCCTGGTGAAGATCGCGAGCGACGGCATCGCGATCTCGGCTGACGGTGCGACCCTCTATTTCTCGCCGCTGTCCAGTCGTCATCTTTACTCCGTTCCGACCGCTTCGCTGCGTGACGCCACACTTCCTGAAGACAAACTCGCAGCACAGGTGGTCGACCTCGGACTCAAAGGCGCTTCCGACGGCCTCGAATCCGACGACAAGGGCCGCGTCTATGGCGGCGACTACGAGCACCACAGCATCAGGATGCTCGAGAACGGCAAGTGGTCGACGATCGCGCAGTCCAAGGAAATCCAATGGCCGGATACGCTTTCGGTCGCTTCGGACGGATATCTGTACTTCACCGCCAACCAGCTCAATCGGCAGGCCGGGTTCCACAACGGAAAAGACCTTCGCGTGAAGCCTTACAAACTGTTCCGCATCAAGATCGACGGCGGCCCCGTCCTTCTCAAGAAGGGCCAGCGTTCCTGACGCCATCGATTTAAACAGACCACGCCCACCTATCCGAGCCCTTACGGGCTTCGAATGACTGGGCGTGGTCGTCTATTTTGAGTACGCCGTATTGGTAGTTAAGCTATGAGCAACCTGATCGAGCTGAGGCCCCGCATGAAGTATCCGGACCTGGAAATAGACCTGCTTCGAGCGTTCGTCGCAGTCGCGGAGACCGGAAGCTTCACGCTTGCGGCGGATATCGTCGGCCGCTCCCAGTCGGCGGTGTCCCAGAAGGTCCTGCGCCTCGAGGAACTCCTGCAGAAGAAGGTTTTCGAGCGCACGAGCAGATCGTTGACGCTGACCCGCGAAGGGGAACGTCTTCTGGTCGCCGCGAGACGAATGCTCGAATTCAACGACTCGCTCGTTCGCGAACTGACCGAACCTCCGGCGAGCGGGTCTTTGAGGCTGGGGGTTTCGGAAGACTTTGTTCCCGACCAGCTTCCGCGCCTGTTGGCTCGCTTCGGCCGCCTCTATCCGGGCGTTTATCTGGACTTGATGACCGGGCTGAGCGGCGACCTTCTCGAGGCCTACGACGACGGACAGTTGGACGCCGTGATCTGCAAGAAAGACGGCCACGGCAACCGGGGGCGCGTCATCTGGCGCGAACCCCTCGTCTGGATGGCCTCCGCCGATTTCAAGTTGGATTTTTCGAAGCCCGCCCGTTTGGTGATGCTGAGGGCTCCCTGTTCCTATCGAGACATCATGGTCTCCACTTTGGACAACGTGCGTCGGGAGTGGGTTGCCGTCTGTACGGCAAGCAGCCTCATGGGCATCCAGGCAGCAGTAGCGGGCGGACTTGGCGTGACCGTACTGGCTGGCTCCCTCGTCCAGGAGGGCATGCAGATCTTGAGTGCGCCGGACCATTGGCCAGCTCTGCCCATGACCGAGATCGCGGTGCTGGGTGAGGACGGCGAGAGCGGTCATCTCGTCAAGGCGATCGTCTCTTTTCTGACCGAACACCTGACAAAGGGCAGTGGACCGCTCATGGCCGCATGAGGCCCGCCAGTTTCAACTTTTCCCGGTCGTGCCGGCGATGGCGGATCGGGACGTGCCTGCGGAGGCCGCGGCCGCGACGTCCGCTACCACCGAAAGGGCAAGCGACGAAGCGTCTCTCGCCTTGTCGAATATCCCAATCGGCGCTTTGATCCGCGAGATGTCAGCTTCTCCATAGCCCATCTCCTCAAGGGTCTTCCGTCGCCTTTCGTGCGTGCGGCGGCTCCCGAGCGCGCCGATGTAGAAGGCTTCCGACTTCAGTGCAGTTTTCAGGGTTGCGAGCTCTGCATCCAGATCGTGACTGAGGAGGACCACCGCCGTGTACTTGTCCAGCGTCAGATCGGTGGCTTTTCTCCCATAGGATATTCCGAAGAGATCGACGCCATATCCGGCCGCCCCGGCAACCCTTGCCGTGGCATCGATTTCCAAGGCGTTGCCCGATATCGCGATCTTCGTGGGCGGCCTGTAGATCCTGGCAAACCAGCCGTTCTGCCACCCGGTTTTGTCAGCCGGGCTACAGACCAGGCACTCCTCAGCTGGCTTGTACAAGAGAGCTGCCTCACGACGCCCGCCGATATGGGCCAACACCTGGTCGATGGCCCCGGCATCCTTGAGCACGTGTATCGAGAGCCGGATACCGCCCCCGCAGGGGAGAATGATGTCGAAGAACGGCGAGCCTTCTCCAAGAAGAAGGAAGCGGTCATGCCCTGCTCTGAGTGCCTCTATTGCCTCGGCTGCGACGGCTGGTTCTGTACATCCGCCGGACACAAAGCCGCAGTATCGACCGTCGACGCGAACGCTCATCTGCGCGCCCAAGGGGCGGGCTGCGCCTCCCCTTATTTCGACCAGGGTCACAAGCGCCACCGGGACGCCTTCCTCCAGCGAGTCCCGGGCATGGCGTAGTATCAAGACGGGGTCATCCGTGGCGAACTCGCTGCGTGGCGCGATGTGCTCGATGAGCTGACTGTAAGCGTTCATCACGGTTGTCCGGTTTTTGGGGGCTTGCGGCAATGGGGCGTGCCCTGCCCTTTCCGCGGGCCGTCATCGATTAGCGTGCTTCGGAGACCTGCTTGGCGGTGACTGTCCCCGTTCGCCCGCTGAAGTGCTCGACGACGTAGTTCGCGAGCGCGGCCACATCTTCGTCCGAATAGATCTTCGCAAATGAAGGCATGGTCCTTCCCGGAGCCGCCCCGTGGTCGGACGAGCCCTGCAGGACGACCCTCACCACATTGCTTGCCGTCGGATCACTCAGGGCGTGCCCGCCGAGGATCGCAGCGCGCGGATTGAACTGTCCTTCGCCATCCCATCCGTGACAGCTCGCACAGGCTCCGGCGTAGATTTGCTTTCCGGGTTGAGTATCGGAGGAAACCGGAGTCGACGTCGCGCCCAGTTCTTCTTCCTTGCGCCTCACTGCCTTGAGATCGGGATCACCCGCTACTGCCGGGACTGTTCGGAGGTACGCCACAATGGCATCGATATCGGATTTGGGCAGCTTGCTAAGGCTGAGGTCAATGGCCTCGCGCATCGGACCCGCGGCCACGCCCCGGCCTTTCGCGTGCCCGGCCGACAGCATTCCCGCAATCTGTTCGTCGCTCCAGTTTCCAAGTCCGTATTCCTTGTCGGAAGTGATGTTCCACGCCTTCCAGCCGTCGACGTCACCGCCGGAGAGGGCGACACCCTGCTTCCGCTGGAACATCAGGCCGCGTGGCGTGTGACATTCGCCACAGTGCGCCAAGGCTTCGACGAGGTACGCACCGTCGTTCCAGACTTTGTCCCTGGCGGGATCCGGTTCGAAAGGACCCCGCGGAACAAAGAGAAGCTTCCATCCGCGCATCAGCGGCCGTTGGTTGAACGGGAACGCCAACGCGTTCTCCGGCGCGGCCTCGGTAACCGGAGCGAGTGTCGTCAGGTAAGCCTTGATGGCGAGGATGTCGTCCGTCGAGAGGAGCGCGTAGGAGGTGTATGGGAAAGCCGGATAGAGATCCTCGCCATGCTTGCCGACACCCGAGCGCATCGCCCTGACGAACTCGGCATCGCTCCAATCACCGATTCCGACCGTCTTATCCGGCGTGATATTGGGCGAGTAGATCGTTCCGAACGGCAGCTTGAACGCCAGACCGCCCGCGAAAGCCTTGCCGCCTTTGGTGGTGTGACAGGCGGCACAGTCCGCTGCGACCGTGAGATACTCGCCGCGAGCGATGAGTTCGGCTCCTGTCGGCTGGGCCTTGCTCGCCTGGACTTCCGGAAGTGCATGAGGCCAGAAGAAAAAACAGGCCGCGCCAAAAAGGCCGACGACCACGATGGTACAGATCCCGATGATGTATTTCCGCCAGCGTCCCATGGCCGTGCCTTTTCCGTTTGAACCCCGGCGTTCCATTCGCACCCTGGATGCGCCCGCCGCTCCATTCCGTCATGCCGGGCGAACCCTTGGTCCTTCGAACCCGCGTTCGCTCGGCGCTTAACTTCCGAGAGGACGCTATTTCCCGGCTTCCGGATTGCACAATCCTGCACCCGCGATACGGCTACCGCTGAAATCATGCTTGCGTGAGTGATGTCGCCTTGGTGCCGCGAAGGCGGCGATCCCTGCTCTGTCTGGGAGGGGCGGCCAGGAGCAGGGATCGCAAAGTCGCAGCCATGGCGGATGGACTACGATTGGAAGGCGACGGGTTCACCTTCGCGGAGAGGCGGTCGATGGGAGGAGGAGGTCGACCGTGTTGCCTCGCCTGTATGTATAAGGCCCGAAATCATCGCGGTTTTCTTGCAAGATTCGATTTCCGGTAGATAAGATTTTGTAAGATCCGCCCCTGTGCTTGCTATCTCAAAGAAAAAGCGCCGATCCCGGGGGGGGGCGGCGCTTTCTTCCATGACGTCGATTTCGGTGGCGTCAGGCAGCGATCTTCATTTCGGGCTCGGCGGCGGGACGTTTGTAACGTGACCGCAGCAGGACAAAGAACACGGGAGTGAGGAACAGGCCAAAGAACGTCACGCCCAGCATTCCCGAGAACACGGCGGTGCCCAGCGATTGCCGCAGTTCCGCACCCGGACCTTCGGCGATCATCAGCGGCACGACGCCGAAGATGAACGCGAATGCGGTCATCAGGATGGGGCGCAGCCGCAACTTGCTTGCGTTAATGGCCGCCTCGACGGCCGACGCCCCTTCGTCCTGGGCCTGCCTGGCAAACTCCACGATCAGGATCGCGTTTTTCGCGGCGAGGCCGATCAGCACGATGAGACCGATCTGCACGAGGATATTGTTGTCCAGGCCGCGCAGATGCACGCCGATGAGCGCGGCGAGGATCGCCAAGGGCACGATCAGGATGATAGCCAGCGGCAACGTCCAGCTTTCATACTGCGCGGACAGGGCGAGGAAGACAAAGACCACCGACAGGATGAAGATGTAGGTCGCCGTGTTTCCGGTATTGCGCTCCTGGTAAGACAACTCGGTCCAGTCGAAGCTCGTCCCCGGCGGCAGCACCTTGGCTGCTACCTGCTCCATCGCGTCGAGTGCGCTCCCCGTGGAGGCACCGGGTGCCGCGCTTCCCTGGATCGGAACCGATACGTACATGTTGTATCGCTGCACGAGAGACGGACCCGTTGTATCCTTGATGTCGACCAGGGTGCCCATGGGAACGAGCGCTCCGGTTGCCGATCGCACCTTTAGGGCCAGGATGTCGTCCCTTTCCATCCGGTGGCTCTGTTCCGCCTGCGCCCGCACTTGATAAACTCGGCCGTAAGCGTTGAAATCGTTCACGTAAGAGGTTCCGAGGTTGACCGACAGAGCCTCGAAGATGTTCGGGATGGGAACGTTCAGCGAGCGTGCCTTGTCGCGGTCAATGTCCAGGAAGTATTGCGGGCTGGAGGCGCTGAACGTGGTGAATACACCAGTCAGCCCCTTTGTCTTGTTGGCGGCTCCCATGACCTCGTAGGCGAGCGGGAGGATGCGTTTCATGTCCGAGTTGTCGAGATCCTTGATCTGCATCTTGAAGCCGCCTGAGTTCCCCACGCCGCGGACCGGGGCCGGAGGAATGGCGATGATGAACGCTTCTTCGATCGACTGGAGGTTGGCGTAGAGCTGGCCGATCAGCTTTTCGGCTGACTGCCCCTTCTTGAGGCGCTCTTCGAACGGGTCGAAGGTGGCAAAGATCAGACCCTGGTTCGACGCGTTGGTGAACGTCGCCCCGCTGAATCCGGCGAACGACGCGGTATGGGCAATCCCCGGCATCTTGTTCATGATCGCGGAAGCGCGTTTCACGACGTCATCGGTACGGCCGAGGGAAGCGCCATCCGGAAGCTGGACGACCACCAGTGCGTATTCCTGGTCCATCGTCGGGATGAAGCCCCGCGGCACGATCTGCGTCATGTAGAACGTACCGCCCAGCAGCGCGAGGAATGCCACGATCGAAACCGCCAATCCGAGCGTTGTCTGCACCATGTGGCGGACGATCCAGGAATATCCGTCGCTGAGCCGATCGAAGCCACCGTTGAACTTGTCGGCCGCCCACTGACCGGAGCGGGCGAAGATACCCGTAGATTTGCCGTGCTCGTGGGGGCGCAGCACGATGGCCGCCAGGGCAGGAGACAGCGTGAGCGAATTCAGGGCTGAGATCGCCGTCGCGACGGAGATCGTGACAGCGAACTGCCGATAGAACTGTCCCGTGATCCCCGGAATGAACGCCGTCGGAACGAAAACGGCGATAAGCACCAGGGAAATAGCCACGACGGCGGTACCGACTTCGTCCATCGTCACGTGCGCCGCCTGGCTGGGAGTCAGGCCGTTCCTGAGGTTTCGTTCGACGTTCTCGACGACGACGATGGCGTCGTCCACGACGATGCCGATCGCGAGAACCAGCCCGAAGAGTGAAAGCATGTTCAGCGAGATGCCGAAAGCAAGCAGGAACGCGAGCGTGCCGATGAGCGACACGGGGATCGCGACGATCGGGATAAGCGCCGTGCGCCAGGATTGGAGAAACACGAGAACCACGATGGCGACAAGCACGGCGGCTTCGAAAATCGTCTTGTAGACCTCGTCGATGGACTCCGAGATGAACTTGGTCGGGTCGTAGACGATCTTGTACTCAAGGCCCGGAGGGAAGTTCTTGGCTTCGGTCTCCATGATCTTTCTGACCGCCGCCGCCGCTTCCAGGGCGTTCGTGCCCGGACGGGCAAAGATACCGAGGCCGACCGCCGGGATGCCGTCCAGGTAGCTGTTCGTGACGTAGTTTTTTGCACCGAGTTCGATGCGGGCGACGTCCTGAAGCTGAACGAGACGGCCGCTATCCGTCGACTTGACGATGACATATCGGAACTGGCGGGCATCGCTGAAGCGGCCTTCGGTCCTCACCGTGTATTCGAACGCGTTCGTGCCTGCCGCCGGAGGGCTGCCGATCGAGCCGCCGGAGACCTGGACGTTCTGATCGCGCAATGCCTGCACCACGTCGCCTGACGTCATTCCATACGCGGAAAGCTTCTCGGGATCGAGCCAGATACGGAGGGAGTATTCGCGTTCGCCGAACAGGGTGACGTCCCCTACCCCTTCGAGCCTGACGAGCTGGTCACGGATGCGGTTATGGCCGTAGTTCGAGATGTAGAGCTGGTCATAGCGGCTGTCCGGAGAAAGCAGATGGACGACCATCATGATGTCCGGCGAGCTCTTCACCGTCGTCACGCCGAGACGGCGGACGTCCTCCGGGAGACGGGGCTCCGCGATCGCGACGCGGTTCTGGACGAGGACCTGCGCCTTGTCGAGGTCCGTTCCGAGCTTGAAGGTCACGGTGATCGACATCGCGCCGTCCGCACTCGAGTAGGACGACATGTAGAGCATGTCCTCGACGCCGTTGATTTCCTGCTCGATCGGCGTCGCGACGGTGTCCGCGATGGTCTGAGAATCCGCACCCGGATAGGAGGTGCGCACCACGATCGTGGGCGGCGCGATGTCGGGATACTGAGCGACTGGCAGGTTGAAGTAGGCGATCCCTCCGACGATCAGCAGGACGATCGAAAGGACGGAGGCGAAAATCGGCCGCCTGATGAAAAAGTGCGAGAATCTCATTGGACCGCTCCCAGTACCGGAGCTTCCTGCGGAAGCTGTGTCATCTTGGGCGTTACCTTCTGGCCGGGGCGCACCCGCATGAGGCCGTTGACCACGATCGTTTCATCGCCGCCAAGGCCTTCGCGTATCACCCGGTAACCGTAGAGCTTTGGTCCGGTCCGCACAGCCTTCGTCGTTACCGTTCCGTCTTCTCCGACGATGTAGACGACGCGCTGGTTCTGGTCCGCCGAAAGCGCTTCGTCGGGAACGAGGATCGCCAAGTAGGCCTTCGACGCCCCCACCTCGATCCTGCCGAACAAGCCAGGCTGAAGGACGAAATCCGGATTCGGGAAACGTGCCCGCACCCGCATGGTGCCGGACTGGCTGTCCACCTTGTTCTCGGAGAAGTTCAGCTTTCCGTGGAAAGGCTTCGAGGAACCGTCAGCGATCGTCACGGCGACGTCGAGACCGCCGCCGCCTTCCTGCAGCGACCGTCCGTTCTCGCGTGCGAGCGCCGCGTAGGAGAGCAACCTGCGTTCGTCGACGTCGAAATAGAAATCGATCGGATCCAGCGATACGATCGTCGTCAATTCCGTCTGGTCGGCCTGGACGAGATTTCCGGGGGAGATCATGTGCCTGTCGATCCGCCCGCTCAACGGCGCGGTGATCTGCGTATAGTCGAGGTCCAGTTGAGCGCGGTCCGCGCTCGCTTTCGCGCCACGCACATTGGCCTGCGCCGATATCCATTCCCGTCGGCGGTCGTCCAGTATCGAAATCGACTGGCTGCCGTTGGTGGACAACGTTTCCGCGCGGTGGAACTGGGCCTCGGCGTAAGTGAGGGTGGATTTCGCGACCTCGAGGGCGGAAGTCGCTTCCTCGAGCGCTGTCTTGAAAGGTCTCTGGTCGATCACGAACAGCGGGTCCCCGCTCTTGACGAGAGAACCGTCCGTGAACTGAACCTTGTCGAGATAGCCTCCGACCCTCGCGCGAACGAGAACCTCCTCCACGGCCTGGAACCTGCCGATGAAGTCGTCCTGCTCCGTGACCTCGCGGACCAGCGGCTTGGCGACGGTGACGGGCGGGGGCGCTGACATATCCTGTCCCAGCGTCGCCGTAGCGGAATACAATGTGGCCAACGTCGCGAAGATGGCTGACTGCACATGCTTCCGCGAGCTGGCGGGTAGGTGGGGTTTCATGGTCGGAGCCTTGTCTCTCGAGGTATTTCCAGGGAGACACTCTGTCCGCGGACCCGGCGCGGCTATTGTAACTTACGGCCCTCGCGCGGTCCGGAGTTCAGCGCTTTTGGACAATCCTATCCCCTCGAACCACCCCCGCATGCGCGTCGCCATTTCATACAATAACAGCCGCACCGACGGTCATAGCCTCCCTCTCATCAACGCCTCCAGAAAGGAGAAAACCGATGAGAGACAGCTATCCACCCGCCCCGGCCAGCTACGGCACGGGCCCCGTGATCCTTTTCATCCTCTGCTTGATGGTCTGTATGCTCGGATATCTCGTCGCTTTTGGCGAGGCCTTCCGGGCAAGCCCGACACCTCGGGTCTACATCGCCGACATGCCCGAACTCTACGGGAAGCCCGTCGCCAAGCGCTGACGTCATCCGTCGCGATTCATCACATAAAAAGGAGAGGTACGTTGGCGGAAGCTGATGACAAAACACTCAAGCTGCAGGTCGCAAATGCGCAGCCCCAGGACGCCGGATACGGTCTTGCCCGGTTTCCGCGCAATACGATGGCTTCGCTCGGCATAACGGAAGGCCAGATCGTCGAACTGGTCGGCAAACGGCACACGGCCGCCATCGCCGTGGACTCGTATCAGGAGGACGAAGGCCTCGCCATCGTCCGCCTCGACGGCCTCCAGCGCGTCAATGCCGGAGCGACAAGCGGCGATTACATCGAGGTGAAGAAGGCGGACGTGAAACCCGCGACCCGCGTCGTGCTAGCGCCCGCGCAGAAGAACCTCAGGCTACAGGGCTCCGGCGAAGCGTTGCGGCGAACCTTCTACCAGCGCCCGATGGTCGCCGGGGATGTGATCTCCACCTCCGTCCAGCAGCGTGCGCGGTCGGGCGACCCCCGGATGAGCGCCGCCATGCGGGGCTTTGCGGAACTGCCGTCCTACGGTCTTCAGGAAATCCGCCTGGTCGTGGTGTCCACCCAGCCCCGCGGCATCGTCCAGATGACGGAAACGACGGAAGTCGAACTCCGGCCCCAGTTCGAGGAGCCCAAGGACGCAAGGCGCGCGGACGTCACTTATGACGATATCGGCGGGCTCGGCAACGCGGTCGAGCAGGTCCGAGAAATGGTGGAGCTTCCCCTGAGGCATCCGGAACTCTTCCAGCGCCTTGGCATCGATCCCCCCAAGGGCGTGCTCCTCCACGGTCCGCCGGGCACTGGCAAGACGCTGCTGGCCCGCGCCGTCGCGAACGAGACGGAGGCAAGCTTCTACCATATTGCCGGACCCGAGATCATGGGCAGCCAATACGGTGAGTCGGAGAAGCGCCTGCGCCAGATATTCCAGGAAGCGTCGCAGAATGCCCCGGCGATCATCTTCGTGGATGAGATCGACTCGATCGCACCCAAGAGGGAAAACGTCACTGGAGAAGTCGAACGTCGGATCGTCGCTCAGTTGCTGACGCTCATGGACGGCCTCGAGCCACGCCAGAACATTGTGGTCATCGGCGCGACCAACCGCCGTGACGCGATCGACGAGGCCCTGCGGCGTCCTGGTCGCTTCGACCGTGAAATCGTCATCGGCGTCCCCGACCAGAAAGGGCGACAGGAAGTCCTCGCCATCCACACCCGCGGCATGCCTCTGGCCGAAGACGTGAACATGGAGGAGATCGCGAGGACGACCTACGGCTTCGTCGGTGCCGACCTCGGTGCTCTCGCCCGCGAAGCGGCGATGGATTCCCTGAGGCGTATTCTGCCGGACATCAATCTGCGGGAAGGCATTCCGCCCGCCGTCCTCGAAAACCTCAGCGTCGGGCAGGCCGATTTTCTGAGCGCACTTAAACGAATCCAGCCTTCGGCTCTCCGCGAGATCATGATCCAGGCTCCGAACGTCACATGGGACGACATCGGCGGGCTGGACGACGCCCAGATGCGGCTCAAGGAGGGTGTCGAGCTTCCCCTCAAGTCGCCCCAGTCCTTCAAGCGTCTCGGCATTCGCCCTGCCAAGGGCTTCCTGCTCTTCGGGCCACCCGGAACCGGGAAAACCCTCCTGGCAAAGGCCGTCGCGCGGGAGGCCGAAGCAAACTTCATCGCGACGAAATCCTCCGATCTCCTCTCGAAGTGGTACGGCGAGTCCGAACAGCAGGTATCCCGCCTGTTCGAACGCGCGCGTCAGGTCGCGCCGACGGTTCTGTTCATCGACGAGATCGACTCGCTGGCTCCTGCCCGCGGAGGCGGTCTCGGGGAACCAGCGGTGACGGAGCGCGTGGTGAACACCATTCTCGCCGAGATGGACGGCCTCGAAGAGCTTCAGGGCGTGGTCGTCCTGGCCGCGACGAACAGGCCGACCCTTCTCGATCCCGCGCTTCTCCGGCCGGGTCGCTTCGATGAGCTCGTCTACGTTCCCGTCCCGGAAGCAAAGGGGCGTCGGAAAATCCTCGGCATCCACACCAAGGGAATGCCCCTCGCCGCTGACGTCGACCTCGACGCTCTCGCGGAGCGCACAGAGCGCTTTACGGGGGCCGACCTCGAGGATTTGACGAGACGAGCCGGACTTCTGGCCTTGCGTTCCAACATCGACGTGGCCGAGGTCCGTGCCGATGATTTCGAACGGGCATTCCACGAGACGCGCCCGTCGGTGACTCCGGAAGTCGAGCGCGAATACGAGGACATGGTGAAGACGCTAAGGCAGGAGGCCCCTACCCGGCAAGGCATCGGTTTTGTCCAGCTGAGGCAGGGCAGCTAAGTCAGGATCGACATCCGCCGCCAGGAGTGCCTGTCTCCTCTCCCGGCTGCGGATGTCGCCCGCTTCTCTCGCCAGCTGGATTGAATTCACGGGTCTAAACTGTGCTGATCACGGTGACCTGCCGCCTTGGGCGGCCTACCCGTTTCAAAGTTCTATTTCGAGGGTTCCCGGCTCCGCAGCATCCGGAAATACCGCCTGGTACTTCCATTTTGCTTCCAACAGCCCGTTCCTCCACGCTTTGGCATGGGGGCCGAGATAATTGAAATACAGCGATTTCTGTCGCTCCGGATCGTTCACCAGGATGCGGGCGACAGTCTCCGGGTGCGGGTGCCCGTGACTGCGCGACCCATCCGTCGAGAAGGCGAACCTCTGGCAGTCGATCATCTTAAAGAAGTTCGGAGATGTGTTCTTTCTCGAACCGTGATGAGAAACTTTGAGCAAATCGACCTTAAACCGACCGCCTTCCGCCTCTGCAAAGGGTCGTAACCGTTGCTCAATGACCTCGGAATTCGCGTCTGCCGTCAACATCACGCGCTTGCCACAGAACTCGACCACGAAGGCAATGGACGTAACATTCGCCTCCTTGTCGTCCGGCTCGAAAGGAACGGAGGCCAGCTCCTCGACGTCGGGGAGCGTTCCGAAAACCTCGAATGCGAGGCCGCCGTCGTCGACCTCATCGTCGGGATCGAACGTCCGCAGGCCTGCATCCTCTAGGGCCGCTTCCCATATCGGGTACATCTTTGCCAGGCTTCTGTCGTCAGGTGAAAGAAGAAGTAATTTCATTCCGCCACCCAGTTCCATCCACCCGGAGGCCTCGGGGCTATCCGTCGAGACCACCCGGCTTTCGAACTCGGCGTTACGTGGCCATTTGAAGTCGGAGATCCCTTTGGAAAGCTTCTCGCCCTCGACCGGACTAAAGGGCTCGAACCTTCCGCGGTCCATCGCCCGCTCGAGTTGTTGAAGGGCGTTGAACCAGACGCGGCGAGGCTGGAAGGGCGGCGTCTTTTCACGTACCATTTGCACCGCGCCGGCGATGTGATCGGAGTCGACGTGACTGATGGTCAAAAGCTCGATGTTTTCGAGATCGCTGATAACCTGCCGCACCGCTCTCCAGGTGGGGCCCCGGCCGAGATCCACGATAGCATTCGAAAGCTCCTTCCCTTCTCCCCAGGTCAGAACCAGACAATCGCCGTCGGTGGCGGGATACATCGTCAGTTTCAACATTTCCGGCACCCTTTGTGTTCGCCCGTTTGTGAATCGATCAACCCCAAGGGACGTGAATAACCGTGAACGGCTGGGTTACGTCGACGGCTGCGGCGGCGGGAGAGATCAGATCGAGCGTTTCCCGATCTCCCAACTGCGAGAGGCTCAAGGTCAGAAGGCGAAATGTCGCCGAGAAGTATGGAAGTCCCTGATCGATCGAACGCCTCAGCCAATGGCTCGCCGGGTCGCCCTGCCCTCGCTGAAGGCATCGATAGCCATAGATGGCCGCCGCGTCGGGCAGATTCGGAAACCAGTTCGCGAGATTTTCAAGCCACGCATCCCACCGTTCGTCGCGGAGCTCGACGACATTGGAGACGAGAATGATACCTCCGAGCACTGCTACAAGCGGATCCTGGAGCTTGCCCTGCAATGCGTACTCCGGAAGGCTTTTGGCAGGCCCGATGGCATCGTCCTGCATAAGGCTGTCGACCACTCGGGAGGCTTCGAACATACGGCCTTGAGTTACGAATTCGAGCAACGCCCCCCACTTGGTGTCCTGCACGTCCAGAACGGTCGTCGGCCCGACGTGGGATCGACTTTGCCGGAGCGTGAATTCGACGCTGCGGTCGGAATCGTCGACAAGCGGAAACCAGAGCCACGGAATCGACACGAGATCTCGCCCATTCCTTCCAAAGGAGTTTTGCCATCGAGTGGGAACAATCCCGTCATTCTGTTGCCCACGAAGACTGAAATACAGATTGTTAAGTTCACCCACAGTCGGTGCGTCGATCCTAGCCGAATCTGAAAAGCGCGGGACAGTGAAACCATACTCGACAGATGGCGAAGCGGCAGCCCGATCGAGTGGCCGAAGTAAATTGGTGTGGGAAAAGTTTGAAAAAGTTGGTGCGTCGATCGCGCGGATCGCCAGCTGATTGAAGTAATTGAAGACCCGGCCATAGCTTATAAGATCCGTAGCACTCGCGATCTCGTTCCGCCCCACTTCCGGGGCATCATTTCCGTTCGGAAGCTTTGGGGTTTCCAACCACGAATTTGACAGCCGCGGGAGCTCGACTATTGACGCGTAGTCCAGCTCTCGTCTGCGATGTCTGATCCGCATCGTGACCTTCATAGCCTCTTGCAACGCTATTTCCTTCCAATCCGTGCCATAGGGAGATCGGACGGCGATCTCGTAGACGCCCGGATCTTCAAAAGAGAATACGCTGTAGGACGGCAAGTCGCCCGAAATGTCGATCACCTTGGTCCGTGGTTGGGGACTCCTGACTTTCTCGCCCGCCAAATTGGCTATCTGGGTGATAGTTACGATCGCGCCACGCTGGAGAGCGTCCTTTTTCGACTCCGCAACCACTCCAATTTCCAACTGGATCATGGGGTCACCTCAAGTTTGACATAGGCGACGGGTCGCGTGACGGTCCGCTGAGTTGACAATATCCGAGGCGGTCGGCTCGCCGCTTCTCCTGCGAATTCCCATTTCCCGAACTCTACTTCGAATACGCAACAACGATACGGGTCGTCGCGGGACGAGGCACGTTCCTGCGCGGCGAGGGTCGTGTTGTTGATGCAGGAAGCCGTGAAGACTGCATTGGGCCAAGGTACCGAAGAGTCGATCGTCACTACCGATCGAGCCAATTGCGGATCGGCGATCTGATTGAACTCGAAGATGGCGGCGTTCATCGCCGTCGGCACAGTGCGACCGAGCATGTCGGCGTGAAGGCGGCATGACACGAGACGCTCGATCGCGTTCAAGATAAGCCCCGTCGTGCTTGTCCACTGCCCAGTGGCGTCATCGAAGCCGGCGTACCTGACAGCATCGAGGAAACACGATGTGAAGACACTGACCTCATCGGGTAAGCCGAACGCCCTCTGCCCGTCGATCGATGGAAAGATGACACATTGCCTGGCAACCGATTCAAAATTGGGCGCGATCGACAGAGCCCTGCCGCCGATCCGTGCCTCGTCCTTGTAAAGGGAATCCGCCCGTGTCCGGCAGCAGTCGACGATGAACATCTGTTTCTTAGGCCGGGCGTTCCGCAGGGTTCCCAGCAGCGCGTCGATATCGATCGCTGGCTCATAGGCGTTGTCATCGTTGCCGAAATCGGACAACAAAGCAGCGGCCTTTTGACCTAGCGAGATCCCGTGGCCACAGAAATAGAACACGATCATGTTGTCGGGATGGCCTTGGAACGCATCTTTCCAGTCGGCTAGGCAAAGACGGAGGTTTTCCCAGTCGGCTTCCGGCAGTTCCCTCTCGCCGTCAGATGCGGCGAATTTAACCGGTGTCTCGGCAGAAACGAGCATCGTCACGGTCCCCAACGGATGATCAGGGTGGTCGAACTCTCTCGTAAACCATTCAGCTACTGCGACCGCGGACTTCGGTGGAGAGGTCAACCTAGCGAGACTGCTGCCGACTGCTGTCGGATTCCTTCCATCTTCACCATGAATATAGCTGCCCACCCCGACTATCAGGACGTGGGTGCGAGGGTTGTCAGTTACTCCGTCGTCATAAACCCTGGCCGCCTCTAGCCTCATCTATTGACCATTCCCCTAGCTGCGTCAGACGGCACTTCAATCCCGCGTGTAAGTAACTTCAAAGTTGTGCATAAACTTCATGAAATCGGACCATTTCGCAAGCAAAGACCGTGCGTCTTCACGAAATAGTCTGCGTAGTCTCGCCCCCAGAACCGGGTGCCTCTTGTGTGAGGATATAGCGCTCCGCTCCCACATCTATTTCGCCGCTTTGTAAGCACGACAACCGCGGAAAGGGCTCGTCGATTGCCTCCGCTCCCATTGACCTGTGCTTGTTTTCGACGGTTGATCCGCTTGACGGGGATGTATTGGACAATCTGGGGGCACAGTGGTCGCTATTGTGAGACTCCACCGGGCAGTCCACATTTGCAGGATTCACGGTCAAAGCAATAGCAGCGGTCTCACACGGCCCTTTCCGGAGAACCTCCATGAAGATCACCTATCACGTCGGCCAGCATGACGGAGGCTACGCCTATCGTCTCGACAACGTCTGGTCCGAACCGTTCGCAACGCACAGACAGGCGCTCAAGGCGGCCAAGGCTGCGGCGGAGCGCCAGCATCTTGAGGGTCGCGACGCCGAGATCACCTACCAGGCCGCGGATGGTACCTGGCGAAGCGAACACGCTCTGGGCGGCGACAGGCCGGAGACGGCAGTGGTGGACGACGGCTAGGAGATATCTGATCATTGGCATCCAACAACCAAGCACGACAGCGCAAGACCGAAAATCAGGTATGAAACTCACGGCAAAAATGGCGCAGGAGCGGACATTGGCGCTGCCCCTAGAACTCGTGCGCCTCTGAGCCGCCCTGCTACCAGATTGCTTGAGCATTTGTTCGGCTGCTGAACCTGGAGGATATGGAGACGGCGGCGGAGACGATGTCTCGCCGCCGTTCCTCTTGAGCACACATAATAGAGGCTAAATGCCAGAAAGAACTCCGATGTCGCCGGAGCGCCAGATATTATCGACCGTGTTGCGGGTGATGACCCAGATGTCGCCGCTCTTCTTTAGTTCGACGTCGTAGCGGTTCTTCATCAGGTAGTAGCGCGAGGGGTCGCTGCGCGGAACGTGCTGAGCCTCGACCAGAACATCCATGCGTGCCGTGTCACCGTCGATCGTCACCCGCGGATTGCTGACGGAATGCGTGGTGTCCAGGGCGGCGAGCGATGTCGTTAGCGCCGAGACGATGACATCCCGGCCCTCGATGACCGGATATTCGAAACCGGCCTTGGCCGCCGCCGGACGGAAGTCGGAGACGGCATTTTCCGCCAGCGATGAGGCAAGGAGGTTGCTGTCGCGACGATCGATGCCGGCGGCGAAGCGGTAGAGGGCCTCGACGACGGCTAGGCTGTCTGCCGCGCCCTGTGCGAACGATGGCGAAATGGTCATGAACTTACCCCTTGTTGCGCCGGAGGCCTGCGGAATGCACGCCTTTCCCGGCATCGGCGCTGTGCGCCGATGGTTATGGTTTGATAGGACTGCTGGTTGATGAGTTACTCGAGATCGGCGTCGATGCACTCGATCAGACCGTCGCGGTTGATCGCGACCTTCAAGATGCCGATCTCGTGTCCGAAGTCGCCGGTGAAATCGAGCCGGACATACGATTGGACGCTGTCCAGTTCTTCGATGGACAGCATTTTGCTCGCGGTGTTGTAACCGACGAAGAACCGCTCAAGGTATTGACGGACACCATCGCGACCGACGAACGTGTCGCCAACCGAAACATCGTCGATGACGGCGTCGGGTGCGAACAGCGACAGCGCCCCTTCGACATCGAAAGCATTGGCGGTCGCGATGAAGGATTCAACGAGCTTCTGCATAGTGCCGGCTTCCTTAGGCATCGACGATCGTCGTGTCGGCGACGGTCTGGGCGAAGCCGTTTCCAAACAGGGCCGCCGGCGTCTGGAAGCCGGGACGGAATTCGCCACCCAGCACACGCCGGCCGGCCTCGGCCGCCGCCATTGCCGTGAAGGTGTAGCCGTTGACCGTATCGAGGATGGAACGGCTGGCCACGCCGTCGGCATCGGTAACTTCGACGGCCGCCTGGTAACGGTTCGCAAGCCGATCCTCTTCACTCGGGCCGTCCGGGAGGAGAAACAGATCACCCCGCGGGAAACCATCGCCGGTGACATGTACAAAAGTCTCGATGTCGGGAATGCCTGTCGCCCGCCAGATGGTGACGAGATCGGGCAACGTCACCGGGAAGCAATCGACCGCACCCTTGCCGAAATCGAACTTCCGGATGCCGTCGGCGGCAATGGCGACAAGCTCGCCGTCCACCCGCGCTAGGGTCCCGACGGTGACGTTCTCGCTGGCGCTGATCGCCGATCCGCGTGACAGTCCGCCCGCCACATGCAGCGCGATCCTGATCTTGCAAGGGTCTTTCACACGCGACACCGCATGTCCCGCGAGACTGCCGAGCATGGCGACGCTTCCGCCGCCACCCGGCATGAGCATGACACCTGCAGCCTTCGCTTTGTCGTCCAAACTCTCGGCCAGACGATAGCTGTCGAGTTCGGCCGCGGTGTCGAGATAGTGCACACCGTTGCGGATAGCCGCATTCATCAGGGCATCGGCAGTACGCATAAACGGGCCGGCGCAGTTCAGGAGGACGGAGATGCCGGCCAGACCGGCATCGATCGCTGCAGCATCGTCGAGACCAAAGACGCGGTATTCGACGCCGAGTTCTGCGGAAAGCTTAGAAAGGGTCGCTTCGTTGCGACCGGCGAGAACAAGCGGCGTGCCTGCTTTCTTCGCATGCTCCGCAGCCATACGGCCGGTATAGCCGGATGCGCCGTAGATCATCAGTTTTGTCATGTCAGTGCTGCCATTCCTTGTAGACGAATTCGAGGCTGTAGCCGTCCGGATCGCGGACCTGGGCGGCGTAATAGCGGGGGTCGTAGTGGAGCTGTGCTCCCGGCGGATGGATTTTTGACGCTCCCGCAGCGATAGCTGCAGCGAAGGCGGCGTCGACCTGGGAGGTGCCATCGGCGACGAAGCCGACATGGGCTGCGCGGCCTTCGACCACGCCTTCGCGGAGCCAAAAGAATACCCGGCCGTTCGCGCCGAACCCCTTCAGATCAGGATGACCGGGAGGGCCATCCTTTCCCTCGTAGTCATGGGCGTGAACGATGCCGAGAGGGGCCAGTGCCGCTTCGTAGAAGGTGATCGAGCGATCGATGTCGCTGACGGAAATGAAGACATGGTCGAGCATATTGCTCTCCTTCGTTCAGATGATGTAGCCGCCCGTGACCTCGATGTTCTGGGCGTTGATCCAGCGGTTCTCGGAAGACAGAAGGCTGGCGACGACGCCACCGATCTCTTCAGGCTCGCCAACGCGGCCGAGTGCCGTCTGGCCTGCAAGCATCGCCTCGAACTCGTCGTTCAGGCCGCCGCCGAGTTCCGTGCGGATCGCGCCGGGGGCGATCGAGTTCGCCCGGATGCCTCGTTCACCGAACTCCTTGGCCATGTAGCGGGTCAGGACCTCAAGACCACCCTTGAAGGAGGCATAGGGCGCGACGCCTGCAGTCGCCACGCGCGTCGTTGCACTGGTGATGTTGATAATCTGGCCGCCGTCGGCCATCAGCGGCAGCAGGATCTGGGTCAGGAAGAACGGCCCCTTGAGATGGACGTTGAACAGCCCGGTGAACTGTTCCTCCGTAACAGTCGCGATCGGATTGAAGAGGCCGTATCCGGCATTGTTGACGAGATAATCGAAGTCGCCTCGGCCGAAGATAGACTGCAGTTTCGATGCAACCGCATCCCGGAAGGCCGGAAACGAGCCGATGTCGCCGACGTCGAGTTTTAGGGCAACGGCCTGACCGCCGATCTCCATGATCGTCTTCACGACATCGTCCGCTTTCGCCGGGTTGCTGTTGTAGGTCACGACGACGCCCATTCCTTTAGCCGCGCATTCGATGGCAGTGCTGGCTCCAAGACCCCGGCTTCCTCCGGTGACGATGACGATCTTCATGGCTGTTTCCTTGGCTGTTTGCTGTGCCCTGAAGCTAGGCCTGTGCCGTCTCGCCCGCTCACCTATTCCTCTCCGAAGCTTGCCTATTTCTGCTTCCCCGTTGCGGAGGCGATCCTGACATGCCACGGTCACCTTCATGGAAAAACAACTTGAGGAGCTGCGCGCTCTGGCATCGGGGGCGGAAAACCGCCGCACGGAAACGGGAATTCCACGCGTCGCGATGGTGCAGGGCGAGATCCCGGAGCATCGGCTTTCGGCCGTCTATGAGCCGATGATCAACCTGATCCTGACCGGGTCGAAGACGATGACGGTCGGCGACCGGGCATTCGCCTACGATCCGGCGACGTATTTCGTCATGTCGATCGACCTTCCGGCGGTGGGGTCGGTTCACCCTTCGGTGGCGGGAGAACCCTACCTCGCGGTCAGCCTGACGCTCCACCCACCGACGGTCGCCGCCCTTATCAGCGATCTGCCCGTGCAGGTGTGCAGCAAGCTGTTCGGCTCCGGTTTTTCCGTCGCGCCGGTCAACGAGGAATTCCTCGACGCCTGGGTGCGGATGCTCCGGCTGATGGACCGTCCGGACGAAATCGCCGTGCTTGCACCGGCCTACGAACGTGAGATCCTCTTCAGGGTGTTGCAGGGCCCGCTGGGCTGGATGCTGCGGGACATTGCAGCGCCCGATGCGGCACTGTCGCGGATCGGCGTTGCGATCCAGTGGATTCGAGAAAACTTTGCCAAGCCCCTGAGGGTCGAGGCTCTCGCGGAGATGGCAGCATTGAGCGTATCGGCGTTCCATCGACACTTCAAGGCAATCACGGCGCTCAGCCGGATCCAATACCAGAAGCAGGTCCGGCTACTGCATGCGCGCAGGCTTTTGATGGCTGGTGAAGGAACGGCAACGTCGGTCGCCTTCGGCGTTGGTTATGAAAGCCCGAACCAGTTCAGCCGGGAATACGCAAGGCAGTTCGGGCTACCACCCTCGAAGGATGTCTTGCGCCTTCGGGGCGTGCCTGCGTAACGGGATGCTTTCCTCCAACCACCTCATCCGATCGAATGCCGCCATGTCGCTGAAGCGCCAGATGCGGACATTCCTCGAAGCGGCTATGAAGGTCCGCTCCCGACCCAAAACCAGACCTTCACATCACCAATATAGGTCATCGAAAGTCGACCATGAACCAGACATCAGTCAAAGCGTGACTGCCGTGTCCCACGCTCGCAACATTACCTCTGCGAAATTATTGGCCCGCACAGCCCTTCGCAGATCATCGCCCGCGAGTGGCACGATCAAGAGCTCTTCGCGGCTCCCCCGAAGCATTTCCTTCGTCACCGTTTCCGCGAAACCATTCCATGAGATTAGAAAACCAAGCGTCGTTCTTTGACTACGGTTTTCCAATTTGGCGCGGAATACTACGAACTCGTTTTTGCCACACTTTCCCGACCAATTCTTACATTCCGCTAGAATAATCGCGCCCTCCCGCCTAAGGCGGGGTTCATCACTGCCATTCACGATCGAGATGTCGATCTCTTCGGTCTCTGTCAAAATGCGCTGTGTCACCGCCATGCCCGGCACTGTCTCGAACAACCGACTACATAGCTCCTCAAGTGATCGACCTTTGGCTTGAGTGGTCGATGCATTCTCGACAGCATCTACGAGGGCGTCCAAGCTATCAGTCCCCCATCCTGAGAGACGTGCAGCGATTTCAGCAATACGCTTACCTACCTCGTCAGCGGCACCTTGCGCAGCTTCTTCGACTTGGTCCGCAATTTTGCGCACGGCCTTGTAAGCCGCTCCGAGGTTGGTCTCCGATGTCGACACTTCAAAACGCAGAGCGACGTAAGCGCCGTCGTCATCCTGGTAAGTGACTTCGACATCACCACACGCTTTCTGTCGAGCCTCAACAGCTCTACGTACAAGATCGAGGTATTGTTCAAGCCCAATCGGAGAATACCAATACTTCCGCGTCCAGGTATGGTCGGCTTCTCCGACCAGCTTACCACCTCGCCGATAGATGGTCCCATTCCAGGCGAGATTGTGCACATTTCCCGCAACGGAACCGATTTGGAAACCACAACCGTCGCGAATATCGATCAAATCGAGCCTTGAGAGCACTGAGGCAGGTAAGACAACCGGCTCTTCCTCGTCCGCCGAACGCAGCATGTCTCGTGCTTCTAGTACATTCATTGTCCGCCCTTACCTGGATATCGCGATGGCTTGCCTCCGTTGTTGTCACACCTTCAATGGCGAAAACGGCCAGCGCGGCCAATCTATTAAAGAGAAAAACTGTTTGCTTGGGTGAATGGCTCCGCTGTGAATCTGGCGCGACCCGGTCGCCCCATCCTCATTGCTGCGAAAATGTAGACGTCTATCCAGTCCAGCGCTTCTGCAGTTGCCAGCCCACAGTCACCTGCGGTCTTGCCCGGAAATCCCGTGCCGGACAGTGTGCCCTCATGAACGAGATCATTGCGCATATCGCGGAAATCGTGCGGCACTTGCGGCAACGCAAAGCGGCTTGCTGCATAAGCTAGCCGTTGTGCGTAGTTTCCGACTGGCTGCCCAAGCGGTCCCCCGACAGTTTTGGCGGTAATAGCGATAATCTCAAGAATTGTTGTCGTGCTGAGTACGAGGTCCTC
The DNA here is from genome assembly GCF_040675795.1 of Neorhizobium sp. LMR1-1-1.1. Lineage (NCBI taxonomy): Bacteria > Pseudomonadati > Pseudomonadota > Alphaproteobacteria > Hyphomicrobiales > Rhizobiaceae > Neorhizobium > Neorhizobium sp. LMR1-1-1.1. The sequence goes on from NZ_JBEGHE010000091.1 coordinate 115,110, forward strand.
GATCGACCAGAAGGCGAGTGCATCCAGAAAGTGGTGGGATATAAGGCGTATTTTCTCAATCGGGTCGACGGCCGGGTATCCTAAGACAAATGCCTCAAGATTCTGTTTGAACATCGCAGTATCAATGGATGATTGAAAACCTAATCCCATCGCGCGAGGTCGAGGGAAGTGAGGGCCTACCTGAATGAAGCTAACCTCTGAAGACGGTAGGCTTCGTGACGGTGCTACGCTCATCGCCGTCAGGAAGCTTGCTCCGAGACAGAGCGGTATCAACTCATCGCTGGCTGCATCGATCGCAGTTGAGCGGCTCCCCGAATATGAGCCGCTGATATTTATCGAATACGTTTCAGCGCATTGACCGTTGCCAATCGCCGCCTTGCATTCCTCATATCTTGGTTCCTTGCGAAGGGTCCAAACACCGACTGATGTGGTTATCTCGAGAACGTCCGGTTCTCCCGGGATGAGGAGGTTGGTCAACCGATGACCGATGAAATAGTCTCCCTGAGTCAAGTCATGCTCCGTGCGCGATCGAAAGATCTTACTCTTCCAGTATCGGAGAAATTTTTCGCTACCAAGGTCAATCAGCAAAATCTTGTAACAGGTTGTCGGTACTTAGGCGAGTAAGTTTCGTTTCGCGCCTAAGTGACTGTCCCGCCGAAAACTATCTTTCGCCACTCCGCTCGCGAACAGCGGGTGAGGTGATTGGCAATCGCAACCGTCGACGGCGATAGAGGGGTGCGTTGCTGCCGAACCTCGGTGACAAGGTAAAGGGCAGCTTTCCCGGCATAACCTGCTAAACTTTCCAGTCCACTGACCACCCCAACTCGGACAAACCCAACCCGGTCCTGAATGACCGCTTCGGGCCGACAGGCGACTTCAGAGAACCATCCGCCCAGACTAATTCTGCGCCATCGAACCGTCGGTTCGCCCTAGCTTATGGCAATGATGTTGGAAAAAAGGATGGCGATCCGTCAGGGCTGACCTTCTGGGAATTTCAACTGCAGTTTGCGCAGGCAAAGTCCTGTCGCTCATTAGCGGGCAAGCCATTGAAAGGTCTTGGAAGACGACAAGAGAGCGAGCATCGGTTGTGCTGAGGGTATCTCGTAGAATGGGACAGCCCGTCAAATTTATCCCGACGGGCTGGTTTGGATCGTGATTTAGCTTGGAAACTTCGCTCGGGTCGGAACCCTTACGCTCACTTCGCGAACGCCGCCGCTCCGGCTTTGGCGACCGCCTCGTCCTGGTCCTTGTTGCCACCGCTCACGCCGATAGCACCGACGACCTTGCCGTCAATCTTGAGCGGAATACCACCCTGCATGACGATATACCCCGACGACAGCAATGCCGCCCGGCCGCCGTTCGCGGCGTTTTCCAGATTACCCGTGCTTTGCCAAAATGCGGCGGCCGTCTCGGCCTTGCCTTGTGCAATCTTGGCGCTCGCCGGGAACGCACCATCCATGCGTTCGGCGGCGACGAGCGCTCCCGAATTATCGACCACGAAGATGCTCGAAGGCGGCCCCTTTTTCGCTTCCGCCTCCGCGGCGGAAATCACCTTGCGCGCCGTGGCAGCATCGAGCTCGACTGCCGATTGAGCTTGAGCCTGCACCGCCAAGGTCGCGACCAGGCCGAGTGCACCCACGATAATGGCGGCACTACGTTTGGACTGAGCTGTCGGGAAAAGGTTGCCCGCGTATGTTTTCATCGGAAACTCCATTTTCATTGCGAGGCGTGAAACGCCTCCAAGGCGCGCCACCCTAGTTTCTCGGAGTGGCGCGTTCTTGTAATTTCGGGTCATGGCTAGAAGCGCTGTGCGAGAAGACGGCCAGGTTCATGCGACGGCGTCAGATCCATCCACTATGCGCCCTGGGCTGCCGCCTGAGGCAGGTCTTGTTGTTCTTCGATCGACAGCGGTATCACGATCTCGAAGATCGCACCGCCTTCGTCGTGGTTGCGCGCCGTCAGCGAGCCGCCGTGGGCTTCCACGATCGTCTTACAGATCGCAAGCCCGATACCCATGCCCTCGTTTTTTGTCGTAAAGAACGGACTGAAGAGTTTCGCAAGGTTTTCCGGCGCGATCCCGGTGCCATGATCGCGGACTTGCAGCCTGACCATATCCGGTTCCACGGCGGCCATCGATATGATGAGGTCGCGCTGTTCGATGGGCGTCCCTCCCATGGCATGTAGGCCGTTCGTAACGAGATTTGCGATTACCTGCTGCATCTCGACCCTGTCGGCCAGAACAACCGGGTCGTCGATGGAAAAGTCGGTCGTCACGCGGGTCGAAGCGGTGATCAGTTCTCGGTCCAGCAGCCCGAGTACGTCTGTGACGATATTTCTGAGGTCGACGCTCTCGAGCCTCCTCTTGGTGCCGCGAACCTGTTCTCGGGTGCGCTGAATGATTTCGCTGGCTCGCATGCTGTGTTTGATCGCGCGTTCCGCGGCCGTCGAGGCCGCCTTGATATCCGGCGGGTTAGCCTGAAGCCAGCGCATGCAGGCCTGGGCGCTCATAACGACAGCGCCGATCGGTTGGTTCACCTCGTGGGCGATCGAGGCGGAGATCGCGCCCACCGTCGCGACCCTTCCAACCCTAGCGAGTTCGCCCTGCGCCGCCATGAGAGCTTCCTTGGCCTGCTCGCGCTGCGTCACGTCGATCATCGCGCACGCGACGCGGTCGAAGGCGTCCTTGTCATCCGGGAAGGCGATCACAAAGATGACGATGACCTCGTTGCCCGGGCTGCGCAGAAGTCGCGCCTCCATCTCCACGCGGTCGTCTCCGGAGCACATGCCGAGTATGATCGCCTCGACCAACTCACTATGTGGCGGAAGGAAGCGGTCTATCGAACCGAGAACCTCACGCTCGGTCTCCCGGCCGAGTAGCAGTACGGTAGCGTCATTGACGTCGACGAACCTCACGAGTCTCGAACACTGGTCCACGAATTCCGGCGTGGCATCGAGATACGCGCGCAACTGCGCCTGAGGGTAGGTCCGCACCGCCTCCAGCCGCTTCCACAGCATGGAAAGATCGACCTCGCAGAGCGAAACGTGGTTCTGCGCAAAGATCGAACGGTATCTTATTTCGCTCTGAGCCAGTGCTCCCAGCGCCTTTCGTCTCGCGCTCGCGTCGAAGGCGATGAGGCTTAAACCGCCAGTGATGGCGAGATAGAACCCGACGGCGACAAGTCCGCTGTACTGGGAGAGGGCCTGAGAGACCACGGGCGTCAATGCCCCGCCGATGATGCCGCCGATGTTGAACGCGACCGACGTCCCGGAATAGCGGACCCGGGTCGGGAACAGGCCTGGCAGCCAAGCGCCGAGCGGTCCGTTCACGAAGCCCATCACCCAGAGAGAGAAAGCCAGATAGAGGAAAATGACCACCAGCGATCCGCTTCCCAGCATCGGGGCGAGCACGACGCCTGAGAGAATAGTGCCGGCGCATCCGAAAATCAGGATGCGCTCGGGATCGATCCGGTCGGAAAGCCAGCTCGCCACCACGATGCCAGCAGCCATGAATAGGATCGCGCCCAGCTCCACCATCAGGAACGACGATCGTGTGTAGCCGAGCACCGATGTCCCGTATCCGAGGGCGAATGCCGTGACGACGTAATAAAGCGAGAAGCATGCTACGACGCCGAACGCGCCCGATATCACCTGGTCCATATGCAGGCGGAAAATGTCGAGCAGGGGTACGCGGGAAGGCTTCGACTTGCTGATCGCGGCGTGGAAGTCGCGGGTTTCGACGAGGTTGAAGCGGATCCAGATGCCCATCCACACCAGCGGCGCGCTTAGGAGGAACGGCACTCGCCATCCCCAGTCAGCGAATTGTTCGGGCGACAACGTCAGTGTCAGGGCGAGGAAAAGGCTGTTGGCCAATATGAACCCGATCGGCGCGCCGAGCGGCGCGAACATCGCGTATCGAGCTCGCCAACCCTTGGGCGCGTTTTCGAGCGCCAGAAGTGCCGCCCCCGTCCATTCGCCGCCGAGCGCCAATCCCTGGCCAAACCTCAGCAGGCACAGGAGAGCCGGAGCGAGCCAGCCAGCGACGGCGTAGGTGGGCAGCAGTCCGATTGCCGCTGTGGATGCCCCCATGAGGAACAACGACGCCACCAAGGTGGCCTTGCGCCCTACCCGATCGCCGAAGTGCCCGAAAACCGCGCCTCCTAGTGGTCGAGCTATGAAGGCGATCCCGAAGCTGGCGTAGGCTCCAATCAACTCCATCGAGGACACGGATGCTGGAAAGAAGAGCGGTCCGAACACCAGGCTCGCGGCTGTCGCGTAGATATAGAAATCGTAGAATTCGACAGAGGTGCCGACCAAACTCGACATGAGAATCCGGAACGTCATACCGCTCGGCATCGGTTCCTCGCCGACGTAAGGAGTATCGGACTGAGCTCTGACGTTCATAGATGCGGATCCCGGGATTTCTTTATATTTCGGCCCTCCCAAACCTACCGAACTTTACAATAATGGCGGGTGGCCAGAACCTATCCTTATGGCTAGGTCGAGGTTTGCCCTCGCGCGTAGTAACTATTTCCCGGTACAGGTGCGCAGGCTCCATTGTGAAGTCGATGGATTGCGCCGCTTCCAATCGACTAATTTGAGGTCTTCGCCGATGTCGGCTGCAATAGGTAATCGGGCGCATGACGCCTCTGCTGCCAAAGCCGATACGCCGCTTGTGGTCGTCGTGGACGACGACGACGGAATGCGCGATGGCCTGATGGACGTCCTGCGTTCGGTCGGCATCGATTCACTCGGGTTTTCCTCGACGACGGAACTGCTCGCGGAGCCCCTGCCCGATCGCCCCGGTTGCCTGATCCTCGACGTTCGACTGCCCGGCCTGAGCGGTCTTGACCTGCAGACGAAGCTGAACGGCATGGGCAACAAGTTGCCGATCGTGTTCATGACCGGATATGCCGACGTCCCGATGAGCGTGCGGGCAATGAAGGCGGGAGCGACGGACTTCCTGACCAAACCGTTCAGGGACCAAGAAATGCTCGACGCGGTTTCCGTCGCCATCGAGCGCGACAGGTCGCGGCGTCTCGAGCTCACTGCCGCCAATGAAGCGGTCAAGGCAGCCTCGTCACTGACCCCCCGCGAACATGAAGTGATGGAGGCTGTTGTTAAAGGCCTCCTCAACAAGCAAGTGGCCCATCTCCTCGACATTTCGGAAGTGACCGTGAAAATCCATCGCGGCAACGTCATGCGGAAGATGAACGTCACATCGCTTGCCGACCTGGTTCGCAAGGCCGAAATCCTCAAGTCGCTGGCCTGATTTCGTCAATCGAGGGCGTCAACTCCAGAGTCCCCGCGACTTCGCGCGCGAACGCCGCCAACCCATACAATCGTATTATTACAAATTCCCGCCAGTCCATCTAACTAGATGTCAAAGCCCGTATGTCGGGCAAAAGGAAACATCAGGTGTCTGGCGACAAAAAATCCGTTGCGATCGTCGACGACGACGAGGCGCTTCTCGAGGCCACTTCAGGCTTCCTCGAGTCCATGGGCTATGACGCCCTTCCCTTTAGCTCTGGGCGATCGTTTCTCGCCTACGACCATATCGACCTTGTCGCTCTGCTGTTGACCGACATCAACATGCCCGAGATGACCGGGTTGGAACTGCTTGATATCGTGAAGAAGCGCTGGCCGGAAATGCCGATCATAATGATGACGGCCCTCAAGGACGAAGTCATTCGGCGGCGTGCGATCGCTGGCGGCGCAAAGGAGCTTCTTCAGAAGCCGATCCTAGCCGACGACCTGATCAGGTGCATCGAAGAAGTCTGAGCTGGTGAGTTGCTCGGCGAGACGAGATTTCTCGTTCACTCCTTGGGAATGACGCCGATCTGCTGAAGGAAAGTCAGATTGTCCTCCAAATGCCAGTTGTCGGTGATGCGCCCCTCGCGGACCCTGAGGATATCCGTTGCGATGAAGTCGACGCTCTCACCGTTGCCTGTCCTGCCCATGAATTCGCCCGTGAAATGCCCCGTGAACCGAAGGTGTGAAACCACACGGTCTCCCACGAAAAGTCGCTGCACGACTTCCGCGCGGAGGTCGGGTACCGCGGCAAGAAACGCCTTCGAAGCGATCGCGGGACCAGTAGGTCCCTGCGGTCGGCCTGCGGGGAGAGTGTGATCGATGAAGTAGTTTGATATCGCGGCGTCGAGTAGCGCCTGGCTCCCGTTGTTCCAGAAACCATAGAAATTGTCGGCGGCAGTTGCGCTTTCCGCGAAAAGCTTTCGGTCCGCCCCTCTTTCGAAGATGGTCTCGCGCGGCTGCGCGATCTGAACTGCGACCTTGTCATCTACTTGAGCGGCACTCGCGATGGAGACGCTCACGAGGAAAAGGGTGACCGAAATAAAAGCGTTGCGCATGCGATACTATCCAGACGAGCTTGGCTATCGAACTATTATCGCCATCATGGGCTTTCGCTCCCTTGGAATCTTGTAAAAAGCAGTACCGGCGACCATCCAGGGAACAGGCAAAGGCCGACGGAAATCTCTCGTCGGCCTCGCGTAAAGTCATCATTTGGACGAACAGGCGCTCAGATGGCTGGCTTGAGATGCAACTGCGTTATCCCGACGGACACATCAAGCCCTTCTCGTCCGTTGACGGCGACCGGCTGCAGGGAAAACGTGCCGTGGGTGCCACCCGTAAGGATTGTCGCGCCGCCGCCAACACCGACAGCTGCCGCCGCTTCCACACCGCGGTAGGTGCCCTCCAGATTGAAGGTCTGCTGCCTGCTGACCGCGGTGACGGCCCAGACCATTTTCACTTTGTCTACTTCGCCGATATCGAGCCCGAAATTGTCGATAAGTCCTGTGTAACGCACCGATGCTCCCTGCTCCGAGGGGAGGAAAACGCAAGCGGCGTTCTGCTTCGAACCGAGCACTGCTCCTTCGGAACGTGAAAGTTCGCATTCCAGCCGGCCGGCGACGAAATGTTCGGAAGCCGCAAAGGCGGGTTGGAGAGATGTCGCGGTAAGCGAGACGATTAGGAACGTGAAACGCATGGTAGGTCCTTTCTATCCAGTCGATTGGTCTTGAATTTTTGTTGTGGTCCCGTTTGGCGGACCACGGACGTGACGGTCCGCTGAGCGGAAGCTGTCACTGACGATGAAAGGATGTCAGCCTTGAGCTTTGTCGGCTTGTCGATTCCAGTTCAACGTGCCCCATTGATCAATTGAAGCGAGCTGAGTTCGCTTCCCCACGAGTTGTCGAGGAGCGACCCGCTTCCGACGTGTGGTTCACAGATCGGGAAGGGCGACGCCAGTAGTTCGGCGTGGTGCCAAAGACCTTTCGAAAGGTCTTGCAGAGGTGGGCCTGGTCGGCCATCCCGCAATCCAGGGCGATCTCGCTGAGAGCCGTGTCGGTTTCGATGATGAGCTCCTTTGCCAGCTCCATGCGGCGGCGAAGGACATAGTTGTAGGGGCTCTCCTTGTAGGCCGACTTGAAGACCCTCGAGAAATAGGTCTTGCTGAGCTTGGTCAGGGCGGCCAGTTCCTCGACCTTGATCGTCTCCGTCAGGTGCTCTTCGATGAACTGCATGATCTTGCGGCGCTGCCACGGCAGAAGAAGGTCACGCTGCACGACCTCCGACGACAGGTCCGGAAGAATGACCGGAGCATGGATGGCCGCGGGGACGGCGGCCGAGAGATCGATATCCGAGACGATTGCCAGCGATGCGGCTGCGATGATCTTGTGGTCCTTGGTGGGGGCGTTGGCGTTCATCGGTGCTCTCCGTGTTTTGAAATTCGATGAGCAGATGTTGCCTTCCCGAGGGTCCGAAATCTGTCCGGACCACCGTGTGTCGGGACCATACCTTCTGGTTATGTCCTACAGGCCAAAGCGTGACCTCGATCTAAGATCCGCTGATAGTTTCGCGTTGGAGAGGCCGGAGGCGGTGGTGACGGTCCCGACGAATAGAGACCAGACGGAATCACTTGGAGCCATGATCGGCTGCCGGAATGTGCAAGAAAATTGCGATTGCTAGGCTTACGCCAGCAGGGTGCCAAGGGACCGGAGGGGTATAGCGATGGGCCAGAAAATGGCGTGCGATATTCGCCGTCAGGGGCTCACCCCGTATCGGGAGCTTCAACAAGCTCTTAGTGAGTTTCGGAGATGCGAGCTAGGAGAACGCCACCCGCTCCCCCATGCCAGCATTGCACAATACAGAATTGTGCGTTTGCCTCAGATGATATCTCTCAGCGTCTTGCTGGTTCACACGAGAGTTTTTGTTATGGATTGGGTCCCTATTACCTTTGTTACGTTCAAGGTCGTCGCTTTGGGCGTGGCCATGTTTTTCGCCATCAAATGGCACTATGATCAGGGGAAGACGGCGGACAGGCGAGCCTTTCTGCGAACCGGCGGCAAGCTGGCCGCAGTTTTCGTGCTAGCGGTACTCGGCATTGGGTTCTTCGCCTTCTTCCTGAGCAAGATGCTTGGCTTGGACTTGGGCTTCTGATTGACGCATCGTCGATGTCCCCGGTCCCGCATAGGTCCCTGTGGGAACGAGAACACCTCCATCGCATGCAGCCGAGCTCCGCAGGCATGGATTCTGCATCCGTAAACATGCAAGATCCGCTGCTAGCGCCGTCCTGCTCGCAATTTGACCGAGCGCAGCAGGCCGTCCTGAACGCTATCATTGGAGCATTGGCGGCGGGAATGCCCCAAAGATAGAAAAGGCTGACGGCGGTCGCTGCGTTGCCGCACGAGTAGGGTCGGTAGTGCTCTCCGCAATCCGGTGAATTTCGAATGAGGCGATGGGTGATCGTTGCTGATTCCGTTCAGAATCAACTACCCTGCCCGCATGACCAAATGCCCGATCTGTAAAAACAATGCCGATACAGGCCGCGAGCCGGGTGGCGACAGCATGCAGTTCGACTGCCCGCGCTGTGGGCATTACGAATTGTCAGGTACTGCCTCAGCTATGCTGGCCACTCGTATAGCCGACCGAAGGATTGCCGCCCGGCTGAGTCATGCGGTCAGACGTCGCGCGCGTGGGGCCGACTGGCCGAAAATCACGTCGTACGTCCTCGATGAATGGTGCGGCGAACCACTGCCTAAACCTCGACAGCAACGATCGTTACTTCTCAATTGGATGGCCGAAACCGCTCAAGACGATCGGTTCAAGTATATCGAAATTAACGACGACTTTATCGCTGGCGTGATCGGTGCGGTCGACGCAGACGGTGCCTCCGCAATAATCAAGGATGCGGAGGATGCTGGGTTCATCGACTATTTGCCGGAGGACCACTATGCCCTCACGGTCGCAGGATGGGAAATCCACGAGTTGGAGCAGGAAAGGGAGGAGGCGCGAGTGGCCAAGATTGGAGGACGAGTTTTCATCGGCCATGGTAGGTCTGATGTCTGGCGCGATCTAAAGGACTTCTTGCAGGACCGACTGAAACTCGAGTGGGATGAATTCAATCGCGAACCCGCTGCCGGTTTGGCCACTACGGAACGTTTGCAAGAAATGCTTGATGCCGCCAGCGTCGCCTTCCTTGTAATGACAGGCGAGGATGAGACTGCCCAAGGAACAATGACCGCGCGGTTGAACGTCGTACACGAAGCCGGACTCTTCCAAGGACGTCTCGGGTTCAAGAAGGCGATCATTCTGCTCGAAGAGGGCTGCGAGGAGTTCTCCAATATCGTCGGTCTCGGACAAATCAGGTTTCCGGCCGGGAAAATCAGTGCGAAGTTCGAGGAAATCAGGATGGTTCTCGAACGCGAAAAGATCATTTCGTAAGGTTGGTACAAAAGCTCGCAGAAAAGCACTCCAGGCCTACCGAGGCGGAGTAAGCCTATCATCGATGTTCGGGATACTATGGTCCGACAGGCGACGTGCAGGGCAATACGACGCGCGAAACTCACGATGGAAGACCGATCCCCTTGCTCTTCGGGACATGAATGGAGCCTGCGTCAGGTGCATTCCAGCCACGCGCTACCATCTCGTCATAACCAGAACGATACCCCATCATGGCGTTTTCAATTACCTTCCCGATGTCGTTGAAACCAGCAACGAAATCTGGATTGTTCGCAGCGGGCGTATCAACGTCCACCAAGGCGGCCATTCGCGCCAACCCCGCAGTATCCTGTTCGACAAATACGGTTTTACGCTTTTCGACCTCGTAAGGATGCATGCCGAGGGACTCCAAGGCCATGCCCGCAGCCTGCACCGAACCATCGAACATCTCGCGGACGATATGATCCGCCCCAGCGTCCACCAGCTTATAGTGATGAAGCCGATCATAGGCGCGGACGATGATCTGAATGCCGGGATTGCTACGCCTCGCGTGGGCCACGATTTCGGTGGCTCTCTCGGGGTCGTCGATGGCGACGATAAGCAGCGAAGCGTTGGCGAGCCCGGCCGATTCCAAGAGGTCTGGGCGACCAGCATCACCAAAGAACGACCTCACACCGAATTTTCGGACGTTGTCTACTACGTCCGCCCGGTAGTCCAGGACGACTGGCTTGTAGCCGTTCGCCAAGAGCATCCGGTTCACGATCTGCCCGAAGCGCCCGACGCCCGCCAGGATGATCGTGCCTCTTTCGGGCGTGTCGGCGTCTCTTTGGTGTCGTCCCCGCCTCTCAAGAATGACGACGATCCGATTGGATAGCGCGAAAAGCAGGGGAGTGAGCACCATGCTGAAGGTGACAATCAGCACGGATACCGAAGCGGTCGCAGGCGAGAGCAGTCCGCGGTCTTCGCCGATCGTCAATAGGACGAAACCGAATTCCCCGGCCTGCGCGAGTCCCAGAGTGAAGAGCCACCCGGCTGCCGCCCGGACGCGGAAAAACCAGGCCAGCGGTAGGAGAACCATCGCCTTGATCGCTATTAGGCCAAATGTGGCGGCGGCTACCGTCAACCAGTTCGCCAAGAGGATTTCCGGGTCGATCTTCGCGCCTATCGTCATGAAAAACAGTCCGAGCAGCAGGCCTTTGAATGGCTCAATGTCGTTCTGCAGCTCGTGTTTGAACTCGCTGTTCGCAAGGACGACGCCTCCCAAGAACGCACCGAGTGCGGGCGACAGGCCCACAGCGGACATCAATACGGTGATACCGACCACGACCAGAAGCGCGGCTGCGGTGAACACCTCGCGGAGGCCGAGGAGCGCGATGGTTCTGAAGACCGGTCGAGAAAGGAAGTGCGCCGCGGCCACAACCACACCGACGGCCGCGAGGGTGAGGATCGCCGACGCCCATCCGGGAAGGTCTGTCAGCAATGTGGCTCCGCCGTGCCCCGACGAAGTCCCATGTCCACCCGCGGCAATCAGCGGAATGCACGCGAGCATCGGGATGACCGCCAAATCCTGGAAAAGAAGCACGGAGAAGCTCGCCTGCCCTCCATCTGACCTTAGAAGACCCTTTTCTTCGAGGGTTTGGAGGACGATTGCCGTCGAGGACAAGGCGGCGACAAAGCCAAAAAGGAGGCTCTGCTGCCAGCTGAAACCCAGGACCACCCCGGCGGCAGTCACGGCAGCGATTGTCGCGACGACCTGAAGCCCGCCGAGGCCGATTAACTTGTCCCTGAGCCGCCAGACCATCTGGGGGTCTATTTCCAGTCCGATCAGGAACAGCATCATGACGATGCCGAATTCGGAAAACTGTTCCAGATATCCAGATCCAGCCACCGAAATTTGAAACACGGGGCCAATCAGGACACCTGCCGCTATACAGCCGACGACGGAGCCAAGCCCGATCCGCTGGGACACGATAACGGCGAGAACCGCAGCCGCAAGATAGCACAGAGCGTAGAATGCCAAGCCTTCCAATGGTCAGTCCCTCACCAGGTTAGTCAGATCGAAGCTGCCGAAAGTCGGCATGAGACGGACACCCGCCAAGTCAAGCCTTTCTTCGCGAAGGGCGGTCAGAAGACGAGGGTACGACTGGATATGATGCTGTGCCCTATCGTCATCGAGATGATTGGCGGAGTGCAGAACAAAGGGCGGAAGGTACTCCATGCCGCACAGGATCGCCGTTTGTTCGAGGGGGTATAGGAAGTGCTCGACGTCTCGTCGGTTGCCCCCATCTGCCGCGTAGTCCGACCTGCTTCCGCCAGTCGTGATGCATGCCAGCGCGCGCTTTCCCGCCAGCTTCTTACCCTGAGGGCCGTATGCAAAGCCGTATTCGAGAACCAAATCTTGCCACTGTTTGAGAAGAGCCGGCGTCGAGTACCAGAAAACGGGGAACTGGAAGACAATCACGTCGTGCTCGATAAGGCGGCGTTGTTCGCGGTCCACGTCGATGGAGAAACGGGGATACTCGGCGTAAAGGTCGACGAAGGTCACGCCTTCCACCGCTCTAGCTCTCGCCGCCATCGCCGTATTTATGCTCGACTTCCGCTGCGCCGGATGCGCGAACAGAACTAGAATTCGCATCGGAGTTTTTTCCCCATCATATCGTGTCGGGCGACCCGAAGTTGCTACGCGGCACCCGTGATGCCGACCTTATCTCCTACGCCCGACGCAAATTATTGCAGGATCGTGCTCTCGAGCCTGGCGGCCAGGTCTACAAATCGATGTTGAAGCTCAGCCTAACCCTAGCCCTGATCGAGCAGCCTGTAGGCTCCGTCGATCCAATCCCTGACTGTCGCTCCGTACTGCGCCGCAGCGTCCTCCCATATCAAGTGCCCTCCTTCGAGAAGAACTTGTCGGCTACGCTTGATATGATCGACAAGGAGCTGCCCGTTCGCGGGCGGGACCAGCGGATCTTCGCGGCCGGCCAGAACCAGCACCGGCGTCTCGATCCTGTGCAACTGCTCTTTGAGGATCGGCAGCTCTTCGGGATATGACCGGACGAAATTTGCGGCATGGTCGAAGCGCGAGGCGGATGAAGAAAGCCAATAGTCCTCCATGACGGCCGGAGGGGTGCCACTGGCTGCGGATTGAGTGACGAACCCGACGGCGAGATCGCCACCCTCCGCCTCGGCGAATGCCCCCGGCTGCGACGAAATCAGATCGGTAAGGCCGCCGGCGGCTAGCTCGACGCTCGTAGCCCCGCTGCCCACGACAAGACTTTCGAACAGATCGGAGCGATCTGCGGCGGCGGAAAGCATCGCGAGAGCGCCGACGTCGGGACCGATGCCGTGCATGCGCTTGATGCCCAGTTTCCATGCGGCCCTAACTATGAAGCGCGCCATGCCGGTGGGCGACATCAGGTCAGAGCGGCCTTGCGACATCCCGAAACCCGGCAAGTCTATCGCCACGTACGGAGCCGACTTGGCGATCTCCGGCAAGATGCCCCTGAACGCGTAGATGCTTTCTGGCCAAGGGCTGGAAAGCATCACCGGGATACCATCCCCTCGCCCGCCGGTGGCCAGGCGGACGTTGACGCCGTCGATTTCGATATATGAAACTTCGCCGATATCCGGAAGCACACTTGCCATCTCACTACCTCCACACGCTCGGATGGGACGGGGATGTGGCCATCGTCGGAGCTGTGCCGATAGGATCGGTCAACGACGCCTCCTGGAGATTGTCCGATCGTGCGATCGGCGGTCCAAGGCACCGAGGGCGCTATCCTACAATAAGTAAGACAAGCTCCTGCTCATATTCGCCTCATGCAAGGGAATGATCCCTGGTCAACTTGAGGATAGAACAATGAAACTCGTACTTGCCGCCTTTGGCGTATCGGCACTCTTCGTCTCGTCCGCATTCGCGCTGGAGCCCATCCCCGGCAGCGTCACTTACGGTGGCCAGCCCGCTCATCGCCTGCAGAAGGCTCCGGTCGGAAGCACGTTCGACAACACCTTTTACTCCAACGGGCAGCGCTATACCGAGACCTACATGATCCAGCCCGACAGGTCGCTGGTCATCACGAGCCGCATCCGCATCGGCAGCGACCGATAGGCGCGGAGGCCCATGCGCCGGATATCGGTCGCGCGGCTCCATCGGGGGCAGCGTGACCGATCCCGTTTTGTCCAGGACGAAGGTTTCGCTTGATCGAGGGCCGCAATGGGTCGGCCCGCCGGAGCGACTCCATTTTCAACGGAAGCAAGGAGACGATCATGTCGCAGAATGAACAGCAGACTACCATCAAGGCTTATCTACGTCCGATCGATCGTGACGGACTGATCGCCTTTGCCCAGCGCGGCCGCGAGAACCCCGATCGTCGTGGTACAAACGTGGTTCACACAGTGTGCGAGGGCCAGTATCGCACGCTGAGCTTCGTCGGCGAACACGATCCGGTGGTTGTCGACGAGCCGCTGCACCTGTTTGGCCAGGACACCGCGCCGGCACCCGGCGAGATCGTGCTTTCGGGCTTGGGTGGGTGCCTTGCGGTCGGCATCACCGCGGTGGCCACGTTCAGGAACGTCCGGCTGTCTCGGCTCGAACTCCATATCGAGGGCGACGTCGGCAATACCGCTGCCTGGGGTGCGGGCGGTGCGACCCGCGAGCCGTCGCAGATGGGCTTTCAGGCGATCCGCGTGAAAGTGGACGTCGAAGGTGACGCCACCCGCGAGGAGCTGGACGAAATCGTCAGGCAGGCGAATTACTTCTCCCCTGTCGCCAACTCGATGCGGAATCCCATTCCTCTCGAGGTTTCACTTTCGTAGGCTCTGCAAACCACGATCGAAAAGCCGATGGCCCGCGTATGCGGGCCATCGGCTTTATCAGTTCAAGCAGCCATTTCGGCGCAGCTCTTGGCGCACTCGCGGCACGCCTCGACGCATTCCCGCATGTCGCCGAGCCGTTCGCAATCGTCCGCGCATTGAGCGCAGATCTCGGCGAATTCGCGGCACGTATGCTTGTGGTGCTCAGTTCCGATCAGCATGAAATGCGCTGACGTCCTGCACATCTCGGCGCAGGCCATCATGAGTCTGAAATGGTCGGGCTCGGTGTGCTTTCCGCCCGTTTCCAGGCAATGGTTCATCGCGGTGGATAGGCAGACGCTGTAGCAGCGCAGGCAGTTCTGGATACATTCGTTCATCGCGGGGTCGGCATGTTTCATTGTTGAACGACTCCTTTTCGTTTCCGGGCAACCATCCACTCTGCGCGACGCCAACGATTGTAGAATTCCGTCACCGACCAAATCGTCGACGGCTCGGCCGGTCGGAAGCCTGAGGGAACGATCGTACTATAGGACCCGCGTCGCATGGAGTTACCTGTAGCTAAGAGGGACGATCAACTCCAACCGACAGGTGACGTCATGGCTCTCAGGCTTTCAGAAACTTCGTGCATCTTCAGGCAGGTTCCGCTGAGGAGGATAAAGCCGCGAGTGACCGCACGCGGTATGCTCCCGGCGAACGACAATGTTGTGCGCGCCCAGGCAGACGAAGCGACGTCAGCCGACGACAACCCGTCGCTTGCCGATGTCGGGCCGATCCTGGCTCTCATGGCGATCTCGGGCGGGACCTTCTACGTGATCTCCACCGTGCTTTCCGGTTACGTGAAATCTTTTCCGATGTTCTATCCGTGAAACAGTCCTGACGTGTCGGACCGCCGATTCGGTAAAGACAGGAAAGAGGCGTATTCGTCGATCTGCCCGATCAGACACCTCACCTCGGCCCCATTCCCCGGTTCTATCGAGGCGACCCGGCGGTTCCCGCCACGGGACCGACCCGACAGACCTCACCAGGCGCTAGCCAGGTATTGGTGTATCGCCGCGACCACCACCGAACCTTCCCCTACCGCGGAAGCGACCCGCTTGATCGAACCCGAGCGGACGTCTCCGACCGCGAAGACGCCGGGTTTGCTTGTACGGTACGGAGTGGAAGGCGTGGACAGTTCTCCCTCGTCGGAAAACCCGGTTTCCACAAAACCGCTCCGATCGAGATCGACGCAGCCTTCCATCCAGTCCGTGTTGGGCGATGCGCCGATCATGACGAACAGATTGGTCGCCGGACGCTCGTATATCTGCCCGGTTTTCCTGTTGGTCCAGCTCACTCCTGCAAGCCCGGTTTCGCCACGCAATCCGGTTATGTCGGACGACTCGTGCAGGCTGATGTGTGGCGAGTTCTTGATCCTCTGGACGAGGTAATCCGACATGGTCGAGGATATGCCGCTCCGCATGACCATGTTTACATGCCGGGCGGTGCGCGAAAGGAATACCGCTGCCTGTCCAGCCGAATTGCCTCCCCCGACGATGACGACTTCCTGCGCTGAGCACAGGTTCCCTTCCATCGCCGTCGCCGCATAGTGGATGCCCTGCCCCTCGAAGCGGCCGTAGTTCGGAATGTCCAGCTTCCTGTATCGCGCTCCTGTCGCCACGACCACCGCCTTTGCCCGGAGCGTGCTGCCGTCGGACAAGCCGATCTCGAACGGCTTCTTGGAGCAGTCGAGCGACACGGTGCTCCGCGAGACGCAGATGCGAGCGCCGAACTTCTGCGCCTGGATATGCGCTCGGCCCGCGAGAGCTTCCCCCGAGATCCCGGTCGGGAAGCCGAGATAGTTTTCGATTTTCGAGGATGTCCCTGCCTGTCCGCCCGGAGCGAGCGTCTCCACGACGATCGTCCTAAGTCCTTCGGAGGCCGCATAGACCGCCGAGGCCAGCCCGGAGGGGCCGGCCCCGAGAACCGCGACGTCGTAGATTGCCTCGGGTTCCGGGGGTTCGTAGAGCCCCAGTTCTTCGGCAAGTGTTTCGTCGGACGGCTTTGACAATACCGTGCGGTCCGGCTTGATCAACGCGGGCAGCGCAGAAGGCAGTATGGAGAACTCCGCGATCGCTTTGGCGGCATCCGCATCGGCGACGATATCCAGGACTTCCACCGGATAGAGATTGCGGGTGAGGAACCGCTGTATCCGCAGCAGTTCGGTGTGGTCCCGATGCCCGACGAGCACTCCGCCGCCCTTGAGGTGGCGGACGAGGCCGGCACGCCTGAGGATGTAGGCTCGCATGATCATTTCGCCGATATCCGGTTCGCCCGTCATCAGGCCGCGAAATCTGTCGTGAGGAACCCGGATGAATTTCGTCCCGGCCATCAGCCTGCCGGAAAGGAGCGTGTTGCGGTCGTTGAACATGTTGTGTTCGCCGCTGAACTGCCCACCGCGGTAACTGTAAAGGTACTGCCTTCCCTGGATCGGATGGTCGGCATGCACTTCCATTTCGCCATCCAGTATCAGGTAAAGGTCAAGTGCGCGGTCCCCGCGTGTAAAGGCGATACTGTCCTCGTGGCTGACCTGCATCTCGCCATAGGGACGGACGCGTTCGATCATTTCCTGAGGCAGCACCGGATAGGTCTGCGCTTCCCGCCGCCACGGGTCCGTCGGATCGTTGAGCATTACTGACATGCTTGTCTCCTGTATGGCCGACTACGGCGTGCTGTTGGATGAGGTATCGACGTGGGCTTCCACGGACATTCCCGGGCCGAGCCTTTCGATATCTGGCTGGTTCTCGTCGATCTGGATGCGGACAGCGATACGTTGCGGTATCTTCGTGAAGTTGCCGATGGCGTTGTCGGTGCGCAGAACCGAGAATTCGGATCCGGCGGCTGGAGAAATGTCCTCGACCGTCCCGTCGAAGCGGGCCCCCGCCAATCCGTCGACAAAGAACCAAGCCCGCTGTCCGGGCCGTATCGCCGCAGACTGGGCCTCTTTGAAGTTGGCAATAACCCAACGTGCCTTGGGCACCAGGAACATGAGCTGGCTGCCATTCGTCACGTACTGGCCCTGTCTGGCGCTCACGTCGCTCAGCTTTCCGTCTTCGGGAGCGCTCACGACGGTGTAACCGAGGTTGATCTCTGCGAGTTGCAGTTTGGCTCTGGCGCTCTCGACGTCTGCTTCAAGAGCCTTCTCGTTCACGCTGGCGGCCTTCAGCGCCTGCTCCGCGCTACCCCGGCCCGCCACCGTCTCCTGAACGGACGCCAACGCAACGCCCCGGGCGGCGCGAGTGGCATCTTCGGCGCTGACCGAGCCGGACCCCTGCCCCGCAAGTTGTGACGCCCGCTTAAAGTCCGCCTCGGCCTTGATGAGCTGGGCGTTCGCGCTGGCGATCTTTGCTTCCGCCGTCGTGATATCGAGTTGCCTCTGGGCTATCGCCTGCTTGTTGTTCGCCAGGTTCGAACTGGCGATGTCCAGGTCAGCCCGGGCGGCGGCGACCTGAGCCCGGTAGACCCTGTCGTCGATACGCAGGAGGACGTCGCCCTGCCTGATCCCCGCATAGTCCTTGACCGCGATTTCCCGGATGTATCCGGTAACCTGGGGACTGATGACGGTCGTCCGTCCGCGGACGTACGCGTTGTCGGTTTTCACCACGTGTGTGGAGAAAGGCGGCAATTGCCAGGCTGCCAGGATCGCGGTCATGCCTGCTCCCACGAGCGCTACGGCAAAGGCCCTGGTCAGCAGGCTGCTGATCTTTGGTTGCCATAGCTGCTGCTGCGGCGGTGGGGTTTCGTCCCCTGCCCGCGCAGTCGGGACAGAGGGGACCGGGGAGACCGCGTTCATGAGGGTTTACTCCGATATTGCTTGATCAGGTTGACCGCGATGACGGCGACAAGCGCGACCACCCCGGCTGAAGCCGCGAGAGAAATGGCAGTGAAGACGTCCACGTATCCGGCGACGCGAGCATAGAGGGAGACTTGCTGAGAGAGCGCCGCGACGCCTTCGGCCGATCTAAGCACCGGGTCCGCGATCAGGGGGGAGTATCGGGCGGTGAGCGACGACAGGAGCGACGTCACATCGGGTTCGGATCTCGCCGCCTGGGCGGCGTAGGTCCCGAGGTGGTATTGCTGCGCATGGAAGAGGTAAGTCTGCGTGAAGGCGTTTCCCGTCAGCGTTCCGACGGATTGCGTCACGTTGAAGAGCGCGATGAAACTCGTCATCCGCACCCCACCGTCGGCCAGTACCCGCCCCAGTCCGAAGATGAAGAGAGGGCCGATGAACAGCGTTCCCGCGAACCCCATCATCCCCTGCGTGATCAGCAACTGCGGCACCCGTGTCGACACGCTCGATCCAGAGTCGAGATACGTCGCCGTCGCGACAATCAGGAGGGAAGCGAGAACCATGTACGGGAGCCGCGCCGGAGAGACGGTCAGGGCAGCAGCGGCCAATCCCAGCACCGCCCCGACAAAGATTGCGCCAGTCAACGGTCTGATGTCATCGTTCGTAAGCCCGAAATCGCGCAGCATCGAGAGAATGCCGATCGTCTGTTCAGACTGGACAAACCTGCAGAGCACGGCAATCAACGCCCACCTGACGAACGTCCCGGCCGAAAGCCACTTCACGTCGACCAGTGGCCGCTTGCGACGCGCCTCGATCGAGACGAAAAGTGCGAGACAGGGGATACATGCCGTGAAGAACCAGCCGATCCAGGCGACGTTGGTCCACCATAGATAGCTCCCGAGACCCATGGCAGAGCCGAACAGGATAAAGCCAACCGCGTAAAGGGAGAAGCTGACGGCGTCGAGAGGCTCGAAGGTCTTGGATCTCACGCTCGGCGGGAGGCGGACGATCGACACGATGCCGAGAACCGCGAGGGACAGGCCAAGTTCGAAGAGGTAGAGCCCGTTCCAGTTTCCGAAGGCCAGGAAGTCCTTCGGTATGAGCCAGGCGAGAGGTAGGGAAAGCTGTGGCGTCCCGATGCCGAGGCACACGGCCTTGAGTCTGTGTGCGGCGGGAAGCGCCTGGATCATGTAGAACACGCCGAGGGTCGTCAGCGCCGACGCCGATATCCCGCTCGCCGCCCGGACGAGGATGGCCCCTGCCAACCCGTGGACGAAGAGGTGAGAGGTAATGAGAAGCGCCTGCAGGGTGAGGAAGATCATGCAGAAAGACCTGATCCCGAACTCCTGGCGGTATTTGACGAGCACGCAGCCCGTGATGGCGTTCGTCACCAGGTAAGCGACGGAAAGGTATGCCGCCTCGCTGAGGTCGAGACCAAGCGCGCCCTGAAGATACGGGAGATTGGCCGCGACGATTGCGTTTCCGAGCGCTCCGGTGATCCCGACGAGGACCGAGGTGAATGCAAAAACGATGCGTCGGCGGGTCGGGTGTGGCGGAAATCCGGGAGCGCCGGGGATAGCCGGGCGCTGTCCTTCCGGATACTCGAAGGGCTCGTCGTCCTGGTAGAAATGCTGCCTCGGAACCGCGGAACGAGCCCGCCGCCTTCCTTCCGTCAGCTTCCACGGGGCAATTCCCACGGCAACCCGCCTTTCCGATTCACCGGGTCGAGCGGGGTATTCCGCCATGACCGAGAAAGTATTCGGCCCTGACGTCCGGTCATGAGGCCCGCCGAAAGGTTAGCGGCGGGCCAGTTGCGCATATTGAACGATCCTGTCTCGGGAAGTCGTCTGGCGCGTTACGTCCCGGATAGCGCTGATGGTCTCAGCGGAAGTCGGTAGTCGGAGCGATGGCCCTGCTGCTTTCAAGCTCCTGCGTGCGCGCCTGAAGCGCCTTCTCGATCGCGGCAAACGCGTCGCTTCCGAGAACGAGGCGGCGCGGTGCGGTCGCCTGGCTCGCGCTTTCCAGAATGGCAGCCGCCATTTTCGCCGGATCGCCGAGAGGCATTCTCGACGTGTCGGAGAGAAAGGCTTTCACCATGCCGACCGGCGTTCCGTTGTAGGCGTCGGGCGCGAAACCTGCGTTGGAGGCGGCGGCTTCGCGGAACGTCGTGCGCGCGGAACCGGGCTCGACGATGGTCACGCCGATGTTCAGTGGAGCGAGTTCCTGGGAAAGGGACTCGAAGAAGCCCTCGATGCCCCATTTGCTGGCATGGTAAAGCGAAGCGCCCGGATGCGTCGCTTGACCGCCATAGGTGGAAATCGCGATGATGTGGCCGCTGCCCTGCTCCCGCAGATAAGGAATGGCGACCCGCGTCACCTCGATCGGGCCGACGAGGTTGGTGTCTATCTGGTGCTGTATCTGTTCGGTGGAAAGCCCTTCGGCAGCGCCAAAGAGGCCGTACCCGGCGTTGTTGACGATGACGTCGATGGTGCCGAATTCGGCGAAGGCCGCTTTGACGCAGCCCTCGATCGCCTTGATGTCGGTGAGATCGAGCTGCGCGACCCAGAGCCTGTCGGGATAGCGCGCCTTGAGATCGTCGACCGAACCCTGCTTACGGATCGTGCCGGCAACCCGGTCGCCCTTCTCCAGCGCTTGTGTCGCCATTTCGCGGCCGAGGCCGCTGTTTATGCCAGTGATGAACCAAGTCTTGGACATTGCAGGTCTCCTTGTTGGGAATGTCTCGGGAGACAATATGCATTTGCATTGCGTGGTAGAATTGTGCAATCCGGCATGGACCAATGGGGAAATGGCCATGAATGAACGGCCGACACTCTCGGAACTGACGGCGCTGGCGACAGTCTTCCGGCTACGCAGCTTTCGGAAGGCCGCAGACGAGCTGGAGATTTCGCCCTCCACGCTTAGCCATATCATCCGCGATCTCGAAACCCGTCTCGGAGCCAGGCTTTTCAACCGGACGACCCGTAGCGTCTCGCCAACGGAAGCGGGCGAGCGGCTGGTGGCTCGCGTAAGCCCCCTGTTCCTTGAACTCGATACCGCGCTAAGAGAGGTGAACGAAGCGAAAGACCAGCCTCGCGGACTGCTGAGGCTGACGGCGTCCGACACGGTCGCGATGATGCTCGTCGAGGCCGTGATCCCGGCCTTCCTCGATCAGTACCCGGAGATGTCCGTGGATCTGGTGGCTGAAGCCGCGTTCGTCGACATCGTCGCGGAGGGTTTCGATGCCGGGTTCCGGCTTGGTGAAGCGGTTCCGCTGGACATGATAGCCATCCATGTCGGAGGTCCGTCGCGGATGCTGGCGGTCGCCTCCCCCTCGTATCTTCTCGGCAGGGAGATCCCGGTGACCCCGGACGATCTCGCGCGGCACAACTGCATCCGGTCGCGAACCCCTGCGGGCCGGAACTACCGATGGGAATTCGAACGCGACGGGCATCCCCATTCCGTTGAGATCCAGGGGCCGCTGACACTCAATCGGACGGAGCATATGCTCAAGGCGGCGCTTTCCGGAATGGGTATCGCGTTCGTGCCGGAGATCATGGCAGCCCCGTATCTCGGTTCCGGCCTGCTTCGCGCGTTGCTGGAGGAATGGTGTCCGCCCTACCCCGGAATATATCTCTACTATCCCGGCAGACGATTGCTTCCTCCCGGTCTGAGGGCGTTCATAGATGTCCTCAAGGCCTCGGATCTCGGGCGTAAGGGCACGCGACAGGTCGCGGATGAGGCCGGAGTGTAGGCGTCCGAACTTAATCAAAGGCGACACGGACACCGCTTGGTACAATATCCGTCTGCCGTCCGGGCCTACCGATTTCCCGTCAAAGGAGATCCGGACATGGATAGAGACAATCGTTACTCGCCGAGACATCCGCAGGTCTGGCCCGTCATAGCGGCCTATGGAATCGTCGTGATCGGTGTTGCCGCCTACAGCGTCCTCAAGTCTGACGCCCCGCGATATCGTGGCGCATCGATAGCCTGGGCAACGCCGCATGCTCAGCCGAAAAGTGCAAGCCGGAACGTCGTCGTGGACCGGGTGACCCTGCCCGTCGCGCACATCGACTGAGCGCCGGGCCCTCGCGACCCCGCCCCCGCACAAGTGTGCCCGATCCTACAATAATCCGATCCGTGCCGCCCCTAGTTTCCAGTGCATGCCGAGACCCGGCACGAATAACGGAGCGACTTGTGACCTACGACCTTTCCCGCCGACAGACACTCATTGCAGGGGCAGCCGTCTCTTTTTCTATGTTTGTGCCGGTCGCCGACGCAGCCGACAAAAAGAGAACCACGGACATCAAAGGAGAATTCGAAATGACCGAAGCATTCGTCAAGACCAAGGATGGCGTCGAGCTGTACTTCAAGGACTGGGGTCCCAAGGATGCCCAGCCGATCGTGTTCCATCATGGCTGGCCCCTGTCGTCTGACGACTGGGACGCCCAGATGCTGT
The DNA here is from genome assembly GCF_040675795.1 of Neorhizobium sp. LMR1-1-1.1. Taxonomy (NCBI): domain Bacteria; kingdom Pseudomonadati; phylum Pseudomonadota; class Alphaproteobacteria; order Hyphomicrobiales; family Rhizobiaceae; genus Neorhizobium; species Neorhizobium sp. LMR1-1-1.1. Next base: position 137,936 of record NZ_JBEGHE010000091.1, read on the forward strand.
TCTTCGTCCAACACGGCTATCGCGTCGTCGCCCATGACCGTCGCGGCCATGGCCGCTCGTCGCAGGTCGCGGACGGCCATAATATGGACCAGTACGCAGCCGACGCTTCTGCCGTCTACGAACACCTGAACCTCAAGAACGCGGTTCATATCGGCCACTCGACGGGTGGCGGCGAAGTCGCACGCTACGTCGCCAAGTATGGCGAGCCCCAGAAGCGGGTCGCCAAGGCCGTACTGGTCAGCGCCGTTCCGCCGCTCATGCTCAAGACCGAGTCCAATCCCGGCGGCCTTCCGATGGAGGTCTTCGACGGCCTGCGCAACGGCCTGGCGGCCAATCGCGCGCAGTTCTATCTCGACGTTGCCTCCGGCCCGTTCTACGGCTTCAACCGCGAAGGCGCGAAGGTCTATCCGGGCGTCATCCAGAATTGGTGGCGGCAGGGCATGATCGGTGGCGCGAAGGCCCACTACGACGGCATCAAGGCGTTCTCCGAGACCGACCAGACCGAAGACCTCAAGAAGATCACGGTGCCGACGCTGGTCATGCACGGCGATGACGATCAGATCGTCCCGATCGACGATGCGGCGCGCCTCTCCGTGAAGCTGCTCAAGAACGGCACGCTCAAGGTCTACCCCGGCTATCCGCACGGCATGCTGACGACACACGCCGACGTCATCAACCCGGACCTCCTGGCGTTCGTTAAGGGCTGAGGCCCGCATCCGAGAACTATCGAACGAGACGGCGGCGGGCTCAGTGGGGTTCGCCGCCTTCAAGCTGCGCCTCTTCGAATCCCATTTCAATGAGCGCCATCGAAATGAAGTACACCGGGAGTTCGGCGTTAAGTTCCCGGGCGAGCCTGTAGGCGGCGATGCAATGGTCCACCAGCCCGGTTCGCTGTTCCTCGCTAGGTACACCAGCCTCGAAAATCACTCCGGTGTATTGCGACGTCTTTTCTCCGGCGTTGGAGAATGCCTGCCCGAGTACGGCGACCCGCCTGAGTCCGTTGGGGCTTCTGATCCGGAAGCTCTGCCTGCCCGCTCCGCCGACGCGAACAGCCTCCCCGATACTCTGAGACACGGTTGCGCGGTCGTCCGCATGCAGCATATCGACGAATACGAGGAAAGGCAGTCCCCCTGCACCGGATGCGGGATCAATGCCGAATAGACGGCTAAGTGTGGCGTCCATTCTGAACGAATCCGTCGGTATGTCCCAGCTGAAGAGGCCTGTCCCGTTCTGGCCGCTCGTCTGGTCCTTCCGGCTTGGCGATACTCTCCGCATGGATCTCCAACATCATGTGAAACAGACCAAGACATCGCGCATCAGGCGATCTTCGCGCGATACGCTACCCTTCTTGGGTCGCATCACTCCATGACGCAGACGAACCCGCCATCTTCCGGTTTGCCGACGCGGCAACAGAAGGGCTTCGCGAAATGGACGGGCATCAGCCATGCCCCCGTTTCGCTGAGGCCTTCAAGCACCCGAAGCCGCGTGGGTACGGCCAGCTCGGGCGCTGCGCATGCTGCGGAATTCCAGCTCGGTATGTGGATCTGGATGGGATGGTGGACGATATCTCCGGTGAAGACCGCCTTCCCGTCGCCTGATGTGAGAGTCAGGTGGCAGTGCCCGAGCGTGTGGCCGGGGCTTTCCTCGATATGGAGTTCGTCGCAGATCTGGTACGGCGTATCGACGAGAAGCCACTGGCCGCTGTCGACGATCGGCTGGATCGTATCCGCGATCATATGCATGTTGTCCGGTATGTCCTTCTCGTGAGCGAGCAGGCGCTCGAACTCCGAGCGGGAAGCGATGTATTTCGCGTTCTTGAAGGTGGGGACCCACCGACCATCGACGAGGCGGGTGTTCCAGCCGACGTGGTCGATGTGGAGATGCGTGCAGAAGACGATGTCGATATCGTCGGGATCTATCCCGGCTGCGGCCAGGTTCTCCATATATCGTGAGTTCATCATCGAGAAGAACGGGCTGTCGGGGCGGTTCTTGTGGTTGCCGCTGCATGTGTCGACCAACACGGTGAGGTTCGGCAGCCGGATCAACCAGCTGTGTATGGATCCCATCAACCGCCCGTCGTCCGGCGAGTAGTGACCGGGGACCATCCAGTGGAGGTGCTTTTCGACCGCGGCGTCGTTCCAGTCGGGAAGGAACGCCTGCGGCGGGAACCCGAGACCGTGATACTCCTCGATGCGCGTGACCTCGGCGTTACCGATCTTCATCCTGTTCCGTCCCCTTAGATGCTGGTCCAGTTATGACGGGCAGAAGGGTCCGATCAAGCTAACCCTATGGCTAGGTATGGCGGGAGCTCCCGAGCGGATATGACAACGATGGCGTTCCGCGTGGATCGCGTCGTCTTGTGCAATTGTCCGCGAGGTTGAGGGGAACTGATGTCGGTACTGAGGTTTTTCGAATTCGAACTCGATGAATCTCGACGGCTCCTCACGCGCTCGGGACAGCCCGTCAAGATCGGTTCAAAGGCGCTGGATGTCCTTGTCGTACTCGCCTCGAGAGCGGGCGAAGTCGTCACGCGCGAAGAACTTTTCGATGCCGTCTGGTCAGGAAGCGCGTCTGCCGAGAACTCCTTGCGCGTCACGATCATGGCTCTGAGGAAGGCCCTGGCGTCCGGGGAAACGGATGGCCTGGTGCAGAGCGTCGCAGGTCGTGGTTACCTGCTGTCCGCTTCCGTTCAAAGCCGGAAACCCGTAGAGGTCCCCGCGCCGCGCGCCTTGGAGATCAGGGGGAATCTGCCCGGTGTCCACACGGCGGTCATAGGTCGGGAAGACTTTATCCAGAGGTGCCTCGAATCGCGTAGGACGCGTGTCATGAGTGTCGTTGGTCCCGGCGGGATAGGAAAAACGACCGTCGCGATCGCATTCGCCAACACCATTCGCGAGGGCTACGAATCCGCCTTCTTCCTCGACCTCGCCGCATTGAACGCGGGAGAGCGCATCGGACCGACACTTGCCTCGCTCATGGGGCTTTCGGTCTACGGGTCCGATCCGATGCCGGGGATCATCACCGCCATCGGGCAGCACAAGATCATCTTTGTCTTCGACAACTGCGAGCACGTCATCGAGCAGGCGGCAGAAGTGATCGAAAAGGTGAGCCTTGCCTGCCCAAACGTGTTCATCGTCGCGACAAGTCGGGAAACACTCGGGATACCGTCGGAAATGGTCCGACGGCTCGGCCCGCTCGATACTCCCCAAGAAGGAGAAAATCCCGTCAACCCATCCAGCTACTCCGCTATGGCGATGTTCATGGATCGCGTGGAGCACTCTCTCGATATAGGGTCCCTCAACCAGATCGACGACCTCGTTCGCGTCGCGGCGATCGTCCGGAAGCTGGACGGAATTCCTCTCGCTATCGAGTTCGCCGCAGCCCGGGTCATAGACCTTGGCCTCGACCAGCTCCTGAACTCCCTGAACCAGCCCCTGACCGTACTCCGACGCGGTCGGCGCACCGCGCCTCATCGACAACAGACACTCCAGGCGACGCTCGACTGGAGTTACGGATTTCTCACGGAGAACGAGAAGACAGCCCTGCAGGCCCTTTCCGTTTTCGCCCAGACATTCTCCAGAGACGGCGCGGCCTCGGTCTGCGGTCCGCTCCTCGAAAACGACGACATCGAGGACGCGATCTGGGGTCTTCAGTCGAAATCCCTTCTCAGCAGGTCCGACACCGGCACGGCCCTTCGACTGCTTGAGACAACGAGGGAATACGCCTCCATAAAGCTGCAGTCGTCCAGGAGGGAAACTCCGATTCGGGACGCGCACGCGCACTTTGTCCTTTCCCGTTTGCGGGATGCCGAACTCGAATGGGACAAGCTTGCGACATACCAGTGGCTAGCGAGCTACGGCGGGTTGATCAACGATTTGCGCTTGGCGCTGGCATTCTGCGAGACAGTGCGAAACACGCGGCTTTTCCTCGAGCTGGTGGCGGGCTCGGGCTTGCTCTGGACACAGCTAGGCCTGATGAACGAACAGCTCCTCTACATCGAGAAGGCCATCGAGGTCCTTGATCGGACGGAGACCCGCGATCCCGCCATCGACACGCAGCTCCGGTCGGCATACGGCGCTATCGCCTACAACGTTCACAGCGTTGCGGGCGACGCAGAAGCGGTACGACAGTTCGATCTCGCCGCCTCTTCGGCCAGAGCGCTCGGTGACGCGACAAAGACGCTGCGGGCCAAAAGCGGGGTCTGCGCCGTCCTGACCACGCAGGGAAGATATCGCGAAGCCTACGAGTTGGCATTGACGTTGCGCGACGACCTTGGAGTCGCGGCGGAGTCCGCCGTCAACCGTATACTGGCTCACAATAGCCACTATCTCGGCAGTCACGCGGACGCTTTTGGAATGGCGGAAAAGGCCCTCCATGCGAACGGCGTAAATGTCAGGGGCACCCTCACGAGCGGCGCGAATTTCGGCCAGAAGACACTTTGCCTGATGATCATGGCAAAGACGGCCTACCTGCGCGGAGAGATCTCCAATTCGCTCGAGCTGTTGGACGAACTGACCGCTGACGTCATCGAGGTCGATCACCCGATATCGACTTGCCTTGCACTTTCGGTCGGTGTGTGTCCGGTGTATTTCGGCCTCGGCATGAACGAGAAAGGGCGATACTATCTCGAGGTCCTTCGGGACACGTCGACCCGGAACTCACTCGTGCGATGGCAGGAATGGGCCGACGGCTTCGACTACGCTCTCGGTACGGATATCGTCGCGCCATCTACGGCCCTGGCCAGTTTAAAGCTCGGTGGGCACGGGCCGAGGCTCGAGAACACGATCACGATCGGCGGCGAACGTATCGGGCTCGATCTCCTCGAAATGGCGTTATCGGGAGAAGCAGGTTGGTGCGAGCCGGAACTGCTTCGCCTCAAGGGTATCAAGCTCCTGCGACGCGGCGAAGGCGAAGGCCGTCAATGGCTGTCGCAGGGCTTCGAGTTGGCGTCGCGCCAGTCTGCCCGCACATGGCAGCTAAGATGTGCCAACAGTCTCGCGGCCTTCGCCACGGCCGCTTCGTTCGACGAGGACCGTCTGCGCGTCGAACGATCGCTCGGCCATTTCGCGGAAGCGCCGCCGATCGACCTCGCGATCTCGACGCGAATCCTCGAAGGAACGCGCGAGATGTGCGGGTTTGAACAATAATGGCCCTCGGCCACCGGATGAAAGGAAACCTGTCTTGTTGCGTTCGTCCACCCTCGCCCTTGGCGAAAAGCTTGCTGCCATGCTCCCCGACGAATTCGCGAGAACGGTCCTCGCCGGCTCTCTCGGCGTAGCCTGGGACAGCGCGAACCCGATCAGGGCCAACCTGTTCGCGGCGGGAATACGAGAGGCGGTGACCTATGTCCTTCACCTCCTTGCCCCCGAAGAGGCTGTCAAAGCCTGCGAGTGGTACGAAGCCTATCGCGAGAAACAGCAAAAGGACTGCGAGAAACGGAAGGTCGAGTTCAAGGACCAGCCCACACGCGTGCATCGGATGGTTTACGCCACGCAGGGCGGCATATCGGATAAGGCACTCGAGGAGCTGGGCGTCGATATCGGCGATGCGCACAAGCGTCTACGCACTGTCGTGGACGAGTTGTCGAAGTATACCCATGTCAGGCCCGGAACCCTTATCGAGGGAGACGAAGCCGTGGCGACTTTCATGGAGCAGGCGCTCGAAGCCATGATGCGGTTCCTCAGTGCCGTCGCCGATGTTCGCTCGGCGATCTCCACTGCCGTTTCCGAGCATGCCAACGATCTCGCGATCGACGCCCTTACGGACAGCGTCGTACAGGAACTGGACGAGCTTTCGACACATACGGTCGTGCATGAGGTCATCGCCGACGATATCCGCGTCGTGGAGATAGGCCCGCAGGAGGTCAAACTCGATGTCAGGGGGACAGTCTATGTCGAGTTGAACTACGGCTCCAGCTCCGACTTCCGCCGGGGCGACGGCGCGTCGATGAAAGACAAGTACCCGTTTTCGGTCGATATGGTCGCCAAAGTGACAGACCTCAAGCCGGGGATCGCTGGTCGTGTCCGCGTCGACAATAGCAGTTTCTTCGAGTGAACCTTCGATCGGTCGGCGCGTCATCCGCACTATAAAGTAGCAGTATTGGCAGGAAACTAGATATGCTCGGCAGTGAAGCTGTAAAATGCGAGATTTTCAATCGGGTGAACGGCTCGGCGGACAGGAAACTCGCGCATCCGACGTCGAGCGACTGGGATGTCGCGGTGTGGAATACGCTCGTTACCGACGACGAAGTGGAGATGTCAGATCGCAATCTCTCCCTGATATCTGCCGGGCTTATCATCGGAGCCAACCAGACGAAACTGCGGGAAAGCTGTTTTCCGTTCCTTTTTCCAGGTCTCAGCAAGCTGCAAATCGGGACTTTCGCTATAGCGGACGCCAATCGGTCATGGAGTATTCTTCGCGAGAAAGGGCTGGAGGCGCAGCGTCAGCAAGCGGCTAGATCAGAAGCAGTCTACTCCGGACTGGTCGGGCGGCTTAAAGTAGAAGCAGGTCCAATAGCCACGCCGGGCGGTGTCGATGTATTGAACATGACCGTCGTCGATTGCGTTCCGCATTGGTTATTCCTAGCGTCGACCGCGCCTGACAGCGAATCCCGAGAAGGTTTCGACTACGCGAAGATGGGTCCTGCCGCGCAGTATATCCTTTCCATAGAACATGTTCTCAAGGAGGTATGGCACCAGGTGTTCTGGGAGCCTTGGTCCTTCGGGAAGGAAGACGAGGACTTTTGGACGGCCAAGCCGAACGTCCCCGCGGATCGTGCGCTGTGGTCTGCCTGGGGTTGGAGAGACGAAAACCTGATGTTTCAGGATCAAATGGTAAGAGCCCATTTCGGAGGACAGAGATCGGTCGCGCAAGACCACGCGATAAACAAAACCGCGACTGCATATCGTGGAACCGGAGCATCGCTGGAGATAACGATCACTGAGCCGTCAGACGAGCGACGTTCCATCCACGAAGGTGCGATGATCACGATAGAAAGCTCCTATCTTGGCGAACTCCTTGACGAGCCGATTTCTCAGAGGCACCCGGATATCACTCTCCGTCTTTTGGCTCGTGCAGTCGCAGTCCTGCAGGATCTCGCAGAGGTCCTCCTTCCTCCGACAGCCGACACCGAATACGCCACAGAAAACGACATCGACAGGATCGCCTGCGGCGTGCCGGGAAGCCAAATCGCCTTGCTATTGGAGGAGGCGCTCGTTCTCTCCCCTGGACAGGCGGAGACCATTCTCTCACACCTAGTCTCTAGCCCGTTCGAAGATATGACGGCCCTGTTCCGCAACGGGCTGTGGCATCGTCCACTGGTATCTCTTGCCGGTGACGGCACGCTCTATCTTCTTGTCGGGGCTCTTATTTGGGGCTCCCCGGTTCGCCGACTCGAGCGGTGGCTGCAGGAAGGGGTCTCGAAAAAACAGAACGACGATCTTTCGAAGACGCCTCTGGGCATCAAGTACGAAGCGCTGGTTCGCGAAAAGCTGGCTCTCGCCATACATAGCAACGAGCTTTTCCAAGGTGTCAGCTCCGGAGTCGCTTCGATCCCCAAGAACCAGGCGAAGGAAGAGGTCGATGGCCTATTTAGGATTGGATCGACGGTATTCGTACTTGAGGTGAAATGCTTCCTTTCACCATCCGAGCCCCGTGAGCGTTACAACTATCTCAAGAAGCTGGAAAAAGCTTGTGCCCAGGCTAGCCGCAAAGCCGAATGGCTTAGGCTCAACCCGCAGGAGGCGGAGAAGTACCTTGGGCCGCTACCAGGGTACGAAACGATGCGTTTCGTACCCTTGGTCGTCGTCAACCAGAGTACGGGCTCTGGCTTCCGCGTTGGGGACTGTGCGGTTATCGATGCGCATTTCCTGCGTCTCTATCTGACATCTGGAAGCTATCGATCCGGCGGCGCGGTCGACTTCACCGAGGAGAACAAGTTCGGGTTCGCTCATCAAACACTCTACACATCGGCGGAGGAAGCGGAGCAGGTAGCGACGGATGTCTTTTCCAACCATCCCGGCCTTAGGGCATACTTGGCCTCCGTAATGTGGGAGACTGTCGAAATACCCCTGCTTATAGAGGGGGCGGTTCATCTCTGGAGCCCATCCATGGATAGCGACGCCTATATGAGAACACTCCCGGATCCGAACGACCTGCTGGCATCCGTATAGGAGGTGAACGACTTCGCGGCTGAAAGTCAGATAACCGCCGTTGTTCCGTCCGAAATCATTCCTCGATCATACAATAACTCTCTGTCTTGAAGGTGTTTCCTGCATCTGTAGCAATTAACGGATGAGGAAATCCCATGTTGAGAACGATCGTAGGCTCAGCCCTTCTCGCGACGGCTTTGAGCGCCGGAGGCGGACTTGCCGCCGAAACGAAACCCACTGTCGTCCTGGTTCACGGAGCGTTCGCCGACGGCTCCAGCTGGAACGGGGTGATCGCGAAGCTCGAGAAGGATGGCTACAAGGTCGTCGCGGTGGCCAATCCGCTTCGTAGCGTGAAAAGCGACAGCGCCTACGTGAAGCGGATCGTTTCTGGTTTGGATACGCCCGTCGTCCTGGTCGGTCACTCTTATGGCGGAGCCGTGATTTCGGAAGCGGCGACCAAGGACAGCAAGATCAAGGCTCTGGTCTACGTTTCCGCCTTCGCGCCGGACATCGGAGAATCCTCGCTGGCGCTGACGGGCAAGTTTCCGGGCAGTACGCTGCCGCCGACCCTCGACAAGCCCGTCGAACTGGAGAACGGGGTGAAGGACCTCTACATCCAGCAGGCCAAGTTCCACAACCAGTTCGCGGCCGACGTTCCCGAGAAGGCCGCTCTTGCAATGGCGGCATCCCAGCGTCCGGTCACCGACGTCGCGCTCGGCGAAGCCGCCACGAACGCGGGCTGGAAGGACATCCCGTCCTGGTCGATTTACGGTTCTGCCGACAAGAACATCCCGCCCGAAGCCATGAAGTGGATGGCGGGCCGCGCCAACGCTAAAGAGACGGTGGTGGTCGAAGGCGCGTCCCACGTCGTGATGGTCTCCCATCCCGACCGCGTGGCCAAGGTGATCGAAGACGCCGCGACGGCAAAGTGAAGCCATTCTCCTTTGCAGCCCGGGTGCTGTTGCCAAGACAGGAAACTACAACGGACCCGCTGACGGTGCGGGTTCGTCTAACGGTCCTCGCTTGGAATGCCCTTGGCGACTTCCGTCAATTTTGCGCGCAGTTCCGTCACGGTCAGCGATTTGACAAACGACCTGCTGTACCGGAGTTCTCGACCGAATGCGGCGATGCCCTCTCTGAACTCGTCTACAGCGACAGGTATAAGTCGCGAAAGCCTAGCACCCATGTCGGGGTCGCTGAACAGCGTAGAGATTTTTGCGGCCGTCACAGCTTTCTCAACCGGATCACTCACAGGAATGCTCCATCTCTTTCACGCGGCTTCAAGCGCGTCGGAAGAGGTCGATGCATGCACCGGTTTGCCGAAACGATCAATGTTCGCGTCGCCCCAATCCTTGAGAGCCAGCAGGACCGGACCCATGCTCTGCCCCAATGGCGACAGCGTGTATTCCACCTTGGGCGGAACCTGCGCGTAGACCTTCCGATCGACGAGGCCGTCCTCCTCAAGTTCCCGCAGCTGATTGGTCAGCATGCGCTGCGTGACACCAGGAATCTTACGGCGGATCTCGTTGAAGCGATGCGTCCCGTCCATCAGGTGGAACATCACGACGGACTTCCATTTGCCGTCGATCAGGGCAATCGCCGCCTCCACCGAGCATCCCGGGGTGCAGTCAAAACGAGAATGGCGGACCTTTCCCATAACGGTATCCTTTTTGACACTATGTGCGTTCGTTGTGCGTATTGGCTACCAGAGAATGTAGGACTACTTCGAGCTCATCGCAACTGGAGACATCAAAGATGAAAGCCATTGGTTACAAGCAAGCGGGCGCGCTGGATCGCGCCGAAGCTCTCGTGGACATCGAACTGGACAAGCCGACACCGACGGGCCACGACATCCTCGTCAAGGTGAACGCCATTTCCGTGAATCCGGTCGACTACAAGATCCGGAAGAATGTCTCCGCCGCGGACGGGGCCTGGAAGGTCCTCGGCTGGGACGCTGTCGGCACCGTCGAAGCCGTGGGTGAGAATGCCAGCGCATTCAAGGTGGGCGACGAGGTCTTCTATGCCGGGTCGCTGATCCGTCAGGGTGCAAACAGCGAGTACCACCTCGTAGATGACCGGATCGTTGGTACCAAGCCGAAGTCCATCTCGGATACCGAGGCGGCCGCGTTGCCGCTTACCGCGATCACCGCATGGGAGATGATGTTCGACCGCCTGGATATCCGCAAACCCGTGCCGGGTGCGGCGAACGCGATCCTGATCATCGGCGGTGCCGGCGGCGTCGGTTCGATCGCGATCCAGCTCGCGCGGGCACTTACCGACGTCACGGTGATCGCCACTGCCTCGCGTCCGGAAACCCGGGCATGGGTAAAGGAACTCGGCGCTCACCATGTCGTGGACCATACAAAGCCATTGGCCAAGCAGATCGAGGCATTGGGAATCGGCGCTCCGGCCTTTGTATTCTCGACGAACGAAACCCACACACAGATTGCCGAAATTATCGAGCTGATTGTACCGCAGGGCAGGTTTGGTCTCATCGACGACCCGGCGGCACTCGATGTCGTCGGCTTCAAACGTAAGTCGGTCTCCATCCATTGGGAGCTTATGTTCACCCGATCCATCTACGGCACTGCCGATATCGGTGAACAGGGCAAGCTGCTGAACGAAGTGGCCGCCCTCATCGACAGCGGCAAGATCAAGACGACCGTCACCGAAGTCATCCGTCCGATCAACGCAGAGAACCTCAGGAAGGCCCATGCCACGCTCGAAAGCGGCAAGGCCAAAGGCAAGATCGTTCTCGAGGGTTTCTGAGCAATACGGGCGGCCACTCGGGTGGCCGCCTTTCCTTTTTGTCGACGCCGCCCGTCCGTCAGCCTGTCGCCGCGGAGGGCCAGAGCAAGAAAGCGCAGATCAATGGACGCCATCCAGACCGTACATCTCGTCGCAACACTGAAGGCGAAGCCCGGCAAGGCCGGAGAACTTCACCGTCGGCTGGATGAGATAATTCCCGATGTCAGGAAAGAGCCGGGATGCCTGGCATACAATCTGCACGTTGACCGGAGCGACGGCTCCGTCTTCGTCATGATTGAAGCATGGGAAAGCGTCGCGGCGCTTGACGCGCACGGCAGCGCGGCACCGTTTCGTTCCCTGCAGTCCCACTTCGACGAACTGCTGGCCGAACCGTTGGGTCTTCAGCTTCTAAGCCGCCTCGCCTAATGGCGTCCCGATGGCAGGACACGGCTTGTGGCCTCGGTTTCAGCCGAGGCCATTTCATTCGGCGAGATCAGAGGACGGTTCTCACGAACGACGCGACCGTTCCAGCAGAGAATGCTGGCTCCTGGTGATGGGGGCCATGTCCGGCTTGTGGGACGGTGACGAGGTGCAACGTCTTCCACTTGGTCGTCAGTGGCAGCCAGTTTCCGATCGGGCAAGCGATGTCGTGATCGCCGCTGATCACAAGCAGCGGATGCAGACCGGAAGCGAGGGCCGCCATATCCACGCCCTCGGGGTCGGGGTAGATCGTCGTCTTGTCCTTGGCTTCGCTCAGCAGCTTCATGAAAACCGCCTCCGGAATCGCCGGGGAGCGATCGGTCTTCCGGCTTTCGATGCGGTCGTAGGATCGACGGGCGGCGTCCCGGCTCCGTTCGGAAGCGGGTTCGAAGAAGAGGATGGTCTGGTCGTCGAGGCCGTTGAAAGGGTGCATGGCGGTCTTGATGAAAAGAGGTTCGCCGCTGACCTCGGGTTTGCCCGGAGGTACGGTTCCGATCAGGATCGTGTGCGAGACCTTTTCAGGGTGTGTGACAGTGAATTTTTGGGCCACGACACCGCCGAGCGACCATCCTCCGATGACGACCTTCTCGAAGCCGAGGAAGTCGATGAGGTCCTTGGCGTCTTTCACCAGGGAGGCCCGGTCATAGGTGGGAGTGCCCGTGGATGCCCCGAGGCCCGTGTAGTCGAAGATGACGACGGTAAAATTCTTTGCCAACTCGTCGAGAAACAAGGGATCCCAGGAATCGAGCGTGCCGCGGAACCTGATGTTGAGGAAGAGAGGCATACCGCTCCCGAACTTCCGGTAGGCGATCTTCCGGTCTCCGAGGTCTGCGAATTTCGTGAGGGTCGTCGAAGCGGTTTCAGTCATGGGACTCTCCTGATGTTTTGGAAAGCCAACAGGTTCGAGGCGCGCTTTTATTGTAGGATGCTGCATTCACGCCGAAGGATTTCATCCCGAGTAGCCAGCGAATTACCGATTGACATCGCTTTGCCGGATCAGAAATTTGATGCCGCTGATTGTGGAGACCGTGCGTGGACGAGTTACTGAGACCGAGATTGCTTTGGTGTGTTGGGTTGTTGGTCCTTCTGGTTTCTATCTCGATCGGGTTGTTGCATCCCGCAGCCGCGCAGTGGGTGTCTCCCACGATCATTCTGGGTTTTGCACTCTGGTGTATGGCGATCAGACGACATTTGCTTTTTTCGACGGTCGGCTGCGTGGCGTTGCTTTTAGCAGTCCAAGTCGGTTCGCCGGGGACTTCCGGGTTGGGCGAGACACTCGTGACGACGAGCCTCTACGCGAGCATCGCCGTTGCTTTCGGATACGCCCGTGCGAATGGTCTGGCAGCGCGCGACAGCGCGCGTGAGCTCGCCGAGAGGATAGAGGCGCAAGCTCGTTCCTACGCGGATGAAATCGCCAAGAGCGAGGTCAGATACGCCACCCTGTTCTCCGACATGAACCACGCCCACGCCGAGCAGGACATCAGCGAAGCCAAGAGGATGATCGACGAGGCCAAGGCCAACGGCGCTACCAGCTTCGAGCGGCTGGCCGCCGAGAACCCCGAGTTCATCGATCGCTGCCTGGCGGCCGTCAAGGTCAACCGCGTGAACGACGCCCTTCTCAACATGATGGGATATGTCGATCATGCAGAGCTGGTCGCGAAGCCCCCGACGGAAAACGCCGTGGACTCCCGTCGCGTCATGCAGGAGCAGCTGCACGCTATGTTCGACGGTCGCCATCATTTTGCTTCTACGGCAACGTTGATCGGCAAGGACAACCGGAAGGTAACTGTCGCTGTCGGCGTCAATGTGCCTGACGACTGGTCCGTTTCGCTTTCAACGCATATCGACATCACCGAACAGCTCCGGGATCGCGAGGCGATCCTTTCCGCCCGCGAGGACCTCGCTCGGGCCAGCCGGGCTTTGGCGGTCGGCGCGATTTCCACGACGTTGTCGCACGAACTCAACCAGCCGCTGCTGGCGATAGGTCTCGGGACAAAGAGCGCGGAACGTTGGCTACAAAGGACCCCGCCACGCCTTGAGGAGGTCGCCCGCTCCCTTGAGGGCATCCGTCTCAACGCCGACAGGATGAGCGCGATCATCCGGAACACCCGGGACAAGCTCGTGAAGGGTGCCAAGGACCCCAGCCGTGTCGATCTCAGGCAACTCCTGACGGAAACGAGCTACGTTCTCGAGGGTGATCTCGCTGCCCGTCGCTCGCGAATGCAGCTCTCGCTGGATGACGACGCCATCGAAGTCATGGCCGACAGGACAGACATCCAGCAGGTTTTCATCAACCTGATCACCAACGCCGCCGACGCGATGTCACAGGTCGAGTGCGAGCGCATCGTTACCATCACATCCCGTCGGTCTCCCGAACAGGGGCTGACCATCGAGGTTAGCGACAACGGGCCAGGCATCTCGGAGGAAAACCTCAAGCTCGTCTTCCAGCCGTTCTTCTCCACCAAGTCGGGTGGGATGGGCATGGGTCTGCAGATCTGCCGCTCCATCATCGAAAGCTTCGGTGGCACCCTGAATGTCAGGAACAACCAAGAGCGCGGGGCGACATTCGTGATCTCCCTTCCGCTGCCTCCGGTTTCGGATAGCGGGAAACCGCCGCAGCACGCGACTACATGATCGCAGGGCTGTCCTCTTCCGGATGGCCCGGCGATTTCACCGTTCACCAACGAATGTTGGATTTTGCGAGGTCGAGGACCTCGTCGCCCCGGCCGCTCAACACCGCCTTGGCCATCCAGAGGCTGAAGCCGCTTACCTGTTCGAGCGTGATCTTGGGCGGGAGAGCCAGCTCGTCGTGGTTCGTCACGACATCGACCACGGCCGGGCCATTGTGGGAAAAGGCCGTCCTAAGCGAATGGTCGAGATCGGCCGCGCTCTCGACCCGGATGCCCATGATGCCTCCGGCTTCCGCCATCGCGGCGAAATTCGGGTTGGCTAGATCGACATTCGACGGCAGGAACCCGGCGGCCTTCATCTCCATGTCAACGAAGCCGAGAACGCCGTTGTTGATAATGACGATCTTGACCGGAAGATTGCTCTGCCGAAGGGTGAGAAGGTCGCCCATGAGCATCGCAAAGCCGCCGTCGCCGGAGAGCGACACGACTTCGCGCCCCGGGAATGCCGCTTGGGCACCGATAGCCTGGACCATGGCGTTCGCCATTGATCCATGTACGAACGAGCCCAGCAGACGCCGCCTGCCGTTCATCTTGAGGTAGCGCGCGGCCCATACCGTCGGAGTGCCGACGTCGCATGTGAACACGGCGTCTTCCGAGGCGATCTCGCTGAGGAGACGCGCGACATATTGCGGGTGGATGGCCTCGCCCTGCTTTCCGGCCGTAGCGAGCTCGTCGAGGCCTTTCCGGGCGTCCCTGTAGTTTGCCTGCGACTTCTCAAGGTGTACGGGATCGTCCTTGTCCCTGAGTTTCGGAATGAGAGCGGATACAGTCGGAACGATTTCACCTACCAGTCCGAGTGACAGCGTGGTTCGCCTGCCGAGCCTGGATGCGTCGAGATCGATCTGGATGACCTTGGCCCCTTCCGGATAGAATTGGCGGTATGGGAAGTCGGTACCGAGCATCAGGAGCGTGTCGCACTGCTTCATGGCGTGATAGCCGGACGCAAAGCCGATGAGACCCGTCATCCCGACATCGTAGGGGTTTTCCCACTCGACGTGCTCCTTGCCGCGCAGCGCGTGTACGACGGGCGCTTTCAGAATTCCAGCGAGCCTTACGACCTCGTCATGCGCTCCGGCACATCCCGCGCCTGCCAGGATCGTCACGCGGCCCGCTTCGTTCAGCAGGGCGGCGGCTCGGTCGAGATCGTCGTCAGTCGGCACGACGATCGGGTCGGTCGGAATGACCCATCTGTCCGGGGCGGCCGTCTCGACCTTTTCCATCGCGACGTCGCCGGGGATCACCACGACCGAGACGCCGCGCTTGGATACCGCCTGCCGTATTGCGATGTCGAGCACCCGCGGCATGACCTGTGTCGTGGAGACCAACTCGGTGTAGTGGCTGCATTCGGCGAAGATCTTGTCGGGATGTGTTTCCTGGAAGTATCCGCTGCCGATCTCGGAACTGGGGATTTGGGCGGCGATGGCGAGCACCCTCGCCCCGCTTCGATGGCAGTCGTAGAGACCGTTGATGAGGTGGAGGTTACCCGGACCACAACTGCCCGCGCATACCGCGAGCTTCCCGGTGAGCTGGGCTTCCGCGCCAGCCGCGAAGGCCGCAGCCTCCTCGTGCCGCATATGGACCCACTCAATCGTACCTTTCCGACGAAGGGCGTCGCTCAGCCCGTTCAAGGAATCTCCGGTAACGCCGTAGACGCGCTTCACCCCCGCCGCTTCGAGCGTGTCTACGATCAATTCGGCTATTGTCTGCTTTGCCATGAGAACCTCGTTCCTGCATGTGAGGTGGCCCTCAAATTGCGGGCCGGGCGGAACAGCCCCAAAGGAGCGCCCCGGAAAATGAACGTAGCGGGCCGCGGTAAGGTCGGTTCGGTGTATGCGAAACGCAAAGGGTTTCGCAGCCGCCGATCTCGTTGCCGCAAGCCGGGCACTAGCCCGACGTAGAGGCTCGGCTCGGACCTTCAAGCTCCGACAGCCCTACCGCATGCCAGCTATGCGTCGCGAGCGACCGGAGCGGCGGCTCAGTCCATCCGGCCCGATGCCATCGGATCGCTGGCGGGAAAGGATTCCATCAGCGCTTCGTCGAGCAACTCGTCCGGCCTCGATTTGGGCACCTGTGGAACCGCGAGTGCGACATCGGCGAACTCCGGCAGGCTTTCGGCTCCGTCCCTGACCTGTTCAGTCTGCTGTTCGAGTCTGCTGTGCATGTTCATCTGCTCCGTTGGTCTTTCACGACTAGAGCGCGACCGGAACGGCACTTCTTGGATGATCCCGTCCTGTTTTCGCCTTCAACGAGAGACGACGGTCCTGACTGAGGTGCTCGCCGTTCAGTGAATCGCTCGCATGCTGTGATGAAGCAACACTGCGAGCTCCTGTTCATCCATATCCTGTCGGTACAGTCTGAAAGCCTCTCGTGCGGCTCGCAGTGCCTTGGGATGGGACATCGCGATCCCCGTCGCCAGACACCAGCGCGTGACCGCGAAATGAATTGTCTCGAGATCGTGCATATCGAACCTGAAATGGCTTTGATCTGTCAAAACGGTCTCGGCTCTCCGGCAAGTCATGCGGGATATCTAGGAAGAAAACCGGGGTGGGCCAGCTCAAACCCCGGCATCCAAGCGGTTTTCAACTAGCCCCTGGCAGAGTGCGCAACGGCTGTTTCCGGTCGGACAGCCAATGAAGCCAGCGTTTTACAAGAATTGGAGCGCGTCTGTGGGCACCTTCCATCCAAGTCAACGGCACTAACCGCAAGATGGCCCGGAAACAGCCCGTCCCGGTTCCTGCCTTACATGGAGACCCGACATGCCTTCGTCAGCCACCGCGATAAAAGACCACGCCCACAAGCCGCTTCCGCTGCCCAACAGCGATTTCTACAACATCGTGGAGACACTCAGCGCCGACGAACAGGCGATCCTGTCAAAGGTTCGCGACTTCATGCATGCCAAGGTTGCTCCGATCATCAACAAATACTGGGTCGAGGACGCGTTCCCCTTCGAACTGATCGAACCGCTCAAGGCTCTGGATATCGGCGGCATCGGCACCGCCGGACACAGTTCGAAGCTGATCGGCATGCTGACGATGGAGATGGGTCGCGTCGATCCGTCCTTCGCCACGTTCTTCGGCGTGCATACCGCGCTCGCCATGGGTTCCATCGCCGTGTTGGGTTCCGACGAACAGAAACAGAAATGGCTTCCGGCCATGGCTAGCCTCGAGCGGATCGGCTGCTTCGGCCTGACCGAACCTCTGGTCGGTTCGGGAACGGGTGGCGGACTTACCTCGACGGCGAAACGCGACGGCGACACGTGGGTCCTCAACGGCCAGAAGAAGTGGATCGGCAACGCGCCGTGGTGCGACATCTCGATCATCTGGGCACGCGACGTCGCCGACAACCAGGTCAAGGGCTTCATCGTCGAGAACAAGACGACCCCCGGCTTCAGCGTCGAGAAGATCGAGAACAAGATGGCGCTCAAGGTGGTCCAGAACGGTCTGATCACCATGAAAGACTGCCGCGTCCCCGATGAAAACCACCTCGCAAACGCCAACTCCTTCCGCGATACGGCGCACGTCCTGCGCCTCACCCGTTCCGGCGTCGGCTGGATGTCGACGGGCGTTCAGATGGGGGCCTACGACGCCGCCCTCGAATACGCCCAGCAGCGGCAGCAGTTCGGCAAGCCGATCGCCGCGTTCCAGATGGTCCAGGAACTCATTGCGAAGATACTGGCCAACGTCACGGCTTGCCAGTCCATGATGTTGCGGCTGGCCGAGATCGAAGACGAAGGCAAGCTGCTCGACCAGCACGCCTCTCTCGCCAAGGCGTTCACCACGGCCAGGATGCGCGAGTCGGTAGCCTGGGCACGGGAACTCTGCGGAGCGAACGGCATCGTTGTCGACAACAATGTCGGACGGCTCTTTGCCGACGCCGAAGCGCTCTACTCGTACGAGGGCACCTTCCAGATGCAGAACCTGATCGTCGGCAAGGCCGCCACGGGTTACAGCGCCTTCGTCTGAAGACGCATCCAAACGCCCGAATTCAAGTCAATACAAGTCGAAACAAGGAGACGGCCATGGACTCCCCAGCCGCCGCGCGTCCGCTCGCCGATACCGCAGCCCTGAACCCCGCGACCAGTGGGACCGGAACGGACCTCCGGAATGTCCTTTACGAGAAGACAGGTGTCATCGCCTACGTGACGGTCAATCGTCCCAAGGTCCTCAACGCGCTCAACGGCGAAACCTGGTCCGAGCTCCGCGCTGCCTTTCTGGACGCGCGGGACGATGACAGCATCCGCGGAGTGGTCCTCACCGGAGCTGGTGATCGCGCTTTCGTGGCGGGAGCCGACATCTCCGAGCTCGCCCAGTTGAGTGCAGTCGAGGCCGAAGCATCCAGCCGTCGGAGCCAAAAGGTTCTCGATTTTATCGAGGGCCTTGGCAAACCCGTCGTGGCAGCGATCAACGGCTTCGCGCTCGGCGGCGGCTGCGAGACGGCGATGGCCTGCACTATACGCATCGCAGTCGGCCACGCGAAGTTCGGCCAGCCGGAGGTCAAGCTCGGCCTCCTCCCCGGCGGCGGCGGCACACAGAGGCTACCTCGCCTCGTGGGAAAGGGCCGCGCGCTTCAGCTTATCCTGACTGGCGGCATGATCAGCGCCGAGGAGGCGTACCGGATCGGGCTGATCAACGAGATCGTGCCGGACGCGGAACTTATCCGGCGCGCTGAGGCGATCCTGTACGAGATCGCCGGAAACGGGCCCGTCGCCGTGAGATATGCGCTCGAGGCGACCAACAAGGGGATGGACACCCACCAAAGCCAGGGCCTGGCACTCGAGGCCTCGTATTTCGGGCTCTGCGCCGGAACTGACGACAAGAAGGAGGGAACAGCGGCCTTCCTGGAAAAGCGCGCCGCCCGTTTTCGCGGACGCTGACGCGCCCTGCCCCTTCAATCGAGGAGAATTCCATGCAAACCGATAGCATTTTCACCGGGCTCAAGGTCGTCGATCTGTCGAGCTACATCGCCGGACCCAGCGCAGCGGTGATCCTGTCTGACTTTGGTGCCGACGTCATCAAGGTCGAGCCGCTCCATGGCGATCCCTGGCGACGGGGCAACAAGGTGCCGTTCCAGCCGCAGTCCGAAGAGCCCTACCAATGGCATCTCGCCAACAGGAACAAGCGCAGCATCGCGCTCGACCTGAAATCACCCGATTCCGGTCAGGTCGTCCGGAAGCTGGTTGAATGGGCCGACGTGCTGATCGTCAACACCCCGCACGACGCCCGCAAACGGCTCGGCCTCGAATATGAAGACATCGCCGGGTGGAACGATCGGCTGGTCTACGCCGACCTCACCGGGTTCGGCGAGAGCGGGCCCGACGCCAAGCTCCCCGGCTTCGACATCACGTCCTACTGGGCGCGGAGCGGCCTGCTTTCCATGACACGCGACGCCGGACTGCCTCCGACCTGGCCTGTCAGCGGCAGTGGTGACAACGCGACGGCTGTCGGTCTCTACTCGGCCATCGTGACCGCCCTCTATCGGAGGGAACGGACGGGCAAGGGCTCGCACGTGACCACGTCCCTTCTCGCGCAGGGTGTCTGGTCGGCGAGCGTCTCGATCCAGGCGGCCCTCGCGGACGCCAGGTTCCCGCCGATGCATGACCGCACCCATCCCGCCAGCGCGGCCATGAACGTCTACCGCGCCGCCGACGGGACGTGGTTCGTCCTTGTCCTCACTGCCGACAAGCTGCCCGCCGTCGCCGAGACAATCGGCCGTCCGGACCTTCTGACCGATCCGCGCTTTGCCAATTCCGAGCAGCTGATGGCGCACATGTCAGAGCTTACGTTCATCTTCGACGAGGTTTTCGGGGCCAAGCCGATGGAGCATTGGCATTCGGTTTTCGCCGGATTGAGCGTCACCTTCGGCGAAGTTCGCGGGCCTCAGGAGGTTGTCAAGGATCCCCAGCTGCGAGCGAACGACATCGTCGTCCCGATCGAGGGAGCTGGCGACAAGGTGACATCGACAGTCAGCAGCCCGATCAAGGTGCACGACGTCGCGAAGGTTCAGGCAAAGAGCGCTCCGGGACTTGGAGAGCACACCGACGAAATCCTCGCGGAACTCGGCATCGACCCAGCCACGGTCGCAACCCTCAGGGCCGACGGAGCCATACTCGGCGGAGCGGAAAAAGCAGCCTGAGCTCGGCGTGCAGCGCCGCGGCCCCGGATCAGGGGCGGCGGGAAACACAAGCCAGATGCCCGGAACGGGTGGCAAGTAAAGGACCTACACATGGACAACGGTTTGGCGACGCGGTCGAACTCGACATCGAACCGCGATGGCGAGAGCGGGCGGCTTTTTCTTCTCGAACTGAGCGGAGGCCGGATCCACTCGATGAACGCGGACGGCAGCGACCACAAGGTCATCGTGACGGAATGCCGCCTCCCCGACGGTATCGTGGTCGATATCGCAGCCGGGCATATCTACTGGACGAACATGGGCCAACCCAAGGCCGATGACGGCTCCATCGAGCGCGCGGACCTCGATGGCGGCAATCGGACGGTGATCATCCCGGTCGGCGTCACCTATACTCCCAAGCAGATCCATCTCGATAAGCAGAATGGCAAGCTGTACTGGTGCGATCGCGAGGGGATGCGGGTCATGCGCGCGAACCTCGACGGCACCGAAGTCGAGACGCTCGTACAGACGGGACAGGGCGAAGACGATCGTCGCGACGCCACCAAGTGGTGCGTCGGGATCACGGTCGACCCGGTTCGCGGGCATTTCTACTGGACGCAGAAAGGCCCGGACAACGCGGGCCTCGGGTACATCTTCCGTGCGGGCGTGAATATGCCCCGGGGCGATTCAGCCGCCGAGCGCAGTGATATCGAGGTCATTTTCGATGACCTGCCGGAGCCGATCGACCTCGAGCTCGATACAGCAAACCGCGTCCTGTACTGGACCGACCGCGGCAACCCGCCGGACGGCAACACGGTCAATCGCGCGCCTCTCGACCGGGTCGCCGGAAAAGCCCGCGTTCCCGATATCGTCGCGAGCGACCTCATGGAGGGTATCGGCATCGCGCTCGATCTGGCCGGAAACCGGATGTTCTTCACCGATCTCGGCGGCTCCGTCTATTCGGCGCGCCTGGATGGCTCCGAGAAGAAGACGCTTCTATTCGCACAGGGCAACCTCGCCGGCATTGCCTTCATCTGACGTTTTCAACAGGAGTTCTACAATGTCCCACTTCAAGCAAATTTCCTCGGTCGCGGTTATCGGAACAGGCGTTATCGGCGCGAGCTGGGCGGCATTCTTCCTGGCCAAAGGCCTCGATGTCGTCGCCACCGATGTCGCGCCGAACGCGGAGGAGGCGTTGAAGAAATACGTCTACGACGCTTGGCCCGCGCTCGAGAGGCTCGGCCTGACCCCCGGCGCTTCGCCTTTGCGGCTCGCCTTCTCCAGCGATCTGGCCGAGGCGATGAAGGGTGTCGATCTCGTTCAGGAGAACGGACCCGAGCGCCTGGACTTCAAGCAGAAGCTCTACGCCCAGCTGGATGCGCTGCTGCCCCCGGAGGTGATTATCGCATCCAGCTCTTCGGGTCTCCCGATGAGCGAGATACAGCTCGGGGCGACCGTGCATCCCGAGCGTTGTGTCATCGGCCATCCGTTCAATCCGCCCCATCTCATGCCTCTGGTGGAAATCGTCGGCGGCGCGAAGACTTCCGAAAACACGATCCTGCGCGCGATGGAATTCTACACCTCGCTCGGCAAGGAGACGGTGCGCATCAACAAGGAAATGCCCGGCCATGTCGCGAACCGCCTCCAGGCGGCGCTCGCACGCGAGGTCTACTACCTCGTCTCGGAAGGTATCCTCAGCGCGGCCGACGTGGACAAGGCGCTGACGGCCGGACCAGGCCTGCGCTGGGGGATCATGGGCAACATGATGCTCAACCATCTCGGCGGCGGCCCCGGCGGCATCGAGCACTTCCTCCAGCAGTTCGCTGGCCCGCTGAAAACCTCCTGGGGCAGCCTCGGGTCGCCGGAACTGACACCGGAAGTGCAGAAAAAGCTGGTCGACAGCGTCCACGCGGAAGTCGGCTCGCGCACCATCGAGGAGCTCGCGGCCGCACGCGACGAACTGCTGATCGGCATTCTTCAGTTGCGGGCCAACGCGACCTGAAAACGCGCCAACCTCATGGCAGGCCGGGCTTGTACTTCCCGCCCGGTTTCAGCCGCCAATCCCGATCTCCCACGAGCCTTCCGAAAGAAATGATCATGAACGCGCGACTTTCGGAAGGCTCCGCCTCGGCATACCAGTACCCGCTGCTGATCAAGCAACTGTGGCACACGACGCTCCAGCAGGCCCCCGACCAGATGATCGTCTATCGCGACATCGCCCGCTTTACCTATCGCCAGCTCCACGAGCGGATCGGTCGTCTCGCTTCCTCGCTTGCGCAGCTCGGCGTCCGGCCGGGAGACACCGTCGGCGTTCTCGACTGGGACAGCAACCGCTTCCTCGAAGCCTACTTTGCCGTTCCGATGATGGGTGCCGTCCTGCAGACCGTCAATGTCCGCTTGCCTGCTGAAAACGTGGCCTACACGATCGATCACGGACGCGCTGCCGTTCTTCTCGTCAACGACGACTTCGTACCGCTGCTCGAGGAGATCCGGGACAAACTGCCCAGGGTGAAGAGCCTCGTCGTCATGTCGGACCGGGCTGATCCGCATACGGGTCGCCTAGAGTTTGTCGGCGAATACGAAGCCCTGCTCGCTTCCGCCTCCGCCAGCTACGATTTTCCGGATTTCGACGAGAACGCGCTCGCGACCACGTTCTACACGAGCGGGACGACGGGGCTGCCTAAGGGAGTGTCTTTTAGCCATAGACAGCTTGTTCTCCACACCTTGGCCCAGATGGCTTTCTCGGGTGTCGCCGCCCGCCAGGGCCGTCTGTCGCGCGATGACGTCTACATGCCCGTCACCCCGATGTTCCACTCCCATGCCTGGGGTTTTCCATGGACGTCGACCCTGGCGGGCATCAAGCAGGTCTATCCGGGACGCTACGATCCCGCGCTTCTGCTCAAGCTCATCAAAACGGAAGGAGTGACCTTCACCCACGGCGTGCCGACGGTTCTCGAGATGGTCCTCACCGCGGCGGCCTCCGCCGGGACCGACCTCGCTGGCCTCAAGATGGCGGTCGGCGGATCGGAGCTCCCGAAATCGCTTGCCGCCCGGGCGATGGAGCTCGGCGTCGATATCTATTCCGGCTACGGACTGTCGGAAAGCGCGCCTCTCCTGACGTCGGTACAGGTGAAATCCGGGGATCTTGGAAAAGACCCGGCGCAGCAGGTCGACATCAGGACCCGAGCGGGCATTGCCGCGCCTCTTGTCGATCTCCGTCTCGTTGACGCGGCGGGGAACGCGGTCCCGCATGACGGGCGGACGCCTGGCGAGATCGTCGTGCGTGCTCCGTGGCTCACCCCTGGTTACGTCGACAACGCGGAAGCATCGGACGACTTGTGGGCCGGAGGCTACATGCACAGTGGCGATATCGGCGTGATGGAGTCCGACGGTTCGCTTGTGGTCGTCGACCGGATCAAGGACGTGATCAAAAGCGGCGGGGAATGGGTATCGTCGCTACAGATCGAGGAACTCATTTCCGAGTGCCACGGCGTCGCGGAAGTGGCTGTCATCGGCGTCGACGATGCCAAATGGGGCGAACGGCCGCTGGCATTGGTGGTGAAGAGCGTGACAGGAGCAGCGAGCTCTCGGAGGCCGACATCAAGGCCCGCCTGAATTCGCTGGTCGCCGACGGCATCATTCCGAAATTCGGCATTCCCGACAGGATCGAGTTCGTCGATAGCCTGCCGAGGACCAGTGTCGGCAAATTCGACAAGAAGCAGCTTCGGCGCGTCTATGGGTGTGCAGCCGATCAGGCGCGAGTAGAGAGCAGGCTTCCAGTATAGCCGGATCACCTCGGATAAGCCCGGGCGCGCCCCCGCATATTCACCCTACCGTCACCTCGCGCCGAATTGGCGAACCAGCGGGCTGCTGCCGGGGACGCGACGCGCTCTCAAATCTCGGCCGCGACGCCATCGGACAATAACAGTCGCCGCTATTCATCCAGTCTGTCCGCCATCAAATGAACTGGAGAAGACGATGGGAACCAAGACCCTCATCACCGTAGCCCTCTGCGGCGTGCTTGCGGCAACCGGGGCGCAGTCCGAAGGCGGCCAAGGAGGCGAGCGCGGTGGAACTGAGACGTCGGAGTATGATCTGACGTTCAATGACCTCGTCACGGGTAGCGTCTCGCGGGACCTTGACGCGGTACGGGTCGAGTGCATGGCGGCGGCGCGGGTCTACAGGTTGGACTGCGTGCGCCAGGGTATCGATCTGACGTCGCGTCGCATACCCTTCCACGGAGAGTACGGTCAAATCCGTGAAGCGCTACGCGAGAGCGAGGCGTCATTCGCCGATATCGTCGATCTCAATGCGGATCGCACACAGGAGCGTATGGTGGTCCCGCCCGGCACCAATCCCCGGTTCAAGGCGCGGCGTTACTACACTCCCGTGGCTCAGAGCGGCTTGGATCGTGCAAAAACCCAAGCCCTCGGGTCCCTCGACCAGACAGAAGCACGCCTCCTCAAGACTGGAGACGCCACCGGGAACGCGACCAAGACCTATGCGGCCGTCTCCAGCGCATTGGCTGCGCTCGCCGACGTGATGCGACGGTAGGCCTCTTTGCCGTTTATCACGTACCGTCGCGAGAGAGAATTCGCGCGTCCGCCGAAGCGCGGCAAGCGCGATTGGTACAAGAAAATCGGGCGGATTTCTGAAAAAACCTACTCCAGTCCCGGCGGCGTCCGACGACGCTGGCCGGACGGCTCTATTCTCGGGAAATGCAAATGAATAGCTCCGATATCCAGCTTCTCGCGATCGCGGTGGGAGGAGTGTTTCTACTTGTGACGCTGATCGTCTCGCGCGCAAGGATGCATCCGCTTCTGGCGCTGATCCTCACCTCGGTACTGGTCGGGTTGGCCGCCGGGATGCCGATGGACAAAGTCATCAAGTCGATCGAAAGCGGAGCTGGCGGCACGCTCGGCGCTGTAGGCCTCGTGGTGGCGCTCGGCGCGATGCTCGGGAATATACTCGCCGAGACAGGGGTTACCGACGGCATCGCCGAGACGATCATCAAGAAAACCTCGATCCGCATGTTGCCCTGGGCGATGTCGGGTGTCGCCTTTATCATCGGGATACCGATGTTCTTCGAGGTAGGCCTTGTCGTGCTGCTGCCGCTCGTTTTCAGCGTGGCGAGGAAGCTCGACGAAACAGCCAGCATCAAGGGATCGGCATACGTCTATGTGGGTGTTCCGGTGATAGCCGCCCTCGCTTCGATGCATGGCATGGTTCCGCCGCACCCCGGCCCCCTGACCGCGATCGCATCGCTCAAGACGAATATCGGCGCGACCATGCTTTACGGCTTCGTGGCCGCGATCCCGGCGATCGTCCTCGGCGGCCCGATATATGGAGCGTTCATCACGCCCCGCCTTGCCGTTAGGCCGGACGCGTCCCTTGTGAAACAGTTCTCAGCTTCCGATGGGGACGGCCTGGCCTCGCGGCAACGGCATCCGGGCCTCGCGCTGAGCGTGGTCGTCGCCCTGCTTCCTGCCTTGCTGATGTTGTTGAACGCGATACTCGAACTCATCCTGCCCAAGGACACGGCAATGGCGCGTGCCGCAGCTTTTGTTGGCGATCCGGTAATCGCGATGCTTGTCGGCGTCGTGTTCGCCGCGACTGTCCTCGTCTATACCAGGTCGGGCGATGCCGAAAAGCTGAGAAACGCCCTGTCGTCCAGTCTAAAGCCGATTGCAAACGTGCTCGTGATTATCGCGGGCGGCGGGGCTTTCCAGCACGTCTTGACCGATGCGAAGGTCGGAGACGCCATCGTCCATCTCAGCCAACAGTTCGCGCTATCGCCGTTGATGCTCGGCTGGCTGATCTCGATGCTGCTGTCCGTATCCACGGGATCGGCGACTGTCGGCATTGTCGGCGCGTCAGGACTGCTTGCGCCCCTTGCCATGGCCGAGCCCGTGAACACCCCCCTCCTCGCTCTGGCGATCGGATGCGGGTCCCTCTTTTTCAACTACGCCAACCACGCGGGCTTCTGGCTGGTGAAGGAGTCCTTCGGCATGACGATGGGCGAGGCGACAAAGACGATATCCGCCATCCAGTCGATCGTTTCGGTCGTCGGCCTGGTGATGGTGCTGCTGATGAACCTGCTCCCGCCGCTCGTTTAGGACGGCGGCAGAATTCGCCGACGGAAACAGTGGCGTCGAGGCCGCGCGCAGCAGCAGCCGCGCATGAAAGACGACCGTGCGGGCGCTTACGCGTCCGGTAAGATTAAATGCCTAATACCAAGGGGTTACCCAGACGAAACCTGTATAGAATACCGCGCCTTCGCTTGGGTCCTTATCCTTCCTTCATGACGAATTCGACCCCTTTCGTCACAACAGAGAGGAAATGCGAATGTCCCCGAAAAGCATGCAGAACCGACGTATCCTTGTCATCTCCGCGGTGGCGGCGCTTCTCGCAACGACCGCGACGACAACAGAAGCCTCCCCCACGTGGATCCCTGATCTCGTGTTCCCGGAAACCGTACCCGCGCCGATGGCGAAGCCCGAACGCACCGTCACCGGGTCCACCGCGCAGGACAACAAGACGTCGGGCGCTCGCCAGATTGGGAGCGGAACCGCTCCGAAGGCCATGCGGAAGGAACCGTCAAGCGCCCTCACCTCCAAGGCGAAAGAGGCTCAGCGATGACAATGTCTCCGTCATATCCACGACGCCGCGGCGCGGTCGCGCTGGTCGCCGTGAAAGCCGTTCCTAGCCTCTCTATGGTCGTCGGGCTGTACTTCTTGAGCATGGGGCTTCTTGCGCTCGCCCTGGCCCTCTATCGGTCGTGAAGCCTTGATTATCCTTGTCCAGCTCTAGCCGTGCACGACCCGATCAAGACAGTTCATATCGGATCGTGCATGGTACTCGCGACAGCTATCCGAAGCACGTTGCCGCTCTTGATAGCCCTCAGGCTATATTCCTGAAGCCCTCGTCCACAAACCAGTCGTCGGAAGAAAGAGCGTCGTACATCGCGAATTGCCAGCTGTTCGGTCGGACGCGATAGCGGTCCCGCTCTCCTTCCAGATGCTCCTGAACCGGAACCGGTCCACCGCGGTCATAAAGCCCGGCGAGAGTCGGCTTCAAAATTGGCAGCTCGTCGTTTGCATTGGAGGCGTATAGTACCGCGAGACCACACGCAGCGACGTGGCGCTTGACCCTCTGCTGATCGACAGCTGGCCAGATGCTCGGAGGTTCAGCACGGAATACAAGTGTTGCGGGCGGCCCTCTATCGACCACCGCCCCAAGCCATTGCATTTCGATTAGGCGATGATCGAAGTATGGATGAAGCGTCTGCTCTCCGGCGTTTTTCGGAAACTTCGCCTTCTTGGTATCGTTGCAATAGTGGCAAGCGGGAACCAGGTTGGCGGGCGTGATCGACAGATCAGGATAGCGGGATTTGGGCAGATGATGGTCAAGAGCGCCCACAGTGCCGACACCGCACAACGGACATTTCTTGTTTGGGGCCGCGTTTCGGATCTGGTCATAGACGGCGCGCGCCGCACCTTTGGTCGCACTCAGGTGATCCGAATATAAATTGACCAATTCTTCCTTCGTCACCGCGCCAACAGATAGTATCCGCGGCACGAGATGCAGCTGCTCAGAAGTCGCGAGCGTACCATACGTCTCAGCAGACGTGTTTAGCGTCGGTGATATCGAATTGAGGCGAGCGCTTAGTGATGCGTCGGCGATTCCGGAAATGCATAAAGCTAAGACATCGGAAAATGTGATCGGCGGCAATGGCAGAGAACGCACTACTCGATGTCTCCGAAGTCGAAATCGTCGGGCGACGGCAAGGTCATTATCCTGGCAAGTCCGCGCGCTTCAGCACCAAGTTTGTCGCCGAAAGCCCCGACGACGTCCTCGTAGGACTTCCTCTCCGCTACTTCGGAAATCATCCGGTGGAACCCGGTCCGCACCACCTCGAGACCGAAAACTTCCCGGGTCAATATTCCGACATTTTCACCGAAGGTCTCTATTTCAGGCCTATCCGCTCGGGACGAGTGTCCTGAACGGCCGAGTACCCAAACGCAATCGGATGGCACTTCCTGAAGGACGACCGGAGAGTGGGTCGCGATGATCGCCACACCGTTTCGGCTTATCAGCAGATCGGACAATGCCCGCACCAGCGCGGAAAGCAGTGGAGGATGAAGGTGTCCTTCCGGTTCGTCGATAAGTACCAGGGACTTTTCCTCGACGAGTTCCACCAACCTGCTTATCGTGAGGATGACGACGCTATGGCCCGAGCTGAGACGTTTGAATAGCTTACGCGCAACTGGCTCCCAATCCTCAAGCGTCTCGTCGGCGATTGTCGAAATGTTCGCTTCCTCGAATAACGGATCGGCTTCAAGCGTCTTGAGCGCCTGTTCCCATCGCTCCCTCCTCGCGCCGGCGCGGCACATGCCAACGCTTTTTACGAAGTCTTCGGTGAGTTCCTTGCGCCCTTTGATGGTCAGGCTCGACTGCGCCTCTCTCGGAGGCCCAGAGAAAAAGTCTGGTGCGACCTCCTGGATCAGACCGACATAGGAATACCGGACGGTAAGGGGAGTCTGCTCCGGGACAAGCGGTCCGTATTCGTCGAACGGACTAAAGGAAACCGTCACCAAACCCGCAAAGTCATGCGAACTGTCGAATACGGAAAGCGATTTCAACTCGCCGGACGACGTGCCATCAATGGCAGCACGACCGATGAAGTTGCGGGCAAGTAGATCGAAACAACGCGTTTTTCCGACCCCATTTCGACCAATGATAACGTGAATATTACTTGGCGGCTGAGATCCGGGGGTGACTTTGAAGGTCATCGCCGGCGGTGGGTCCATCGAAGCCGGATCGAGAGGTAAGATGTAGTTGAAGGCAAATGGCGTTAGCGCAGCATTTCCGTGAGCGAGGCGATGAAACCGATTGCGGACCCGCTCCTTCTCGATGTCCCGAAGGAGAGATTCCCTAAGTACTGCCTCGCCACTATATCGGGCTAATCTCTCAAGATCGTAGGCTCAATCCTGTAGCGCCTCCAGGAACCAGCTTCGGTACTGAGGTCCAAGGGTCTCAAGCGTCTGATAGTAGTTCTCACCCTGGCCGATCGAAAACCAGCCTTCTCCCAGCGCGGGGAATTCTGACGGAAGGTTGGTAATCGCGTCTTTGGGGTGCATACCCGCCCGTGCGATCTTGACACTGCCGATATCATATCGGCGTCCGTCATCCAGGATGACGACCGCGAAGAACTGGGTGACCCAGGTAAACCAGTCGTTCCATTTATCCTTGACGAGCAGGATATCGCCGGGGTTTGCAGCTGACGTATACGCATCGACAACCTTGAAGGTCATGCTTCAATCCATAATTCGCGAGCGGCTTGCCCCGATTGGGCGACAGCACCCGCCACTCTATATTTCAATAACACTACGCAGAAGTGGTCTTGGCCTAATATGCGACTTCATCGAGAAAGAAGCACGGAGTGTCGTCCCGCCCATCGAGAGTTGTTCCTTCCGGCTACCAGGCCCCGCGCGACATCGCGATCTCCGTTCTCATGCGCTACACTCGAATTTGAACGGTATGGCCCACGTATCCATGAGCAACGACTGCGTGGCGGCTAGAATCTCGAGTTGGCCCTTGTCCTGCTGACGGATCGCCTCCGATTTCGAGTACCCGGGCTGGACCGCGGTCATTTCAAAGCGATAGTCGAACTCGCTCCAGCGGTTGTGCCACTGGATCAGGTCGATAACGCTGCCCTTTTCCAATCTTGATAGCCCGAATTTCCTCTGTATCGCCGTCTCGCGTTTCCTCAGCCGGGCGAACAGGAGATCGGGCCGCTCTCGCCAGCGGATCGCCTTCTGCGTCTGGCCACAGACCTCGTAGAGATCGCCGACCCTCGCCGAGGGCGTGAGATCGCTCGCGTACTTGCAATGGAACATGGCGACCGTGATGACGTCTCCCTCTTTCTTGATCGCCACGACATCCGCCGATTCTCCCGAGCCGTCATCGTCGAAAACGACGTCGAAGCCGCCGTTCTGCAGAAGCCCGTCGATAACGCGCCGTTGGATGCTGGTGGCATCCTTGTTCCTGCCCTGCGATTCCTTCTTGATGTTGACGCCGCTCCAGTCCCGGACGACCAGGCGGTCAGGATCAAACGGAGGCGCATGATCGTCCGGCAGCTTGAGCAACTCGGATGCCAAGAGCATGTTCCCGTCCGCGAAGTAGATATGCGGCGGATCGTCCTTGAACCACGATACCAAATCAGTGGTTTTCTTTCCGATGCGAACGCCGCTCGAGGAGGTCGGGCTATAGTGCGCGCCGGAACCGTCTATGGTCATCGTGACATCGACGAACCTGTCGTCTCCGCCGACCCTCATCACGATCTCGGTTCCGGGAACCTGGGATAAGATGCGGATATCGCAGTCATAGAACGGAACGGAGACGTCGCCGAATACCAAATCCACCCGATCATCATCAACATGGAGAACCGCCTCCGGCCAATTGATGGCGACAGCGTGTTTGTCGGGCATTGAGGTTAGCTTGGTCGGCTGAACCAGGCGTCTCAGAATACCGTCGGGTTGGATGGAGGAGTCCTGTAGTTTTGCACCGATGACCTTGCACCACTCCATCCATCCGGCAAATCCATGTACCGACTCGTATGACCAGATCTTGCCCTTCGTGGAACATCCGATCGTCGACTTGCCGCTCGTGGTGTATCCTTGGCCGAAGATGTTCGTTTTCATCCGCCCGCGATTGGCGGGGTCATCGGTGAGCTGAGGTGCGATATCGCTGCCCATGAACTGCGAATATCTGATCGGCTTGCGCACGGCCTCCGATAGGCCGAGATGGCTTAGGATCAATCGCTTGTAGCCGTCGAGCACCCTGAAGACGTCATCGCCGCGAATCCGTTTCGCATCGCCTCCGACAACTTTTTCGGCCAGCCTGGCGTGGAGATCGCTGAGGTTCGAACTGCTGACATACAAAAGCTGGCGTTCGTCATCCCAATGACAGGCGTAAAGATGGTATGCCGTGTTCACAGGCTGCCTCATGGACGTCCACTTGAGCTTCTCTTCGGTCTTCAAGACCCAGACCGCAAGCCGCTCGGCGTAGTTGATCGACGGACCTTCGATGATCGAACCCGGTCCATAGGCATCGATGATCTTGTTCGGATCCCACCTATCGCAAGCGGTTTCGTAGACGACCGCGCTTAGGCGAGGAGTTACTTGATCAAGCGGGAAGTCAGTCGGCGGCTGGTCGAAGCCCTCGAATACTTCCTGCCTCCGCTCTTCGCGCGCGGTGTTGCGGGTTCCGAGCCCCTCGAGCAGATGATTCCAGTCGGCGTCTTCGTTATAGAGTGCTTGAAGGCTGTCCCTCATGCCGGCGGCGACGACGTTGGCGATGACGGTCGCGTCACCGAGGTCCTTCCTCGTTCTTGTGAACCGCCCAACGAATTGTACGGTGATTGCCTCGCTCTGATGCTTGTCGTGCAGCGCGGCGATCTTGAGTTCGGGAAGGTCGAAGCCTTCGCCCAGCATGTCTACGCAAACGACGATTCTGCTTTCTCCGGACCTGAGCTTGCGGAGCGCTTCCATCTTGGCCTTCGAGGAGAGGCTGCTGTAGACGATAACCGGGTTGTATGCGGGCAACTGCTGGCAATAGAGACGGTGCAGTTTGACGGCGGTTTCAATTTTCCGGCAACGCGCCATCGCAAGATGAAAATGCCCATCTACCTCGTCTTGGACCAGTGAAGCCTTGACAGCCTGGATAATCCGCAGGTCGGCATCGTCTCGGTCGAGGCCGTAGATCGGCCTGAAATGTATTTTCTTGAAGTATCCTTCGGCAAAGGCTTTTGCGAGCGGATAGTTATAGATGAACTTGCCGTCTACACGTCGTCCGTCTGTGCGATATGGCGTCGCGGTGAACTGGAGGACGACACGGTTCGCGAACTGCGACCTGAATTCCCGCCACGTCTTGGCGGCGATATGATGCGCTTCATCTACGAAAAGGTGGCTCACAAGCTCCGCCATCTTCAGCTGGACGTCCCCGCTTGCCTTGGAGACCGCATCCATCGTCGTGACGACGACGTTGACCCGTCTAAAAATATCGTCGACCTCTTCAACCGTCTTGGGGATCTCGCCGAGCGTCGCGACGACGGGCAGCTCTGCGCCTTCAGCAAGGCATCCGCAGGCCTTGAGAACCCCGAGGCTCAGAAACTTATCCGAAATCTGCGTTCGAAGAGCGTCGCTCGGCACGACGACGAGAAGCCGCTCGACCTCCGCGACAGCCATTAGCGCAAGCATCGTCTCGGTCTTGCCCGTTCCAGTGGGCATGACGATGGTCGCGGGTGCGGAAGACGCGGTCCAATGGCCAAGCGCGGCATGAATCGCGCCTATTTGCGGTTTCCTGAGACCCGGCTGGATAACTATGTCGCCAACGATGCGCTCTTCGGCAAATGTGAACGCCCCTCGCCAGGATTGGCGGATTTCGGCGCATCTGCCTTCGAGGTCCTGGATCGAGATGCTCGAAGCATCGGCTGCGGCGGGCTTGATCCAGACGCCGGGGGTCGGGTCTTTACGGAACTCCAGAAGGCTCGCGGCCGCCGGATGGCGCAATATCTCGCCGCTCGGCAGATCCACGTCGGTTTTTCGGGGGATTACGGCTACCTCGCGCCGTCCATCGGGACTGCGGAGAAACAATCCCCGAACCCGCTTCTCCGTGAACTCGTTCGCAGAAGCGACTAGCTTGCGACCCGGATGGCGAAGTTTCCTGACAAAGGCACCGTGGATTTTACCTGCGATCGCGAATTGTGGCGGAAGCGAAATTTCCAGATCTTCTTTGAAAAGCGTGTCCACGTCGCCTCCAGCGAATGTGATGCGGAACCTAGTCTATACCCTCGAAGGTAGTAGCGCTCCCAGGCGACCGCAACGCTGGGAGGCTCAGGCGGCTTTCTGAAAACCACCTGCTCCACAAGAGAGTTCGAACAGAACGGTATCTACGAGATGACCGAAAGTTGTCGGGTGCCGGCCCGATGGCATTGGCGACCAAAAAAGCGCCTACGGGTCCATGCCGGGCGGAGCAAAGCTTAGATTGCTGACGTTGCGACGATCGACCCAGACATGCTCCCGTTTTATCGCGCCGGGATCAGCTGCTTTCGTCGATATGGCGAGTATCGCGATCTTCGCATCGGGAAGTTCCGGCTGGGGCGCGTCCATAACCCCGACGAGCACCGTTAGCCCTTGCCGCTCCATGTTAGTTACATGGTCCTGAATATCCCCGTATAGCCGACGTTTCTTCGGCTCTTGACCGGACCCTTCGATTTCCTCGCTCAATATGAATCCGGCTAGGTCGATCCAATCCGCCAGGTTTGCGATGTCGTCGTCATGATCGTCCGGTACGGCGTGTTTGTGAACAAGCATTCCGGCGCACTTCGCCGCATCTCGAATGGCCTTCTGGCTCTTCAATGGAACTACCGACACCTGTTCCAGGTAGCCGTAAGTCTCGATCAAGTCTTCCGCAGCCTTGTCCGGGCCGAGAGGTATACGGGGAGCGTGGAGCTTGCCCGCCTCGTACCCCAGCGCGATAGTGATCTTGTCGAGGTTCTCCACACTCACCTTTTCACCGCGCTCGACCCGCTCCACGGTCGAAACCGAAACGCCAGCGAAATTTGCAAGTGTCGCCACCTTCCAGTTTTTCAGTCCGCGTGACCACCGTACAAAGAAAGCCACTGTTTCGAGTGGTGGCGGCGACGGAATCTCGCGAGAACGCTCGGGGAGGCTGCCTATGGTATTCAGAAGCTCATTCAAAGACATCGTTCGGTTCCTTTCGATAACCGTAGATTGCCTCAAGCTGGGAAATCAAAAGAGGTCCAAAAATCCTTCAGCTGCATTTTTTCCGGTAGGCAGCACTTTCCCAAACAAGCTCATGAGATAGCACGGAACACTCGACTTGGAGCTTTATCAGAACAGTCGACGGTGGCGGTCGCTTGATCGGGGGGACTGCTGTCAGCACCTTCATCGAACTGGGATCGTGAACTGTGCAAGCGCGCCGCCACCCGGCCGATTGGTCAGTGTGAGCGTTCCGCCGAAGCCCTCCACGACGCTTTGGCAAACCGTAAGGCCGAAGCCGAGGTGGTTGGATTTGGTGGAGAAGAACGGATCGAAGACCAGGGTGGCATGCTCCCGGTCTATCCCTGGCCCGCGGTCCGCCACTGTAACCGTGATTTCTCTCTGTCGCGATCCGGAAGAAATTGCGACAGAGATATCCGGCGGCTCCCCTGTCGGGCTACAGGCGTCCAGCGCGTTCTGTAGAAGCGCGAAAAGCACCTGTTGCAGGGCGACGCGGTCGGCAACGAGTTCAGGAAGATCGTCGTCCTCCACGATCTTGAGCCGTTCTTGGTGCGTGCCGATTGGGTCGAGAAGAAGACGATAGGATCGTCGGGCCAGATCGGCGATGTCCACGGTCTCGAGAGTCTGAGGGGCACTCCTCAAGGCTTCACGAGTTGACGTTCCGACGTCTGCAAGGCGTTGCGTATTCCACCGCAGGCGGTCCATGACCTTGCCAACGGCCGCCGAGTCGCCTTCACCCGACGCGATCAACCTCGTGGCCGTCGCGACGTCCAGCGAGATTGCCGTAATCGGCTGGCTGATCCGATGAATGACCGAGGCCGACAATGCAGACGAAGCGGCGACCCTATTCACCCTTGCAAGCTCTACGCGGGCCTTGCCTGCCGCCTCCGCGTGCTCTTCCGACACCGAAGCGTCGAGAAACAGAGCCTTTGCCACCCCGCCTTCCAGAAAGCAGACCGTGAACGGAAAGACCTTTATGACGCCTCTGGCGTCCGCAAGTCTCGCTATGCCGCAAGTCGTTGCCGCACCGTTGACCAGAGCCTTGAGGATCGCGATCTCGACATCGTCCGCCGTTTGCGGCCCTCCCCGCCGTGTTGCGACCATGCTCTCGGAGTTGTCAAAACCAAGTGACGATGCGATATGCTGGCTTGCGTTGAGTAGCCTCGGCCCGCCCGATAGCGCGACCACGTCGGCCGCGTGGTTTTCCAGATGGTCGGCGACATCCACGATGCCCTGCGTTCTCAATGACTGGAACAGACTACCCACTGACGTGACGTCGTAGTCTATCCATCCGACCTCTCTTGGCTCGAATATCGCCCTTAGCCTGGCGTCGGATCCAGCCGACTTGCTCTCCCGTTCGTCCGAGATCGCCTGCAGATCGAACTGCAATCGTGCAATGGTCTCACGATCTTCGACCTGGTTTTGGACGTCAACCAAACAGCCGAACCAATTTTGGGTATCGCCCGTTTTTTCGGATCTGACCGCCCGCCCGATGGATTCCATCCATCGATACGACCCGTCGTTCATCCGCATGCGCGCGAGAGCGGAATAGAAGGAATTGCCGCTACCGATAGCGCTTCGCCAAGCGCTCTGCATTTTTTCGAGGTCGGCGGGGTGTATCGGATCTATCCAGGTCTGTTCCTTGATGGCATTCGAGCGGTTTATGCCGAATGTCTCGGTGTAACGGTCGTTGAGGAATTCGCATTTGCCATCTGTGCTTGTTCCCCAGATCACGTGGGGCAAAGCGTCGGCAAGCTCCTGACGTTCGCTGGCACTCCCGCCGGCACGGCGACGCAGGTCGTATCCACGCCACCACTTGGAAAGCAACACGCACGAGACGCCGATCATGGCTACGAGGACAATCTGCTTGTTCGGCGTGAGCCAGCTGAAATCGAACAAGCTGAACGCTTGCGAACTTGAGAGGATCAGCAGAAAGCAGCCGGTTATCCAAGCCACGGTAAAATGAAGGCCTTTTCCGTACGTCCCGAGAAGTAGAGCGATGAGAAAGCTGGAGAGAGACCAGAAGTCGCCCGCGCCGGCATGTTGGAGATAGGTGCCACCGCCTGCTGCTATCAAGCCAGCCGATGTCGATAGTCCAGGCTGCTCAAAAAGCCCTGATCGTCGTGATACATCGGACTTGAGGGCCTTGGATCGAGAAACGGCTCCGATCGACCACGGATTTTCAAGGGTCGACATCGTTGAACCTTCCTCCCATCCAGACGTATCGCGAGGAGGAGCTAACACCAGGAGTTGTTCGGCTGATACCTATCTGTTTGGGTAGGTTGGCAAACGGTCCCCTTCGGTTTGATCAAGCTACTCCCCGGACTATTCGGCGCTAGGTCGACTCAAGCTGGGCTTCCTATGACAAGCGTCTGTTTTTCCTGGCCAGGATCTCCCAGCGCCGCTGGAAGATCGAACTCGAAGCAGGCCCCTCCTCCCGGCAGGTTGGAGGCCGTCAATTCTCCGCCCATAGCCTCAACCGCCGAGCGGCAGATCTGGAGTCCCATACCGATCCCGGTGGTCTTCGTTGTGAAGAACGGCTCAAAAAGCTTCGCGATATGCTCGTCGGGGATACCGGGCCCGGTATCTGCAACGCGGACTCGGACGCTGGTTTGCCTCTCGACAAACTCGAGTGTAATGCGCCGCTCCGCTGCCTGGTCACGCATGGCGTCGACGGCGTTGTTTATCAAGTTCACGAGGACCTGTTGGAGCTCGACTGGATCGGCTATCACCGATGGCAACGTGTCAGAACAGGCGATTTCCATTTCGGCATCAGCCCGCTTCAGATCATGACCGATCAGATCGCGGGTTTCCGACGCCAGACGGTAGAGATCGATCACCTTCCCGGCCCGCTCCCGAGCCACAAGGTTTTCACGGGTACGCTGGACGATGGCAGCCACTCGCTGGGCGTTCTTCTCGACACGCTGCAAGATACGGTCGAGCGCCTCCATATCGGGACCTTCCCGAGCGAGAAGCCGCAACCCAGTCCGCGCATCTATTACCATAGCGGATATGGGCTGGTTCAGTTCATGCGCGATCGACGCCGAGAAAGCGCCAACAGTCGCGATTCGATTGGCACGGGCCAGTTCAGCCTGTGCCGCTTGACGCATCTGCTCGATACGCTCTTGGTCAGAGAGATCGACGTGGCTGGAGAGATGCAGCCCGTCGGATAGCCTCGTAACCGTGAAATAGACGGGAATCCGTATTCCGTTCTTGCCGGCGAGAACAGTCCGGCCGTCTATATGGTCAGCACCGTAGTAATACATCTCGAGCTGGCGCAGCAGGACCTCGGTGCCGTCTTCGGCATTCTGGGCAGGAGGATTGGCGACGAGGTCGGAAACGCTGTCATACCCCATCATGCGGGCGAGCGCCCGATTGACGCGGGTGGTTTTTATCGCACCGAGCGTCCGCTCCAATTCCTCGGGATGCTCCGTCATGTAGGCCCGGAGATCTGTCACCCCCGCCACCTTTAACTCGTCGATCATCACCTCAGCCGCGCTGAAATCCATTTCGGCAAAAGTCATGTTGCTGACATCGAACAGCCCGGCGTACCGGCGTTCCGTGCGCAGCAGCTCCGACGTCCTCTCCTCGACGCGTTGCTCCAAGGTCTCATTGAGCTCGCGCACCTTCTGGTGGGAAGTGACCTCCTCGT
This sequence comes from Neorhizobium sp. LMR1-1-1.1, assembly GCF_040675795.1. NCBI lineage: Bacteria > Pseudomonadati > Pseudomonadota > Alphaproteobacteria > Hyphomicrobiales > Rhizobiaceae > Neorhizobium > Neorhizobium sp. LMR1-1-1.1. The sequence goes on from NZ_JBEGHE010000091.1 coordinate 175,569, forward strand.
GGATATCTGAAACACCCCCGTAATAGCTGACATCGTCGGAGCCGTCCGTGCGGTGAAGCGGGCGACCCACGACCGACATCCAACGGTAGTTGCCGTCGGCATGACGTAGTCGGAAGCTGGCACGCAACTCCGAGCGCGATGAGAATGCCTGCCCCACCAAACGCAAGTAGTCGTCGCGGTCATCCGGGTGGATGCCATCGGCGAAGTCCTGACGATCCAGGGCGATCTCCACGTCGCGGCCCGTAACCTCGGTATATCTGCGATTGAAAAAGTCGATGTTCCCCAGCGCGTCGGAACGCCAGAGGATTTGCGGAACGGAGTCCGTGAAATTTATTAACTCGGCCCGGCTGGCTTCGAGTTCACTCCGGACCCGTTCAAGCTCTTGCTTCGCCACGACCTCATTATGGACATCGGAAAGGCCGCCGAAGCGCTCGACCTGCCCGGTTAGAGGCGAGTATGCGGGATTGTCGTAAATCTGCATCCAACGATAAGAGCCGTCGGCCTGTCGGACCCTCACCTTGAGGTCTGTGGTCGTACGGGTCGCTACAGCCGTCGATACGGTCTCGACAAGCGATGGCATATCGTCCGGATGCACCACGTCATTGTAGCGCTGGCCCTCGAGGACGGACCAGCGGTCCAGTCCTGTTACGGCCGTCCAACTGGCGTTGAGATACTCGATCTCGCCGCGCGGGTTTGAGCGCCATAGGACGAACGGCACGGAGTTGGCAAAAAGTTCGACTTCCGACCGGCTGCGTTCAAGATCAGCCTTCGTGGACTCCAGCCGCTTTCGGCTGTTTAGCAGCGCTCCCGTCACGCCGATTGCAATGCAAGCGAAAACGCATCGCAGCGCATTCGATGCGGTCGGATCGTCGCGATGGACGATGATCCAGGAGAGTAACGTGAGTCCGATACATAGCTGCGCGGCGCGTGCAACTTCCTTGTCTGTGCCCGCAGCGGAGACAAGGACCAAGACTGCGAGATAGAGGACCGCGACCGAAGAGTCGAAGTCCGTCATCGAATCAAAAGCGAAAACCAGTCCGGCAATAGAGACGGCAGCGACGAGAAGTAGCTTTCGTTTCAGTCTCTCGTCCATGAAACGCGCCCCCTCGCACGCATAATTCCAGTCGGCAACCTCTAAAATGCTTGCCGGCTGAATTTGCCTCAGTCGCCGGATAACCGGAAGCCTAGCATCGAAAAACTACAGTGAACCATCGTCAATTCTTTTTTGCTGAAGCCGCCAACTGCCGCGGTAGGGACAAAGCTCGCATCACCCGTCCGTATTCCCACCACAACCGGAACAGGCATCCGTTCTGAGGTGTAAAGCGAAAGCGGGACTTGAACAGAGCACTGAATTCACTAGATTGCACTTAGGCCTGTAGCTCAGCGGTTAGAGCCGTCGGCTCATAACCGATTGGTCGCCAGTTCAAATCTGGCCGGGCCTACCAGATCACCTGGCATCGATCGCCTTTAGAAAGCCATCCGTATATGCTGGGTTCGCGCTGTCCGTCACTTTGGGCATCGACTTGTCAGCGCGGGCGCATGCTTGGTCAAGCGGCGCGGTCGATCGCAGCCAGACACCCTTGCTTGAGCTCGCGGTACCGCTGATGGTCGTACACCGTCAGACCGATAGTTCTTAATCGCAAGGATGCTCTCTTCGCCGGGCACGATGCAGGAGCAGAGAACTGGGCGACCATCGCCTCGTTGATCGAAACCTACAAGCTCAATGCTGTCGACCCGTTCGGCCATCTGTGCTCGACACTGACCGCCTTGGTCAATGGCCACAAGCAGAGGCAGGTCGAAGAACGACCCCCTTGGCATCACCCGCGCCAAATAGGAAGATGAAGTCAGTGCTCGTGGGGCTCGGATGCCAGCTTCCAAGGTGACAACTGCGCGGCTGGCCGACGTCGCATTCATCTCCAGAGATTCTCAAGGTCGCACGAAGCTGGAATTGTACAATCGGCGTCTTCATTTTGGGCCCAAATACCTTTGGCAAGCTGGTCCTTGAGATTGGCCCTGTGGAAGGGCTGCCGTGTGAGGGACCAGCGCCTACCCCGTAAAGGTTCGAAAACGCCGTCTTCTAAGCTAGGCGTCACTGGAGATGGTAATTATCATTGACCAAGGTTCCAGCCCATCAAGGTAGCCGCATCGCTGTCGTTGGCGCAACGGGTCGGATCGGCTCTGCGCTATTGAATAAACTTGCCGATGACGATGTTGATATAATTCCGCTCTCGCGCAGTGCGTCTTCGGATCGATTGCCGCCTGGGTTGGTTCCTACGATCATCGATTTTGAAGCGCCTTTGACATTGTCCAAGGCGTTAGAAGGCGTAGACAAGGCGTTCATCGCCCACGGAACCTATGCAAAGCAGGTTGAGAACGAGATTGCTCTCATCGACGCTGCGGTCGGAGCTGGAGTTTCACATATCGTCAAAGTTTCGGTCATGGGTCCGCCCGTTCGCCTGCACCCTTTCGACTGGCACGCAAAAATTGAAGCACATCTCGCAGCTTGCGATATTGGTTATACCCTGCTGCGCCCCTCCGCTTTCGTTGACATTCTGGCGCGAGCAGCAGTGCCCGTAGCGGATGGCTTTTGGGGCGGAGCTGCCGGAGAGGGCCGCGTGAACTTTATTGACACGCGAGATATAGCAGACGTTGCGCGAGTAGTTTTGCTTGACGATCGGTTCAACGACGTACAACGCGCCTATCATCTAACAGGTCCAGCTTCTGTGAGCATGCCGGAAGTAGCTGCTGAGCTTTCTGTACAACTTGGACGTGAGGTAAGGTATCTGCGGCGTACTCCCTCCGAACATCGGAATGTTTTACTCCAAATGGGAATGAGCGAGATGGCTGCGGATATCGCGCTTGGGCTCGATCATCTTTTTGAACGATCAGTTCAAGCGGAAACTACCAATACCGTCGCCGAACTGACCGGAAATGTACCACGGTCAGTCGCTGAATGGCTAAAAGACAACATTTCCACGTTCAAAAGGAATTTTATCACGATTCAAGGCTAAGCAGCCGTGGCTTTCGGATGGACCTATCGTGCTTTGGTCAACGTGTGAGGAAAACAGCGCTCACGAAGAAGCGCTTCCCGCCTTTGAATACAGTTTTCTCCACGTCTCGTTTGGCAGCGTCCGATCCAATACTCGCTGGAAGACTGAACCGTTGTGTAGCATGAAACTGAAGATGTTGACGTAGGCCCGGAACCGAGGCCTTCACTCTCAGCGAGGATCGCTGGCTGACCATGTCTGGAGGGCGGTGCCCGCGAGCCAGCCACTCGACTTCGACTGATGCCCTCCGTATGTCGGTTGCCAGCCCTTCGGTCGGCTCCGCCCACAGCTCCAGCGTCCTTGCAGACAGAAGGAAGGCTGACATTACAGTTTTGCGCCGGGTTCGTCTTCCAGAATTCTCAGGTGGGAGGGTCGGTCCTTCTCGTAGTAGCGCAACGTGCCGTTGAGATAATCGATCGCCAACGAGCGATGCGGATCGTTCCAGGTCTCGAGGATAGAGATGACCGCGGCGTAGACCCGGCGGGCCCAAGGAATTTCGGAGACCAGCGGGCTCTGCTCATGCAGTTCCGCGTACCGATAAGCCAGCGTTTTCGCTCCCTGGTTCAGTTCGGGGACGTCGACGGTGAACAATCTCGCGACCCGGTCGATATCTACGCCCTCAAGGACTGGAAAGCGGTACATTTCGGAATCGTCGGACCTGACAAGTTCAAAAAGTGGTTCAAGATCGCCGTCTTCGGCTCTCCGGATGATCGATTCCAGGCGCTCGGCTCGCCGGGTCTCGGTGATCGAGCCACGCTTTTTCTTTAGATAGCCGAGGAGGTCGGTAAACTCCTGTGCCTCCCGGTTTGAATATCCAAGACTATCGTAGGCGTCCGGATCGATGTGTCCCACCTCGAGGAGCCCGGAGGCCTCTATCTGGTCGATGTAGTCCTTGAAGAAAGACGTGATGTCGACACCCCCGGTCAGCCTGGTGTCGTTCGCCTTCCGCAGCTTCACCGCTAGGCCGACCGCTTGGAGGATGACCTGCGCGTCCTTGATCTCCCTCCGCTTCAACGCCGCGCCGAGCTTAATTACGGCGGCGTCGGTTTCTTCTCTCCGCCTTGTGTGGCTGCACCATACGGCCCGCCACGCCGCCTCTTCATGCAGCTTCCCGAATCCAAAACGTGCCTTGATCTCGGCTACTAGCGCCTCGCAGTCCAGAACGCCGGACTTCTCGAAGGCGAGAATCGCGGTATATCCGACGGGTGGGGATTCGACCCCGAGGTTTGCGAATGCGAGGGAAAACGCCTCGGCTCCCACAACGTCCGTGTCATTCTCGGTCCGTCCGTGGCCCTGGCCAAGCGAACGAACCGCTCTCGACAATGACAGATTGGGAAGAGCGGCCAAGACGCTTTCGTTCACTTTCCCTTCGCGGAGCCAGAGCGTCGTGGCGAGGACGACGAGCATTGTTCTCCGCAGGTGTTCTCGAGGTATCTCGTCATCGCTCGCGAGACAGTCTACGAACGCGACGGCGTTGTGGAGCGCCCAGGAAAGGTTTCGTAGGTTCGCTACTCCCGATGCGACGGCTACGGAAATCAGCTCGTCTACATGCTCCAACAGCGCCGACTTGGCAGGCCCCTTCTTGAGGCCCGACAGGTTCGTCCGTACGACGCTTGCAACATCGGGCGCAATGCTCGCGCGCCGCCCGACAAGTTTCTCGTTCTGGTCTTTCCAGAGTCTGGTCTTCTTTTTCTACTGAAGAGGAGCAGTTCTGCGCGCAGTTCACCAACCGGTAACTGGATCCCACCAGACCGACGATGAGGTTTCTCTACGACCACTATCAATGGAAGTTGCAGGAGGCGAACCTATCGCGCGCAGCTTCTGGAGTGCCGCCGTTGCGCGGCGTTTCGCTTCGATCGTTTCATCGACGCATCGCCATGTTGCCCCCCGAACTCGTCGCGATGTGCCATTTCGGCAGAAATCGCCGCCGTTAACAGATGCAACGGAGCAAGACGCCATGAACGCACATATCAGAAATGTAACCGGAGCTGCCACGACCGAGGCAGGCGACGCACTTCCGGTATTTCACTTCAAGACAGGTGATGGAGTGCGTGTCAGAGGCACGTGTTGGTTTCCACGCGGAACTGAGCCGGTTTTTCCACCGAGAAGTGAGCCACCTCTGAGTATGGTTTTCTGATCAGGCTTTGGTCAAGGGATTGGCCTTTTCTCCTCTCTTCTGAGCTGCTGCGGC
>NZ_JBEGHE010000092.1:0-324 GCF_040675795.1 Neorhizobium sp. LMR1-1-1.1
AAGAGGACGAACTTCTCGGAAAAAACATTGCGGACATCACTTATGCCGATGACATGCCCGAGCAGACCCGCCTGTTCAACCGGCTGGCCGCGACCGGCGAAAGCTTCGACATGGAGAAGCGCTATGTTCGCAAAGACGGTAGCCTCGTCTGGGTGAACAATACGGTCTCTGCTCTGCGCGATGACGAAGGGCGGATCCACCAGGTTGCCGTCATCTCGGTCGATGTCACCGAGCGCAAGCAGGCTCAGGAAGCCGAACGCAGACTGGCCTCGATCATCGCATCCTCTAACGACGCCATCCTCGGCATCGATTTGGCCATGAACA
>NZ_JBEGHE010000093.1:0-316 GCF_040675795.1 Neorhizobium sp. LMR1-1-1.1
ACCCATCCTTCTCATGATGACATCGACGTGTTCTTTGTCGATCAGATCGCTTTTCTAAAGGGCCACGCCGAGCGGCCCACTTGCGTCTGATCTTAAGACCAGCTTCTCGAGATTAAATCCGGGTCCGTGCGGTTAGCAAACGGACATCAATAAGTCATCAGAGATGCATCAGGCCTAAACCCAAAACATCAACAATGACCGACCAGAGTGACAAGCTTCCTATCTCCACCGATCCCTCTTTCGTGTCCGGCCGGCTAGGCCATCAACGACATCATAAGGATCAGCTTCAAACCCAGGCTTACCTTGCGGTAAAACC
>NZ_JBEGHE010000094.1:0-267 GCF_040675795.1 Neorhizobium sp. LMR1-1-1.1
GCCCTGGCTCGATCGCATCGGCGAGATTCTGGCCGATCACGCGACAAGCGGTATCGTCCTGACATGCTCGTCACTGAAGAAAGCGTATCGCGACAGATTGCGTGCGGCGGCGGGCGGAAAGCTGGCCTTCGTGTTTTTAAATGGCAGCAAGGCGCTGCTGACCCAGCGCATGGGCAGCCGCGAAGGCCACTTCATGCCGACCAGTCTTCTGGAAAGCCAGCTCGCGACACTGGAGCGACCTGATAGCGAAGCCGGCGTTGTTGTCGT
>NZ_JBEGHE010000095.1:0-262 GCF_040675795.1 Neorhizobium sp. LMR1-1-1.1
ACGCGGGCTCATCCATCCCCGATAAATCTTTCCCCCGTAGGGCGTATGCGGTATTAGCTCCAGTTTCCCGGAGTTGTTCCGCAGGGATGGGTAGATTCCCACGTGTTACTCACCCGTCTGCCGCTCCTCTTGCGAGGCGCTCGACTTGCATGTGTTAAGCCTGCCGCCAGCGTTCGTTCTGAGCCAGGATCAAACTCTCAAGTTGAGAATTCAATCATGACTAATCACTTTGTTCTGAATCGACGAGAACATTTTTATATGT
>NZ_JBEGHE010000096.1:0-259 GCF_040675795.1 Neorhizobium sp. LMR1-1-1.1
CTTTCGGCGAGGGGGTCTCTCACCCCCTTTGTCGTTACTCATGTCAACATTCGCACTTCCGATATCTCCAGGGGTCCTCACGGATCCCCCTTCACAGACTTACGGAACGCTCCGCTACCACATACACGTTAAGTGCATATCCTCAGCTTCGGTGCATGGCTTTAGCCCCGTTACATTTTCGGCGCAAAGACCCTTATTTAGACCAGTGAGCTGTTACGCTTTCTTTAAATGATGGCTGCTTCTAAGCCAACATCCTGGT
>NZ_JBEGHE010000097.1:0-258 GCF_040675795.1 Neorhizobium sp. LMR1-1-1.1
GCACGCTTGTTTCCGCCTGATCTTTGGTGACGTAGGCGAGATCATCGAGGATGAGCAAGTCGTACTTGTTGAGTTTGTCGATAGCAGACTCAAGCTGCAGTTCCCGACGAGCGACCTGCAGCTTCTGGACGAGATCGGTGGTCCGGGTGTAGAGGACCCGCCATCCGTTCTCGATCAGCGCAAGGCCGATAGCAGCAGCGAGATGGCTCTTTCCTCCGCCGGGCGGACCGAACATGAGGATGTTAGCTCCCTTGGCGA
>NZ_JBEGHE010000098.1:0-258 GCF_040675795.1 Neorhizobium sp. LMR1-1-1.1
TCGCCAAGGGAGCTAACATCCTCATGTTCGGTCCGCCCGGCGGAGGAAAGAGCCATCTCGCTGCTGCTATCGGCCTTGCGCTGATCGAGAACGGATGGCGGGTCCTCTACACCCGGACCACCGATCTTGTGCAGAAGCTGCAGGTCGCTCGTCGGGAACTGCAGCTTGAGTCTGCTATCGACAAACTCAACAAGTACGACTTGCTCATCCTCGATGATCTCGCCTACGTCACCAAAGATCAGGCGGAAACAAGCGTGC
>NZ_JBEGHE010000099.1:0-256 GCF_040675795.1 Neorhizobium sp. LMR1-1-1.1
TTCGTCCAGCCGTGCCGGCCCCAACGAGAAGATCGCAGTCGGCCATTGCGAAATGGGAACCGCGGCCGAGGCCGTGAAAAGGAAAAGGCTGGCTGCTGCCAGAAAGCCTGCAAGCGCAAAGAGGGAACCCCGCATCATTGATCTCCCTCACCCGACGCCGCAAGCGTCTCGTGAAGCAGCCTTGCGAAGCGTAACCCGGCGAGAACCCCGCCATAGGGATTGATATTGGGAAGGGTAAGAAGCCGACCCTCCCTCA
>NZ_JBEGHE010000100.1:0-255 GCF_040675795.1 Neorhizobium sp. LMR1-1-1.1
GCTTATGCCATTGCACTCGACGACCGATTTCCGACCGGTCTGAGCCCACCATCGCGCGCCTCCGTTACTCTTTCGGAGGCGACCGCCCCAGTCAAACTACCCACCATACACTGTCCCGGATCCGGATGACGGACCGCGGTTAGACATCCATGACGATAAGGGTGGTATTTCAAGGATGGCTCCACGAAGACTGGCGTCCCCGCTTCAAAGCCTACCACCTATCCTACACATGCCGACACGAATGCCAGTGTAAAG
>NZ_JBEGHE010000102.1:0-173181 GCF_040675795.1 Neorhizobium sp. LMR1-1-1.1
TGCCCTCATGGTTCGAACACTACAACACCCTTCACCCGCATAAGGCATTGGGGTATTGCTCGCCTCGTGAGTTCTTAAACCGTCAAACCGAAACCTGATCCTGTCCGGTTTTTAAGGGGCAACTCCATCATCTTCTTCTTCAAAGTAAATAAGATCTGCCAAAGCGTCTAAGGCCTCTTTCTCAGAACTTTCGAAGGTGTCATCACCTTCGGCTTCGAGAAGCTTTATGTAAGCCTCCTTATTTAGAACCTTTGTCTTTTGTGCATTGAGCGTTAGCCCTTCTGACAGAAGGGTTTCGGCCACTAAAGAAAGAGCACGGTAAGGACTTTCGCCATTCTTGACGTAGATACGAATATCGTCCACGAAACGCGAAAAATGGTATTCTTCTGCTTCCATGGAATGGTCAAAATCAGAAAGTATTGCTTCAGCAATAAGTCTGGATGCAGTGCCACCAACAGGAATTCCGTATGACTGTTTTGCCCTAATTTTTTTAATTATTCCCTCGATAAGTCTCACCAACGGCTTCTTGGAAGTTGAGGATCGCAACATGGTTTTCGATCCGATGGAAATAAATCCGCTGATAAAAATCTGCGATATCAGTAAAAATCACCTCGTCGAATTCTTCGCTCTCCGCATATGTTGACTGAGCGCCAAGCCAATCGCGATAGGTACGTCCTTCAAGAAAAATCGAGCCTGCCTCTTTTTTCTCATACCGATAAGCGAACGCTCCTAGAGATGTCACAGGGCCTTTAATGTTTTCCAGATCCTCAGCGATCGCTATCACCGCCGCAGTAAACATAAGACAGTCAAGAAACATAAGTTGATTGGCGATGCGGAAGCCATATCGGCTCTTGGGCGCAAGCGCTTCTACAGAGTGAGAAGGCTTGAAGTTATTTACATCATAAGTGGAAATAGTTCCCACCACTTCCGTCTTTTTTTCGGAAAGAAACGCCAATTCTATCAAATGTGGAAATATATCAGTGTCACCGTATCGAGTAATGTGAAGGATTGCCTGCTCGATGCACTCAGCCTCAATATATTCAGCCATCATATTAACCCCTTGCAGATGACACTCTGTCACTTTTTACTTCTATAAAAACGACATCTGGCCACGTTGTAAAAACATGGACAGTCATTCGAAAACAGACTCCGAGGACCGCGTGGTATAAGAATCTCGAAACCGAAGTGATGGCGCTCAAAAATCAAGCCAAGATCGCATCAAAACATGGAAGCGCAATCAAGGATGTTGTCGCGGCTATCGCATCCGTTGCTCTCTGGTGTGTGCATATTTCTCCCCGCCTTCGATATCAATAATACTCAATCACCGTATCGCTCAGCACAACCCGCACCACCCGGTAGAGATAAAAGAACCCGGCAATGCCGAAGGTGATGAGGATCAGGATGCCCCAGATTATCACGTGGCCGATCGAGGAGATCAGGTCGAAATTGCAACGCAGCTTGCCGATCGGGCGGCCCTGCTGGTCGAGCACTTCGGTGCGGTTCAGCACCGCCCGGTTGAGGTAATAGGGAAAGACCAGCAGCGCGAGGCCGAAGGTGACGAGCGTCAGGATGACCCAGACGACGACATGGCCGATGGACTGGCCGATCGAAAATTCGCAGCGCAGACGCGCCGCCCGCGACCCGGTTTGAGCCGCCTGCAATACCTGGTTCATTCTGTCCTGTCCCCCGACACGATGATGCTTGCCCGTGGCCACAGTGACAGAACATGACAGAGTGTCAATTGCGGCGAGATTTACTTGCTTGAGATAGGGCCTGCTTCAACGGTAGATGTGAAACCCGGCGGCGTAACAACTTCCCCTCATTCCTGTGCCTGTCACAGGAATCCAGCCACGGCGCGTCCGCGCCGTGAATGAATCACGTCTCAAGGAGTCTTACGCGCCATGGACATGGCGCTGCTGGATCCCTGTGATGAGCACGGGGATGAGGGGAGCATGCCGCACGCGCAACGGACACACGCCCCTTTTCTGTGGACGTTCCTAGCGCTCTCATTCAGTAAATCCAACGGCTTGCACGAAACTCCGTCCCCTTTCATCCCCGCCCTCCACACCCATGCCTACAATCTCCCCGTTCCGTCACGGATACACCGGCAGGCGTGCCGGCGAGGCGGGATCGGCGCTGGTGGTGAAGGGACGACGTAAATCTCCACCACCGGGGTCCGCGGAAAATGGTCTCCCTCCGGCGACACGGGGGAAGCGGCAAGGTTTTCGGACCGGCCTGCCGCTTCTGATACCCGAACGGCGCGTCGGACGTGCCTGTGCGGCACACATGGTGGCCTAAAGGATGGTTTCGCCGGGCATTCAAGTCCGCTCGTGAAAGCGGGAAACCCGGCGGCGGCGACATGGAGGGTTGGCGATAAGTCGTTTCGCCCGTTTTCCATCAAGCCAGACGAACACCATCCGGCAAGGCAACGGCAGAGGGATCGGAGTCGCGGATAAAAACTGCCGAACGGGGCGCTGAGAGGTGTCACCTATAGATTAAACTCAAGAGGCAGCTTTCAGCGCCCCGTCCGTTCAAGCCTCTTCGAGTTGATCCTCGAGAGGAAAACAAGGATCGCCAAGGGGGAAAAATGTCTGACAGCAAGCCGCCATTAGATGCCCATCTTGCCATGTGCACCGCCGATGTCATGGCCATGCCGCAGATGGTCTGCCGCCGCCATAGCTGCCGTCGCGGCCAGCGTTGTCGCTGGTATTTCGAGACAAGCCGCGAACCCTGCTGCCTGCGCAATCTCGATCCCGGTCAGCGGGCGATCTTCGACCAGATCTATCAGGCGGCGCATTTCGCAAAAGGGTTTCTCGGCAGCGACGGTCCGTTCTTCGAGGCGCTGAGTGGGCCGGAGCGGCTTTCCAACGATCTGTCGATCGCAATCGCCCGCAATGTGGCGCATCGCTGGATGGTGGAGCGATGGGATAAAGCCAGGCGTGCCCGCGAAAAACGGATAGCGGCCGCCGATCGGCTGAGGGATGCGGAGGAATGAAGCAATGCGACGGGAGTTTCCACAAGACTTCCGGCCTGCGCCCTGCCCTCGCCGCCTGTCCTCATCCCCGCCTCATCCCCGCTTGCGGAAGGTCGGCACGCGGCGGATGCCGGACAGGACCTCTACTTCGCCCGCACTTTTCGGCTTGCCGAGCAGAAAACCCTGCAGCTGCTCGATGCCTTCCTCGATCACCATGCGGTGCTGGCCGAATGTCTCGATGCCTTCGGCGACGACCGGCAGGTCGAGGCTTTTGCCGAGCCCGATGATCGCCTTGACGATGGCGCGGGCGCTTTCATCCTCCTCCATCTGCCAGATGAAGCTGCGGTCGATCTTGATCTTGTCGAAGGGAAAGGCCTGCAGGTTGCCGAGCGATGAATATCCGGTGCCGAAATCGTCGATGACGATCATCACGCCGAGAGCGCGCAGTTTTTGCAGCATGGCAAGCACCGTCTCGCGGTTTTCGATCAGCGAGGTTTCGGTGATTTCCAGCTCCAGCCGGTGCGGTTCGAGCCCGCTGTCGGTGAGCGCCGATGCGACCGTATCGACCAGATCGGGGAAACGGAACTGTACGGCCGAAACATTGACCGCCACCGCCAGGCCATCATCCCAGGAGGCAGCGGTGCGGCAAGCCTCGCGCAGCGCCCATTCGCCGAGCGTGACGATGATGCCGGTTTCTTCGGCGACCGGGATGAAGGTTGCCGGCGAGACCTGGCCGAGGTCCGGGTGGTGCCAGCGCATTAGCGCCTCATATCCGGTGCAGGTGCCGTTGGAGGCATCGAACAGCGGCTGGAAGACGAGCGACAGCTGGTCGCGCAGAGCCGCGTGGCGCAGCTCGCTTTCGACGAGACGGCGCTGGCGCAGGTCGGCATCCATGTCGGCGGAATAGAAGGCGGCGGTGCCGCGGCCGTTGAACTTGGCGTTGTAGAGCGCCATGTCGGCGGCATTGCGCAGCTCGTCGGCGGTGCGGCCGTCCTCCGGGAAGATCGAAACGCCGATCGAGACGCCGACCGCCTTGGGGTCGAAATTGACGTTCATCTCCTGGCGGAACGTGTCGAGGATACGGTCGGCCAGGAGATAGGCGGCGGTCGGCTGCTCCAGGCCGGGCTGGAGGATGATGAATTCGTCGCCGCCGATGCGGGCCGGCGTGTCGGTCACTCCGACGCAGCGGCGCAGGATATCGGCGACCCTGATCAGCACCCGGTCGCCCTCGGCATGGCCGAACACGTCGTTGACGGCCTTGAAGCGGTCGAGATCGAGCGCCAGCACCGCCAGCCTTTCGCCAGTGCCGCCCGCGGCTTCGATCGCGGTGTCGAGCTTCTCGTTGAACAGCGAACGGTTCGGCAGATCGGTCAATGCGTCGTGGCGGGCCATGTGCTCGATCTTGAGTTCGGCGACGCGCTTTTCGGTCAGATCGCGGACCGCAAGCACCTGGCACTGGCGGCCGCGATATTCGATCGTGTGGACTGCAACTTCGAGAAAGGCCTCCTTGCCGAGCTTTAACGGTCCCGCCTTCAGGGGGGCTGCCTCGACCGCGCGGGTGCGCTCGACATCGATCAGCGAAATCCCGTCGGCGGCCACCATCAGCGCATCGGGCGAGCGGCCGATGACGTCGCGATCACGCAGGCCGAGCATGGCGGAGAAACGGGCGTTGGCCTCGATGATGACACCCTCGCGCACGACCGCGAGGCCTTCGAGCGTCGCATTGGCGAAACCGCGCAGGTCGGTGAGATAACGATCGAGGAAGCTCGCGATCGTGCCTGCCAACACGATCATGCCGACGACGACGGAGACCGCCCAGACCATCCAGATCCGGCCGACATCACCATCCAGAGACACCTCCTGCAGCGACGGATCTGGGACCAACGTGGTGGCCGACATGGCGGAGAAATGCAGGAGGCAGATCGACAACACGCTTGCCCCGACAGCTGCCCAGAGGCCGCGGCGCCCCTTGCGGCGCATCGACATTCGGAAGGCGAAGGTCACGAGGCCGACCGAAAGCAGGGCAGCGACCGGGATCATGCCGATATCGTGACGGATCGTCGCCGCGGCGCGGATCGATGCCGTGCCGGTGAAATGCATTGCCGCAACCGTCAGCGTCGCGGCAATGCCGGCAGCAATCTCGCTCTTCAGCGTGCCGCCCTCGGCGATCCTGAGGCTTGCCCAGAAACCGACAGCGGCGATGACGGCGGAAAGGATGGTGCGGAACAGTTCGAATTCGATGGCGACCGTGCCCTCATAAGCGAGCATGGCGACGAAATGGGTGGCCCAAACCGAAAGCCCGCCGGTGACGGCCGCAACGAGCAGCCAGATTTTTCTGCGTTTCTCGCTGCATTCGACTGCCCGGCGATGGATGAGAAAGAACGCCAGCATGCCGACGACGCAGATGCCGGCTGCCAGAGCCACCAGCGCGTGATCGTGCTGGACCGCGACGCATTCCAGAACCTTGAACATCATACACTACCAGATCCACGCGGTGATTGATTTCACCGTCACTGGGCTGGAACATTACGAGTACGCTATTTAAGAAATGTCTAATACGAAACAACGCAGGGCTGTTGCATTCTGACACATGCACCAATACCCATAAATTATTGGGGGTCTATCCCGCGATTCGTTCCGGCTCACGCTCAGCGTTGCCGGAAAGATCGACGGCGGCGAAGGCTGCCGTGATGATTTCCGTACCCACACCGGGTTTTGTCGCCTCGGACGACAGGATCTGGCGGAAACGCCGGGCACCGGCATAGCCCTGAAATAGGCCTACCATGTGGCGAGTGACATGATGCAGGCGTCCGCCGGAGGCGATGACCTCATCGGCATAGGCAATCATCGTGTCGCGCAGGCCCATCCAGTCAGTCTCACGGGTTCGAGCCCCGGCAGGTCCCGAACCATCCAGCATGGCATCCACCCCCGCCAGCAAACCGGTGTTCTGATAGGCGGCGCGGCCGAGCATGACGCCATCCATAACAGAAAGGTGGCTTTCAGCCTGCTCAAGAGTGGAGATGCCGCCATTGATACCGACAAACACGTTGGGGTTCTCGCTCTTCATGCGGTGGACGAGATCGTAGTCGAGCGGCGGGATCTCGCGGTTTTCCTTCGGTGACAGGCCCTGCAGCCAGGCCTTGCGGGCGTGGATCCAGATTGCATCCGCCCCTGCCCCGATCATGCGGGCCAGAAAGTCAGGCAGGACATCGCGCGGCTCCTGGTCATCGATACCGATGCGGCATTTCACCGTAACCGGAACGGGAGACACTTTCTTCATTGCAGCGATCAGATCGGCAACATGGCCGGGATCGCGCATCAGACAGGCGCCGAAAGTGCCCGACTGGACACGATCGGACGGACAGCCGACATTGAGCCCGATTTCGTCATAACCGTAATCGGAGGCTATACGGATCGCTTCGCAGAGCTTGCCTGCATCCGAACCGCCGAGTTGCAGTGCCACGGGATGTTCCTGCGCGGAAAACGACAGGAGACGTTCGCGCGGACCGTGAATGATTGCGTCAGCCACGACCATTTCGGTGTAAAGCAGAGCATCTGACGAAAGCTGCCGATGGAGAAAACGGCAGTGTCGGTCGGTCCAGTCGATCATCGGCGCGACGGCGAAGATTTTTTGGCCCGTTTCCAGCGCTGTCTCGTAAAAGCTCACGTCTTTTTCTCCGCGTGGGTGACACAATACTATGCCACACCCTTTCGCCTCGGGGATAAACCGGAGTTCATGACCCGATCTCCAGGCCGGGGCTTATCCGGGAAACCGCTCAGACCTTTAGAGCTGACCAGATGGCGGTGCTATACAGGCGATCGGCAGGGAAAGAAAGGTTCGAGGCCGTGCAAAGATATCAACGAGCAAGGAACAGTATCACGCGCTGACCGTTCATCATCACGTCAACGCCAACCGAGGACTATCAATGCACCGCGATCTGTCTAACGATATCGACCGCCTGACAACCCAGCTCGCAGATTTGCGTGCTGCCTTGGCAAAACAGGCCAGTGCTTCGGCAGACGACGCTTCGAGCTATATAATGCCGCGTGCTCGCCAAGCTGTACGTCAGCTTCGCCATGAAGGTTATCAGCTTTCAAATACAGCTCGGCAGAACCCGGGAGCAACGACCGGGGCAATTGTCGGAGCGCTGGCGCTGATCGCCGGCTTTGCATTTTTATTATCAAAGGGCGGTTCGGATCGCGGTTGAACGACGACAGCCCAGAGGCCTGAAGACTGCGGATCTATCGTCTGCAGTCTTGAGCGCAGACTCAATGTACTGAGGGGGTATCATCCTCTTCCAGAAAACTCTTCAGCCCGTCGCGCTCAGCCGTTGCCAGGAATTCTTCCCACGCCGCCTGATCGGTTTCGAAGTCTTCTTCCCAGGTGGTGACGATCTCCGTCTGGCTGATGACTTCCAGCGTCCAGTCACCATTGGTGCCGGCTTCCCGAAAAATATCAACCAGAACAGTGACGCCTTCATCCTCGAACTCGCCTGCAAATTCGGAGTGCTCAAGTTGAGGCTCCTTCGATTGTTTCGACTTCGGCTGGTTCGGTTTAGGCGGTTTCGACATTGGGTACTGACCTTCTAGTCCTGTTTTAGTCCACAATAGTCATTGGCCGGAAACGCGAGCCAGTGCAAGCAGCCTTCTGAACAACTGATCAACGGCTGATGGCCGTTGCTGTGCAGCATTCTCCCCGGCGATAAGACTTACGGGCTCGAAACACGCTTATCGTTTTCGACAAGTCCCTCATTCCCGTGTCACGGTCCGGGAATTTGCGGATCACTCATTCAGGCGCCGACCGCAATTCAGGTACCCAAGTCACACTGACACCCAAGACCACGCCCCCTCACAGACCAAAACAAAATAAACAACAGCTAACAATTTAATAAAAATGACAATTAAATTAATCATCCGAATAACATTCGGACACCAACCCCAAATAATACTGTAACAAACAACTAAATAATCATCTTAAACGCGCTTCACTGGAAGGTGTTCTGTGGGTTTTTCTCATTTCAAGCGAACTATTGCGCCCGTCGTCTACACAATTGCCGAACAGATTGGCTATTATCGGAACTGGTCGCGAGATGAGAGGCGCTTCAGCAGACACGAAGCTGTGAATTTTTCGGGCGAGATACCGCCGATGGCGGGCACGGAATTCAACCAGTACCGGCTGAAATACGATATTCCACGTAACGTGATCGGCAGTGCGTCGAATGTCATTTACACCGCAAAGGGCATGGGCTGGGTAAATGGCCGGCTTGAACGGCGCCTAAGCTTCCAGGAAGTAAATCTCAAACATCTTCTGGACAAGCCATCCAGACCGGCGCGGCGACTTGAACGCGGTACGATACTGCAGGCGCAAACGCCGAAGACATTTGGCGACTGGATGTCAGAACACGTATCGTCGCTTGCGATCGCCCTCAATCGATTGGGAACGCTCGATCCTCTGATCCTGCCGAGCCACTGGCTGGCGAAACCCTATGTAAAAAGAGATCTGGCACGACTGGGTATCGAGGCAATCGCAATCGATGAACCGGTCGAGATTGCGCAAGCAACCGTTCTGAGCAAGACACGTCCGGGACATTACTGGACCGCAGCGGAGACCGACAATCTTCGTAAAGCCCTGAAGGTGGCACCCAAGCCCGCCCGCCCCGGCAGCGCCATCTATCTCTCGCGACTGGGGGAAAAAGGCGAAGGGCCGCAACGGCAGATGAACAACATGCTGATCGAGGCAGCAATGACGGCTGCCGGCGTCTCCATCATCAGGACAGCGGGCCGTTCTCTGGAAGAATATCTCGCCGCAGCCGGAAATGCCGAGACGGTTTTTGCCGATCACGGAAGCGCCATGTACAATCTCGTCTATTGGCAGACCAAGCGGGTGGTGGAACTGCATTCGCCCGATTATTGGGACGGCTCGTTTCTGATGTTTGCCGATGGCCTGGGTATTCATGACTATCATGTCTGGATGGTTGGCGAGACGATGACTGTCGACGCCCTGAGAGACCGTGCCCTGTACCTGCTGGAAAAGCCGATCGACCACAATCAGGCACCGATCATGCTGGCAGGTTGATAACGCGGGCATCTGCTGACATGTGCTGCGCGTGGCCAGCCGGATACGGTCATTTCGGCCGTATCCATCTGACCGCATGTGAATTTATTTTCCTTCATCTCTAGGATTACCGGGCGAATTGATGGACAAAGGCCCAGCGTTTTTCCAGTGATGTAAGGATACCCCAGATGCGCGCTACAGTGATCCCTGCCCCCGAATCCGTGCTTCTCGATGTGGTCGGTGTAACCGAACAGTTTCCGGTGCGCCGGGTCTATTGCGTCGGCCGCAACTATGCCGACCATGCGATCGAGATGGGGCATGACCCTTCCCGCGAAGCGCCGTTCTTTTTCCAGAAAAATGCCGACAACGCCTATAACGGCGAAAGCTTTCCCTATCCGCCGCTCTCCTCCAACGTGCATTTCGAGGTGGAGCTGGTGATGGCGCTTTCGGGCGGCGGTGCGGATATTACCGCCGAAGACGCGCTGTCCAAGGTCTACGGTTATGGCGTCGGCATCGACTTTACGCGTCGCGACCTTCAGGACCAGATGAAGAAGATGGGCCGTTCCTGGGAGGTGGCAAAGGCATTTGAAAAGTCGGCTCCGGTTTCGGCACTCGTGCCGGCCTCGAAGATCGGCCATCCGCAGGAAGGCGCAATCTGGCTCGACGTCAACGGCTCCCGCAAGCAGGACGGTAACCTGAACCAGATGATCTGGAAGCTGCCGGAGATCATCGCAGAACTGTCCAAACAGTTCGTTCTGGCGCCGGGTGACATCATCATGACCGGCACACCGGCCGGGGTCGGCGCCATCGTCAAGGGTGACAAGGTCACCTGCGGCGTGGCCGGGGTCGGCGAGCTTTCGCTGTCCGTCATCTGACGGAAACACTCGGGGAGTGACGTGATGCCGATCTATGCGCTCGGAGACTTCCGGCCTTCGCTTCCCGCCCCCGACCGTTACTGGGTGGCGCCGGATGCCAATGTCATAGGCAAGGTCATTCTTCATGAGGATGTCGGCATCTGGTTCGGCGCGACCCTGCGCGGCGACAACGAGCCGATCACCATCGGCGCACGTTCCAATATTCAGGAAGGCGTGACGGTGCATACCGATCCCGCCTTCCCGGTCTCCATCGGTTCCGACTGCACGATCGGGCATCATGCCATCATCCATGGCTGCACGATCGGCGACAATTCGCTGGTCGGCATGGGGGCGACGATCCTCAACGGCGCGAAGATCGGCAGGAACTGTCTTGTCGGCGCAAATGCGCTCGTCACCGAGGGCAAGGAATTTCCCGACAATTCTCTGATCGTCGGATCGCCCGCCAAGGCGATCCGCGTGCTGGACGATGAATCTGCCGCCAAGCTCAAGGCCTCGGCTGCGCGTTACGTGGCAAACTGGAAGCGGTTTTCGCGGGATCTCAAAGAAATAAAGCCCTAATCAGGCCGCGCATTTTTCGCAAAGGCCGCGAATTTCGATCGTCGTCTTGGACGGCTTGAACCCTTTCGACTTGGCCCAGTCGCCGAGTTGATGATCGACCTTGTGATCGTGGAATTCGATCACCTGATTGCAGCTTTCACAGATGGCGAAGGCGACCGTGCCGTGGCCGTGCCCCTGGGCGCCGCCGCAGCACTCATGCTCGCGGTGGGCGCAGGCGACGAAGGCGTTGAGGCTTTCCAGCCGGTGAACCATGCCGAATTCGGTCAGCTTGTCGAGCGCGCGATAAACCTGAAGCGGCGCGCGAAAGCCGTGGTCGCGCAGCTTGTCGAGGATCGTATAGGCGCTCATCGGGCCTTCGGCGCGGTTCAACGCATCGAAGACCAAGGCCTGGTTTTTTGTCAGGGCCGGATTGACGATCGGGGCGTTCATCCTTGCACTCCCTTGTTTGCAGGCCGTTCGGCAGCGGTGCGACCGAAGGCAGGAATCAGACTTAATATGAAAAGTAGGAGTGCCGCGACCACGATGGAAGGGCCGGACGGCGTATCATAGGTGAGCGATCCGAAAAGACCGCCGACGACAGCAGCCGATCCGATGAGAGACGCGAACACCGCCATCCATTCCGGGCTTGCCGAAAAGCGGCGCGCGGTGGCGGCCGGGATGATCAACAGCGAGGTTATCAGCATGATGCCGACAATCTTCATGGCAATGGCGATGACAAGCGCCATCAGGAGCATGAAGAAGAGTTTCGTGCGCGCCGGGTTCATGCCTTCGGCCTCCGCCACATCCTCGCTGACGGTGGAGGCGACGAGCGGGCGCCAGAGATAGACGATCGCCGCGACGACAACGGCGCCGCCGCCCCAGATGAGGGCGATATCGGACGGCGTGACGGCGAGAATATCGCCGAAGAGGAAGGCGATAAGGTCGATCCTTACCCAGGTCATGAAGGCGACGAGAACGAGGCCGATCGCCAGTGCCGAATGGGAGAGGATGCCGAGAAGCGCATCGGCCGAAAGCGACTGGCGTCGCTGCAGCAAGAGCAGCACGGCGGAGACAAGGATGGCAACGCCGAAAACGGCAATCAAAAGGTTGACTTCGAAGAACAGCGACAACGCCACACCGAGCAGTGCCGAATGGGCCATCGTATCGCCGAAATAGGCCATGCGCCGCCAGACGACGAAACAACCGAGCGGACCGGCAGTCAGCGCCACACCGATGCCGGCGATCAGCGCGCGGATGAAGAAGTCGTCAAGCATGGCGGGTGCCCTCACCTTTCTGCGTGTCTTGGTGATGGGCATGATCGCCGTGGGCGTGATCATGAGAATGGCCGTGGTCGCGGCCTGAATGATCGTGGTGGTGGCCGTCTTCGGGATGGCAGTGTTCGGTGATCGAGCCGTCCGCATGACGCACCCGGCCATCTGGAAGATGGGTATGATCGTGATGGTGGTTATAGACGGCGAGCGAGCGGGCATTGCCGCCGAAGAGCTTCATGTAATCGGAACTCTGACTGACCGCTTCCGGCGTGCCGCGGCAGCAGACATGGCCGTTGAGGCAGATCACCGTATCGGTGCCGGCCATGACCATATGGAGATCGTGTGAGATCATCAGGATGCCGCAGCCGGTGGCATTGCGGATCGTGCGGATCAGATCGTAAAGGGCTGCCTCGCCGGCGAAATCCACGCCCTGGACGGGTTCATCGAGCACCATGAGATCCGGCTTGCGGGCAATGGCGCGGGCCAGCAGTGCGCGCTGGAATTCGCCGCCCGAGAGGTGGCGGACTTCGGAATTGGCGAGATGCGAAATGCCGGTGGCATCAAGAGCGGTCGCGATCTCAGCGTCCTTCAGCGGGCCGGTCAGTGTCATCAGGCGGCGGACTGAAAGCGGCATGGTCCAGTCGATGGCGAGTTTTTGCGGGACATAACCGATACGCAGATCGCGCTTGCGGGTGACGGAGCCTTCATCGGCCTTCAAAACGCCGATCGCCATCTTGGCGGTGGTCGATTTTCCGGCGCCGTTCGGGCCAATAAGGGTGACGACCTCGCCTCGAGCAATATCGAATTCGACGCCGCGTACAAGCCAGCGGCCATCGCGGCGGATGCCGGCATTGGAAAGAGAAACCAGCGTTTCTTTCGATTTCGGGCGGTTGTCTGCGGCCGGGGCGGCCCGCTTGCTCATCAGCATCTTGGTTCAAAATTCCTGTTACCGGCCCTCTTGCCGACCGTCTTGGCACACGTTATAGCATAACGCAATTGATGTAATAACATTACATCTCTAAACAAGGAAGAATGCCATGAAATTTGCCGCCGCCCTGCTTCTTTCATCTGCTGCGATGATAAGCGCACCCGGTGCCTTTGCCGCTACGCCGGACGTCGTCGTATCGATCAAGCCGATCCATTCGCTGGTCGCCTCGGTGATGAAGGGTGTTGCCGAGCCGAAGCTGATCGTCGAGGGCGCGGCCTCCCCGCATACCTACAACATGCGTCCGTCGAATGCGGCGGCACTACAGAATGCCGACCTGATCTTCTGGGTTGGCCATGGCATGGAGGCATTTCTGGAAAAGCCGCTCGAGGCGCTGGGCTCGAAGGCAAGCGTGGTGACGCTGGAAGATGCGCCGGGGCTGACGAAACTTAAATTCCGCGAAGGCGGCGTGTTCGAGCCGGAAGCAGAAGAGGAAGGCCATGACCACGGGCATAGCCATGGCGCCGCGCAAGAACATGCCGATGGCGAGGATGACGGCGATCACGACCATGAAGGCAATGACGTACACCTTTGGCTCGACCCGATGAATGCCAAGGCGATGGCGGCCGAGATCGAGAAGCAGCTGGTTCAGGCCGATGCGGAACATGCCGCCACCTATCAGAAGAATGCTGCCGAACTGATGGGCAAGCTCGACGCACTGGATGCGGAACTGAAAGCGGAGCTGTCGCCGATCAAGGACAAGCCGTTCATCGTCTTCCACGACGCCTATCAGTATTTCGAGCATCGCTATGGCGTGAAGGTGGCTGGTTCGATCACGGTCAGCCCCGAGACCATGCCAGGTGCCGAGCGGGTCAAGGAGATCCATCAGAAGGTCGAGGATCTGGGCGCCACCTGCGTCTTTGCCGAACCGCAGTTCGAGCCAAAGCTGGTGAAGGTGGTGACGGAGGGCAGCAAGGCGAAATCCGGCGTGCTGGATCCGGAGGCCGGCGCCCTGAAGGAAGGGCCGGAGCTTTATTTCGACATGATGCGGGGTCTTGCGACCTCGTTGAAGACCTGCCTGTCGCAGTGATGTGACGGACCGGGCAAGAGTTTCCCCTCACGACCGGTCTTCAGGCAGACGACCGGCGGGTGCTTAACGACACACCCGCCGGTCTCCTATTTTTGCTCTTAGCGAGCAGCGATGATGCTGGAGATGACGCCGGTGGCGATGCCGATCATCAGGTAGTCGTTATCGACCTTCACCCACTTGTAACCGCGCGGCGGAGCCGACAGGCGGTAGCGGCGGTAGTCGCGAACATCAGCCATACGGCGGCGTTCGGCTGCAGTCGCACGATGGCCCTTCGACCAACGCTGCTTGTGGATGACGACCTTCTTGTCGACATGAACGCGCTTGTCCACCCGCTTGTCGACGTGACGCTCGACCTGGCGGCTGCGGTCGTTGCGCCAGTCCTGCGCCTGGGCTGCGGTGGCGATCGGGCCGGCCAGAACGGTGGCGGCAACCAGTGCGACAATGAACTTCTTCATGACTAAATCCTCGCGTTGAACACACTCAAGATTTAGGGCTCAAGCGATGAATGACTTATGAATGCAAGATTAAATATGCGTAATGAAAATATGGACTTGCGGTAACGTTCTCACGACGGAAATTAACGATTTTGCAAGCCCTCCACCAGATCAGCAGAGAATCGCTTCGTAGGAGAAACGGCTGAAATCGGCGGGTTTCGCCCTTCCCGACGTATCGAAGGCGAACATGCCGGCAAAGGCACCGGTAAAGGAACCGTGCTCACCACGGCCGCCCTCATCCGAGATGACGCTGGCATCCAGTGTCGGGCCAATCTCCTGCCAGTCATTGGTTCCGCCTGAGCGCCAAGAAAATTGCAGGTCGTTATCGCGGATTTCCATGGCGAGTTCCACCGGGCCATCGGGGATGGCAACGCCGCTGCCGGCCGGGAACTGCATGCGGCCATGGGGAAAATCGCCGGGGCATGAAAAGATCGTCACCACGCGGCCAAGCTTTTCATGCAGGGTGACGACGAGAGCGTGGAACTTGTGGCGATTATAATAATGGGTCAGGCCGCAGGCCTGCTGGTAGGTGCCGGGATCGAAGGTCTCGACTGTGGTTTCCGCCCGGAACCGGTGATGCTCTTGGCCGCGGGCAACAAGCGCCTGCTCGAACCATGAGCCGATGCTTTCGCGGCCGATCAGGCGCAGATGGCCGGGATTTGCCGTGAGGCTGAAGATGCGATCCGGCTCGGGCGTGCGCAGCCACTGAAAGTCGATCGGCAGCGTCTCTCCGTCAAAGGCGTAGTCGATGCGGGCTGGTTTGGCGACCGGCTCGGCGTCGGTCGGGGCAGGCACTTCGACATCAGGAACCACGCCGCCCTGGGCGAGATAGAGCCAGTCGTCATCGCTCCAGACGCATTTCTGCAGGCCGGTTTCGCGGCCGAGCGGTGAGCGGCGGTTGGGCGCCAAGGGACGGCTGCAGAGATGGGTATGATAGACGTCACCATCCGGTGTCTCGACATATTGGCCGTGGCCGGAGCGCTGCAGGACGGCCTCGGTATTGTCCTTCGAGGTCAGGAGATGGGTGTTGGGATGAAGCTGATACTGACCGTCTATGGTGCGCGAGCGGGCCATTGTCACCGCATGGTCGTAACCGGTGCCACCTTCTGCCGTCGTCAGATAATACCAGCCATTGCGCTTGAAGAGATGCGGGGCCTCGACGAGGCCGAGCGGACTGCCGGGAAAGATGTTGGTGATCGGGCCTTTCAGCTCCTTCGCGTGAGTATCCCATTCCTGCAGCAGGATGCCATCGAAGGCCGGATGTTTCGGCGCACCGCCATAGCTCTCTGTGCGGTGGTTCCACTGCATGTTGACGAACCATTTGCGGCCATCGTCATCGTGAAAGAGTGACGGGTCGAAACCGGAGGAATTGGCATAGGCCGGATCGGACCACTCGCCTTCGATCGTTGGTGATGTGATGATGTAATTATGGGCATCCTTGAAGTTGCCGTCGTAGCGTTTGACGTCGGTATAGACGAGCCAGAACAGGCCGTCGGCGTAGCTCAAGCATGGCGCCCAGACGCCGCAACTGTCGGGATTTCCGCGCATGTCAAGCTGGGATTTTCGCTCTAGCGGGCGACGGACCAAGGTCCAGTTCACCAGATCGCGAGAATGGTGGATCTGCACACCGGGATACCATTCGAAGGTGGAGGTAGCGATGTAGTAATCCTCGCCGACACGGCAGATGGACGGATCGGCATTGAAGCCCGGCAGGATCGGGTTGCGGATCATGATCGTGTCTCCTCCCAGAGAATGTGTGAGGCGGCTCCTCAACCGCATGATGTTTTTTTGTCGGTGATTGGGGCCTGCCCCTCATCCGCCTGCCGGCACCTTCTCCCCGCTCGCGGGGAGAAGGACGCTAGCCGCACTCTCCCAGCCCCAATCTAGGCACGTCCCCTCTCCCCGTTTACGGGGAGAGGGTTAGGGTGAGGGGCAGATGCTTGCTCCAACGTGACGGGGCAATGCCCGCGCGGGAACGGCGGCTTACTTGGTTCGCGCCGGCCCCTGACGCTCGGCCGAGGCCGCCCAGATGTTGATGTCGGCCTCCTTGGCGAACTTGTCGATCTCGGCCAGCTCTTCCGCCGTGAAATCGCGCTTTTCGAGAGCCTTGACGCAATCCTCGACCTGTTCGGGGCGGCTGGCACCGATCAATGCCGTCGTGACGCGGTTGCCGCGCAGGACCCAGGCGAGCGCCATCTGCGCCAACGTCTGGCCGCGGCGTTCGGCGATTGCGTTGAGACCCTTCAGGTTCTCGATGTTCTTGTCGTTGAGGAAAGCCGGGCGCAGCGACTTGCCCTGGGCGGCGCGGCTGTCTTCCGGGATGCCGCCGAGATATTTCGAAGTCAGCATGCCTTGCGCCAGCGGCGAGAAGACGATCGAGCCGATGCCCAGATCCTCCAGCGTATCGAGCAGGCCGTCTTCCTCGACCCAGCGGTTGATCATCGAATAGCTCGGCTGATGGATGAGAACGGGCGTTCCCATCTGCTTCAAGATTTCGACCGCTTCGCGGGTGCGCTTGGAATTGTAGGACGAGAGACCGACGTAAAGCGCCCTGCCCGAGCGGACGATGTGATCCAGCGCGCCACAGGTTTCTTCAAGCGGCGTATCCGGATCGAAACGATGCGAATAGAAGATGTCGACGTAGTCGAGACCCATGCGCTTCAGGCTCTGGTCGCACGACGCGATCAGATATTTGCGACTGCCCCATTCACCGTAAGGACCCGGCCACATGTTGTAACCGGCTTTCGACGAGATGATCAGTTCGTCGCGCAGGCCGGAAAACTCCTCGCGCAGGATCTGGCCGAAGGCAAGTTCGGCGCTGCCGGGCTTCGGGCCATAGTTGTTGGCGAGATCGAAATGGGTGATGCCGAGATCGAAAGCCTTTTTGCAGATATCGACCTTGCGCTGATGCGGGGTGTCGTCACCGAAATTGTGCCAGAGGCCGAGCGAGATTGCCGGCAGCTTGAGGCCGGATTTGCCGCAGCGATTATAGGTCATGCTTTCGTAGCGGTTTTCCGCCGGGAGCCAAGCCATATGAAAAGTCCTCCAAATGAAACCGGCGCCGAACCTCATTCCCGGCGCCGGTTGCTGTTTTAACCGGTCAGGCGAGAAGCGCCAGTGCCTCATCTATGCCAAGTGCCGCAGGTTTGGTGCAGGTTGTCGTGGTGGCGACGAAATTGCCCTCGGCACCGGATTTCAGGATCGAGGTCATGACATCGACACCGTGAAGCGCGCGATCGATCGAGCAGCGGATATCTCGCCCTTCGATCAGCGCCATCGCCATATCGGCCAGACCCGCCGTGCGGTAGTTGGCGCGCGGGCCGTTCGGATGCTCCTGATTGGCCTTGCCGAAGGGATGGTCCCAATCCTTCAGCGGCTGGATATCCTTGTTCCGGCCGCTCGCCTCGACTACGCCGCCGAAGAAGTTCGGGTCGGGCACGTAGATCGAGCCTTCCGTGCCGTAGAGTTCCATATTGGCGTGGCGGTGAGACCAGACATCCCAACTGGCCGAGAGCGTGATCGTCGCGCCTTCCGCGAACTCCAGCAGCGCATGGATGTTGGTCGGGGTTTCGACCGGGATGATCGTGCCGTTCAACGGTTCGCTGGTGACGGTGCGGGTCTTGTTCGCCATCGAGGTTAAAGCCGCGACACGCTTTACCGGGCCGAGGAAGTTGATCAGGTTGGCGATGTAGTAGGGTCCGAGATCGAGGATCGGGCCGCCGCCATTGAGGAAGAAGAAGCCCGGATTGGGGTGCCACATTTCCATGCCGGGGCTCATGACGTGGCAGGTGCCGGAGGTGATGCGCCCTACCCCACCGCCATCGATATAGGCACGGGCCAACTGGTGCGCGCCGCCGAGAAACGTGTCTGGCGCGCAGCCGACAGCCAGACCCTTCGACTTCGCCAGCGCCTGTAGTTGCTTGCCCTCTTCCAGCGTCACGGTCAGCGGCTTTTCGGAATAGACATGCTTGCCAGCTTCGAGGATCGCCTTTGACACGGGGAAATGCGCATCCGGGATGGTCAGATTGACGATCAGGTCGATCTCGCTATTGGCGAGAAGCTCTTCGACCGTTTGCGCCTTGACGCCATATTCCTTGGCTTTCGCCTCGGCAGCGGCCGGGTTCAGGTCGGCGCAGGCCAGAACCCTGATGCCCTTGAACAGCGGTGACAGCGAAAAGTAGGTGGTGGAAATGTTGCCGCATCCGAGGATGCCGACGCCAAGTTCCTTGGTCATTGGGGAAACTCCGAATGATTACGTGAGATCAGTAGGTGTTGAAGGCGGCGATGGAACGGGAGGCAAGGCGCTCGATATCCTTGGGATTATCGTGCTCCAGAACATAGTATTTCGCCGAAGTCTTCGCCTTCAAGGCGGTGATCAGATCCTTCCACGGAACGGTGCCGTGACCGACATCCGCCCAGCCGTCCTCATCGGTGTTTTCACCGGCCGGCGCGATATCCTTAACGTGGACGGCGGTGATCTTCCGGCCATAGCTTTCGATCCAGGCGAAGGGGTCGGCGCCGCCGCGGATGACCCAGGCGATATCGGCTTCCCAGGTGAGATCCGGACCGCCGGCAAAAATCTGTTCCTGCGGGGTGGAGCCATCCGGCAATGCCTTGAACTCGAAATCGTGGTTGTGCCAGCCGAATGTATAGCCGGCATCCTGATAACGCTTGCCGGCTTCAGCCAGCCGCTTGCCGAAAGCGAACCAGCCGCCAGCGTCGGTCGGGCGCTGGTCGGCAACCAGATGCGGGCAATAGATTGCCTCGATACCGAGCGTCTTTGCAATCAGCAGCGCCTGTTCCGGCTCCTTTTCGAGAAGGTCGATGCCGAAATGGCCGGTCGGCATGGTGAGGCCGTTGGCGTCGAGTTCGGCGCGCATCGCCTTGAGGCCCGCCTCGTCCAGCGTCGCATAAAGAGCGCCATAACCTTCGACATGCTTGTAGCCATTTTTCGCCACGAGTTTCAGCACGTCCGAGAGCGGCGGGAAATTGCGGGCGCTATAAAGCTGGAAACCAAAGGTCGTCATGTCATCCTCCTTGAAATGAAATATCAGCCTGCGGACTGGCAGGATTGAAGATCGTAGATGCGGAAGCTCGGGGAGCCTCCAGGGCCTGCCGCCGGCTCGCTCGGGGTGAAGCGAACCTTTCGGTTTTCGCCGGCGGCAAGATCGAAAGCGTTGTCGGAATAACGGCCGGGCGTTTCGCTCTCTATTAGGACGAAAAGCGCGAGGCCGGCGGACTGGACGAGAATGTCGAATGCGCCGTCTCCGGATGGAGACACGGACATTTCCAGGCTCGCGGGCAGAAGCTCCAGCGCCTTGTAGCTGTCCATCACATGATGGCCCTCGCCGCCTGAACCGTTAGACGCCGTGAAGTTCCAGGAAAGCAGGCTGTCTCTCGGGATGGTGTCTGCGGGGATGGTCAGGGCAGTGACTGCCGCATCCGGTGAGCAGACTGCGTCGACGCTTTGGAGCGAGCCGCGCTCGCCCTTAAGGCTCAATGTCGAGATATTGAGCGTGACGGTGACGTTTTCTAGCGTGTCGTTGACCAGCGAGAAGCGGATTTCGCTTCCGTCCTCGGACGGGATCGCGGCGACCACGACCGGCTGGAAGAAGCGGCGCGCCATGTAGTGCAGCACTTTCCAGCCGCCGCCGTAATCGAGACTTGCCAAGGAGGCGACCGGCCAGGTGTCATTGAGCTGCCAGTAGAGCGTGCCCATGCAATGGGGTTTGAGCGAGCGCCAGTAATCGACGGCCGTCCTGATCGCGACGCCCTGCTGGACCTGGCTCAGATAGACGAAATTGGCGAAATCACCGGGAAAGCGGAAATTGCGGAACATGGTGGCGGCGATCCGCTCGTTCCCGCCGACATTGCGCTGGTGATGCTCCATCACCGGCGAGGCGATGTTTAGGTCCTTGTCTTCCGCATAGGTGTGGATCACCGGCAGCGACGTGTAGGACTGGAAGCCGAATTCGGAGCAGAAGCGCGGCTTGACATCGCGGTAGTGTTCGAACGGCTTGTTCTCGTGCCAGACCGACCAGAAATGCATGTCGCCGGAACCATCGGCATGCCAGGCATCGCCGTAATCGAGATAACCCGACGCCGGGCTCGACGGCCACCAGATCGCCTGCGGCACTGCCTTTTTCATCGCCCGCTCGATCGTGTGGTTGAGGCGATCGTAGGAGACGAGATAGCGGTCGCGATTATTGCGGGTCTCCTCGTACCAGAGAAGCGCGCCGACGAGTTCGTTATCGCCGCACCAGAGGACGATAGAGGGATGGGAGATCAGGCGCTTCGTTTGGTAGTCGACCTCGTGTTCGACATTTTCGAGGAAATCCGGCGTCGAGGGATAGATGTTGCAAGCGAACTGAAAATCCTGCCAGACCATCAGGCCGAGGCGGTCGCAAGTGTCGTAGAAATGCTCGTCCTCGTAAAAGCCGCCGCCCCAGATGCGGATCATGTTCATGTTGGCGTCGACGGCGGATTGCAGCAGATCTTCCGTCTTCTCCGGCCAGGTGAGCGAGAAGAGCGCGTCGGCGGGAATCCAGTTGGCGCCACGGCAGAAGATTTCGCGACCATTGATGCGGAAGGCGAAACGGCTGCCGGCCTCGTCCTTGTCGGTCAGGAGTTCGACGGTGCGCAGGCCGATCTGGCGGGTGATCGTCTCGCTCGGCGTATCGACGATCAGTGAATAGAGCGCCTGTTCGCCGCTTCCGGCCGGCCACCAGAGTTTGGGGTTCTCGACATGGAAGACGTGGGTGATGCTGTTTTCGCCTGGACGCATGCCGCAATCGAGACGAAGGCGTTCTTCGTCGAATTGCAGATGGATGGGGACTACGCCCTGTGTGTCGGCGTGGAAGGATACGGTGACGTGGAGATCGACGGAGCCATCATTGTGATGTCTCTGCTCGGTGACGACATGTTCGATGCGGGCGATATCCAGGCGTTTCAGGGAGATTTCGCCGTAGAGGCCGAGCGGTGCGATCGCGAGGTTCCAGTCCCAGCCGAAATGGCATTGCGGCTTGCGCAGCATGTTGCCATCGGGGATCGGGCAGTTTTTCGAAAACGGCAGATAGAAAGGCTGTTTTGCCTGCCGCTCTGCCCCCGCCTTGATGTTGGAATGGAAGAGGATGCGGACGGTATTTTCGCCGGGTTTCAGGGCTGCGGAGACATCCGGGCGGTAGCGGCGGAAGCAATTGTCGGCGGAAAGGACGGGCACGTCGTTGACGAAGACGATCGCCACCGTATCGAGATAGGTGATATCGAGATACCAGGAGCCATCGGGCTCATCAACGTTGAAACTCCGCTCGATCTGCCAGTCTTGATGCGCGACCCATTGGACGTCGTTTTCGTTACGGCCGACATAAGGGTCGGGGATGATGTCGGCGGTTTTCAGCGCCGTGTGGATGTCACCAGGGATGGATATGGTGGCGGCGTGGGTGCTGTCGGGGGATGTGAGGCGCCATTGGCCGGTGAGCGGGATGATGGTCATTGGTGCCTCCCCGGGAGACTACCAGTTGCGGCAGCGAGCCCCCCTCTGGCCTGCCGGCCATCTCCCCCACAAGCGGGGAGATCAGCTAGGCTCAACCGTCTGCCCAAATTTTTACCGGAACTCGTCTCACCAAGTTGATTGCTCTCCATTTGAAGGCTCAGCAAAGAGCAAGCGTAGAGCTTGGGCAAAGGGCGCGCCACTTGTGATCTCCCCCCTTGTGGGGGAGATGGCCGGCAGGCCAGAGGGGGGTGGAACGAGGGACGCAGGACGGCCATCAGATCCGTTCCTCCGTTTCCGCATCGAACAGCGAGGCCATGGTCATGTCGAAGCCGAGGCGGACTTTTGCGCCGACAGCGTAACGGCGGGCGCCGCCGATGCGGACGGAGATCGTGTGGCCGGCGAGTTTCAGCCAGATCAGGTTGTCGGCGCCCATCGGCTCCTCGATATCGACGATTGCGTCATGGGCTTCCTCGCCCGCCAGATCGCCGTCGACCTTGATATGTTCGGGGCGGACACCGAGCACGACCTTGCGGCCGGGCGTGAGCGTTTCTGTTGCCTCGTAGCCGGCGAGCGAAAAGCTGGTGCCGTGGGTTCTGAACACAGTGTGGCCGCCCTCCTCCGCCAGTTCGCCGGTCAGAAAGTTCATCGAGGGCGAACCGATGAAGCCGGCGACGAACTTGTTCCTTGGGCGGTTGTAGATGGTGATCGGGTCGTCGAGTTGCTGGATGACGCCGCTTTTCATGATGGCGATGCGGTCTGCCAGCGTCAGCGCCTCGATCTGGTCGTGTGTGACGTAGATCATCGTGTTCTTCAGCGACTGGTGCAGGCGCTTGATCTCGACGCGCAGTTCGGAGCGCAGTTTCGCATCAAGGTTGGAAAGCGGCTCGTCGAAGAGGAAGACATCGACATCCCGGACGAGCGCGCGGCCGATCGCGACGCGCTGGCGCTGGCCGCCGGAGAGCGCTGCGGGCTTGCGCTGCAGTAGCGGTTCGATCTGCAGGATGCTCGAGGCGCGGGCGATGCGTTTGGCGATCTCGTCCTTCGGCATGCCGGCGACGCGGAGCCCGAAGGACAGGTTCTTCTCGACCGTCATCTGCGGATAAAGCGCGTAGGACTGGAAGACCATGCCGATGCCGCGGTCCTTAGGCTCCTCCCAGGTGACATTCTTGTCCTTGATGAAGATCTGGCCATCGGTCGGTTCAAGCAGGCCGGCAATGCAGTTCAGAAGCGTGGACTTGCCGCAGCCGGAGGAGCCGAGCAGGACGAGGAATTCGCCGTCTTTGATGTCGAGATCGAGATTCTGAAGAACGGTCACCGCCCCGAAGTGTAGGGACAGGTCACGGATGGAAACGGAATTGGAGAGGTCGGTCATCAAGGCTTACCCCTTAACTGCGCCGGCGGCGATGCCGCGAACGAACAGCCGGCCGGAAACGAAATAGACGATGAGCGGAACAGCGCCGGTGAGCAGCGTCGCCGCCATGTTGACGTTGTATTCCTTCACCCCCTGGACGGAGTTGACGATGTTGTTGAGCTGGACGGTCATCGGATAGGTATCGGGCCGCGTGAAGACGACGCCGAAAAGGAAGTCGTTCCAGATGCCGGTGACCTGGATGATGATCGCGACGACGAAGATCGGCAGCGACATGGGCAGCATGATGCGGCCGTAGATCTGCCAGAAGCCTGCGCCATCGATGCGCGCGGCCTTGAACAGTTCCTCCGGCAGGCCGGCGAAATAGTTGCGGAAGAGCAGCGTCAGGATCGGCATGCCGAAGATCGTATGGACGATGACGAGGCCGGTCAGCGAGCCGTAGATGCCGATTTCGCGCAGGATGATAACCAGCGGATAGATCATCACCTGATAGGGAATGAAGGCACCGA
This sequence comes from Neorhizobium sp. LMR1-1-1.1, assembly GCF_040675795.1. Taxonomy (NCBI): domain Bacteria; kingdom Pseudomonadati; phylum Pseudomonadota; class Alphaproteobacteria; order Hyphomicrobiales; family Rhizobiaceae; genus Neorhizobium; species Neorhizobium sp. LMR1-1-1.1. Next base: position 23,592 of record NZ_JBEGHE010000102.1, read on the forward strand.
TGATGAGCACGGAGAAGAACAGCTCCGAGCCTTTGAAGCGCCAGTTGGCAAGCGCATAACCGCTGACCGAGGCGACCGCGATCGAGACGATAACCGAGGGCACGAGAATGCGCACCGAGTTCCAGAAGCCGCGGGAAAGACCGTCGCAGTTGAGGCCGGTGCAGGCCTCAGCCCAGGCCTTCACCCAGGGCTCAAAGGTGATTTCCATCGGCGGCGAGAAGATGTTGCCGAGACGGACTTCCGGCATGCCCTTCAATGAGGTGACGACCATCACGTAGAGCGGCAGGAGGTAATAGAGCGCTGCCAGACCGAGGATGCCGTAGATCATGATATTGCGGCGAGAGAGTACCTTTTTCGGCTTCTTGCCGCGTGGTCCCGCTGCGATTTCGGTTCTGACGGCATCTATTGCGGCGCCGGTCGCGTTGAGAGTGGAGACGTTAGCCACGCTTCTTCCCTCCGAATTCGAGATAGGCCCAGGGGATGATGATGATGGCGACGGTAAGCAGCATCATGGTGGAGGCGGCAAAGCCCTGCCCCAGGTTCTGCGCCTGGAACATGTAGTCATAGACATATTTGGCAGGCACTTCCGACGCATTGCCGGGGCCGCCTGACGTCTGCGCCACGACCAGATCGTAAAGCTTGACGATGCCGCTGCCGATGAGCACGAGCGTGGTGATGAAGACCGGGCGCATCATCGGGATGACGACGAAAAGATAGGTCCGCCACATCGGGATGCCGTCGACGCGCGCCGCCTTCCAGATATCCTCGTCGATGCCGCGCAGGCCGGCAAGCATAAGGCACATGACGAGCCCTGTCCCCTGCCAGAGACCTGCGATCAGGATGCCGTAGATGACGATATCGGGATTGTAGAGCGGGTCGAAGGTGAAGCTTGTCCAGCCAAGCGAACGGACGATGCCCTGCACGCCGAATTCCGGATTGAGGATCCATTGCCAGACAAGGCCGGTGACAATGAAGGACAAAGCGAAGGGATAAAGGAAAATGGTGCGGAAGGCGCTTTCGAAGCGGATCTTCTGATCCATCAGCGCTGCCAGCACGAAGCCGACCACGAGCGAGAAGATCAGGGACAGGATGCCGTAGATCAAGAGGTTCTGGATCGAGATGATCCAGCGGGACGAGGCCCAAAGGCGCTCATACTGGTCAAAACCGACAAAGCTTGCCCGCGGCAGAAGTCTGGAATTGGTGAAGGAATATATCACCGTCCAGATCGTGCCGCCGAAGAATACGACAGCGGCAACTAATATCATGGGGGTGAGCGCAATCTTGGAATTGAGATTGCGGAAGAGCTGATTAGGCCGGCCGGACGATTTCGGCAGCGGTCTGGATGGTGTAGCGGACGGCACGGTACGAGACATTATTCCTCCTCGATCGGCGCGCTCAAGGCGCAGCCCTTCCTTCCGGCCCCGCCCCTCTTGCGAAAGGGCGAGGCCAGTGCGGTTCAGGATCGTGATGGAGTGATCAGTCCGCCGAGCCGATGATGGAGGCGAAGCGTTCCTGCGCCTGTTTCGGCGTGATCGACGCATTGGCGAAGAATTCGGACATCAGGTCCTCCTTCTGCTTCTGCGTATCGGCCGAAACGAGCTGGTCGGTACTGGTTGCCGTGCTGCCCTTCGAGATGATCTCGATGCCCTTCTTCATGCAGTCGTTTGCAGCAGCAAGATCGACGTCACTCCGGATCGGCACGGAGCCCTTCTTGAGATTGAAGGCGACCTGTACCTTGGGATCGACGATGGTTTCCGCCAGCACTTCCTGCGCCTTGGACTTTGCTTCGTCCTTCAGAACCGGGAAGTAGATGGCATCGCCGCCGGTGGTCAGGGTCTGGTTGAGACCAAGGCCCGGAAGGCAGGTATAATCCTTGCCGGCAACCTTTCCGGCCTGTTGGAACTCGCCCTGCGCCCAGTCACCCATGATCTGGCCGCCGGCCTTGCCGGTGATGACCAGATTGGTGGCCTGGTTCCAGTCCTGCACGTTGGAGCCCTTGGCAAGCTTGCGGGCATCGTCGGCCGCCGCAAAAATCTTTGCCATTTCAGGACCGGCCGCGGTTTCCTCGTCCTTGTCCTTGTAGACCTTGTTGTAAAGCTCGGTGCCGCCCAGCGCGATCACCAGCGTGTCGAACAGGCCGTTGACCTGGAAGGCGGAACCGCCCACGGCGAGCGGTTGAAGGCCGGCTTCCCGCAGCTTGGGGCCGGCTGCGACGAACTCGTTCCAGTCTTTCGGGACCGGTACGCCCGCCTTTTCGAAGGCCGCATTGGAAAGCCACAACCACTGCCAGGAATGGATGTTGACCGGGGCGCAGTAGATCTTGCCCTCAAAGGTGCAGCTGTCGAGCAGGCTCGCGGGTTTGATGATATCCTTCCATTTGCCCTTTTCGGCGACGTCGCTCAGGTCGCGCATCAGACCGGACATGACCAGTTCTTCGGCCTGGCGTCCGTGGTTGAACTGGGTGGCGCCCATCGGGTCACCACCGGTGATACGGCTGATCATGATCGGGCGCGCCGTGCTGCCTGAACCGGCAATTGCACCATCGACCCATTTATTGCCGGTTGCATCGAATGCGGTCGCCAGCTCTTTCACGGCTGCCGCCTCGCCTCCCGATGTCCACCAATGCGTGACTTCCAGATCGGCGGCCATAGCTGCACAAGGCAGCGCCGCGGTGGCAGCCAGAACGGCTGCAAATGCACGGATACGCATGAGTCTCCTCCCTCACTGAAACGTTGCAGTAAAAAGCTAGGGCAAAGCCAGAGGGGTGGCAAGCCTGCTTCTCCAAATTATTGCATGACCCATCACAATAACAACTTACAAGGGTACTAAATTCAGAATTATCAGGTATATAATTCCATGAAATGCCGCCATGAGATCGATCCAAGGCGATTTTATTTCGCATATGCACAAAATCGATGTGCGATTGCGTAATGCCAACACATGGTTGCGGATCGAAATGTTTTCATCGGAGGCGGGTTGAAAATTACCTGTAACGTTTCAGTTTTTTCTGTAATAACCGGACTGCGTCATTCAAAAGCCAATGGCGGCAATCGATGCGAGCAGCAAGATGGACGAGATCAGAAAAACATCCACGAGCAGCGCGGCGGCTAACGAACGCCCTACCCTCAAGACGATCGCCTTTATGACGGGTCTTGGGATCACGACCGTATCGCGCGCGCTGAAAGATGCGCCGGATATCGGGTCCGAGACCAAGGAGCGCGTACGACTGGTGGCGCGCCAGCTCGGCTACCAGCCGAACCGGGCGGGTGTGCGCCTGCGGACCGGCAAGACCAACGTGATCGCGCTGGTGCTGAGCATCGAGCAGGAATTGATGGGCTTCACCAGCCAGATGGTGCAGGGAATTTCGGAAGTGCTGGGGGGAACCCAGTATCACCTTGTGGTGACGCCGCACTCCTTCGAGAAAGACCCGATGGTGCCGGTGCGCTACATTCTCGATACCGGTTCGGCGGATGGGGTGATCATCTCGCGCATGGAACCGGAGGATCCGCGCGTGCACCTGATGACGGAACGGAACCTGCCTTTCGTTACCCATGGGCGAACGGATATGGGCATTGTTCACCCATTCCACGACTTCGATAACGAGGCCTATGTCTATCAGGCGGTGCAACGCCTCGTGCAGCGTGGAAGACGGCGCATCGCGCTCCTGGCGCCGCTCAGCCGGTTTTCCTACCAGATACATAGCCGGATAGGTTTCGAGCACGGCCTGAACGATTTTCAGGTGACGGAAGTTTCGATGGGCCGGATGACCACGGAGACGCCACTTGAGGAAATCCGCGCCTATGCGGAGCGCCTGTGTCGCCTTACTGAGCCGCCGGACGGTATCATCTCGCTCAGCGGATCCGCATCGATCGCACTGGTTGCCGGAGCCGAGGCAGCCGGACGCCGGCTAGGCAAGGAGATCGATATTGTCTCGAAACAGTCGGCCGAATTCTTGAACTGGATCAGGCCGGAAATGCTGACCGTGACGGAAGACGTGCGTCACGCCGGCCGGGAACTGGCAAAGGCGGTACTGGCCCGTATCGACGGTGTAGCGCCCGAATTGCTGCAGAGTATCGATGGTCCGGTCTGGTCGCAGATGGGACCGAAGGATTAGGCACTACCTGCAAAAAAGCCCGGCACTTGGCCGGGCTTTTTCATCTAGTTTATCAAGCGATCAGGCGAAATCGGCGAGGCCGCTGCCCCAAGGGCCGTGATGCTTGTCGACGCCATCGAGGCGGTCGAAACCGTGCGCGCCGAAGAAGTCGCGCTGGGCCTGGATGAGGTTGGCCGTGCCCCTGCCCCGACGGTAGGCGTCGAAATAGGAAAGAGCCGAGGTGAGCGCCGGAGCCGGCAGGCCGTTCAGTGCTGCATAGGAGACGATGCGGCGAAGCGCGCCGTCGGTTTCCTTGACCAACTGCGAGAAGGCCGGGGTGACGATGAGGTTTGCCACATTCGGATCCTTGGTGAAGGCCGAGGTGATCTCATCGAGGAACTGCGAACGGATGATGCAGCCGGCGCGCCAGATCTTGGCGATCGTCGGCATAGGCAGGTTCCAGCCGAATTCCTTCGAGGCTTCCGCCATGACGGCAAAGCCCTGCGCATAAGCGCCGATTTTGGCGGCCAGAAGCGCGAGTTCCAGATCGGCGAGGAAGGCCATGCCATCCTTCGGGCGATCTACCAGAGCCGGCTTGCCAAGGATCTTTTCGGCGGCCTGACGCTCGGACCGGAGCGAGGAGATGACGCGGCCGGCAACGGCTGCTTCGATGGCGGTCGCTGCAACGCCCATGTTCTGGGCCTCGATGACCGACCACTTGCCGGTGCCCTTCTGGCCGGCACTGTCGACGATGATATCGACCATCGGCTTACCGGTGATCGGGTCGTTGGCCTTCAGCACCTTTTCCGAGATTTCCATGAGATAGGAATCAAGGCGACCTTCGTTCCAGCGGCCGAAGACGCCGCCGATCTCGGGTGCGCTCATGCCGAGGCCATCACGCAGGATGCCGTAGATTTCGGCGATCATCTGCATGTCGGCATATTCGATGCCGTTATGGATGGTCTTGACGAAGTGGCCGGCACCGTTCGGGCCGAGCCAATCGACGCAGGGTTCGCCGTTGAATTTTGCCGAAATCGAGGTCAGGACCTTTTCGACGCGCTTCCAGCTGTCTTCCGTGCCGCCGACCATGATGGACGGTCCGTGGCGCGCACCTTCCTCACCGCCGGAAACGCCCATGCCGATAAAGGTCAGGTCGCTGCCTTCGAGGCTCTTGAAGCGCCGCATCGTATCGCGGAAGTTGGCATTGCCGGCGTCGATCATGATGTCGCCGGAGGACAGATAGGGCTTCAGGAGTTCCATCTGCTGGTCGACCGGATCGCCGGCTTTGATCATGATGATGATCGGGCGTGGCGGTCGGATGGCCTTGATGAAATCTTCCATCGTTTCGCACGGAATGATCTGGCCCTGGAGGGCGCCTGCATCCGCGTAGAATTTTTTCGTGACTTCGACCGTACGGTTGAAGACGGCAATCTTGTTGCCTTTTTCAGCGATATTGAGGGAAAGGTTGGCGCCCATGACGCCAAGGCCGATTAGGCCGATTTCTGCCTGTTCCACGGGAGGAGCCTCCGATTTTGTTGCGCCTTCTTTTGGCATTGGTGCGCCATGGGGGCAAGGGAGCGATTGTCTAAATCGGTGACATTCTGCATTTGTCTGCCCCCATAGCCTGCCCCTATAATTCGGGCCTGTCAGCCGGGGCGATCCTCGCCATCGTCAATGATGCGCCAGGCGGCACCGTCGAGATCGTCATACTGGCCGTTCTTGAGAGACCAGAGGAAGGCCGCAAGCCCGAGGCCGCCGAGAAAGAGCGCGACCGGGATGAGGTAGATGAGCATGTTCATGCGGCGCGCATCTTTCCTTTTTCAGCCGTCTTCTCGGCCCCCGCCTGTGCCGCCAGATCCTCGCTGCCGATCCGGTTCAGGCGCAACGCGTTGACGACGACGATGATCGAAGAGGTGGACATGGCGACGGCGGCGATCAGCGGCGTTGCATAGCCGGCAAGCGCGATCGGCACGGCGATGATGTTGTAACCGATGGCGAGCCCGAAATTCTGCCGGATCAGGCGGCTTGAGCGGCGCGAGATATCGATCGCCAGCGGCACGGCATTGAGGCTTTCATGCATGAAGACGAAATCGGCGGCCTTGCGGCCGATATCCGCCGCGGTAGCCGGCGCCATCGAGACATGGGCCGCGGCGAGCGCCGGTGCATCGTTGATACCATCACCGACCATCAGCACCTTGCGGCCTTCGCCGGCAAGCGAGGCGCAATAATCGGCCTTGCCCTTGGGCGAGACTTCCGCCTTCCAGCGGGCAATGCCGAGTTGAGCGGTCAGCGCCCTTACCGGCCCGGCGCGATCACCCGAGACAAGGTCGACCGGCATGCCGTCGGCTTCCAGAGTGCGGATGGCCGAGGCGGCGTCCTGACGAAGCGCATCCTCGAAACGGATGCAGGTGACCTCGTGGCCGTCGCGCGACAGCACGACTTCGAGATCGGCGTTTTCGCTGCCGCTCACGTCCCCACAGGCAAAGCGGCGATTGCCGAGCCTGTAGAGCCCTTCGGCACGGCGCGCCTCAAGCCCGCTTCCGGGGATTTCTATCACGTCGTCGAAGAGCGGGAACGGGCCGGATGCCACGGCGCAGATCGCCCGCGACAGCGGATGGCGCGAATGGGCTGCCAGGCCGGCTGCGAGCGACAGGACCGGCCCCGGAATATCGCTGCCATTGACGAGTCGCGGACGGCCGAGTGTCAGAGTTCCGGTCTTGTCGAAAATGACGCTGTCGGCCTGGGCGAGCCGTTCCATGGCTGAGCCGTCCTTGACCATGATGCCGTTCTTGAACAGGCGACCGGCCGCAACGACCTGGACGACCGGCACGGCCAGACCCAAGGCGCAGGGGCAGGTGATGATCAGGACCGCGATGGCGATAAGCATCGCACGCTTCCAGTCGCCACCGGCAAGCCCCCAGGCGACGAAGGCGGTGAGTGCCAGAAGGTGGACGGCGGGCGAATAATATTGCGCGGCGCGGTCTGCGAGACGGCGATAACCGGCCTTGGCGCCTTCGGCCACTTCCATCAGCGAGATGACTTCGGCGAGGAAGGATTCCCTTGCCGTCGCTGTGACCTTGATGATGAGCGAGCCCGTGAGGCTGAGCGTGCCGGCATGGACGGCGGCACCGGCTGCGACTGCCTGCGGCACGCTTTCACCGTTGACGATCGAGACGTCGAGATCGCTTGCGCCCCACTCGACCGTGCCATCGACCGGAATACGTTCGCCGGCGGCAATCGCGACGCGATCACCGGGTTTCACATCCTCGACGGGGCGGTATTCGCGCGTGCCGTCAGGCAAAACGACCATGGCACCGCGCGGTGACAGGCGGGCAAGACCGCTGATCGCCGCCCTCGCCCGGTCACGCATGATGTGATCGAGCGTGCGGCCGATCAGCAGGAAGAACAGGAGTGAGACGGTGGCATCGAACCAGGCATGTTCGCCGTGATGCATGGTTTCCCACAGCGACACCGCATAGGAGAGCGTGATCGCAAGAGCGATCGGCACGTCCATGTTGGTGCGGCCGCGTTTCAGGACGGCCCATGCAGAGGAGTAGAAAAACCGGCCGCCATAGATCAGCGCAGGTGCGGCGATGAAGGCGGAGATCCAGTGGAACATGTCGCGCGTGGCATCATCGGCACCGGACCAGACGGAGACCGACAGAAGCATGATGTTTGCGGCGGCGAAACCGCAAAGGGCGACTGCGCGCACGAGATCACGCTGCAGCTTGTCGCCATCATCGAGCGAGGCATCGAAGAGATAGGCATCATAGCCGGTTGCAGCAGCGATCGAGCCGACGAAATCGGCGGGATCGACGGCCGATGCGTCGAGGTTCTGATGCCAGACGATGGAGACGCGTTTGGTGGAAAGATTGACGCGGGCTTTTTCCACTGCGGGCATGACCTTCAGCGCATTTTCGATCGAGACGATGCAGGCGCCGCAATGGACGCCGGGCACGCTGAGATCAACCTGCCGCCTGCCCTCGCCGAGATCGCGGCTTGCCAGCAGCATTTCTTCGGAAGACGGTGCGGATCTGACGATCTCGCCTTCCGTTCCGGGTGCGCAGCAGCTCATTACTTTGCTCCGTGGACAGAGACACGCTCCGCATGGTGGAGGATGCGTTGTCCGCCGCGCTCGGCGATTGCCTCGACAATCCAGTGACCCGGCAGGATCTCATGGGAAGCGCTGAAAGCTCCCTTGCCTTCTGCGGTCATATCGATGCTGAAATCCTGATGCTCGCCGACAGGGCGCTTGAAATTGAGGACAAGGTGGTCTGCCTCAACCGGCTGGCCGTCGGGGCCGAGCACTTCATAGCGAGCTCCATTGGCGGCAACGGCGAGCCGGCCGTTGACACCCGTCGCGGCAAGCGCCCTCGCTTGGGCCACCTTGCCGTTGAACTGCTGGCTGGCGACATAGGTGTTCGGGACGACGAGACCGCTCCAACTGGTAATGGCGTTATAGGCCATGAAGACATTGACCGATATGATCGTGCCGAAGAAGAGAACCATGACGCCCGCCATGTGCCAGCCCGTGAAAACGAAGCCCTTTTGCGATGCCGTGCTCATCTTTTGCCTCCTGGTACGAAAAAGTTAGCCGAGTAACTGTTGCGCTCGTGACTGGAGCGGTCTTCGGCGATGAAATGGAAGGATGCTTCGCTTTTGGCTTCATCCTTCGGCAGCGTGACATAGACCTTCAGCGCCATCGCCTTGTCCGGCGCGGCCTCGATGGCGAATTCGCGTCCGGGCACGTCCGAAATGCCGATGATCTTCATCGTCGCCTCCGGCATGCCGTCAAGCGTCAGCATGATCGTGCGCGGTTCGGGGATCATGTTGAGGAGGCGAACGGTGTAGCCATTGCGGATGGAACCATCCGACTCCATGACGAATTGCGGATTGCGGTCATGCAGCACGTTGATTTCCAGCCGGTCGCGGGACAGGAGCGCAACGACAAGGCCGATGCCGACCGCAGTCCAGACGCCCATATAGAGCAACGTGCGCGGGCGAAGCAGGATTTTCCAGTTGAAATGGCGGACGCCTTCAACAAAACCACCATCCGGCTTGCGGGTTCGGGTGGGATTGATCGACGAGGTACCACCGGCCGTCGCCAGCGCCATGTTGGTATCGTATTCGTCGAGCGTCGCATAAGCGATCAGGCCGCGTTCCTTGCCGATTTTGTCCATCACGCCATCGCAGGCGTCGATACAGAGCGCACAGGTGATACAGGCCATCTGCTGGCCGTCGCGAATATCGATGCCCATGGGACAGACTGCTACGCAGGCGTTGCAATCGACGCAGTCGCCGACGATCTGGCCGCTCGCTGCCGCCTTCTTGGCGTGGCGGCTGCGCGGTTCACCGCGCCAGTCGTTATAGGTCACGACCAGAGAATGCTCGTCGAGCATGGCGCCCTGAATACGCGGCCAGGGACACATGTAGATACAGACCTGTTCGCGCATCAGGCCACCGAGCAGGTAGGTAGTGGCGGTCAGGATGGCAACGGTGGAATAGGCAACGAAGGCGGCCTGACCGGTGATAAAATCAAAGGCAAGAGATGGCGCGTCGGCGAAGTAGAAAATCCAGGCGCCGCCTGTAGCGATTGCGATGGCAATCCAGATCGAATGCTTGACGACGCGCTTGGCGATCTTGTTCGCTGTCCAGGGGCCGGCATCGAGTTTCATCCGCGCATTGCGATCGCCTTCAATGAAGCGTTCGACGACGAGAAAGAGATCGACCCAGACCGTCTGAGGACAGGCATATCCGCACCAGGCGCGACCGACGGCCGAGGTCAGCAGGAAAAGGCCAAAGCCCGCCATGACCAGCAGCCCGGCGACAAAGATGAATTCCTGCGGCCAGATCTCGATGAAGAAGAAATAGAAACGCCGGCTGGCGAGATCGACAAGCACGGCCTGATCGGGGGCGAAGGGGCCACGGTCCCACCTGATCCACGGTGTCAGATAATAGATTCCGAGCGTGACGAGCATCACCAGCCACTTGAACCGACGGAAACGTCCCTCGGCACGCTTGGGAAAAATCTTCTTGCGTTTTTCATAAAGCGGCTGGCGTTTTTCGCCAGGCGAATGCACCGCCTTGACATCAATCCGTTCGACAGATGCGTCACCTGCGGCAACGCTTTCGGCGGTATAGAGATTCATCGGAACATTCCTTTGCACCATGCCTTTTCCCACCGCGCGACCCTCAATTCCTTGACGCAAGTCAAGGCATGCGGCATTCGCAGACCGTTTCACGCCCCTCGCCCATGCGGACGACAGAACGGAGATTACAATGACGCCAATGCCCGCACGCATCATTCACACGACGATCGACAGGCCATGGCGTGACGTCTACGCCTTCGCATCCCAGCCGGAAAACATGCCCCGATGGGCTGCCGGCCTCGCCGCGGGCTTGAGCCGAGAAGGCGAAGACTGGATCGGCGACGGTGGGCCGATCGGCAAGATTCGTGTGCGGTTTACGCCCCGAAACGATCTTGGCGTTATCGATCATACCGTCACGCTGGATACAGGGATGAGTTTCGAAAATGCACTGCGGGTCGTACCGAATGGCGATGGCGCGGAAATCATGTTCACCTTGCTCCGACAGCCAGACACGGACGATCAGGCTTTCGAGGTGGATGCGGCGGCCATCCAAACTGACCTAGGCACTCTGAAGCAAATCCTCGAACAATCCTAGTCGGTCGCAACCTCCTGCCATAGCGGATATTCGATGGCCGGGACCCAAGGATCCCGGCCCAAGAGAGTTTCTGCCCGGAAGGGCTGAAACTCTACTCCCCGCCTCCCAGGGAATGGACATAAACAGCCAACTGCTTGACGGTGACGTCACCAAGACGGGTGGTCCAGGCTGGCATGACGCCGTGCTTCGGTGCGCGGATCTGGCCGGCAATCTGATCTTCACCATGCACCTTCAGCCAGATGGCATCGGCTAGGTTCGGGGCGCCCAGATCGCGATTGCCCTCGGCATTTTCGCCGTGGCAGGACGCGCAGTTATCCATGAAGATCTGCTTTCCGGGTTCGACCATCGAAGGATCGCGAGGCTTGCCGGTGAGGCTGACAACATAGGCTGCTGCCTGACGTATTTCGTCCGGCTGAAGTACATCCGCAAAAGCGGTCATCTCGCCGATACGAGTATCGGGATCGACCGCATCGCGAATTCCATGCGCGACAGTCTGGTAGATCGCATCTACGCTGCCACCCCAAAGCCAGTCATCGTCGTTGAGGTTGGGATAACCTTCACCACCGGCTGCACCGGTTCCGTGACAGGGCGTGCAGTTGACGCGGAAAGCCGCCGCGCCGCCGGCCATGGCAAACTGGTTGAGTTCAGGGTTGGCGATGATTTCTTCCGGTGTCGCAGCCGCGATCCGTTCAAGGATTGCGCCCTGAGCTGCTTTTGCTGTCGCCATTTCGTCCAACAGCGCACCACGGCTGGAATAGCCGAGAACACCGCTGGTCGCATCGTTTACCAGCGGCCATGCAGGATAAAGGACGGTGTATCCGAGGGCCCAGACAATCGTGGCATAAAACGTCCACACCCACCAGCGGGGCATGGGATTGTTCAGTTCGCGGATGCCGTCCCACTCGTGGCCGGTGGTTTCGACGCCGCTGATCTCATCGATATGTTTGTCCGCCATTTTAGTCCTCCTTCAGAGGGATCTGGGCGGCATCGTCTGCATGAGACTTCGAGCCCGGGCGCAAAGTGAACAGGATGACGCCGGCGAAGAACAGGGTCATGGCGAGCAGGCCCCAACTGTCGGCGAATTGGCGGAGTGCGGTATAGGTTTCCATATCGCGCCCTCCTCAGCGGTAACCGGTTGTGTCGTCATAGGTCGAGAAATCGACCAGCGTGCCGAGCATCTGCAGATAGGCGACCAGCGCATCCATTTCGGTCAATTTGGTCGGATCGCCGTCGAAATCGCCGACCTTTGCCTTCGGATACCGTGCCAGCAAAGCGCTGGTATCGGCATTCGGATCAGCCTGCGCCTTCAGATCGGCATTCGCCTCGGCGATCATCTCGTCCGTATAGGGAACGCCGACGGTGCGGTTTGCCTTCAGATCCATGGAGACGTCGGTCACTTCGAGCGTATTTTCCTTGAGGAAGGAATAGCTCGGCATCACCGATTCCGGCACGACGTCGCGCGGTTCGATGAGATGCTGAACGTGCCACTCGTTGGAATAACGATCGCCGACGCGGGCCAGATCAGGCCCGGTTCGCTTCGACCCCCACTGGAACGGATGGTCGTACATGGATTCCGCCGCAAGGCTATAGTGACCGTAACGCTCCACTTCGTCGCGGAACGGGCGGATCATCTGGCTATGACAGACGTAACAGCCCTCGCGGATGTAGATGTTGCGACCGGCAAGCTCCAGCGGCGTATAGGGCCGCATCCCGTCGACTTTCTCGATGGTGTTTTCGAGATAGAAGAGCGGTGCGATTTCCACGATACCGCCGATGGAAACGACAAGCAGGGAGCCGACAAGAAGGAGCGTGGCATTTCGCTCGATGAATTGGTGTTTATCGAGAAGAGACATGCTGTCAGCTCCTTATTCAGCCGGCTGCAGACCGGCGGGGGCGACACCGGGGGTGCGCTCCTGCCGTTCGTGGCCGAGAATTGTCATTGTGACGTTGAATGCCATGAGCAGTGCGCCGGCGAGGAACATGAGGCCACCGAGGGCGCGCAGCAGGTAATAGGGGAACATGGCTGCGACAGTTTCCGCGAAGGAATAGACGAGGAAGCCCTGGTCATCATACTCGCGCCACATCAGGCCCTGCTGGATACCGGCAACCCACATGACGGCGGCATAGAGAACGATACCGAGCGTTGCGAGCCAGAAGTGCCAGTTGACCAGCTGCAGGCTGTAGAGCCGCTTGCGGTTCCATAGTTTTGGCACGAGGAAATAGACCGCGCCGAAGGTGATCATGCCGTTCCAGCCGAGTGCGCCGGAGTGGACGTGACCAATGGTCCAGTCGGTATAGTGGCTGAGCGAGTTGACGGCCTTGACCGACATCATCGGACCTTCGAAGGTCGCCATGCCGTAAAAGGCGACGGCCATGACCATCATGCGGACGATCGGGTCAGTACGGATACGGTCCCAGGCGCCGGAAAGCGTCATCAGACCATTAATCATGCCACCCCAGGACGGCATCCACAGCATGATGGAGAAGACCATGCCGAGCGTTTGCGCCCAGTCGGGCAACGCTGTGTAATGCAGGTGGTGCGGGCCTGCCCAGATATACATGAAGATCAGGGCCCAGAAGTGGATGATCGACAGGCGGTAGGAATAGACCGGACGGTTCACCTGCTTCGGGATAAAGTAATACATCATGCCGAGGAAGCCGGCCGTCAGGAAGAAGCCGACCGCGTTATGGCCGTACCACCACTGGGTCAGGGCATCCTGCACGCCGGAGAAGGCCGAATAGCTCTTGATGCCCAGGAAAGAGACCGGCATCGCCAGATTGTTGACGATGTGCAGCATGGCAATCGTGACGATGAAGGCCAGATAGAACCAGTTCGCCACATAGATATGCGGCTCCTTGCGCATGAAGATCGTGCCGAGGAAGACGACGAGATAGGCGACCCAGACGATGGTCAGCCAGATATCGACATACCATTCCGGCTCCGCATATTCCTTGCCCTGGGTGATACCGAGCAGATAGCCGGTTGCCGCCATGACGATGAAAAGCTGGTAGCCCCAGAACACGAACCATCCGAGATTGCCGCCAAACAGGCGGGCCCGACAGGTGCGCTGGACAACGTAGAATGATGTGGCGATCAGGGCGTTGCCGCCGAAGGCGAAGATGACGGCTGAAGTATGCAGCGGGCGCGTGCGACCGAAATTGAGCCATGGCTCAATGTTCAGATCAGGGAAAGCCAGTTGCAGGGCAACGACAACGCCGACCAGGAAGCCGACGACACCCCAGAAAACAGTTGCGATCGTGCCGTATTTGATGACTTCGTCGAAATATTCCGACTTTGCCGGGACGGCTCGTGGTGCACCTGCGGGTGCGAAAGAGACGCGGCGCAGCATGACGATGCTGCTGATGCCGAGTGTCAGGAACAGCACCCACATATGGGCGGCAAACAGACTGTCATGCGCGTAAGCCGCGCCAAGCAGCGCCAGGAATGTCCCGATTACCAGCGCTGCAGTTTCCAAAGGGTAGTTCATTGTTGGTATCCCCCAACGGCGTGATTGGCCGTCGCGAGGGTGGCTAAACAACGATTCCGAACGAATCCCCCTGCCACTTTCCGTCGCGACCACCGCGACAGATGGCAGCAGGCCACGTCAAATGCCTTGATTTGAATCAACGCAAGTAAGCCGGGCATGATGGAACTTTGCGCGATCAACGGTCATGCAGCTTCCGGAGGTCAGACTTGAGACACGATATCGATCTGACGAATGCAGTTCTGTCTGCTCAGCCCGTCCGACAATACGATCAGGACGTCATCATGTCGTGGATCCGGCAGGCGCATGGGGAACAACTCGCGCTTTGCGTCGAACTTGAAGAAATCGCCGACTCGCTGCCGGCGAGCATCAACAAACAGAAGTGCATCTATGCCGCCAAGGCACTCTGTCCGCTGATCCGCAGCATCCACCATTACGAAGAGAGCGTTCTGTTTCCGCATATCGCACGACAGCACGCCCATTCCGGACCGATGCTGGCAACGCTTTCACGGCTCAAATTCGAACATCTCGAGGATGAAGGCTATGCGGAGGAACTGACGGAAGCGCTCTTGCGCCTCGGCTCAGGAGAACCTGTCAATGACGAAGCAGTGGGATATATGTTGCGCGGCTTCTTTGAGGGCGTAAGGCGGCATATCGCCTTCGAAAAGGCCTATCTGCTACACGACTACCTGCCGTTCAGCCCGATATCTGAGTAACGACCGGTCAGTCGGCACGTCGCCGCCGGCGATCTTCCTTCTCCTGCATCACCACCAGCGCTCCGATCAATGTTCCCGATCTGCTTATCGGCGACATGCGGCAATGAATGACGACTGTGCGGCCCTCAAGCTTGTCAGCATAGGTCAAGGTCAGGCTCTCGCCCGCAAAACAACGATCAAGGCTGGGCTGCAGATCATGACGGAAATGATGCAGTCCGACAAATTCGGCGAAATGGCGGCCAATGAGAGTATCGCGCGGCACATCCATTCGCTGCGCATTGGTTTCGTTACTATAAAAGATGCGATAACCGGGCGCGACAACCATGACCCGTTCCGGCAGGCTATTCAGCAGCGCATCATCGAGATAACCGTCGGCGATGGCCTGCGGGATATCGACGGGCTGAGCCGGATCTTCGGTGGTTTTCGTTTTGGAAGGCAGCGACTGGTCGGTTATCAGATAACGCTCGACCAGCATCTGCAGCAGGTGGCCATTGCGCCTGACGCAGCCCCCATCATCGGCTTCCTCATTCAACAAATCGAGTGCGAATCGGAACTGCACGCCAATCGCCGACTGATCGCGCCCCTGGCTTCCAAGTATAGCCTTGACGAGCGGATCAATTTCCCGGTCGATCCGAGAAACAGCATCGTCGTCTTCCTGCTCGACCGCCTGGCGAAGATCAGAATATTTCGCCCAGAACAGATCAATCAATGCCTTCAAAATCGACCCCTCTCAAAACAACGCGAGAAGTGGCGCCTTCTACTGATGCGAGCCTACCCTGCATAAGATATGATTATAATTAATCATTTCGTCTAGTGCGGCCCCAAATAATGCCCCACAAAATACCATAGGATCACAAGCTATCGAAGGCAGATCAGCGCTCGACTGTTCCTTTGATGTTCCAGCGATCATGATACCACAGCCATTGTTCGGGATATTCGCGAACCCAGGTCTCAACCTTGTCGTTCAACACCTGAGCCGTACCCTGAACATCAAGGTTGCCCTTTTCATCGCGCGGCAGATCGATTCTCGGTTCGATCTCCAGGCGGAAGCGATTGTCGGGAAGGCGGATGCAGCGGGCCGGGTAGACCTCCGCATCGAACTGACGGACCAGTTTGGCCAGAAGCGGATTGGTTTTGACCGGCTGCCCGAAGAAAGAGGTCGACAGGCCCTTCTTGAATTTCTGGTCGACCAGAACCCCTACTCCGCCGCCGGCCTCGAGGCGGCGGGCAAGCGCGAAGGACGATCCCGCATGCGAGGGGACGAGGCTTCCCATCCGGGCCGCACGGAAGGAAAAGACCTTGTCGGCAATGTAAGGGTTGTTCGGCGGACGGAACAGCACCATGACCTCAAGACCGAAGGCCTTTCCAGCAACAGGCAGCAGTTCGAAATTGCCGGTATGCGCGGTAAAGACGATAAAAGGCCGCGGATTATCGCGTAGATCGAGGAAGATCGGTATGCCCGAGACTTCCACCCTGCCCGCTTCCGTCTTTTCCGGATCGAAATCGAAAAGCCGGTCGAGGAACACATATTCGGCAGCCATGCGCCCCATATGTCCCCAGCTGGCGACCGCGATCTCCTGGAGATCATTCTCCGACTTTTCCGGGAAAGCGTTGCGCAGATTGGTCATCATCAGCTTGTGACGCCACAGCTTCGGACCAACGAAACGCGCAATGCGATCGGCAAAACGTATGGCGGGATCCGCCGGCAATACCTTCAACAGGTTGAGCAAGCCAAAGGTCGCCTGCGCCACCAGCCACTGCCGGAAATGCATGAGCGCCAGAACGATGCGGGTGATGACCATCTTCATGGCCGATCAATCCATGCGCAGGACGATCTTGCCGAAGATCTGGCGACCTTCCATCCGCTCGAGCGCGCGGTCGATCTCGTCGAAGGTGACTTCGGTATCGATAACCGGATGAACGATGCCCTGCGCCATCTTCTGCATGGCGTCGGCCATGTTTTCCATGCGGCAACCGAAGGAGCCGAGAAGCTTGAGCTGCTGCTGGAAGAGCATCATCAGGTTGACGTCGGTCGAGACGCCAGAAGTCGAGCCGCAGGTGACCAATCGGCCGCCGCGCTTCAGGCAGAACATCGAGGCGGCGAATGTATCCTTGCCGACATGTTCGAAGACGACATCAACGCCCTTCTTCTTCGTCAGCTTGCGCACGACGCCTTCGAAGCGGTCCGTGCGGTAGTTGATGACGTGATCGGCACCAAGCGCCTTGGCCTTTTCGATCTTATCGTCGGAACCGACCGTGGTGATCACGGTGCAGCCGATCTTCTTGGCGAGCTGGATGGCCGCCGAGCCGATGCCTGAGCCGCCGGCATGAACGAGAATGGTTTCGCCCGGCTGCAGTTTTGCATTGTCGAACAGCATGTGCTCGACCGTGCCAAAGGTGACCGGAGCAAGAGCGGCTGCCACCGCATCGACGCCCGGAGGAGCCGGCACCAGCTGGCGGGCCGGAATGTTCGCCTTTTCCTGGGCAAAACCGTCGAGGTGAAAGCCGTGGACGCCCGAGACGTGCTCGCAGAGATTGTCTCGTTTTTCGCGACAGGGCTTGCAGAGACCGCAGGTGCGGGCGCCGTAGATCGACACAAGCTGGCCGGGAAGGACGTTGGAAACGCCCGGGCCGATGGCTTCTACGACGCCGGAGGCTTCGGCGCCGATCGTCAGAGGCATCTTGCGCTTGGCGAATGCCATGCCGCGCCAGCCCCATACGTCGATGTGGTTGAGAGCAACAGCCTTGACGCGCAGCGTCACCTCACCGGGACCCGGGGCATCCGGCTCGGGAATATCGACGGCTTCGAGCTTGCGGTCATCGATCAGTTGCAGCGCGCGCATGTTCTTCTTTTCCTTCCGGATGCATGAGGCGGGCGCCGACGTTCAAAAATGCGTCATGCCCGGGCATGTCCCGAGCATCTGCCAACACTCAATTTCACGTATCAACGTCAATAGATCCTCGGGACAAGCCCGAGGATGACGTCCTTTTTCTGTGGCGCAGGCCTTAGACCGGTTCCAGCGTCATGACAAGGCTGGCGTTCTGGCCGCCAAAGCCGAAGGAGTTGGACAGGACCGCCTTGGGCGAGCCGTCCCGCTTCACATTCGGCACCACATCGAGCTCGATCGTCGGATCGGGATTGGTATAGTTGATGGTCGGCGGCAGCGTGCCGGTCAGCATGGTCTGGATCGAGAATACGGCCTCCACGGCACCTGCCGCAGTCAGCGTATGGCCGATCATCGACTTGTTCGACGAAGCCGGGATGTTCTTCATGCGGTCACCGAAGACGGCGAGCATCGAGCCATATTCCATCTTGTCGTTTTCGGGCGTCGAGGTGCCATGGGCGTTGATATAACCAATACCGCTTTCATCCATACCCGCGTCTTCGAGTGCGGCGCGAATGGTGGCGATCGCCGGGCCGCCATCCGGCGAGGACCGAGTACGGTGGAAATGATCGGCCTTCTCGCCAAGACCCTTGATGATGCCGAGCACGGTTGCGCCACGCGCAAGCGCCGATTCGACCGATTCAAGCACCAGTGTCGCAGCACCTTCGGCGATGACGAAACCGTCACGATCCTTGCTGAACGGTTTTGATGCCTTTTCCGGCGGGTCGTTTTGCGTCGACAGGGCCGAAAGCAACGAGAAGCGCACCAGCGCCTCCACGCTGACGGAGCCGTCAGTGGCGGCAACAAGCGCCCGGTCGGTGCGACCCTGGCGGATTGCCTCGACACCAAGCTGGATTGCCGTTGCGCCAGATGCACAGGCGGTCGACAGCGTTACCGGCAGACCGCGCGTGCCGAACATGTCGGCAAGACGCTCGGAAATCGAGCCGAACTGAACGGCTTCGAGGAAGACCGGATCTGGACGTTCGCGCATGGCAGTCAAGAAGCGATCATAGGCATCGCCCTCGGTCTTCGACGGCGGCGAACGATCGGCAAGCGCAAAACGGTCATGCCATTCGGGCTCGACGGGCGGCGCAGCGAGGAAGAGCGGGCCTTCGAAATCACCCGAAAGACCGGCCTGCGCCAGCGCTTCCCTTGTCGTTTCGCGGGCAAAAGCGAAAGAACGTTCGACGGAATTGTTGGCAGGAACGGCGATAAAATCCACCGTGCCGCTGATGCGGGTCGACAGACCATCGGTCGGGAACCGTGTGATCTTGTGGATGCCCGAAGTACCGGAGGTCAGCGCCGACCAGTTATCGGCAAGCCCCTGACCGAGCGAGGTGATGACGCCCATACCGGTAACGGCTACGAGCGGGCGGCCAAGGTGGTCGGTGAAGCGGTTGTCACTCATCGTCTACTCCTTCACGCGTTCGCCGAGAGGACGGCAACGCCCTCACCGCGCGTGTAACCGACCGTTGTCACCACGGCGTGATTTGCCGGCTTGGACATTGGCTTTTCGTGGTCCGTATCAAAGACTGGGACAAGGCTCTTGCCGTCGAGCGAGAGGGCCGCAAGGATCAGGCCGAGCGGGAACTGGGCTTCCAGCGCGTGACCGGTGACACCACCGAAACCACGGATCGCAGCGCCGTCGAATTCCTTTTCCAGCACGATCTTTTCGCGGGCTGCCAGATCCACAAGGCCGCTTGCGCCGGAAAACACCACCGTGTCGCCGCGCTTGAGGCCGGAGGCGGAGGCTGCGAGACGCGACAGGCGTGTTTCCAGCTTGCCTTCGTCGCGGTTGCCGCGATCACCTTCGACCGCATCGATGACGGCATAGATATGGGCGCCGCGGCTTTCAGCACGGGCGCGGGATTCCAGCACCAGGAATGCGCCGACCGACCCAGTAATCATTCCGCCGCCATTGTCACCCGAACGCGACCAGAGCGGTTGCCATTCGCCTGTCGCATGGGCACCGATGCCCTCGACGAGAAGCAGGATATCGGCGCGCTCGGCGATGAAGGCACCGCCGACGAGGCTGTGGCTCGACTGGCCTGCCTTGATACGATGAAATGCCGTCTCGACAGCCGAAATGCCGGCAGCCTCTTCACCCATGAAGGTGCGCGAGGAACCGGTGACCTTGTGGACGATCGAGATATTTCCGGCCATCAGATTGGAAAGCTGCGCGAGGAAGAGCGTCGGCCGCAGTTCCGTGGTCAGCTTCTCGTTCAGCAGAATGTCGCGGTCGTTGCGCTTCAAGGCTTGATCGACGATCAGCGAATCGACCTTGATGTCGCGCTCACCGCCACCGGCGGCGACAATCATGTCCATCGAGGCGCATGCTTCGGCATCTTCTTTGAGACCGGCGTCATCAAGCGCCAGACCGGCGGCAAAGACGCCGAGGCGCTGCCAGTTTTCCATCTGGCGCTGGTCGCGCTTGACGATCTGGGCGGACCAGTCGATTTCCGGAAGCGGATGGACCGGATAAGGCGTGAAACGCTCGGTTTCCACGGTCGGCTTGCGGGTGGTGGCCGCAGACAGAAGCGCGACATGCGCATCCTTGCCGACGCCCTGACCGGTGACAATGCCAATACCGGTGATCACAACATCATTGTCAGACTTCATCTCTGTCCTCTTTCGCGGACTTGCAGCTTTCGCCGCGCCTTCAAAGCAAACCGCGACCCATCAGGATCGCGGTTCAAGCTTCTGTTTCATTCCATGCCGTGGCCACAAGGCCGCCGCGCGTTTCCGCGCAACAGTCTTCACCTGCCGGCATTCATCGCCGCGACCAGACCGACTTCTTCCGCACGCTTGCGCACGATCGGCGCCAGCGGGATTTCGGAAAAGGGCATGGTGCGCAGCTTCAGCTGAGCGTCGCAGACCTTTTTGCCACCGGACGAAATCTTCGCCTTGGTGACAGCATAGCCAGAACCTTCGTGTTCGAGATACGCCTCGATGTCGAGAACGGCTTCCGGCTCTACGAAAGCGCGCATCTTGGCACCGTCGACGGACATCAGGAACGGCATGGCGGCGAAATCGGTGGCGGCAAGCACGAGCATGCCCGACGCCTGCGCCATGGTTTCGATAAGAAGGACGCCAGGCACGAGAGGCATGCCGGGAAAGTGACCTTCGAACACGGGGCTTTTCGCCGGCACGGTAGACCGCGCCGTCAGCGTCTTTCCTTCGAGATCGAGCGTTTCCACCCGATCAATCATCTGGAAATATTCAAGCAGCATCTGGTTTACGGCAGGAGCTTAGCCCTTGGCCGCCTTCAGCTCGTCGATCTTGGCGCAGAGGTTTTTCAGAACGAAATACTCTTCGGTCGAAACCTTGCCTTCATTGACTTCCTGGGTCCACTGCTCGAGCGGAATCTTGATGCCGAATTCCTTGTCGATCGCAAACACGATATCGAGGAAGTCAAGGCTATCAATGCCGAGATCGTCAATCGTGTGGCTTTCCGGGGTGATGGTTTCCCGGTCGATTTCGCTGGTTTCAGCAATGATGTCGGCAACTTTGTCGAATGTAGCAGTCACGCCCATGTCCTTTGAGAATAGGTAATTCGTAGCTCCACATAGGGAAAATGGTTCCAAATGCCAATGGCTTCGTTTTTTCGGACGCAAAATTTGCACCGAAACTGTTGCCTAAACAGCAATCGTTAACACCGCAATCATGAAGGCTTGCGACTTATACCGCAATAGAGTGCCTGCCACGCCCGCTCTCAAGATAACGATCGAAGACCGCGGCGATCGTCCGGGTAAACGGCCGCCCCTCCGGCGTAATCGTGAAGGAGGCGTTGCCGACGCGACAGATGTCATCCGGATTGCTGCGGGCAAAAGCGCGGGCCTCGGAAATCAACGCGTGAGCGCCGGCCGGAAAATTGGCGAGCAAGGGCATGAAATCGAAGCCGAAATCGCACATCAGCCGCTCGATGACATAGGCGCGCATACGATCATCTTCAGACAATTCCACGCCCCGGACTGCCGCCATCGCCTCGACTTCGACCATGCGCTGATACTCCCCGGTAGCCGGCATATTCTGCACATATCCCTGCGGCAACTGACTGATGGAAGACGCGCCGAGACCTATCAACGCATCAGCGCTATCGGTCGTGTAGCCTTGAAAGTTGCGCCGCAGCCGGCCTGTCCTTGCCGCAACGGCCATCGAATCAGACGGCTTTGCGAAATGATCGATACCGATCTCCTGGTAACCCGCTTCAATAAGAAGCCGACTGGCAAAATTGCTCTGACGGAAGCGTTCGCCGATATCCGGCAATGCGGATTCGGGTATCATCGTCTGATGTTTCTTCATCCACGGAACGTGAGCATAGCCGAAAAGCGCCACGCGATCGGGCGAAAGGGACAAGATGTCGGAAAGCGTGCGCCCGACGCCTTCCAGCGTCTGATGCGGAAGCCCGTAGAGCACATCACAATTGACCGAACCGACGCCACGTGCACGGACGGCATCAACGACGGACTTGGTCTGTTCGAAGGTCTGGATGCGATTGATCGCCTTTTGGACGGTCGGATCGAAATCCTGAACGCCGAGACTTGCGCGCGTCAAACCAATCGCCGCCAGCGCGTCATAACGGGCTTCGTCCAGATCGTTCGGATCCATTTCGACGCTGATTTCGGCATCGGCGGCGACATTGAATGATGCCCGCAGACAGGCCATCAGATCGGTCATGTCCTCAGGCTTCAGCATTGTCGGCGATCCGCCGCCGAAATGTATGGCCGTGACCTTTGCACCTTTCGGCACTTTTGCGCCGACAGCAGCGATCTCCAAGCGGAGTGCGGCGAGATAGGTTGTTATCGGATCATAGCGGAGCGTCTGCTTGGTATGGCAGGCGCAGAACCAACAGAGCCGATCGCAATAGGGGATGTGAAGATAGAGCGACAGATTGTTGCCGGTATCCAGTTTGGACAGCCACTGCGAATAGATGTCGCAATTTACACCAGTGTGAAAATGCGGCGCAGTCGGATAGCTAGTGTATCGCGGCACAGAGCCTGAATATTTCGCAAGCAATCTTTCGCTCATCGCACACCTCTTCTCATGTGCCTCAAGAGCTACCTGCGGAATATTTTAGCGACTTTGACTTGGATCAAGCATGAGAAGGGCAACTGAACCAAGTTCGGACCAT
Source organism: Neorhizobium sp. LMR1-1-1.1 (assembly GCF_040675795.1). NCBI lineage: Bacteria > Pseudomonadati > Pseudomonadota > Alphaproteobacteria > Hyphomicrobiales > Rhizobiaceae > Neorhizobium > Neorhizobium sp. LMR1-1-1.1. The sequence goes on from NZ_JBEGHE010000102.1 coordinate 46,586, forward strand.
CGATCGCCGCCTGCAGCGCCGCACCTTTCGTCAGGTGAATGAGGAGTGCTGTAGCTTTTGAGCAGTGTATCAGGTTTGCGAAAATCAATTCCGATTTTCGGGCCAGGTGTGCCGGCGTGGGGGAATGGGAATGGATGCGCAGCTAAAGATTCTGGACATTCACGAGGTGCCGCTGGTGTGTCGCGCCTGCGACGCCCGTCATAGCGGTATCTGTTCGACGCTCACCCCGCTTCAACTCACAGAGCTGAACAAGCATTCGCAACGCAGGGCGGTAGAAGCTGGTACGGAGCTTATCGGCCAGGGCCAGCAGGTTCATTCCTATTCGAATATACTCAGGGGCGTCATAAAGCTTTCGAAGATCATGGCGGACGGACGCCAGCAGATCGTCGGCCTGCAATTTGCGCCGGATTTCATGGGCCGGCCGTTTCTCGGCGAAAGCCTGATGGCAGCGGAAGCCGCAACAGATGCCGAACTTTGCGTGTTGCCGCGAAAAATTCTCGAACGAATGATTTCCGAATCATCGGAACTCGGCAGCCGTCTTCACAACCAGGCACTGACGGAACTGGACGAAGCGCGGGACTGGATGCTGACGCTGGGGCGCAAATCCGCCCGCGAGAAAGTCGCAAGCCTTCTGGTTCTGGTCGCAGCACATGCCGACCCCGACCGGCTTGGTGCCTGCGCCTTCGAACTGCCGCTGTCGCGCGCAGATATCGCAGACTTTCTCGGATTGACGATCGAAACGGTCAGCCGCCAGATGACCAAGTTGCGCAAAGACGGCCTCATTCACATAGAAAACAACCGGCAGGTTTATGTGCCGGATCTCGACAAGCTGGCGGTGACCGCGGGCGGCGACTGACCGCCCGCACACACCACGGTTACGGCGTACGTCCTTCGACGAGAACAGCGCGGATTGCTTCGAGTACCGCATCCGGCTGAATGCCGGTGCAAACGTCTTGGCTCGGCACGCCATCCCAGGCGCTGCCGACATATTTGCGGCCGTGATCCGGTGCCTGGATAGTCTTTCCATCCGCAAGGCCGCCACAAACGACACGAACCGGACCGGTGCGAACTTCAAAGAGATGCGGCTCGGTGAGGTAAACGCAGGCGCAGCTGTCGTGCAACGCCATGCCGTCGAGACCGACGCGCTGGCGATAAAAATCGATGTAATATTGCGACAGGTCGGAAAGGAGCCTTAGCTCCGAAGGCCCGGCCTCCACCATTTTCGCCAGATAATCGGAAGACATGGTTGTTTTCAGAGTCACGTCGAGACCGATAATCGTGACTTTCCATGACGCGGTGAAGACGACATCCGCGGCTTCGGGATCGCCATGGATATTGGCCTCTCCCGCCGGAGTGACATTGCCGTTAACGTCGAAAGCGCCGCCCATGATCACCACGTCCTTGACGAGGGCCGCGATTTCCGGATCGGCCTTCAGGGCGAGCGCCAGGTTGGTCATGCGACCGACGGCGACCAGCGTGACATTGCCGGGATCGGCTCTCACCGTATCGATGATGAACTGCGCCGCCGAACGCTCGTCAATCGGATGGTCGACGTCCAGCGGCACGCCAATATTGCCAAGCCCGTCCTCGCCATGCACGACCGGGGCGAAATGTGCGGCATCGCGGCCATCGTCATAGGCCCGCCCCGCCCCCTTGGCGATGGGCGCTTCGATCTTCCACTGCTGATGCAGATACTGTGCGTTTCGGGTCGTGATCTCGATCGGAGCATTGCCGAACACTGTCGTGACACCGACGAGATTTATGCCTGGATGGCGGTGCAGGTAGAGGAGTGCCATGGCGTCGTCCACGCCGGGGTCGGAGTCGAATATCACTTTAAGCATGCGGGCTTATCCAGTCTTTCAATCGAATGCGAGGCCGCGCACCATAAGGGCATTCGGACGCGGCGCAATCCCGAGGCACACGGCAGAACGGCTGCAGTGCCGGGAGGGCTTGTCGGACCGGCCGTTCCATGGAAGAAGGCGGCACCTTCCTGAAATTGCCCTCCTCCGAGCCTGATCCCGTGCCCGATATCGCATTCGAACTTCTGTTCCTCCTGTTTCTTGCCGCCGTTTTCGCCGGCTTCGTCGATTCAATCGCTGGCGGCGGCGGGCTGATCACCATTCCCGTCCTGCTGATCGCCGGCATACCGCCGCTGGAGGCGATCGCGACCAACAAGCTGCAAGGCCAGTTCGGCGCGGCGTCGGCAACGATTGCCTATGCGCGCAAGGGACATATCAACCTGCGTAACCAGTTGCCCATGGCGCTGATGGCAGCCGCGGGCGGCGCTGTGGGGGCAGTGCTTGCTTCGGTCGTTCCGGCTTCGGCGCTGGCCGCCGCCATCCCTTTCCTGCTGATTGCAATCGCGCTGTTCTTCGCCTTCAAGCCCAGCCTGTCGGACACGGATGGGCGGCGGCGGGTGACACCGTTCGTTTTCGGCCTGACCGCCGTGCCGCTCGTCGGGCTTTATGACGGCCTGTTCGGGCCGGGCGCGGGCTCGTTCTATATGCTCGGCTTCGTGCTTCTCGCAGGCTTCGGCATGCTGAAAGCGACGGCACACACCAAGCTCATCAATTTCGGCTCGAATTTCGGCTCGTTCCTGGTCTTCGTCGCGACAGGATCGATCCTGTGGAAAGTCGGCTTGCTCATGGGGGTCGGCCAGTTTATCGGCGCGCAGATCGGTTCGGGACTGGCGATGAAAAAGGGCGCGAAGATCATCAAGCCGCTGCTGGTGCTGTCATGTCTTGTGCTGGCGACAAAGCTTCTTGCGGACCCGAACCACCCTGCCCGGCTCTGGCTCGGCTGGTGAGAGGAAGATTACCCCTTCATCCGAAGGGGCAGCCCAGCGGCCACGAAGAACACTTCGTCAACCGAGGCGGCAATCTGCTGGTGCAGGCGCCCGGCGTGATCGCGGAATTCACGCGCCATCCTGTTCTCCGGCACGATCCCCAGACCGACTTCGTTCGAGACAAAAATGATCCGGGCGTCGAGGCTGGAGAGTTGTGCGGCGAGTTCGGCGCAGCGCATCGGGATATCTTCGCCCTCCATCATCAGATTGGTGACCCAGAGCGTCAGGCAATCGACAAGCACCACGCGTCCCGGCCTGTCGATTGCGCCAAGCGTATGGGAAAGTTCGACCGGCTCTTCATGCGTCACCCAGGATGCCCCACGATCCTCCTGATGGCGGCCAATCCGTTCGCGCATCTCGTCGTCATAGGCTCGACCGGTTGCTATATAATGGCGCTCGAGGCCTGTCGCCTCAGCCAGGCGTTCGGAAAAGGCCGATTTCCCGGAGCGGGCGCCGCCGAGCACAAGAGCTGTTTTGCCGGATAGGATCATGGAGGAAGGTCGCATAGAGGCCAGACGAAACCGGACGATTCGTAGATGTCAGAGGCGTCCGGTCCGTGTTCGGGTTTGTCTGGATTCGTATTGCACGCAGATCGTCGGACATGCGGAGCTTGAAGTCAACAGGTCCCGCAAATCCGAACCGGATTGCCGCCTGCCTGCGCATTTGGACGCACTATTCATTTTGCGACATCGCGTGACGAATTACAGAGGGGCGTCGTGGGTTTGTGAGGCGTATTGGATCGACAAAACATAAGGCGTCGCGACGAGATCGCAGCCACTGAGGAAACACCCAAATGCTCTACGTGTTCAAAAACAGCAATGGCCTGCAGATCGCCTGGAATTCCGAACCCCCCAAGGCATTCCGTCAGACGCGCCCGTCGGACACCGCACGCCGCATGTCGCTGTTCGGCTTCATCAGAACATCCAATTCCGGCTGAAGCCGGCACTGCCGATATTCCGGGCTTTCCGGCACATCACGCTGACGATCGGCAGATCGATGGATCACAAAGTCGCCTTGATGCCACCTAGGAGAGCATCCTTGCTGCATCAAAGCTCTGAAATATCTTAGAATGATGAACTAGCCCGAGGCCTATAAAGAGGCAGCCGGTACGCATTACCAAAATTCCGGCGCCACTGGCGGAGCTCTTGTCCGCGTCACGAAACTTAGCGACACTTCCTTACCGGATGGTTATTGAGGAGTGCGAGAAGCAAACAATATTCACCGGTCATACGTTTTTTCGGTGCACCGCACTTTTTTCTGAAATTTTTTCGCGCCGCTAATCGGCTACAAAAGGTCAAATCTCGGGCGTGACTTTATCGCCATTTATGATCGCGCCGAAGTTGCGCCTATACGGACAGCGCAGATAGGCGGCAATTGATCGTTTTTAGGCCTTCCAAGCGGCACAAATCACGTTCTTCCAAGGAGTTACGAGAAACTCTCGGATAAGCAACGCTGACAGCTGCTGTTGATTTATTTGATTTAAGCCGTACGCTGCCTGCGCTGACAGAAAAATGCGCCCTATCTGTGGCTGTTGACAGGTAGCAAAAAGACGCATGGGGACAGCGACCATTGAGAGGGTGCGGCCTCGTCGCTCCCAGGCGCTTTCATCACGGATTTCGGTAACACCGGCTCCACGTATCGATTGTCAACACCAAGACTGGGAGGTCTTACGATGAAAAAACTCCTCGCTTCCACCGTCTTCGCAGCCGGTCTTTATGGGTTTGCCGGGGCAGCCTATGCCGACTGCGGCTCAGTCTCTATTGCTGAAATGAACTGGGCTTCGGCCGGCGTTGCCGCGAATGTCGACAAGATCATCCTCGAAGAAGGTTATGGCTGCAGCGTTGAACTCGTTACCGGCGACACGATGCCAACCTTTACCTCGATGAACGAGAAGTCGCAGCCCGACATGGCACCCGAATTCTGGGTCAATGCCGTGCGCACCCCGCTCGATGCGGCGGTCAAGGAAGGCAGATTGATCGAGGCCGCCGAAATCCTTGCCGATGGTGCCGTCGAAGGCTGGTGGATCCCGAAATTCCTGGCTGACGCCCATCCGGACATCAAGACCGTCGAGCAGGCGCTCAAACATCCGGAACTCTTCCCTGCCCCGGAAGATCCGTCCAAGGGCGCAGTAACCAACTGCCCGTCCGGCTGGAACTGCCAGGTTTCGACGGCCAATCTCTATCGCGCCCTCGGCGCCAAGGATAAAGGTTTCGATCTGGTCGATACCGGGTCGGCTGCGGGCCTTGATGGCTCGATTGCCAGCGCTTTCGAGAAAAAGACCGGCTGGCTGGGCTATTACTGGGCACCGACCGCCATTCTCGGCAAGTATGAGATGGTGAAGCTATCCTTCGATGTGCCGCACGACAAGGCAAACTGGGACGCCTGCACCGCGGTTCCGGACTGCGCCGATCCGAAGGTCAATTCCTATCCGACATCGCAGGCCTTCACAGTCGTGACCAAGCAGTTCGCCGACAAGGCGGGTGTTGCGATGGACTATATCAAGGCCCGAAAGTGGACCAATGCGACGGTCAACGGCATTCTCGCCTGGCAGACTGACAACCAGGGCACCAATGCGGACGCAGCCAAGCATTTTCTGGAGACCCAGCCGGACGTCTGGACCAAGTGGGTTTCACCGGAGATCGCCGAAAAGGTGAAGGCATCGCTTTGATGCGGACAAGGGAGGCGGCGGATTGCTGCCGCCTCTCCTCCGGATGACCTCACAGAAGCGCGCAGCATAAGATCCCTTATGGGCGTGCGACGCGCCAGGTCATCCGCGATGATTGCCAGCCCGAGCATGAAGCGATGCCGGGAAGATGCAAACAGGCACAACAAGGGGAAGAGCATGGCAATCTGCGAGTTCCTGCCACGAGCCTTCTGTCGGTTCCCGGCCATCAGCGACAGTTATATTCGCCAGGCACGCCAAGTTATCGATGACGGTTTTAGAGGCCTCGTGCGGGAATACGGATATATAATCGATGCGCTGAAAGCTCCGCTTCAGTGGTTCCTGAACTATCTCGAGAGACTGTTCACCACCTCGCCCTGGACGGTCGTTCTGATCGTCATGCTGGTGGTCGTCTATTTTGGCAGCCGAAGCATCCGCATAACCGTCGGCACTGCGATCGGGATGCTGCTCATCGGCCTTGTGGGACTGTGGGAAGATACGATGACGACGCTTGCCATCGTGACCGTGTCGACATTGATTGCCATCATCATCGGCCTGCCGATCGGTATCCTGATGGCGCGATCGGAACGCGTGCAGGGCGTGATAAATCCCATTCTGGACGTGATGCAGACGATGCCCAGCTTCGTCTATCTCATCCCGGTGGTTGTTATTTTCGGTATTGGCAAGGTACCGGGACTGATTGCTGTCGTTATCTATGCCGTGCCGCCGATGATCCGCCTCACCAATCTCGGGATCAGGCTTGTCGACAAGGAGGTGCTGGAGGCGGCGGATGCTTTCGGGTCTTCTCGCGGCCAGAAACTCTGGAACGTGCAGATGCCGCTGGCGCTGCCGACAATCATGGCCGGCATCAACCAGACGATCATGATGTCGCTTGCCATGGTGGTCGTCGCCTCCATGGTCGGGGTCGGAGGGCTTGGCCGCAATACGCTGCAGGCGATCAACAACCAGTTTTTCACCTACGGCTTCCTCAACGGTTTTGCGCTTGTGGCGATCGCCATCATCTTCGATCGCACCAGCCAGGCCTTCGGCATGCGGCTTCAGCGTCATTCGGAGGTGGTGCATGGCTAGTCACGGCATAGAGATAAAAGGCCTCTACAAGATCTTCGGGGCCAATGCCCGACAGCATGTGGAGGCGGTGAGGAACGGCCTTTCCAAAGCGGAACTGAATGAACGCTACGGCCATGTTCTGGGGCTGAAGGACATCAACATTTCCATGCCGGCCGGTGGCATTACCGTTGTCATGGGACTTTCCGGCTCCGGCAAATCGACGTTGATCCGTCATATCAACCGGCTGATCGAACCGACATATGGCGAGGTCGTTTATGACGGTGTCAATGTCTGCGGCATGAACGAGCGGGACCTGCGCGAATTCCGTCGTCACAAGACGGCGATGGTATTTCAGAAATTTGCGCTTTTGCCACATCGTACAGTGATCGAGAACACCGTTTACGGGCTCGATATTCAGGGCGTTCCCCGCTCGGAAAGCCTGAAGAAAGGTCAATACTGGATCGAACGCGTGGGGTTGACCGGGTTCGAGAACCATTATCCGAACCAGCTGTCGGGCGGCATGCAGCAGCGCGTCGGCCTTGCCCGTGCACTGACCAACGATGCAGACATCCTGCTGATGGACGAAGCCTATTCGGCACTCGACCCCCTGATCCGCGTCGACATGCAGACCGTTCTTCTCGACCTGCAGGCAGAACTGAAGAAGACCGTGGTTTTCATTACTCACGATCTCGACGAGGCTTTGCGGCTTGGTGACAAGATCACCATCCTGCGCGATGGCCAGGTCGTGCAGCAGGGAACCGGCCAGGAGATCGTTTTGTCACCGGCCGATGACTACATCACCGCCTTCGTCAAAGAGGTAAACCGCGGCCGGGTGATCCAGGCGAAAACGGTGATGAAGCCGTTCGACGGACTGGCGGATGGGGTGCGCATAGAGGCGACCACCACGCTCGAAGCTGCAGCCAAGGCTATGACCGAGAGTGGCCAGACAAAGGCGACGATCATCGACGAAGCAGGAACGCCCACCGGCACGCTCGACCTGCAGACGATGATGGCGGCCATGGTGACACCCGCCGGTTCCGACACCTCCAAGATGGCGGCAGAGTGAAGACGGAAACAGAAGCGCCGGCGTCGCAGCCGGCGCATATCCTGTTGGTTGAAAGCATATAAAGAGATCCTTATATCTTACTTTCAGCTTCAGGAGGGCGCCATGCCGACAGCCAATCCATTGACCGCGCTCATTGCAGAAAAGGGCGTTCTGCTGGCGGATGGCGCAACCGGAACCAACCTGTTTGCCGCAGGGCTCGAAGCAGGCGAAGCGCCGGAACTCTGGAACGAGGCGCATCCGGACCGGATCACCAAGCTGCATCAGGATTTTGTCGATGCTGGCGCCGACATCATTCTCACGAACACATTTGGCGGCACTCGCCACAGGTTGAAGCTGCATCATGCGCAAGACCGGGTGCCTGAACTCAACAGGCGGGCAGCCGAGATCGCGCGCGCCGTGGCCGACAAGGCTGGTCGAAAGGTCATCGTCGCAGGTTCTGTCGGGCCGACCGGCGAATTGCTGATACCGCTCGGAGCATTGTCCTATGAGGATGCGGTTCAGGCTTTTGCCGAACAGATGGAAGGATTGAAGGCCGGCGGTGTCGATGTCGCCTGGATCGAGACCATGTCGGCAGCGGACGAAATCCGAGCCGCGGCAGAAGCGGCGGTGAAAGTCGGCCTGCCGTACACCTATACCGGATCGTTCGACACGGCCGGCAAAACGATGATGGGGCTTAATCCCAAGGATATCCATGGTGTTGCCGCCGATGTCGGCAGCGGGCCGGAAGCAGTCGGGGCAAATTGCGGCGTCGGTGCGTCCGACATTCTTTCCTCGCTTCTCGACATGACCGAGGCCAACCCGGATGCGATCACCATCGTCAAGGGCAATTGCGGCATTCCGGAGTTTCGCGGTTCTGAAATCCATTATTCCGGCACACCGCCGCTGATGGCGGAATATGCGCGGCTGGCGCGCGACGCGGGCGCAAAAATCATAGGCGGCTGCTGCGGCACCTCCTGCGAGCATCTTTCGGCCATGCGTGTAGCGCTGGACAATTATACGCCGCGCCCGCGCCCGACAATCGAAGAAATCGTCGACAAGATCGGCCCGCTCCGCAATAAGACGGCGAGCGAATCCGGTGGCGATTCCGGCCAGGAGCGCCGTCGTCGCCGGAGTTAAGGCAACGGGGACGAACAGAATGACCAGTGTATCGCCAATAGGCAGCCGCGAAACCGTAGCCGAAGGGCTGGCCAGCCTTTCCGAAGATAAGCAGAGCTGGCTTAATCTTCTGATGGAAAATCCGGCCCAGGACGACCTGATCCTGGCTGGTCTGCATCTTTATCTCGATCAGGCTTCGGAGGCGCGTTTCCTTAATACGCTGAAGCTCGAAAAATGCGGTGAGTGGCTCGGCAACATGGCGCCGGACCGCCTGCAAATCCGTCTGTCGGAAGCAGGGAAATCCAGCCAGCATCCCGCCTATCTGGCCTTCAAACAAGGCTTGACCCGCTCCGGTGGCCTGGAGCGGGCCTATCCCAAGGCGCCGGTCTGATCAGCGCGCCAAAGCACGTCGTGATGCTCAAGATTCGCTTCCCGTGCTTTAGCTCTCTGTTTTTGCGCATGTCTTTATCCCGAAACCGGTGGCCACTTTCGGGAGACATGCTGCAGGCCTATCGCTTTAGCGTCTCCGCGAGCCGGACCAGATCCAGGAAACCCGATCGATAACCGAACGGGTCTTCGCCGCGCGCGTTGCGGGCGATATCGAGGATCGAGCCGTAGGAATAGGCTTCAAGCGTCCCGGCGCCCCGCAATTTCTGCCCGAAGGCGGCAACTGCCGTTGCAAAGCGGACATCCTGCGGCGCCGCGTTGAAATCGCTGAAGGCATTTGCCTGTGTCACCGCGGTGGTGATGAGCCTGCTCGTGTCACCATCCGGTTGCTTGTAGCGAAGCTTGACGAAGGCGAGTTCGTCGGAAGCAGGCGTTTCGGAGGACGGTTTGCCATAGCGCAGCGGATCGTTGAGCACGGCCTCGCTGCCTTTCGGAGTGACCTCATAGATCGCCGTCACCGCATGGCCGGAGCCGATATCGCCGGCATCGACGCGGTCATTGTTGAAATCCTCCCGTCGCAACGCACGCGTCTCGTAACCGATCAACCTGTATTCGGCGATCCGCGCGGGGTTGAACTCGACCTGGATTTTTACATCCTTGGCGATCGGGAAAAGCGTCGACCCCGCCTCCTCCACCAGCGCCTTTTGCGCCTCCGCCAGCGTGTCGATATAGGCGGCCGTGCCATTGCCATTCTGGGCAAGCGTCTGCATCAGGCTATCGTTGAGATTGCCTTCACCGAAGCCGAGCACCGACAGATAGATTCCATCGCGGCGGCGATCCTCGATCAGGCGCTTGAGATCGCCATCGCTCGATGCGCCGACATTGAAATCGCCATCGGTCGCCAGCATGACACGGTTGACACCGTCCTTGATGAAGGCCCGACGAGCCAGATCGTATGCCGCCTCGATGCCTTGCGCACCGGCGGTGGAGCCGCCCGGCTGCAGCGTGTCGATGGCGTTCAGGATTGTGTCACGTTCGCTCGCGGAAGTGGGTTCGAGCACCGTGCCTGCGGAACCGGCATAGGTGACAATCGAGACCTTGTCCTCCGGTCTCAGCTTGCCGACCAATAGGCGGAAGGCACTTTTCAGCATAGGCAGCTTATCCGGTTCATTCATCGAACCGGAAACATCGATCAGGAACACAAGGTTGGCAGGCGGTGTGGTGGACGGAGCCAGGTCATAGCCCTTGATTGCCACATTCATCAGCTGTGTGCCGGCATTCCAGGGCGTCGGCGTCATAGTGACGGTGGTGCGGAACGGCGTTTCGGCCGATTGCGGGCGCGGCCAGTCGTAAGGGAAATAGTTGACCATCTCCTCGACGCGAACACTGTCGGGATCGGGCAACCTTCCCTGCATCAGCGCCCGACGAACGACGGAATAAGAGGCCGTGTCGACATCGACGGAAAAGGTCGAGACCGGATCGGTGGCGACGCTCTTGACCGGATTGGGATCGGCATTGGCGAAACGGTCACGGTCTTGCTGGAGCTGCGGCGCAACAGTGTCGAATGTTGCGGTATTGCCGTAACGCGCATCCGCCTGCGATGCAGCGCGAGAGGCCAGCGGTGCGGGAGACGAAGGCGACGCGGGCTCGATCATGGGGGCAGGCATCGGCTTGGCTAGCGGCTGTGGCGATCGTTTTGCAGCTCCGCCGGACGCCTCTTGCCTGTTCAGCAATTCTGCCGTCTCACTCGCGTTGAAATCGCTTCGAAGGTCGGTTGGAGGGGCAACCTCTTGCCTTTGCGCCTGCTGCACTGCCATTTCGGCTGGCGGCGGGGCAGAAATGTCGGAAGAAACCGGCAGGCTGCCGCGCGTCAGTTCGAAAGTAAGATAGGCGGCCGAAGGGACAAGCAGAAGCGTGGCCAGCGCCGAGCCTGCAAGGTAGTGTTTCCGGGTAATCATGTTGTTGCTCCATATCCGGTTGAGGATGGAGCTTTGACGGTGCCACCAGCTTGTTCCTTGGGTCTGGCTCGCGTTTTTTTCTTCCGCTTCAAAAGCCTGCATGGCGGCGGAAAGCGCACGGGTGCGTGCAGCCTCCGAAGGAGCGGGAGCTGGCGGATTGTTCCGCAATCTGTCGAATTCGTCGGTCATGGTCAGACTGCCTCCTTCCTCAGAAGGTCCTTCAATCGTTTTCGTGCCTCGTGCAGATGCCAGGACACGGTTTTTTCGGAACAACCGATCACATCGGCCGCCGCGGCGTGGCTGAGGCCTTCGGCATAGACGAGCAAAACCGCATCACGCTGCTTTTCAGGCAGGGTACGGACAGCGGCCCAGAGTGCGTCATCGCCGCTACCATCGTGCTCAGACGGCGGCGAAGTATAAAGCGGGTCGTTTGCGAGCCGTTTCTCGTCGCGACTTCGGCGAGCGGCCTGGCGCTGGTGATCGCGTACCGCATTCAGCGTCATTGTGTAGAGCCAGGTACGCAAGGAAGATTTTCCCCGGAACCCGCGGATCGCCCGGGCAAGCCTTATACAGACCTCCTGGGCGATATCTTCGGCGTCGCTTGCGACACCGGACCATCGCCAGGCGACCGCGTGGATGAAATCGTAATGCGTCTCGATCAGTGCCGAGAATGCATCCCGGTCACCTTCGCACGCTCTCTTGAGGATCTCGGCGCTCACGCTCGTATTATCCGCTCTCTCGTCTTCTGGAGCTTAGACGCCAGGCGAGAGAAAATCCTTGGGTGTTCAGGGAAAAAATATTCGATCGTCTTCTCGACATAAAAAGGACCGGCCCCTTTTTGTCAGGAACCGGCCCTTTTTTTCAATCTCGTGTCAGCAAGCCGTGTCAGGCTGCGACCGCGGATTCGCGCACGTCATCGAACAGGAAGTGCGCGACGACATATTTGGTCGTGTATTTAGTGCCACTGCCGGAGACGGAATCATCAGATCCGCCATCGGCCGGGTGCCAGGCGTGATAATGCGGATTGTTAGTGATCAGCGTGATTGCCTTGCCGGCAAAGCGTCCACCAAGCCGGTAACGGGCCTCGGCGAGTGGCCATATCCGTTCGAAATCCTGCTGTGACAGACGAACCTTGAGGGCTGGTCGATTGATCGCATCAAGCTCCACACCATCTTCATTCACAGAGGCCGGGGCCTCCAGCATGACCTCCTCGGCGTTGTCCAGAATGTAGTCAAACTCGTCAGGCCACATACGTTTCATACAGTCACTCCTCCCGGCTGGTTTCATATGTCAGACATCATGAATGTAGCGCGCCTGTTGGCAGACGCAACGTCATTGAGATGCGATGGCGATTTTGACGCGGCTCAGCCCAGCGCCCGCATGTGGAATTTCAGCTGCTCCTTGGGATAGCGGTATCCTTGGCCGACCGGACAGGCATTGCGTGCAAGGCAACCGGAGACCATGCAGCCACCCTGCCCAGACGGCGTAACGAGGTGGCCGCGACAGGTCGAAACTGCGAAATCCGCCGGATCCATGCAGATGGCAGAAACGGGACAGGTGGTCAGGCACGGTTTCGTCTCGCAGACGTCGCAGGCATGTCTCCCAACGGTGACGACCTTTCCGGCATGGGACTTTCCGACCACAGCGGGAAAACCGATCGCGCCACGATAACCATGCCAAAGACCGTATTCCGGATGAATGAGGATGCCGAGTGGAGAAGGCTTCAGCCCTTCTGCGCGCATTGCCCATTGCTGGAACGGTTGCCAGGGCGGATCGGAGGGGAAATAACTTGTGCCGCCAATCTTTTCCGCCAGCGGACAAATGATCTCCTTCGACCATGTGTCGAGCGGATCGGGGCCGTTATTGCGAGTATTCCAGCGGGAGAAAGCCGGCCAGATCGAGCCGCCGGCATTGCCGAGCAGGACAACCGAGGCGGCTGGTTTTCCATCGGCCAGCAGAGGCCCCTCGCCCACGGCAAAATCTACCGTGCCGCGGATCACGATACCGCTCGGCTTAAGCGCGGCTTCAATCTCGCGACAGATGGACAAACGGCCGCTCATCGTCTCAGCGCGGCCCCTTGTATTCATAATGCGGCCTCCAGACGCTGCCCTGGATAAAATCGGCTACCTGCCGTGCGCCGCCTTGCTCCCTGGCGGCCTCGGGCTCTCTTCAAGTAAAGGCGTCGGGCATGGAATCCTTGCGGTCCTTGATGAAGGCGAGAAGCGCTTCATCAATCGCCGGATCGAGTGGCGGGGCTTCGTAATGATCGAGCCAGGAGCGGCAGAGCGCATTGGCGCGGTCCTCGATGCGCTTGGAGCCTTCGATTTCCCACTGCTCGAAGGAATTGTTGTCGGCCAGCGGCGAGCGATAAAAAGCCGTCTGGAAATGTGCCTGGGTGTGAGAGCAGCCAAGATAATGGCTGCCGGGTCCAACCTCGCGGATCGCGTCAAGCGCCTGCCCCTCGGCCGACAGATCGACGCCTTCCGCCATCTTCTGCATCATGCCGAGTTGATCCTGGTCGATCATGAATTTCTCATAGGACGAAACAAGACCGCCTTCGAGCCAACCTGCAGCATGGAGAACGAAATTGGTGCCGGCGAGCAGGGTCATATTAAGCGTATTGGCCGATTCGTGGGCTGCCTGGGCATCCGGCACCTTCGAAGCACAAAGCGAGCCACCGGTTCTGAACGGCAGGCCGAGGCGGCGGGCAAGCTGGGCTGCCCCGTAGGAGACCAGCGAGGGCTCGGGCGTTCCGAATGTCGGGGCGCCGGACTGCATCGAGATCGACGCGGCAAAAGTGCCAAACAGGACAGGTGACCCGGGGCGGATGAGCTGGGTGGTTGCGGCACCGGCCAGAACCTCGGCCAGAATTTGGGTCAGCGTTCCTGCAACCGTGACCGGGCTCATGGCGCCCGAGAGGATGAAGGGCGAAACGACCGAAGCCTGGTTATGCCGTGCATAGACTTTCAGTGCACCGAGCATGGTGCCGTCGAAGACCATCGGCGAATTGGCGTTGATGAGGTTGAGCGTGACGCAATTGTTTTCCACAAATTCATCACCGAAGACGAGTTTCGCCATGGCGATCGTATCCTCGGCGCGTTCGGGCGCGGTGACCGACCCCATGAACGGTTTGTCGGAATATTTGATATGGCTGTAGACCATATCGAGATGACGCTTGTTGACCGGCACGTCGACCGGCTCGCAGACCGTGCCGCCGGACGAATGCATCGACGGCGCGAGATAGGACAGTTTGACGAAATTGCGGAAATCCTCGATCGTCGCATAGCGCCTCACCCCGTCGAGGTCGCGGACAAAGGGCGGGCCGTAGACGGGCGCAAAGATCGTCGCTTTTCCGCCGACATGAACATTGCGCTCCGGGTTGCGCGCATGCCAGGTAAATTCGCTCGGCGCCGTCTTCAAAAGTTCACGGCACAGGCCCTTGGGGAAATGCACGCGGCTGCCGCGCACATCGGCACCGGCCTTGGCCCAGAGTTCCAGCGCTTCCTCGTCGTCGCGGAACTCGATGCCGATCTCTTCGAGGATCGTGTCGGCATTACGCTCGATCAGTTCCAGCCCCTCTTCGTCGAGGACTTCGTAAACGCCGATCCTGCGGGTGATATAGGGCAAGGATGCGCCGGGGCCGCCGCCGGTGCGGGCCGCGCGCCTGCCGGCTGCTCCCCGCTCGCCCCGACCGCGCCGTCCAGAACCGCCACCCGCGTCCGCCTGCTGGCTGATATCGTCCATGATCTTCCTCGCCTCGATCTCACCTGGTCTTTTGATGGGCATGCTAGGCCCCCGCACGGCGACGCTCCTGCCTTTATGCGTCACGCGCTTGTGTGAGACAGACATTCTATCATGCGCCGCCGAGTGTCGCTTTCCGACGTGCGACGTCGCTTACGAAAGAAAACGCGAAACAAAATACGGTTAGACATAGTTGCGGGTATCGTTACGATCTGGGCGATCCGGAACATCGCCCCCAACCAGGGAAGAGAATTCATGTCCGACGACGACATCATTCTATCGGAGCTTTCCGACGAAGAACTCGTTCAACAGATGCATGACGATCTCTATGACGGTCTCAGAGAAGAGATCGAAGAAGCGACCAATATCCTGCTGGAGCGCGGCTGGACGCCCTACGACGTTCTGACCCAGGCTTTGGTCGAGGGCATGCGGATCGTCGGCATCGATTTTCGCGACGGCATTCTGTTTGTGCCGGAAGTGCTGCTATCGGCCAATGCGATGAAGGCCGGCATGGCGATCCTTCGGCCGCTTCTGGCAGAAACCGGCGCTCCGAAACTTGGCAAGGTGGTGATCGGTACCGTGAAGGGCGATATCCACGACATCGGCAAAAACCTCGTCGGCATGATGATGGAGGGTGCGGGCTTCGACGTCGTCGATCTCGGCATCAACAATCCAGTTGAGAACTATCTCGATGCGATCGAGCGCGAGAAACCGGATATCCTCGGCATGTCGGCACTTCTGACGACGACCATGCCCTATATGAAGGTCGTGATCGACACGATGAAGGAAAAGGGAATTCGCGACGATTATGTCGTGCTGGTCGGCGGCGCGCCGCTTAACGAGGAATTCGGCAAGGCGGTCGGTGCCGATGCCTATTGCCGTGATGCGGCAGTCGCCGTCGAGACCGCGAAAGACTTCCTCAGCCGCCGTCACAACCGGATGGCCGCAGGTGCCTGACGGGCAGCGCCGCATCTCAAGTGATGCGGCGCGTTTCTACCGGCCGTCTCGATTTAGTGCGAAGCTGCACGGTCTACACGACGACCGGCGTCCTGGGTGGCGTTCACGGTATTTGCTGTATCCTGACCCATTCCGCGGATCGTATTGCCGCAGGAGCTGAGCGAAACCGTGGTGGCGAAAAGTGCGGCGATAACTGTGAATGTCTTGGCCGTCATGATGGAATACTCCGATGGGTAAGGATCAAAATGTGCCGGAAAGTGATTTTCCGGCTATGGAACGTTCAACTCGCGAAAAAGTTCACGTGATCGCGTGCGGAGCGATCGCAAGGGAAATTCTTGCGGTTTCCAGGCAACGGGGGCTCAACCATATCGACCTCAACTGCCTGCCAGCGATTTGGCATGCCTATCCGCAAAAGATCGTTCCGGGGCTGGAAGCGGCCGTGGCCGAGGCCAGACAAAACGGGTTCGAGAGAATCTTTTTCGCCTATGCCGATTGCGGAACCGGCGGCGAGATCGACCGGCTGTGTGAGCGAGAGGGCATTGCCCGGATCGAGGGGCCGCACTGTTATTCGTTCTTCTCCGGCAATGCGGCCTTCCACGACAAGGCCGACGATGATCTCCTGTCCTTTTTCCTGACTGATTTTCTCGCACGTCAGTTTCGTGCTTTCGTCATCGAACCGCTCGGCCTCGATCGTCATCCCGAACTGAAGCCCATGTATTTCGGCAATTACAAAAAACTCATCTATCTCTCGCAGGAAGAAGACGAGGAGTTGCAGCATAAAGCGCGCGAGGCGGCAGACTATCTCGGGCTGGAATACGAATATCGTTTTACCGGCTATGGTGATCTAACCTCGGCGATCCGCTCGGTGTGATTGTTTCCGGCAAAACATATGAAAGGCATGACGTCGCTTTTCGTCATCTGCGACGTCGTGCGAAGCACAGTCCGAACCGCAGGACCGGTGCATGTTCACGGAGTAATCGGAGGAGCTCATGGCGGATCGCATTGTCGTCTTCTGGCGGGATATCCCGGCCCAGGTGATCATCAAAAAGGGACGACAGACCGCAAAGCGCGAACTTTCCTTGCGCTTCACCGAGGCGATCGACATGTGCGCCATGCGCACCGGAGCGGCAGAAACCGACGATTACCTCGCTGAATGGCGTAAGGCCGATCCGATACCGGTTTCCGACGACCTGGAAGCTGAGGCGGATGCGGCAGCGGCGGAGCTTGAAGCCGCCTACGACAAGGAAAAACTCGTGGCGCTGGTAAAGGCCGGCGGCCGGGAGAGCGCATAAACCACCGCCGATCCTTTTATCACTCCCCCCTGAACCGGAGATCGCAATGACACGCACCATCGTCGCATCCGCAACCCAGGAAATCGTGATCGGCTTCGACCAGCCTTTCTGCGTCATCGGAGAGCGGATCAACCCGACCGGCCGCAAGAAGCTGGCCGCCGAGATGATCGAGGGCAATTTCGACACGGTCATCAAGGATGCGCTGGAACAGGTGGCGGCTGGAGCGACGATGCTCGACGTCAATGCCGGTGTCACCTCGGTCAATCCGAACGAGACGGAGCCGGGGCTTTTGGTACACACGCTGGAGATCGTCCAGGGCCTGGTGGATGTACCGCTGTCGATCGACAGTTCGGTAACGGCGGCGATCGAGGCGGCGCTGAAGGTCGCCAAGGGGCGGCCGCTGATCAACTCGGTCACCGGCGAGGAAGAGAAACTCGAAGCGATCCTGCCGCTCTGCAAGAAATACGACGTGCCGGTCGTGGCGATATCGAATGACGAGACCGGGATTTCGATGGATCCGGACGTGCGATTTGCAGTGGCGAAAAAGATCGTCGAGCGCGCAGCAGATTACGGGATCAAGAGCCATGATATCGTCGTCGATCCTCTGGTGATGCCGATCGGGGCACTCGGGTCGGCGGGACTGCAGGTGTTCGCCCTTCTGCGGCGGTTGCGCGAGGAGTTGAAGGTCAACACGACCTGCGGGCTTTCCAACATCTCCTTCGGCCTGCCGCATCGCCACGGAATCAATGCAGGTTTCATTCCCATGGTAATCGGTGCCGGCATGACATCGGCGATCATGAACCCCTGCCGTCCGCAGGAAATGGAGGCTGTTCGCGCTGCAAATGTGCTTAATGGCACCGACCAGAATTGCGGCAACTGGATTATGACCTATCGCGACTACAAACCTGCCGAAGGAGGTGCGACCGCAGCGGCGGTCCCTGCCCCATCGGCTGGTGGCGGACGGCGTGGTGGAAGGGCTGCACGGGCTGGAGCGGGAGCGAGGGCGGAGTAAGCGACGAGAATGGCTGACGCATCCCGTAGAGATCCCCTCGTCCTGTTCATGCCATCCGGCAAGCGTGGCCGCTTTGCGGTCGGCACGCCGGTGCTCGATGCTGCGCGCCAGCTTGGGGTCTATGTGGAAAGCGTGTGCGGCGGGCGGGCGACCTGCGGACGTTGCCAGATTTCGGTGCAGGAAGGCAATTTCGCCAAGCATGGGATCATCTCGTCAGTCGACCACATCTCGCAAGTCGGGCCGAAGGAGGATCGATACGACCGGGTACGCGGGCTGCCCGGAGGGCGCAGGCTTTCCTGTTCGGCACAGATCCTCGGCGATCTCGTTATCGACGTGCCGCAGGATACGGTCATCAACGCGCAAGTGGTGCGCAAGGCAGCCGACGAGCGGGTGTTCGACCGCAATCCGGCAGTGCGCATGTGTTATGTCGAGGTCGAGGAACCCGACATGGAAAAGCCGCTCGGTGATCTCGACCGGCTGAAAGTGGCGCTCGCGACCGACTGGCATTTCGACGATGTCGAAGTGGATTTCCATATCATCCCGCAGGTCCAGCAGATCCTGCGCAAAGGCGAGTGGAAGGTGACGGCGGCGATCCACAAGGATCGCGAGGACGAACGCCCTCGCCTGATCGCGCTTTATCCGGGGCTGAAGAACGAGGCTTACGGGATCGCCTGCGACATCGGTTCGACAACGATCGCCATGCATTTGTCGTCGCTTCTGTCCGGCCGCACGGTCGCGTCTGCCGGCACCTCCAACCCGCAGATCCGATTCGGCGAAGACCTGATGAGCCGGGTTTCCTATGTGATGATGAACCCGGACGGGCGCGGAGCGATGACCGATGCCGTGCGTGAGGCTCTGAACGGGTTGATCGACCGGGTGTGTGCCGACGGTGGCATTTCACGCGCGGACATTCTCGACAGCGTCTTTGTCGGCAATCCGATCATGCATCACCTGTTTCTTGGAATCGACCCGACGGAACTGGGTGGTGCGCCATTTGCGCTGGCGGTCTCAGGTGCCGTCGAGGTGAAATCTTCGGAAATCGGCCTGCCGATGACTGCCGGTACGCGGACCTATCTTCTGCCCTGCATTGCCGGGCATGTGGGCGCCGATGCGGCGGCGGCGACATTATCCGAAGGACCGCACCGGCAGGACGAGATGATGCTGCTGGTCGACATCGGCACCAATGCGGAAATCGTGCTCGGCAACCGGACGCGTGTCGTTGCCGCATCTTCGCCTACCGGCCCTGCTTTCGAGGGCGCCGAGATTTCATCGGGCCAGCGCGCAGCGCCGGGTGCGATCGAGCGCGTGCGGATCGATCCGGTCACGCTCGAACCACGGTTCCGCGTGATCGGCGTCGAGCCATGGTCGGACGAGCCGGGGTTTGCTGAAGCGGCGGCGCAAATCGGCGTAACCGGAATCTGCGGTTCCGGTATCATCGAGGTGATCGCCGAAATGTATCTTGCGGGGATCATCTCGGAGGATGGCGTTGTTGATGGCGGGCTCGCCGCGCGCAGCCAGCGTATTCTCGAAAACGGCCGCACCTTCTCCTACCTGCTGCATGACGGGACGCCGCGGATCACAGTGACGCAGAATGACGTGCGGGCGATCCAGCTTGCCAAGGCGGCGCTTTATGCCGGCGTAAAACTTCTGATGGACAAGCAGGGCGCCGGCCATCTTGACCGGATCGGACTTGCAGGAGCCTTCGGCACGTTCATCGACCCCAAATATGCGATGGTGCTGGGCCTGATCCCCGACTGTGACCTTGAAAAGGTGAAGGCCGTCGGCAACGCGGCGGGAACCGGCGCGCGCATGTGCCTGCTCAATCGCGATTATCGCCGGGAAATCGAAGAAACGGTCAGCAAGATCGAGAAGATCGAAACTGCACTGGAGCCTAAATTCCAGGAACACTTCGTCGCGGCCATGGCTCTGCCGAACAAAGTCGATGCGTTCCCCAACCTCGGGATGGTCGTCACTCTGCCGGAACGAAAGATGTTGGCTGATGCAGGTGCGGATGGCGGACGCAGAAGGCGCCGCTCGCGTGATACGTGAACGGCGCCGGATATTATCTTGAAATGATGTAACTCAGGCCGCGACGGCATCCAGCGAACTGAAGGCATCCTTGATGCTCTCGGCAACAGCCTTGGCCGGAATGGAGAGATTCGGCGCGGTCAAAAGGCGGATATCGAACGTGATGAGATCCGGCATGCCTTCCTTGGGCCCGAGAATCTGCATGTCCTCGGTAATGTAGGACAGCGGGAACGGCGCGATCGCCAGGTCGGAAACGACTGCAGCACGCTGTGCCATCGTGTGGGCACTGGCATAGGCGATCCGGTAAGGCCGCTTCTGTTTATCCAGCTGGGCGATTGCATCATTGCGCCAGACGCAGCCTTCTTCCCAAACGGAGATGGGAATCGGATCGCGCAGATAGGCATTGCCGCATTTGGCGCCGGCCCAGACGAGTTTTTCCGTGTGAATAATCTCGCCACCGGTCGGAAACGGGCGGGTGGCGCAGTTGATCAGTGCCAGATCAAGCCGCTGTTCCTCCATACGCTTGCGCAACAGCGTGCTCTGATCGACAGTTACGTCGACCATGATGCCGGGAAAATGCTCGCCGAAATCCTTGAGGATCTTTGGCAGCAACCTTTCGGAGATATCGTCCGGTGCGCCGAGGCGTACGACGCCCGACAGTTCCGGCATTACGAAGCGCGACACCGCCTCATTGGACAACGCCAGCATGCGCCGAGCATAAGATAAAAGCACTTCGCCGTTCTGGGTGAGCGTCACTGAACGGGCATCACGCAGAAAAAGCGTCGACTTCAACTGCTCTTCCAGCTTTTTGATCTGCATCGAGACTGCCGAGGGTGTTCGCAGTACGACATCAGCAGCTGTCGAGAAATTGCCGGTTTCGGCAATGGCGACGAAAGTGCGCAGGACATCATTATCAAGCAATGGCAGCGGCGTTCTGAACGGTACGGTCATCGGTGCACCCATCAAATTTTCTTAACTTAAGCACCATATCATTTCGTTTGATTGAAAGTCAAACAGGGCGGATACTGCAAAACATCGGAAGCAGGCGTCGTTGCAAAACAGAATTTCATAAGATGTGCGACAGCCATCCGATCGATTGATGGATTGGCCTTTTCCCTCCCAGAAGGAAGCCGCCGAAAATCTGAACGAAATCCAAGGAGCAAACGAAATGACGACTATCACTTATCTCAACGAGCGCCGGTTGGGCGCCTCATCAAAGCCTCAGACCTCCCGCCCGCAGCAGGTCATGTCCCTGTTCGACCGTGCGGTTGCAGCCTGGAACCGCCGCAAGACGGAACGCATGTTGGAAGGACTTCCGCAGGAAATCCGCAAGGACATTGGCTGGCCGACAACGATCGGCAAGTGATGTTCATCCCGGGGGCGACCCGCTATACGGGCCGGATAGTTCCGGCGATACAGAGATCTGAACCCTAGACATGGTCCGCCAGCCAGACGCTGCGGACCATGTCGCATTCCGGCAATTTGATAAAATGCAGGAAAAGCCAGCAACCTATCACCAGTGCGACGCCTAGATGTCGCAAAAATGCCATTTCCCTGTCGTCAAAAGCTCTGCTCAAGACTAGCATCCATGCGAGTGTCGCTTTTGAAGCAATGCAAGACCGCATCAAGCGGCGGCAAGGGGAACTACGACAATGGATCTGACCAGCAAGCCACAGGTAAAGAAGCGCACGATCGTCTTCTTTCTCGTTCCACACTTCACCATGCTGCCGTTTTCGGCGGCGATCGAAACGCTCCGGATTGCCAACCGCATGCTCGGTTATTCGGCTTATAGCTGGCGTCTCTGTTCCGCCGATGGCGAAAAGGTATACTCGTCAAGCGGGATAGGTATAGAAGTCAATTCGTCGCTGGCAGACGAAAGACGTCATCTTAGCGGCGAAAACCGGCCGAACATGGTTCTCGTCTGCTCAGGTATCTATGTCGAGGAATTCAACAACAAGTCCGTCAATGCGTGGCTGCGCGAGACCTATAATCGTGGAATCGCCGTCGGCAGCCTGTGCACCGGAGCGCATGTCCTGGCGCAGGCGGGCCTGCTCAACGGCAAGCGCTGTGCGATCCACTGGGAAAACCTGCCCGGTTTTTCCGAAGCCTTTCCGCAGGCAGAGGTCTATGCCGATCTCTATGAGGTCGACGGCAATCTCTATACCTGCGCCGGCGGCACGGCATCGCTCGACATGATGCTCAACCTGATAGGCCAGGATTTTGGCGACAACCTCGTCAACCGGGTCTGCGAACAGCAATTGACCGACCGGGTGCGCAACCCGCATGACCGTCAGCGCCTACCGCTTCGCGCGCGTCTCGGGGTACAGAACTCCAAGGTGCTTTCGATCATCGAGCTGATGGAAAATAATCTTGCGGAGCCTTTGTCGCTCATCGAGATCGCCGATGATGCCGGCCTATCCCGTCGGCAGATCGAACGGCTGTTCCGCCAGGAAATGGGCCGTTCGCCGGCACGGTATTATCTCGAAATCAGATTGGATCGCGCCCGCCATCTGCTTGTGCAGTCCTCCATGCCGGTAGTCGAAGTGGCGGTCGCCTGTGGCTTCGTTTCCGCCTCGCATTTTTCCAAATGCTATCGCGAGGTTTATAACCGCTCGCCGCAACAGGAGCGCGCCGAGCGCAAGCTGACGCTCAACACGGCGCGCACCGGCGTCGTTGTTTAATACACATCCGGAGGTGCTGTTTATCCGGCGCCACCCTCGCCTCTCGACGAGGGTCTGTCTGCGTTGCAGCTGCTGAGGCGGCAGTAGATGCTCGGGACAGGCCCGAGCATGATGATCGCCGGATCACGCCTCGTCTTTCAGCGTCTCTTTCTGGGTTATCAGGCGAGCGCTGTGCTGGCCCGAAAGATAGATCCATAACCAGCTCCAGGCGACGGCGAGCCGTGATCGCGTGCCGATCAGGAAGTAGATGTGGGCGAGCCCCCATATCCACCAGGCAAGCCCGCCCTTAAGCTTTATCCTGCCGAAATCGATGACAGCGGCGCGTTTTCCGATCGTCGCAAGACTGCCCTGATGGAAATACCTGAAGGGTGCCGGCGCAGGCTTGGCAGCCAGACGCGCCTTGATGACTTTGGCCACATAAGCGCCCTGCTGCTTGGCAGCCGGCGCGATACCGGGAACAGGCTTTCCATCGTCCTGTTTGACCGACGCTGTGTCACCAATGACGAAAATGTTCGGATCGTGTGCGGCAGAAAGATCGGGACCAACAATGGTACGCCCCGCCCGGTCGGCCTCGGCGCGAATCCATTGTGCGACGGGAGATGCCTGCACGCCAGCCGCCCAGATGACCGTCCGGCAAGGCACGAAGGTTTCGCCGACCGTGACCCCCTCCTCGGTAATCGCAGTTACAGGCTTCCCGGTTCTGACTTCGACGCCAAGCTTTTCCAGCGCTGATTTCGCATAAGCCGACAAATCCTCGGAGAAGGCTGCCAGAACCCGCGGGCCGGCCTCGATCAGTATCACCTTCGTTGCTGTCGTATCGATGCTGCGGAATTCCGGCGGCAGAACTTTCTGGGCAAGTTCCGCAATCGTGCCGGCCATCTCGACGCCGGTCGGACCGGCGCCGATGATGGCGAAGGTCAATAGCGCATCGCGGTCGGCCGTCTTCTCCGAAAGTTCTGCGCGCTCGAAGGCAAGCAGGATACGGCGACGCAGCGTCGTTGCATCTTCCAGCGTCTTGAGGCCCGGGGCGAGCTTTTCCCATTCGTCGCGGCCGAAATAGGCGTGGCGTGCGCCGGTTGCCAGAACGAGCGTGTCATAAGGGATAGCGCGGCCGGACTGGAGGCGAACAAGCTTGGCTTCCGTATCAACGCCGACAACCTCATCCAGAATGGTGGTGACATCCTTCCGATCGCGGTAAAGCCTGCGAATCGGCCAGGCGATTTCCGAGGTTGCGAGCAATGTCGTCGCGACCTGGTAGAGAAGCGGTTGGAACAGATGGTGATTGCGCCGGTCTATCAGGGTTATATCGGCGGAGCTGCCTTTGAGCCCATGAACGGTCTGGATCCCTCCGAAACCACCGCCGACGACGACAATCCTATGCTTGATCACTGTAAGCGCCCTTTCTTCTGGCAGCTTCAATTGACGCAGGCTCCAACCTCAACGGTGGAGCCGCGCTAACAGTGACTTAGGTTGATAATCCTCAAGAACAAATGCGCTGAGCGCATATCACCGATCCAATTCAAAGTGATCCGACAGGATGCAGACCTCAGACCGCCTGACCGCAGACGCGGCGGAAGCGGCGGACGGTTTCCGCCATGCCGAATTCCAAGGCATCGGCCGTCAAGCCGTGGCCGATCGAGACTTCCGCCAGTTGCGGGATACGTTTGACCAGCGCCGGAAGGTTGGCAACCGTCAGATCATGGCCCGCATTGATGCCCAGACCAAGAGCGATTGCGGCATCCGCAGTCTTACCCAGATCGACAAGAATGTCCGCGCCCTTCTGCGGATCGTCGAAGCAGCCGCCATACGGACCGGTATAAAGCTCGATACGATCGGCCCCCGTGGCCTTTGCCAGTTTGACAGCCTCAAGGTCTCCATCACCATCGGCAAACAGGGACACCCGCATGCCGCCCTTTTTCAGCCGCGCGACAATCGGCTTCAGCATCTCGCCGTCACGGCGAAAATCAAACCCGTGATCGGAAGTTGCCTGAGACGGGTCATCAGGCACAAGCGTAACCTGCTCAGGTTCGATCTTTTCACAGAGTGCGAGAAAATCCTCGCTCGGATATCCCTCGATATTAAATTCCGCATGAGAGAACTCGTCATCGATCAACGCCCGGATCGTCGGAAGGTCCGAGAAGCGGATATGCCGCTGATCAGGCCGGGGATGAACCGTCAGGCCGGAAGCGCCCGCCTGAAGTGCGATGCGCCCCAGATTTTCGACGCTCGGCCATGGAAGATCACGACGATTGCGCAGCATGGCAACGGCATTCAGGTTCACAGAAAGCAATGTAGGCATGGCGGGTATCCGTTGATGGGAGGACAATCCTTCTTAGATGACCGACCGCGCAAAAACCACCAACCGAAGACCATGATTGTCATCAAGAATTTTCATCGAAGAGATTTTGGTGCACGGCAAGGTTGGATTTGATCGCATTTTATATTAGATTTATCTAACAGAATTCGCCCACCACCCACCGGACCGAGGCGGCGGACCGGGACTGGCGCGGCGAATTCTGTCACTTCTTTCTTTCTGCAAACAAAGCAGACCGTATCCGACAGCCCTGGTAACGCGTCATTATCGGGCAGAAGATTTGCGCTTATAAGCAGAAAATATCCTGGTATCCGCAGATTGACGTATCCTGTCCTGTAGAATGTCTATTTTTGCAGTTGCGGCCTGCCCAGGAACCGTGTATCTCGCCTTCACCTTGGCACGGAGTGTAGCGCAGTCTGGTAGCGCATCTGGTTTGGGACCAGAGGGTCGGGAGTTCGAATCTCTCCACTCCGACCATTTATTTCCCAAAAAATCATCTGCTCTAAAGCGCTTAGGCGCTCATCTCAACGCGTTTTGTTGCGAAACAGCAGCAACTTGTTGTGTTGACTGTCTTTAAGTTACGGTCGCGATGGTTTTTTTAAGTGGTTTCCGCGAACTCAGCAGTCAGCCGCCATTGTGCAAAGGCTTGCCGATTACCTTGTCGCCGACCTTGATGCCGAGGGCTTTGGTGCGGCCGGCATTGAGTTCCAGCACGTATTTCACTGGGCCGCGCGAATCGATGATGTCGCGAGAAAAAGGGACTGCGTTTTCGCGGATATGTGAGATCGACCCGTCGGTCCGGATGAAGACCATATCGAGCGCCAGAACCGTATTCTCCATCCACATGGACACCTGACGTTCCGCTCCGAAATCGAAGAGCATACCGTGATTGGTGTCCATCTGCTTGCGGAACATCAGGCCGTGTTCGCGTTGCGCGTCGTTGAGCGCGAGTTCGATTGTGAAAGGATAAGTCTTGCCGCCGGCGGTGCGAATGGACAGCTCTGATCGTGGAAAAACGATATCCTGTTGCGCCTGCGCCGTCTGCGATGACGCGCCAGCGGCAACAAAAACGAAGAAAAGCGCCATCAAGGCGCCTTTCATAATATTCCTGGTTTCTGACCGAACTGTTGCAAACATCAATGCGACCGGTTTGTGGGCACGACGTTATCAGGATGGATTTCGGCTGCCATCAACCCCTTGTCGCCAGGCCCAAAGCGCACCAGAACGACCTGACCCGGCCTCAACTCGGTCAGGCCGAATCGTCGCAATGTTTCCATGTGAACAAAGATATCTTCCGTGCCCTCGCCGCGGGTCAGGAAGCCGAACCCTTTGGTGCGGTTGAACCACTTGACCAGCGCGCGTTCAAGACCGCTCGTCGCCGTCACCTGCACATGGGTGCGTACCGGCGGCATCTGCGACGGATGAACCGCCGTCGACTGGTCCATGGAAAGGATGCGGAAGGCCTGATAACCGCGATCGCGTCGCTGGATCATCGCCACGATGCGTGTGCCTTCGAGAATGGTCTGGTATCCGTCGCGGCGCAGGCAGGTCACGTGCAGCAACACGTCCTGCATGCCGTTGTCCGGCACGATGAAGCCGAAGCCCTTGGCCACGTCGAACCATTTCACGACGCCGGTGATCTCGATCAGATCAACCGGTTCACCCGCAAATTCTTCGAAACTGGCAATGCCCTTCGATGACATTCTGTCTGCCATACCTGTCGGCCCCTCGGTTACGCGCCACACATGACGGTTAACTGATTCTTAGAGGATAGATTAACATTGCGCCAACCGTCCAGCGCAAGTCTCGTGTTCTTCTTATTCACGTCCTTTCTATTCGCGGTGGCTTGCTCCAGGCTGGCGGCTGTTCCATATCGAAGATGGCGAAAACGCTTAAATCGAGGGATCCAAATGCGATATCTCCACACTATGGTCCGGGTCAAAGACCTGGATGCCTCCCTTCATTTTTATACAACTCTGCTCGGCCTGAAAGAAGTCCGCCGAATCGAAAACGAAAAGGGCCGTTTCACCCTGGTTTTTCTCGCCGCAAGCGACGATATCGATCAGGCGACAGCCAATCAGGCACCTTGCCTGGAACTCACCTATAACTGGGACACCGAGGACTATACGGGCGGCCGCAATTTCGGCCATCTCGCCTACGAAGTCGACAATATCTATGAATATTGCGAGCATCTGCAGAAGAACGGCGTGACCATCAACCGGCCGCCGCGCGAAGGCCGCATGGCCTTTGTACGTTCTCCCGATGGCATTTCATTCGAAATTCTCCAGAAAGGCGGCAATCTTCCGGTTGCTGAGCCATGGGCCTTGATGCCGAATATCGGCAGCTGGTAATGACTTTTGACGGCGGCGCATTTCGTGTCGCCGTCAACCACTCAGGGTCCACGCAAGCTTGAAGGTGATGATTGACGCTACGCGATTCGCGGCTTCAATCTTTCTCACCAGCCGGAAGGCCAGAGCGTTGACGACCATATCTCCCCGCCATTTTTCCCGTTCTGCCACAGGCACCGTCATCAGGCAGATTGCGCTGACGGGAATTCTGATCACCCTGCTCGGCAGTTGCGCCACGACAAAAAAAGTGGCTGAGGCAGATGATGCGGGCCAGGCGGACACCGCGGCGGCGGCGGTCGACATGCTCGCAAGGGGCGAGGCCGCGACAACAGGCTCCCAAAGCGCTTATGTCGATCCGATGGTGACAACCGCGCATGGCCGCAAGACCCCCCAAAAGGGAACGCAGGTTATGGGCATGCAGACAGCTGCCGGCGGCACGCCCACCCACAACGCACTGACACAGACCTATTCGCCCCTTCAGGCATCGATCGCCGGCGCGGTAACCGAGCCGACCGGCGTGCGTGCCGGCAATACAAGCATCTTTTCAGGGCACGCCCAGGCGGCTGGCCCGGAAATGGCGGCGACAATGACGACCGGCTCGACTGCGCTCGATTCCCCCTATCCTGCGGCAAGAGCCATGTCGGCTGGCGGCGTGAACGCAATGACGCGCAGCGTATTCAGCACCGGCACACCCGTCGCTTGTGGCAACGACGTCAATGGAAACATGATAAGCTGCTGATTTCACGAGCGCTTCTCTGGTTTCATACAAGTTTTTACCGCTTGTCATTTTTTTGCAAAAAACATCGTTTTGCAGCTTGCGGGAAAGAAATCCCCTCTCTATAAGGCACCTCAGCACGCGCCCTTCGTCTATCGGTTAGGACGTCAGATTTTCATTCTGAAAAGAGGGGTTCGACTCCCCTAGGGCGTGCCACTCCCCCCTTTGCCAAGTCATTGTTAGAATTACCCAATTACCATCTGATGGCAGTTTGGAATTTTTCTTAATTTGACCTTTGAAAAGTGCATTTTTGCGCTTGCGGTCTTCAATCGACGCCCCTATAAGGGCGCCACAGCACGCGCCCTTCGTCTATCGGTTAGGACGTCAGATTTTCATTCTGAAAAGAGGGGTTCGACTCCCCTAGGGCGTGCCACTCCCCCTCCGCCAAGTCATTGTTCAAAAGAGCCTATTCGGCTTTGTGGATATTTCTGTTTTTTCTGCAGAAGATGGTGAAGACACGCATTTTTCGCTTGCGATATTTGCTCTTCCCCCCTATGAGAGCGCTCACCGCACGCGCCCTTCGTCTATCGGTTAGGACGTCAGATTTTCATTCTGAAAAGAGGGGTTCGACTCCCCTAGGGCGTGCCACTTTCTTATCCAGAAAATCGGAAAATCATTTGGCCAGCACTGCATCCAGCAGGCGCAACTGTATCCGTCGACTGCCCTGCCAATAGTCTGCGCTCAGGCTTCCGGCGGCATGGATTTGCAGGCCGCGTGATTTCATCAGGAGGTCGCCCAGAGGTGTATCTGCGGCACGGAAAGCGATCCCGTCCAGGCGTGAGCCGTCCATTGCTTCCAGTGTTATCTTGATGTGAGCAGTGCCCACCGGACGGACATCCCTCAAACGATGGGAGGGGATGGCGAAGATCGGCTGCGGATGACCGGAGCCATAGGGCCCGGCTTTTTCCAATTGATCGAAAAGGTCGAGGGTTGCTCCTGATGCCGACAGAGCGCCATCGATCTTCAATGAGTGGCTTGAGACGAGAGACGGCACGCGCGAGGCGGCACTCTCCTCGAAAAACGCCCTCAACGCCCCGAGTTTGGCTCGCTCGACGGTGAGGCCCGCTGCCATGGCATGACCGCCACCTTTCACCAGCAGGCCATTCTCCACGGCCGCGCGCACCATATGGCCCATGTCGAAACCATTGATCGAGCGGCCGGAGCCGGTGCCTTTCCCTTGCGAATCGAAGGCGATCGCGAAAGCGGGGCGCTTGAACTTCTCCTTCAGCCTAGCCGCAAGCAGACCGACGATGCCGGGATGCCAGCCTCCATGTGCGGTGACCAGAACATTGGCGCCCTCGCCGTCTCCGTATTCGGCCAGCACTTCGGCTTCCGCTTCGGCAAGCATCGCCGCTTCCATCGCTTGACGATCCCGGTTGAGTTCATCGAGGCGGGCTGCGATTTCCTCTGCCCGCACGCTGTCTTCGAGGGTCAGGAGGCGGCTGCCGAGCGCTGCATCGCTGATGCGTCCGCCGGCATTGATGCGCGGACCGATGAGGAAGCCAAAATGATAAGGCGTAACCGGTCCCGATAGGCCAGCCTTCCTGAAAAGTGCCGCGAGGCCGAGATTGGTCATATGGCGGGCCGCAATCAGCCCCTTGACTACGTAAGCTCGGTTCAGCCCCTTGAGCGGCACAACATCACACACGGTCGCGAGCGCCACGAGATCGATCCAGGCAAGAAGATCTAGATTTGCCGCTCGCCGGTCTCCGGCTTCACGCAAAAGACGCGCGGTGGCGACAAGAACAAGAAACACCACGCCGGCGGCACATAGATGCCCCTGCCCCGACAAATCGTCTTCGCGATTGGGATTGACGAGCGCGACCGCTTTCGGCAGCTCGGTTCCTACCTGGTGATGGTCGATCACCACGACGTCACATCCCTTCGCCGCGGCGGCCGCAAGCGATTCGTGGCTAGTCGAACCACAGTCGACGGTGACGATCAGGCTCGCGCCGCGTGCGATCAACTGTTCCATAGCGGCAGCATTCGGGCCATAGCCTTCGAATATGCGGTCAGGAATGTAGATTTCGGCATCGATCTCGAAATGCTTCAGGAAACGATAGAGAAGTGCTGAGGACGATGCTCCATCGACGTCATAGTCGCCGAATATAGCGACACGTTCGCGCCGGCGGATCGCCTTGAGAATTCGCGCCGAAGCCTTGTCGCAATCCGTCAGCGTCAATGGATCGGGCATCAGCGAGCGGATGGTCGGATCGAGAAACGCCGGAGCATCGTCCAAAGACACGCCACGCCCGGCAAGAACACGGGCGATGATCTCGGGAATTCCATGGATCTGAGCGATTGCCAGCGCACGGTTCTGCGCTGCCTGATCGAGCCTGGACATCCAGCGCTGCCCGGATACAGACCGCTCCACTCCTAGAAATGCCCTCTGGACGGGATCCGCGGGTTCCTGGGGCGTTAAAGCGGTAAATGTCTTTGTCGTCATCGGCTATCCATAGCCGACGACGTGCAGAAGCGGAAATGCTTTCGCGTCAAAGCCAGTTGTGAATCAACAACCACACTGCAGCGAACATAGACGCCGATGCAACAGCGAGGATAGCGACAACAAATGAACCTGCCCTTTCAGGCTCGCCATCGTCTTCGCCAACCAAATCCTCGTTGAACGAATAAACAAGCTTCAGATACGGCACACTGCTGTGCCCGCTGTGCCCGCTGTGACGCTTGGGTTGGCCGTAAAGGCCGTCACTCATGTCAATAGACATCACGCAAACGCCTCCTCCTGCGATGGTGAATGACGAGAGTGTACGGCGATTTTCTCCCTGCGACCAGTCATCAAACTGTCATTCGGGAATATTTTCACAAAATACTAAAATAGGGCCAAAGCGCGTCGCCCCTTCAGGTCTACACGCTACGCCTTGGCTTCTTGTTCTTGGCTGTTGTTACGCAGCCGGCCCGAGATTTTTCAGGATGCGCGGGGCCGCTCGATGCGGATCACCTGCGGCTCGCCGACGAGATAGGTCTCCTGCTTGATCCCCTCGACTGCCTTGCGGATAGATGCTTCGGTCGTGGCGTGGGTGACGAGGATGATCGTCTTGGAGGTGTCCGTCTGTGCGGGCTTCGGCCGCTGGACGATCGATTCCAGCGAAATGTTATTTTCCGCCATGCGCGCCGCGACGCTGGCAAAAACGCCGGTGCGGTCGGCAACCGTCAGGCGGATGAAATAACCGCCTTCATGGCTGCGCATCCGGGCCTTCTGATAAGGGGCAAGTGCGACTGCCGGAGTGCCGAGAACCGGCACGCGCTGTGCACCGGGCTGGCTCTTGGCGATGTCGGCGATATCGCCAAGCACGGCCGAGGCCGTCGCATTACCGCCAGCGCCGGGGCCGACCATCAGAAGTTCACCGAGAATATCGGATTCGATCGCCACGGCATTGGTGACGCCATCGACCTGCGCAATCACGCTGTCATGGGGCACCATGGTCGGGTGAACGCGCTGTTCGATGCCGCTTTCGGTGCGCTGGGCAACGCCGAGCAGCTTGATGCGGTAACCGAGATCGGCAGCAGCCAGAATGTCGTCGATCGAGATGTTGGTGATGCCCTCGAGATAGATCTCGTCGGCCGCGATCTTCGTGCCAAAAGCGAGCGTCGTCAGGATAGCAAGCTTGTGCGCCGTGTCATTGCCCTCGATATCGAAGGCCGGATCGGCCTCGGCATAACCGAGACGCTGGGCTTCCTTCAGGCACTCCTCAAACGAAAGGCCTTCCTTCTCCATCTTGGTGAGGATGTAGTTGCAGGTGCCGTTCATGATACCATAGACGCGCGAGACAGTGTTACCCGTCAAGCTCTCGCGCAGCGCCTTGATGACCGGGATACCGCCGGCAACGGCGGCTTCGAAATTCAGGAGCGCGCCCTTTTCTTCGGCAATCGTCGCAAGCTCGACGCCTGAGGCCGCCAGAAGCGCCTTGTTGGCGGTCACGACATGGAGACCACGTTCCAGCGCGATCCTAACAGAATCGGCCGCGGCACCCGTGGCGCCGCCCATCAGCTCGACGAAGACATCGATATCGGCTTCTGCTGCAAGCTTTTCCGGCGTTTCGAACCACGCCATGCCGGACATGTCGAAGCCACGGTCACGGTTGCGGTCGCGGGCGGTAATGGCAGTGATCTCGATCGCTCGTCCGCATGTCACGGCCAGTTCATTGGCACGTGTCTGGATGATCTTGACCAGCGAAGCACCCACGGTTCCAAGACCCGCGATGCCGACTTTGAGGGCGTCTGCCATTTCGCATTCCCGATGTTTGAAAAAGCGGCCACGAACGGGCCGCTTGAGGATTATGACGGTCGATGACCGACTTAGCGATGCGTATTCAACGAAATGACGTTGTGCATCGTCTCGTCGACGGTCGAGAAAAACTTCTTGATATTACGGGCCGCCTGGCGGATCCGATGCTCGTTTTCAACGAGTGCGAGGCGAACGTAATCGTCGCCCATTTCGCCGAAACCGATACCCGGAGCGACAGCGACGTCCGCCTTTTCGACGAGAAGCTTGGAGAATTCAAGCGAGCCGAGGTGACGGAACTTTTCCGGGATCTTTGCCCAGGCAAACATGGTGGCAGCCGGCGGCGGCACTTCGAAACCGGCCTTGCCGAAGCTGTCGACCATCACGTCGCGGCGGCGCTTGTAGACATTTCGGACTTCCGCGATATCGGAGCCATCGCCGTTCAGCGCGTGGGTTGCAGCAACCTGGATCGGCGTAAACGCGCCGTAATCCAGATAGGATTTCACACGCGTCAGCGCTGCGATCAGGCGCTCGTTGCCGACGGCGAAGCCCATCCGCCAGCCCGGCATGGAGAAAGTTTTCGACATCGAGGTGAACTCAACGCAGACATCCATTGCGCCCGGAACCTGCAGTACCGACGGCGGCGGATTGTTGTCGTCGAAATAGATCTCGGAATAGGCAAGGTCAGACAACACGATGATGTCATGTTTCTTGGCGAATGCGATGACGTCCTTGTAGAAATCGAGGCTCGCCACAAAGGCCGTCGGGTTGGACGGATAGTTGATGATCAGCGCCAGCGGCTTGGGGATCGAGTGCTTTACCGCGCGCTCAAGCGGCGGGAAGAAGCTGTCGTCCGGCTCTACCGACATGGAGCGGATCACGCCGCCTGCCATCAGGAAGCCGAAGGCGTGAATCGGATAGGTCGGGTTGGGGCAAAGGATGACATCGCCAGGCGCGGTAATCGCCTGCGCCATGTTGGCAAAGCCTTCCTTCGAGCCGAGAGTCGCAACGACCTGTGTATCCGGGTTGAGCTTCACGCCGAATCGGCGAGCGTAATAGGCGGCCTGAGCGCGGCGCAGCCCCGGAATGCCCTTGGAGGACGAGTAGCGGTGGGTGCGCGGGTCCTGAACCACTTCGCACAGCTTGTCGACGATCGCCTTCGGTGTCGGAAGGTCGGGATTACCCATGCCGAGATCGATAATGTCCGCGCCACCCGCTCGCGCGCTGGCCTTCAAACGGTTGACCTGTTCGAAAACGTAAGGCGGCAGTCTGCGGACTTTATGAAACTCTTCCATCTCTCTTCCCATTGGCGCACGAAGCAGCAATTGAGCGACATCAATGTGTCGCATCCGATTGCTTTGCGGCCAAACAGGACGAAAGGCAAGTGCTAAGAGAGGCGGCCCGTTACTTCGAGATGGTGTTCAGCGCGTCAGTGCCGTGCTCAGTGGCCAATTTGCGATATTCGGCGACGCGTTTCTTGTATTCAGCTTCGCTGATCGAACCGCTGCGGCGAGCACGAGCAAGTGCTGCCATACGAGGCTCGGTCTTGTTGTAATCCTCGTCCTCGATCTGCTCGTTGGCGGCGAGAAGCGTGCGATCGAAGGTTGGATAGGTGCCGGTATCCTTCTTGACCAGCGGACCCGGCGCGCGTTCAGTCTTAGACTGAGAAATAACGGCCGGCGGCGCGGTGCTGGGGATACCGTCGTCAAGCGCAAAGCTCTGACTGTTGCAGGAGGCCAGCAGCGGCAATAGAGCCAGAGGTGCCGCGACAGACAAACATCCGATCCCGCGCTTTAGAATTCCCATGGCCTGCCCCATCTCCGTCAATGCCGTCATCGGACCCTGTCCGACCTTGACGCGGGCGGTGATCCGCCATCGTCGTCCTTTCCGGCACTTGTATTCGGTTTCGGGCGCGATGTACAAATGAAAACAACGGTCATGCACGGGAGGCTGCGATTGGCGCAAAAGTCCGACGATCACGGGCATTCCGGACAGGAATTTCCGGGCTTCGATGCGCGTTTCTTCGAAGCCTATGCGATCAAGGACCCCCAGTCCCTGATGATGAATGCTGCGCGGGCATTCGAGAATCTGGGTCGCGCCGCCTCCGAATGGCTCGGTCCACGCGAACGCGGCGAGACATCGGATGATCTTTTCGCCGGGCCGATCGGCGATTTCATCAAGACCATGTCGGCGCTCACAGAATACTGGACTTCCGACCAAAAACGGATGCTCGAAGCGCAAACACTGCTTCTATCCACCTATTTCGAGATCTGGATGCGCAGCATTCAGCAGACGGGCGGGACAGAGGAAAAGAGCGCCGAGGCCGAGATGGCGGCAAACAAGGACCGGCGCTTTGCCGACGAGGACTGGTATCGCAATCCGTTTTTCTCCTTCCTGCGGCAGATCTACCTGGCAAGCGCCACCTGGGCCGAAAGGCTGGTGAGCGAGGCGGACGGGCTGGACGAGATCACCAAATACAAGGCCCGTTTCTACGTCAGGCAGTTCACCGCCGCTTTTTCACCCAGCAATTTCGCGATGACCAATCCGGAGGTCTGGCGTGCGACGGTGGAAAGCCAGGGCATGAACCTCGTCACCGGGATGCGGATGCTGACCGAAGACGTGATCGCCGGCGGCGGGCATTTGCGACTGCGCCAGACCGATGCCACCCGGTTTTCCGTCGGCACCAACCTCGCAATCACGCCGGGAAAGGTGATCGCCCGCAACGAGCTTTGCGAGATCATCCAATATGCGCCGTCAACCGAGACGGTATTAAAGCGCCCGCTGGTGATCGTGCCGCCCTGGATCAACAAGTTCTACATCCTCGATCTGACGCCGGAAAAGAGCTTCATCAAGTGGTGCGTCGATCAGGGGCATACGGTGTTCGTTATCTCCTGGGTCAATCCGGACCGCGATCATGCGGCAAAGGATTGGGAATCCTACATTCGCGAAGGCATCGATTTCGCGCTCGATACGGCCGAACAGGCAACCGGGGAGAAACAGTCCAACGTCATCGGTTATTGCGTCGGCGGAACGTTGCTTGCAGCGGCACTTGCATGGCATGCGAAGAAGAAAGATACGCGCATCGCCTCCGCCACGCTTTTGACCGCGCAGGTGGATTTCGCCGAGGCCGGCGAATTGAAGGTGTTCGTCGATGAGGAGCAGCTTGCCGTCATCGAGGCGCAGATGAAGGCGAGCGGTTACCTGGCGGCGTCGCAGATGGCGGCGGCGTTCAACCTTCTCCGCTCTTCGGAGCTGATCTGGCCCTATGTCGTCAACAACTACCTGAAGGGCAAGGAGCCTATGGCCTTCGACCTGCTCTACTGGAACTCCGATTCGACGCGGGTGGCGGCCGCCAACCACGCTTATTACCTGCGAAGCTGTTATCTCGATAATGCGCTCTCCGCCGGCCAGATGAAGCTCGGCGGCGGCTCGATCGATCTCCGCGACATAACCATCCCGATCTACAATCTCGCCACGCGCGAAGATCACATTGCCCCTGCCCGCTCTGTCTTTCGCGGCAACGCCCTGTTCGGCGGGCCGGTCGAATTCGTTCTCTCCGGCTCCGGGCATATTGCCGGCGTCGTCAACCCACCGAGCCGGACGAAGTATCGTTATTGGGCCCAAGGCGACACAGGTGCCAAGTCTGCAGATACGCTGGATGGCTGGTTGAAGGAAGCGACTGAAACCGCCGGCTCCTGGTGGCCGCATTGGCAGGCATGGGTGGAGGCGCAGGATATCCACCGTGTTCCGGCTCGCATTCCCGGCGACCGAACCCTAACACCGCTTGGAGACGCCCCCGGCACCTATGTTCTGGCGCGCGCCTGACGGACTTCTCATGCGTTTTCACTCTCCTCTTATTCCCGCCACGCTGGTGCAACGCTACAAGCGTTTTCTGTTCGACGCCATTCTGGATGACGGTACGCCGATCACCGGCTCCTGCCCCAATACCGGCTCGATGCGTGGGCTGACGACACCCGGATCGCGGATCTGGCTTTCCGAGCATGACAGCCCAACGCGCAAGTATCGGCATGTCTTCGAGATGATCGAGGCTGAGGGCGAAATCGTCGGCGTCAATACCGGCATGCCGAACAAGCTCACCGAAGAAGCAATCCGCGCAAGCCTTATCCCCAGCCTCTCAGGTTATCCGACAATCATGAGAGAGCAGAAATACGGCCGCAATTCGCGGGTCGATTTCCTACTGAAGGGCGACGGTCTGCCGGATGCCTATGTGGAGGTGAAGAACGTCCATTTCAGCCGACAGGCGGGATTGGCCGAGTTTCCCGATACGGTCACCAAGCGCGGCGCTAAACATCTGGAAGAACTTGGCGACATGGCAGAACTCGGTCACCGGGCAGTGATGATCTACCTGATCCAGCGATCGGATTGCCAAAGCTTCTCGATCTGCTCCGACCTCGATCCGTTTTACGCTGCGGCATTTGTCCGGGCACAGAACCGTGGTGTCGAGGCATACGCGCTCAGATGCGCGGTTTCTCCCGAAGGAATAGAACCGCTGGATCTGATCGAAATGACGCCCCTGTCGGGAGGAATGCAGTCGGAATTATTGTTCGCCATGGACTAAGGCGGGCGTGCTGCATTATGAACGGGGGAACGATTGAGAGAAATATGATGGTCAATTACATCGAGGCGGTTTCCGCCCCCCAAAAAAACACGGGTGCAATCCGCCTTTACAACACGGCCGACGACTTCGCCGGCATGCGCAAGGCGTGTCTTCTGACCGCACGTTGCCTCGACGAACTCGCTTCGATCATCAAGCCGGGCGTTACCACCGCGGCGATCGACCGGTTCGTTTTCGAATTCGGCATGGATCACGGCGCGCTTCCCGCGACGCTGAACTATCGCGGTTACAAATATTCGGTCTGCACATCGATCAATCATGTCGTCTGCCACGGCATGCCGGACGACAAGCCGCTGCGTGAAGGCGATATCGTCAATATCGACGTCACCTACATTCTCGACGGATGGCACGGCGATTCCAGCCGAATGTACCCCGTCGGGCAGATCAAGCGCGCTGCCGAGCGTCTTCTGGAAGTGACGTATGAATGCCTGATGCGCGGCATTGCCGTCGTCAAGCCCGGCGTGCGCACCGGCGCTATTGGTGAAGCGATCCAGACCTATGCGGAAGCCGAGCGCTGCTCCGTCGTGCGCGATTTCTGCGGCCATGGCGTCGGGCAGTTGTTCCACGATTCGCCGAACATCCTGCATTACGGCAGATCCGACGAAGGGCCGGAACTGAAAGAGGGCATGATCTTCACGATCGAGCCGATGATCAATCTGGGCAAGCCGCATGTCAAGGTTCTTGCCGATGGCTGGACGGCGGTGACCCGCGACCGGTCGCTTTCGGCACAATACGAACACGCAATCGGCGTTACCGCCACGGGCTGTGAGATCTTCACCCTTTCGCCGGGTGGTTTCGACCGCCCCGGACTTGCGCCGCTCGAAGGCTGATCCATGAACAAGCGCCCCGCCTCCTCGCAAGATTCGCATGAACCAGCCGAGGAGACGGGCCGCGACGACCTGTTCGCCGACGAGCGCGGTTATTTTGCCGAACATGTGGGAAAACGGCCGCCGCTCAAGGCGGATCAGCTGCCCGGAGCAGCCGAGCACTATCTCGGACACCGCGAGCGGTTGCGCGACAAATATCGCGACCATGGCGATACGTCGCTCGCCGACTACGAAATCCTCGAACTTCTGCTGTTCCGCTCGATCCCGCGCCGGGACACCAAGCCGCTCGCCAAGGCGCTATTGGCCCGTTTCGGTTCGCTTGCAGGCGTGTTTGGCGCCCCGACAAGCCTGCTGCAGGAGATCAAGGGGATCGGCGAGAGCGTCGCGCTCGATCTGAAACTGGTTGCGACGGTCGGCCAGCGGATTTTGCGCAGCGAGCTTCGTGAAAAGCAGGTTCTCTCTTCCTGGTCTTCCGTGATCGATTATTGCCATGCGGCCATGGCCTATGAATCCCGCGAGCAGTTCCGCA
Source organism: Neorhizobium sp. LMR1-1-1.1 (assembly GCF_040675795.1). Lineage (NCBI taxonomy): Bacteria > Pseudomonadati > Pseudomonadota > Alphaproteobacteria > Hyphomicrobiales > Rhizobiaceae > Neorhizobium > Neorhizobium sp. LMR1-1-1.1. The sequence continues at coordinate 85,047 of NZ_JBEGHE010000102.1, forward strand.
TCCTGTTTCTCGACAAGCGCAATGCGCTGATCGCCGATGAAATCCAGGGCAAGGGAACGGTCGATCACACGCCGGTCTATCCGCGCGAAGTGGTGCGGCGAGCGCTGGAGCTTTCCGCCACCGCCATCATTCTCGTCCACAATCACCCGAGCGGAGACCCGACCCCGTCACGCGCCGATATCGACATGACCAAAACGATCGTGGATACGGCAAAGCCGCTCGGCATCACCGTCCACGACCACATCATCATCGGCAAGGACGGTCATGCCAGCCTCAAGGGGTTGAGGCTGATCTGACCCCTCGCCCGGCTTCAGCCGGCGAAATAGGCGTCCTGATCGAGATCCTCCAGCAGGCCGGGTTGGGTCGGCTTCCAGTTCAACCACGCTTTCGTTTTCGCGCTCGATGCCGGGCTGTCCATGCCGGCGAAATGGGCGAACCAACCAAAGTGTGTGGCGGCCTCTTCATGGCTTTTGGAGACGACCGGCACGCCGAGACGGCGGCCGATCAGTTCGGCAATCTGCCTGAACGGGACGCCTTCTTCCGCCACCGCATGGTAGCGCGGCTCAAGTGCTCCCCGCTCCAGCGCCAAACGATAGACGTTTGCGGCGTCGAACCGATGGACCGCCGGCCAGCGGTTCTCACCATCGCCGACATAGGCGGAGACGCCAGTCTCGCGCGCCTTGGCGATCAACATCGGGACGAAACCATGGTCGCCGGTTCCATGAACCGAGGGCGGCAGACGGATCAGGGAGGCTTTGACGCCACGCTCGACTATTGCCGCCACGGCCTCTTCGGTCGCGACACGGGGAATGACGGATGAACCGACATTCGGCAGATCGTCTTCCGTGGCCGGCCGCCCCAGCTGAAGCAGGCCCGTGCCGGATGTCACCAGAAAAGGACGATTGGATCCGGCGAGCGCGTCACCTAGGGCCGCTATGATCCGTCGATCCGCCTCACAGTTCTCCTTGAATTTGGAAAAGTCGTGGTTGAAGCCCGTATGGATCACCGCATCCGCGGCAGCCGCTCCGGCTTGAAGGCTGGCGAGATCATCCAGAGAGCCACGATGAACATCGGCCCCTGCAGCCTGCAGCGAGGCGCTGCCGGCATCGGAGCGCGACAGGCCGAGAACCTGATGACCCGCAGAAACAAGCTCCCGAACGACGACGGAACCGACAAAACCCGTTGCACCCGTAACAAAGACACGCATATGAAACCCTCATGCTGGCATGTTGACGGATGTCGAATATGATCCGGATGCGGGCGATAAAAGCCGTGACCTTATACCCGTATCGGGACTAACAGGCTGACGACAATGGCAGAGGCGATCGACAAAGCGCGGGACGACAATCCGCTTGGGAGCTACCTGAAGGATCGCCGGGCAAAGCTCGATCCGGCGGAATTCGGTATCGAAGCAACTCGTCGGCGCACACCGGGTCTGAGGCGCGAAGAAGTCGCGCAGCGCGCAAATGTCAGCGCCACATGGTATACGTGGCTGGAACAGGGCCGCGGCGGCTCGCCTTCGAGCGATGTACTGGACCGGCTCGCAAGGGCGCTGACACTCACCAGCGCCGAGCGCGAACATCTTTTTCTGCTGGCGCAACACCGACCGCCGGAAATCCGTCACCAGCCGTTCGAACCCATATCGGCGCAGTTGCAGCGGGTTCTGGATGCGATGACATTCAGCCCGGCGGTGCTGCGCACCGCGCTTTGGGACGTCGTCGGCTGGAATGCGGCGGCAAGCGTGGTCATGACCGATTACGCTCTCCTGCCGCCGGAAGAGCGCAACATTCTGAAGCTGATCTTTTGCAACCAACGGGTTCGCGGACATATGGTCAACTGGGAACGGGACGCTCGCTCAGCGGTCGCGTCTTTCCGTGCCGAAGCGATCAAGGCGGCACCTGCGCAAGCTCTGCAGGCGATGGTCAAACAGCTCAGCCAGGCAAGCCCCGAGTTCAGTGCGATCTGGCAGAACTACGATATCCAGAATTACGGAGCCGGAACGAAGCATTTCCGCCACGAGATCGCCGGCGACCTGATGATGGAATATTCCTCCTTTACCGTCGATGGCCGGCCGGATCTCGGCCTTGTCGTGTTCACACCGATGACCGAAGCCGATGCCGAGCGCGTCAGACAGCTGCTCAAGACCACGCGAAACGACCGATAACCACCAGCATCACTCGAAAACCATCATCGCTGCACCGCACAATAGTCGTGTTCTTAGACAGGCTTGGGCCTTGCTCACGCAGTTGTCTTTTGTCATTTTCGAAAAATTGCCGCATGCAATCAGAATTTTAGAATAGTCGTGTAGATCAGGTCTGGTTGTTTTGGCTGGCGAGACCAGCGGGTTCCAAACGGAGAATTTCATGCACCAGTACGACCTCATCGTGGTTGGCAGCGGACCGGCCGGACGGCGTGCTGCCATCCAGGCGGCAAAGCTCGACAAAAAGGTGCTCGTCGTCGAGCAAGGTCGGCGCGTCGGCGGCGTATCGGTTCATACCGGCACGATCCCGTCGAAGACACTGCGCGAAACGGCGCTCAATCTTTCCGGCTGGCGGGAGCGTGGCTTTTATGGCCGTTCTTACAGGGTCAAGCAGGAGATCAGCGCAGAAGACCTGCGCCGCCGTCTGCTGATCACGCTCGACCACGAGGTCGACGTTCTGGAACATCAGTTTGCCCGCAACCGGGTTCAGCATATTCGCGGCAAGGCGAGCTTCGTTTCGAAGGACACGATGCAGATCGTCAAGGACGATGACGATACTGTTCACGTCTCGGGCAAGAGCATCCTGCTCGCTGTCGGCACCCGCCCCTATCGTCCGGAATCGATTCCCTTCGATAACAAGACGGTTCTAGACAGCGACGAATTGTTGGAGATCCACAATCTCCCCCGCTCGATCGTGGTGATCGGCGCCGGTGTAATCGGCATCGAATACGCGACGATCTTTTCCGCGCTAGACGCTGCGGTTACCGTCATCGATCCGAAATCGACGCTTCTCGATTTCATCGACAAGGAAATCATCGAGGACTTCACCTATCAGCTGCGTGACCGCAACATGAAGCTTCTGCTCGGGCAGAAGGCCGAGAAGGTGGAGAAACTGGCGGATGGCAAGGTTGCCGTGACGGTGGATACAGGCCGCAGGATCGTCGCCGACATGGTGCTCTACGCAGCCGGACGCGTCGGCGCGACCGATACACTGAACCTCGCGGCCGCGGGACTGGATGCAGACAGCCGGGGCCGGCTTCGCGTCAACCCGGAAACCTTCGAGACCTCCGTGCCTGGCATCTATGCCGCCGGCGACGTTGTCGGCTTTCCGAGCCTTGCCTCCACTTCGATGGAACAGGGGCGGATCGCGGCCCGTGTCGCAGTCGGCGCGATGGCCAAGGAGCCGCAGAAATATTTCCCTTATGGCATCTATGCTGTGCCGGAAATTTCCACCTGCGGCCTGACAGAGGAAGAGATGCGCGAGCGCGGCATCCCCTATGAATGCGGTGTCGCCCGGTTCCGCGAAACGTCGCGCGGCCACATCATGGGTCTCGATAGCGGCCTCTTGAAGCTGATCTTTTCGCTGAAGACGCGGCGTCTGCTTGGCGTCCATATCGTCGGCGAAGGCGCGACCGAGCTGGTCCATATCGGCCAGGCCGTTCTGAACCTCAAAGGCACCGTCGAATATTTCGTCGAGAACACCTTCAACTATCCGACGCTTGCCGAAGCCTACAAGATCGCTGGCCTCGATGCCTGGAACCGGATGGGAGAAAAGCGGACGGAGGAAACGCCCTCCAAAACCGTTCAGCTGACGGATGCGGCCACGCCGACAACGGTGGAGCCGACCGTCACGGTGGAAAAGAAGAAGGCGTCTTCGAAGTAGCCAATATTTACTGATCAACGAAAAAAGCCGCCCCGAAAGGAGCGGCTTTTTTCGTATCCGCATTGTGGCAGTCGGCAGATACAAAAATGGCCCCGAAAGGGGCCATTTTCGCAAATTTTCGTCGCGATTAACGCGAGTAGAATTCGACGACCAGCGACGGTTCCATGATGACCGGGTACGGTACATCCGAGAGAGCCGGTACGCGGGCGTAGGTGGCAACCATCTTGTTGTGGTCGACTTCGAGGTAATCCGGAACGTCGCGTTCAGCGAGCGAAACGGCTTCGAGAACCGTGACGAGCTGCTTGGACTTCTGACGGACTTCGATGACGTCGCCGGCCTTGCAACGGTAGGAACCGATGTTGACGCGAACGCCGTTGACCGTAACGTGGCCGTGGTTGACGAACTGACGGGCAGCGAAGACGGTCGGAACGAACTTGGCGCGGTAGACGATGGCGTCCAGACGCGATTCCAAGAGACCGATCAGGTTTTCACCGGTGTCGCCCTTGCGGCGGTTAGCTTCTTCGTAGATCGCGCGGAACTGCTTCTCGCGGATATCACCGTAGTAGCCCTTCAGCTTCTGCTTGGCGCGGAGCTGTACACCGAAGTCGGAGAGCTTGCCCTTGCGGCGCTGGCCGTGCTGGCCCGGGCCGTATTCGCGGCGGTTAACCGGGGACTTCGGACGGCCCCAGATGTTTTCGCCCATACGGCGGTCAATTTTGTACTTGGACGATTCGCGCTTGCTCATCGCATTTCCTTTCGAACGGTTGCACCGGTTTGTTGCCAAACCGGATGAAGGAAACACGCCCTCCTCTGAACCTCGTTTTGGAAGTTCTGACAGGCTTCTCACGAAAGCGATCGGAGAGTGCCACGGGACATGTCAATAAAACACCGGGCGTTGCCACCCGGTGCTGGGCCGCTCTTTAGGGGGCTGTCATGGAATTGTCAACAGCGGAATGGCTTTAAGCCCTTTATTCCGCAGCGATCTTGAGATCGCCCTCATCGGGTGCCTCGGCCGCACCGGGTGCGGTTTCAGCCTGCAGGTCCGGGAACGCGACGATGCGCTTGCCGGCGAAATCCGCGTGGACGACGATCAACCCCTGCTCCTCGAAATAACCGAGAAGGCGCCTCGCGCGGCGCGCGGAATGGGTGCCGTAAGCGCGGGCGATGCGGGCATCAGACGGGCAAGGCTCGGAACCGAGTGCCGCCTTGGCCATCATCAGGAACACGCCCTGAAGGTCATCGGAGACACCATTCGACAGCGAAAGCACGGTCGCCCAGGCCTCGCTCGCCGCCATGGTCGCATCGACGCCGGAACGGGCGATCGCGGTGCGGCGGCGGAAATCGCTGAGCGAGATCGGCGGGCCGGGCAGACGGCGCATGCGGGCGCGCACGAGAAAATCCTGATAGAGGACGCTGTCGGTCCGATAAGCCGATTGCGGATCGTCGAGAATTTCCGACATCACCGCCATCAGCCGCTCCTCGCGCTCTTCTTCAGTCAATTCCGGCATGGCCACACGGGATTCGTTGGCCGCTGGCTGAACCGCTGCCGGCGTCGAACGGGAGAGTTCAGCCAGAATATCGGTGGTCGGGCGTGGCGTCGGTGTCGGGCGGCGAACTGCGGTGATCGGCCGGGCGAATTCTTCCGGATCCGGCGTGAAGATCAAGTCTTCGACATCCTGCGGCGCATCCGGCAGCGGCATCAGCTTGGGGCTGGAGGAGCGCGCCGAGGTTTCGACATTGCCGATGACGATCGGCAGCGGGCGGCGCGACAGAGCCGGGCCGAGAGCAACGAAATTGCCGCGCTTCAGGTCGCGGAACATTTCCGCCTGGCGGCGATCCATACCGAGCAGGTCGGCCGCTCGCGCCATGTCGATATCGAGGAAGGTACGGCCCATCAGGAAGTTTGAGGCTTCGGCCGCAACGTTCTTGGCAAGCTTTGCCAAGCGCTGGGTGGCGATGACGCCGGCGAGACCACGCTTACGGCCACGGCACATCAGATTGGTCATAGCGCCGAGCGACATTTTTCGGGCATCTTCTGAGACATCGCCACCGACTGAAGGCGCAAACATCTGCGCTTCGTCAACGACAACGAGAACCGGGTACCAGTAATCACGATCGGCATCGAACATGCCATTCAAGAAGGCGGCCGCGGCGCGCATCTGTTCTTCGAGATCCAGCCCTTCGAGCGTCAGCACGCAGGAGACGCGGTTCTTGCGAATGCGGTTAGCGATACCGGCAAGCTCGGCTTCGGTGCGTTCGCCATCGACGACCACATGGCCGTATTTATCCGACAGGGTGACGAAATCGCCTTCCGGATCGATGACGACCTGCTGTACCCAAGGCGCGGACTGCTCCAGCAGGCGGCGCAGAAGATGCGACTTTCCGGAACCGGAATTGCCCTGAACAAGCAGACGCGTCGCCAGAAGCTCCTCGATATCGAGCTTGGCCGGCGCTCCGCCGGTCACAGTTCCCATATCGATGCCGACTTGCACTATGCTGCCCTCGTATGCCGTAAATTTGTGTTTTGCCGGCAGTCTTCCTGCAGTGACACAGAGCGCCGACCCCTCCCCTTAACAGAGATCGAGATTCGTTTCTTCGGGAAAGAGAGAAAAATCAACAGGCATTGAGATCAGACATTTGCGATCAGGCGGCAACGCGTTTGAAGCCGAGCGAAAGCAACCCGGCACCGATCATCAGCGAACCGCCGGTGCGATTGACGATACGCTGAACTTTGGGCTTGCGGATCGTGTTGCGCGCCATCGAGGCAAGAAGCCCGTAAAGCGCGGCATTGATGGTTGCCAGAACAAGGAAGGTCACTTCAAACACCGCCATCTGGAAGAAGAGCGGCCGGGTCAGATCGAGGAACTGCGGCAGGAAGGCGACGAAAAATACGATGCTTTTCGGGTTGAGCGCCGTCACGGCATAGGTGTGGAGGAAGACCCGGAACGGGCGAACGGCCGGCGCATCTGCCTCTTCGACAGCCTGCGCCTGTGCGGATACCGGGACGCGCCACAGCTTGATGCCCAGATAGATGAGATAGGCGGCACCGACCCATTTCAACACGGTGAACAGCATGGCGGATGTTGCCAAAAGCGCACCGAGGCCAAGCATGGAGGCGGTCATGGCGGTGAAATCGCCGAGCGCCACGCCAGCCACGGTCGCGCTTGCCACCTTGCGGCCATGGCTCAGAGCATAGGAAATGACGAGAAGGATAGTCGGTCCCGGAATTGCCAGCAGCACGGCGGATGCGGCAACGAATGCAAGCCAGTGTTCGAGCGACATGGAATTTTCCTCAGGTAGATAGCGAGATCAAGTCACGGAAAGATCCGCATGACAAGTGTGTGCTTCAGGCGCAGCGGCGCCAGCTGTAAAGGATGTCAGGCTCTTGTTCTTCATTGTCCGCGCCATCCGTTTCGCGGACGACCTCAAATCCCTGACTTTCATAAAAAAACCGGGCACCGGCATTTTTCTGAAAGGTCCAGAGATTAAGGCGAACATGATTGGCCTTGGCTATATCGAGAAGACGCGAACCAATGCCACGCCCCTGCATATGCGGCAGGATATAGAGCTGATCGACCCAACCCTGGTGAAAAGCGATAACGCCGATCAGATTTCCCTGTCGCTCAGCACCCCAGATGGCGCAATTCGAGAACAGGTATCCCGACCAGAAGCCCCGGTCCTCTTCCGGCTTGTGAAGGCCCGCAAGCCATGGAAGCTGCGCGTCGAATGCGGTTCGAAACACATTCGACGCGGCCTCCATGTCTCTCAGCGCCGGCTGACGGCATGTCAGACCGTCGCTCACAGGTAGTTCCTCCAGTCGACGAACCGGGACTGCAGGACGAAATCGACCTCCGGAACGTTCTCGGGCAGACCGATATCCCGAAGCATGTGATTGTCGAGATCGGACGAGCGGTTTGCCGAAAACGGCGAAGAGCGCCTGACGAGGGTCGCGACAAGTGCCTTTATCAGACGCCAGGGACCGTGGCGCCGGTGAAGAGCGTCCATTTCTGCCGACAGAACATCGGCAACCATTACGTGCATTTCACGCATAGCTTTTCCGCCCCGCCTCGCGCATGCGAGCGGGTCCTTTCGTGGTTTTGGAAAGACGCGCGCGGAAGTGCTAACGGCAATAGCCGTCAGACGGATAGACCGGTCACGTCAAATCGAGTTTAGATCGAGAAAGATGCCAATAGGCGGATTCCGGGCGTTATCAGCCGCGGAAAGCCAGTCCGAGCAGATTGCGCGGGTAATTCACCCGCATGGTTCGGACCAATCCGCCAGAGAGGCGCATGTAAGCAGAAAATGTATTCATCGATGCTCTCCCTTGCTTGAGTTGCGGATGCTGGAACATTGCACGGTCTTTTCAAACGCGCAAGCACCCACAATCGAAAATTGCACTCAAAGGTATTTTTGTTGCACGAGGGCAACAGTCGGCGATCAGGCCATGCCTCAGCCGGTGCGCAGGCCAAACCCCTGCATCAGACGGCGGGTGGCAAAATCCGGATTACCTGAGGTGAAGACGGCAAAGTCGAAACCTTCGGGATGTTCAGCGCCTTCGATGAGCGGCGCTTTGCGTCGTGCCTGCCTTGCTATTGCTTCAGCTGGGTCGAGCCAGTCGACCGGCCAAGGCGCGAGACGGCGGAAGAGATTGGCCATGAAGGGGTAATGCGTGCAGGCAAGCACGACGATATCGGTCTTTTCGCCATCCTTCTCGACGAAACATGGGGCGATCTCGGCGAGCACCTCATCATCGGAAATCGCTTCGCCGCGGATATAGCTTTCCGCCATGCGGGCGAGGTTTTCGGATCCGACGAGGCGGACATGACACTGGGTGGCGAAAGACTGGATCAGATCACGCGTATAGGCGCGCTTGACGGTACCGGGTGTTGCCAGAACCGAAACGAGGCCGGAGCGGGTGCGTTCGGCCGCAGGTTTGATTGCCGGCACGGTGCCGACAAAGGTCATATGCGGAAATTTTTCGCGCAGCGCGGCACCGGCAAGGGTGAAAGCGGTGTTGCAGGCGATGACGCAGATTTCCGGCTGATGATCTTCTAACAACCTTTCGAACAGGGAGAGGATACGCTCCTGCAAAGCGCCCTCCTCCCAACTGCCATAGGGAAAGGCCGCATCGTCGGCAACGTAAACGAAGCCGCGTTCTGGCATCAGCACGCGCGCTTCACGCAGCACCGTCAGCCCACCGATGCCCGAATCGAACACCAGTATGGGCTTCAGCTCATTCGCCGCTGTCATTCCCCTCTGTCTCCCCTGCCTCGGAGGCCTTCTTCTGTCTCGGCACCGTCTTTTTCGGCCACTGCCGCGGGAAGCGATCAAGCGAATTGATCACCCCGCGAAACACGCTGATCTCCTGCTCGGAAAAGGCCCGACGCGACAGGACAGCCCGAAGGTTGTCGATCATTTTGGGCTTTTTTTCAGGCGGATGGAAATAACCGCGGGCATCCAGCGCCTCTTCGATATGCTCGAACATACCGAGCACCTGCTCCTTCGTCGAAGGGTTCTGTTCGATCGGCTGGAAGCGTGTCTCTTCAAGGTCGTCCATGCCCGACTTCATCCAGTCATAGGACATGAGAAGCACGGCCTGGGCAATATTGAGCGACGCGAAGGCGGGGTTTACCGGGAAGGTGACGATCTCGTCGGCAAGCGCCACTTCTTCATTGTTAAGGCCCCAGCGCTCACGGCCGAAGAGGATTCCGGTCTTTTCGCCCGCCTTGAATTTTTCCCGCAGGTTGGCGGCAGCAAAGACCGGCGAGCGGACGGGCTTGAAGCCGTAACGCTCGCGGGCCGTCGTGGCATAGACGAAGTTGAGGTCGCTGATCGCCTCTTCCAGCGTGTCATAGACCTTGGTGCCGTCGATGACGTGATCGGCCTTGGAGGCGGCAGAGCGCGCCTTTTCATTCGGCCAGCCATCACGCGGGTTGACGAGGCGGAGTTCGACGAGGCCGAAATTGGCCATGGCGCGGGCGACCATGCCGATATTTTCGCCGAGTTGCGGCTCGACCAGAATGATCGCCGGTCCTTCGGCAATGAGTTCACGTTCGCTATTGGTGCCCGACATATTCGTTTCCGCTTGTTCTTGGAGCCGGGCAATAGACCCGTCGGCCAACAACGGCAAGCCGGTTATTGGCTCTTTTGCTCATCTGCTGCCGGCGGATAAAGGCGATTGAGCAGATTGGCGACCATATCCGCCCCATGTGCGGCGCCCTGCCCCGGTGCCGGCAAATTGCCGCTTGCAGCAGCATGGCGCGGCGTCTTGATGGAAAAACAGTCAGCCTTCCTGGCTGTGGCCTTCTCCAGCGCCTGCCTTGCATTATCAATCGCTCGGTGCATTTCCGGGTCGTTGCCGTTTCCAGCATTTGCAAAATCCCGCGCCAGGATCCGGGCCCAATAGGAGGTGGCGAGGAAAATCGCCAATGTCTGGCGGATCGGCCCCGGCCGGGTGACCAGCGACCATGCACTGCCCAGCGGACGCGCAGCAACGGTCAGGTCTCGGTAAGTCTCATCGAGGCGGTTCGACAATTCGATCAGCCGGTAGCGGCTTTCCCCGTTGTCCACCGCCTCCAGCAACTGTCCGAGCGCGTCGTACCATCGGGCAACCGCCAGTTCGACGGTCGAGCGGGTGGAGGATGGAAAGATGACGAAGGCGACGAACATGCCGGCGATTGAGCCGATCACCGTTTCCTCCAGCCGCAGCAACAGGACCTCGTATGTGAGCTGGCCGATCAGGCCATAGACGAGGCAGAGAACGATGGTGACGAAGAAACTGAGGAGCGCGTAGGAGACCTGCAGGTAATAGAAGGCCAGAAAGACACAGACGGCCGCAAGGCCGACAGTCGTTGTCGTATGACCGGAAAGCAGCGTCGCTAAGGCAAGGCCGATGGCAACGCCGAGCAGCGTACCGACCGATCGCTGGATCGCCCGCAATGCCGCATCGCCACGCGAGCGGGTGTTGTTGAACACGAGAAATGCCGTCAGCACGGCCCAGAACCAGCGGTCACGGGAGAGAAGCAGCCCGAAGACCATGGCGATGCCGGAGGCGATAGTGATCTGGACAGCCGCACGCACAAGCGGGTTCTTCCAGGAGAAATCCGGTTTCACCGGCGGCCCTGCCCGCGGCACATCACCAAAGGCCATCAATTGCTGGAAAGCCCGGTCGGTGGCGGCCTCACGCAGGGCGGAGGAAGCCCGCTGTAGCCATAACAGCGCGTGGACGCTCTGCCTCTTCCGCTCTTCACCGGCCGCAATAGAAGGGTCTTCCGCAATCCGCTTTGCCGCGACCGCATCATCATGGAGCACGGCATTCACAAGAGCGGCAGGCGGCAAGGCCACAAGCGATTGCACGATGACGCTTTCAGCGGCAAGGTGAAGATCGAAGATGGCGATCGAAACGGCCATGACGGGACTGCTGTCACTGGGCATGGAACCGTCAGCACTGCGCGGGAGAAGGCCTTCCGCCATCAGCACCACGTCCTTCAGCTGCTCTTCCATCTGGCGCAGTTCGAGGCGATCTTTCTCCGTCAGCGTTCCGCTTGCGGCAAGCCCGGCAAGTCGCAGCAGAATATCCGACACACGATGCTCTATCGCCCGAAAAGTTTTGCTCAGATCGCGACGCCAGTCGTCAACCAGCAGGTATTTGCGGATCAGGTGCCCGAAGGCGACGGCAAAAAGCGGCCCCAAAGCCGCCAGCGGCAGTTCCGAAAATGTCGGTCGCAAATAGGCGCCGATGAAATAGGAAATGAACGCGAACATGCCGACGGCAAAACCGCGCTGGCCGAATACGCGTGCAATGCTCGCCGCAAGGATGACACATAGGAAGGTCAGGTCGGCGACAAGCCGGTAAGGTTCGAGCGCTGCCGCAAGCGTGATGCAGAAAAGGCTTGCCGTGCAGCCCATCAGGCGCGTCGTCAGCTGGTCGCCGGGCCTCTTGTCCTTCACGGCGACGCCGCCTTCGATCGACAGCACGATTGCCAGCGCATAGGAAATCGACGGCAGCGGCGTTACCGCCAGATGAATGGCGATCAGGACGAGGATCGAGGCGAGGATGGTGAGCGTCACACGCGCTCCCATCTTCACCCGCGACAAGGCGGGATCATGGGCCAGCAGGCGATCGGCAAACGTCATGGCCATCCGCCGCGCCCTAGACATCGCTTGTATCATGCCGAAAGCCGGGCACGCCCGGCATCACTCGCCCTTGGCTATCGACTGCATTTCCTCGACGACGCTATCGCTTTCGCCATCGGCCACACGGTGGATGTCGTCAATGACGGGCTTGCCGCCCTCATCGATCACATCGAAATGCACTTCGGAGACCGTGTCCTTTAGATCGGCGTCATCGATGCAGGTCCATTGCTTGAACGTGACCTTGAAGTCGGTTTTGCCATTTACCGCTACGCCCGGCGCGATGACGATATCCTGCAGCGGGCAGCCATCCTGCGAGGCGGTGACGACATCGTAACCGAATGGGTCGCCTGGCTGGTTGTTTTCCGTTTCATAGGCCGGATGCTTGGCGGCATCGGCATAGGCCGTCTGGAAGCGCTTGCTGAACAGGCGCGCCAGCGGATCGGGATCGAAGATGAACTTCCAGTCGCTGTCGTTGCTGTTCCAATTTTCTTCGGTGACCTTCATCACCTCCTTGACCGGATCGACGGGTTCGGCAGCAACCGAAACCGTGGACAGAAACGACAGGGCAAGAGCGAGCGGCAGAGTTCGCATGGTGGTTATCCGTATTCGAAGCGATTTGCGCGGACATTACCCCTCGGCCTTTATTTGGCAATGACCATTCTTGCTGTTTTTCAAAGCCAGAAGGGCCCTGCGTTGAAATCTCACAGAAAAGCCGCCAATCCCTGTCTCACGGCTTTGCACACCTGCCCTGCGATGTTATAGCGCAACCCGTTGATCCATTCGGGGCCGGTCCGGCCCATACACGACAAGAGGAAGTCCATGCAGAAGATCAAGGTAGCCAACCCGGTCGTCGATCTCGACGGCGACGAGATGACCCGCATCATCTGGCAGTTGATCAAGGATAAGCTGATCCTGCCCTATCTCGATCTCGACATCGAATATTACGATCTTTCTGTCGAGAACCGCGATGCCACCGACGACCAGGTGACGATCGACGCCGCCAACGCCATCAAGAAGCACGGCGTCGGCATCAAGTGCGCCACCATCACGCCGGACGAAGCCCGCGTCGAAGAATTCAAGCTGAAGAAGATGTGGAAGAGCCCTAACGGCACGATCCGCAACATCCTCGGCGGCGTCATCTTCCGCGAGCCGATCATCATGCAGAACGTGCCGCGTCTGGTTCCGGGCTGGACCAAGCCGATCATCGTCGGCCGTCACGCTTTCGGCGACCAGTATCGCGCAACTGACTTCAAGTTCCCGGGCAAGGGCAAGCTGTCGATCAAGTTCGTCGGCGACGATGGCCAGACGATCGAGCATGACGTGTTCGACGCACCGTCCTCGGGCGTTGCCATGGCAATGTACAACCTCGACGATTCTATCCGCGATTTCGCCCGCGCTTCGTTCAACTATGCCCTGCAGCGCGGCGTTCCCTGCTACCTGTCGACCAAGAACACGATCCTCAAGGCCTATGACGGCCGCTTCAAGGATCTGTTCCAGGAAATCTTCGACGCCGAGTTCAAGGCGCAGTATGATGAAGCCAAGATCTGGTACGAACACCGCCTGATCGACGACATGGTCGCTTCTGCTCTGAAGTGGTCCGGCGGCTATGTCTGGGCCTGCAAGAACTACGACGGCGACGTACAGTCCGACATCGTTGCGCAGGGTTTTGGTTCGCTCGGCCTGATGACTTCGGTTCTGATGACGCCGGATGGCAAGACGGTCGAAGCCGAAGCTGCACACGGCACGGTTACCCGCCACTACCGCCAGCACCAGAAGGGTCAGGAAACCTCGACGAACTCGATCGCCTCGATCTTCGCCTGGACCCGTGGCCTCGCGCACCGCGCCAAGCTGGACGACAATGCGGAACTGACGAAATTCGCCGACACCTTGGAAAAGGTCTGCATCGACACGGTCGAAGCCGGCTTAATGACCAAGGACCTGGCGCTGCTCATCGGCCCGGATCAGCCGTGGCTCTCGACCACCGCCTTCCTCGACAAGATCGACGAAAACCTTAAGAAGGCCATGGCGTAAGCCATAATCTTCAGAGTAGATTTGAACGGCGGGGTTTTCCCCGCCGTTTTCTTTTGCGCCGGAGGCTTAGCATGTCTGCCAATCGTCCTGTCGAAATCCGTCCTCTCGCGCCATCCGATCGCGAGGCGTGGCAACCGTTGTTCGAGGCCTATATCCGCTTTTATGAATCGGAACTGCCGAAGGAGCAGTACGACATCACCTGGTCGCGGTTTCACGACCCGGAAGAACCTATGCATGCACTGGGCGCATTCGACGAGGGCAAGCTTGTCGGCATCGTGCATGCACTCTTCCATCGCTCGACCTGGCTGCCGGATACGACATGCTACCTGCAGGACCTCTATGTCGATGACAGCCAGAGAGGCCGCGGCGTCGGCGAGGCGTTGATCGAGAAGGTGGCGCTGCTTGCCCGGGACAAGAATGCCGGTCGTTTGTACTGGCTGACGCAGGAAAAGAACGACGCGGCAAGACGCCTCTATGATCGCGTCGCTGTGGCGCCGGGGTTTATCCAGTACCGCAAGCCCCTTTAGCAAGCACGCCGGTCCGATCATTCATCGCCTAAAACTTCAGACCTTGATTGTGTCGCCGCGCGCTCCAAAACAAGGAGCGGCAACAGGAGAATGACGGATGGCAAATGAGATCCTATTCTACACCAACCCGATGTCGCGCGGCCGCATTGCCCGCTGGATGCTGGAGGAAATCGGCGCACCCTACCGCACGGAAATCCTGCAATTCGGCACGACGATGAAGGATGACAGCTACAAGGCAGTCAATCCGATGGGCAAGGTCCCGGCAATTATTCACGGCAAAAAGACGGTGACGGAATGTGCGGCGATCTGCGCCTATCTTGCTGATGCCTTTCCCGAGAAAGGTCTGGCGCCCTTGCTCGCAGACCGCGCCGACTATTATCGATGGATGTTTTTCGCTGCCGGTCCGCTCGAAGCGGCGGTGAGCAACCGCGCGCTCGGCTTTGAAGTTCCACCCGGCCGCGAGCGGATGATCGGCTACGGCAGTTTTGCCGACGTCATGGATGGGCTGGAATTCGCCCTTCGCAGCAATTCCTACATAGCCGGCGAAAAATTCAGCGCGGCGGATGTCTATGTCGGATCGCAGATCGGCTGGGGGCTGCAATTCGGCTCGATCGAAAAACGGCCGGCCTTCGAGCAATATTTCGGGCGCCTCGCTCTTCGCGACGCCTATCAGCGTGCGGTGGAAAAGGACGACATGGCGGCATCTGCCCTTCAAACCACTTGATTGACGAAAGCCAAGATTCATCATGAATCCGGAGGCTTATTGAAGGTCTTTACCAATGGGGTAATGATCTACCGCCCAATCATGGGCTGGGATCTTTCACATGACACGGTTCACTTCCATCGCCGCCAGTGCGTTTGCAGCGCTTATTCTTTCTGTTGGTGCCTCGCGCGCCGCAGACGATCTCGTCTTTACATTGATCAACAAAACCAGCGGCACGCTTGAGCGATTCTATACTTCGCCGACCGGTGTCGACAATTGGGAAGATGACGTGTTCGGTGATGATGTTCTCGAGCCGGGCGAGAGCATGAAGATCACGATCGCCGACGGTCGCCGGACCTGCAAATACGACATGCGTTTCGAGTTTACCGAAGATTCCAATTTCGAGGACATGGAAGATACTCAGGATCTCTGCGCCATGGGATCCTACACGATCCATCAGTAGGACTGTAGCTAGACCCAAGGAAAGAGCGATTTCGTTCAAGCTACGTTAAGGCAGACTGACGCAATGTCCGCCATCGAAGCGCCAAGGACAATCCGGCGCCCAGGGACGAAACACATGAAGAAGATTGCTCTTTCTGTCCTCTCCATCGCCATCCTCACCAGCGCGGCCATGGCCCCGGCCGGAACAGCGATGGCGCAATGGCGCGACGCACCGCCGCCGCGTTGGGACGACCGTCGCGGACCGCCACCGCCACGCTGGGATCGCGACCGTGACCGTCATCATCGCCACCACGACAATACCGGCAAGGTCATTGCCGGAGGCTTGGCTGCAGGTATTGTCGGCGGCCTGATCGGCGGGGCCTTGGCCAATAGCGGCGGTCCCCGTTACGTGGAGCCACCACCGCCTCCGCCGCGCTGCTGGTTCGAGGATCAGCGGGTTCGCAACGCCTATGATGGCGGCTGGCATATGGAATCTATCCGCGTCTGCCGTTGAGGCATATCGCGAGCTTTTTGAAAGCCGTGCATTGCGCGGCTTTTTTTCATGAAATGGCGCTCCATTCATCGCGCCTTTTTCTTGCGGGCATAAATCAGGCAATTGTCGATCATGCTGACGCAAAGGCCGTTCAGATCGGTTGCGGTGTTGTTGTCACCCGCAAACTCCACCTGCTTCAGCCTGTTTTCCGCGAATCGAAACTGCGTGCTGCAATTACCGCCCGAGGATCCGCTCGTCGACGTGTTCACCGCGGGTATCGCGCCGAAAAGGGTGAAGGACGGATTGACGACGTTCCAGTTTCCGCGCGGCATGTCACGGCGATAGGCCCAGATCGTGCCGCCGTCGGTAGTCGCAGTGCTTGCGGTCGGAAAACCTGCACACATGCGAACATCGTCTTCATCCAATCCGACGAGTTCGGTTCGCGCCGCCGCTACCGTCGAATTTTCACCGATAACCCGCGACGTATCCGGCGGGATCGTGCATGCGCCAAGCAAAATACTCAAAATCGATAGCCGGGCGAAGGCCCGCAAACACAGTGTCTGAAAATTCATAATCCAACATCGCCGTTTTACCTTTACCAGCCACCATTGGACTAGCTAGGCGCAAGGCGCGACGGATCAAGACATTCAGAGACTGTAACCGGCCGAAGGGCCGATCACAATTTTTACCCCTAACCTCGACGGGCCGTCAGGCGACAAGGCCAGGAGCCTCGTAGCCGGTGCGCTCGACATATTCGCGGTAGCCGCCATCATAACGATGCACACCTTCCGTCGAGACTTCCAGCACGCGGTTCGACAGTTCGGAAAGGAAATGGCGATCGTGGCTGACGAAGAGCATCGTGCCTTCGTATTCGGACAGCGCCTTGATCAGCATTTCCTTGGTATCGAGGTCGAGGTGGTTGGTTGGCTCGTCGAGGACGAGGAAATTCGGCGGATCGAACAGCATGGCCGCCATAACGAGGCGCGCCTTTTCGCCCCCTGAAAGCACACGGCACCTCTTCTCGACATCGTCGCCGGAAAATCCAAAGCAGCCGGCAAGCGTGCGCAGTGCGCCCTGCCCGGCACGCGGGAACTCCGATTCGAGCCATTCGAACACCGTCTGCTCGCCATCGAGCAGGTCCATGGCGTGCTGGGCAAAATAGCCCATCTTGACGCTGGCACCGATCGCAACAGATCCCTGATCCGGTTCGGCCGAACCGGCAATCAGCTTCAGAAGCGTCGACTTGCCGGCACCGTTGACGCCCATGATGCACCAGCGTTCCTTGCGGCGAATGGAGAAATCCAGGCCTTCATAGATCGTCCTGCTGCCATAAGCCTTGTGGACGCCCTTGAGGTTGGCAACGTCTTCACCCGAACGCGGCGGTGCCTGGAATTCGAAAGCGACCGACTGGCGGCGCTTCGGCGGCTCGACGCGCTCGATCTTGTCGAGCTTCTTCACCCGGCTCTGAACCTGAGCGGCATGCGACGCACGCGCCTTGAAGCGCTCGATGAACTTGATTTCCTTTGCGAGCATCGCCTGCTGGCGCTCGAACTGCGCCTGCTGCTGCTTTTCGTTCTGCGCCCGCTGCTGCTCGTAGAACCCGTAATCACCTGCATAGGTATTGAGCGACCCGGCATCTATCTCGATGATCTTGTTGACGATCCGGTTCATGAACTCGCGGTCGTGCGAGGTCATCAGAAGCGCGCCGTCATAACCTTTCAGGAACTGTTCCAGCCAGATCAGACTTTCGAGATCGAGATGGTTGGATGGTTCGTCGAGCAGCATCACGTCCGGGCGCATCAGAAGAATGCGGGCCAGCGCCACACGCATCTTCCAGCCGCCCGAAAGCTTGCCGACATCGCCATCCATCATTTCCTGGCTAAAGGAGAGACCGGCAAGCACTTCGCGAGCCCGGCTTTCCAGCCCATAACCGTCGAGTTCCTCGTAACGAGCCTGAACCTCGCCGTAGCGCTCGATGATGGCATCCATCTCGTCCATACGGTCCGGATCGACCATGGCGGCTTCGAGTTCGCGCAGTTCGGCCGCAACAGTGCTGACGGGACCCGCGCCATCCATCACTTCAGTGACGGCGCTGACGCCGGACATTTCGCCGACATCCTGATTGAAATAGCCGATGGTGACGTGCTTCTCGACCGAAACTTGGCCTTCATCGGGGATCTCACCGCCGGTGATCATCCGAAACAGTGTCGTCTTGCCGGCGCCGTTCGGGCCAACGAGGCCGATTTTTTCACCGCGATTGAGCGCAGCCGAAGCCTCGATATAGAGAATGCGATGGCTGTTCGACTTGCTGATATTTTCGATACGGATCATGGCTCGGCAAACGTCAGTTGATGGGTTGTAGACAATAAAAAAGCCGGATCGTTGCCGACCCGGCTTTTCCAATCATTTTCTGCGAAGATTATTCGGCGCTGTCTTCAGCGGCCTTCTTCTTCGGAGCAGCCTTCTTCTTCGGAGCGGCTTCTTCGCCTTCCGCAGCTTCAGCCTTGGCCTTCTTCGGCGCAGCCTTCTTCTTGGCCGGCTTGTCGTCGCCTTCGGCTTCGTCGTCAGCCATCAGCTCTTCCTTGGTGACGGTCTTGTCGGTGACCTTCACTTCGGTAAGCAGCTTGTCGATGACCTTTTCTTCGAAGATCGGGGCGCGCAGCGAGTTGGAAGCACCAGGCGTGTTGCGGAAGAAATCGAGGATTTCCTTCTGCTGGCCCGGGAACTGCTGCAGCTGTGCATAAAGCGCGCGCTGCAGCTCTTCTTCGGTCACTTCAACACCAGCCTTCTCACCGATTTCGGAGAGAACGAGGCCCAGACGAACGCGACGCTCGGCAAGCTTGCGGTATTCCGCACGGGCTTCTTCCTCAGTCGTTTCTTCGTCTTCGAAGGTCTTGCCGGACTGGGCAAGATCGGTGTTGATCTGGCGCCAGATGTTGTCGAACTCGGCGTCAACGAGACCCTGCGGGGTGTCGAACTGGTACATTTCATCGAGCTGGTCGAGGATCTGACGCTTTACCTTCTGGCGTGTCAGGTTGCCGTACTGGCTTTCGATCTGGCCGCGAACGATTTCCTTCAGGCGATCGACTGATTCGATGCCGAGCTTGGAAGCGAGTTCGTCGTTGATTTCGACTTCGCCCGGAGCAGCAACATCCTTGACGGTGATGTCGAAGGTCGCTTCCTTGCCTGCGAGATTTGCAGCCGGATACTGTTCCGGGAAGGTAACCGTGATGACCTTTTCGTCACCAGCCTTAACGCCGACCAACTGGTCTTCGAAGCCCGGGATGAACTGGCCGGAACCGAGAACCAGTTCGGCATCTTCGGCAGCGCCGCCATCGAAGGCTACGCCGTCGACCTTGCCGAGGTAGTTCATGGTGACGCGGTCGCCGTTGGCGGCCTTGCCCTTCTTGGTTTCGTAAGTACGAGCGCTTTCAGCGATCTTGACGATCTGCTCGTTGACTTCTTCGTCAGCGATTTCGACGACTTCACGAGTAACCGTGATCTTGTCGGTCGACTTCAGCTCGATCGGCGGAATGACTTCGTAGGTGAGCGTGAACTCAAGGTCAGCCTGTGCGGACAGGATCTTTTCGGCTTCTGCCTGATCCTCGGTCATAGCGATCGACGGCTGGGTTGCCGACTTCTCGCCGCGATCTGAGAGAATCTTGCCCGGACGGTCGCGGATGATCTCGTTGACGAGATCTGCCATGATCGACTTGCCGTAGGTCTTCTTGAGGTGCGCCAACGGCACCTTGCCCGGACGGAAGCCGTTGATGCGGACCTTATCCTTCGCATCGGCGAGGCGCACGTTCAGCTGTGCTTCCATCTCCTGCTTAGGGATGACAACTTTGATTTCGCGCTTCAGCCCTTCAGCGAGCGTTTCGGTAACCTGCATTTTCAAACCTTCATATCGTGGCGGCGGCACCAACTATCCGGCATCTCCAGCCGTTCAACAGTCAGCACATCGCCGGAACTTCAAAGAGACCAGCCGCGGCATTAAAGGCGCCGGTCGTTCGCCCTATTCTTTGGCTCAAGACCACACCTTGGCGGTGCTTGGTGCGGGTAGAGAGACTTGAACTCCCACGCCTTGCGGCACCAGAACCTAAATCTGGCGTGTCTACCAATTTCACCATACCCGCGCCCCAAACCGCGTCGAAATACCTCGTCGCCGGAGGCCTTCCAGAGCGCGCGTCTCTATATCATCCGTTTTCCTGCACGCAAAGGAAAAATGACAGGGACAAAAGAAGACTGTCAGAACAGGATGAAAGCGGGGGATATTCGTTCTGGCGGCGTCAGCACAATCTCCCAGACGCCACGTGCGCCGACCAAAACAGCCATGCACAGAAAGCATGCCATCCATTCAGCGTTTGCAGTGCACAATTTATCTTCCTTTATATAGGTTCAGCTTAACGAACGAAGCAGTGAGCGAGCCGGGGCAAACGCCTCCTAAATGCGACAGCTTTAAAGGCGGGTTTCCCGCAAGACATTCGGGGCGCGCACTCCTCCTCCCAGCGTTGTCCCGTACAGACCGGCGAGACTCCTTCTCCCATTTGCCGGTCATTCATATGACGCCCACCGGACCTCCTCCCCCGGTGGGCGTTATTTGTTTCAGCAGTGTCTCCATCACCGAACATACCAGAGCCACGCACCTCCTTATCGCAATGCGCCAGACGCATAGGTGGCATACGTAACGGGCGCTGTTTTTTGTGCAGAAGAACATTTAAAACGATTAGCAGATGAAGAGGGCGGATATGACGCCCACAGGGCAAAGGATCCCCACAATGAGCATCGCAAAGAAATTCAGTGACTGGCGCAAGTACCGCGAAACCGTTTCCGAGCTCGGCCGCATGACCGACCGCGAACTGGGTGACCTCGGCATCGGCCGTGCAGACATCCGCCGCGTAGCTCGGACTGCAGTCGGCTTCTAATAAAACCTCGACTCTCCAGTCGGTCGAAAGCGCCTCCTTCGGGAGGCGTTTTTCGTTTGTGCAGTTCATTATTGCCTGGGAGCCTTTTCGCCTGCTGTTGAAACGCGAAATCGCTCTGTCTTTTGCTAGAATTGCCATAGCGCAAATTCTCAGCTCATTTTTCGCCCATCGCCCAGAAAAGCGACAATTCACCGCACAAACGCATGGCAGTTGCACATAATTTGCACTGCACATTCTTATTATTCGGTCGTATAAGAAGCACATCGCCGGAGCCGATAACGAGCGCCGGGAAAAAGACGACTTGAGGAAACCACCATGAACCCGATCCGCATCGCAAAGAACTGGGTCAGCTACCGCCGCACGATGAACGAACTCGGCAACCTGTCGAACCAGGCCCTCTCCGACATCGGCCTGACCCGTTACGATATCCGTAACATCGCTGCTCGTTCCTTCCGTTAATCCCTGACGGGGGCGGTATCCCAACCGCCGGAGGAACAAGTCTAGCGGCTGAAATGCCCAAGGATGATCAAAGGCACCTTCTCAGGTGCCTTTTTGATTCTGGTTAGCCTCAGGCGCCAAATTGACTTCGAATGAAGTGCTTTTTGATTCCTGTCGGCAGCTTGTCGTGATAATGACGCGGCCCATGACAGAGATATCCTATTCCCCCATTCACGTGATCGGCGGCGGCCTTGCCGGCTCCGAAGCAGCCTGGCAGATCGCACAGGCCGGCATCCCGGTCATCCTGCACGAGATGCGCGGCGTTCGCGGCACCGATGCCCATAAAACAGACGGCCTTGCCGAACTGGTGTGCTCCAATTCGTTCCGCTCCGATGATGCGACAGCCAACGCCGTCGGCGTGATCCATGCAGAGATGCGACTTGCGAACTCGCTGATCATCGCCTCGGCCGACAAGCATCAGGTTCCGGCGGGTGGCGCTCTTGCCGTCGACCGCGACGGATTTTCGGATGCGGTCACTGCCGCAATTTCCAGCCATCCGCTGATCACAGTTGTCCGAGAAGAAATCCAGGGACTGCCACCGAAGGAATGGGACCTGGCAGTGGTCGCCACCGGCCCCCTCACCTCGCCTTCGCTTGCCGCATCCATCCAGGCGGAGACGGGTGAAGACCAGCTCGCCTTTTTCGACGCGATCGCACCCATCATCCATCGCGATTCGATAGATATGGATACATGCTGGTACCAGTCGCGCTACGACAAAGTCGGCCCTGGAGGCAACGGCAAAGACTACATCAACTGCCCACTCGACAAGGATCAGTACGACGCGTTCGTCGACGCCCTGATCGCCGGCGATACGGTCGGGTTCAAGGAATGGGAAGGAACACCCTATTTCGATGGCTGCCTGCCGATCGAGGTGATGGCGGAACGCGGCCGCGAAACCTTGCGCCACGGACCTATGAAGCCGATGGGCCTCACCAATTCGCATAACCCGACGGTCAAGGCCTATGCGGTCGTGCAGCTGCGCCAGGACAATGCGCTTGGCACGCTCTACAACATGGTCGGCTTCCAGACGAAGCTGAAATACGGCGCGCAAGCAGAGATTTTCCGCATGATACCCGGCCTGCAGAATGCCGAGTTTGCGCGGCTCGGCGGCCTTCACCGCAACACCTATATTCAGTCGCCGATCCTGCTCGACAAATCACTGACGTTGAAAAGCCGCCCCGGCTTGCGCTTCGCCGGCCAGATCACCGGCTGCGAAGGGTACGTGGAAAGCGCCGCGATAGGCCTCCTTGCCGGACGATTTGCGGCTGCCGAGCGGAAGGGGGAACCGCTTGCGCCACCTCCTGCCACCACAGCCTTTGGCTCGCTTCTCGGCCACATCACCGGTGGCCACCTCATTCATGATGAGGAGCCCGGGAAACGATCATTCCAGCCGATGAATATCAATTTCGGCCTTTTTCCAGAACTCGAGCCCGGCTCGATCGTCAAGCCGGAAGGCGTCAAACGTTTTCGTGGCAAGGACAAGACCGTTATGAAACGGCAGTTATTGTCGGCGCGGGCGCTGAAAGATTGCGCTAATTGGCTCGGTCTGGCGTAGAGGCATCACCATCGGCGGCGGCCATTTCACGCCCGCCATCCGGCTGGCCGTCGTCGCTGATTTTACCTGTAACGCTGACATAATTGTCGAGCAGCCAGAGAGAAACTTCGGCTGCTTCACTTTCCTTCACGAATACAAATTCGCCATTCAATGTCGGTGCATCGAGAAATTCAGCAAGGAACCCTTTATCATTTGCCAAGGGAACGATCCGCACTCGACCGGGCTGGATGAGATGGCAGGCATAGTGGTTGCGGCGATTGCGCATGAAGCCTGTCTTGTCGTTATGCAAGCGAACGAAGACATCACCATCCTTTGTGCCATGCAGGCTGCGAATCGCTTCTTCCGGAAAGGCCCGGCCGAATTCGAGGATTGCGGTCCCGAGATCGTAACGCCCCTGTTCGTCGTTCCTACGGGCAATTCGCCTTATGTAGAAAACTAGAACGAGAATCAGCGCAACGATCGTTATCCAGATGATAAGGGCACTCAAACCGCTTCTCCTAGGCATGGAAGGTTTGGGGGGCAGGTTTTTGGGTTGCATAGTGCCTAGCGTGCGAGGCTTGCGCGAGTGTTATGTCGCATCAGAAGCGGCGAAGCAGCGTCGCTTTCATCATGCTGATCTGGCGACGCCATTGCGGTTGCTGCAAGCCATCGAAAAGCGCCGAAGCGCCCAGTTTTCTGGCCCGCTTCAAGATGTGCTCCGCCAGAGAGACAGGCAAAAAGGCCGGAAAAAGTGGTTTGGCGATCGGCCCTGCATGGCGGGCCTTTTGCAAATGCTCCAACCCCAGGCCGGAAAAAGCCTCGATCGCTGCCGAGATACGCGTCTTGTCCTCGCCGGCCAAAAAGCCGTCATGATCAAGGCCTGTTGCGGAAAGGATATCGAGCGGGACATAGATCTGCCGCCTGCGGTTATGGATCGGCAAAAGCATCAGCAAGCCGGCTATCGACTGTGCCACGCCCGCATGCCCGGCAGCATCGGCCGATTGAGTCGCATCTTCGGGTGACAAGACAAGACCAGCAAGCTGGATCAAAGCCGATGCTGTCTCACCCGAATAGCCCTCCAGCGCGTTTTGGTCAGGCATGGCATCGTCATAGAGGTCGAAGATGCGTGCCTCTGTCATGGCGACCAGTGTTTGCCGTGGCAAACGATAACGGTCTATGGTCTCCAACAGACCAGCGGCGAGCGGATTGCCGCCGGTATCTCCTGCGGCTCCACCTTCCAAGAGATCCCGCCACCATTGCAGGCGGATTTCGCCGGGAAGCGGCTCGCGCACCACGTCGCGAACGCGGGCAATTTCCGCATTGAACGCATAAAGTGAGGCAAGCGCCCCCCGCTTGTCTTCAGGCGAAAGAAGACAGGCCAGATAACGGTCGCGGTCCGTCTCCCGCAGCATGGAGAGGCAAAGCGCGCCGTTTTCGGAAAGGGTATCGGTCATGTCAAACCGCGATGAGAGCCGCCGCGACAGCGCGGGATTCGGCCAGCATGATGTTGAATGTGCGCACGGCTGCACCGGTGCTCATCGGATCGGAAGAGATGCCTCTGGACTTCAGCGCGGCTTTCACGTCAGCGGGTATAGGCCTGAGGTTGGCCCCTGCGCCGATCAGCAGCACTTCGATGCCGGATGGATCGGCCAGTACGCGCTCTAGAGAGGCGATCGTCAGGAGATCGCCCTCCCGCATGTCCCAGCCATGAATGCCTGAGGGCAAGCATAGAATGGAGCCGCGATGGGACATGTCAGCGAAACGGAAACCACCATTGCCGTAGGCATCGATCGGCGCGCGGCCCGGAAAATGAGCGTCTCGGATTTCGATGCCTTTCGCCATTGGCACGGCTTCCTTCCAGAACAACTTTGCCCGGATCAAGCCTCCGTCATATAGACAGAAACGATCCGGGCAATCAGGTAGCCGACTTTCGAGCAAGCCGGTTATCGTGCCGCTTACTTGGTCGGAGCAGATTCGGTCTTGACCGGTTCGCCCTTGACCTTGACTTCGGCGATATAGGCACGCTGGGCGCGGATCTTGACGCCTTCGGCGATTTCGACTTCCAGTTCGTTGTCGTCGATGACCTTGCTTACCTTGCCCGTGATACCGCCACCGAGAACGACCTGATCGCCACGACGAATGTTATCAAGCGTTTCCTTGCGCTTCTTGGCCTGGGCACGCTGCGGACGGATGAGAAAGAAATACCACACCACCATCAGGGGTGCGAACAGCATGACCATCTGCAGGATGGAATCGGTGCCCGAGGGGGCTGCTGCGCCACTCGCCTGGGCGAATGCTTCGGTAATGAACATCGAGAACTCCTAAAACTACCGGAGACTCCCCGCCCCCGTTCAAGCCGCCGGAATATAGTTGCGATGGCCCGGAATGCAACAGAAAGCGGCAATTTGCGTACCGAATCCACGGCTCAAAGCCTTTCTATGCAATGACGAGCGTGTTACCCGGCCCGAAACACAGGAAAAGGAAGGGCAGCGTCATGAGCGAGGACATTAACGCACAGGTGCTTGCCGAAATAAGGCGCCTTGCCGATGCGGTCGAACGTCTTGCGGGACCGCCTCCCGCAGTCAACGACTGGGATGCCGCCGATTGCTTCGTCTGGGTGCCATCCAACCTGAAGCTCCAGCCAGTGCCGCGGCCGAACCGTATCGCGTTGACGCTGATCCGCGGGGTCGATCATGTGCGCGATATCCTGCATGAAAACACGCTTCGTTTCGCCGAAGGATATCCGGCAAACAATGTGCTTCTATGGGGCGCGCGCGGCATGGGCAAATCGTCGCTGGTCAAGGCCGTGCATGAAGATGTGCGGGTGGCAACCGGCTCATCCCTCAAACTCGTTGAGGTTCACCGCGAGGACATCGCTTCACTGCCCGGCCTTCTGGACATTCTCAAATCATCGAAGCAGCGCGTCATCCTTTTCTGCGACGACCTGTCTTTCGATCATGACGACACCGCCTACAAGTCGCTCAAGGCCGCGCTCGACGGTGGCATAGAAGGGCGACCGGACAATGTGCTTTTCTATGCAACGTCCAACCGTCGCCATCTCCTGCCCCGCAACATGATGGAGAACGAGCAGTCGACGGCCATCAATCCGTCCGAGGCCGTGGAAGAAAAAGTCTCGCTTTCTGATCGCTTCGGCCTGTGGCTCGGTTTCCACAAATGCAGCCAGGACGATTATCTGGCAATGATCGACGGATACGCAGCACATTTCAACCTGGGCCTGGGTCAAGAAACACTTCACGCCGAAGCACTGGAATGGGCAACGACACGCGGAGGCCGTTCGGGTCGCGTGGCCTGGCAGTACATTCAGGATCTCGCCGGCCGACTGCGCAAGCCGCTGGATCGCATATAACGCCACAAAACTCGATCGCCAGGGCATAATTCCGGAAACAACAACGGCTGCCGCTTCTACTGGATCAAGTGAAAAACGCAAAAAAGCCCGGCAGAGCCGGGCTTTTTCGTTGTCCCCTTGAAACGCACTACATTATTCAAGGTAGGTATTCGGATTGACCGGCGTTGCGTCCTTGCGGACCTCGAAGTGAACCTGCGGACGCTGTGCGTCGCCGCTCATACCCGAAGAAGCAAGCGTCTGGCCGCGGGTAACCTTCTGGCCACGGGTCACGTTGATCGCGCTGGCATGGCCGTAAACGGTGACCTTGCCGTCGTCGTGACGTACGAGCACGGTGTTGCCGAGTTGCTTCAGGCCATTGCCAGCATAGATAACGACACCGTTTTCGGCTGCCTTGATCGGCGTGCCTTCCGGAACCGAGATGTCGATACCGTCATTGCGGCTGCCATTGACGTTGGAGCCGTAGCCGGCAATGACCGCGCCATTGACCGGCCAGCGGTACTTCTCGATCCCCGTGGACTGTGGGGCGACAGACGCAACGTCAGCTTTCTTTTCGACTTCGCTGAGCGATGCATTTTCTGCAGCGGCAGGCTTGGACGGTGCTGCTACGGCAGGCTCAACCTTGGCGACGGCCGGCTGCTGCGGAGCTGCAGCCTTCGGCGCTGCTTGCATAGGCTCGGCAGGTTTCTGCGGAACCGAGGCCGTGCGAACAGGGTCGGTCATGCCATTGGCAACCTTTAACGTCTGGCCGATACGAACGGTGCCATCGGTCATACCGTTGGCTGCCTTCAGCGCATCGACGGACGTGCCGGTTTCACGGGCAATCTTGGTCAACGTGTCGCCCGGCTTGACGGTGTATGTGCCGCCAAGCGGCTTGCCGCCGGGAGGCGTGATCTTGCCCGGCTCCGCCAGCGACTTGTCACGCGACGGCAGAACAGCGAGCTTCTGCTCGGACTGGTTTTCCGGCGCAGGTGCATTGTTCTGAAGATCGATATCGCCAGCGGCAGTCTTGGCAGTATTGCGCGCAGGACCAAAGGTCGGAATTACGACCGACTGGCCGGCTGCGAGCGTACCGCCATTTGCCCTCAGGATTTCCTTTTCAGGAACGCCATAACGGTTTGCCAATATCTTGGCCGACTCGCCTGGCTTCAGCGTGACACGCGGCGCATTGACCGTTGACCAGCCGGACATCGGCTTGACCGTGCCGGTTGTCAGGTTGTCTGCACCACGAACCGGAGCCGTGTTGGACTGCTGCGGAAATGGCTGAGCCATGGCCTGCTGGCGCGTCGAAGAATCGGATCCGGACACCGGAGGAAGACTGCTTGGAGCAGACAGCTCCGAACGCTGAACGCTCGAAGGCGCGGAAGCGACGCGCGCCGGCGACGAATAACCACCCGAAGGCGGATAAGACGGAGACGAAGCAACGTTATTCGAACCGTACTGCGGCTGCATGCCCTGAGACGAAGACACGTCACCACGCGGAACCGGAGCCTGACCGTATGCACCACCTCCCTGCCGCTGAGGAATGGATGCCGTGGTCATATTGTCCGTACCGTCGAACAGACCGGAAAAACGCGTAGCGTCTGAACTGCAACCGGTCGCAGCGCTGGCCAGCAAGGCTGCCGCTGCGAGCTTTACAACGGATGTACCGAACTTGGATGAACTCTTGAAACGCATTGACTCGACCTACTCATGACGCCACCATCATGAGAGTCATTAAAACCTGTTAGTCTTACTGGCAGGTTAAGGCGCCGCACCAAAAGTCGGTATTTTGTCAAATTGCTAACCATGCCAACCAAGCTCAAAGAGCTTCGGCCACGTGCGGAACAAGCGGAAGATAGGGGGCCGGGAACAGATCCTCACGCTCGAAACGGCTGCCGGTCTTGGTTAAACGCGTCATGAGGCAGGTCTCGTCATCAAGGATGAGCGGAGCGATCATGGAGCCGCCATGCGTGAGCTGCTCGGCATAAAACCGCGGTAAAGTGGTAAATGCGGCAGTCACGAGAATGCGGTCGAAAGTTCCCTCACCAGGCTGGCCGTTGCTACCGTCCGCCTGTCGAATGATGACGTTGCGAAGACTCAGTGCGTCCATTCGGGCGTTGGCTGCCGTAACCAGCGTGCGGTAACGCTCGACGGTCGTCACGCGCTCGGCAATTCGGCCCATCACCGCAGCGGTAAACCCACTACCTGTGCCAATTTCGAGCACACGATGACCAGGCTTTACCTGCAGACGATGCAGAAGGCGCACAGCGAGGTCGGCGCCTTCCATAAAGGCACCGCAATCGATCGGGATCGTGCGGCTGGAATAGGCTTCCTCGGCCAGCGGAGCTGGTACGAACTGGGAACGAGGTGTCTGCTCCACGGCTGTCAGAAGATCCAGATCGGAGATGCCCTCGGCCCGCAGGCGCAGGACGAGTGCAGCAAACCCTTCTTTTTCGACCATCCCAGTTTTCAACCGGCAACTCCTGCTCCCAGCGCGGATGCCAAGCGATCCTGAACCGAATAATCGGTCAGGTCCAGCTTAAGCGGCGTTACGGAAATCTTGTTTTCCTTAAGCGCCTGGATATCCGTGCCGTCACGGAAATTTCCTTTCCGCTCCGAAAATTTCAGCCAGTAATAGGGTCGGCCGCGACCATCCTCTCGCGCATCTATCATCAGGCCGAAATCGAGCTTTCCTTGTGAAGTGACCTCTACGCCCTTCACTTCCTCCGGCGCACAATGCGGGAAGTTCACATTGAGGAAAGTTCCGTCAGGAAGCTCGACCTCTATCAACTTGCGAAGAAGATCGGCAGCGTATGATTCGGCAACTTCCCATGGCGTGAAACGGCCATTTTCCTTACGCGCAGCCTGGCTTATCGCGATCGAGCGCACGCCCTGAAGCGTTCCCTCGATCGCACCAGCGACCGTGCCGGAATAGGTGATGTCGTCGGCCATATTGCCGCCGTCGTTTATGCCCGATAGGACGAGATCGGGTTTGCCGCCCATGATCTCGCTGATGGCCATGATGACGCAATCTGTCGGCGTGCCGCGCAGTGCATAACGCTGGTCGTCGATCTTCCTCAGCCGAAGCGGCTCGGACAGGGTCAGCGAATGCGCAAGACCGCTCTGGTCCGTCTCCGGCGCAACGACCCAGACATCGTCAGAAATCGTCCGTGCAATCCGTTCCAGGACGCCAAGACCTTCTGCGTGGATACCGTCATCGTTGGTGAGCAGAATGCGCATCGTGATATATCCTTATGCCTTCTCGATCTTGGTCAGGCCGCCCATGTAAGGCAGAAGCGCATCAGGAATTGTGACGGAACCGTCTTCGTTCAGGTAATTTTCCAGAACCGCGATCAGGCAGCGACCGACGGCAGTACCCGAACCATTCAGCGTATGAACGAAACGAAGCGCCTTCTCGTCCTTGACGCGATAGCGCGCGTTCATGCGACGGCCTTGAAAATCGCCGCAGACCGAGCAGGACGAAATTTCGCGATAGGTGTCCTGTCCCGGCAACCAGACCTCGATGTCGTAGGTCTTGCGAGCGCCAAAGCCCATATCGCCGGTGCAAAGCGTCATGGTGCGGAAATGCAGGCCCAGACGCTTCAGAACATTCTCGGCGCATTCCGTCATGCGCTCGTGTTCAGCGATCGCGCTTTCCGCATCGGTGATGGAAACCAGTTCGCATTTCCAGAACTGGTGCTGGCGCAGCATGCCGCGCGTATCACGGCCGGCAGAACCTGCTTCCGAACGGAAGGACGGCGTCAGCGCGGTAAAGCGCAGCGGCAGTTTTTCCTGCTCAAGCGTTTCGGCCGAAACGAGATTAGTCAGCGTCACTTCGGCCGTCGGAATAAGGTAACGGCCGTCGGTCGTCTTGAACAAATCTTCCTCGAACTTCGGCAACTGGCCGGTGCCATACATGGCCTCGGCCTTCACCATCAGCGGTGAGGAGACTTCCGTATAACCGTGCTCCATGGTGTGCATGTCGAGCATGAACTGGCCAAGCGCCCGCTCAAGACGGGCGAGCTGGCTGGTCAGAACCGTGAAGCGTGCACCCGACAGCTTCGAGGCGCGATCGAAATCCATGTAGCCAAGCGCTTCACCGATATCGAAATGCTCCTTCGCCGGATGGTTCCAGCGCGGCTTTTCACCAACGACGCGTTTCACGATATTGTCGTGTTCGTCCTTGCCGACCGGCACGTCATCGAGCGGGATGTTGGGAAGACGCGACAGCGCGTCATCAAGCGCAGCAATTGCCTCGCGCTCTTGCTGCTCCGCGGCGGGCATGGTTTCCTTGATCTCGGCGACTTCTGCCTTGAGCTTGTCCGCCAGTTCAAGGTTCTTCTGCGCCATGGCAGCGCCGATCTCCTTGGAGGCAGCGTTGCGGCGGGACTGCATGTCCTGAAGCTTCTGGATTATACTGCGGCGACGTTCATCCATCGCCACGAGTTCAGCGGCCATCGGCCCGGCGCCACGCTTGGCGAGCGCCTCATCAAGAGCCTGTTCGTTTTCACGAATCCATTTGATATCAAGCATAATCCTAGCCTTCAACGCGAGACGCCGCGCGCATCAGGCCAGGAAAATCCTCAAGCCTTATCGGTCTCGGCGACTTCCGAGGAAGATTCTGCAGTTTCAGAATCTTCACTGCGTTTGCGCTCGACGAGTCGCGCGGCATAGATGGAAATCTCGTAGAGAAGGATGGTCGGTATAGCAAGACCGATCTGAGACATCGGATCCGGCGGCGTCAGGATTGCTGCGGCAATGAACGCGATGACGATCGCATACTTGCGCTTTTCCTTCAGCCAGTCGCTTGTCAGCAGACCGACGCGGGCGAGCAGCGTGGTGACGACCGGCAGCTGGAAGACCAGACCGAAGGACAGGACCAGCGTCATGATCAGGCTCAGATATTCCGACACGCGCGGCAGCAGAGAAATACCGACTTCACCTTCGGTCGGCGCCTGCTGCATCGCAAGGAAGAACCACATCACCATTGGCGTGAAGAAGAAGTAGACCAGCGCGCCGCCCAGAAGAAACAGGATCGGGGATGCGATCAGGAACGGCAGGAATGCAGATCGCTCGTTCTTGTAAAGCCCAGGCGCGACAAATTTGTAGATCTGTGACGCGATCACCGGAAAAGCGATCACCAATGCACCGAACATCGCGACCTTCACCTGGGTGAAGAAGAATTCCTGTGGGGCGGTGTAGATCAGTTCGGACTTGGCGATATCCAGCCCCGCCCAAACCACAGCCCATTTGTAGGGAATAACGAGCAGGTTGAACAACTGCTTGGCAAAGAAGAAGCAGACGACGAAAGCGATGAAGAAGGCGCCGATCGACCACATCAGTCGAGTGCGCAACTCCATCAGGTGTTCGATAAGCGGCTGCGGCTTGTCCTCGTAGTCGCTCATGCTTCGTCCTTCGGAGTGTCAGTCTTTTTGGGCGTGCGCTTGCGGGCGGGCGCCTTGGTAACCGGTGCCTCAACGGCAACGGATGCGGTTTCGACAGTCTTCTTCGGCGCGGCCTTGGCCCGCTTGGGCTTTTCAACCACAGGCGCGATTTCTGCAATCGTCTTGCTGGAACCCGCGGAAGTCTTGGAAGACTTGCTGCGCACCTTGGCTTCTTCGCCGGCCTTCACCACGGACGTGCGGGGTGCACGAGGTTTTGCAACGGCAGCCTCTACCTTGGCCGGCGTCGCAGCCACAGGCGCAGCTTGAGCGAGGTTTTTCGCATCGGCAACAACGGGTACCGGCGTTACCGGGGCTGACACCGTATTTGCGGCTACAGCTGTAGGAGCAGCTGTTGCAGCGGCTGCCGGCTCGACGCTTGCCGGAACTTCAGGAGCAGCAGAAATCGGCTCGGCTCCTTCGATCGACTGCTGCGCCTCAGCATCTGTCGATGAAAGTTCGGTCGTGTTTTCGGCGAGAGGACTAGGAATCTGCGTCGCCTTCTGCAGGTCCGACTTGATATCCTGCCCCATCTGCCTCAGCGGATTGATAGCATCACGCAGGGCATTTGTCGGATTAAGCTTTTGCGCATCCGATATGGTTTTGCGGACGTCATCCATATCCGCTTCACGCAAGGCTTCATCGAACTGCGTGCGAAAATCACCAGCCATCTTGCGGAAGTTGGCTGTCATTTTACCAAATGCGCGGATCATGGGTGGCAGATCCTTCGGACCGACCACAACAATAAGTACGACCGCAATGACGAGCAGTTCGGTCCAACCGATATCAAACATGCAACGAAGCTCCTGAAGCCCCTACCCGTTCCACTAGGACCGGGTGGTTTCCTTCGCCTCGTCAGCCTTGTGGTCGACGGTCTTCGCAGTGGTCGTTTCCGGGGCGTCCTCGTCGGTCATGCCCTTCTTGAAGCTCTTGATACCCTTTGCGACGTCGCCCATCAGCTCCGGAATCTTACCACGCCCGAACAAGACGAGCACGATGACCAGAACGATCAACCAATGCCACACACTGAAAGAACCCATTAGTCCAACTCCAATTCGAATTAGTCTTCGATGTAAGCGCTTTGTGGCGCTTTTTCAAACAGCAAATTTGCATGATACATCGCTAATCACGCGCTCGTTAGCGCCATGCGAGATCATTGGCCGCCGATACACGCTCTGCGATAAATTGCGAAAACTAATCGTCCGAAGCCCCCCCAGGGCTCAGCAGACCAAGTTCCTCAAGATCAAGCTGAGTGATTGGATCTTCTTCATCCGACAGATCAGTATCCGCACCCGGCATGGGAATATGGAACCCCGGCGGTATACGGCCGCTTAACAGGCCGGCACCCTTCAACTCTTCCAGTCCAGGCAGATCACGCAGTTCCTCGATACCGAAATGATCGAGAAAATCCGTTGTAGTCCCGAGCGTGACCGGGCGACCGGGCGATCGCCTGCGACCGCGAAAACGAACCCAACCGGCCTCCATCAGCACGTCCAGCGTACCTTTGGAGGTTTGAACGCCACGGATATCCTCGATCTCCGCGCGGGTGACAGGCTGATGATAGGCTATAATCGCCAGCACTTCGAGCGCTGCACGCGACAGCTTTCTGACCTCGTTATCATCCTTGCGGATAACGAAGGAAAGATCGGGAGCCGTGCGGAAGGCCCAGCAATCTGCCATGCGGACAAGATTGACGCCCCGGCCGGCATAGTTTTCTGCAAGTCGGCCCAAAAGCGCCGGGATATCCGTTCCGCGCGGCAGTCTGTCGACTAGAAATCGCTCAGGAACAGGCTCGGCCGAGGCAAAGATCAGTGCCTCGGCGATGCGCTCGGCTTCGAGGTCCGAAAATCCCCCGCTATGACCGTCATCCACATCGTGACCAGTGTTCGAAAAGGTTTCGATTCCGTCGGTTCCGGACGTCATTCGCCGCCTCCAGGCAACTGGGCGGATCGCTGCCGGTTGCCACCACGAAGATAAATCGGCTGGAAGGCGCCGTCCTGGCGGATCTCCAGCTTGCCCTCACGCACGAGTTCCAGAGACGCGGCGAATGCGCTTGCCGTTGCCGTCACCCGATCCTCCGGCGGCAGATAGGGAAGCAGATAGGTCTGCAATGCCGTCCAGTCAGCGATCTCGCCCAGCATGCGCGTCAGCAACTCACGCGCATCCACCAGCGACCAGACCTTACGCCTCTCGATCGTGACCTGGGTGATCGCCGTGCGCTGCCGAAGGTTGGCGTAGGCTGACAAGAGATCGTAGAGGCTCGCATCGTAGGCGGATTGAACGCGATGCGGAATATGTTCCGGCGCGCCACGGGCAAAGACATCACGTTCCAGCCGGTTGCGATTGACAAGCTGGCTTGCCGCTTCCCGCATTGCCTCCAGGCGCCGCAAACGAAAGGCAAGTGTCGCCGCCATCTCTTCGCCGGTCGGGCCATCATCACCCTTGACCTGCTGAGGAATGAGCAGGCGTGATTTCAGGTAGGCAAGCCAGGCTGCCATCACCAGATAGTCGGCGGCGAGCTCTATGCGCACGCGCCGCGCGCTATCGACGAAGAGAAGATATTGTTCTGCAAGCGCGAGCACGGAGATGCGGGAGAGATCCACCTTCTGGCTACGGGCGAGATGCAGGAGAAGATCGAGCGGACCTTCGAATCCGGCAACGTCGATGACAAATGCCGGGTCGTCGGCAGCACGTTCGGACACGTCCTGCCAGAGCTTGTCCATTGGAATGGCGCCCTGCCCCGAATTCCCCGCCAAACCAGTTCACCTCTCTCGTTCGGCAGCCCTACCTCGTCAGGCGACCGCCATCATTTCGTGAAATTCTGCACGCAGCGCCTGTTCGTCGGACGCATCGGGAGCTGCAAAGCCGCGCTCGACGGCCTCGGCGCGCTGCAAAGCCTTACCCGACAAAGGCACAACTTCCTTCACTACCGCTTTCATTTCGTCCATGAGGCCATTGCAATGCAAGACAATATCGCAACCTCCCCCCATGATTCGTGCGGCACGTTCGCCGATCGTGCCTTTCAGGGCGTTCATCGATGTGTCGTCCGAGACCAGCAGGCCGTCAAAGCCGATATGACCGCGAATGACATCTTCGATCACCACCGGCGAAATCGTTGCCGGATCGCGATCGTCATAGGCGGTGAAGACGATATGTGCGCTCATCGCCATCAACTCGTCCTTCATCGCGACGAAGGGTACGAAGTCATGACCTTCGAGTTCGGCGCGCGAAGCGGTGACGACCGGCAGTTCATGATGAGAATCGGCCATACCTCGGCCGTGGCCCGGCATATGCTTCATGATCGGAAGCATGCCACCCGCCTTCAGCCCTTCGGCTGCTGCCTTGCCCATTGATGCTACCGTTTGCGGATCGAACCCATAGGCGCGATCACCGATGACATTGCTCGCCCCCTCGACAGGAACATCGAGGACGGGGAGGCAATCGACGGTCACGCCGAGCTTCATGAGGTCGAAGGCATGCAGGCGCGACATCAGCCAAGCAGCGCGCAGGCCCTTTTCTCTGTCCTGCCGATAGATTTCACCCAGAGCCGTGGCCGAAGGATAACGCTCGATCATCGGCGGACGGATACGCTGCACACGGCCACCTTCCTGGTCAATCAGAACCGGTGCATCAGGCCTGCCGACTGCGTCACGCATGGCGGCAACGAGATCGGCAATCTGAGGAAGTTCGATGCAGTTGCGGGCGAAGAGAATGAACCCCCAGGGCCGCTCATCACGATAGAGCGAGATTTCGTCGGCAGTCAAAGTCGCGCCGCCGGCGCCGAGAATCATGGATTTCGAAACACTCATATCAAACTACCCGCTGTGATGATCTGGAGCATTTCCGGACGCAAAACCGTTTTTTTTTCAATTTTGCTGGAATTGCCCTAACGAAAACGGGGCGCCGCGCGCCCCGTCTGTTTCGGCTGAATCAAGTCTTATCGCGCCACAAGGCAGCTGCCGCCGGCCGAGCGATATTTTTCGCAGAGTGCGACAGCCTGCTCCTTGCTACCGGCCGGGATACGGACGCGGTAGAAAGTCCCCTTGCCGGCAACTTCGGCAGCCTTGATATCGACGCCACGTCCACCAATCACACTGCCGAACTTATTCGAAAGGCTCTGGTAGGACTTCTGCGCATCGGCCTGGGACGGCAGTGAAGCAATCTGGATCACGTATCCACCTTCGCCAAGCGAAGCCACCTGCGTATTCTGCGCAGCCGGAGCGGCGGCGGCAGGTGCTGCGGTGCGAACATTGCCCTGATCACTGACACTGGCGACGACATTGGCAGGTTGAGTCGACGGACGAGTGGTCGGAACAGGAGCCCGAACGGCGGCAGCCGGCGCGGTATCCGCCAGTTGCTCAATCGATGCCGGAGCCTGGGCGGCGACCGGCATGGTCGATACAGTATCGGCTGAGGCCGAGACCGGAACGATACCTGTCGAAGGTGCGGCAAGAGCCGGGGCGGCGGTCGGGAAGGCTGCAGCCGTCTGCTGTGCCGGAGCATCAGCCCGAACCGGAGCCGCAGCGATTTTTGCCGTAGTGGCAGGTTCGACTTCCTGCTCGACCAGCTTGCCGTCGGCGCGAACGATCATTGTCTTGACCTTGCGCGGCATAACCGTGACGGCCTGCTGTTCACCGGCCTGCTGCTGATCCTGCGGCAGAAGACGTGGATCCTCGGTCTCTGCTACGTCGGTCATCTGCACGTCGTTTTCCCCTTCAAGCGGAAGGGTATCCGGCATCAGAGTCTTCTGGACGACGTCAACCGGTTCTTCGCTGCTCGAAATCAGCTGCTGCTGCTTGGGAGTTTCCGATCCTGCACCGGCGACGCGGTCGTAAACGGCCTTGTCCTGGTTGGGCACGGTCTTGCCGCCCGGGTTCGCCGGCGCAATCTTGACCGGCTCGCTGTCGGCAGCGATCACCATCGGCTCACCATTTCCGCCAAGACCGGACGTGGAGTTTCCAAACCATGCAAAGGCACCCGCGCCGCAAACGGCGACAAGACCAACGGCAACGAGAGGAGCAATCCAACGTCGCGAAGATCCACGCTGTTCGACGTCATCGACATTCTGCTCATAGTCTTCGGCCTGAGCATAACTTTCATTGGCGGTAAGCGGGGTTGCAAGACTGCGACGGAAATCCTCTTCGAGGGCCCGCTCGAAATCATCCAGATCCGCGTAAACGGATTTCTGAGCAGCCGGTGCTGAAGCAACAGCCGCGAGCTGCGGTTGGACACTTCCGCGCTGGAGCGATGCCGCAGTCTCAGGTGCCTCCAGAAGAGAGGCGAGTTCCGCGTCGATATCGAGATCGAAATCGTTCCGATAAGCAGGCTGCTCTTCCTTCTCCTCTACAGGAAGGGTCGGCACATCGAGTTCTGCAATCGCTTCCGGCTGTTCTTCAGGTTCGGAAAGCAGAGCCGGATCGAACGGCACGTCGTCTTCAGGCTCCAGGTCGAATGCCGGCGCAGCGGAATATACCGGGGCCGCAGCATAGACGGGCGCTGCAACAGCCGGAGAGGCGACCGGCGCCGGAGCAGGCTGTGCGACGGGAGCAACCGTGGCAGGAGCGGAGACGTTGGGGTCGACAGAGGCAACGACTGGAGCAACAACCTTGCTATTCTCCTCGACCACCATATCCGTTAGGTCGAGTTCCAGAGCGTCAAGCGCCAACTCGAAATCCAGATCGGCAAAGGGATCGGAGGCTTCGTCGACCGATTCGGATGGAACAGATGGCGCAGTGGGGGCTGCGTATACCTGCGGCTGCGCGGGAGCTAGCGACAGGAGTTCGCTGTCGACAGAAACCTGCACGGTCTCAACGACCGGAGCCACAGTGCGCGAGGAGACCGAATAATGATCAACGCCTGAAAGAAGGGCATCCAGATCAGCGAACTGATCTTTCGGCAGATCCGGCGCGACCTCCCCTACAGGTGCGACAACCTTGGCGGCAATCGGCTCAGCCGGGCCAGCAAGGGGAATATCCATCGCGGGGATTGGCAAATCCGAGATGACAGGGGCAGAAACCGCAACCGACACCGGCGCGGCAACATTCCATCCATCGAAAGAAACCGGTTCAATCTTTGACGGAGCAGCCTGCAGCTCGACTTTGGCCTCTGTCCGCTGGTGGGACGCCACGCCTGCACCTGACTGGAAGTTTGCAAGAGGCATGCGGAAGCTTGGCGTATATCCTGCCCCTTTACGTTTCGCATCCATCGGCGGCGACTGAGCCTCCACAGACAGGGGCTGAGTCGCAACAACGGGGGCGACAACCGGCGTGGAAACGAAGGACGTTTCCAATTCCGCGGCCAGATCGAATTCGTCGAATGACAGATCCTGATCCGCCAACGAAGCGACTTGATACGCCGGAACTGCATCGACAGCCTCATTCGGCACACGCCACGAGCCGGCCTCTTCAGGCTCTGTAGGTAGGGGTTCCGGAAGGCTTTCTACGTAAGCGTTATTGGCAACTCCGCGATCGCCGCCATCGACAAACTCTGCTTCGTAAGCTGAAGCTTCATCGTTCGAAGCCACGGCATCATGCGAAATGTCGTCTGAAGCCCACGGCTCCAGCGGATCGCCTTCAGCCCGCGCCCGATCTTCGCCTGTCGCCTGATCGAGACCGGAAACAAACCGGTTGCCTTCGAACGCAGGCTCGACGGAAACATCATCCATTGCAGCGATCGAAGGCTCTGCAACGACCAGATCATCGACAGGATCGAGCCGAGGCGCATCGTAACGCTCGAACTCGCGGAGAAGCTCATCTTCAAGGTTGAAGACCGGATCGGTCCGCCTTGCCGCTACGGGCTCGGCAACAGGAGGAGCCGGGTTTGCAACAACCCGATCCTCATAACCGACGATCCGCGCCAGTTCAGCCAACGGATCACCATCAGCAAAAAATTCCGGCACATCATTCCGGCTACGCGCAAGGTTATTATCCGCCATGACGTCGTCCACTCACCTACATTACTACGCTTCTGCCAGAGCAATATGGGCAAATGAGGGCGTTTTTAGCGCATCTCCTCCGGCGCAGCCGTACCCGTAATTGTGAGGCCAGACCTCAATACGGAAGCGACTGCACGCACCAGCCCAAGTCTGGCGATGCTCAATTCTCGGTTTTTATCGTTAACAAAACGTAATTCAGGTTGTTCCTTACCTTTATTCCAGTGCGCATGGAAGAAGCTGGCCAGATCATAGAGGTAAAACGCTATGCGATGCGGCTCTTGCGAAAGCGCTGCGCTTTCGACGATTCGCGGGTATTCGGCGAGCTTTCCAACCAGCTGCAACTCGTTCGGATCCGTTATTTCACCGACGGTCGAGGCCAGATCGAGCGAATCGATATCAAGACCCGGAAACGCATCCTTAGCTTGCCGGAATACAGACATGCAGCGCGCATGTGCATACTGGACATAAAAGACCGGGTTATCCTTCGACTGTTCAGTAACTTTTGCGAAATCGAAGTCCAGAGGCTCGGAATTCTTGCGGTAAAGCATCATGAAACGAACCGAATCACGACCGACCTCATCGACGACTTCGCGCAATGTGACGAAATCGCCGGAGCGTTTCGACATCTTGACCGGCTCGCCATCGCGATAAAGCTTGACCAGCTGGCACAGAAGCACGGTCAACTTCGCCTTGCCGTCGGATACGGCACGGGCGACCGCCTCGAGCCGCTTCACATAGCCGCCATGGTCGGCGCCGAGCACATAGATCATCTCGTCGAAGCCGCGGTCGTACTTCTCCTTGAAGTAGGCGACGTCGGCGGCGAAATAGGTGTAAGCGCCATCGGACTTGATCAGCGGCCGGTCAATATCATCCCCAACTTCGGTCGAGCGGAACAGCGTCTGATCTCGATCCTCCCAGTCTTCCGGCAACTGGCCTTTCGGCGGCGGCAGCTTGCCCTTGTAGACATGGCCCTTGAAGGTAAGGTCGTTGATCGCCGCGCGGATCAGCTTGGCGCCTTCGGCATGCAGCGTGCGCTCGGAGAAGAAGACGTCATGGTGGACGTTCAGAGCCTCAAGATCCTCGCGGATCATCACCATCATCGCGTCAACCGCACGATCCTTGACGAGCGGAAGCCATTCTTCTTCCGGCATGTTGTGCAGCCGCGGGCCGAACTCTGCAGCAAGTTCCTTGCCGACGGGAACGAGATAGTCGCCCGGATACAGGCCGGC
The DNA here is from genome assembly GCF_040675795.1 of Neorhizobium sp. LMR1-1-1.1. Lineage (NCBI taxonomy): Bacteria > Pseudomonadati > Pseudomonadota > Alphaproteobacteria > Hyphomicrobiales > Rhizobiaceae > Neorhizobium > Neorhizobium sp. LMR1-1-1.1. Next base: position 125,148 of record NZ_JBEGHE010000102.1, read on the forward strand.
CGGGATATCGCCGATATCCTCGCCCAACGCCTCGCGGTAACGCAGGAAAACGGAACGGGCGAGCACGTCGATCTGGCCGCCCGCATCGTTGATGTAATATTCCTTGACGACATCGTAGCCGGCAAAGGACAGGAGGTTGGCCAAAGCGTCGCCAACCACCGCACCACGGCAATGGCCGACATGCATAGGCCCGGTAGGGTTGGCCGAGACGTATTCGACATTGGTCTTCTTGCCTGAACCGAAAGTCGAGCGACCATAATCGGTTCCGGCTTCGATTATCGAGCCAAGGATACGCTGCCAGTAGCCGGTCGAAAGGCGGATATTGATAAAGCCGGGGCCGGCCACAGAAACTTCGCTGACGTCGGGATCATTGCGCAATGCTGCCGAAATCAGGTCGGCAAGCGCGCGCGGATTGGTGCCGAGCGGCTTTGCCAGGACCATAGCTGCGTTGGTCGCCACATCGCCGTGGCTCTGGTCACGCGGCGGCTCGACAGTTAGTCGTCCGAAATCGACTTCACTGCGCTTTTCCTTGATAATATCAATTGTTTCCAGCGCGTTCTTAATTCTATTATCGAAGTCAGCAAAAAGATTCATGTCTCGTATCCACGCGTAATGCGAAGCGGGCTTTTGTAAAGCCGGTGGTGTTTGGAGGTCGGCCTAGCGCAAATCGGGAGTCTGGTCAAACAGCTCTCCATGTACGCGGACGGCATAGGTGTCGGTCATTCCGGCCAGATAATCGGAAACGTGACGGGCCTTGGCGGCCTCTTTCAACCCGGAAATATGATCCACCCAATAGTGGCTGCGCATCAAGGTCGGGTCATTCATGTAGGCCTCGAAGAGATCGGTGACGATCTTGGAAGCGCCAGCACGGATGCGCATAATCTCCGGATGGCGATAGATGCGGGCAAACAGCAGCTTCTTGATCAGCTGATCCGTCTGCGCCATTTCGGGCGAGAAGGTTGCGATCACCCGGCCCGCCGCCCGCACATCGGCAGCACTTTGCGGGCGGATATCGGCCAGATTGGCCTGCGCCACACCGATCACGTCCTCGACCATATGGGTGATCTGCCGGCGCGTCACCTCATAGGCGAAGCGGCTCGGCTCAAGATGTGGATATTTTGCCCTCACCTGCCGCATCAGACCGGACAGAAACGGCACATCTTCCAGCATCTCGAAGGTCAGCAGGCCAGAGCGCAGGCCGTCATCTATATCATGAGTATTATAGGCGATATCGTCCGAGATCGCAGCGACCTGAGCCTCAAGGCTGGCGAAACTCGCCAGTTCGAGATCGTGGAGTTCGCAATAATCGCGGATCGGTTGCGGCACAGGCCCGTCCAGCCCTTCGCCGCCTGCTGTCATCAGCGGACCATTATGCTTGACCAGACCTTCAAGACTTTCCCAGGTCAGGTTGATGCCGTCGAATTCCGCATACCGGCGTTCCAGCTTGGTCACGATTCGCAGCGATTGGGCGTTGTGATCAAAGCCGCCGAAAGGTTTCATCACCTCGTCGAGGGCGTCCTCCCCCGTATGGCCGAACGGCGTGTGGCCGAAATCGTGGACAAGTGCGACGCCTTCAGCCAGGTCCTCGTCGAGCTTCAAGGCGCGCGCCAGTGCGCGGGCGATCTGGGCGACTTCGATCGTGTGAGTGAGACGGGTGCGATAGTGATCGCCATCGGGGCTAATGAAGACCTGTGTCTTGTGCTTGAGGCGACGAAAGGCGGTGGTGTGGACGATGCGGTCGCGGTCACGCTGGAACTCCGAGCGCGTCAGACTGCCATCTTCGGCAAACATCCGCCCCCGGGAGTTCCAAGGGTCCGATGCATAAACCGCCCGCTCGCCGCTACCGAAACCGAGCGTCCTGGTATCGATCGTCATGCCTTCACCTGCATTTCCATTGCAATTCCGTTCCACCCGGCCCATTGACGTGCCGTTCACGTCTTCATACCTATAGTGAGACCGTGCGCAAAGCCGGTGACAATAATCTTCGAGTTGTTCAGGCACGACCTGCAGCTCACCGGGCCTTTACCCCGGCAGGAGACACGAAATGACTGAAAATGTAACCCTCTCCGATGCCGCGGCAAAGCGGATCTCCCAGATTGTCTCGGCAGATAGCGGCAAGCAGGCACTGCGCGTCTCCGTCGAAGGCGGCGGCTGTTCCGGCTTTTCCTACAAGTTCGATCTGGCCGAGGCGCCGGAGGCAGACGACATCGTCATAGAAAACGGCAATGCCAAGGTTCTGATCGACAGCATGTCGTTGATTTACATGGCCGGATCCGAGATCGATTTCGTCGACAACCTGCTCGGGCAGTCATTCCAGATCAAGAACCCGAACGCGGTTGCCAGTTGCGGCTGCGGTACCAGCTTCTCCATCTGATCCTTTTTTCTGGCCGGCATTTCAATCCAACCCGGCTTCCTTCCTGCGCCTGATCGTCTAAAAGGGACGATCAGGAACATGAAGTGGATGACGCATGAAGATCGCGACCTGGAACATCAACGGCGTCAAGGCGCGGATCGACAATCTGCGCCAGTGGCTCGCCGATTCGTCACCGGATATCGTATGCCTTCAGGAGATCAAATCGGTCGATGAGGGCTTTCCGCGGCTCGAGATCGAAGCGCTCGGCTATCATGTGGAAACGCATGGCCAGAAGGGCTTTAACGGCGTCGCGATCCTGTCGAAGATCAAGCCCGACGAAGTGATGCGCGGTCTACCCGGCGGTGAAGGGCCGGATGGCACTCTCGATGAGCAATCGCGTTATATCGAATGCGTGTTCTCTATTGCCGGCGGCGTTATAAGGGTCGCGTCGATCTATCTTCCGAACGGAAATCCGGCCGATGATCCGGTGAAATACCCTTACAAGCTCGCCTGGATGGAAAGGCTTCGCCGCCATGCGGAAGCCTGCCTTGCGCTGGAAGAGCCACTGATCCTCGCCGGCGACTATAATGTCATTCCGGAACCGCATGACTGCTTCGATCCGGCCGTGTGGGCGACAGACGCACTGTTTCTGCCGCAGACGCGTGAGGCCTTCCGCAGGCTCGAAAATCTTGGCCTGATCGACGCGGTGCGCGCCACGACCGACGCAACCAAACTCTATTCGTTCTGGGATTATCAAGCCGGCGCATGGCCGAAGAACAACGGCATCCGCATCGATCACCTGCTGCTGTCACCGGAAGCAGCAGACCGGCTGAAGGCAACCTCGATCGAACAACACGTGCGTGCGTGGGAAAAGCCATCCGACCACGTTCCGGTGGTCGGCATATTCGATTTCGCAGCCTGATCTGCAACGCCAGGGCGACGCGAACGCGCTTTAAAGCGCGGTTCGGGTCAGTCGTCGGTATCTGCCAGCTGGTGCGACAGCGCGACCGCACCGCGGCGGTCCCGTTCGTCGGCGACCGAGAATGCCTGTTCCTGAAGCTGCTCCATCCAGCCGCAATCCTTGGCGATGCAGCGGTCCAGTGCAGCCGTCATGAATGCCAGCCCGCGAACCGCCTGCCCTTCCTGGAACAGGATATTGCCGAATACCGCCATGGCACCGGCATGGCCGGTCTTGCGGGCCTGATTGAGCCACTTCTTGGCCTGCTGGATGTTTGAGCCGCCGCCCTCACCCGACAGCATCATTCGGGCAAGCTGATACTGCGCTTCGGCCACACCGAAGGTGGAGGCTACCTGGAAATAGAGCTGACGCGCCTGATAAAGGTCGGGCTTTACCGGGCTGCCCGGAATGCCATGGCTGTAATAGCTCGCAAGCGACAGAAGCGCATTCACGAAGAAGCCCGTGTCCTCGGAGCCCGGCTCGACGCCTTGGGCTGCAATCTCGTTATAGATCTTGAAGGCCGTATAATCGTCCTTGGTCACACCATCGCCATAGGCATACATGTTGGCAAGCGCCCAGCGTGAACCGGTATGACCTTTTTCGGCAGCATAGCGATAGGCTTCGACCGCATCTTCCTTCTGACCGTTCTTGTAAGCCTTGAAGCCGAACTTGAAGAGATCGAAAGGACCAGATTCTTTCGACACACCTGCCTTGATGTCGAAGGCAAGAGCGTTCCCGGCACAGAATGCCGCCAGCGATATTCCAAGAAGCAATACTCTCATGGATCCAGTGCCAGACTTCCGCATGGTTCAGTTTCTTTCGACCCGCTCGCGGCAGGGAGCCGAAGCGTGCATTATTGGCCGTGCGGACAGAAGATCAGGACAAGACGATCCCGACATTCTGCCTCCCGATGGGCGAGAGAAACTGTAGGTTCCATTTCCGGCAAGACTTGGACCCCTAAACAAGATCGCGGCAGCAACGGAAAACGAATTCGCTATCCGCTTGCCCAATCCAGCAAAGCCCCGTTTATCTTCAGAAAACCCGCCCATGATACTCCAACACGCACGTTCCGCCCCCGCAGTTCGTGCTCTCTACTTACATACCGCTGCGCCTCGTTTGTGGCGGGAAATGGACAAAAGTCCTAGCCTTGAAACGCGCCGCGATCGTCACAAAAAAGTGTTGCGAAATCGTCACAGTATTTTAGCAGCCAAGCGAATAACCGCGACAAGCAAAAGCCCGGTCGAAACCGGGCTTTTGTCTTTGATAAAGCAGAGATCAGAAACGGACCTTTATACCCGTCGAAATAGCGGCGACGATATCGTCGTCGAAATCGTAATTGGCTCTTTGCCCATAAGTCAGGCCATCCAGTACAACGGTACGGGAAGAACCACCGGTCATCAGACCAAGAACCCCGGCAAGGCGGAATTCGACATTTTTCGTCGGTGAATAGCTGCCGAGAACGCCGAGCGCCCAGGTATCCGTCTGTGATCCAAAGCCTTGCGACGTTCCACGATCCCAAGTCAGGCTGACAGCGCCACTCCACTGCTCGTTGAACTTATGGCCGATGCCGCCCATGACAGTCCAACCGTCCCGATAGCCGAGGTCGAGTGTTGTGACCTGAGTGCCGGAGGCGCAGACACCTGCAACTCCGGAAGAGCAGAAGAACGGCACCTTCTGCAACTGGCTCCAATCCGTCCACTTCACGGAACCGAATGCCAACCAGTCGGGCGCGATACCGGATTGCACCTTAAGCTCAAGAACATCAGGCATCGCCTGAGAGCCATAGACATCAAATTTGGGAGTTCCCGACACCTGGGAGAGATCGAGTGTGCCGGTAATATCGTTCAGCTTGACCTCACTGTTATAAACGAGGCTAGCGCGGAACGCATATTCTGGAATTTCGTAGGCGACACCCGCGCGCCAACCCCAGCCGTCACCTTCCAGATCGAGGCGACCAACGCCCGAAAGAGGAAATCCGGCAGGAAACGCCTGAACCAGACGCTCCTGAAATCCATAAACCTCCTGATAGAACCCGCCGCCAATCAGGCGAAGTTGGCCCGGCCCCATATCAAATCGGTAGGAACAGGTCGCAGCATAGTTGCGGCTTTCAACCTTGGTCTCGATATCCTCGTTTGCACCGGCCCAATCGCGTCCAGGATTTTTGTGCGCACCCCATGGCTCCGAATAATCAAACATGCAGTCTGCCGCGTCTCCGATACCGGCCTTTATCCCAATGCGGGGAGACCAATAATTTTCGCTGCCATCTGCCGATGTCGAGAGGCCGGTCAGATCGCCACCACCCGCTGTTCCGCCAGCAGGGTTAAACGGGGTCGGATCAGTGTCACGGACATTCTTCAGCTTGCGGTCCGGCATGACGAAGGTCGACGTCGCCTCTGCCGTAAATCTGGACGTATCGAACAAGAGATCGATGTTGTAACCGCCGCGCTCAAGCCCCCCAGCGAGCGCTGGCGTTTGCAGCATACCGACCGCCGCCGCAGCCAGAACTCCGCCTGAAATAAAGTGTCTTACCATGTTTTCTCCCACTCCCGGTAAGTTACCGGCATCACTGTAGATCGTTGATCCTAAACAACAACTTTCGGGCGTCGGGACGATTGCAATGCACAATCGCTCAAAATTTACGTAAGCTATTCAGCAACGGGGAGAGAATCGACCGACAGGAGATGAAATTACCGCAAAATTGACGAATCGCAGTCGATCTTGGAATTTTATCTTGTGGTAATATGCGTCTGTGACCTTCACGCAACAGAGTCCTTTTCTCCGGCCACGCATCTGCACAATAAATCAATTGGACATCCAAGCGCATACGAAAATGCCGCACCCATGGCTGGATGCGGCATTTGACATCGCTGAGTCGTCTCTAAAATCAGCCGGCTTCGGCGATCCGCGTCAGCGCGATCTTGAGATTGGCAAGCTGAACTTCGAGTTCGGCATAACGCTCGCGATCGGCAGCAACGACTTCCGGATCTGCATTGGCGATGAACTTCTCGTTGGAGAGCTTCTTGTTCAAGCGCTCCATCTCCTGTTCCGTCTTGCCGATCGCCTTTTCGATACGGGCCTTTTCAGCGGCCAGATCAATCAGGTTGCCGAGCGGCAGGCAGGCTGTCGCCTCGCCGACGACGATCTGGGCGGCGCCCTTGGGTGCGCTATCGGCCGGTTCTATGCTTTCGACGCGCGCCAGGCGCTTGATCGCAGCCTCATGGCGACGCATGCGGAAGGCCGTTACCTCATTTGCGCCGACGACGATCAGCGGTGCGGTCGCCGACGGAGGAACGTTCATTTCCGAACGCGCCGAACGCAGACCGGAGACGAGATCGACCAGCCAGTTGATTTCACTGGCGGCTTCTTCATCACTGAAATCAGCAGCCGGCCAGTCGCCATGAGCCAGAAGACCATCACGCTCTGCCGTGTGCGCCCAGAGTTCTTCGGTCATGAACGGCATGAACGGGTGCAGAAGCGCGTAGGTCTTTTCCATGACGTAAGCCATGCAAGCCTGGGCTTCCGCCTTCGCCTGCTCGTCCTCGCCCATGAAGACCGGCTTCAGGAGTTCGACATACCAGTCGCAGACCTGATTCCAGACGAAACGATAAAGACCGCCAGCCGCTTCATTAAAGCGATAGGTCTCGATTGCCGTCGTGACTTCCTCGACCGTCTTCGACAGTTCGGTGAGGATCCAGCGATTGACCGTCAACTTTGCGTCTTGCGGCCTGAAGTCAGCATTGCGGGTAACGCCGTTCATCTCGCCGAAACGCGTGGCATTCCACAGCTTGGTGCCGAAATTGCGATAGCCGGCAATGCGGGCCGGATCGAGCTTCACATCCCTGCCCTGCGCTGCCATGACCGCCAGCGTAAAGCGCAGCGCATCAGCGCCGTATTCGTCGATCAGGTCGAGCGGGTCGATGACGTTGCCCTTCGACTTCGACATCTTCTGACCGTTCTTGTCGCGCACCAGCGCGTGGACATAGACGGTGTTGAACGGCTCGACCGGATTGCCTTCCTCATCCTTCATGAAATGAAGGCCCATCATCATCATGCGGGCGACCCAGAAGAAGATGATGTCGAAACCGGTCACAAGAACGTTGGTCGGATAATAGCGCGCAAGCTCCGGCGTTTTGTCCGGCCAGCCGAGCGTCGAGAACGGCCAGAGCGCAGACGAGAACCAGGTGTCGAGCACGTCTTCGTCGCGGGTCAGGATTTCACCCGGCGCAAAATTTTCGAGCTTTTCCTGAACCCAGGCCTTCCACGGACCTTCATGCGCCAGATAGTGCTGGACGGCCGCGTCGAGCGCCTCTTCCTCGGACTTCTCGACGAAGCACTGGCCATCCGGTCCGTACCAGGCCGGGATCTGGTGACCCCACCAAAGCTGGCGCGAAATGCACCACGGCTCGATGTTTTCCATCCAGTCGAAATAGGTCTTTTCCCAGTTCTTCGGAACGAAGTTGGTGCGGCCTTCGCGAACGGAAGCAATCGCCGGCTCGGCCAGCGTCTTTGCATCGGCAAACCACTGGTCGGTCAGCATCGGCTCGATGACGACGCCGGAGCGGTCGCCGAACGGCTGCATGATCTTCTTCTTCTCGACATAGGGAATGTCGTTGCCTTCGGCATCCTTGACCGTGACGGCCAAGCCTTCGGCATTAATCGCCTCGATGATTCTCGTACGCGCGACCATGCGGTCGAGGCCGCGATACTCTTCCGGAACGAGGTTGATCTCGTCGACATCGCTCTCGCTCGGCAGTTCGCCGGACTTGGTGATGGCAAGCGCCCTTGCTGCACATTCGGCGTAAGAATCGCCGTCTTCGCGCATGGAAGCGACCGTATCCATCAGGCGATAGAGCGGGATCTTGTTACGCTTGGCGACTTGGTAATCGTTGAAGTCATGCGCGCCGGTGATCTTGACGGCACCCGAGCCGAAATCCGGCTCCGGATATTCGTCAGCGATGATCGGGATCAGGCGGCGATGCTCCTTCGGACCAACCGGGATTTCACAGAGCTTGCCGACGATCGGCGCGTAACGCTCGTCCGACGGATGAACGGCAACCGCGCCGTCACCCAGCATGGTCTCCGGGCGGGTTGTGGCGATCGAGATGTAGTCGCGTTCTTCCGACAGGATGACGTTACCGTCGGCATCCTTCTCGACATAGGTATAGGTTTCGCCGCCGGCCAGCGGGTACTTGAAGTGCCACATGTGGCCGTCGACTTCCTTGCTCTCGACTTCGAGATCAGAAATCGCCGTTTCGAATTTCGGGTCCCAGTTGACCAGTCGCTTGCCGCGATAGATCAGGCCTTCCTTGTAGAGCGTGACGAAGACTTCGAGCACGGCCTTGGAAAGACCTTCATCCATGGTGAAGCGTTCGCGCGACCAATCGCAGGATGCGCCGAGGCGCTTGAGCTGATTGAAGATCAGCCCGCCGGATTCGGCTTTCCAGTCCCAGACGCGGTTGACGAAGGCTTCGCGGCCCATGTCGCGACGACCGGGAAGCTGGCGCTCCATCAACTGGCGCTCGACGACCATCTGCGTTGCGATACCGGCATGGTCCATGCCCGGCTGCCACAACACGTCCTTGCCGCGCATGCGCTCGAAGCGGACCATGATGTCCTGCAGCGTATTGTTGAGCGCGTGGCCCATATGCAGTGAACCGGTAACGTTCGGCGGCGGGATCACGATCGTGAAGGTGTCCGCACCCGGCTTGGCATTGGCGCCAGCGCGGAAAGCATCCGCATCGTCCCAGGCTTTTGCGATCTTCGGTTCGACGGCGGCGGAATCGTAGGTCTTTTCGAGCATTTCCTGACCCGTTTTTATTTATGAATGAGATGGTCGGTTGTTAAAGATGTGGGGGGTGACAAGTCAATAAAAAAGCCGCCCCGTTTCCGGAGCGGCCATATTCAATGGCGTAAGCGGCGATTTGACGGCGCGTTTATCTGCGTGGGCCGCGGGCGACACGCTCGATTTCTTCCCGAACAAGCCGCTCGACGAGCGTTGGCAGGTTGTCATCGAGCCATTCTTGCAGCATCGGCCGCAACATTTCCTGCGCCATATCCTCGACAGAGCGCCGCTCCAGGCCATCGAACACGTCGGCGAGCTCGCCAAAGGACTTCGCCACCTGGGCACCGGCGGTTTCAGAAAGAAGGCCGGCCATCATGGCAATCGAGGCTCCCGCCTGTACTGCTTGCGGCCTTACCTCTGTGGACACAACAGGTTCCGGCTTTATATGATCGGAATTGACAACCTCAGGCGTCGAAATTGCGGGAAGCTGACTCGGCTTATCTTCTTCAGGCTTTACGGCCTCGACACTCGCCGGAGCAACCGGAGACCTTATCGCGCTATCGTCGAAAGACGGGCGCAGCTCGGGCAACGGCAAGGGGATCACCGGCGCGGAAGGTTCGCTGAATACAGTCTGCGACGGAGCTTCATTCGCGGCCGGCGCAGTATCGCGCATCAACGGGATGCCGACATCGGAGGGGCGGCCGGAGCCGGATATCGCCATATCCTGATGCCGTGCGGAGGCTGCGCGAACCCGGGCGGCGACATCAGCAAGCGACAGGGATCGTTCTGTCGCTGCTGGAGCCGCGACCGGCTCCCGCTGGATAGAAAACTCCGGTTGCCTCGGCAAACCGGCATCGTTAGCCACCAAATCGGGAACGAAAGCGGCAGATTCGTCAAAATCCTCGATCTCGTCGTCTTCAAAGGTCGAGGAAGCGTCGTGCAGGCCAGCCGCGTCTGAACCGGGATCATTGCTTTCAATGATCCGACGGATCGAAGCCAATATCTCCTCCATGGAAGGTTCACGCGCTACATTTGGCTGAGCCATTTCATCCTCGCAGTTGCCGAGTGCTACCGTCTTCTCGACGGTGGTAAACTCGTTGCTAGTGTAAGGGCTTGGCGACAAGACACAATGTGACGGGGATAAGCAAAGGCAGCGATACACAGCTTTTGCACAGACATAGAGTCCCGTTTACAACAGCCGATATTGGCTAAAAACAAAAAGGGGCGCCCGGCGCCCCTCGTGTCACGACCATTATACCGATGTCAGAAGACGAATTCCTTGACCTTGGCGAAGCCCGGTAGCGGCTTCACGGAAAGATTGAAGCGGGAGCTTTCAGAAATGGCCCCATGTTCCTTGAGCAGAATCTTTGCCTGCGCAGCGTTACCGTAGCCGATCACAGCAACGAGGCGCCCGCCTTCCGCCAACTGCTCCAGAAGTGCGGCAGGCACCTCTTCCACCGAGCCGTTGACGAAAATGAGATCGTATGGCGCAGTCGCCGCATATCCCTTGGTCAACTCGCCCGTCACGACTGTGACGTTCTGACAGCCCAGCGCATTCAAATTGGCCGCTGCAAGCTCGCACAATCCACCATCGCTCTCGAGCGCAGTGACGGAACCGGCCAAATGCGAGAGCAGCGCCGCCACGTAACCGCTGCCTGCACCGACGTCGAGCGCGCGATCGTTCTTGGTAATCTCGGCTGCCTGAAGCAGCTTAGCCAAAGGAGAAGCTTCCATCAGGTAACGGCCAGGCGAAAGCTCGATATCCGCATCGAGATATGCAAGCGGCTTCGCCTTCTCGGAAACAAAAGCCTCACGTGGCACGGAAAGAAACGCACGCAGAACAGAGTGCGACGTTACGTCAGTGGTCCGGATCTGATGTTCAACCATCTTTATCCGGGCGGCCTCGAAATCAATCATGTCCTGCGCCTCGTATACTGTCTGCCGACCGTATTACTGGCGCAGCCCACTGGTTTCAAGACGGCGCATGGCGGCTCATTAAAAAACCTTCAGAGAGTACCGTTACCGAAGCCGAAAACGCCGGATGAAAGAGAAGCGAGGAGACAGGCCCGGCGTCCCACTCAAACAGGCGTCATGAATGTGGCCTTAGCGGCTGATTCAACTTTTTCGCAGCCAGATAATCTTTCTCGTAGGAGGATCGCAAACCACTCGCACCGTCAAATTCCAGCTGATTTGCAAGGGCGGCTGCAAAAAGACCGTCAGGATAGGTTCCTGTTCCCTCAACCTCGGCGACAGACGGGCGAAACGCGTTGACGAATTTGGTGAGCACGGGCAAATCCTCCATTCACTTCAAGTACGGCCTTAAAAGCGCATGACGCGCCTTCGGTTCCAGGCTCGCGTAAAGAAGTTAAAAATTAACCATGATCCGTGGCGGGACTTGGGTGGTTGCATGAAATTTCTGCGACACAAGATGCGACAAGAAAAATATGCGCATTGATCGTCAAGGCGCTTGCACAGCGTTTCGATTCGTTCTAAACGCCCCGACACACACCGCAAACTACTGCATGGATGGCCTCGTGGCGGAGTGGTGACGCAGAGGACTGCAAATCCTCGTACCCCGGTTCAATTCCGGGCGAGGCCTCCAATTTTCCCCGATATTTAAGTGGACATTGCCTCATATGGCAAAAGCCTCCTCATCGGTTAATTTTATTTATCTATAACATGTTAGCAATCGGCATCCGCGCCGAAACTTGAGATCTTGATCGCCTCTCCTGTCTGGCGAATTCGGAACACAATTTTGCAAGAATTTGGGAACCGAGCCGAACGCAGCCCGTTTTCTGCGCCGCAAATAAAGGTGCAGGACATGGACGACAGGCACATCCAAGATACGATTCTCTGGTCAGAGCCCGTCATGGTAAGGGTGGGCCACGGCTTTATAGAAACCACCAGGGGACCACGTGAAGCGCTCGAATACCTTAATTGGCGCTGGCCGGTTCGCTACGGTGACTATTACGCAAAAGCACTGAATGAATGCGCAGCATGTCTGCAAAGACGGGTTCCGCTCAACGAGGTCAGGGAGCCCTTTATCCTCGCCAGCATTGAGGCGAAGATGCTTGGATGAACGCTCAACAAGCGAACTCTTCTTAACTGAATATTTACACTCCCCGTTAGTCCATTTTTTAAAGCGCGCCACCTAATCATGTCGTTAGCGGCGATGTTGCCGTAACCTTTTATTTCGGAAGGATCGCCATGACGGCGATGATCGACATGAAACTGACTTTTTCAGACGCCTTCGCGGCGCTCGCGACTATCATATCGCTCTCCAGCATCCTGTATGTGCTCCACATGGTGCTTGCGCTCTTCTAGCCAACTTTCCCCTGCCCGACCTCCCGCGACTGAGAACAAACGCCGCTGAATCATTCCTCGCGGGCAAGCCATACAGCAGCAAAAAACGGCAGGGAGCCGGAGCACCTTGGTGCGCCGCTCACTTGGCGACCAACTCTCTTGAAGCGCCCTCACCGGTAAATTCGGCAAGATCCGCATACTGCGTCCTTTTGCCGGGTAACATATTTTTGCGTCGGGACGGCGTTGGTGATAAAATGGTTGTGTACCAGGCGGGGAAGGCGTCGGGTATCGGATATGCAGCAGGAGGAGGCTGGCATGCATTACGTCGAATTTTTCACATCCATCAATCCCATCGTGTTGGGCGTATTAGCCGTGGTCGTCGTTTGCGGTATCTATGACCACTGGCTGGAGACCCATCACAAGTAGCAAAACCACGGACATATGCCGCACTTCGCTCTCCATCTCCCGCGAGAGTAGGAGCTTCGGGTTTGCTTGACTGGCTGTTCCTGATATCCATTGCCTCCTCTGCGGCGGCAATGGAGTACTATTTTGCAGGCAAAATTCGACTTTCAGGATACCAGCACCTCCCTCAGCGAAACTCTCCGAGGTCTTATCAAAGGCATTCAGGGACCAACTGTATCGTTGCGGGATCTGATGGAGCGGATTGGAGAACAGGGACTACTGCTCGTCTGCGCCGTCGCCGCCCTGCCCTTTCTTATTCCGGTCTCCATTCCCGGCGTCAGCACAGTGTTCGGCGCTGCCATCATTCTGATCAGCATTTCAATCACACTGAACCGGATGCCCTGGCTTCCGGCAAAGATTTTGGATCGCGAACTGGACACGAAAAAACTTCTGCCTGCGCTGGATAAAGGCGCAAACATCGTGTCGCGCCTCGACCGCTTCCTCAAGCCGCGCTTGCGGGCGCTAACGACCGGAACCACCGTCAACCGACTGAACGGACTTGCCATCACTCTTGCCGGCGTACTTCTAATGTTTCCGTTAGGGCTTATACCGTTCTCAAATACACTTCCCGGCATAGCCATACTCCTGCTTTCTGCAGGCATACTCCAGCGAGACGGCGCGATCGTACTTGTAGGCCATTTATTCAACGTGATTACGATCGTCTATTTCGGCATTCTTGCCTACGCAGCCTTCAGTGCCGGCCAAGGCCTCGCGACCTTTTTCAGCTGACCAGATCAGCCCTCCTTCGTTGAGCAGAGAAGAATTCCGGCGTGGTATGGCACAGCCAGGCCGGAACCTATTGCAGGTCTAATCTCAGCTGTATCCCCTTGGGAATGTTCGGCTTGCGCAGCGAGGCTATCTGTACCCGCTCGTAGACTTCCTTGCGCTGCTTCTCGTGTCGCTCCCGCAAAGCACGGGAGGCAGCGACCATGGCAAGCGCACGTTCAGCGACATCTTCGGCACGTTTCATCTGCACCTCCATAATGTTCACCTTATGTTCCATTATTTTGGGGAGAAGTCAACAATAGAACTGGCCATGCTGAATCGCTGGGTCGCTTGGCATCTGAAAGGCCTGGAAGGCCCGCCGTGGTTTTTAAGACAAAACTTCGGACCTTATGGCGATCGATAATGGATCAATAGCCATAAACGGCAACGCCGCAGAATATAACAGAAACGGATGTGAAATAAAAAAGCCTTGCTTTCATGGATGTCCACGAAAACAAGGCTTTTTGAATTTGGCTCCCCGGGCCGGATTCGAACCGGCGACCTGTCGATTAACAGTCGAATGCTCTACCGCTGAGCTACCAGGGAACACCGCGTCGCGGCGTGTGCGGCGGGTAATACGCATGCTTTTCCGATTTGCCAAGCGCTTTTTTACAAAAAAACGAAATTCCTTGTTTAATCCCCAGCCCATCCCCATCTCAAAGCAAGATATCTCATGTTTTCAAAGGTTTTTTCGACTGGATGGCATCGACACCGCATAAACGGCATTTCGGCATAGATCCTCGCAGCGGCAAATTGGCGCTCGGCACATGGCGTATTCCGATGCCGAGATCACGCGTCGGACGCATTGGCCTGGGGTCCGCCCTGATGGTGGGAGGCACGCTCGGATTTCTTCCGGTGCTCGGTTTCTGGATGCTGCCGCTCGGTTTCATAGTTCTGTCGAACGACATCTCGTTTATTCGGCGCAGGCGCCGCCGCCTGGTGATCTGGTGGTCGCGGCGCAAACGAGCCTCAAAAGCCGACGTCGATATGAAGCGGAGTACGCATCGGTCGGATAATCAGTAACCGCTGCAAATTCACCAATGCGGCGAATGGAGCAGGTGTTTTCCAAGCATCCGCGTTTATGCGGCAACTTGGCCTAACGCGCGCAGCCTAAACGGGAAAAAAATCGTAGCCGCAACAAGGCGCGGGGTGTAGGCTCTCTATTGTTCGGGGCTGAGCACTGGGAGGATCGTTCATGCCGCATGAAAATTGGCAAAAGCCGGTTCAAGTCGCATTCGGAAATCATGGGACAGAGATGATCAGCGGCCCTTCGGAGGCTTTGATGGTGCTGACCGATCGCTGGCCGGATCTGCGAGGGCCACATTTCGTCAAGGCAAGAAGCTGCTGCCGCGCAGCTCTCGACGGGCGTCGCACGCCCGAGGAGGCCCGGCAGGAGTTCGAAAACGCGGTGAGCGAGGCACAGCTTCACGTCAATTGAGATTGCCTTACTGACTTTTACGAGGTCAGATTGCGGTCACCCGTCGGGTGGCCGCATTTTTTGGCTGCGGCCATGCATCAGCTTAGCATTACATGCCCAAGATATCGCCCAGCATCCTGAAGGTCGGCCCGCTCAAGGTGATGGGCGCCAGCAGAACCGAAAAGCACAGGCAAGGACTATCGGACGCCGCGACGGGTCGATGAATGATGGTCTCGTCGGCAACGGAAACATCACCCTGCGAAAACGCACCTCGATGATCGTAAAACTGCCCCTGCAAGACAAGTGTCAGCTCGAGTCCTTTATGGTGATGATGCGGCAATGCGCGGCCGGGCCTTGCCCATAAAAGACTTGCCTCCATCCCCGACGACTTCTCGATCACATGTTGCTTGAGGCCCGGAAGCTTGGTCTTCCACGGAACATCGTCGAGATTTCTTCCAGCGTAGGAACGCAGATAATGCGGGAGCGAATCGCCTTGCCTTGCCATTGCAGGCGGCACGTCGATTTCCGGCCTCGATTGCAGGATCGCTTTCAACCGGCTTTCGGACGACGACAACTCGCTCGGCTCGGCATCTTCCAGGCTTTGTCCGGCAAGAATTTCCAGTTCGCCTGCCAACCGTCCCGATGACGGCTGCATCTCCAGATGAGAGCCCACGAGGATATGCGCCGGCTCCGGCAGGCAACCGGCGACGTAGTGAGCAACAAGCAGATCTAGCCGTTCCAGGTTCAGCAACATGTCTGTTGTCAAATTTAGAGGCCTATCGGCACAACGTAAAGATGGTAGATTTTAGGGGTACGTCTAATCGGATCACAAAATCGCGCGCATGCTTTCCGACGCGGTTTTGCGTAACCTGTCGCGAGGCAGCAGAGCTTTTCCTATCAACCGAGAGGTCGAGAACGGATTTTCTTGCACGCAAACGCTTGTCCGTGGAAAAGACGCTGATTAAATCAGCCAAAAAAGGCGCTTCATCATGGTTTCCTATCCCAACGTCATCGACATCATCGGCAACACCCCGCTCATCCGATTGAAGGATGCGTCGGAAAAGACCGGCTGCGAGATCCTCGGCAAGGCAGAATTTCTCAATCCGGGCCAATCGGTGAAGGACAGGGCTGCCCTGTTCATCATCCGCGATGCCGAGCGGAGGGGCTTGCTGAAACCAGGCGGTGTGATCGTCGAGGGCACGGCCGGCAATACCGGCATCGGCCTGACGCTGGTTGCCAAGGCGCTCGGATATCGGACGGTTATCGTCATTCCCGAGACCCAGAGCCAGGAGAAAAAGGACGCCTTGCGGCTGCTCGGCGCGGAACTGGTCGAGGTTCCGGCGGTTCCCTATCGCAACCCCAACAATTACGTGAAGGTCTCGGGCCGGCTTGCAGAGCAGCTCGCCAAGACAGAGCCCGCAGGTGCGATTTGGGCAAACCAGTTCGACAATGTCGCCAACCGTCAGGCCCATATCGAAACCACGGCACCAGAAATCTGGGAACAGACCGGCGGCAAGGTGGACGGGTTCATCTGCTCGGTCGGCTCAGGCGGCACGCTGGTCGGCACGGCCATGGGCCTGAAAGCCAAGAATGCCGACATCAAGATCGGCATTGCCGATCCCGAAGGTGCGGCACTCTATGAATATTACGCCCATGGCGAGCTGAAGTCGGAAGGCAATTCGATCACCGAAGGCATCGGCCAAGGCCGGATCACCGCCAATCTCGAAGGGTTCACCCCGGACTTCTCCTATCGCATCCCGGACGCGGAAGCCCTGCCCTATATTTTCGATCTGGTCGAGACAGAAGGTCTTTGCCTCGGCGGCTCCTCCGGGATCAACATTGCCGGCGCTATCCGGCTTGCCCAGGACCTCGGACCGGGACATACGATCGTCACGGTGCTCTGCGACTATGGCAACCGTTATCAGTCCAAGCTGTTCAACCCTGACTTCCTGAAGTCGAAGGGCCTGCCGCTGCCGAAATGGCTGACGCAGAAGCGGCAGATATCCGTGCCCTTCGAAACGGTCTGATCACGATACCTAAGAGCCTCCCATGTCATCACAGCTGCTTTACCGCGACGACTTCTATCTGACCACGACAGAGGCCGTCGTGACATCCGTGCATGAGGATGGCGGGATCGAGTTCGATCGAACCTGCTTTTACGCAACCTCCGGCGGCCAGCCGGGCGATACGGGTTTTCTCGACCGGGCGGATGGAAGCCGCATCCTGCTTGGCCAGACCCGGCATGGGGCAACGAAGGATATCGTCATCCACGTGCCGCTCGAAGGTCAGGCCCAGCCTCTGGTTGGCGAGACGGTAACTTTGTCGATCGACTGGCCGCGCCGCTTCAACCTGATGCGGATGCACACCGCCTGCCATCTGCTTTCGGTCGTCTGCCAGTATCCGATCACCGGTGCTGCCGTCGGCGAGGAGGAATCGCGGGTCGATTTCGACATGACCGATACGATCGACAAGGACGACGTCACGGCAAGGCTGATGGAGCTCGTCAATGGTGATCATCCTGTCTACCTGCAATGGATCACCGACGAGGAACTGGCTGCCAATCCGGGCATCGTGAAGTCGAAAAATGTCCGCCCGCCGGTCGGCCTCGGGCGCGTCAGCGTGGTGTGTATCGGCGAGAACTCCAGCATTGACAGCCAACCTTGCGGCGGCACACATGTTGCAAGAACAAGTGAAATCGGCGCGATCCATATCGCCAGAATAGAAAAAAAGGGCAAGGAAAACCGCCGCTTCCGGATCCGGTTCGGCGAGCCCGAAATACAGGCCTGAAAAGGCCAAGGGAGAGATGGCATGAGCGAAGCGATTGAGGGAAAGACGAGCCGTTTCGTGGTCTCGTCCGAGTGGCTGGCAAACGAACTGGGGGCGAGCGACCTGAAGGTTATCGATGCCTCTTTCTATCTGCCGGCGCAGGGTCGCAACGCAGATGCCGAATATCTTGCCGGCCATATTCCCGGCGCCATCCGTTTCGATCACGACAAGGTCGCCGATCATTCGACCGGCCTTCCGCACATGGTCCCTGCCCCGGACTTATTTGCCGAGGCTGTCGGCAAGATGGGCATCAGGGAGACGGACCGGATCGTGGTTTATGACGGCCCCGGCATCTTTTCGGCGCCGCGCGGATGGTGGTTGTTCCGGATCATGGGGGCTGAAAACGTCTTCGTGCTCGATGGTGGGCTGGACGGCTGGAAGGCCGAAGGGCGGCCGCTGGAGACAGAGACCCCGGCGCCTTCGACCACCACATTCAAGACCGATCTGCGCCTCGACAAGGTGATCAATTTTCGCGAAATGCTGTCGATCGTCGTCGACGGCAAGCGGCAGATCGCAGATGCGCGCAGTGCCGGCCGGTTTGCCGCGACAGAGCTTGAAATGCGCCCGGGCTTGCGCTCCGGCCACATGCCGGGCGCCCGCAGCCTTCCTTCCGGCACATTTTCCGTCAACGGCAAGCTGCGCAGCCTGCCGGAGCTGCGTCAGGCGATCGAGGATGCGGGGATCGACTTCGGCCAGCCGGTCGTCACCACCTGCGGATCGGGTATCACCGCCGCGATCATTACGCTGGCGCTGGAATCGCTCGGTCACGAGGACAATGCGCTTTATGACGGGTCCTGGACAGAATGGGGCGGGCGAGACGATGCTCCGGTTGTGACCGGACCGGCAGATGCGCGATAGGCCGGAACAGTTTTCATGGCAAAGAAACCGCTCCCGCTGAAAGTCCGTGTCACGCGGCTCGAAATGACGGCGGCACCTCGCAGCAGTCTGCCGGTGCCGGTCAATGTGCAAACGGCGATCATGCGCTCGCCCGACATTCCGCTGCATTTCTACCGCTATCTCTACCGACAGGTGGGGAAGCGATGGCAATGGTATGAGCGGCTGCGGCTGAGCGACGAGGAACTGGCCGCCATCATCCATGGCAAGCCGGTTTCCATCAGCGTGCTTTATGTCGACGGCGCGCCCTCGGGTTTCTTCGAACTTGCCAAACAGCCGGAAGACGTTGTCGAGCTTTCCTATTTCGGCCTGTTCGAACGGGCTATGGGACTTGGCATCGGCAAGTGGTTTCTGCTGCAGGCGCTTTATGCCGCCTGGCAGGACAATCCGTCGAAGGTGACGGTCACCACCAACAATCTCGACCATCCGCGGGCAATCCAGCTTTACCAGATGATGGGTTTTTCGCCGGTAGGCACCAGCGAAGAGACGATTGTGCCGATTACGGATGCGGAGCTTCTCAAGGCGCTGGACGGATAAGGGCCAAGGCCGGCAAGAAACGGGTGGCGGCTTTTGGCGATCACCGCCATCACATGGCTTTTCCAAGTCAAGGAGAGGCCCGTGTCTACAATTCGCTTTCAAGCCATGCCGACGAAAGAGGCCGAGGCCCTCTGGAACGGCGGCGCCGATGCCTATGAAAACAGGCCCGAAACGATGGTTTCGGATGGTCCGGGCCATCCCTGCCGCCACTGCCTGCAGAACATAGACGAAGGAGAAGGCCTGCTTGTGCTTGCCTATCGGCCCTTTCCCTCGCTGCAGCCTTATGCCGAGACAGGCCCGATTTTCCTGCATGCGAACCCCTGCCCGCGTTATACCTGCGAAGAGGCGTTGCCGCCGATCCTTTCCAGCCCGGACTATATCGTTCGCGGATATGGTTTTAACGACCGGATCGTTTATGGCAGCGGCGCGGTGACGCCGACCAACATGATCACGGAACGGGCAGCAAGCTTGCTGGTGAGCGACGACATTGCCTATCTGCATGTGCGCTCGGCCCGCAACAACTGCTATCAGTGCCGGATCGACCGGGCTTAGTATATCGCCTCCTCTGAAATCACCGGCCGTCCTTGAGGGATCTTTCCTCAGGCGAGGAGATCCAGAGAGCAACAGTTTGTTCTCTGGATTGAGGCCTAACATCAGCTCAAGCCACCAGTGTCCTTGCTTCCATCGCGATCGAGATCCTCAGCCACCTGCAGGAGAATCCTGACGAAATCGCCGGCTTTCCTTTCGTCCGTCGCCAGCTTGGCGGCGATGACTTCGCGCAGGTTGAGGAGCGCCGCGTCGACGCTGCGCGGCAGTTCCGGGCCGTGTTCGCGGCGCTGGTGATGTTCGTTGCGTTCCTGCCGCTGCTTGATGCGTTCGGCGAGCTCGGAAAGCCTGCCGAGAATGGTGGAGGCGAAGCTGCGGTTTTCTTCGAGATGCGCCCTGCCCTCTTCGGTGATGGCGTAACGCTTCTTGTTGCCATCGGCTTCAGAGACCACATAACCGGCCTCCTCGAGATAGGTCAGCGTCGGATAGATGACGCCCGGGCTTGGCGCGTAAAAGCCGTAGGTCATGTCCTCGATATGCTTGATGATCTCATAGCCATGGCGCGGTTCCTTTTCGATCAGCGCCAAGACCAGAAGGCGAAGATCGCCCTGCATCAGGAAGCGGCCGATACGACCGTCACCTTCATCACCGAAGCCATGACCGCCGCCCGGGCCACCTCGCCCACCACGGCCGGGACCGCCAAAGCCGCGACCGAATGGGCCGCCGCGCGCGGCAAAGATTTCCTCGAAGCCCTTGCTGGCTCCCCGGCCCCCGTGTTCGCCGCACCGATCGCGGCCATCAAACCTGTGTCCAAACATTTCCGTCTCCTTAGACTGTCTTTCGATATATCTAAAGATAGCCCAATAAACTCACAACGCAAGCCTTTCGATATATCTAAATAATATCGAATTGATTTTACGTGCAAAAAACGCCGGGCGCTGCTGCACCCGGCGTTCAGACTGGCAGAATTGAGGCAGATCAGGCGACGTTCAGCAGGCTTTCAGGGGCGAAGGCTTCGTAACCGAGTGCTTCGGCAACGGCCCTGTTGGTGACCCGTCCCTTGTGCACGTTTAAGCCGTTGCGCAGATGCCTGTCTTCGGCGATGGCGCGTAAGCCCCGATCGGCGAGAGCGAGGCCATACTGAAGCGTGGCGTTGTTCAGTGCATGTGCGGACGTGATCGGTACCGCGCCCGGCATGTTGGCGACGCAATAATGCACGATGCCATCAACCTCATAGGTTGGGTCGGAATGAGTGGTGGCATGGGATGTCTCGAAGCAACCGCCCTGATCGATCGCAACGTCAACCATGACCGCGCCCTGCTTCATACCGGACAGCATTTCGCGCGTGACAAGTTTCGGGGCTGCAGCGCCAGGGATGAGCACTGCACCGATGACAAGATCGGCCGAGAAGGTTTCTTCTTCGAGCGCATCGATGGTCGAATAACGGGTATGGACGCGGCCGGCGAAAATATCGTCGAGCTGGCGCAGGCGCGGCAGCGAGCGATCGAGAATGGTTACATCGGCTCCGAGGCCTGCCGCCATCCGGGCAGCATGAAGCCCGACGACGCCGCCTCCGATAACGGTGACCTTGGCAGGCGCAACGCCGGGCACGCCGCCGAGCAGGATACCACGACCGCCATTGGCTTTCTGGAGGGCCGTTGCACCGGCCTGAATTGCCAGCCGACCGGCGACTTCCGACATCGGCGCCAGAAGCGGAAGGCCGCCGCGCTCATCGGTGACCGTTTCATAAGCGACGCCGGTTACGCCGGAGGCGAGCAGGCCCTTGGTCTGTTCCGGATCGGGAGCAAGGTGAAGATAGGTGTAGAGGATCTGGCCCTCACGCAACTGTGCCCACTCTGCCGGCTGCGGCTCCTTGACCTTGACCACCATGTCGGATTTTTCGAAGACATCCTTGGCCGAAGCGACGATTTTTGCGCCAGCCGCCTGATAGGCGGCGTCATCCGCGCCAATACCGGCACCAGCCTTCGTTTCCACGATCACATCATGGCCATGCGCCACATATTCACGCACGGCACCGGGCGTGAGACCGACACGATATTCATGGTTCTTGATTTCCTTCGGGCACCCGACACGCATACAGCATTCCTCTCTTTTATATTGGCTATCGCCAGTTGATTTTTTGCCCGACGAGCACATCAGAAAAGCGACGGAATGTCCTTGCGAAGAGTGATTGCTGCAACCCTGATTTTCGGGGATTATTGCGCCAGATCGTCATTTTTCGGAAGAAACCGCAATGAGCAGCTTTGATGCCATCGATCGTGCGATCATGCGGACATTGCAGGATCACGGGCGAATATCCAACGCGGAACTGGCCGAGCGTGTCGGGCTTTCACCATCCGCCTGTTCGCGCCGCCTCGACATTCTGGAAAAAAACGGCACGATCAGCGGCTATCACGCACGCCTTTCCAATGCCGCGCTCGACTACAAGATGATGGTCATCGTCCACATCTCGCTATCGGGCCAGTTCGCCAAAACGCTGACCGAATTCGAAGCCGCGGTGAATTTGTGCCCCAATGTGCTCGTCTGCTATCTGATGTCCGGGGAATATGACTATATCCTGCGCGTCGCGGCCAAGGATCTTGAAGACTACGAGCGTATTCATCGCGACTGGCTCTCAGCTCTACCGCATGTGGTGAAGATCAATTCAAGTTTCGCGCTCCGTGAAATCATCGATAGACCCAATGTCGGCCTATGATTATTTAGGGTTGCATAAATCCAAAATACACCCAATCTTGAGGCGCCATTCAAGGGAGGGGTAGATGAAGCGAAGTTCACTGGAATTAGGCGCGGGTATCGTCAGCATTATTTCCATATTGCTCGTCATCGGAGAGGTGATCGGGTATCAAAGCAGTGACAGTGCAAAGATCGCCACATATCTTGCCATGGCGATCATAGCGTTGCTTGCTCCAAAACTTGCGAGCATTAGTGTCGGCAAAGATGGTCTCGTAGCCTCCCTGGCCGAGAAAGTGGAAGAAAATGGCCAGCGTATCGAGCGGACGAAAAACGTAGCGATCGAGCTCGATGAACAGCCAGTCTCGAAAGCGGCTTTGAGGCTCAGAGTATTTCCACCACCGACAAGCCCGAATTGCCGGCGATCACCGTCGCCAATGATCCGCAGAAACAGCGTTTCGGAGGTCAGGAAACCAATAAGGGGCTGCAGATTGCCGCCATAGTCGAGAAATCTGATGTCGGCGGCGATTGGCAGAAGGTCTCGATCACCGTTCGGGCGACAAAGGACACCATACTTACGGGAGTGGTCGATTTCTTCCTGCATGATAGTTTCCAGCCCAATCAGTACCACGTTCCGGTGACCAAGGGTGAAGCCAAGCTGGTCATCAGAGCCTGGGGAGCCTTCACCGTGGGGGCACTTGCAGGCGAAAAACGCATTCCTCTTGAACTTGATCTGGCAACCAGCCCCAATGTGGTTGCACCTATGAGCTGGAAATCCCGTTAAAGATGGGTCGCGGCGTCACGAAACCCCAATAAGGATGGCGCCGGCGGCAACCACGATGCATGCAAGGATGCGCCTCGGTGTCAGGCGCTCCCCCAGGAACTTCCATCCGATGAGAGCAGCGAACACCACGCTGGTCTCCCTGAGTGCCGATACCGGACCGGCCGGTGCCAATGAATAAGCAACCAGAACAGTGCCGTAAGAGAGAAGCGAGACCAGGCCGCCGCCGATCGCCTTGCGGGTTTCCGGTGAGCGGATATCGATATGCAGAGGCCCGCGTATAGCCATGTAGGCCGCGGAAAGAAGAATGCCCGGAAGAATGAACACCCAGGCAATATAGGCTACTCGTTCTCCTGCCACCCGGATGCCGATGGCATCAAGGGTTGAATAACCCGCGATCGCCACGCCGGTCGCAAGTGCAAACAGCATCGACGTGCCGGATGCCCTCGTCTTGCCGAGCGCCAGCGTCATGATACCGAGCACGATGCACAGAACGCCGAGCATGGCCAGGGGCTGCAGCACCTCGCCCATCAGGAAGAAACTGCCAACCGTGACCAGAAGCGGTGCACTGCCACGGATGATCGGATAAACCTGCCCGAGTTCACCATGCCTGTATGCGGCGACGAGCAGAAGGCCGTAGGCGACCTGAAACAGCGAAGAGCCGATGATATAGGGCCATGCATCCGCGACCGGCACGGGAAAGATGAGCACAACCGGAATGGCGGCAACCGTGATGGCAAGGTTCATGACCGTCATCATCCAGAAGCGATCGGCACCCGAACGCAGGAAAGCATTCCAGCTGGCATGAAGAACTGCAGCAAACAAAGCCAGAAGCACGACCGATGTGCTCATCCGGCATCCATTCCGGTCGTGGCAGTATGGCCAAAATATCGAGGCAAATGCAGATCCTCCGCGGCGAGAGAATCAGCTTCTCTCCCTCCTCCATTCGCGCCAGAGGCAAGCGGATGTAAAGCGGCGGTTACCCGATCTGTTACAATTTTATGACGCAAACTAAAGGCGTTTCAATTCATGCCAGATATAATCCGGATAAAAGGTCAGGAGGTATCAGGACATGGCAGTGAACAATCTCAACATGAAGGTGCGCTCTGCTCCTCGGCGCAAGGCACGCATTCCCGGAACGCTGAAATATTACGGGCAATCGGTCAATGCTCGCGTCGTCGATATTTCGGCGACCGGTCTGGCGCTAGACCTCGGCGCACCACTCAATGCCTCCATCGGAAGCCCCGTCAGAATTGACAGTGAGGAGCTTGGTGTTCTGGAGGGTATGGTGAAGTGGAGCCATAATGGACGCCTCGGCATCCAGTTTCGCCCCAATACGAATGCAGCAGCACAGGTCGCAGCCTATTTCCGCTTCTTCCATCAGGACATCCAGCCCGTGCTGAAACGGTAAGCCAGAGAAGGATTATTCCCCCTGTCATTTTGGTGATGCAGGCTCATGCGAATGCGCCTAGTGTTACACCTTTCGATGACGAATAGGGAGATATCATGCCGTCCTCCACTTTATCCTTTCAGCTCTCGCGCCGTTCGGTTCTCGGTGGGATTGCCGCCTCTTCCGCACTGGTCGCGCTGCATCCTTTCGCCGCGCGAGCGCAGGCCAACCAGGCACATCTTCGGATCATGGAAACGACGGATATCCATGTCCACGTCTTCCCTTACGATTATTACGCCGACAAGCCGAACGACACGCTGGGTCTCGCCCGCACCGCCTCGATCGTCGACGCGATCCGCGCCGAGGCCGGCAATTCGATGCTGATCGACAATGGCGACTTCCTTCAGGGCAATCCGCTCGGCGACTACATCGCCTATGAGCGCGGCATGAAGGAGGGTGACAAGCATCCCGTAATCAGCGCGATGAACGTGCTTGGTTATGACGTCGGGACACTTGGAAACCACGAGTTCAATTATGGCCTAGACTTCCTCAACAAGGTGCTCGCCGGATCGGGCTTTCCATACGTTTGTGCGAATCTAACCAAAGGCATGTTGGCATCCGATGCCAAGAAGGATGAACTTTTCTTCAAGCCCTATGTGATCCTCGAAAAGCAGATCCGTGACGGGTCAGGAGCCACCTCGCCGATCAAGGTCGGGTTCATCGGTTTCGTGCCGCCACAGATCATGGTCTGGGATGCCAAGAACCTCGAAGGCAAGGCGCAGACGCGCGACATCGTCGATGCAGCAAAGGCCTGGGTGCCGCAGATGAAGGAGGAAGGTGCGGATATCGTGATCGCGCTTTCGCATTCCGGCATCGACGGCTCCGGCCAGAGCGAGCGGATGGAAAATGCCTCGCTTTATCTTGCCGGCATTGAAGGCATCGATGCGATCTTTACCGGCCACCAGCATCTTGTCTTCCCCGGGCCGAAGGATTTTGACGGGATTGCCGGTGCGGATGC
Organism: Neorhizobium sp. LMR1-1-1.1; assembly: GCF_040675795.1. Lineage (NCBI taxonomy): Bacteria > Pseudomonadati > Pseudomonadota > Alphaproteobacteria > Hyphomicrobiales > Rhizobiaceae > Neorhizobium > Neorhizobium sp. LMR1-1-1.1. Next base: position 150,871 of record NZ_JBEGHE010000102.1, read on the forward strand.
CAAGAAGGGCACGCTGATGGGCAAGCCCGCGGTGATGGCCGGTTTCTGGGGCTCGCATATGGGCCTGATCGATCTGCTTGTCGAAAAGGACGGCAACGGGTGGAAGATCATCTCATCCACCTCCGAGGCACGGCCGATCTATCATCGCGACGAGAACCGCAAGATTGTCGCGGACGTGAGGGACAAGCCGGAAGTTATTGTCGCGGCCAAAGCCGAACACGAAGCGACGCTGGCCTATGTGCGCCGGCCTGTCGGCAAGACCTCGGCGCCGCTCTATTCCTATTTTGCGCTGGTGGCCGACGATCCGTCGGTGCAGATCGTCTCGAATGCGCAGAGCTGGTATATCAAGCAGATGCTGAAGGATGGCCAGTACAAGGACTATCCGGTGCTTTCGGCTGCGGCTCCGTTCAAGGCCGGCGGACGTGGCGGTGCCGAATATTATACCGACGTGCCGACCGGTGATATCGCGATCAAGAACGTCGCCGACCTCTATCTCTATCCGAACACGGTTCAGGCGGTACTGATTACCGGCGCGCAGGTGAAAAACTGGCTGGAAATGTCGGCGGGCATGTTCAATCAAGTCAAGGCGGGAGCCAAGGATGCGGCGCTGCTGAACGACGGTTTCCCTTCCTACAATTACGATGTCATCGATGGCGTGACCTACCAGATCGACCTGTCGCAGCAGGTGCGCTTTGACAAGGACGGCAAGCTGATCAATGAAGATGCGCATCGCATAACTGACTTGAAGTTTGAAGGAAAATCGATTGATCCAGCTCAAAAATTCGTCGTCGTGACGAATAATTATCGTGCTGGTGGTGGCGGCAAGTTCCCGGAAATTGCCGGTGACAAGGTGATCTTCGTTGCGCCCGATACCAACCGTGACGTGATCGTGCGCTATATCGTCGAACAGGGGACGATCAACCCGACGGCCGACGGAAACTGGTCCTTCAAGCCGTTGCCGGGAACGACGGCGGTGTTCGAGAGCGGACCGAAGGGGCGCCATTTCGCCAGCGAGATCAAAGGGGCAAAAATCGAGGATGCCGGCGACGGTGAAAACGGTTTTGCGAAGTTCCGGCTGGTGCTGTGAGGCGATCAGCCACCGGGCAAATCATTTGCGGAATCAAGCGGCAGCTGAAAGGCTGCCGTTTTCGTTTCAACCGGATGCAGTGATCCCTATGCCAAGCTTTTCCTTCCAGCAGGTCGATGTCTTTTCCAGCCAGCCGATGCGCGGCAACCCGCTTGCGGTCGTCATCGGTGCAGATGCGCTCGATGACGCGCAGATGCAGGCCTTTGCCAACTGGACCAATCTCAGCGAAACGACCTTTCTTTTGGAGCCGACAACGGTGGAGGCGCATTACCGTGTGCGGATCTTTACGCCGACACAGGAGCTGCCGTTTGCAGGACATCCGACGCTCGGTAGTGCACATGTGTGGCTGAGCCAGGCGGCAAATGCGCCTCAGGGCGAGATCGTTCAGGAATGCGGCGCCGGGCTGGTGCGAATCCGCCGCGACGGCCAGAGGCTTGCCTTTGCCGCGCCACCGCTCGTGCGAAGCGGCCCGGTGGAGCCGGCGTTGATCGAGAGAATAGCCAGCGGGCTCGGCATCCCGGTCTCCATGATCGAGGACGCCAACTGGGTCGAGAACGGGCCGGACTGGATCGGTGTGCGCCTGCCCTCACGCGCGGATGTGCTGGCGGTCAGGCCGGACTATTCGCGTCTTGCAGGTGCGCGGGTTGGGTTGGTCGGGCGCTTTGACCCGCAATCGGATGGTGAAGACGCGCAGTTCGAAGTGCGCGCCTTTACCCGTAACGGCTACGAGGACCCGGTGACGGGAAGCCTGAATGCCGGGCTTGCGCAATGGCTGATCGGCTCCGGAATTGCGCCGGAAAGCTATGTCGCTGCGCAAGGCACGGTGCTCGGCCGCGCCGGCCGGGTGCATGTCGACAAGCTCAGTGACGACATCTGGGTCGGCGGCGAGGTCGCGACATGCATTTCCGGCACGCTGACGCTATGACGGTCAGGCCGGGCTTGCCGTTTGCGGCAAGCCGGTCGCCGGTCCCTGCCGGGTCGGGATTTTCATCGGCAAGGTTGCGACCTTGCGCAGGAGAAGCCCTAGCTCCGGTGGCGGCTTTTTCTCAATGCGGCGATAATCGCTGCCGTCACGATTGCGGGTGACGAGGCCGAGGTCGAAGAGATCTCTTCTCAGCAATGCGGCATCCTCGAAGAGGTGCAACCCGTTCAGGAATACGCTGATCTCCCGTTCGGAAAACATTCTTCCGCGCGGGATCTTCGACCAGAGGAACCAGAGGCAAAGCTCCTGCTGCGAGCGTTTTCCCGGCCAGCGGATGATACGCCCGTCCCGGTCGAAGACGCGAAGCGTGTGCATGACACGACGTTCGTTTGCCTGCGGTTCCGGCTCGGCCGTGGTGTGGCTCATCTCGACGGGATCGGCGCTATCGGCCGTTGCACGAAAATGCTGGTAATTGCGGAAACCCGCGGCGCGGCTCAGGAGATTGAGCATCTCCACATGGGTCGGCTTGTGATCGAGCCTGTCGATCTGGTTTCGCAGGGATTTGGCGAAGGCCGACATATCTGACACGGCCATCGGAAAGATGGTTCTGGGCATGGCTTATCCTTTAAATCGTGCCGGTCCGTCTGGTATGTCGCTGGTCACCGTCTTGTCGACTTCGGCACAGGATAAGTGCTGATATCTGAATGTGCAGGTTTAGCTTCCCATAAGGGACGGCGACGCCTCGGTGAACTGCTGACCGTGATGCGATCTATATCAAGATCAGCCCGACGCGGTCAATCGCACGGATTGCGCCGGCCTACTCCGCCGCCTCGGGATAGGCAGGCACATCGATGGGCTTGTCGATATCGGCGCGGAGCATGGTGGTGAAATGCTGCTTGTTCGGGCAGGTCGAAAGCCGGCGGGCGAAGCTATCGATCAGCCATTGGCCGGCAGGACCGGGCGGGCTTGCCGTCCTGCGCAGCGCATAAAGCGGGTATTCGCCCTGCTCGTAGGCTTCGATATCGAGAACGACGAGATTGCCGTCACGCACATCGTCGCGCACCAGCGATGCCGGCAAGCCGCCCCAGCCGAGCCCACCCTTGACGAGATGATGCTTGGTGGCGATGTCGCTGACCCGCCAGATCTTGTAGGAGAGAACGTTGAAATCGCGACCGGCAGTGATGCCTGATGCGTCGGTGACGACGAGCTGCGTCTCCTCACGAACATCGGCAAGCGTCAGCGGTCGCCCGAGCTTGGCCAGCGGGTGGTCGGCGGCAGCGACCGGTAGCAGGAAAGCGTGGCCGATCTTTTCCGCGATAAGCGAATCGTCCTGTTTCAACAGCGCCCCGCCAATGCCGATATCCGCCTTGCCGTTCATGACAAGGTTCATCACCATGCCGAGTTCGCCGACATTTAGGTTGAGCGCGACGGTCGGGAATTCCGTCCTGAATTCCTTGAGTTCGGCAACAAGCGCGTCGGCCGGAACCATGACGCTGATCGCCAGCGTGATTTCCGCCTCAAGCCCCTGCCGGATACCCTTGGCGCGCGAGCGCATGACCTGCAGGTCGGCAACAATCCGGCGAGCATCGGCCAGCATCGCCCTACCCGCTTCGGTGAGTTTTGGCTGGCGTGCACCGCTGCGCTCGAAAAGCGTGACTTCAAGCTGGGCTTCCAGATTGCCGATCGTGTAGCTGACCACGGATTGCGCCCGGTTGAGCGAGCGGGCCGCGGCCGAAAAGCTTCCCGTTTCCGCAACGGCGATGAAGACCTGCAACTGGTCGAGGGTCGGATTTGCATCCATGAGAGCTATCCAGATATTCGATAAGAACCTTCGATATTATCCCCGTTTTATCGATGTCGGTCCAGACCTATTTGTCAGCTACACGAGCCTCCAGTCTCGCCCCATATATCGAGGTCGCAAGAAGACCTCCAAGACAAATCAAGGAATTGGCACCATGTCTTCCATTCTTCTCGTCACCTCTAGCCCGCGCGGCGACGAATCCCTCTCGACCAAGATCGCCAACGAATTCGTCGATAAGCTGAAGGCGAAGAACGCTGGCGCAACTGTTGTCAGTCACGACCTTGGTCAGAATCCGATTTCCCATCTCGACACCGTAACGACCTCGGCTATCCGCAAGCCGGCTGACCAGCGTAATTCCGAGGAAGCGGCTGCCGCCGAACTGTCGGACAAGCTCACTGCCGAACTGCTGGCCGCCGACACTGTCGTGCTGGCAACTGGCCTGATCAACTTCAACATCTACTCGCAGCTGAAGAGCTGGATCGACAACGTTGCCCGCGCCGGCCTCACCTTCCGCTACACGGCCGAAGGCCCGCAGGGTCTTGCCACCGGCAAGAAGGTCTATGTCGTCCTGTCGGCCGCAGGCATCTATTCCGAAGGCCCTGCCATGGCGATGAACCATGCCGTTCCTTACCTGAAGACCGTCCTCGGCTTCATGGGAATGACCGATGTCGAAGTCATCTATGTCGAAGGCACGGCTTTCGGTCCGGAAGCCTTCGAAAAGGCAATTGCTTCGGCCCAGGAACGGACAGAGCAGCTGGCTCTCGCTGCCTAATTTCCTGAATACGTTCAGAACTTCCCAAGACGGCCGTGAACCCTATCACGGCCGTTATTTTTTGCCTGATAGAGCCGTTCGTCAGCCCGGCTCAAGATGAGATCCAGCGTTCGGCCATCCTCCGGCGCAGTCGCAACGCCGATCGAGACCGTAAGCGGCGCGCCATCGGGCCGCGTGATGTTGGCAGCAATATCCACCCGAAGGCGCTCTGCGACTTCCAGAGCCTTTTCATGGTCGGTGTCCGACAAAAGGATCACGAACTCCTCGCCGCCGAAACGGGATAAATGATCACTTGAGCGAGCGCTCCTGCTCAGACAAGCTGCCAAATCCCGCAAAACCGTATCACCACGCTGATGGCCGAATCGATCATTGACCTCCTTGAAATGATCGGCATCGACAATGACCATGCTGATCGACTGGCGCATTGCGAGGCTTTTTCGCACCAGTTCAGGTCCGTCCACCTCATAACGGCCGCGATCCAAAAGACCGGTCAGTCCGTCTACACCAGCCTTTGCCAGCAGAGCCTGATAACGCTCGCGGAATGTGAGGTCGTGAAAAATGTCCTTGATCTGCCGTGACGACGCGAACCATCGGTCGTTTTGATCGATCCTGAGATAGACTGCAAAGAGGCTCGAATAGATAAGCACCGCGAGTAACTTCGCATACCAGCCACCGAAGAAGACAGGCAGCGGCACACCAAGCAAGATGTGGAGTACAGAGAAAAAAGCTACCTGATCAAACGTCAGCATAACGGCGCCGCTGATGGCGAAGCGCACGACCACATTGTCGACGAAACGCCCCAACCGCTCGTAAAGCAGGATGATGGCAATCGCGTCGACATAGAGGATCGTCGTGCCCCAGACCATGAGCCAACCCATCTCATCGAGAAAGGCCATATCGGCAGCGCGTCCGCCCGGCAGCGTTACAGCCGCGTGCAGCTGCAATATCTGGGCGATGCCAACCGTCAGGAGATTACCGAGAAACAGTCCATAGATGGGCTGCCGTACCGTTGCTGCATCTTCCTTGATATAAAGCATCAGGATCATCATCAGCTTGCCGGCAAAAAAGATAGAGGAACCTGGCGATACCGTTCCGAATGGAAGCTCGACGTAAAAGACCGCCGCTAGGTAGGTCTCCATGAAGTGCATCACACCGAGCGCGGCCAAAAACACACCCAGGCCAAGCGAACGCCGAAAATGCAGGAACGCCGTCATGACGGAGAAATAGACGACCGCTTCAATCAGAAACAGGCCGAGATTAAGCCATTGCATGGGCGCTCCTTGCGCCATTGAGAACAAGCTCTTTTAGGATCATCTCAGTTAAGTTTTCCTCAAATCCCGGTAAGTCCTGCGCAAGTTATCTGACAAGAAGGACAATCGTGCCTTCCTTGAAGTCCAGACCTGCAACTTCCGGCAATCGTCTTGGCATGTGTTTCAATGGACCAGCAAACTAGGGATCATCTCAATAGAGCGCGATATCGGCACAACCGACCGACGTATCCTTGTCAGCCGTATGCTCCGGGCAGAGCGCTGAACGTTTCCAGATCCTGTTCCGTCGACACGCTTGCCAGAATTGCTGCGAAATCTTCTCCCTCAAGGCGAGCGATCATATCCAGCGGCCCGGTTTTAGCCATCAGCCTAACAGAGACCTCGCGGATGACTGCATCGCCAGCCTGATGGCCATGAATTGAAACGATCGAGATCGATCATGGCGATACTGAAAGCGTGGCCGTTGCCGGCATGCACCATGATTTCGTTGAGGCTTTCAGTGAACAGGACTCGACTGGGCAAGCCTGTCGGCCGATCGTGCAGCGCCAGATGGCGGCATCGTCCTTGAGCCGGATGATCTCAGAAACACGGATAACCTCCCCGTCCCCAAAGGAAACTGAAGATGGAACGTCCTATCAGTGGCGGATCAGGCGGAACGGGAGCTTTGACCGTCCGAAAACAGCGAAGAGCCGTTCTGGTCGATGATCTGTTCAGCCTTGCGGACCGTGAAAGTCACAGCGTCTTCCATCGAAGAGAACATATCGGCCCGAATGACATGGCGAACCAGCGTCTCGCCGTTTACGTCCTTCTCGATCCGGCCAGCGAGGCGGTATTGTCCGCCTTCGGCGATCGGTGCCGGATAGATCAGGCAATCCTTGTAAGCAACAGGTTCCACGCCTTTGGCAGCCTGGGCCGGCTTATCCTTGCCTGAAAAGGCTGAGAGGAGAGAAGAGAAAAAAGATGCCATGATTTTGCCTACCACATTGCTCCCGGCGCCGAAACGCACCCAACCGCCTGTAACCGTTTCAGGCCGGAAGCGCCAGCCCATCAAATGATCAGGTTGGCGAGGATTTCGTTTTCGGTGATGTCCTCGTACCCGAGCCCTGCCCCTTCAAAACGTTCATAAAGGCCGGCGAAGTTTTCCGACGCCGTCGTTTCGATACCGATAAGGATCGAGCCGAAATTGCGGGCCGATTTCTTCAGATATTCGAAACGGGCGATGTCATCATCTGGGCCCAGAAGGTTGAGGAAATCGCGCAAAGCCCCGGGACGCTGGGGCAAACGCAGGATGAAATATTTCTTCAGGCCCGCATAACGCATGGCCCGCTCCTTCACATCGGGTAGCCGCTCGAAATCGAAATTGCCGCCCGAGACGATGCAGACGATGGTCTTTCCGGCGATCTTTTCACGCGGAAGAAGCGACAGTGCGGTGATCGAAAGACCACCTGCCGGTTCCAGCACGACACCTTCGACATTCAGCATGTCGGTCATCGTGACGCAGATCGCATTTTCGGGAACCAGCATCACCTGCGACGACGAAAAACCTTTCAACGCTTCAAAATTAAGATCACCGATGCGCGCGACCGCGGCACCATCGACGAAGTTGTCGACCTTCGAAAGCGTTATGGGCGATCCGGCCTCGAGGCTTTTCTTCAGGCTCGGCGCGCCTGTCGGCTCAGTGAAGAGAAAACCTTCAGCGGCGACCGCATCCTTGAGGTAGCCGGTGACGCCGGAAGCAAGACCGCCGCCGCCAACCGGAAGAATGACCAAGTCCGGCAACACGCCATCGGGTAGCTGGGTCGAAATTTCCGCAGCAACGGTCGCCTGCCCCTCGATTATGTCTAGATCGTCGAAGGGTGGCACCATCATGCCGCCGATTTCCTCCACATGGGCACGGGCGGCCGCGTAGCATTGGTCGAAGATGTCGCCGACAAGCTTGATGGTGATGAATTCGCCGCCGAAGATGCGGGTTTTGTCTATCTTCTGCTGCGGCGTCGTGACCGGCATGAAGACAATGCCCGGCACTTCAAAATGGCGGCAGACGAAGGCAAACCCCTGCGCATGGTTGCCGGCCGAAGCGCAGACGAACGTCTTGCCGCTCGCGCCAGTAGTGATCGCCTTGCGCAGAAAATTGAAGGCGCCGCGGATCTTGTAGGAACGGACCGGCGACAGGTCCTCACGCTTCAACCAGATATCTGCGCCGTAACGGCGGCTCAGATGCTCGTTCAACTGGAGCGGCGTCTCCGGAAAGATCGTCCGCATCGCCGCCTTGGCATCATCCACACCTGTCTTCATCACATAAACCATCCACGGCTCGTCAAGATTTTCATCGCTATGCCATAGCTTATGGATGAAGACCAAGCCCGTTTAACCAGCTTTCAGTTCTCCGCCGACTTCAGCATTCCGGCGGAGACGAACAAATAACGTCTAGCGGCCTGTTATTGATGAAAAACCTCACCCAGAAAAACGGTCGCCTGCGGCAGCCCGGTGCGCCAATAGGTCCAGTCATGACCACCCTCGCGGGCCATGAAATGATGCGGCACTTTCAGCTTCCGGAGTTTCATTGTCAGCTCGGCATTGCCGACGAAAAAATCGTCATAGGAACCGCAGTCTATAAAGAGCTCGGTCTTCTTTAGATCGTCAGCCGGGACCTTGTCGACCAGATCGAGAACGCTGTTGGCGTAATAAGGCTGATTGAGGCGATCGCGCCCGGCCAATCCGACACCCCAGGCCTTGCCATAGCGCCGATCATATCCTGCCTGATCCATTTCGACGATCTGCTGGTCGGTGCGGAAGGCCGCACTCAATGCAGCGGCACCGGCGAAAAGATCAGGATATTTCATGGAAAAAGCAATTGCTGCATATCCGCCCATCGACAGGCCGAGAATGCCGCGGGACTTCTTACCTGGAATGACGGGAAAGGTCTTTTCGATGTGCGGAACGAACTCTTTCACGAACATGTCCTGCCACAAATACTGGCCGTCGGCATCGTTCATGTAATAGGTGTTGAATTTGTTGTCGTCATCCCGGCGGCCTTCCGGCGTGACCGCGATGAAGGGCGGCACTTCACCTGATTCGATCAGCCTGTCAAAAACCAGATTGGCGTTGCCGAAACGATACCAATCCTGATTTTGGCCGTCGCCGCCACCATGCATAAGGTAGATGACCGGATAACGCCTTTCGTCACGACCGTACCCCGGTGGCAGATACAGCGAGTACTCGACGTTCTTTCCGAGAATGCGGCTGGCCATGACCTGGCCTTCCTTTACCGTACCTTCCGCATGCGCCACCGAGCCGGTGAAGATTATCATCAAAAGGAACAATACTTTCCCGACCATATTTTCCTCCTCGTTATGGAGGAGGACATAGCCCCGGACATTCAAGCGTCAACCTGAAGCGATCCTGCACCTCCCCGACAATATTGCTCACCACCACAATTCGCTTCGTTTAGACATCGGCCCCATTTCCTCCAGCACTGGACGCCCTAGTTCCTTACCATCTAACCTCGAGGAGAAGACCCATGAGCATCTTCAGCAAGATTAAGAATGCGATCTTCGGCTCCCCGGCAGCGGCAGCTGAAAATCCAGCTGCGGCTCCCGCCGCAACGGGCGCCGCGCCGACTGCTGCCACTTCGTCCCCGGCCCCCGCAGCGGCGTCCGCCGCTCCGGCAGCAAGTCCATCAACGTCTGCGCCCATCGACGTCGCGCCCATCCTTGACGCCGCGGTCAAGAAGAGCGGCCAAAAGCTCGACTGGCGCCACTCGATCGTCGACCTTATGAAGGCTCTTGGCATGGATGCGAGCCTCAGCGAGCGCAAAGAACTTGCAGCCGAACTGGGCTACACCGGCGACACAGGGGATTCGGCCAAGATGAACATGTGGCTTCACAAGGCATTGATGAAAAAGCTGTCGGAAAACGGCGGCAAGGTGCCTGCGGATCTTCTCGACTGACAAAGGCTGCGGAGATGTAATTGTGATGAGGCTGGCACCCGCGGTGCCGGCCTTTTTCTTCACGTATGACTAGGCCTTGCTGTGGACGGCCGCAACGATCCGGGACAAAAGCTCAGCTTTGCAAAACTCCGGAACTTGTTTTGCAAAGCTGAGCTTGACGGAATCGTCTATCTACCTGAAAAGCAAGACCCAAGCGGACGTGGCGAAACTGGTAGACGCAAGAGACTTAAAATCTCTCGGCCTCGGTCATGCGGGTTCGATCCCCGCCGTCCGCACCAATCACCCAAGTCATTGATATAAATAAAATAAAGCAGATACGCGAACTTCACATCGAAGACGGCGCGCCTTCAATCATGGGCACCAATTCGTCATCTGTGCCCAAAACTGTGCCCAGAATGCAAAAAGAGAGCGGCCAAGGCCACTCCCTTTCAGGTGAATTCCGACGGCTAATCGAGATCAGGCCGAAAGCTTGGCTGCGATCTTTGCAACATGGGCACCCTGGAACTTTGCGGCTTCCAGTTCGACATCCGAAGGCTGGCGAGACCCGTCGCCGTCGGTGATGGTGGACGCACCGTAGGGCGAGCCGCCCTTGACTGCTTCAACACCCATCTGGCCCTGGAAGGCATAGGGAAGGCCGACAACGGCCATGCCGTGGTGAAGCAGGGTCGGAATGAAGCCGAGGATGGTGGATTCCTGACCGCCGTGCTGGGTGGCGGACGACGTGAAGACAGATCCAACCTTGCCGACCAGCTTGCCGGTAAACCACAGGCCACCCGTCTGGTCCCAGAAATTGCGCATCTGCGAGGCGACAGTGCCGAAGCGTGTGCCGGCGCCAACGATGATGGCATCATATTCTTCAAGTTCAGCAACGGTGGCGATCGGTGCAGGCTGGTCGAGCTTGAAATGCGAGGACTTTGCGACTTCTTCCGGGACCAGTTCCGGAACGCGCTTTACGGTGACTTCGGCACCGGCCGACTTCGCGCCTTCGGCGACAGCGTAGGCCATCGTTTCGATGTGACCATAGGAAGAATAGTAAAGAACCAGAACCTTCGTCATTTTCTTCGTTTCCTCTGCGGGAGTGGACGCTGTTGCTGAGCTTACAGTAGGTGCTCCGCCCAACAGCTTTTTCAAGAACTCGATGATCATTGATCTGCCTTGTTACAAGCGTGTGGCCGAAAGCTATCCGAGCCGGGTATGCGCCGCCAGACGGCGATGCCACGACGCACTGTCTACTATTTTCGAACGATGGCGGCATATCTTGTTCGATTTGCGTATTATCAGGTAAGCGTCGGCGGGATTGCATTCCCCGGCAGGCGGATTAACGTCCAGCCATCACAGAAAGCGAGCTCCTCATGTCCGATTACTCCGCCTCCTCCACCATTGTAACCGCTGCCATGCTTGCCATAGGCGACGAGCTGCTTTCGGGGCGAACCAAGGACAAGAATATCGGACATCTGGCCGATATGCTCACACTGTCCGCCATCGACCTCAAAGAGGTTCGCATTGTTGCGGACGAAGAAGAAGCGATCGTCGAGGCGCTCAATGCGCTCAGGGCACGCTATGACTACGTCTTCACATCCGGCGGCATCGGCCCCACCCATGACGACATTACCGCGGATTCGGTTTCCAAGGCATTTGGCGTCGAGTGCGTCTATGACTCAGAGGCGATGACCCTGCTTGGTGAGATGTACAAGCGGCGCGAGATGGAATTCACCCCTGCCCGCCAGCGCATGGCGCGGATGCCGGAAGGTGCGAAACATATCGCCAACCCCGTTTCCACGGCCCCCGGCTTCATCATCGGCAATGTCTATGTGATGGCAGGCGTGCCGCAGGTTTTCCAGGCGATGGTCGACAACGTTCTGCCGACCTTGCGCAGCGGCGCAAAAATGCTGTCGCGTGCCGTCTCCTGCCCCTATGGCGAAGGCGATATCGGCACCTTGCTTGCTGATATCCAGAAGGCGCATCCGGAAATCAGCATCGGCTCCTACCCGCGTTTCGACGGAAAAAAATTCTCGACCGAGATCGTCGTGCGCGGCCGTGATGCCGAGGCTATGGATGCCGCTGCAGAAGCAGTCTCGGAGATGATTGCCGGCCTCGATCGAAAAGGGATTTCGGCCAATCCGACTGCAGACGCATAACCAAAGGGCGGCGCCCGTTGACCCGCGCCTCGGCAGCACCACCTTATTGGAACAGGGCTCGAAACGAAGCCTGTAATGAGGAGATGTCCATGTCCTACAAGACTGTTCTTGCTGTTCTCGACACGCAACGAAACGCGCCCCAGATCACCGATTTTGCGGTTGCGATCGCCGAACAGTTTTCCGCGCATCTGGTGGGGGTTCATGCCGAGACGCTAACCGCCGTTCCGCTGATCGCGCCGATGGAAATCCCCGACCCGACCGCAATCGAGATCCTGCAGGAAAGCGCCCAGAAGGAAACTCAAGCAATTGAGCAGATCTTCCGCCAGAAGACCACGCGCGAGGGACTTTCGGCCGAATGGCGCAGCTACATGCTGGCGGCCGGTTATGCATCAAGCTCCGTACAGGAGGTCGCACGGACTGCGGACCTGATCGTTGCCAACCAGAGCAGCCCGTCCCAGGCCGATCATCGCGCCGACCTGGAGACATTCCTGTTCGAAAGCGGCCGGCCGATGTTGCTCGTGCCCTATACGCTGAAGCAGCCAAAACCGATCGAACGTGTGCTGATCGCCTGGAACGGTTCACGGGAGGCTGCCCGTGCCACCTTCGATTCGCTCCCGATCCTCAAGCAGGCCTCTTCGGTAGAAGTTCTGGTGATCGATCCTCCTGAGCGCGGCGATAGGGAAAAGGAATTTGCAGGTTCCGAGCTTGCCGCAACACTTGCCCGCCACGGCATAAACGTAACATTGACGACGCAGGACAGCGGCGGCAATTCGCCGGCTGCAGCGATCGAAAACCGCCTTGCAGACAAAAGCATCGATCTGCTTGTCATGGGCGGATACGGGCATTCGCGCTGGTGGGAAATGTTCTTCGGCGGGGTAACGCGCAGCCTGCTCGATTCGATGACGGCGCTGACATTGCTTTCACGATAAAGGTCGAGCGGCGGCAGCCAGAAGGTGCTGCCGCTTGCCCAATATGCGGAACGGCTACTTGCGGCCGAAACTCTCGCGCTTTGCGTCTTCGGTCGTGATCTCCCGGATAACGCGTGCCGGGTTTCCTGCGGCAACGACATTCGCCGGAATATCGCGCGTGACGACCGCGCCGCCGCCGATCACCGCACCATCGCCGATGGTCACGCCCGGCATGATCGAAACTCCCCCGCCGATCCAGACGTTGTTCCCGATCGTGACCGGAAGAGCATATTCGAGGCCGGCGTTGCGGCGCTCTGGGTCTAGCGGATGACCCGCGGTGTAGATGCCGACATTGGGAGCAATGAAGACGTTATCACCGATAGTGACCTTCGCGCCGTCCAGAATGACAAGGTTGACGTTGGCATAGAAATCGTCGCCTATTTCGATATTAAAGCCGTAATCGCAGTGAAACGAACCGTCGAAGACGAAATTCCTGCCGATGCGTCCCAATAACCCGCGGATCAGCTCGGCATGTTCTTGCCTCTCATCCGGCGAGAGTGCATTCAGCCGATGCAGGATACGCTTGGCCGCCTTGCGTTTTTCCAGAACGGCAGAATCGTAATTTGCATCATAAAGCAATCCGCGAGCCGCTTTTTCCAGTTCGTCCATGTTTTCCTCATTCATATCTGCCCGGTCGGCATTGCAACCAAATGCGGCGACAGGGTGTTTGCGGGATGAAAGTCAGATGAAGAAAACAGACGCGAGGACCTCATTCTTTTTGCGCCTGCAGTTCAAAGCGCCTATCCATGCGCGCCTTTCGTGCGACGGAGCAGAAGTTTCTAACAACAGGCGATGTCGTTGCCCTGCGATAGGCGAGTGCGATCGCAACACGTTCGGCGGTGTCACCCAGATGCCGAAATACCGTACCGCGCAAATCCACGCGAGCAATGGATGCCGGAACAAGCGATACGCCGAGGCCTGCTGCGACCAGTGAGAGTATCGAAGCGATATGGGGTGCTGCCGGCCCCGACTTGGGCGTGAAGCCGGATTTCGCACAGGCCCGCAGGATCGCATCATGAAGACTGACGCCAACGCTGCGGGGCGTCAGGATGAACGGATCATCGCACAATTTGGCAAGATCGATAATCTCTCCAGAGACCGCCAAGGGATGGGTGGCCGGCAGCGCAGCGAGAAGCGGCTCGTCGGTCAGAACCTCCTCGGCCAGAAGATTGGGATCGGAATTCGAGGGACGCAGAATGGCGACATCCAGCCGGTCTTCGATCAGTGCCGCGGCAAGCGCCATGGAATTGGCCTCCGTGACATTAATCTCGACATCCGGATAGGTATTTCGAAACTGCGCGATACAGACAGGCACGGCTGGGCTCAAGGCTGCGGTCCCGGTAAAGCCGATGCGAATCTCGCCGCTTTCACCCGCAGCAGCCTTGCGCGCAAGCCGTACGCCTTCGGCGATCTCATGCGGAACGTTACCGACCGCAGCCCGGAAGGCGCGGCCAGCGGGCGTGAGCTCTACCCCATGTGACAGGCGGCGGAAGAGCCGGACGCCAGCCTCCTGCTCCAGCACCTTGATCTGCTGGCTGAGCGGCGGCTGTGCGATACCAAGGCGCTCTGCCGCGCGGGTAAAACTTCCCTCCTCGGCAATTGCCAGGAAATAACGGACGTGTCTGAGCTCCATGATATTAATTCCAGATATGGAGAATGCCTCATCCATATATTAGCGGCAATGTCGGCATGGCGCTATATGCGTCTGCAAAGGATACCCCATGCCCCAGCCCGCCACACTTGACGCTGCTATTCAGGCGACACCGACGGAATTCGAAACAACCTGGATAAAAGGCGACAGCGCTGCCTTTCGTCGCGCCAGCTGGGCGCTTTTCCTTGCCGGTTTTGCCAGTTTCTCGCTGATCTACTGCGTCCAGCCGCTTCTGCAGGAATTTCCGCAAGACTTTGGCGTCAACGCTGCAACGGCCTCGCTGGCGCTATCACTGACGACTGGTGCGCTTGCCTTCGCGATCCTTCTGTCAGGCGCATTTGCCCAGATCGTCAGCCGCAAGACGCTGATGTTCACGTCGATGATGCTGGCCGCAGTATGCAACCTTGTCGCAGCAAGCGCCGGTGGTTGGGGCTGGCTGCTCGCAGCGCGGGCTGTCGAGGGTTTCGTGCTTGGCGGCGTGCCCGCGGTGGCGATGGCTTATCTCGCAGAAGAGATCGAACCTGCGAGCCTCGGCCGGGCGATGGGACTTTATATCGGCGGCACCGCTTTCGGGGCGATGGTCGGACGGGTGGGGATGGGCTTGATGTCGGCCTTTACCTCCTGGCAGATCGCCATGTATGCGCTGGGAGTAGCCTGTGTCGCCGCGGCAATGGGCTTCTTTCTGCTTTTGCCGCCGTCACGAAATTTCCGGCCGCAATCCATGCCTGTGGGGCGGCATCTTCATCTGTGGCGGCAGCATCTTTCCAACCCTGCGCTTTTGCGACTCTATTTGATCGGCACGATGCTGACGAGCGTGTTCACCACCGTGTTCAATTACTCCACCTTCCGGCTGGCCGGTGCGCCCTATCATCTCGGGCCGACGGCGATCAGCATGATTTTCCTCACCTATGCGCTGGGGATCGTTTCTTCATCGTCCGGCGGGCGGATGGTGGACCGGTTCGGTCGAAGGACAACGCTGATCGTCACGTTCGCCACCATTCTTGCCGGCGTGGTGGTGACGCTGACCTCCAGCCTAACCCTCACCATCCTCGGCATCTCGCTGATCACGATCGGCTTTTTCATCGGCCATTCGGCAGCGAGCAGCGGCGTCGGCGCAAGTTCGGGCGCCGCCAAGAGCCATGCCTCGGCGCTCTACCTGCTGTTCTATTATATCGGCGCCAGCTTTACCGGCTGGGCCGGCGGATGGTTCTGGATACATGGCGGATGGGGAGCGGTTGCCGGGCTGACCTCGGCCTGCGCCATCATTGGCCTTATCGTCGCCCTCACCTTCACTCCGCACAGACAAGCCTGAAACTCGTAAGGGGAAGAGGAGTGCAACCGACATAAAGTCCGACCGCTTGCCTTTTCCCCTCGCTTGCCGCTATTAGCGAGAGCCAAAGAAACTCTCGTTCTGGCGGCAAATTCATGTCTCTTCCTGAAAAAGCATTTCCCGTTTCCTGGGACCAATTCCACCGCGATACCCGTGCGCTTTCCTGGCGCCTCTCCGGCCTTGGCCAGGAGTTCAAGGCAATCGTCTGTATCACCCGCGGCGGCCTGGTGCCGGCGGCGATCATCTCGCGCGAACTCAATATTCGTCTCATCGATACGGTCTGCATCGCCACGCGCCATGACTATGTCGACCAGGGCGAAACCGTATTGCTGAAAGGCATTTCGCCCGAGCTGCTGGAAAACGGCGGCGAAGGCATTCTCGTTGTCGACGACCTGACGGATACGGGCAAGACGGCGAAGGAAGTGCGCGAAATGTTGCCAAAGGCACATTTTGCCTGCGTCTATGCCAAGCCGACCGGCGTGCCGACGATCGACACCTTCGTCACCGAGGTTTCCCAGGATACCTGGATCTATTTTCCCTGGGACATGGGCTTCACCTATCAGGAGCCGATCGCCAAGGGACACCGGGGCTAGATCTCCAAGACTCCAGGATCACAACAGATAGTGGCCCCATTCCATTTCAACCACGAGCCGCAGGATATGCGCTGACGCATACCCTGCCCTGTCGTTTTGATGTCAATAGCTGGTCCGTCATCCACAGGATGGCGGACTTTTCTACATTTAGAGGGCCGTGTTACCCATATGTCTCAATATGGTATGGCCAAGTGCTAAAATGCCCGTTCAGAAAGGGCTTCCAGAGCCGCCGATCTGCCCCGATCATGCCACAATCGAATTTCGCAAGCCTCGCTTAAGCTTCAGCTCCGGTCGCCAAGCATTTGAGAATCCTAGCTGTTTTTTATTCCCCGTTATCCACAGGCATCAGCCACAATATCTTGTGGTTTAGAAACTCCTACCGGCTACGGCTTGACCGAATCAGGATGCGCGGCCATGAATAAACCTATGTTGCGGCGGCGACTGGACCGGGAGTAACGAGGCCGGTTCTTTTTCGAGTTTGATGGAAACAATCGAGCGCAGGGCTTGTTCTGACAGACAGCCGGGCGACGGGTTTTCGTGTCCTCTGAAAATCACCGCCAAGACCGCGATTAGGCTGGCATAAACATGTTGTTAATACTATATTTAGTGTTGGCAGCCATTATCCAGCACAATATACAGATAGACATCCAATGAGTCTGGATGAAATTTCAGCCGGCTGCCCATGATGGAGAGCAGCCGCATCGAACACGTGCGCCTTATCGGCGCCAAAGGATGAGGGACTAGAGGCAATGCGCATCGAACGTCGTTTCACGAAGCCTGAGACAGGCGCCTACGGAACCATCGAGTTCCGCAAGGCGACCAGCGAGATCCGTAATCCGGACGGTTCCATCGTCTTCCGGTTGGCGGATATCGACGTGCCGTCGCAGTTTTCCCAGGTCGCGACCGACGTTCTGGCGCAGAAGTATTTCCGCAAGGCCGGCGTTCCGAAGATCCTGAAGCGCGTTGACGAAAACGACGTTCCTTCCTTCCTGTGGCGCTCCGTTGCCGACGAGAAGGCGATGAAGGACATTCCGGAAGGCGAGCGCTACGGTTCTGAAACCGATGCCCGCCAGGTCTTTTCGCGTCTTGCCGGCACCTGGACCTATTGGGGCTGGAAGGGTGGCTATTTCACCTCCGAAGACGATGCGGCCGCCTTCATGGACGAGCTTGCCTATATGCTCGCCACCCAGCGCGTTGCCCCGAACTCCCCTCAATGGTTCAACACCGGTCTTCATTGGGCCTATGGCATCGATGGTCCCGGCCAGGGCCATTTCTATGTCGACCCCTTCACCGGCAAGCTGACCAAGTCCAAGTCGTCCTACGAACATCCGCAGCCGCATGCCTGCTTCATCCAGTCCGTTGGTGACGACCTGGTCAACGAAGGCGGCATCATGGACCTGTGGGTTCGCGAAGCGCGTCTGTTCAAGTATGGTTCCGGCACCGGCTCCAACTTCTCCCATCTGCGCGGCGAAGGCGAAAAGCTTTCCGGCGGCGGCCGTTCTTCGGGCCTGATGAGCTTCCTCAAGATCGGCGACCGGGCTGCCGGCGCGATCAAGTCCGGCGGCACGACCCGCCGTGCGGCCAAGATGGTCGTGGTCGATATCGACCATCCGGATATCGAGGAATACATCAACTGGAAGGTCAAGGAAGAGCAGAAGGTTGCTGCCCTCGTCACCGGTTCGAAGATCGTCGCCAAGCATCTGAAGGCGATCATGAAGGCCTGCGTCAACTGCGAAGGCTCTGATGACGACTGCTTCGACCCGTTGAAGAACCCGGCCCTGAAGCGCGAAATCCGCGCTGCCAAGAAGGACCTGGTTCCGGAAAACTACGTCAAGCGCGTCATCCAGTTCGCCCAGCAGGGTTACAAGGATCTCGAGTTCAAGACCTATGACACCGACTGGGATTCGGAAGCCTACCTCACGGTTTCCGGCCAGAACTCCAACAACTCCGTCTCCCTGAAGGACGATTTTCTGCGCGCCGTCGAGAATGATGGTGAGTGGAACCTGACCGCCCGCAAGGATGGCAAGGTGATGAAGACCTTGAAGGCCAAGGATCTGTGGGAACAGATCTCCTATGCCGCATGGGCGTCTGCCGATCCGGGCATCCACTTCAACACGACGATGAACGACTGGCACACCTCGCCGGCCGGTGGCCCGATCCGCGGCTCCAACCCGTGCTCGGAATACATGTTCCTCGACGACACGGCCTGCAACCTTGCTTCGCTCAACCTTCTCCAGTTCAAGGACAAGGCAACGAAGAACATTGCGATCGCCGATTACGAACATGCCGTGCGCCTGTGGACCATGGTGCTCGAAATCTCGGTGATGATGGCGCAGTTCCCGTCGAAGGAAATCGCCGAACTCTCCTACCAGTACCGCACGCTCGGCCTCGGCTATGCAAACATCGGCGGTTTCCTGATGTCGTCGGGTATCCCTTACGACTCCAAGGAAGGCCGCGCGATTGCCGGTTCGCTGACCGCGATCATGACCGGCATCTGCTATGCGACCTCTGCCGAAATGGCAGGCGAGCTTGGCCCCTTCCCGAACTTTGCCCCGAACCGCGAAAGCATGCTGCGCGTCATGCGCAACCATCGCCGCGCGGCCTATGGTGAGGCAACCGGCTACGAGCAGCTTTCTGTCGATCCGGTTCCGCTCTATCACGACGAAAACCCAGACCAGACGCTGGTCGTTCATGCCAAGGCGGCATGGGACAAGGCGCTGGAACTCGGTGAAAAGCACGGTTACCGCAATGCCCAGACGACCGTTATCGCGCCGACCGGCACGATCGGCCTCGTGATGGACTGCGACACGACCGGCATCGAGCCCGATTTCGCACTGGTCAAGTTCAAGAAGCTCGCCGGTGGCGGTTACTTCAAGATCATCAACCGCGCCGTTCCGGACGCGCTGCGCTCGCTCGGTTATTCGGAAAGCCAGATCGCCGAGATCGAAGCCTATGCAGTCGGCCACGGCAACCTGAACCAGGCTCCCGGCATCAACCCCGGCACGCTGAAGGCCAAGGGTTTTTCGGACGAGAAGATTGCCGCGATCAACGACGCGACCAAGGCCGCCTTCGACATCAAGTTCGTCTTCAACCAGTGGACGCTCGGTGCGGACTTCCTGAAGGAAACCCTCAAGGTCACCGACGAGCAGCTGTTGGACATGAGCTTCAACCTGCTCGAGCATGTCGGCTTCTCGAAGAAGGACATCGAGGCTGCCAACGTTCACGTTTGCGGTGCGATGACGCTCGAAGGTGCGCCCTTCCTCAAGGAAGAGCATCTCGCCGTCTTCGATTGCGCCAATCCCTGCGGCAAGATCGGCAAGCGTTATCTCTCGGTCGAATCCCACATCCGCATGATGGCTGCTGCCCAGCCGTTCATCTCGGGTGCGATCTCCAAGACGATCAACATGCCGAACGAGGCGACCGTCGAGGATTGCGGCGCAGCCTACATGCTGTCCTGGAAGCTGGCTCTCAAGGCCAACGCGCTTTATCGTGACGGTTCCAAGCTGTCGCAGCCGCTCAATGCCTCGCTTATCGACGAGGACGATGCGGAAGACGCGATCGAGGAACTGGTACAGGCTCCGACCGCAGCCCAGGCCGTGCAGATCACCGAAAAGATCGTGGAACGCGTTATCGAGCGCGTCACCCGCGAGCGCGAAAAGCTGCCGAACCGCCGTCAGGGTTACACCCAGAAGGCCAATGTCGGCGGACACAAGGTCTATCTGCGCACCGGCGAATTCGGCGATGGCCGCATCGGCGAGATCTTCATCGACATGCACAAGGAAGGCGCTGCCTTCCGCGCAATGATGAACAACTTTGCCATCGCCATCTCGCTGGGTCTTCAGTACGGCGTGCCGCTGGAAGAATATGTGGAGGCCTTCACCTTCACCAAGTTCGAGCCGGCCGGCATCGTGACGGGCAATGACGCGATCAAGAACGCCACGTCGATCCTCGACTACGTGTTCCGCGAACTCGCCGTTTCCTATCTCGGCCGTCACGACCTTGCGCATGTCGATACGTCTGACTTCTCCAACACGGCGCTCGGCAAGGGCATCAAGGAAGGCAAGACGCAGCTCGTTTCGACCGGCTGGACCCGCGGTTACAAGCCGACCCTGATCCAGGGCGGTGCAATGGGTAGCTCGGAAGCCAAGGGTTCGGCCACCGCCGCCCCTGCCCGCGCTTCCGCCAGCGTCACCTCGATCGCCGGCAACACGGCCCGCAAGCTTGAGCCTGCTGTTGCCATCTCGACCTCGGAAATCGTCGCCTTCAAGCGCGATTACGAGGAGCGCGCCAAGGAACTGGCCGAAGAGATTGCTGAAGAGGTGCTCGACGACGTCGCATCGGAAGAAAAGCAGGTCGCGACCGCGCTCTTCTCCGACAAGGCCGAAGCCGACGCCGCTGCCGCCAAGTCGGAAGCCAAAAAGGTCGAAGCCGACCGCCGCATGAAGTCGATCATGCAGGGCTATACGGGCAACATGTGCTCCGAGTGCCAGAACTTCACGATGGTGCGCAACGGCACGTGTGAGAAGTGCGACACGTGTGGTGCTACGAGCGGTTGCTCTTGATAATTGCAGGGATAAGTGGCGTCGCCACTTTCCGGCAACCCAAGTTTAGATAAGCTGATCCCCGCGGTGATTAAGTTCGCCGCGGGGATTTTCATTGATTCATTGTATTTCTTCCGACCTGTCCGCGATGCTTGGACATCGGAAGATGGAAAACTGAAAACTGCTTGGATGAAACTTATCAACGCCTTTCGCTCCCGTAATCCCATCGGTACAGCCATTATAGGTCTCCTCTTCGGGCCGGATGTTGTCATGGCCTATCTCGGTCGAGGTTGGCTGGCGATCCTCTATGTCTTTGTGGGCTTCGCCGCCGCCGCAGCGCAAATCTGGTGGGCTTACCAAGGCGCGGCCTTCCCGCTCGATGGTTATCTCGGCATGATTGGACTTCGCATCGTCGGGGGGATCCACGGTTATCTGGCCGCGCGATCGTTGAATGGCGAACGCCATTTTCCCTGGTATTCTCGCTGGTACAGTCTTCTTCTGGTTTTCGGTGTCGGTTCTGCTGTGCTCGCGCTGATGATCAGAAGTCTGCTGTTTCAGCCTTTTGCAATTCCGGCCAACTCGATGGCTCCTACCTTGCAGGTAGGTGACTATGTTTTCGCGAATAAATATATCTATGGTTACGGCCGGTACTCACTGCCCTTCGGGCTTGGTCCCAAGACACGCTGGTTCACACGCGCTCCAGAACGAGGCGACGTTGTCATTTTCCGGGCGCCGAATGATCTAGAGACGGATTTTGTCAAGCGGATCGTCGGCATCAGCGGAGATCATATCCAGTTGCGCTCGGGTGTCCTTTTCTTGAATGGCCAGCCGGTACCGCGACAGCAACAAGGTGCTGTGGAACTTAATGGGCGCTCGGTTTCGCTATATAGCGAAACTCTGCCTTCCGGTCGCTCCTACACCGTTGCAGAAATCTCGGACGACAGTCGCGGAGACAATACTGCCGAGTTCGTCGTTCCGACTGCTCACTATTTCATGCTTGGCGACAACCGGGATAACAGCCTCGACAGTCGCTTTAACATCGGGTTTGTTCCCGAGGATAATATCGTAGGTCAAGCAAGCGTGATTGTGTTCAATAAAAACCAGCCAGACCGTCGCTGGATATGGCTCAACCCATAACGTGATTATGGGTTGAGGGTCATAAGGTGGAGTTGCCCCTTAAAAACCGGACAGGATCAGGTTTCGGTTTGACGGTTTAAGAACTCACGAGGCGAGCAATACCCCAATGCCTTATGCGGGTGAAGGGTGTTGTAGTGTTCGAACCATGAGGGCA
>NZ_JBEGHE010000103.1:0-255 GCF_040675795.1 Neorhizobium sp. LMR1-1-1.1
CTTTACACTGGCATTCGTGTCGGCATGTGTAGGATAGGTGGTAGGCTTTGAAGCGGGGACGCCAGTCTTCGTGGAGCCATCCTTGAAATACCACCCTTATCGTCATGGATGTCTAACCGCGGTCCGTTATCCGGATCCGGGACAGTGTATGGTGGGTAGTTTGACTGGGGCGGTCGCCTCCGAAAGAGTAACGGAGGCGCGCGATGGTGGGCTCAGACCGGTCGGAAATCGGTCGTCGAGTGCAATGGCATAAGC
>NZ_JBEGHE010000104.1:0-255 GCF_040675795.1 Neorhizobium sp. LMR1-1-1.1
CGCAGTCCTGGAGGCGGCCCTCTACAGGGGGGCCGGGACGAAGATAGGACATCGCCGCGCGCCGGAACCAGATTGGGCGCAGGTCCACCGCGAGCTGAAGCGCAAGCATGTGACGCTGCAGATCCTATGGGACGAATACATCGGTCTTCATCCGGATGGTTATCGCTATAGTCGATACTGCGACCTTTATCGCGGCTGGGCGTTGAAGCTACCGGTGACGATGCGGCAGGATCATGCAGCCGGCGACAAGCTGTT
>NZ_JBEGHE010000105.1:0-255 GCF_040675795.1 Neorhizobium sp. LMR1-1-1.1
GATCGTAGCGGGAACTCCATTCCCGTTCGAGCAGCAATCCCAGCCACTCAGCGTGCGAGAGATGTTCAGCTTCACCGTTGGAGATGAGCTCCCCAAAGGCCTTTGCCATGCCGGCCAGGCCCATGGCGTTGAGTTTGTCGAGTGTTGGATGAGCAAGCATTCTTCTTTCTCCTTAGTGGTAGTAGCGAGGTCCGCGGATGTTTTCGTGGTGGATAGGCTCATGCGAGGCTGGTCCATTGGTGGTGGCGGCTCGAT
>NZ_JBEGHE010000106.1:0-255 GCF_040675795.1 Neorhizobium sp. LMR1-1-1.1
ATCGAGCCGCCACCACCAATGGACCAGCCTCGCATGAGCCTATCCACCACGAAAACATCCGCGGACCTCGCTACTACCACTAAGGAGAAAGAAGAATGCTTGCTCATCCAACACTCGACAAACTCAATGCCATGGGCCTGGCCGGCATGGCAAAGGCCTTTGGGGAGCTCATCTCCAACGGTGAAGCTGAACATCTCTCGCACGCTGAGTGGCTGGGATTGCTGCTCGAACGGGAATGGAGTTCCCGCTACGATC
>NZ_JBEGHE010000108.1:0-255 GCF_040675795.1 Neorhizobium sp. LMR1-1-1.1
GGAGCTATTTCCTGGAACCGCTTCCCCGCCCAGACAATCCAATAAGTCTGAACAAGTTACGCAATCCGTCACTACCACCAGGCCCACGAATATTAACGTGGTTCCCATCACCTACGCATTTCTGCCTTGGCTTAGGGGCCGGCTAACCCTGCTCAGATTAACTTTAAGCAGGAACCCTTGGTCTTTCGGCGAGGGGGTCTCTCACCCCCTTTGTCGTTACTCATGTCAACATTCGCACTTCCGATATCTCCAGGG
>NZ_JBEGHE010000109.1:0-255 GCF_040675795.1 Neorhizobium sp. LMR1-1-1.1
CCTCGATCTGGAATCACAGCGGCGGGCACACGGCTTTACCGCGCCAGCAAGAAAGACTGTGATCGCTGCGTATTGAAGCCTCGCTGCTGCCCGAATATGCCGATGCGTAAAGTGCCGCGCGATCTCACCGAGG
The DNA here is from genome assembly GCF_040675795.1 of Neorhizobium sp. LMR1-1-1.1. Taxonomy (NCBI): domain Bacteria; kingdom Pseudomonadati; phylum Pseudomonadota; class Alphaproteobacteria; order Hyphomicrobiales; family Rhizobiaceae; genus Neorhizobium; species Neorhizobium sp. LMR1-1-1.1. The sequence continues at coordinate 134 of NZ_JBEGHE010000109.1, forward strand.
ATGCTCGTGATGTCGCCCGAGCAATTGCCACGACACCGGAGTACGTGCAGTCGCGGCATCGCAGGAAGAAGGTTGAAATGCTCTTCGCACACCTCAAACGCATCCTTCGGCTGGCTCGGCTA
>NZ_JBEGHE010000110.1:0-255 GCF_040675795.1 Neorhizobium sp. LMR1-1-1.1
TAGTTTGGACTGCGGAGAGCCCATTTCCCGGCATCGATATATCGAGCAGAACAGCCTCAGGACAGAGCGTCGCGGCTAATGACACGGCATCGCTCGCCGAGCCCCCTTCTCCGACGATTTCGAAGCCTAGATCTCCCAAACTTTTGTAGACCCCCGCGCGAAACATCGGGTGATCGTCGACAAGCACAAGGCGGATTTTCTCGGTCATGACACTATCGGATCGTGGATATTGAGGAACATAGTTAGAGTAGTCCC
>NZ_JBEGHE010000111.1:0-255 GCF_040675795.1 Neorhizobium sp. LMR1-1-1.1
TGTCAGGACGATACCGCTTGTCGCGTGATCGGCCAGAATCTCGCCGATGCGATCGAGCCAGGGCCAGCGGTCATCGTCGTTGAGCGGCGTGCCCTTCGACATCTTGGCGATGTTGGCCTGAGGATGACGATCGTCGCCTTCCTGATAGGGGAGGGACAGCGCTTCTGCCAGACGCATACCGACCGAACTCTTGCCGCAGCCGGCGACGCCCATCACGATGATGGGCCGCCGGAAGGCCTGTGCCTCAGAGGCTGA
>NZ_JBEGHE010000112.1:0-255 GCF_040675795.1 Neorhizobium sp. LMR1-1-1.1
GCCTTCTTCGCCTATGCGACCAACTACCTGATCGACACAGAGCACGGCGTTATTCTGGACGTGGAAGCGACACGCGCAATCCGTCAGGCGGAGGTCAGAGCATCTCGCACGATGCTCGACCGAACGGTGAACCGCTTCGGTTTACGACCTGGTTATCTCGCTGCTGACAGTGCCTACGGTTCTGCTGACAACCTCGCATGGCTGGTCAAGGAGAAGAAGATAGCACCGCACATTCCGGTCTTCGACAAGTCCAAC